>NZ_JBIAOK010000004.1:0-1082278 GCF_042878735.1 Streptomyces sp. NPDC003456
GAGATGTTGCGATACACCCCCGGCGGGAACGCCGTCGCCGCCGGAGCCACCTCATAGGAGACCGCGAAATCCTCCGTCGTCTCACCGAAGTTCCATCCCGCCCGGAACGCCGCGATGTTCGCCGCCGCGATCTGCGGCTTCTTCGCGAACTTGGCACGCAGAAACTTCTCCGTGCCCTCGGTGGGCCGGTGATACATCCAGCTCAGCAGACCCAGCGCGAACATGTTCTTGCTGCGCTCGGCCTCCTTACGGCTCAGATCGAACTCCCGCAGCGCCTCCACCGTCAACGTCGTCAACGGCACCGGATGCACGCTGTAGCCGTCCAGCGAACCGTCCTCCAACGGACTGGCCGCATAGCCGACCTTCTGCATAGCCCGCCGCGTGAACTCATCGGTGTTCACGATGATCTCCGCGCCGCGCGGCAGGTCCCCGATGTTCGCCTTCAACGCCGCCGGATTCATCGCCACCAGCACGTTCGGCGCGTCACCGGGCGTGAGGATGTCATGGTCGGCGAAATGCAACTGGAACGACGACACACCCGGCAACGTCCCGGCAGGCGCCCGGATCTCCGCCGGGAAATTCGGCAGCGTCGACAGGTCGTTGCCGAACGACGCCGTCTCCGAGGTGAAACGGTCACCGGTGAGCTGCATACCGTCACCCGAGTCACCCGCGAACCTGATGATCACCCGGTCGAGACGACGGACGTCCTTCGCCCCCACCGCTTTGCGCTGTTCTCCTACGACAGTTTCGTCGGCCTGCTCCGCTGGGCTGCTGACCTGGCTGGTCACTGAACTGGACCTCCCTCGAGGCGGCTGTCCCGGACAGGCCTTCCCGCAGGCCTCCCTGGATCAACCCTACGACCGCGCGGGTCGCGTTCCTGGGGTCATTTGCATGTTGGACACGACATCGAGCCCCTCCCGCGTACCCGCCCTGCCTGGTTTGTGCAGGTGGTGCCGCTGCTGGAGACGCTCGTGCGCGGTCTTCCGGTTCGGTGCACCGCCCCGTCAGGAGTTGAGGTACGTCAGCACGGCCAGCACCCGGCGGTGGTCCCCCTCGCTGGGGGACAGCCCGAGCTTGAGGAAGATGTTGCTGACGTGCTTCTCCACGGCCCCGTCACTGACCACCAGCTGCCGGGCGATCGCCGAGTTCGTGCGCCCCTCGGCCATCAGCCCCAGCACCTCGCGCTCCCGCGGGGTGAGCCCCGCCAGCACGTCCTGCTTGCGGCTGCGGCCCAGCAACTGGGCGACCACCTCCGGGTCCAGGGCCGTACCGCCCCCGGCCACCCGGACCACGGCGTCGACGAACTCCCGTACCTCGGCCACCCGGTCCTTCAGCAGGTAGCCGACGCCCCGGCTGGAGCCCGCGAGCAGCTCCGTGGCGTACCGCTCCTCCACGTACTGCGACAGCACGAGCACGCCCAGGCCCGGGTGGGCCTTGCGCAGCTGCACCGCCGCCCGCACCCCCTCGTCGGTGTGCGTGGGCGGCATCCGCACGTCGGCCACGACCACGTCCGGCAGCTCGCCCTGCGCGTCCAGCTCGGTGATCGTCTTGACCAGCGCCTCACCGTCGCCGACGCCCGCGACGACGTCGTGCCCGCGGTCGGTCAGCAACCGGGTCAGGCCCTCCCTGAGCAGCACTGAATCCTCGGCGATGACGACCCGCACCCTGTCCTCCACGATGTTCGGCCCCCCTGGCCCCGACGCCGCCCGTCCGCGGGCCCCGACGGCCCCGCGCCCACCCGGGCGACGGGTCCAGCATTTCAGGACCGGCGCCCGGATGGGACACGGGACGGGCATCCGGCCCGGCGGAATCGCGTGGAGGGAGGGCGTGCTCGTCGCCGGACCGGGGGGAGGAGGATCCTGCGGGGCTCGCCGCTCTTGGGGGGACGCCGGGCGGCGCCTGCCCCCTTCCGTGCCGGAGGAGGCAGGCGCCGCCGGGTCCTGCTGGTCAGTGGTCCGGGGCGGGTGCTCCTCGTTCCACCGGACGCACTCGGGGGGTCACCGGAGCCGCGCGCCCCGCCACGGCAGTTCCGCCGTCACCCGGGTCGGCCCGCCTGCGGGGGAGTCCACGACGAGGATGCCGTCGACCGCGTCCAGCCGTTCGGCCAGGCCCGCCAGGCCCGATCCGGCGGACACGTCCGCGCCGCCCACGCCGTTGTCCACGACCTGCAGCATCAGCCGGTTCTCCGTGCGCCAGACCTCCACGCCCGCCCAGGTCGCCCGCGCGTGCTTGCTGACGTTCTGCAGCAGCTCCGACACCGTGAAGTACGCGATGCCCTCGATCGCCGGCGCCGGCCGCTCCGCGAGGTCCACCTCGACCTGCACCGGCACCGTGCAGCGCGACGCCACCGCGGACAGGGCCGCGTCCAGTCCGCGGTCGGTCAGCACCGCCGGGTGGATGCCCCGGGCCAGGTCCCGCAGCTCCTGCAACGCCGTCTTCACCTCGCCGTGCGCCTCGTCCACCATCCGCGCGGCCGCATCCGGGTCCTCCTGCAGCTTCTCCTTCGCCAGCCCCAGGTCCATCGCCAGCGCCACCAGCCGGGCCTGCGCACCGTCGTGCAGGTCCCGCTCGATGCGCCGCAGGTCGGCCGCCGCCGTGTCGACCACGACCCCGCGGTCCGACTCCAGCTCCACCACCCGCGAGACCAGCCGCGACGGCCCGAGCAGCCCGTGCACCATCAGCCGGTCCACCATCGTCAGGGCCCGCACGATCCACGGCGTGGCGATCGTGAACAGCAGCCCCACCAGGGCGGTCACCGTGATCTCGAACGGGTTGTCGAGGTACACCCGGTGCGTCTCGTCGCCGTACAGCTGGATCCCGTCCTGCCCGGTGTACATGGGGAACACCCAGCACCACAGCGGGTACGTCAACAGCCCCCAGCCCAGCACCCACACGTTCACGGCGACGACGAAGGAGAAGATCGCCCAGGGCAGCTGGAGCACCGAGTACAGCAGGGCCCGCCAGGAGGTGCCGCTCTTCAGGACGGCCCCCATCCAGGCCATGGCGCCCCGCTTGCGCACCCGCAGCGGCTCCGGCTCGGCCACGTCCAGGCCCAGCAGCGCCCGCGCCCGGGCCCGCTCCACCGTGCCGATGCCGCGGCACCCGGCGAGCGCCGCCGCCAGCACCGGGATGCCGAGGAACGTCACCAGCAGGCCCGCACCCAGCGAGACCATCGTGACCGCGTAGGTGAACAGCAGCACGCTGATCGGCAGACTCAGCAGCACGTAGCCCAGCTCTCGCCAGGTGCGGCCCTCGACCGGCGCCCGCAGTACGGCGGGCAGCCGGTGCCGCCGCTCGGTGCTCCCGCGGAACCCGGCCTCGCCGTCGAGCCCGTACCCCTGTCCGTATCCCGTGGCCATCGGCGCCGTCCTTCTCCTCGTCCTGCGGCTGTTCCCTCGTACCTCCACCCTCCTCGTCCGCGCGCCCGCGGACCATGAAGGCCGTCGGCGTCTTGGACGGGGGGTTTTCCCCACCCCAGGGGAGGAGCCGGCCGCACGAGGGGGCACGGGCATGCGCGAGGCCCCGCCGGTCAGGAACCGGCGGGGCCTCACCGAAGCGGGGCTTGCTAGTCGGAGGGGGCTGTTCCGGCGGCGGTGTCCCGCTCGCGCCAGGGCAGTTCCGCCGTGACCGTCGTCGGACCGCCCTCCGGGGACTCCAGGACGAACAGGCCGTCGACCGCGTTCAGCCGGTCCGCCAGCCCCCTCATCCCCGTACCGCCGTCGACGCTCGCGCCGCCGCGGCCGTCGTCCCGCACCTGGATCAGCAGCCGGTCGTCCGTCCGCCACACCTCGACCGAGGCCGACCTCGCCCGGCTGTGCTTGCTGACGTTCTGCAGCAGCTCCGAGACGGTGAAGTAGGCGATGCCCTCGATGGCCGCGGCCGGACGCGCGGGCAGGTCGACCGTCACCTTCACCGGGACCGTGCAGCGCGTGGCGACCGACGACAGGGCCGCGTCCAGTCCGCGGTCGGTGAGGACCGCCGGGTGGATGCCCCGGGCCAGGTCCCGCAGTTCCTGCAGCGCCAGCTTCACCTCGCCGTGCGCCTCCTCGACCATCGCCGCCGCGGCGTCGGGGTCCTCCAGCACCTTCTCCTTGGCCAGGCCCAGCCCCATCGCCAGGTTGACCAGCCGGGCCTGCGCCCCGTCGTGCAGATCCCGCTCGATGCGCCGCAGGTCGGCCGCCGCCGTGTCGACCACCACCCCCCGGTCCGACTCCAGTTCGGCGATGCGCCGCTCCAGTTCGTCGGAGGGCGACAGCAGCGCCCGCACCATCGCCCGGTCGGCGTTGGCCAGCCCGCGCGCGATGAACGGCAGCACCGGCCACAGCACGAACAGCGAGGCCGTCGTCACGGCGAAGGTCAGCACCCCCCACGGCAGCCGGATGAACTCGTAGAGCACCGTCCGCCAGCCCACCGGGTCCTTCAACTGCATCCACAGCCGCTGGAAGAAGCCGCCCCCGCCGCGCAGCCGCAGCCGGCTCGGCTCCTCCACCCGCACGCCGAGCAGCGCCCTGGCCCGGGCCCGCTCCAGCCGGCCCAGCTGCCGCGCCCCGATCAGCCCGGCCGCCAGCAGCGGGAACCCGACCACCGTGACGGTCAGTCCGAACCCCGTGAACAGCACCGTCACGACGTAGGTGAAACCGAGCAGCGACACCGGGAGGTTCGCCAGGAGATGCGCGATCTCCTTCCAGGTGTGCCGGTCGTAGGCGAAGCGGGGCGGCGGCGGGTGGCCGTCCTGCCCGGCTGCCCCCGCGGCCGCCTGCGCGCCGGGGGACGGGAAGCGTTCGGTCATGTGCGTAAGCGTGCCCGGCCGCGGACGGCCGCGCCATGAGGTGTGCCGCCAGGATCCCCTGAGGAAAACCCCACCCCCGTGATCCCGGCGGTGACGGGCTGCTTACCCTGCCTTTATCAGGGCCTAGACTCCCGTGCGTACAGATCGCCGAACGACGGCGTGCGTGTTTCCGGCCTCCCGCCGGGGTACCGCGGGACCGTCACAGGAACCAGTACGAGTTTCAGGGAGCGAGGGACGGACGTGCCGGAACCGACCGTCGTCACCACGACCGTCGTCGCGGCGGACTACTTCCGGGCCTACTCGGTCGTCGGCCTGCTCGCCGTCGTCGGCGTGCTCTTCGTCGCCGTCGCCTTCGGGGCCGGCCGCCTGCTGCGGCCCGTGGTCCCGACCCCCGAGAAACTGCTGACGTACGAATGCGGCGTCGACCCCGTCGGCGAGGGCTGGGCCCACACCCAGGTCCGCTACTACGTCTACGCGTTCCTCTACGTCATCTTCGCCGTCGACTCGATCTTCCTGTTCCCCTGGGCGACCGTCTTCGCCGCCCCCGGCTACGGCGCCGCGACCCTGGTCGAGATGTTCGTCTTCCTCGGCTTCCTGGCCGTGGGCCTGCTCTACGCCTACAAGAAGGGCGTCCTGGCATGGACGTGACCCCCGAGCCCGTACTGCTGCCCGAGCCCCGGCGGCTCGGCACCCTCGCGCGCCTCGCGCCCGAGCCGATGAAGGTGATCCTCAACTGGGGCCGCCGCTACTCGCTCTGGGTCTTCAACTTCGGCCTCGCCTGCTGCGCGATCGAGTTCATCGCCGCGTCCATGGCCCGCCACGACTTCATCCGCCTCGGCGTCATCCCCTTCGCGCCGGGCCCCCGCCAGGCCGACCTGATGGTCGTCTCCGGCACGGTCACCGACAAGATGGCCCCGGCCGTGAAGCGCCTCTACGAGCAGATGCCCGAGCCGAAGTACGTCATCTCCTTCGGCGCGTGCAGCAACTGCGGCGGCCCGTACTGGGACTCGTACGCCGTCACCAAGGGCGTCGACCAGATCATCCCCGTCGACGTCTACGTCCCCGGCTGCCCGCCCCGGCCCGAGGCGCTCCTGCAGGGCATCCTCAAGCTCCAGGAGAAGATCGCCCGGGAGTCGCTCGGGGAGCGGTACGGCGACAGTCCGGCCCGTCCTTCGGCGGCGGCTCTGCAGAGCGGGTTGGTCCGGCCGCCGGGGGCGGATTCCGGTGCGGCCGGGTCTGGGTCTGGCTCCGCTGATGGGGCTGGCTTCGGGTCCGGGTCCGGGTCTGGGTCTGGCTCTGCTTCCGGGGCCGGCTCCGGGTCCGGGTCTGGGGCTGCTGATGGGGCTGCGTCCGGGGAGGAGGGTCGATGACCGCGGTCGGCTGGCTGCCCGCCGACACCGGCGAACTCTTCGGTCCCGACGCCACCGCCGAGGAGTCCTACGAGGTCCTCACGGTCGACGTGCCCCCGGCCGCCTGGATCTCCGCTCTGGAGACCGCCCGCGACCGGCTGGGCTGCACCTACTTCGACTGGCTGAGCGCCGTCGACGAACCGGGCACCGGCTTCCGCGTCGCGGCCCACGTCGCCGCGCTGTCCCCGCTCCGCCGCCTCCTGCTGCGGACGACGGTCCCGCACGAGGCCCCCACCCTGCCTTCGGCCATCGGCGTCTACGCCGGCGCCGCCTGGCACGAACGCGAGACGCACGAGATGTTCGGCGTCACCTTCGAGGGCCACCCGGCGCTGGACCACCTCCTGCTGCCCGACACCTTCGAGGGCCACCCCCTGCGCAAGGACTTCGTCCTGGCCGCCCGCGTCGCCAAGGCATGGCCCGGTGCGAAGGAACCCGGCGAGTCCGAGCACGGCGGTCCCAAGCGCCGCCAGATGCTCCCGCCCGGTGTGCCCGACCCGAACGAATGGGGCCCCCTGAAGGGCCAGCTCCCCCCGGCTCCGGCGCGTCCGGCCAGGGGCGCTCGTGCGGCGGGCGAACGCCCTGCCCGCACACCCCGTGCCGCAGGCGAGCGCCCGGTGCGGCGCACGCGCTCGGCGTCGGAGGGCTCGGCGAGCCAGGGACCTGCGGTTGCGGCCGGTTCCGCCACGGCGGAAGCCGCGGGCCTCGGCGGTTCCACCGCCGCGACGGGCACTGCTGCCGCGAGCGGTTCCGCCGCCGCGTCGGAGGCCGCTGGGCGGGTCGCTCAGGCGGGTGCTGCCGCCGACAAGGGTGGTGCGGGCATCGCCGGTGGTGCCGCCGGAGCCGGTGGCGCTGGCGACTCGGGTGCTGCTGGTGACTCGGGTGGTGCTGCGGACTCCGGTGGTGCCGCTGACTCGACTGGTGCCGCGGGCGTGGCCGGGGCCGGGTCGGGAGCTGCCGAGTCGGCGACTTCCGCGAGCGGGGAAACCCCGAGTGCCCCGGCCACCGGGGACCCCGCCGCGTCGACGGGCCCGCGCCGGGCCCGCAGCGCGAGTGAAGGCTCGGCGTCCCAGCGCACACGGCCGGCTTCCTCCGCCGGGCCGCGCCGTTCGCGCAGCGCGTCGGAGGGCAGTGCGAGCCAGCGCTCCGCCCCGCCGGCCGGGACCGGGGACGACCAGGGCACCGCCACCCCGACCGGCGGCCCCAACCGGGCCCCGCGCAGCACGGACGCCCCCTGGCACCACGCCCGCCCGGCCTTCGACGAGCCGGAACCCGAGCGGCCGAACACCACAGGGGACATCGCAGGCGACCCCGTAGGCGACCCCACAGGGGAGACCGCAGGAGACACCGCAGGTGACCCCACCGGGGAGACGGCGCGGCCGGCGGCGGACGAGGTGAAGCCCGGCGAGCCGCGCGACGGCGCGAGCGCTGCCGGCGAGGCGAAGCCGCGTGACGGCCGGCAGCCCGCCGACGAGCCCACCACGCCCGACAGGCCCGGCACGCCCGACGGCCCCCGATCCGGGCCCGAGGCCGACCCCGACCCCCGCCCTGATTCCCCCGATACCCCCGATACCCCCGAGACTCCCGATACCCCGGATTCCGCAGGAGGCCCGCGGTGAACGACGTGCTCGACGTCATCCTGCGACTCCTGATCGTCTTCGTCGTCTTCCTCACCTTCCCCCTGATCATCGGCCAGACCGAACACAAGGTGATGGCCCACATGCAGGGCCGCGTCGGCCCCATGTACGCCGGCGGCTTCCACGGCTGGGCCCAGCTGATCGCCGACGGCGTGAAGTTCGCGCAGAAGGAGGACGTCGTCCCCGCGGGCGCCGACCGCCGGATCTTCCAGCTGGCCCCCGCCGTCGCCCTCCTGCCCTATCTCCTCGTCCTGCTCGCCATCCCCGTCGGACCGGACGAGGGCGCCGTCGGCCAGGTCGTCGACGCGGGCGTCTTCTTCGTCCTGGCCGTCATGGGCGTGGGCGTCCTCGGGTCGCTCATGGCCGGCTGGGCGTCCGCGAACAAGTTCTCCCTCCTCGGCGGCCTGCGCACGGCCGCCCAGCTCCTCGCCTACGAACTGCCCATGCTGCTGACCGCCGCCTCGGTGGCCATGGCGGCGGGCACCGTCTCCCTCCCCGGCATCCTCGACGCCTTCGAGTGGTGGTGGCTGCCCTGGCAGATCGTCGGCGCGATCGTCTTCTTCGTGGCCGGGCTCGCCGAACTCCAGCGCCCGCCCTTCGACATGCCCGTCGCCGACTCGGAGATCATCTTCGGTGCCTACACCGAGTACACAGGCCTCCGCTTCGCCCTCTTCCTCCTCGCCGAGTACGCCGGGATCGTCGTCCTGTGCGGTCTGACCACCGTCCTCTTCCTGGGCGGCTGGCACGGCCCCTGGGGTGCCGACGGCCTCGGCTGGGTCTGGACCCTGCTGAAGACCGCCGTCCTCGCCTTCCTCGTCATCTGGCTGCGCGTCACCTACCCGCGCCTGCGCGAGGACCAGCTCCAGAAGTTGTCCTGGACCCTTCTCGTCCCCCTCGCCCTCGCCCAGATCGCCCTCACCGGCGTCGTCAAGGTGGTGATCCAGTAACCATGGCCCCCATTCCAGGAAGTGGCCTGGCCAAGGGCCTGGCCGTCACCCTCCGCACGATGACGAAGAAGTCCGTCACCGCGCACTACCCGGACGTCCAGCCCGAGCTCCCGCCCCGCTCCCGCGGTGTGATCGGCCTGTTCGAGGAGAACTGCACGGTCTGCATGCTGTGCGCCCGCGAGTGCCCCGACTGGTGCATCTACATCGACTCCCACAAGGAGACGGTCCCGCCCGCGGCCCCCGGTGGCCGCGAGCGCAGCCGCAACGTCCTCGACCGCTTCGCCATCGACTTCGCCCTGTGCATGTACTGCGGCATCTGCATCGAGGTGTGTCCCTTCGACGCCCTGTTCTGGTCCCCGGAGTTCGAGTACGCCGAGACCGACATCCGTGACCTCACCCACGAGCGCGACAAGCTCCGCGAGTGGATGTGGACCGTCCCGGCCCCGCCCGCCCTCGACCCCGGCGCGGAGGAACCCAAGGAACTCGCCGCCGCCCGCAAGGCCGCCGACAAGCTCGCCGCCCAGCAGGCCCCGCCCGTCACCGAACCGCACGCCGACGAGCAGGCCCGCGCCGCCGAGCAGCCCACCCGCGCCCACGGCGACTCCCAGCAGCAGGTGGACGGACCCGGACCGGGCTCCGACCGGCCCGAGCCGGGGCAGGGGGGCACCGCGTGACCGTCTCCGCAAGCGCCGCCCAGGCCCAGCTCCTGGCGCACTCCGCGACGGCCGCCGCCGAGACCCGCGGCTTCCTGTCGCCGAGCGGCGTCGAGATCGCCTTCCTCCTGGTCGGCCTGGTCACCTTCGGCGCCGCCCTCGTCACCGTCACCACCCGGCAACTCGTGCACGCCGCCCTGTGGCTCGTCGTCGCCCTCGGCGGTCTCGCCGTCGAGTACCTCCTGCTCACCGCGGAGTTCATCGCCTGGGTGCAGGTCCTCATCTACGTCGGTTCCGTCGTCGTCCTCCTCCTGTTCGGCCTGATGCTCACCAGGGCCCCCATCGGCCGGTCACCGGACGCCGACTCCGGCAACCGCTGGGCCGCCCTCACCGTGGCCGTCGCCGCGGCCGCCGCCCTGGTCTGGGTCGTCGTCGACGCCTTCCGCACGACCTGGATCGACCTGGACGGCCCCGCCGCCGGCTCCACCGAGGTCACCGGGGCGAGCCTCTTCCAGAACTGGGTCCTCCCCTTCGAGGCCCTCTCCGTCCTCCTCCTCGCCGCCCTCGTCGGCGCGATCGTCCTCTCCCGCAAGTCCAAGGCCGAGGCGGCCTCCACGGCCGACCCAGCCACCAGGGCCGCAGCAACCGCCAAGCCCGGACCGCCCGCCAAGCCCGGACCGCCCGCTCAGGCCGGACCGACCCCCAGGGCCGGAGCAACCGCCACGGCCGGATCCACCTCGAGTGCCGGACCGACCCCCAAGGCCGGATCCACCCCGAGTGCCGGAGCAACCGAGGCCGCCGGGGCGTCCGGGTCCGAGAAGACGAGCGAAACCGACGCGCCCTCGTCGGACACCGGGCGCACCCCCCGCCGTGGCACGGAAGGGACCCGCTGATGCACCTCGCCTATCCCGCCGTGCTCTCCGCCCTCCTCTTCTGCACGGGCCTGTACGGCGTCCTCGCCCGCCGCAACGCGATCCTGGTCCTGATGTCGGTCGAGCTGATGCTCAACGCCGTCAACCTCAACCTGGTCGCCTTCGACGTGTGGCTCAGCAAGGCCGCCGAGGAGACCCTGCACTCCGGCCAGGCCCTGACCTTGTTCACCATCGCCATCGCCGCCGCCGAGATCGGCATCGGACTGGCGATCGTCCTCGCCGTCCACCGCAACCGCGGCACCGCGGACATCGACAAGCTCCGCGACACCGCCGAACGGCATCACCCCGACGGCCCCGACGGATCCGGCCACGACGGCCACGACACCGACACCCCCGGCCCGACCGGCGAGGCCCAGAAGGCTGAGGCCACCGCGTGACCACGACCACCCTCGCCGTCCTCGTCCCCCTCCTGCCGTTCCTCGGCGCCGTCGCCGGCCTGCTCCTGGGCCGCACGGCCCCCGGCTTCGCGCGCCCGCTCGCCGTCCTGCCGACCCTCACCTCCCTGGTCCTCGCCGCGCTGGTCGCCGCCCGCCAGGGCGGTGGCCCGGCCGTCGACTCGGCCACCGAGCTGACCCCGACCGGCTCCGTGCCGATCGAGCTGGCCCTGCACATCGACGGCTTCGCCGCTCTCGTCGCCGTCCTGGTCGGCCTGGTCGCCTCCTGCGTGCAGATCTACTCCACGGGCTACCTGCGCGACGACCCGCGCTACCCCTCCTACGCCGCCCTCGTCTCCCTGTTCACCTCCGCGATGCTGCTGGTCGTCTACTCCGGCGATCTGATGGTGCTGCTGGTCGGCTGGGAGGTCATGGGCATCTGCTCCTACTTCCTGGTCGGCCACTACTGGGAGACCCCGGAGGCCCGCGCCGCCTCCCTCAAGGCCTTCCTGGTCACCAAGCTCGGCGACGTCCCCTTCCTGATCGGCCTGTTCGCCCTGGCCACCGACGCGGGGTCCTTCCGCATCACCCGCATCCTCAGCACCGTCGCCGGCGGCGGGCTGGACCACCCGACGGTGATCGCCCTGCTGCTCCTGGCAGGTGTGGCGGGCAAGTCGGCGCAGTTCCCGCTGCACACCTGGCTCCCCGACGCGATGGCGGGCCCGACCCCCGTCTCCGCGCTGATCCACGCCGCGACGATGGTCGCCGCCGGTGTCTACTTCATCGCCCGTCTCCTCCCGGTCTTCGAGGCCTCGCAGGCCGCGATGGTGGTCATGGCCGTCATGGCCGCCGTCACCATGGCCGGCTCGGCGCTCGCCGCGCTCGCCCAGGACGACATCAAGCGCGTCCTCGCCTACTCGACGATCGGGCAACTCGGCTACATGACCGGCGCCCTCGCCGTCGGCGACCGCGGCGCCGCCGTCTTCCACCTCCTGTCCCACGGCGCCTTCAAGGCGCTGCTGTTCCTCGCCGCAGGCGTGATCATCCACGCCGCCGGCACCAACTCGCTGGCCGCCATGTCCCGCATGGGCCACCTGCGCGACCGCGTCCCCGACGCCTACTGGACGATGACCGTGGCGCTGCTCGCGCTCGCCGCGATCCCGCCGTTCAGCGGCTTCTTCTCCAAGGAGGCCGTCCTCGGCGTCGCCGAGCACGTCGTCACCGGGCACACCGAGCACGCCCCCGCCGCGGCGGGCTGGATCGTCCTGGTCGCCGGTCTGCTCACGGCCGTGCTCACCGCCGCCTACGCCGCACGCCTGTGGCTGCTGGCCTTCCGCGGCCGGGGTGCGGAGGCCCCCGACCACGGCCGACAGCCGCTCACGATGACCGTCGTGCTGTGGGTGCTGGCCGTGCCCTCCCTTGCTCTCGGCGGGTTCGCCTTCCGGCTGCTGCCCGACTGGTTCGACGGCCGCGACCTCGGCCCGACCCTGACCACCTCCGTGCTCGGCACGGGTCTCGCCCTGGCCGGCGGCATCGTCACCTACGCCGCCTGGCGGCACACCGCCGCACGCGCGGCCCGCTTCCCGCTGGGCGCCGTCGCGGCCCACCCCGAGGGCGACGCCGCCCGGGTCGAGGCCGAGGCCATCGCCAGCCACGAGCCGGCCTACGGAGACATCGCCCAGGCACCCGACCCCGCCGACCCGGGACGGCTCCTGCTCGGCCCCCTGCACCGGCACGCGGCCGCCGGCTTCCACCTGGACGCCGTGTACGCGGCCCTCTTCGTCCGCCCGGTCCAGGCCGGAGCGAGCCTCGTGCGGTTCCTCGACCGCGAGGTCGTCGAGACCTATGTCCGCGGTGCGGGTGCGCTGCCCCGCTGGCTCGGCGCCGCCGTACGGCGCACCCAGACCGGCAACGTCCAGACCTATGTGAGCGCGCTGCTCGCCGGCACCGTCGTCCTCGCGGTCGCCGTCGTCCTCGTCGCCACGGGAGCGTGAGCAGGCGTGATCGATATCAGCGAGTCCGTGATGCAGTTCCTTCTGGCGTTCGTCGTCGTCGGCCCGCTCCTCGGCGCCGTCGCGGCTCTCCTGCCCGCCCCGCCCGGACTGAAGGGGAAGTCACCCGAGCAGGCGGTGCTCCGGCACGGCGTGACCGTCACCGGCGCCGTCCTCCTCGCGGCGATCGCCCTCGCGTTCGGCTTCGACCACGACCAGCCGTCGAAGATGCAGGCCAGCACCGACATCAGCTGGATCCCCGCACTCGACGTGCGCATCCACCTCGGCATCGACGGCATCTCCCTCCCCCTTCTGGTCCTGACCGCGCTGCTGACCTTCCTCTGCGCGCTCTACTCGTACTTCCAGATGCCGGCGGGTCCGGCCCCGAAGGCCTTCGTCGCCCTGCTGCTCGTCCTCGAGTCCGGCACGCTCGCGACCTTCGCCGTCCTCGACCTGCTGCTGTTCTTCCTCGCCTTCGAGATGGTCCTCATCCCGATGTACTTCCTCATCGCCCGCTGGGGCGGCGAGGACCGGAGCCGGGCCGCGTGGCGGTTCATCCTCTACACGCTGCTCGGTTCCGTGGTCATGCTGCTCGGCCTGCTCCTGATCGGAATCAAGGCGGGCACGTTCGACATGGTGGCACTCGCCACTGACAACGGCCGGTCCCTGACCACATCCGTGCAGGTCATCGCCGTTCTGGCGATCGGTGTCGGGCTCGCGGTGAAGACGCCGATGTGGCCCCTGCACAGCTGGCTGCCGGACGCCCACACCGCCGCCCCGACCGTCGGCTCGGTCCTGCTGGCCGGCGTCCTGCTCAAGATGGGCACGTACGGATTCGTCCGGATCCTGCTACCCGTCGCGCCCGACGGCTTCCGCACCTTCGCGCCGTACCTCGCCGCCCTGGCCGTCGTCGGCATCATCTACGGTTCCCTGGCCTGCCTGGCCCTGGCCAGACGGGGTGCGAAGGGCGACCTGAAGCGCCTCATCGCCTACTCCTCCGTCGGCCACATGGGCTTCGTCCTGCTGGGCATCGCCACCATGACCCCGACCGGCGTGAACGGCGCCCTCTTCGCCAACATCGCCCACGGCCTGATCACCGGCCTGCTCTTCTTCCTGGTCGGCGCCCTGAAGGACCGCACCGGCACCACCGACCTCGACACCCTCGCCGAGGAGACCGGCGCCGCCCTCTACGGCAAGGCCCCGCGCCTCGGCGGCCTGCTCGCCTTCGCGGCGGTGGCCTCCCTCGGCCTGCCGGGCCTCGCCGGCTTCTGGGGCGAGATGCTGGCCCTGTTCGGCGCGTTCCAGCCCGCCGAGGGCCTCAGCCGCCCCGCCTTCCTCACCTTCATGGCGATCGGCGCGTTCGGCACACTGCTGACGGCCGCGTACCTGCTGACCGTGGTCCGGCGCGTCTGCATGGGCGCCCTGCCCCAGGACACGCCCCGCCTCACCGACGTCCGCTCGTACGAGTTCGCCGCCTGGACCCCGCTCGTCGTCCTCACCGTCGTCGCCGGCCTGTGGCCCAAAGCCCTGCTCGGCCTGAGCGACCCGGCCGTCCAGCAGCTCCTCGCAGGAGGCACCCGATGAGCTCCCCGGCCCAGCCCCTGGCCGCCTCGCTGGTCCAGTCCATCGACTGGCTCGCCATCGCACCGCCCACCCTCGCGGCGGTCGTCGGGCTCGTCGTGCTGGTCGCCGACCTGTTCGTGCCCGAGCACCGCAAGACGGTCCTCGGCTGGACGTCCGTCGCAGGGCTCGCCGCCGCCACCGCGCTGCTGCTGCCCCTCCTGGACGGCGACCGCAGCACCTTCTGCCTGAACGGCGACCCCGCCGTCTGCAGCTACACGGCCGACCGCTTCACCCTGGTCATCCAGTTCCTGGTCCTCGGCGGCGCCCTCCTCGCCGCCCTGCTGTCGGTCACCGCGCTGAAGGACGCCCGCAAGGACCTGCCCGAGGGGGAGTACTGGTTCCTGCTGCTGTCCTCCGCCGCCGGCGCCGCGCTCCTGCCCGCCTCCCGCGACCTGGCCACCCTGATCGTCGCGCTCGAAGTGGCCTCTCTGCCCGCCTTCGCGCTGGTCGGCCTCAAGTACGGCGACCGCAGGTCCTCCGAAGCGGCCCTGAAGTTCTTCCTGTCCTCGGTGACCGCCACCGCCGTCAGCCTCATGGGCGTCAGCTTCCTGTACGCCTCGACGGGCACCCTCCACCTCACCCGGATCGCCGAACGCATCCAGGACGTCGACGGCCGACTCGACACGCTCGCCCAGACCGGTGTCGTCCTCACCCTGATCGGCTTCGCCTTCAAGACGGCCGCCGTCCCCTTCCACTTCTGGGTCCCCGACACCTACGTCGGCGCGCCCCTGCCCATCGCCGCCTACCTGTCGGTCATCGGCAAGGCCGTCGGCTTCACCGGCCTGATCCTCGTCACGGTCGTCGCCCTGCCGTCGTACGCCGACGTCTGGGGACCCGCCCTCGCCGTCCTGGCCGCGCTCACCATGACGGTGGGCAACGTCGGGGCGCTGCGCCAGCAGACCACGCGCGCGTACAGCGCGGTACGCCTGCTCGCCTGGTCCTCCGTCGGCCAGGCCGGCTACCTCCTGGTGCCGATCGCGGCCGCCGCGTACTCCGGGGACGCCGAGAAGTCGATCGGCTCCACCGTCGCCTACGCCCTGATGTACGGCGCCGTGAACCTGGGCGCCTTCGCCGTCGCCGCACTCGTCGGCCGCACCAAGCTGCTCAACCGGGTCGCCGACTACCGCGGCCTGTACGCCACCAGCCCCCTGTCCGCTCTGCTCCTGGCCTTCTTCCTGCTCTGCCTGGCCGGACTGCCCCCGGGCATCATCGGCCTCTTCGCCAAGGTCACCGTCTTCTCCGCGGCCGTCGACGCCGGCCTCGGCTGGCTGGCCGTGATCATGGCCGTCAACGTCGTGATCGCGCTGTTCTACTACCTGCAGTGGACGGCCCTGCTGTTCCGCGCCCCCGAGGGCGAGCCCGAGAAGCAGCGCGTGCCCGCGCCGCTCACCGCCGCGATCGCCGTCACCGGAGTCCTCGGCATCGCCCTGTCCGGTGCCCCGCAGCTGGTCCTGCGCTTCACCGACACCGGCCTCTTCTGAGCCGGACCGTCGCCCGGGTCACGCTTTCACCACGCGCGTGCGGGGAACCCGGCCCCGCACGCGTGCGTGGCGGAGCCCGCGGCCGTCACCCGTACGGCTCACGGCCGGCCCCGCGCGCACAAGGGAACTAGTGCCTCCCGCCTGGCGTTGACCAGTACGGGAGGGTCCACTGGACGTGACACCACGACACCGGTGGCACCGCAGAGACGCAAGCGAGGGTTCCCCTGCCGCACGACTTGGAGGGCGTACCGTGCACCGCCGGCACAACGGGCTCAGGACAGCAGTCCTCCTGGGGGGACTGTCCGCACTCATCATCGTCATCGGCAGCTTCTTCGGCCGCATGGGGCTCGTCATCGCCGTCCTGGTAGCGCTGGCCACCAACGCGTACGCGTACTGGAACAGCGACAAGCTGGCCCTCCGCGCGATGCGCGCCCGCCCGGTGAGCGAGTTCGAGGCCCCGCAGCTCTACCGCATGGTCCGCGAGCTCTCCACCCAGGCCCGCCAGCCCATGCCGCGCCTGTACATCTCCCCGACGGAGGCGCCCAACGCCTTCGCCACGGGCCGCAACCCGCGCAACGCCGCCGTGTGCTGCACGGACGGCATCCTGCGCCTGCTGGACGAGCGTGAGCTGCGCGGCGTCATCGGCCACGAGCTGAGCCACGTCTACAACCGCGACATCCTCATCTCGTCGGTCGCCGGCGCCCTCGCCTCCGTGATCATGTTCCTGGTCAACTTCGCCTGGCTCATCCCCATCGGGCGCTCCGACGACGACGACGGCCCCGGTCTGCTCGGCATGCTGCTGATCATGCTGCTGGGCCCGCTCGCCGCCTCCGTCATCCAACTGGCCATCAGCCGCTCCCGGGAGTACCAGGCGGACGCCTCGGGCGCCCAGCTCACCGGCGACCCGCTCGCCCTGGCCAGTGCCCTGCGCAAGCTCGAGGTGGGCACCAAGCAGCTGCCGCTGCCGCCCGAGCCCCGCATCGAGACGGCCAGTCACATGATGATCGCGAACCCGTTCCGTCCCGGCCAGGGCCTTTCCCGGATGTTCTCCACACACCCGCCGATGGCGGATCGCATCGACCGGCTCGAGAAGATGGCAGGTGGGAACCAGTGAGGACCGTACTCAACGTCATATGGCTCGTTTTCAGCGGCTTCTGGCTGTTCCTCGCCTACATGGCGGCGGGCCTGCTCCTGTGCATCACCATCATCGGCATCCCGTTCGGCGTCGCGGCGTTCCGCATCGGCGTCTACGCCCTGTGGCCCTTCGGGTACACGACCGTCGAACGCCGTGACGCCGGCGCCCCGTCCTGCGTGGGCAACGTGCTGTGGCTGGTCCTCGCGGGCTGGTGGCTCGCCCTGGGCCACATCGTCACCGGCATCGCGCTGTGCCTCACGCTCATCGGTATCCCGCTCGGCATCGCCAACTTCAAGCTGATCCCGGTCTCGCTGCTGCCGCTGGGCCGCGACATCGTGCGGACGGACGAGCCGTTCGCGGTCCGCTGACGCCGGATCGACGGCCTGGTTTTTCCACAGGCGGAGGGTTGTCCACAGCCTCGCCCGCCCGCCGTCGCCGGTCTGCATCATGAACCCATGACCGCGCACGAGCAGTTGCCGACCGAAGTGACCACCACGACCCCCGACGTGCCCCCGCGAGGCCCGACTTCGCGCTCCGGCGCGGGCCCACGGCGCGCAGGACCGCCTGCCCTCCAGCCGGCTCGTGCAAGGGCCTGCAGGCAGCCGCCCGCCCAACGGACGGGCTCCCTCTCCAGATAGCGGGCCGCCGTCCTCTGTCCGCGACCCGCGGGCACCGCTCTCGCGGCCCGGCAGCGCCCCCACGGCTCAGCCCTACTCATCCCCGACGACGCTGCGCTCCGCGATCCACCACGCCCCATCGGCGCGACGACCGCTACCGGCTCAACCGCCCCCGCCCGCAGCCCCGGGCACGGAGCCGCTCCCGCCCCACCGTCGCCGCACCCCGTACGCGGCGGCCCCCACCGCCAGCACCACCGTGCCCACGGCCACGGACACGCCGGGCAGTGCGAACGCCAGCACCACGCACCCGACCAGCCCGACCACCGGCACCAGCCGTGCCACCGGCGACGCATCGAGCGTCCACGCCGAGGCGTTGGCCACGGCGTAGTACGCCAGCACACCGAAGGAGGAGAACCCGATGGCGCCCCGGACGTCCACCGTGGCGGCCAGGACTGCGACCACCGTGCCCACCGCCAACTCGGCCCGGTGCGGCACCCGGAACCGAGGATGCACCGCGGCCAGCGCACCCGGCAGATGCCGGTCCCTGGCCATGGCCAGTGTCGTCCTGGACACCCCCAGGATCAGCGCGAGCAGGGAACCCAGCGCGGCCACGGCGGCCCCGACCCGCACCACCGGCGCGAGCCCGGGCACCCCGGCGGCCCGCACCGCGTCCGCCAGCGGCGCCGTCGCGCTCCCCAGCCCGCCGGACCCCAGCACCGAAAGGACAGCCACCGCCACGCAGACGTACACGACCAGCGCGATGCCCAGGGCCAGCGGAATCGCCCGCGGGATCGTCCGAGCCGGGTCGCGGACCTCCTCGCCCAGGGTCGCGATCCGGGCGTACCCCGCGAACGCGAAGAACAGCAGCCCGGCCGCCTGCAGCACACCGTCGGCCCCGCCCGACGCCCCGATGTCGAGCCGCCCGGCGTCGGACTCACCCGACAGCAGGCACACGACCACCACGGAGGCGAGGACACCCAGGACCACCGCGACGATCACCCGGGTGAGCCACGCGGACTTCTGCACACCGCCGTAGTTCACCGCGGTCAGCGCCACCACGGCCGCGACGGCCACCGCGTGCGCCTGCTCCGGCCAGACGTACGCCCCCACGGTGAGCGCCATGGCCGCACAGGAGGCCGTCTTCCCGACCACGAACGACCAGCCCGCGAGGTACCCCCAGAACTCCCCGAGCCGCTCGCGCCCGTACACGTACGTGCCACCGGACGCCGGGTACCGGGCGGCGAGGCGAGCCGACGACATGGCGTTGCAGTAGGCGACCACCGCGGCGACGGCGAGCCCGAGGAGCAGGCCCGATCCGGCCGCGCGGGCCGCCGGCGCCAGTGCGGCGAAGATCCCCGCACCCACCATCGAACCGAGCCCGACCACGACGGCGTCGCCCACACCCAGGGTGCGGCGCAGTTCTGAACCGGAGGCTGTCACGCATCGCACCCTACTGATCGACGCAACTGAGCGACGCAACCGGTGGATGTCCCTCGGACGTCCTCCCCACCAAGACGGGACGACCAGGCGCGCCGACGACGACGCGGGTGGGACGCCCGTGGCACCACCCGCGACCCCGGCCCGCCGGGAACAGGATCACCGGTCCGAGGCCGTACGGGCACAGCGTGAAAGGGCAGGTTCACGGCATGACCATCGTCAGCTGGATCATCCTGGGACTGTTGGCCGGAGCCATCGCGAAGTTCCTGCTGCCGGGCCGCGACCCGGGCGGTCTCATCGGCACGACCCTGATCGGCATAGCGGGCGCGTTCATCGGGGGCTGGATATCGGCCCGCTGGATGGACCACCCGATCACCAAGGACTTCTACGACGGCACGACCTGGGCCGCGGCGATCGGCGGGTCGCTGGTGCTGCTCATCGCCTACCGTCTCTTGTTCGGCCACTCCCGGGACTGACCCGCGCGGGCGCCCACCCAGCCCGACGGGGGGCGGGGCGAGCGCCGTCGGGCACAACAAGAAGGGCGGGCGCCCGGCAGACGCCCACCCTTGCTCATGTCCACCCGGGCCGGACGAACGAACGACGACCGAACCGGGGGCGGAGACCGGAAGACCGGGAGACCGGAAGGCCGCAAGGCCATCAGGTCGGAGGCCTACCGGTAGTTCACGAACTGCAGCGCGAAGTCGAAGTCCTTGCCCTTCAGCAGGGTGATGACGGCCTGCAGGTCGTCACGGCTCTTGGAGCTGACCCGCAGCTCCTCGCCCTGCACCTGCGCCTTGACGCCCTTGGGGCCCTCGTCACGGATGGTCTTCGCGACCTTCTTCGCGTTCTCCTGGGAGATGCCCTCCGTGATCGACGCGAAGATCTTGTACTCCTTGCCGGAGAGCTGGGGCTCGCCCGCGTCCAGGGCCTTGAGCGAGATGCCCCGCTTGATCAGCTTGGACTGGAAGACGTCGAGGATGGCCTTCACCCGGTCCTCGGAGTTCGCCTCCATGAGGATCTTCTCGCCGGACCACGAGATCGAGGCACCCACGCCCTTGAAGTCGTAGCGCTGCGAGATCTCCTTGGCGGTCTGGTTGAGTGCGTTGTCGACCTCCTGCCGCTCGACCTTCGAGACGATGTCGAAACTGGAGTCGGCCATGTCCTGTGGCTCCTTGTATCGGGGTGCGTGTCGTGCGTACGGCGTGTGTGGGGGTGGCGGCAGGACCCGTCCGGGTCCCGGGCCGCATCCGGACAAGCCTAGCCACCCCCCGCCCTCCGAGCGCAGATCAATCGGGTGGCGAAGCACCCCTCCACATCGGGTATTGTTTACGTCGTTGCCACGGAGCGCCGCGGAAAGCGGCTCGACGGGCAGCAACCCCCGGCGGTGTGCCCGAGCGGCCAAAGGGAGCAGACTGTAAATCTGCCGGCTTCGCCTTCCCAGGTTCGAATCCTGGCGCCGCCACCCTAAAGGGAATCGGCCCCTGACCAGCAAGTTTGGTCAGGGGCCGTTCTCGTTTCCGGCTTACGCCAGTGTCCGCGCTCCCCGCTGTTCCCCGCCCGTCTTGGCACGACCGTGGCACACGACGTGAGCTTGATCATGCGGCGGCGTTCCGCGCCTGCTTCCTTGATCGGCGGTACTGATGCCACTTGGGCGCGAGCTCACCGCACGCGGTCACCCAGACGGCAAGAACAGCACAAAAGGCGATACTCTCGCGCTCCCCAGTGAGCTGGCACACCGCCCAGAGGGCTGGCGTCGTGATCAGCCAGGCTGCGAGCAGCTGTCTGGCCTCCGCCACCAGCGCGCATTCTTCAGCTGTCCTCCGGCTGAACGGGTGCAGTAGGCGCGCGCCGACTTCAGTCGACCGCGATCGTGCAGTACTCGGAGGGGACGGCGGCAAGTTCACACGCGGCAGCATCCTGCTCGCCCTCAGTTCGGTGTTGCTGCAGATACGCCGCTGTCGCACGCGTCCCTGCACCGAAACAGGTCGGATTCTGCACCACCATCAAGCTGAGGATCTTCACCTTGGTCGACTCCACCGCCCAACTTGCACTCACGGAGTCGGCGTAGTCGGCATCGCGGTACTCCCGCTGCTTGTGCTTCCGGAACTGGCCAGCCCGCTTTTCGAAGTCCTCGTTAGCCTGCTGGCATGTCGCAGACCGCTCGGACGCGCCGTCGTGTCGCGTCGCCCCGACGGCATAGCCGCCCAAGGCGAGCGTGACTGCTCCTGCGCTGACCAGCGCGATCACCGAACGCTTCATGGTCGGGGATCGTATACGCCCAGGTGAGGCCACTCGCCACCAGTGTCGTAGGGGCGGCTTGACGAGCAGCGAGGCCAGTCCCGTCTCGCTCAGTGCGTCCTTCCGGGCTTTCGCTCGCATCTCTGCGCAGCCGGTCTCCTCTAGGACTTGTCCGGCCGATCATGTCGGAGCCAGATGACCAGGGCTGCCGCTGTGGTGGTGCCGAGGTAGACGTAGCCGCGCTTGTCGAAGCGGGTGGCGGCCGCGCGGGACTGTTTGAGCCGGTTGATGCTCCGCTACGAAGACATCAGGGGCATCGCTGCTGTCGCCAGACATGTGCGACTCAATGATGAGGGAGAACGGTATGGAGCCATTAGAACTCCACCACGCAGTTGAGGCAGGGCGGGCGACTGCTTCGGAGCTGGGCCTTCAGGTCGACGATGCGCTCGTCATCCACAACTCGGACCGCGCCGCGCTGCGCCTGGTCCCCTGTGATGTTCTGGCTCGGGTCGCACCGTGGGGGCAGCTGGCTGATTCCGAGTTCGAAGTAGAGGTTGCTCGCCGTCTCGCCGACGTTGATGCGCCGGTGGCTGAGCTCGAGCGTCGAGTCGAGCCCCGAGTCCATGTGCGTGATGCCTTCGCCATCTCGCTGTGGACCTACTACCCACCGGTGGGATCAGGGATCGCGCCAGCCGACTATGCAGACGTGCTCTTGCGGCACCACGCCGCCCTGCGGCAGATCGATCTGCACGCACCGCATTTCACCGATCGAGTCGCCGTGGCACTGAGAGAGGTGAACGACCGGGAGCAGTCTCCCGAGCTGCCCGATCCTGACCGGGCACTCCTCAGCGACACGCTCAGTGGACTGAGCACCGCGATCAGCATCGACAAAGTCGGCGACCAGCTGTTGCACGGGGAGCCTCACCCGGGCAACCTCCTGAACACGAGAAGAGGGCCGCTTTTCGTAGACCTCGCCACCTGCTGCCGCGGGCCGGTCGAGTTCGACCTCGCCCATGCGCCCGAAGACGTCGGAAAGCACTATGCGGGGGCTGACCACGACCTGATCCACCGGTGCCGCGCCCTGAACTGGGCGATGTTCTCCGCCTGGCGCTGGCGCCGAGACGACCACATGCCCGACCGGGATCACTGGAGAGTGGAGGGCCTCAACCGGGTTCGTGCGGCACTCGATCGCTGCGGACTGGGTTGAACTTGAGCCACTTGAGACAGAGGGGCTGCTGCGTCCCGATCCGCTGCGCCGTGTGCGGCAACCCGTCACGGTGCAGCGGTCGAACTCTGCCGGTCTGAGGGGCCCCTCGCCCCGTGCCCACGTCAACGACCCGGACGGGCTGCTCACTTGATCGGCCGGGCAAGTTCAGCAGGCCGTCGGGACGGCCGAGGCTGCCGGAGCGCGAAGCTGGTGATGGCTCGGTCCCGCTGACTGTGCAGCGCCTGAACGGGTGTCAGCCCCCGCCCACCCGCCTGCCTGCAGTCATAAGGCCGACCTTATCGACGGGCAGGGATCGTGCGTGGCCCCAGGTGCTGACAGCACTGACACCGCCGTGTGAGTGTTTGAGCGCTGCCCCGGCGGCCCGGGCCTCGCTCCGTGAGCCGGGCGGCGCGAGTGCCGCCTTGCGCCTCGTGCGCCGACAGCCGGCCGCAGGCAAGGGCGCCTTCCACCAGCCGAAGTCACCTCCTTCCGTCGACTCACACAAGTGAGGAACCTTTCCATGCAGAAAACCGCCAGCAAGCTCCGTCTCGCCGCGACCGCGTTCAGCGCCGTACTCCTCGCGGGCTCGGCGCTCTCCGGGAGTGCCCATGCTGCGCCTGAGGGGCAACCCCCCGCAGAGATGGGGGTCAAGGCCTGCGGCTACTACGAGACGCAGACAGACGCGTACTACGGCCACTGCGGCAGCGGCTGGGTCAAGATCCAGGTCGACATCGACTGGTGGCCGACCGACATCAAGAGGTGTGTCCCCCCGGGCGAGACCCATCTCGGCTCGACCGACGAGATCGACAACGCTTGGGCCATCGAGGGCACCTGCGGCTAGCCCCACCGGGTTCGCGTCGCGTCCCCTGTGCTGGGAAGTGCCGCGACCGGACGCCCTTGGATCCGTGAGGAGCGCCTGCGAGTCCCGTGAGGAGACGTGGCACACCTGTCGCGGAGCCCCGCGAAACGCCCACCGTCCGCCCGTCCCCGCCGACGGGTTGGACGGTGGCCCCGGACGGCAGTTACGGCACCTCGCCGATGTCCGGCGCTGCGCATACCGCAGCTCTGCGTCCCGCCTCTGGGACCCTGCAGCATCTGCCGCCTGCCCCCTGCCACCGCCCGCGGAGCGACAGGCACAAGAAAAGGCGAGGAGTCTTACTCCTCGCCACTCTCAACGTATAGCGGCAGGGGGCTCTTGCGGCAAGGCCCCCGTCGTGGCGGAGAATCCTCGGCCCGGAGCAGGAACGGGCGGAAAACGGGGGTTCGCGTGCTCGATGTGATCGTCGCTGGCGGAGGTCCGACCGGCATGATGCTGGCCGGGGAGCTGCGGCTGCACGGGCTGAACGTCGTCGTGCTGGAGAAGCTGGCCGAGCCGACCGGGCAGGCCCGAGCGCTCGGCCTCCACGTACGCAGCATCGAGATCCTGGACCAGCGCGGACTGCTGGAGCGTTTTCTCTCTCTGGGCAAGAGGATCGAGAACGGCGGGACCTTCGCCGGTCTGACCAAGCCCTGGCCGGAGAGCCTCGACACCGCGCACGGCTACATGCTCGGCATCCCGCAGACGGTCACCGAGCGGTTGCTGGCCGAGCACGCCGCCGACGCCGGAGCCGAGATCCGCCGCGCCTGCGCGCTGGCCGGGCTGAGCCACGACGAGGACGGTGTGACCGCCGAACTGTCCGACGGCACACGGCTGCGTTCGCGCTACCTCGTGGGCTGCGACGGCGGCCGCAGTACCGTGCGCAGGCTGCTCGGCGTCGGCTTCCCCGGTGAGCCCAGCCGGACCGAGACGCTGCTGGGCGAGATGGAGCTGACGGCGTCGCCTCAGGAGCTGGCGGCGGTGACGGCCGAGGTCCGTAAGACGCAGTTCCGGTTCGGTGCCATGCCGCTCGGGGCGGGGACGTACCGGGTCATCGTGCCGGCGGAGGGAGTGGCGGAGGACCGTACGGTCGCGCCGACCCTGGACGAGTTCAGGAAGCAGTTGCGGGCTTACGCCGGCACCGACTTCGGCGCGCACTCGCCGCGCTGGCTCTCCCGCTTCGGTGACGCGACCCGGCTGGTCGAGCAGTACCGCACCGGCTGCGTCCTGCTGGCCGGCGATGCAGCGCACATCCATCCGCCGACCGGCGGCCAGGGCCTCAACCTCGGCCTGCAAGACGCCTTCAACCTCGGCTGGAAACTGGCCGCGGAGGTGCACGGCTGGGCCCCCGAAGGACTGCTCGACAGCTACCACTCCGAACGCCACCCCGTGGCCGCCGCCGTGCTGGACAACACACGCGCGCAGATGCAGTTGCTGGCGCCCGAGCCGGGGGCGCAGGCCGTGCGGCGGTTGCTGGCGGAACTGCTGGACTTCGAGGTGGTGAACCGGCACCTGATCGAGAAGGTCACGGCCGTCTCCGTCCGCTACGACCTCGGCGCGGGCCACGAACTCCTCGGGCGGCGGCTGCGGGACCTTCGGCTGGCGAGTGGCCGCCTCTACGAGCGGATGCACGCGGGCCGGGGCCTGCTGCTCGACCAGACGGGCGGCGGCCGGTTGTCCCTCGTCGGCTGGGCGGACCGGGTCGACCTGGTGGCCGACGTCAGCGAGGAACTCGACGTCCCAGCCCTGCTGTTGCGCCCGGACGGACATGTGGCCTGGGTCGGTGAGGACCAACTCGGCCTGAGCCGGCAGTTGCTGAGGTGGTTCGGCGCGGCGCGCCTCTGACGCGCGGGCGGCCGGCACAGGCGGTTGGCGCAAGCGCCCGATGGAAACGCACCCTCAGCCGCGGCACCAGCAGGTGACACCACCAGGCGACCCCCGCAGGCCACACCCGCCGGCGACACCAGCACCCCTCACCGGCCAGAACCGGCACCTCGGCGTCAGGGCGCCCCGCTCGACCACCCGGACACGCGACCACGCGGCACACTGGCCTCATGTCCTCCCGCCGCAGAATCTGCCCCGAGTGCCGCCGCGAGATCGCCGTCGTCGCCGGGCGGTACGCGCGCCACGACCCGCCGGGAGCACGCGAGCACGGCGAACTCACCTCGTGCCCGGGCTCACGCCGCGTGGCCCTGCCGGGCCCTGAGCAGCCGTCCCTGGACGGTTACGTGGTGCCGGACTTCCCCGGCCAGCTGCCCCTGTTCTGACGGGCCGGCTCAGGCGGGCCGGCCCCGCCCACGCCCACCTGAGCCATGAAGCGGCACCGGCGCGGCAGCCGGGCCGCCTCACCGCTGCGAGGGCCTCACCGTCAACCGTCAGTTCCCGGCCACCGACTTGACCGCGACCGACACCGGCGCGGACCCGCTGATCAGCTCCAGCGTCAGCCCGGCGGTCGCCGGGGTGTCGACGAGCTCGGCGAGCACGGCGGCCACGTCGTCGCGCGGGACGGGGCCACGCCCCGTGCGGGCCTCCAGGCGCACCAGCCCCGTGCCGGCGTCGTCCGTGAGCCGGCCGGGCCGCAGGATCGTCCAGTCCAGGGCCTCCAGGCCGCGCACGTACGCGTCCGCTTCGCCCTTGGCGCGCAGGTAGACGTCGAAGATCTCGTCGCCCTCGTGGTCCGGGTCGGCGCCCATCGACGACACGACGACGAACCGGCGCACGCCCGCCTTCACCGCCGCGTCCGCGAAGAGGACCGCCGCGCCCTTGTCGACCGTGTCCTTGCGGTTCGCGCCGCTGCCGGGACCCGCGCCCGCCGCGAAGACCGCGGCGTCGGCGCCCCGCAGCCGCTCGGCGACCTCGTCCACGGACGCCGACTCCAGGTCGAGCACGACCGGTTCTGCACCCGCCTGCCGCAGATCGTCGGCCTGCTCCGCCTTGCGGATGATGCCCGCCGCCTCGTCCCCGCGCGCGGTGAGCAACCGCTCCAGCCGCAACGCGATCTGACCATGACCACCAGCGATGACAATGCGCATGCCTTCGACCGTACGCCCGGACGGCCCCGTCCGCCGCACGACTTGACCGCACCCCCACCCCGGCTCACCATGCCGCCCCCGCCCCCGCCCCCGCCCCCGCCCCGGCCCGCCATGCCGTCCCCACCCCGGCCCACCATGCCGCCCCCACCCCGGCCCGCCATGCCGCCCCTACGACACGTCCCCCCGCCCCTGACGGGGCAGACCCAGTTCCACCGCACCTGTCGAACTGCAGTACTCCCGCACCGCACTGGTCCGCGCCACCACGCGCCCCCGGTGCACGACCACACGGCTGTAGGCGAGCGAGAGCGCCCCGGCCAGCCGGTCCCCGCGCACCGCCAGCAACTCGGCCGGGAAGCCGGCCTCCACCCGCACCTCGGGCAGCCCCAGCACCGCCCGCGCCGAGGAACTCACCGCGTCGTACGCCTCCTCGGGGGACAGCCCGTAGCGCGAGGCCAGCAGGTAGGCCGCCTCCAGCGGGTCGCCCCGTCCCACGGGGTTCGAGACGTCGCGCAGGGCGCCGCTCCCGGCGGCCACCCGCACCCCGGCCGCGCGCAGCAGCCGCACCGGGGCCGCGCCCCGCCGGTCGACACCGCCGCACCCGCCCTGCGGCAGGCACACCACGCTCACCCCGGCCGCGGCCAGCTGGTCGGCGGTCCGCGAGGCCACCTCGGACGGCAGCCGTCCCAGGTCCCCGCACGGGCTGAGGGTCACGCCGGGGCGCAGGCCGCCCGCCATCGCGGCGAGCCGGGCCAGCCGGGCCGGGTCACCGGCGTCCGTGTGCAGGTCGACCGGGCAGCCGTGTTCGGAGGCGACCTCCAGGACCGCCTCCACGTACCCCGTCGGGTCGGGGTCGAGGTCCGGCCGGCCGCCCACCACCGAGGCGCCCATCTTCACCGCGTCCCGCAGCACCGCCAGTCCGTCGGCCCCGGCCACGCCGGTGAGCACCCGGGGCACCGCCACGGTCGTCAGCTCCGCGAGTCCCCGCAGCGCCCGGCGGGCCTGGAGCACGGCCGCCAGCAAGCCCAGCCCCTGGACGTCCCCCACGCGCACGTGCGCCCGCGCGGCCGTCGCCCCGTGCCCGAGCTGGAGCAACGCGGCTTCGGTGGCCCGGCGCTGGACGTCCTCCGGTTCGTACGAGACGGGGCCGTCACTGTCGGCCGACAGGGCCGTGTCGGCGTGGGCGTGCGGCTCGACCGGGGACGGCAGGAGCAGGTAGCCGCTGAGGTCCACCCGCGCCCCGCACGCGCGCGTGCCGCCGCCCGTCGCCAGGCTGCCCGCCGTACCGACCGCCTCGATGCGCCCGCCGACCAGCCGTACGTCCACGGTCCGGCCGTCGGTGAGCCGCGCCCCGCAGAGCAGCAGCGGAGAAGGACCGGCAGGGCCGGGCGAGGAGGACGGGGGAGGGGGTGGCTGCGGCCGGCTGTCGGGCATCGCACTCCAGGGGCTCGGGCTGCGCGCGGGAGGACGCGTGATCACGCAGAGTGAGACGAGCCTAGGACGGCCTCCCGCCCGTGTCGGGGAGGAGCGCAATAGTCGTACCGGTGTGGCCCATGGCCCTTCAGGGATGTACGCCAGACCCGTCAGCGGTGTACGCCCGGCCCGCCGGCGGAGCGGCCCGCCGGCCCGCCGCACACCGCAAGGCCCTCGGTTGTCCGGCCCGTCGGCCCGCGCTGCGGTGACCCCTCGCGCTGCCTGCGGCGCACGCCACGGCGGCTCGCGCGCGGCCCCGCCGGCGCGGTCCCCTGCCTCACAGCGGGTCACGCGCCGGCCCTCCGCGGCGGTGCGCCGCCTCGCGCCCGAGGCGTGCGCAGGCCCGCCGGGACGGTGGTCGGGGCGCAGCGGGCGGAAGCCTCGAAACGGATTTGGGCGAACGGCGGGCGACCGTGTAATGTCTTCATCGCTCGCCCCAATAGCTCAGTCGGCAGAGCGTCTCCATGGTAAGGAGAAGGTCAACGGTTCGATTCCGTTTTGGGGCTCTGGTGTGAGAGGTTCCCGTCGCAAGACGGGGCCCGATCGCATCACAGCGGTGTAGCTCAGTCGGTAGAGCAAGCGGCTCATAATCGCTGTGTCACCGGTTCAAGTCCGGTCACCGCTACTGACAGTAGCCGATTGCGGGGTCGGTCCTTCAATCGGCTACTCTTTCCTGCGTTAATACCATCAATCCGTTCGTCAAGGAGCACTCACGTGGCTGCCACCGACGTCCGCCCGAAGATCACGCTGGCCTGCGTGGAGTGCAAGGAGCGGAACTACATCACCAAGAAGAACCGGCGTAACAACCCGGACCGTCTTGAGATGAAGAAGCACTGCCCGCGTTGCAACGCGCACACCGCGCACCGCGAAACGCGATAAATCAGGCTCGTACACGAGGCCGTTCCCGAGTGATCGGGGACGGCCTCGCGTCGTTGGACGACCCGTACCGGTCAGTAGAGCAACCAGGAGGTGCCGGGCCATGGCGCTCGACCAGTCCTTCGTCGGACGGACGTACCCGCCCACCGCGCCCTACGAGGTGGGCCGCGAGAAGATCGGTGAGTTCGCCGAGGCGGTCGGGGACGCCAACCCGGCGTACACGGACGCGGAGGCCGCCAAGGCGCTCGGCCACCCGGACGTGATCGCCCCGCCGACCTTCGTCTTCGCGATCACCTTCAAGGCTGCGGGCGAGGTCGTGCAGGACCCCCAGCTCGGCCTCGACTACAGCCGCGTCGTGCACGGCGACCAGAAGTTCGCCTACCGCCGCCCGGTCCGCGCCGGGGACCGGCTGACGGTCACCTCGACGATCGAGGCGATCAAGTCCCTCGCGGGCAACGACATCCTGGACATCCGCGGCGAGGTCCACGACGAGGCCGGCGAGCACGTCGTGACGGCCTGGACCAAGCTCGTGGCCCGCGCGGCCGAGGAGGCGTGAGCGATCCCATGACGGCGAAGATCTCCTGGGCCGACGTCGAGGTCGGCACCGAGCTGCCCGCCCGGACCTTTCCCGTGACCCGCGCCACGCTCGTGCAGTACGCGGGTGCCTCCGGCGACTTCAACCCGATCCACTGGAACGAGAAGTTCGCCAAGGAGGTCGGCCTGCCGGACGTCATCGCGCACGGCATGTTCACCATGGCCGAGGCGATCCGCGTGGTCACCGACTGGGCCGGCGACCCGGGCGCGGTCGTCGAGTACGGCGTGCGCTTCACCAAGCCGGTCGTCGTGCCGAACGACGACCGCGGTGCCGAGATCGAGGTCAGCGGCAAGGTCGCGGCCAAGCTCGACGACAACACGGTCCGCGTCGACCTGACGGCGACCAGCGCCGGCCAGAAGGTGCTGGGCATGTCCCGGGCGGTCGTACGACTGGCCTGAGGCCACGAAGGTGCAGGTGAGGGGCGTTTCCCGAGCGGGAGGCGCCCCTCGGCCGGTTTCCGGTCCCGAATCTCTTGACGTGGTTAGTGATTGAGCACTAACTTCGTATGCATGGCCAGGATGAGTGCGGAAGAGCGGCGCGAGAGCGTCATCCGGGCGGCGACGACCGAGTTCGCCCGAGGTGGCTACCACGGCACCTCGACCGAGGCGATCGCCCGGCGGGTCGGCGTCTCGCAGCCCTACCTCTTCCGGCTGTTCCCGGGCAAGAAGGCGATCTTCCTGGCGGCGGCCGAGCGCTGCGTGGAGGAGACCATCCGCACCTTCGCGGCGGCCTCCGAGGGCCTCGAAGGCGAGGAGGCCCTGCACGCCATGGGGAACGCGTACACCAAGGTCATCGAGGAGCGGCCCGAGCGGCTCCTGATGCAGATGCAGATGTACGTCGCCGTGAAGGCCGCCGAGGAGGAGGGCGACCACGAGTTCGGCGAGTCGGTGCGGGCCGGCTGGATGCGGCTGTGGGACACCGTCCATCTGCCGCTCGGGGCGGACGCCGCCGAGACGACGCAGTTCATGGCGTACGGGATGCTCATCAACTGCCTGGTCGCCATGGGGTTCCCGCCCGAGCACCGCGTCTGGGAGGGCATGTACCCCTCGGCGCGCGCCCAGGGGCGGCTGCACCACTGACGCGGGAGGGCGTTCACTCGGCGCACTCTTCTGTCCGCTGAAGTTAGTAATCAATAACTAATCCATCATCGCAGAGACACGCAGAGACACGCACACACTCCTGGGGGAGCGATGTCACAGCAGACCGCACGTCGCGGGGGAGCCGGCTGGGCCCTCGTCATCACCAGCGTCGCCGGCTTCATGGCGGCCCTCGACAACCTCGTCGTCACCACCGCCCTGCCCTCCATCCGCGAGGACCTCGGCGGCGGACTGCACGACCTGGAATGGACCGTGAGCGCCTACACGCTCACCTTCGCCGTCCTGCTGATGTTCGGCGCGGCCCTCGGCGACCGCTTCGGCCGCAGGCGGCTCTTCCTCGTCGGCCTCACCGTCTTCACCGGCGCCTCCGCCGCCGCCGCGATGGCACCGGGCATCGACTCCCTCATCGCCGCCCGCGCGGTCCAGGGCGCCGGCGCCGCGGTGATGATGCCGCTGACGCTCACCCTGCTGACGGCGGCCGTGCCCGCCGCCAAGCGCGGCATGGCCTACGGCATCTGGGGCGCCGTGAACGGACTTGCCGTCGCCTCCGGTCCGCTGGTCGGCGGCAGCCTCACCGAGCACATCTCCTGGCAGTGGATCTTCTGGCTGAACGTCCCGCTCGGCCTGGCCCTGCTGCCCCTGGCCCGCCTCCGCCTCGCCGAGTCCCACGGCACCGGGGCCCCGCTCGACATCCCCGGCACCCTGCTCGCCAGCGGCGGCCTGTTCGGCATCGTCTACGGCCTGGTGCGCGGCCCCGCCGACGGCTGGACCTCGCCCCTGGTCCTCACGGGGCTGTTCGCGGGCGGTGCGCTGCTCGTCGGCTTCGTCCTCTACAGCACGCGGGCCAAGAATCCGATGCTGCCGATGCGGCTGTTCCGCTCCCGGGCCTTCTCCGGCATCAACGCGGCGAGCCTGCTGATGTTCCTCGGCATGTTCGGCTCGATCTTCCTGCTCAGCCAGTACATGCAGGGCGTCCTCGGCTACTCGCCCACCGAGGCCGGTCTGCGGATGCTGCCCTGGACCGGCATGCCGATGCTGGTCGCCCCGATCGCCGGCATCCTGGCCGACCGCATCGGCGGCCGCCCGGTCGTCGCCACCGGCCTGTTCCTGCAAGCCCTGGGCCTGGCCTACATGTCCGTGGTGGCCACCGCGGACGCCTCCTACGGCGCCCAGCTGCCCGCCCTGATCATGAGCGGCATCGGCATGGCCCTGTTCTTCGCCCCCGCCTCCCACCTGGTGATGTCCAGCGTGCGGCCGTCGGAGCAGGGCATCGCCTCCGGTGCCAACAACGCCCTGCGCGAGGTGGGCGGCGCGCTCGGCATCGCCGTCATGGGGTCGATCTTCGCCGCCCAGGGCGGCTACGAGACCGGCCAGACCTTCGTCGACGGCCTGCGCCCCGCCCTGGTCACCGGCTCCGCGGTGGTCGCCGTGGCGGGTGTCGCGGCCCTGCTCATCCCGTCCCGGCGCCGCACCGGGACGCAGGCGGCACCGGCCGGTCAGCCGCCGGTGCTGGAGACGGCCTCCCACTGACCCCTACCGGACCCGACAAGGAGAAGCAGCCGTGCCGACTCTTCCCTGGACCGTCCCGACCACCCCGCCCCCGGGCACCGAGGTGTACGTCTTCGCCTCCCGCTTCGAGACCCGCACCCTGTGGGGAGCGCTCAGGTTCCTCGCCGGTACGCCCGGCATCTGGCGTCAGATCCGCCGCAGCCCCGGCGCCTACGGGGCGACCCTGCGGGCGAAGCCGCTGAAGCGGACCTTCTGGACCCTGTCGGCCTGGGAGTCCAAGGACGCCCTGCACGCCTTCGCCCGCGCGGGCACGCACGGCCCGGCCGCCCGGGGCCTCGCTCCGCAGATGAAGGACTCGGCCTTCACCGCGTGGCAGGCGAGCAGCGACGACCTGCCCGTCTCCTGGCCCGAGGCGCTGCGCCGCCTGCCCTGACGACCACCACGCGTGCGTGCGGCCCCGTTCCCCGCGGAACGGGGCCGCACGCACGCGTGCCCGACGCCGCCGGTGCCGTCTCGTAGTCTTGGGCCCGTGCAGGAACTCCACGACGCCCCCCTCGCCCCCCTGACCACCTTCCGGCTGGGCGGCCCCGCGACCCGGCTGGTCACCGCCACGACGGACGACGACGTGATCGCCGCCGTCCGCGAGGCCGACGAGACGGGCACCCCGCTGCTGCTCATCGGCGGCGGATCGAACCTGGTCATCGGCGACAAGGGCTTCGACGGCACCGCCCTCGTCATCGCCACCCGGGGCTTCTCCCTCGACGGCACCCGGCTCGAACTGGCGGCCGGTGAGGTGTGGACCGACGCCGTCGCCCGCACCGTCGAGGCGGGCCTGGCCGGCATCGAGTGCCTGGCCGGCATCCCCGGCTCGGCCGGCGCCACGCCCATCCAGAACGTCGGCGCGTACGGGCAGGAGGTCTCCGCCACGATCACCGAGGTCGTCGCCTACGACCGCCGCAGCGGCGAGACGGTCACCCTCTCCAACGAGGAGTGCGCCTTCTCCTACCGCCACAGCCGCTTCAAGTCCGACCCCGAGCGCTACGTGGTCCTGCGCGTCCGCTTCGCCCTGGAGGACGCCGGCGGCCTCTCCGCCCCCCTGCGGTACGCCGAGACCGCCCGGGCCCTCGGTGTGGAGGCCGGCGAGCGCGTACCGCTCGCCTCGGCCCGCGAGACGGTGCTCAAGCTGCGCGCCGGCAAGGGCATGGTCCTCGACCCCGAGGACCACGACACCTGGTCGGCCGGCTCCTTCTTCACCAACCCGATCCTCACGGACGCCGACTTCGAGACCTTCCGCGCCCGGGTGCGCGACCGGCTCGGCGACGGGGTGGAGCCGCCCGCCTACCCGGCCGGTGAGGGCCGCACCAAGACCTCGGCGGCCTGGCTGATCGACAAGGCCGGCTTCACCAAGGGCTACGGCGAGGGCCCGGCCCGCATCTCCACGAAGCACACCCTGGCGCTGACCAACCGCGGCCGTGCGACGACGGAGGACCTCCTCGCCCTGGCGCGCGAGGTCGTGGCGGGGGTGCGGGAGGCCTTCGGCATCACGCTGGTCAACGAGCCGGTCACGGTCGGCGTCAGCCTGTAGGCCCGCTGCGCGGCCCGGCACGGCCCGACGACCCTCGCGGCGCGCCGGGCACCGGGCGCCGCGGGCCGCGGCCCTCCGACGCCGGCCGGCCGTCACGCCCGCCGGCAGCCGGCCCCGATGCCCGCCGGCCCTACGACGCCAGCCAGTCGTCCACGCCCGCCAGCAGTTTCGCCTTCACGTCCTCCGGTGCCGCCGACCCCCTGACCGACTGCCGGGCCACCTCCGCCAGCTCCGCGTCCGTGAAGCCGTGGTGCTGCCGCGCGATGTCGTACTGCGCCGCCAGGCGCGAGCCGAACAGCAGCGGGTCGTCCGCGCCCAGCGCCAACGGCACACCCGCCTCGAACAGCCTCCGCAGCGGCACGTCCTCCGGCTTCTCGTAGACCCCCAGCGCCACGTTCGACGCGGGGCACACCTCGCACGTCACCTGCCGGTCGGCCAGCCGCTTCAGCAGCCGGGGGTCCTCCGCCGCCCGCACCCCGTGCCCGACCCGGTTCGCCCCCAGGTCGTCCAGGCAGTCCCGCACCGACGACGGACCGGCCAGCTCGCCGCCGTGCGGGGCGGACAGCAGCCCGGCCTCGCGCGCGATCGAGAACGCGCGGTCGAAGTCCCGGGCCATGCCCCGCCGCTCGTCGTTGGAGAGCCCGAACCCGACGACGCCCTGGTCGGCGTAGCGCACCGCCAGCCGGGCCAGCGTGCGCGCGTCCAGCGGGTGCTTCATCCGGTTCGCGGCGACCAGCACCCGCATCCCCAGCCCGGTCTCCCGCGAGGTCGTCTCCACCGCGTCCAGGATGATCTCCAGCGCCGGGATCAGCCCGCCCAGCCGCGGCGCGTACGACGTCGGGTCGACCTGGATCTCCAGCCAGCCCGAGCCGTCCCGCAGGTCCTCCTCCGCGGCCTCGCGCACCAGCCGCTGGATGTCCTCCGGCTCCCGCAGGCACGAGCGCGCCGCGTCGTACAGCCGCTGGAAGCGGAACCAGCCCCGCTCGTCCGTCGCCCGCAGGCTCGGCGGTTCCCCGCTGGTCAGCGCCTCACTCAGCGCGTCGGGCAGCCGCACCCCGTACTTGTCGGCCAGTTCCAGCACGGTCGAGGGGCGCATGGACCCGGTGAAGTGCAGGTGCAGGTGGGCTTTCGGCAGCTCAGAGACATCACGTACACGCTCCATCCAAGGATCCTGCCGTACACCTCAGCCGTCCCGGTAGCCGTTTCCCCTTTCGTGGTCTTGCTCGCACAAACAAACGGGGCACGCACCGCAGCCGGTGCGTGCCCCGTGAGCCGGGAGCGGCGGGACAGGACGTCAGTCCTGCGCCTCCGCCAGCAGCTTCTGGATCCGGCTGACGCCCTCGACGAGATCCTCGTCACCCAGCGCGTACGACAGCCGCAGGTAGCCCGGGGTGCCGAACGCCTCACCCGGGACGACCGCGACCTCGGCCTCCTCCAGGATCAGCGCGGCCAGCTCCACCGTGTCCTTCGGGCGCTTGCCGCGGATCTCCTTGCCGACCAGGGCCTTCACCGAGGGGTAGGCGTAGAACGCGCCCTCCGGCTCCGGGCACAGCACGCCGTCGATCTCGTTCAGCATCCGCACGATGGTCTTGCGGCGGCGGTCGAACGCCTCCCGCATCTTCGCCACGGCGACCAGGTCACCGGAGACGGCGGCCAGCGCGGCGGCCTGGGCGACGTTGGACACGTTCGACGTGGCGTGCGACTGCAGGTTGGTCGCGGCCTTGACGACGTCCTTCGGGCCGATGATCCACCCCACGCGCCAGCCGGTCATCGCGTACGTCTTGGCGACGCCGTTGACCACGATGCACTTGTCGCGCAGCTCGGGCAGGACCGCCGGCAGCGACACGGCCGAGGCGTCGCCGTACACGAGGTGCTCGTAGATCTCGTCGGTGAGCACCCACAGGCCGTGCTCCACGGCCCAGCGGCCGATGGCCTCGGTCTCGTGCTCGCTGTAGACCGCGCCGGTCGGGTTCGACGGCGAGACGAAGAGCACGACCTTCGTCTTCTCCGTACGGGCCGCCTCCAGCTGCTCGACGGTCACGCGGTAGCCGGTCGTCTCGTCCGCGACGACCTCCACCGGGACACCGCCGGCCAGCCGGATCGACTCCGGGTAGGTCGTCCAGTACGGCGCGGGCACGATGACCTCGTCGCCCGGGTCGAGGATCGCGGCGAAGGCCTCGTAGATGGCCTGCTTGCCGCCGTTGGTGACGAGGATCTGCGAGGCGTCGACCTCGTAGCCCGAGTCGCGCAGCGTCTTCGCGGCGATCGCGGCCTTCAGCTCCGGCAGACCGCCGGCCGGCGTGTAGCGGTGGAACTTCGGGTTCTTGCAGGCCTCGATCGCGGCCTCGACGATGTAGTCCGGGGTCGGGAAGTCGGGCTCACCGGCGCCGAAGCCGATCACCGGACGCCCGGCGGCCTTGAGGGCCTTGGCCTTGGCGTCCACGGCGAGGGTGGCGGACTCGGAGATCGCGCCGACTCGGGCGGAGACCCGGCGCTCGGTGGGAGGGGTTGCAGCGCTCATGCGCCCCATCGTTTCAGACAGGAAACGTGCGCGGCACGGGGGTTTCACAGACTGAACAACCCGGGGAAACGCCTGAACACCAGTCCGGATCGGCCGTGCTCACAGGGGCGATCTTCGGCCGATGTCCCCGGTCGCCGGCCCCGCTTCCCGGCCGATCTTCCGCCAACCACCCCTGCCTCGCGTCCTTTCTGTTCGACGCCCGGCCGCGGACCACGTACACTCTCACCTCGTTGGCCTCCCGCAGGCCGCGCTCGTCCGGTGCACACCAGGCATCCGGGCGGATGCGGTACGTTGGGGGACACACAAAGGGTCGTAGCTCAATTGGTAGAGCACTGGTCTCCAAAACCAGCGGTTGGGGGTTCAAGTCCCTCCGGCCCTGCTACACACACCTTCGCCAGGATGTGTGCGCATGTACGTACAGCAATGCACCGCCGTGCGGCTCAGACCGGGCGCGGCACGGCCACGACCCGGAATCAGGTGAGGACGAGTGACGGACGCCGTGGGCTCCATCGACATGCCTGATGCCCAGGACGAGGCGCCGGAGTCCAAGAAGACCCGCAAGGGCGGAAAGCGCGGCAAGAAGGGCCCGCTGAAGCGCCTGGCCCTCTTCTACCGCCAGATCATCGCCGAACTGCGCAAGGTCGTCTGGCCGACGCGCAACCAGCTGACGACGTACACGACCGTGGTCATCATCTTCGTCGTCATCATGATCGGGCTGGTCACCGTGATCGACTACGGACTCAGCAACGCAGCCAAGTACGTGTTCGGCTGAGCAGCCAGCGAAGAGCGCCGAGGTACCCGGCGCTCCTTTCGCATGTTCCACCCCTATGTATCCAGGAAGAAGCAGCCACCGTGTCTGACCCGAACGTGAACGACGCCATCGAGCCTGTCGAGTCCGTCGAGGACGAGCTCGACGCCGTCGAGGGCGCGGACAGCGAGGACACCGAGGCCTCCGCCGAGGTCGAGGCTGCCGACGCCGTCGCGGACGACGACGCCGCCGAGGCGGAGACCGAGACCGGTGAAGAGGTCGCGGCCGAGGCCGAGGAAGAGCCCGAGGACGACCGCGACCCGATCGAGAAGCTCCGCGAGGAACTGCGCGTCCTGCCCGGCGAGTGGTACGTCATCCACACCTACGCCGGCTACGAGAACCGCGTGAAGACCAACCTGGAGCAGCGCGCCGTCTCGCTGAACGTCGAGGACTACATCTTCCAGGCCGAGGTGCCGCAGGAAGAGGTCGTCCAGATCAAGAACGGCGACCGCAAGACGATCAAGCAGAACAAGCTCCCGGGCTACGTCCTGGTCCGCATGGACCTGACGAACGAGTCCTGGGGCGTGGTCCGCAACACCCCCGGTGTCACCGGCTTCGTGGGCAACGCCTACGACCCGTACCCGCTGACCCTGGACGAGATCGTCAAGATGCTCGCCCCCGAGGCCGAGGAGAAGGCGGCCCGCGAGGCCGCCGAGGCCGAGGGCAAGCCGGCCCCGCAGCGCAAGGTCGAGGTCCAGGTGCTGGACTTCGAGGTCGGCGACTCGGTCACCGTCACCGACGGCCCGTTCGCCACGCTGCAGGCGACCATCAACGAGATCAACCCCGACTCGAAGAAGGTCAAGGGCCTCGTCGAGATCTTCGGCCGCGAGACGCCGGTCGAGCTCTCCTTCGACCAGATCCAGAAGAACTAGTTTCTTCCGGACACCACCGCTTCCGCGCAGGTCAGGCGAACGCTCCGGCGCTTGCCTGACCTGCGCGGTTTTTGGCCGCGCATCTATACCCGTTATCGTTGTGCGGTATGCCTGCATCCGGGTGGTCCCCGGGAGCGGGCAGGACCCGAACCGAAAGGACCCGGAGAGCTATGCCTCCCAAGAAGAAGAAGGTCACGGGGCTCATCAAGCTCCAGATCCAGGCCGGTGCCGCCAACCCGGCCCCGCCGGTCGGCCCCGCGCTGGGTCAGCACGGCGTCAACATCATGGAGTTCTGCAAGGCCTACAACGCCGCGACCGAGTCGCAGCGCGGCTGGGTCATCCCGGTGGAGATCACGGTCTACGAGGACCGCTCCTTCACCTTCATCACCAAGACCCCGCCGGCCGCCAAGATGATCCTGAAGGCCGCGGGCATCGAGAAGGGCTCGGGCGAGCCGCACAAGACCAAGGTCGCGAAGATCACGCGTGACCAGGTCCGTGAGATCGCCACGACCAAGATGCCCGACCTCAACGCCAACGACCTGGACGCCGCCGAGAAGATCATCGCCGGCACCGCCCGTTCCATGGGCGTCACGGTCGAGGGCTGAGCCCCACCCCCCATCAGCAGTAGTGGCAGGGCCTGCTCGGCCCGGACCACGACTCCTCAGCATCCACAGGAGCAGTAGTGAGCAAGCGCAGCAAGTCCCTTCGCGCTGCGGACGCCAAGGTCGACCGGGAGAAGCTCTACGCCCCGCTCGAGGCCGTCCGTCTCGCCAAGGAGACCTCCACGACCAAGTTCGACGGCACCGTCGAGGTCGCCTTCCGCCTGGGTGTCGACCCGCGCAAGGCCGACCAGATGGTCCGTGGCACCGTGAACCTCCCGCACGGCACCGGCAAGACCGCCCGGGTCCTGGTCTTCGCGACCGGTGACCGTGCCGAGGCCGCGCGTGCCGCGGGCGCCGACATCGTCGGCGCCGACGAGCTGATCGACGAGGTGTCGAAGGGCCGTCTGGACTTCGACGCCGTCGTCGCCACCCCGGACCTCATGGGCAAGGTCGGCCGCCTCGGCCGCGTGCTCGGTCCGCGTGGTCTGATGCCGAACCCGAAGACCGGCACCGTCACCCCCGACGTCGCCAAGGCCGTCACCGAGATCAAGGGCGGCAAGATCGAGTTCCGTGTCGACAAGCACGCGAACCTGCACTTCATCATCGGCAAGACGTCGTTCGACGACAGCAAGCTGGTGGAGAACTACGGCGCGGCCCTGGAGGAGATCCTCCGTCTGAAGCCGTCCGCCGCCAAGGGCCGCTACATCAAGAAGGCCGCGGTCAGCACCACCATGGGCCCCGGCATCCCGGTCGACCCGAACCGCACCCGCAACCTCCTCGTCGAGGAGGACCCGGCCGCGGTCTGAGCCTCCCGGCTCACCCAACCGGTCACGGGCCCCGCACCTCTTACAGGTGCGGGGCCCGTTCCCTTTTCCGGTACGTACGCCGGTGGCCTGGGTTAACGTGCGGGAACCGGATGCGAACGGGGGGACGTATGCAGGGCACGACCGTGCGCCGTACGGGACTGGGGCTCGCGGTGGCGACCGCGCTGACGGGGCTGACCGCGTGCACCTCCCCGGCCTCCGGCGGCCCCGGCGAGGACGGCCCCGCCCGGGGCAGGGCCCTGGCGGCCCTGCGCGCGGCCGAGCGCGCCACCGAGCGGGCCGGTTCGGCCCGGGTGGAGTCCACGACGGCCATGGGCTCGCTGATGTCCATGCGGGCCGACGGCGCCCTGGGCTGGGACGGCGGCATGACCGGCACCCTCACCATCACCTACACCGGCGGCACGGTCGCCGACACCATGCGCCGGCTGGGCAGCGCCTCCCTCCAGGCCCGCTACCTGCCCGACGCCTACTACGCGCGGATGAGCGAGAAGTTCGCCGAGAAGACCGGCGGCAGACGCTGGATCCGCTACGCCTACGAGGACCTCGAAGCCCTCACCGGCGGCTCCGGGGCCCACTTCGGCGACCAGATGCGCAGCACCACCCCCAACCAGTCGGTGAAGCTCCTGCTGTCCTCCGGGGACGTCAGGAAGGTGGGCCGGGAGACCGTCCGGGGCCGGGCCGCCACCCACTGGTCGGGCACCGTGACGGCCGCCGACGTCACCGATGCCGGCCTGCGCAAGCAGCTCACCGCCGCCGGGGTCACCGGCGAGACGCTGGACATCTGGGTCGACGAGCGGAACCTGCTGGTCAAGAAGGTGGAGAAGGCGCGCACGGCCACGGGCGTCACGACCCAGACCGCGCACTACACCGACTACGGCGTGCCGGTCCGGGTCAGCCGCCCCCCGCTCTCCGACACCGGCGACTTCGAGGACCTCCTGCGGAAACGCCCTCCCGCCACCCCGTGAGTCCCGGCCGGACGGCACGAAGGCCGGGGCGGAATCCGGCGGGGGCTGATCCGTCGAACGGGCGATTTGCTTGACAGCGACCCGTTCCCGTACGCTCCTACAGAAGCCAAAGACCGCTGGTCGTTACCGCGCGCTCCTCCGAGGGCGTGGTGGCCGAAGGATCCGCTGAACGGCGGACGACCCGCGCAGGTGACACTGGAGAAGCTCCCGGAGTCCGGCGCCCCGTGCGTCGGGGAACCCGGTCGAGCTACGCCCCGTGCGCTTGCGCCGGGGCGTTTCGTTTTCCCCAGTCCTCCTTCGGGTCCGCGCGGTCCGAATCACCCGGAAGGAGGCCGAGGCTCTATGGCGAGGCCCGACAAGGCTGCCGCGGTTGCCGAGCTGACGGACAAGTTCCGCAGCTCCAACGCCGCCGTGCTGACCGAGTACCGCGGTCTCACCGTGGCGCAGCTCAAGACGCTGCGTCGTTCGCTCGGTGAGAACGCCCAGTACGCCGTGGTGAAGAACACGCTGACCAAGATTGCGGCCAACGAGGCCGGGATCACGCTCGAGGACCAGCTCTTCGCTGGTCCGACGGCCGTCGCCTTCGTCACCGGTGACCCGGTGGAGTCGGCGAAGGGTCTTCGTGACTTCGCCAAGGACAACCCGAATCTCATCATCAAGGGCGGTGTCCTTGACGGCAAGGCGCTGTCCGCCGATGAGATCAAGAAGCTTGCGGACCTCGAGTCCCGCGAGGTTCTGCTCTCCAAGCTGGCCGGTGCCATGAAGGGCAAGCAGTCGCAGGCTGCCTCTGTCTTCCAGGCGCTGCCGTCGAAGCTCGTCCGCACCGTGGACGCGCTCCGTGCCAAGCAGGACGAGCAGGGCGGTGCCGAGTAACTCGGCTCGCATCCCGGCCCCCGCTGCCTGAACGCGGAGGCCGTCGCGGGCCAGTAGTACGCCCGCCTCACATGTACATCCGGCACCAGCCGAATTAGTGGAAGGACCGCCATCATGGCGAAGCTGTCTCAGGAAGACCTGCTCGCGCAGTTCGAGGAGATGACCCTCATCGAGCTCTCCGAGTTCGTGAAGGCGTTCGAGGAGAAGTTCGACGTCACCGCCGCCGCGGCCGCCCCGGTCGTCGTCGCCGGTGGTGCCGCTGGTGGCGCCGCCGCCGAGGCCGCCGAGGAGAAGGACGAGTTCGACGTCATCCTCACCGGCGCCGGCGACAAGAAGATCCAGGTCATCAAGGTCGTGCGTGAGCTGACCTCCCTGGGCCTGAAGGAGGCCAAGGACCTCGTGGACGGCGCCCCGAAGCCCGTTCTCGAGAAGGTCGCCAAGGACGCCGCCGAGAAGGCCGCCGAGTCCCTCAAGGGCGCCGGCGCCTCCGTCGAGGTCAAGTAACACCTTCCGGATCCGTCAGGATCCGCAACACGTCCCGCTGGGCGTGTAACGCGCAAGCGCCGAAGAGCGATCATCCATCCGGGTGGTCGCTCTTCGGCGTTCCAGGGGTGCGGCCACGGTTGCCTTGCAGCCTCTGTGGCGGGGGGTATGGTGATCTTCGTCGTGTCTCCGGGCGGCCCCGGTTCGGGGGCTGGGGGGCCTTGACGAACGGCACGCAGCGCGCAATTCTCAGGACGCGTCGTCACAAGGATCCAATCCGAGGCATGGATCGACGACGAAGAGGGCAGTATCAACGTGCGTTGAGGGCAGCGCCTTGTCGCAGGAGTGGAACAACGAGGGTGAACACGGGCCTGACAACCCGGACTGGACATCAGTGTGCCAAGTGGCTACACTGACCCTTTGCGCTGCCTGTTAGCTGTCCCCTGCCCGTCACCAGGGGTCTGCCCTCGCCCGAGCATCGATGACAAGACATGCCTGACCTGGCCTTTCGGCCCTGTGGGCACAGCTTGTCTCCGTGTACGGGAGAGGGGCCGGTACGCGCGTAGTGAGTCCGAGCCCTCGGAAGGACCCCCTCTTGGCCGCCTCGCGCAACGCCTCGACCGCGAATACGAACAACGCCGCCAGCACTGCCCCGCTGCGCATCTCTTTTGCAAAGATCAAGGAGCCTCTCGAGGTTCCGAACCTGCTCGCGCTGCAGACCGAGAGCTTCGACTGGCTGCTCGGCAACACCGCCTGGCAGAGTCGGGTCGAGGAGGCTCTCGAGAACGGTCAGGACGTCCCCACCAAGTCCGGGCTCGAGGAGATCTTCGAGGAGATCTCCCCGATCGAGGACTTCAGCGGGTCGATGTCGCTGACCTTCCGCGACCACCGTTTCGAGCCGCCGAAGAACTCCATCGACGAGTGCAAGGAGCGCGACTTCACGTACGCGGCCCCGCTCTTCGTCACCGCTGAGTTCACCAACAACGAGACCGGCGAGATCAAGTCCCAGACGGTCTTCATGGGCGACTTCCCGCTCATGACGAACAAGGGCACCTTCGTCATCAACGGCACCGAGCGTGTCGTCGTGTCGCAGCTCGTCCGTTCGCCCGGTGTCTACTTCGACTCCTCCATCGACAAGACGTCCGACAAGGACATCTTCTCCGCCAAGATCATCCCGTCCCGGGGTGCCTGGCTGGAGATGGAGATCGACAAGCGCGACATGGTCGGTGTGCGCATCGACCGCAAGCGCAAGCAGTCCGTCACCGTCCTGCTCAAGGCGCTCGGCTGGACCACCGAGCAGATCCTCGAGGAGTTCGGCGAGTACGAGTCCATGCGCGCCACCCTGGAGAAGGACCACACCCAGGGCCAGGACGACGCGCTGCTCGACATCTACCGCAAGCTGCGTCCGGGCGAGCCCCCCACGCGTGAGGCCGCGCAGACGCTGCTCGAGAACCTCTACTTCAACCCCAAGCGCTACGACCTGGCCAAGGTCGGCCGCTACAAGGTCAACAAGAAGCTGGGTGCGGACGCTCCGCTGGACGCGGGCATCCTGACCGTCGAGGACATCATCTCGACGATCAAGTACCTGGTGAAGCTGCACGCGGGCGAGACCGAGACGGTCGGCGACAGTGGCACGAACATCGTCGTCGAGACCGACGACATCGACCACTTCGGCAACCGCCGCCTGCGCAGCGTCGGCGAGCTCATCCAGAACCAGGTCCGCACGGGTCTGGCGCGTATGGAGCGTGTCGTCCGCGAGCGGATGACGACCCAGGACGTCGAGGCGATCACGCCGCAGACCCTGATCAACATCCGGCCGGTCGTCGCCTCCATCAAGGAGTTCTTCGGCACCAGCCAGCTGTCGCAGTTCATGGACCAGAACAACCCGCTGTCGGGTCTCACCCACAAGCGCCGCCTGTCGGCTCTCGGCCCGGGTGGTCTCTCCCGTGAGCGGGCCGGCTTCGAGGTCCGCGACGTGCACCCCTCGCACTACGGCCGCATGTGCCCGATCGAGACGCCCGAAGGCCCGAACATCGGTCTGATCGGCTCGCTCGCCTCCTACGGCCGGGTCAACGCGTTCGGTTTCGTCGAGACCCCGTACCGCAAGGTCATCGACGGCCAGGTCACCGACGAGGTCGACTACCTGACCGCCGACGAGGAGGACCGCTTCGTCATCGCGCAGGCCAACGCCACGCTCGGTGACGACATGCGCTTCGCCGAGGCCCGCGTGCTGGTCCGCCGCAAGGGCGGCGAGGTCGACTACGTCGGCCCCGAGGACGTGGACTACATGGACGTCTCGCCGCGCCAGATGGTGTCGGTCGCGACCGCCATGATCCCCTTCCTCGAGCACGACGACGCCAACCGTGCCCTCATGGGCGCGAACATGATGCGTCAGGCCGTGCCGCTGATTAAGTCCGAGTCCCCGCTCGTCGGCACCGGCATGGAGTACCGCTCCGCGGTCGACGCCGGCGACGTGGTCAAGGCCGAGAAGCCCGGTGTGGTCCAGGAGGTCTCCGCGGACTACATCACCACCGCCAACGACGACGGCACGTACATCACGTACCGCCTGGCCAAGTTCGCCCGCTCCAACCAGGGCACCTCGGTCAACCAGAAGGTCATCGTCAACGAGGGCGACCGGATCATCGAGGGCCAGGTCCTGGCCGACGGTCCGGCCACCGAGAACGGCGAGATGGCGCTGGGCAAGAACCTGCTCGTGGCGTTCATGCCGTGGGAGGGTCACAACTACGAGGACGCGATCATCCTGTCGCAGCGCCTCGTGCAGGACGACGTCCTCTCCTCGATCCACATCGAGGAGCACGAGGTCGACGCCCGTGACACCAAGCTCGGCCCCGAGGAGATCACCCGGGACATCCCGAACGTCTCCGAGGAGGTCCTCGCCGACCTCGACGAGCGCGGCATCATCCGCATCGGCGCCGAGGTCATCGCCGGCGACATCCTCGTCGGCAAGGTCACGCCCAAGGGCGAGACCGAGCTGACGCCGGAGGAGCGCCTGCTGCGCGCGATCTTCGGTGAGAAGGCCCGTGAGGTCCGTGACACCTCGCTGAAGGTGCCGCACGGCGAGACCGGCAAGGTCATCGGCGTCCGCGTCTTCGACCGCGAGGAGGGCGACGAGCTTCCCCCCGGTGTGAACCAGCTGGTGCGCGTCTACGTCGCGCAGAAGCGCAAGATCACCGACGGTGACAAGCTCGCCGGCCGGCACGGCAACAAGGGCGTCATCTCGAAGATCCTGCCGATCGAGGACATGCCGTTCCTGGAGGACGGCACCCCGGTCGACATCATCCTCAACCCGCTGGGTGTCCCGTCCCGAATGAACCCGGGGCAGGTCCTGGAGATCCACCTCGGCTGGCTCGCCAGCCGCGGCTGGGACGTCTCCGGCCTCGCGGAGGAGTGGGCGCAGCGCCTGCAGGCCATCGGCGCCGACCAGGTCGCGCCCGGCACCAACGTCGCGACCCCGGTCTTCGACGGTGCCCGCGAGGACGAGCTGGCCGGTCTGCTGAACCACACCATCCCGAACCGGGACGGCGAGCGCATGGTGCTCCCGACCGGCAAGGCCCGGCTGTTCGACGGCCGCTCCGGCGAGCCGTTCCCGGACCCGATCTCCGTCGGGTACATGTACATCCTCAAGCTGCACCACCTGGTCGACGACAAGCTCCACGCCCGCTCGACCGGTCCGTACTCGATGATCACCCAGCAGCCGCTGGGTGGTAAGGCCCAGTTCGGTGGCCAGCGCTTCGGTGAGATGGAGGTGTGGGCCCTCGAGGCCTACGGCGCCGCGTACGCCCTCCAGGAGCTGCTGACCATCAAGTCCGACGACGTCACCGGCCGCGTGAAGGTCTACGAGGCCATCGTCAAGGGCGAGAACATCCCCGAGCCCGGCATCCCCGAGTCCTTCAAGGTGCTCATCAAGGAGATGCAGTCCCTGTGCCTCAACGTGGAGGTGCTGTCCTCGGACGGCATGTCCATCGAGATGCGCGACACCGACGAGGACGTCTTCCGCGCTGCGGAGGAGCTCGGCATCGACCTGTCCCGGCGCGAGCCGAGCAGCGTCGAAGAGGTCTGACGGGAGTCCGGCGGCCTTCACCTCGAAGGCCGCCGGCCCCAGGACCCCCGTATCAGACCAAAGACTTACAACCCTGAGAGGGATTGACGCATAGTGCTCGACGTCAACTTCTTCGACGAGCTCCGGATCGGTCTGGCCACCGCTGACGACATCCGTCAGTGGAGCCACGGCGAGGTCAAGAAGCCCGAGACCATCAACTACCGCACGCTCAAGCCCGAAAAGGACGGACTCTTCTGCGAGAAGATCTTCGGTCCGACCCGGGACTGGGAGTGCTACTGCGGCAAGTACAAGCGCGTCCGCTTCAAGGGCATCATCTGTGAGCGCTGTGGCGTCGAGGTCACGCGCGCCAAGGTGCGCCGTGAGCGGATGGGCCACATCGAGCTCGCCGCGCCCGTCACGCACATCTGGTACTTCAAGGGTGTCCCGAGCCGGCTGGGCTACCTGCTCGACCTGGCTCCCAAGGACCTCGAGAAGGTCATCTACTTCGCGGCGTACATGATCACGTACGTCGACGAGGAGCGCCGCACGCGCGACCTGCCCTCGCTGGAGGCCCACGTCTCCGTCGAGCGCCAGCAGATCGAGCAGCGCCGCGACGCCGACCTGGAGGCCCGCGCCAAGAAGCTCGAGACCGACCTGGCCGAGCTGGAGGCCGAGGGCGCCAAGGCCGACGTGCGCCGCAAGGTGCGCGAGGGTGCCGAGCGCGAGATGAAGCAGCTGCGCGACCGCGCGCAGCGCGAGATCGACCGCCTCGACGAGGTGTGGAACCGGTTCAAGAACCTCAAGGTCCAGGACCTGGAGGGCGACGAGCTGCTCTACCGCGAGCTGCGTGACCGCTTCGGCACGTACTTCGACGGCTCGATGGGTGCCGCGGCGCTGCAGAAGCGCCTGGAGTCCTTCGACCTCGACGAGGAGGCCGAGCGCCTCCGGGAGATCATCCGCACCGGCAAGGGCCAGAAGAAGACCCGTGCGCTCAAGCGCCTGAAGGTCGTCTCCGCGTTCCTGCAGACCAGCAACAGCCCCAAGGGCATGGTGCTCGACTGCGTGCCGGTCATCCCGCCGGACCTGCGTCCGATGGTGCAGCTGGACGGTGGCCGCTTCGCGACCTCCGACCTGAACGACCTGTACCGCCGTGTGATCAACCGCAACAACCGCCTGAAGCGGCTTCTCGACCTCGGCGCGCCCGAGATCATCGTGAACAACGAGAAGCGCATGCTCCAGGAGGCCGTGGACGCGCTGTTCGACAACGGCCGTCGCGGCCGTCCGGTCACCGGTCCCGGCAACCGCCCGCTGAAGTCCCTCAGCGACATGCTGAAGGGCAAGCAGGGCCGCTTCCGCCAGAACCTGCTCGGCAAGCGAGTCGACTACTCGGCGCGTTCCGTCATCGTCGTCGGCCCGCAGCTGAAGCTGCACCAGTGCGGTCTGCCCAAGGCCATGGCGCTGGAGCTCTTCAAGCCGTTCGTGATGAAGCGCCTGGTCGACCTGAACCACGCGCAGAACATCAAGAGCGCCAAGCGCATGGTCGAGCGCGGCCGCACGGTCGTGTACGACGTGCTGGAAGAGGTCATCGCGGAGCACCCGGTTCTGCTGAACCGTGCGCCCACGCTGCACCGCCTCGGCATCCAGGCCTTCGAGCCGCAGCTGGTCGAGGGCAAGGCCATCCAGATCCACCCGCTCGTCTGCACCGCGTTCAACGCGGACTTCGACGGTGACCAGATGGCCGTGCACCTGCCGCTGTCCGCGGAGGCGCAGGCCGAGGCCCGCATCCTGATGCTGTCCTCGAACAACATCCTCAAGCCGGCCGACGGCCGCCCGGTGACGATGCCGACCCAGGACATGGTCCTCGGTCTGTTCTTCCTCACCACCGACGGCGAGATGCGCGACCTCAAGGGCGAGGGCCGTTCCTTCGCCTCGGTCGCGGAGGCGATCATGGCCTTCGACGCGGGCGAGCTGTCGCTCCAGTCGAAGATCGACGTCCGCTTCCCGGTCGGCACCATCCCGCCGCGCGGCTGGACCCCGCCGGCGCGCGAGGAGGGTGAGCCCGAGTGGCAGCAGGGTGACAGCTTCCGGCTGAACACCACGCTGGGCCGCGCGCTCTTCAACGAGCTGCTGCCCGAGGACTACCCGTTCGTCGACTACGAGGTCGGCAAGAAGCAGCTCTCCGAGATCGTCAACGACCTCGCCGAGCGCTACCCGAAGGTCATCGTGGCGGCGACGCTCGACAACCTGAAGGCGGCCGGCTTCTACTGGGCCACCCGCTCCGGCGTCACCGTCGCGATCTCCGACGTCGTCGTCCCCGAGGCGAAGAAGGAGATCGTCCGCGGCTACGAGGCGCAGGACGAGAAGGTCCAGAAGCAGTACGAGCGCGGTCTGATCACCAAGGACGAGCGCACGCAGGAGCTCATCGCGATCTGGACCAAGGCGACCAACGAGGTTGCCGAGGCGATGAACGACAACTTCCCGAAGACCAACCCGATCTTCATGATGGTGAACTCGGGTGCACGAGGCAACATGATGCAGATGCGTCAGATCGCCGGTATGCGTGGTCTGGTGTCGAACGCGAAGAACGAGACGATCCCGCGTCCGATCAAGGCGTCGTTCCGTGAGGGCCTGTCCGTGCTGGAGTACTTCATCTCCACGCACGGTGCCCGTAAGGGTCTGGCGGACACCGCTCTGCGTACCGCCGACTCGGGTTACCTCACGCGTCGTCTGGTCGACGTCTCCCAGGACGTCATCATCCGCGAGGAGGACTGCGGCACCGAGCGCGGTCTGCGTCTGAAGATCGCCGACCGGAACGCCGAGGGCACCCTGCTCAAGGCGGAGGACGTCGAGACGTCCGTGTACGCGCGCTGCCTCGCCGAGGACATCGTGGTCGACGGCCAGGTGCTGGCCCCGGCCGGCACCGACCTGGGCGACGTCCTCATCGAGGAGCTCGTCTCCCGCGGCGTCGAGGAGGTCAAGACCCGCTCGGTCCTGACCTGCGAGTCCGCCGTCGGCACCTGCGCGATGTGCTACGGCCGTTCGCTGGCCACCGGCAAGCTGGTCGACATCGGTGAGGCGGTCGGCATCATCGCCGCCCAGTCCATCGGTGAGCCCGGCACCCAGCTGACGATGCGTACCTTCCACACCGGTGGTGTGGCCGGTGACGACATCACCCAGGGTCTGCCGCGTGTCGTCGAGCTCTTCGAGGCCCGTACCCCGAAGGGTGTCGCCCCGATCTCCGAGGCCTCCGGCCGCGTGCGGATCGAGGAGACCGAGAAGACCAAGAAGATCGTCATCACGCCGGACGACGGCAGCGACGAGACGGCCTACCCGATCTCGAAGCGCGCCCGTCTCCTGGTCAGCGAGGGCGAGCACGTCGAGGTGGGCCAGAAGCTCACCGTGGGTGCCACCAACCCGCACGACGTGCTGCGCATCCTGGGCCAGCGTGCCGTCCAGGTCCACCTGGTCGGCGAGGTCCAGAAGGTCTACAACTCGCAGGGTGTGTCGATCCACGACAAGCACATCGAGATCATCATCCGGCAGATGCTGCGCCGCGTGACGATCATCGAGTCCGGCGACGCCGAGCTGCTGCCCGGCGAGCTGGTCGAGCGCTCGAAGTTCGAGCACGAGAACCGTCGTGTGGTCCAGGAGGGCGGTCACCCGGCCTCCGGTCGTCCGCAGCTGATGGGTATCACCAAGGCCTCGCTGGCGACGGAATCCTGGCTGTCGGCCGCCTCCTTCCAGGAGACGACCCGAGTCCTGACGGATGCGGCGATCAACGCCAAGTCCGACAGCCTCATCGGCCTCAAGGAGAACGTCATCATCGGTAAGCTCATCCCGGCCGGTACGGGTCTGTCCCGCTACCGCAACATCCGGGTCGAGCCGACCGAGGAGGCCAAGGCCGCGATGTACTCGGCCGTCGGCTACGACGACATCGACTACTCGCCGTTCGGCACCGGCTCCGGCCAGGCCGTTCCGCTGGAGGACTACGACTACGGTCCGTACAACCAGTAAGCGGGTCGCTTGAACGAAGGGCGGTCATCCTCCGGGGTGGCCGCCCTTCGGCGTTCCCGGACGGCGGTCAGCGGCACCCGGGGCCTCCCGCGAGCCGCGAGCGCCCCCGGCGCTGCGCCGGGGCAGCTGGCCGACACGCCGTCGCCGTGGGGGACGCACCGGTGCCGATACGCGGTGTTCGGCGCATCATGGAAGGACTTGGGCCTCCGGGGAGGTGCTCCGTGTCGCAGCCGCACTATCCGGCCTGGCAGCCCTGGCAGGGCGCCGGCGGACCGTCCATGCTCGCCTCGCACGCCGACCGGGAGAGGGCCGTGGACGTGCTCAGAGCCGGGTACGGCGAGGGGCGCATGGAGCGCGAGGAGTTCGACAAGCGGGTCGCCCGGGCCTACGGGGCGCGCACGGTGGGGGAGCTGGCGCTGCTCGTCGCCGATCTGCCGCAGGGGCCCCTGGCGCAGCCGCCGGGCGTGATGCCGGTGCCGCGCACGTTCGCGCCGGTGCCGCGGCCGCAGACGAACGGCAAGGCGGTCGCGGCCGGTGTGTGCGGGCTGCTGTGCGTGCCCACCATGGGCCTCACCGGCATCCCGGCCGTCGTGCTGGGCCACGTGGCGCGGGCCGAGATCCGCAGCCGCGGGGAGCTGGGGGAGGGGCTGGCGCTGACCGGGATCGTGCTGGGGTGGTTGTCCACCGCAGGCTGGGCACTCGTCCTGGTGCTGCTCACGGTGGTGTCCGCCCTGGCCGCCTGAACGGGGCCGCGGAGCGGGTGTCCGCCGTCGAAATGAAGATCGTCGAGGGCCGAGGGTCTTGACATGCTCCGCATGGTGATGCGGGCGGTGCCCATTTGTTTTGACCGCAGCGAATGCGATAGGTACGCTCAGACCTTGTGCCTGGGGTGTGCCCTGGCTCTCGTGCGTGCCATCAACCGCACAGCGAGCTGACACCGGCCACCGCAATCCGCGCTTAATTCTGCCTGGCGGCGGGAGTCCGCGGGATTCGACACACCCGACCGCGTGGGTCGGCGACGTTCCAGGTTAGCTTCACCAATCGGCACACAGAAACCGGAGAAGTAGTGCCTACGATCCAGCAGCTGGTCCGGAAGGGCCGGCAGGACAAGGTCGAGAAGAACAAGACGCCCGCACTCGAGGGTTCGCCTCAGCGTCGCGGTGTCTGCACGCGCGTGTTCACGACCACCCCGAAGAAGCCGAACTCGGCCCTGCGTAAGGTCGCGCGTGTGCGTCTGACCAGCGGGATCGAGGTCACCGCTTACATTCCGGGTGAGGGACACAACCTGCAGGAGCACTCCATCGTGCTCGTGCGCGGCGGCCGTGTGAAGGACCTGCCGGGTGTTCGCTACAAGATCATCCGTGGTTCGCTCGACACCCAGGGTGTCAAGAACCGCAAGCAGGCTCGCAGCCGCTACGGCGCCAAGAAGGAGAAGTAAGAATGCCTCGTAAGGGCCCCGCCCCGAAGCGCCCGGTCATCATCGACCCGGTCTACGGCTCTCCTCTGGTGACCTCCCTGATCAACAAGGTGCTGCTGAACGGCAAGCGCTCCACCGCCGAGCGCATCGTCTACGGCGCCATGGAGGGTCTGCGCGAGAAGACCGGCAACGACCCGGTCATCACGCTCAAGCGCGCTCTCGAGAACATCAAGCCGACCCTCGAGGTCAAGTCCCGCCGTGTCGGTGGCGCCACCTACCAGGTCCCGGTCGAGGTCAAGCCCGGCCGTGCCAACACCCTGGCGCTGCGCTGGCTGGTCGGTTACTCCCGCGCCCGTCGCGAGAAGACCATGACCGAGCGTCTGCTCAACGAGCTCCTCGACGCCAGCAACGGCCTCGGCGCCGCTGTGAAGAAGCGCGAGGACACGCACAAGATGGCCGAGTCCAACAAGGCCTTCGCGCACTACCGCTGGTAGTCGCAGACCCCATCGAGACCGAGAGAAGACTGAAGCCTTATGGCTACCACTTCGCTTGACCTGGCCAGGGTCCGCAACATCGGGATCATGGCCCACATCGACGCGGGCAAGACGACCACCACCGAGCGGATCCTGTTCTACACCGGCGTTTCGTACAAGATCGGTGAGGTCCACGACGGCGCTGCCACCATGGACTGGATGGAGCAGGAGCAGGAGCGTGGCATCACGATCACCTCTGCTGCCACCACCTGTCACTGGCCGCTCGAGGGCGACGACTACACCATCAACATCATCGACACCCCGGGTCACGTCGACTTCACCGTCGAGGTGGAGCGCTCCCTGCGCGTGCTCGACGGTGCCGTGACGGTGTTCGACGGCGTCGCCGGTGTCGAGCCGCAGTCCGAGACGGTGTGGCGTCAGGCCGACCGTTACGGCGTGCCGCGCATCTGCTTCGTGAACAAGCTGGACCGTACCGGCGCCGAGTTCCACCGCTGCGTGGACATGATCTCGGACCGCCTGGGCGCGCAGCCGCTGGTCATGCAGCTGCCGATCGGTGCGGAGGCGGACTTCAAGGGCGTCATCGACCTCGTGACGATGAAGGCCCTGGTCTGGTCGGCCGAGGCGACCAAGGGCGAGATGTACGACACCGTCGACATCCCGGACACCCACGCCGAGGCTGCCGAGGAGTACCGCGGCAAGCTGCTCGAGGCCGTCGCCGAGAACGACGAAGAGCTGATGGAGCTGTACCTGGAGGGCACCGAGCCCACCGTGGAGCAGCTCTACGCCGCGATCCGTCGCATCACCATCGCGTCCGGCAAGGGCGGCGGCACCACCGTCACCCCCGTGTTCTGCGGCACCGCGTTCAAGAACAAGGGCGTCCAGCCCCTGCTCGACGCGGTCGTGCGCTACCTGCCCACCCCGCTCGACGTCGAGGCCATCGAGGGTCACGACGTCAAGGACCCGGAGCAGGTCATCGCCCGCAAGCCGTCGGACGAGGAGCCCCTCGCCGCGCTCGCGTTCAAGATCATGAGCGACCCGCACCTCGGCAAGCTCACCTTCGTCCGGGTCTACTCGGGCCGCCTGGAGTCCGGCACGCAGGTGCTGAACTCCGTCAAGGGCAAGAAGGAGCGCATCGGCAAGATCTACCGCATGCACGCGAACAAGCGTGAGGAGATCGAGTCGGTGGGCGCCGGCGACATCGTCGCCGTCATGGGCCTGAAGCAGACCACCACCGGTGAGACGCTGTCCGACGACAAGAACCCGGTGATCCTGGAGTCCATGGACTTCCCGGCGCCGGTCATCCAGGTCGCCATCGAGCCCAAGTCGAAGGGCGACCAGGAGAAGCTCGGCGTCGCGATCCAGCGCCTGGCCGAGGAGGACCCGTCCTTCCAGGTCCACTCGGACGAGGAGACCGGCCAGACCATCATCGGCGGTATGGGCGAGCTGCACCTCGAGGTGCTGGTCGACCGCATGCGCCGTGAGTTCAAGGTCGAGGCCAACGTCGGCAAGCCGCAGGTCGCCTACCGCGAGACGATCCGCAAGGCCGTCGAGAAGGTCGAGTTCACCCACAAGAAGCAGACGGGTGGTACCGGCCAGTTCGCTCGCGTCATCATCGCGATCGAGCCGATCGAGGGCGGCGACGCCTCGTACGAGTTCATCAACAAGGTGACCGGTGGCCGTGTGCCGAAGGAGTACATCCCTTCGGTGGACGCCGGTGCGCAGGAGGCCATGCAGTTCGGCATCCTCGCCGGCTACGAGATGACCGGCGTCCGCGTGACGCTGCTCGACGGCGCCTACCACGAGGTGGACTCCTCCGAGCTCGCGTTCAAGATCGCCGGCTCGCAGGCCTTCAAGGAGGCCGCGCGCAAGGCCAGCCCCGTGCTGCTCGAGCCGATGATGGCCGTCGAGGTCACCACGCCCGAGGACTACATGGGTGAGGTCATCGGCGACATCAACTCCCGCCGTGGTCAGATCCAGGCCATGGAGGAGCGGGCCGGTGCCCGCGTCGTGAAGGGCCTCGTGCCCCTCTCGGAGATGTTCGGCTACGTCGGCGACCTGCGCAGCAAGACGTCCGGCCGTGCGAGCTACTCCATGCAGTTCGACTCCTACGCCGAGGTTCCGCGGAACGTCGCCGAGGAGATCATCGCGAAGGCCAAGGGCGAGTAACGCACCGCGTCTACACGCCGTAGGCTTGACTCCGGAGCCTTGAGGGGCATTCCGCCGCAATCGTGGTGAGAATGCCCCGAGGCCCGGGCTTTCCAGCAAAGATCACCTGGCGCCGATGAAGTAAGGCGTACCAGAACCACTCCCAGGAGGACCCCAGTGGCGAAGGCGAAGTTCGAGCGGACTAAGCCGCACGTCAACATCGGCACCATCGGTCACATCGACCACGGTAAGACGACCCTCACGGCCGCCATTACCAAGGTGCTGCACGACGCGTACCCGGACCTGAACGAGGCCTCGGCCTTCGACCAGATCGACAAGGCTCCTGAGGAGCGCCAGCGCGGTATCACCATCTCCATCGCGCACGTCGAGTACCAGACCGAGACGCGTCACTACGCCCACGTCGACTGCCCCGGTCACGCGGACTACATCAAGAACATGATCACGGGTGCGGCGCAGATGGACGGCGCCATCCTCGTGGTCGCCGCCACCGACGGCCCGATGCCGCAGACCAAGGAGCACGTGCTCCTGGCCCGCCAGGTCGGCGTTCCGTACATCGTCGTCGCCCTGAACAAGGCCGACATGGTGGACGACGAGGAGATCCTGGAGCTCGTCGAGCTCGAGGTCCGTGAGCTCCTCTCCGAGTACGAGTTCCCGGGCGACGACCTGCCGGTCGTCAAGGTCTCGGCGCTCAAGGCGCTCGAGGGCGACAAGGAGTGGGGCAACTCCGTCCTCGAGCTCATGAAGGCCGTGGACGAGAACATCCCGCAGCCCGAGCGTGACGTCGACAAGCCGTTCCTGATGCCGATCGAGGACGTCTTCACGATCACCGGTCGTGGCACCGTCGTCACCGGTCGTATCGAGCGTGGTGTCCTCAAGGTCAACGAGACCGTCGACATCGTGGGCATCAAGCAGGAGAAGACCACCACCACGGTCACCGGCATCGAGATGTTCCGCAAGCTCCTCGACGAGGGCCAGGCCGGTGAGAACGTCGGTCTGCTCCTCCGTGGCATCAAGCGCGAGGACGTCGAGCGCGGCCAGGTCATCATCAAGCCGGGCTCGGTCACCCCGCACACCGAGTTCGAGGCGCAGGCCTACATCCTGTCCAAGGACGAGGGTGGCCGCCACACGCCGTTCTTCAACAACTACCGCCCGCAGTTCTACTTCCGCACGACGGACGTGACCGGCGTGGTGACCCTCCCCGAGGGCACCGAGATGGTCATGCCGGGTGACAACACCGAGATGAAGGTGGAGCTCATCCAGCCCGTCGCCATGGAAGAGGGCCTGAAGTTCGCCATCCGTGAGGGTGGCCGGACCGTGGGCGCCGGCCAGGTCACCAAGATCAACAAGTAAGTCCCCGGACTGACTTGAGGGTCCACTGACCTGAGTGGCTCGAAGGGGCCCGTACGACTTCGGTCGTACGGGCCCCTTTGCCGTTCCCGCCGCGGCGGCGACGGGTCCGCGGTCACTGCATGTTCTGGACGTGCGGGTGGCCGGGCGATGCCCGGCAGACGTAGAGCTGCAGGCTGTAGCTCCGGCCGATCTCCAGCTGGGTGTCGCGGGCCGGGCCGAGGAAGTGGTGACCGCCGTACCCGGCGTCCTCCACCGGCCGCCAGCTCGCGCTGCCGCCGTCCCACTCCGTGCCGTCGAGGGTGAGCAGGGGGCGGACCGGGCCGGCGCACTCGGGGCAGGACATGGGAAACGGATCGGAGAAGCTCCAGGGGGCGTGACCGCCGACCTTGCTGCCCGGGGCGACCGCGAGGTCGTACTGGTAGGAGATCTCGTCCGTCACGTCGTCGGCCTCCGTCTCGTCGGCCTCCTCCGCCTGTCCCTCCTCCCACGCGTCGATCCGTTCGGCGAGCTGCCGGGGCAGCTCGTGCGGGGCCGGGTACTCCGTGACCTGCTCGGGATGCAGCACGCACGGCTCGGGCAGAAAACCGTCGTCACCGATGACGGACGGCTGCGGGACGTCGCCGAGCGGCGTGACCACGTCGGCGGCGATACGCCGGCGCAGCTCCGTGCTGGGCAGCTGGTCCGGGCCGTGGCCGAACGGGCACCACAGCACCTGCAGCAGGTCGGCGCCCTCCGGGCAGGGCAGGCCCGGGATGTCCGCGGCGTACAGCTGGGCGACGGGCACCAACGGGACAGGCCCGTCCTGCGGTATCCGGCTCTTCTCGGTCGCCCCGTCGACGATCGCGCGCTCCTCCTCGGTCAGCAGCTCCGCTCCCTCCGCGCGGGGACGAGCCCAGGCCTCCGCGAGGATCCGCCGCCGGCGCCGGACGCCGACCGGGTCGAGACCCCGGTGCCAGGGGCCGGTGTGCTCGGGGCAACCGGGCCAGGGCTCAGCGGCCGGCCACAGCAGGGGTCCGCCGATGGAACTGTCGGCCGCGGTCGGCGCACCGGCCCGGGGGTGCAGCCGCACGGCGGTGCGGGCGAGGGGGGCCAGCTCGGGGAAGAGGCCGGTGATGTCGAGGGGGCGGGCAGGGGTGGTGCGGGTCATGGGCGCAGCGTACGGGGCGGCACGGGCGCGGTCAGGCCCTCCGGGCGGAGGTCGAGTTCGGCCCACACCGTCTTGCGGGGCGGGAGCCCGCGGGTGACGCCCCAGCGGTCGGCGAGCGCGTCCACCAGGAGCAACCCGCGGCCGGACTCGGCCTCGGCGTCGGCGGGCCGGGCCAGCGGTAGCCGGTCGTCGCGGGTGTCCGTCACCTCGATGCGGAGGGTGCCGCCCACGACGTACAGCAGCAGGCCGAAGTCGCGGCCCGGGACCCGGCCGTGCGTCGCCGCGTTGGCCGCCAGCTCCGCGACCACGTGCGCCGCCCGCTCCGACGGCAGCCCCCAGGAGCGCAGCTGCTCGGCCGCCAGCAGGCGGGCGAGGCGGGCGCCGCGCGGTGTGGGGGAGAGCCGGAGGCCGAAGTGGCGTACGGGCGTGCCGGGTTGGGCTTGGGGGGAGTTGTGCTTCACGGCTCTCAGCGTGGCCGTCGCCGCCTACTGTGAACAGTGACTCAGCGGGTGCGTACGGTGACTGTCCGGAGCTTGTCCGGCGGTGTCCGCTCTGTCGGCACCGGGCCTGCGGGTAGGGCGCTGAGGCAGGGTCGTGCGACGGAAGGGTGCGGGATGACGGCCGAGGCTGCGGAGGCGGGACGGCTCAGGAGTGAGGGGGACGAGCCCGGGTGGGAGGTCGACCCCGACGACGAGTGGGGTGTCGCGGTGATCGCCACGGTGGGGCGGCAGCTCAAGCTGCGGCGCGAAGGGGTGGGGATGCGCGCCGCCGAGTTCGGGACGGCGGTCGGGTACGGCGAGGACATGGTCTACAAGATCGAGGGCGGCAAGCGGATCCCCCGCCAGGACTATCTGGCCCGGGCCGACGAGGTGCTGGGGGCCGGTGGGCTCATCGCGGCGACCTGGGAGGACGTGAAGCGGGTCCGCTACCCCAAGAGGGTGCGGGAACTGGCCAAGTTGGAGGAGCAGGCTGTTGAGATCGGGGTGTACGAGTGCATCAGCGTGGCCGGGCTGTTGCAGACCCCCGACCATGCGCGGGCCCTGTTCGAGTCGTGGCAGCCGGCCTACTCACCCGACGAGGTGGAGCGGCTGGTGGCCGCTCGTATGGCCCGGCAGTCCGTCTTCGAACGATCACCGGCCCCGTCGCTCAGCTTCGTCCAGGAGGAGGCCACCCTGAGGCGGCCGGTCGGGGGCACAATGGTCTGGCGTCGTCAGCTCGAACGGCTGCTGGAGGTGGGCGAGTTGCGGCACGTCAGGCTCCAGGTCATGCCGACGGGCAGCGAGGCGCACCCGGGTCTGAACGGCAGGATCGAGGTGCTGAAGTTCGGGGACGGCACCGCGGTCGGACGCTCCGACGGGGCTTTCAGCGGCCGGCCGAGCACGGAAGCGAAGCAGGTCCGCATCCTGGAGCTGCGCTACGGCACCATCCGCGCGCAGGCCCTTCCGCCACGCGAGTCGCTGGCCTTCATCGAGCAACTGCTGGGAGAGACATGAACGGCAACGCCAAACCGACGTGGTTCAAGAGCAGCTACAGCAGTGGCCCTGACGGCGACTCCTGCGTCGAGGTGGCGATATCCCCCGGGACCGTCCACGTCCGGGACTCCAAGCACACGCGGAGGGATCGGCTGGGGCTCTCCGGGGCGGCCTGGAGCGCGTTCGTGGCCGGGGTTCCGCACCTGGAGCACCCCGGCCGCTGACGAAGCACGGGGACCGTCCCGGCCCGCCGGTTTGAGTTACGTCACTCCCGGGGTAGTGTCTCCGGCTCGATTAGCGCCGGGCCTGCCCCATATGGCAGACTGTCCGAGTTGCTCGGTCGAGTGTTGATGCTGCGCGCCTCCCGCCGGGAGGACCGGAAGCGAGTCCCACAGTACTCGTCGCCCTAACTGCCTCACGGCAGCGCTGGGGCGGACGTACGGGAATCTTCCGGGAAGTGTATGCGCGGCACCGGCCAGGCACCCGGTGGGCCTTCGCCCCCGGCCTGCGGTTCCGCAAGGGCCGTGTGCATTCCCAGCAGGGATGTTCGAACAAGGGACATCTGTGTCAGCGGGAGCGCGACACGCCCGACCGCGTGGGTCGGAGAAACGAAGGCAGCAGAAGGAATCCGCCGGGTTCCAGAGCGTGAGAAGAGACAGGACTACTGAGTAGCCATGGCGGGACAGAAGATCCGCATCCGGCTCAAGGCCTACGACCACGAGGTCATCGACTCCTCGGCGAAGAAGATCGTCGAGACGGTGACCCGCACTGGTGCGTCGGTCGCGGGCCCGGTGCCGCTGCCCACTGAGAAGAACGTGTACTGCGTCATCAAGTCGCCGCACAAGTACAAGGACTCGCGCGAGCACTTCGAGATGCGCACGCACAAGCGCCTGATCGACATCCTCGACCCGACCCCCAAGACCGTTGACTCTCTGATGCGACTCGACCTCCCGGCCGGTGTCGACATCGAGATCAAGCTCTGAGGCCGGTGATCTGAGAGATGGCTAAGCAGATCAAGGGCATCCTGGGCGAGAAGCTCGGCATGACGCAGGTGTGGGACGCGAACAACCGTGTTGTTCCGGTCACCGTCGTCAAGGCCGGCCCGAACGTCGTCACCCAGGTCCGTACGAACGATGTCGACGGCTACGAGTCCGTCCAGATCGCTTTCGGCGAGATCGACCCGCGCAAGGTGAACAAGCCCCTCAAGGGCCACTTCGCCAAGGCCGACGTCACCCCCCGTCGCCACCTCGTCGAGATCCGCACCGCGGACGCCTCCGAGTACACGCTGGGCCAGGAGATCACCGCTGAGGTGTTCGAGGCCGGCGTGAAGGTCGACGTGACCGGCAAGAGCAAGGGCAAGGGCTTCGCCGGTGTCATGAAGCGCCACAACTTCCGTGGCCTCGGCGCCGGACACGGCACCCAGCGCAAGCACCGCTCTCCCGGTTCCATCGGTGGCTGCGCCACCCCGGGCCGTGTGTTCAAGGGCCTCCGCATGGCGGGTCGCATGGGCAACGAGCGGGTCACCACCCAGAACCTGACCGTCCACGCCGTTGACGCGGAGAAGGGTCTGCTGCTCATCAAGGGCGCGGTTCCCGGTCCGAACGGCGGCCTCGTCCTGGTCCGCACCGCGGCCAAGGGGGCCTGAGGTACCGATGAGCACTGTTGACATTCTTTCGCCTGCCGGCGAGAAGACCGGTAGCGTCGAGCTCCCCGCGGAGATCTTCGGCGTGGAGAAGATCAGCATCCCGCTGATCCACCAGGTCGTCGTCGCGCAGAACGCGGCTGCCCGTCAGGGCACGCACAAGACCAAGACCCGTGGCGAGGTCCGCGGCGGTGGCAAGAAGCCGTACCGCCAGAAGGGCACCGGTCGCGCCCGTCAGGGTTCGACCCGCGCGCCGCAGTTCGCCGGTGGTGGCGTCGTGCACGGTCCCGTGCCGCGTGACTACTCGCAGCGGACCCCGAAGAAGATGAAGGCTGCCGCCCTGCGTCACGCCCTCACCGACCGGGCCCGCCACAACCGCATCCACGTCGTCTCCGGCGTCGTCGAGGGCGAGAGCCCGTCGACGAAGGCCGCCCGGACGCTGTTCGGCAAGATCTCGGAGCGCAAGAACCTGCTCCTGGTCGTCGAGCGCGCCGACGAGGCCGCGTGGCTGTCCGCCCGCAACCTGCCCCAGGTCCACATCCTGGAGCCGGGCCAGCTGAACACGTACGACGTTCTCGTCTCGGACGACGTGGTCTTCACCAAGGCCGCCTTCGAGTCCTTCGTGTCCGGCACCCCCCGTGCCGAGCGGAACAATGACACCGAAGGGAGCGAGGTCTGATGGCCATCCGTCACCCCGCAATCGCCTCCAAGGCCGCGAAGAAGGCCAAGGCCGCTCGCGTCGCCAAGGCGCGTCGCCACGCGACCGAGGGCAAGAACACCGTCGAGACCCCGCTGAGCAAGTCCTTCACGGACCCCCGTGACGTGCTGCTCAAGCCGGTCGTCTCCGAGAAGAGCTACGCGCTCCTCGACGAGGGCAAGTACACGTTCATCGTCGACCCGAGCGCCAACAAGACCCAGATCAAGCAGGCCGTCCAGGCGGTCTTCTCGGTCAAGGTCACCGGGGTCAACACGATCAACCGCCAGGGCAAGCGCAAGCGGACCCGCACCGGCTTCGGCCAGCGTGCGTCCACCAAGCGCGCGATCGTGACCCTCGCCGAGGGCGACCGTATCGACATCTTCGGCGGTCCGACCGCGTAAGCGGGTCGGATCGTCCGATATCGGACGAGGACTGAGAAATGGGAATCCGCAAGTACAAGCCGACTACGCCGGGCCGTCGCGGCTCCAGCGTCGCCGACTTCGTCGAGGTCACGCGGTCCACGCCGGAGAAGTCGTTGGTCCGCCCCCTGCACAGCAAGGGTGGCCGTAACAACTCCGGTCGTGTGACCGTCCGCCACCAGGGTGGTGGCCACAAGCGCGCCTACCGCGTGATCGACTTCCGTCGTCACGACAAGGACGGCGTGCCGGCGAAGGTCGCGCACATCGAGTACGACCCCAACCGCACCGCGCGCATCGCGCTGCTGCACTACGCCGACGGCGAGAAGCGCTACATCCTCGCCCCGCGCAACCTGCAGCAGGGTGACCGCGTCGAGAACGGTCCCGGGGCCGACATCAAGCCGGGCAACAACCTGGCCCTCCGCAACATCCCGGTCGGTACCACGATCCACGCGATCGAGCTCCGTCCCGGTGGCGGTGCCAAGTTCGCCCGCTCCGCCGGTGCCTCCGTGCAGCTGCTCGCGAAGGAGGGCCAGATGGCCCACCTGCGCATGCCGTCCGGTGAGATCCGCCTGGTCGACGTCCGCTGCCGCGCCACCATCGGCGAGGTCGGCAACGCCGAGCAGAGCAACATCAACTGGGGCAAGGCGGGCCGTAAGCGGTGGCTGGGCGTTCGCCCGACCGTCCGTGGTGTGGTCATGAACCCGGTTGACCACCCGCACGGTGGTGGTGAGGGCCGGACCTCCGGTGGTCGCCACCCTGTGTCCCCGTGGGGCAAGAAGGAAGGCCGTACTCGTTCGCCCAAGAAGGCGTCGAACAAGTACATCGTCCGCCGCCGCAAGACGAACAAGAAGCGCTAAGGACGGGTTGAGATGCCTCGTAGCTTGAAGAAGGGGCCCTTCGTCGACGACCACCTGATGAAGAAGGTGGACGCCCAGAACGAAGCGGGCACCAAGAACGTCATCAAGACCTGGTCCCGTCGCTCGATGATCGTGCCGGCCATGCTCGGCCACACGCTCGCGGTGCACAACGGCAAGACCCACATCCCGGTGTTTGTCACCGAGTCGATGGTCGGCCACAAGCTCGGCGAGTTCTCGCCGACCCGCACCTTCCGGGGCCACGTCAAGGACGACCGGAAGTCGAAGCGCCGCTAGTCGGCGGGGTGCAATCGACCATGACAGACACTGAAGGGACAACCATGGAAGCCAGGGCCCAGGCGCGGTACATCCGCGTCACGCCCATGAAGGCCCGCCGCGTGGTGGACCTCATCCGTGGCATGAGCGCCACGGAGGCTCAGGCGGTCCTGCGTTTCGCCCCGCAGGCCGCGAGCCAGCCGGTCGGCAAGGTGCTGGACAGCGCCATCGCCAACGCCGCGCACAACTACGACCACACCGATGTCGACAGCCTCTTCGTCTCCGAGGCCTACGTCGACGAGGGCCCGACCCTGAAGCGGTTCCGGCCGCGCGCCCAGGGCCGTGCCTACCGGATCCGCAAGCGGACCAGCCACATCACCGTGGTCGTCAGCAGCAAGGAAGGAACCCGGTAATGGGCCAGAAGGTAAACCCGCACGGGTTCCGGCTCGGTGTCACGACCGACTTCAAGTCGCGTTGGTACGCCGACAAGCTGTACAAGGACTACGTCAAGGAAGACGTCGCCATCCGTCGGATGATGACGTCCGGCATGGAGCGCGCCGGCATCTCCAAGGTCGAGATCGAGCGCACCCGTGACCGCGTGCGTGTGGACATCCACACCGCTCGTCCGGGCATCGTCATCGGCCGCCGCGGCGCCGAGGCCGACCGCATCCGCGGTGACCTCGAGAAGCTCACCGGCAAGCAGGTCCAGCTGAACATCCTCGAGGTCAAGAACCCCGAGACCGACGCTCAGCTGGTTGCCCAGGCCGTCGCCGAGCAGCTCTCCTCCCGCGTCTCCTTCCGCCGTGCCATGCGCAAGAGCATGCAGTCGGCGATGAAGGCCGGCGCCAAGGGCATCAAGATCCAGTGCGGTGGCCGCCTCGGTGGCGCCGAGATGTCCCGCTCGGAGTTCTACCGCGAGGGCCGCGTGCCCCTGCACACGCTCCGCGCGAACGTGGACTACGGCTTCTTCGAGGCCAAGACGACCTTCGGCCGCATCGGTGTGAAGGTCTGGATCTACAAGGGCGACGTCAAGAACATCGCCGAGGTCCGCGCCGAGAACGCCGCCGCCCGTGCGGGCAACCGCCCGGCACGCGGTGGCAACGACCGCCCGGCCCGTGGTGGCCGCGGTGGCGAGCGGCGCGGTCGCAAGCCGCAGCAGGCTGCCGGCGCCGAGGCCCCCAAGGCCGAGGCTCCCGCCGCCGCTCCGGCTGAGAGCACCGGAACGGAGGCCTGACCGTCATGCTGATCCCCCGTAGGGTCAAGCACCGCAAGCAGCACCACCCCAAGCGCAACGGCATGTCCAAGGGTGGCACGCAGGTTGCGTTCGGCGAGTACGGCATCCAGGCGCTGACCCCGGCGTACGTGACGAACCGTCAGATCGAGGCCGCTCGTATCGCCATGACGCGTCACATCAAGCGTGGTGGCAAGGTCTGGATCAACATCTACCCGGACCGCCCCCTCACCAAGAAGCCGGCCGAGACCCGCATGGGTTCCGGTAAGGGTTCCCCGGAGTGGTGGGTGGCCAACGTCAAGCCCGGACGCGTGATGTTCGAGCTGTCGTACCCCAACGAGAAGATCGCGCGCGAGGCCCTGACCCGTGCGGCTCACAAGCTGCCGATGAAGTGCAAGATCGTCAAGCGCGAGGCAGGTGAAGCGTGATGTCGGCCGGTACCAAGGCGTCGGAGCTGCGCGAGCTGGGCAACGAGGAGCTTCTCAACAAGCTCCGCGAGGCCAAGGAAGAGCTGTTCAACCTCCGCTTCCAGGCGGCGACGGGTCAGCTCGAGAACCACGGTCGGCTCAAGGCCGTCCGCAAGGACATCGCGCGGATCTACACCCTGATGCGTGAGCGCGAGCTGGGCATCGAGACGGTGGAGAGCGCCTGATGAGCGAGAGCAACGTGACTGAAGAGACCAAGACGGACCGCGGTTTCCGCAAGACCCGTGAGGGTCTGGTCGTCAGCGACAAGATGGACAAGACCGTCGTCGTCGCCGTCGAGGACCGCGTCAAGCACGCGCTGTACGGCAAGGTCATCCGTCGTACGAACAAGCTCAAGGCCCACGACGAGCAGAACGCCGCGGGTGTCGGCGACCGCGTCCTCCTCATGGAGACCCGGCCGCTGTCCGCGACCAAGCGCTGGCGCGTCGTCGAGATCCTCGAGAAGGCCAAGTAATCCCTCCTAGGGGGACCCCCTAGGCATCGTTCCGCCAGGCTCGGGGCGGGTGTGCAAGTTGCGCGCCCGCCCCGGGAACCGGCAGACAATCAGGAGATAGACGTGATCCAGCAGGAGTCGCGACTGCGTGTCGCCGACAACACTGGTGCGAAGGAGATCCTTTGCATCCGTGTGCTCGGTGGCTCCGGTCGCCGCTACGCGGGTATCGGTGACGTCATCGTCGCCACCGTCAAGGACGCGATCCCCGGTGGCAACGTGAAGAAGGGTGACGTCGTCAAGGCGGTCATCGTTCGCACCGTCAAGGAGCGCCGCCGTCCGGACGGCTCGTACATCCGCTTCGACGAGAACGCCGCCGTCATTCTGAAGAACGACGGCGACCCTCGTGGCACCCGTATCTTCGGCCCGGTCGGCCGTGAGCTGCGCGAGAAGAAGTTCATGAAGATCATCTCCCTCGCGCCGGAGGTGCTGTGAGCATGAAGATCAAGAAGGGCGACCTGGTCCAGGTCATCACCGGTAAGGACAAGGGCAAGCAGGGCAAGGTCATCGCGGCCTTCCCCCGCGAGGACCGCGTCCTGGTCGAGGGTGTCAACCGGGTCAAGAAGCACACCAAGGCCGGTCCGACGGCTCGCGGTTCGCAGGCCGGCGGCATCGTCACCACCGAGGCGCCGATCCACGTCTCCAACGTCCAGCTGGTCGTGGAGAAGGACGGCAACAAGGTCGTGACCCGCGTCGGTTACCGCTTCGACGACGAGGGCAACAAGATCCGCGTTGCCAAGCGGACGGGTGAGGACATCTGATGGCTACCACCACCACTCCGCGTCTGAAGCAGAAGTACCGTGAGGAGATCACGGGCAAGCTGCGTGACGAGTTCAAGTACGAGAACGTCATGCAGATCCCCGGTCTCGTCAAGATCGTGGTCAACATGGGTGTGGGCGACGCCGCCCGCGACTCCAAGCTGATCGAGGGCGCCATCAAGGACCTCACCACGATCACCGGTCAGAAGCCGGCCGTCACCAAGGCCCGCAAGTCCATCGCGCAGTTCAAGCTGCGTGAGGGCCAGCCGATCGGTGCCCACGTCACGCTTCGTGGCGACCGCATGTGGGAGTTCCTGGACCGCACCCTGTCGCTCGCGCTGCCGCGCATCCGCGACTTCCGCGGCCTGTCCCCCAAGCAGTTCGACGGCCGTGGCAACTACACCTTCGGTCTCACGGAGCAGGTCATGTTCCACGAGATCGACCAGGACAAGATCGACCGCACCCGGGGTATGGACATCACCGTGGTGACCACGGCGACCAACGACGCTGAGGGCCGCGCGCTCCTTCGTCACCTCGGCTTCCCCTTCAAGGAGGCGTGAGCGAGATGGCGAAGAAGGCTCTGATCGCGAAGGCTGCCCGCAAGCCCAAGTTCGGCGTGCGCGCGTACACCCGCTGCCAGCGCTGCGGTCGTCCGCACTCCGTGTACCGCAAGTTCGGCCTGTGCCGCGTGTGCCTTCGTGAGATGGCTCACCGTGGCGAGCTGCCGGGCGTGACCAAGAGCTCCTGGTAATCCCCCCAATCAGGGATTAGCAGGACTCTCGGTAAGCAACCGGGGCGGCAGGACGCCCAGCCCGCATGCCTTAGGCTTGTGGGGTTGGGCGTCTGCCGCCGCCCTTACGACTTACTACGCCGTAGGTCCACCGCGCCGCACCCGTCCCGTCTCGGATCGGGGAGAGGGATGGCGCACCAGGAAACCCCGGCGAGAGAGGCCGAAGGCCAATTCATGACCATGACTGATCCGATCGCAGACATGCTTACGCGTCTGCGGAACGCGAACTCGGCATACCACGACACCGTGGCGATGCCGCACTCGAAGATCAAGTCGCACATCGCGGAGATCCTCCAGCAGGAGGGCTTCATCACGGGCTGGAAGGTCGAGGACGCCGAGGTCGGCAAGAACCTCGTCCTGGAGCTGAAGTTCGGCCCCAACCGTGAGCGCTCCATCGCGGGCATCAAGCGGATCTCCAAGCCCGGTCTCCGGGTGTACGCGAAGTCCACCAACCTGCCCAAGGTGCTGGGCGGCCTCGGCGTGGCCATCATCTCCACGTCGCACGGGCTCCTCACCGACAAGCAGGCCGGCAAGAAGGGCGTGGGTGGGGAAGTCCTCGCCTACGTCTGGTAGCGGAAGGGAACGGAGGAAACAGCTATGTCGCGCATTGGCAAGCTCCCCATCACGGTTCCCGCCGGCGTGGACGTCACCATCGACGGCCGTACGGTCTCGGTCAAGGGCCCCAAGGGCTCGCTGACCCACACCGTTGTCGCGCCGATCGACATCGCCAAGGGTGAGGACGGCGTTCTCAACGTCACCCGCCCCAACGACGAGCGTCAGAGCAAGGCCCTCCACGGCCTGTCCCGCACGCTGGTGGCGAACATGATCACCGGCGTGACCCAGGGTTACGTGAAGAAGCTCGAGATCAGCGGTGTCGGTTACCGCGTGACGGCCAAGGGTTCGAACCTCGAGTTCGCGCTCGGCTACAGCCACCCGATCACCGTCGAGGCGCCCGAGGGCATCACCTTCAAGGTGGAGACCCCGACCCGTTTCTCGGTCGAGGGCATCGACAAGCAGAAGGTCGGCGAGGTTGCGGCCAACATCCGCAAGCTGCGCAAGCCTGACCCGTACAAGGCCAAGGGCGTCAAGTACGAGGGCGAAGTCATCCGCCGCAAGGTCGGAAAGGCGGGTAAGTAAGCCATGGCATACGGGCAGAAGATCCTGAAGGGCGACGCCTACAAGCGCGCCGCGATCAAGCGCCGTCACATCCGGATCCGCAAGCGGATCAACGGTACGGCGGAGCGTCCCCGTCTGGTCGTGACCCGCTCCAACCGCCACATCGTGGCGCAGGTGATCGACGACCTGAAGGGCCACACCCTGGCGTCGGCGTCCACCCTGGACAGCTCGATCCGCGGTGGCGAGGGCGACAAGTCCGCGCAGGCCAAGCAGGTCGGCGCCCTGGTCGCCGAGCGTGCCAAGGCCGCCGGTGTCGAGGCCGTCGTGTTCGACCGTGGTGGTAACCAGTACGCGGGGCGCATCGCCGCCCTGGCGGACGCCGCCCGCGAGGCCGGACTCAAGTTCTGAGTCCTGGTTCCGTAGCTAGCGGAGACAGAGAGAGGTAATTCCAATGGCTGGACCCCAGCGCCGCGGTGGCGGTGCCGGTGGCGGCGAGCGGCGGGACCGGAAGGGCCGTGACGGCGGCGCAGCTGCCGCCGAGAAGACCGCGTACGTTGAGCGCGTCGTCGCGATCAACCGCGTCGCCAAGGTTGTGAAGGGTGGTCGTCGCTTCAGCTTCACCGCGCTGGTCGTGGTGGGCGACGGTGACGGCACCGTGGGTGTCGGATACGGCAAGGCCAAGGAGGTGCCGGCCGCCATCGCCAAGGGCGTTGAGGAGGCCAAGAAGCACTTCTTCAAGGTCCCCCGCATCCAGGGCACCATCCCGCACCCCATCCAGGGTGAGAAGGCTGCCGGCGTCGTGCTGCTCAAGCCCGCGTCGCCCGGTACCGGTGTGATCGCCGGTGGTCCGGTGCGTGCCGTGCTCGAGTGCGCCGGTATCCACGACGTGCTGTCGAAGTCGCTCGGCTCCGACAACGCGATCAACATCGTGCACGCGACCGTGGCGGCCCTCAAGGGCCTGCAGCGTCCCGAGGAGATCGCGGCCCGCCGTGGTCTGCCCCTGGAGGACGTCGCCCCCGCGGCTCTGCTGCGTGCGCGTGCCGGGGCGGGTGTGTGATCATGGCGCAGCTCAAGATCACGCAGGTCAAGTCCTACATCGGCAGCAAGCAGAACCACCGTGACACCCTGCGCTCCCTTGGTCTCAAGGGCATCAACACGCAGGTCGTCAAGGAGGACCGCCCCGAGTTCCGCGGCATGGTGCACACCGTCCGCCACCTCGTGACGGTCGAGGAGGTCGACTGATCATGGCGGAGCAGAACCCGCTCAAGATCCACAACCTCCGTCCCGCCCCGGGCGCCAAGACCGCCAAGACCCGTGTCGGTCGTGGTGAGGCGTCGAAGGGTAAGACGGCCGGTCGTGGTACCAAGGGCACGAAGGCCCGTTACCAGGTTCCGGAGCGCTTCGAGGGTGGCCAGATGCCCCTCCACATGCGTCTCCCGAAGCTGAAGGGCTTCAAGAACCCGTTCAAGACCGAGTACCAGGTCGTGAACCTCGACAAGCTGGCCGCGCTGTACCCCGAGGGTGGCGAGGTCACCGTCGAGGGTCTGGTCGCCAAGGGTGCCGTTCGCAAGAACGCGCTCGTCAAGGTGCTCGGCCAGGGCGAGGTCTCCGTGGCGCTGCAGGTGACGGTCGACGCCGTCTCCGGCTCCGCCAAGGAGAAGATCACCGCCGCCGGCGGTACCGTCACCGAGCTCGTCTGAACTCCACAGGCGTCTCGATGACCTGAACGATCCCGACCGGGGATACCCCACATATGGGGTATCCCCGGTTGGTCGTTCCAAGGGCGGCAGTCCCGCCGGTAAGGTGGCCTGCACTGCCCTCTTCACACGGGGTGCTGCACTTCCGGCACTCCGAGCGGCAGTTGACCGTTACCTATTCGTCGAACCTCAAGACCGTCACCCTTGACGCAGTTGCGCGGGGGTCGCAGGAGGCACCGTGCTCACCGCGTTCGCCCGGGCGTTCAAGACGCCCGACCTGCGCAAGAAGCTGCTCTTCACGCTCGGCATCATCGTGGTCTACCGGGTCGGTACGCACATCCCGATCCCAGGCGTCGACTACCGGAACGTCCAGACCTGTATCGACAACGCCGAGGCCAACCAGGGTCTCTTCGGGCTTGTCAACATGTTCAGCGGCGGCGCGCTGCTGCAGATCACGATCTTCGCCCTGGGCATCATGCCGTACATCACGGCGAGCATCATCCTGCAGCTGCTGACCGTGGTGATCCCGCGCCTGGAAGCCCTCAAGAAGGAGGGCCAGGCCGGTACGGCGAAGATCACGCAGTACACGCGCTATCTGACGATCGCCCTCGCCGTCCTGCAGGGCACCGGCCTCGTCGCCACCGCCCGCAGCGGCGCCCTGTTCTCGGGCTGCCCCGTGGCCAGCCAGATCGTCCCGGACCAGTCGGTCTTCGTCACCATCACCATGGTCATCACGATGACGGCCGGTACGGCCACCGTGATGTGGCTCGGTGAGCTCATCACCGACCGCGGCATCGGCAACGGCATGTCGATCCTCATGTTCATCTCGATCGCCGCCACCTTCCCGTCCGCCCTGTGGGCCATCAAGCAGGAGGGCTCGCTGGCCGGCGGCTGGATCGAGTTCGCGACCGTCATCCTGGTCGGCCTCGTCGTGATCGCCCTGGTGGTCTTCGTCGAGCAGGCCCAGCGCCGCATCCCCGTCCAGTACGCGAAGCGCATGATCGGCCGCCGGTCCTACGGCGGCACCTCGACGTACATTCCGCTGAAGGTCAACCAGGCCGGCATCATCCCTGTGATCTTCGCCTCGTCGCTGCTCTACATCCCGGCGCTGATCGCGCAGTTCGCCGGAGGAAGCTCCGACTGGAAGGTCTGGATCGAGAAGAACCTCGCGCTGCCGGACGCTCCGATGCACATGGTTCTCTACTTCCTTCTGATCATCTTCTTCGCGTTCTTCTACGTGGCCATCTCGTTCAACCCCGAGGAAGTCGCGGACAACATGAAGAAGTATGGTGGCTTCATCCCGGGCATCCGGGCTGGCCGACCGACCGCTGAGTACCTGTCCTACGTGCTCAACCGGATCACCTGGCCGGGTTCGCTGTACTTGGGACTGATCGCTCTCGTGCCGACGATGGCGTTGGCCGGTTTCGGGGCAAACCAGAACTTCCCCTTCGGCGGGACCAGCATCCTGATCATCGTGGGTGTCGGACTCGAGACGGTGAAGCAGATCGAGAGCCAGCTCCAGCAGCGCAATTACGAAGGGTTCCTCCGCTGATGCGAATCGTCCTCGTCGGGCCGCCGGGTGCCGGTAAGGGAACGCAGGCCGCGTTCCTGGCCAAGAACCTGTCGATCCCGCACATCTCCACGGGCGACCTGTTCCGCGCCAACATCAGCCGGCAGACGGAGCTCGGCAAGCTGGCGAAGTCCTACATGGACGCGGGCAATCTCGTCCCCGACGAGGTCACCATCGCGATGGCGAAGGACCGCATGGAGCAGCCGGACGCCGAGAACGGCTTCCTGCTGGACGGCTTCCCGCGCAACGTCTCGCAGGCCGAGGCGCTCGACGAGCTGCTCGAGCGCGAGAGCATGCAGCTCGACGCGGTGCTCGACCTCGAGGTCCCCGAGGACGAGGTCGTCAAGCGGATCGCCGGCCGGCGCATCTGCCGCAACGACTCCTCGCACGTCTTCCACGTGACGTACAAGCAGCCGGCCAAGGACGGCGTCTGCGACGTCTGCGGCGGCGAGCTGTACCAGCGCGACGACGACTCCGAGGAGACGGTCCGCACGCGCCTGGAGGTCTACCACACGCAGACCGAGCCGATCATCGACTACTACAAGGCCCAGGGCCTGGTGGTCACGATCTCCGCGCTCGGCAAGGTGGAGGACGTCACCGCGCGCGCCATGGAGGCGCTCAAGCGTGGCGAGGGCGACCAGTAGGTCGTTCCCGCGCAGCCACGGCCGCGGTTCCCCCCAGGGAGCCGCGGCCGCTGCGTGAGCGGGCCGGTCGCGCGGCCCCGTATCGTTGAAGGCGTCCGACAGCCGCCGTAGGTCCAGAAAGGCCCAGCCCCCATGGTGCAGATCAAGAGCCCCGAGCAGATCGCCAAGATGCGTGAGGCGGGGCTGGTCGTCGCCGCCATCCACGCGGCGACCCGTGAGGCCGCCGTGCCGGGGGCCACCACCAAGGATCTGGACCAGGTCGCCCGCAAGGTCCTCGCCGAGCACAACGCCAAGCCGAACTTCCTCGGCTACGGCGGTTTCCCGGCGACCATCTGCACCTCGGTGAACGAGGTCGTCGTCCACGGCATCCCGTCCGACGACGTGGTGCTCAAGGACGGGGACGTCATCTCCATCGACTGCGGCGCGATCATCGACGGCTGGCACGGCGACGCCGCCTTCACGGCCTTCGTGGGCTCCGGCCACTCCCCGGAGCTGATCGAGCTCTCCCGGGTGACGGAGGAGTCGATGTGGGCCGGCATCGCGGCCATGAAGCAGGGCAACCGGCTGGTCGACATCTCCCGTGCCATCGAGACGTACATCCGCCGCCAGCCCAAGCCGGGCGGCGGCAAGTACGGGATCATCGAGGATTACGGCGGCCACGGCATCGGCACCGAGATGCACATGGACCCGCACCTGCTGAACTACGTCGACCGGCGGCGCGGCAAGGGCCCGAAGCTGGTGCCCGGCTTCTGCCTCGCGATCGAGCCGATGGTGTCCCTGGGGACGCCGCGGACGGAGGTCCTCCAGGACGACTGGACCGTCATCACGACGGACGGTACGTGGTCGTCCCACTGGGAGCACTCGGTGGCGCTGACGGAGGAGGGGCCGCTCGTGCTGACGTCTCCCGACGGGGGCAAGGCCAAGCTCGCCGAGCTGGGGATCACCGCGGCGCCCGATCCGCTGGCCTGAGCGCAGCCCCCCGGGGTGGACGGCCCGGTCGCCGTCGGCCGGCTGCGGATGCGACGTGGTCGTTCGCGCACTTCCCCGCGCCCCTGAAGGGGCGCTTAAAGAGCTGTCCGGTGGGGCAGACTCTCTCGATTCGTGTTTCCGAGGGGCCTGACGTAGACTGACTCGTCGGCTCTTGTGTACCCGCATGTCCTCATGCGCTCCGCACGGAGTCGATCAAGGTAGTCGATTCGAAGGGCGAAGCGTGGCCAAGAAGCAAGGTGCCATCGAGATCGAGGGCACTGTCGTCGAGTCTCTTCCGAACGCCATGTTCAAGGTCGAGCTCCAGAACGGCCACCAGGTCCTGGCACACATCAGCGGCAAGATGCGCATGCACTACATCCGCATCCTCCCTGACGACCGGGTCGTGGTGGAGCTGTCTCCGTACGACCTCACGCGTGGCCGGATCGTCTACCGCTACAAGTAGATCTTGCCTGTGCCCCGCCGCCCCCGGGCGACGGGACCGCCGGCACTGACCCGGAGAACCTCACACCCATGAAGGTCAAGCCGAGCGTCAAGAAGATCTGCGACAAGTGCAGGGTGATCCGCCGTCACGGCCGGGTCATGGTCATCTGCGACAACCCGCGCCACAAGCAGCGCCAGGGCTGACGCACGACCGATCCCTCTGCATTCCTCGCAGAGATTCGCGCGACGCAAGCTGAATATGTTCATACGCAGGGCCCAGGCGGACCAGTTCCGTCTGACACCCCCGGTCGGAGGCCGGGGACCCAGTTCGTACCTAGTACGGCGGCTGGGAGCCGGTTCCTGCGGAAGACCTCCGTCAAGTAACTGGAGCCATTGAATGGCACGCGTTTCCGGTGTTGACATCCCGCGCGAAAAGCGCGTGGAGATCGCCCTCACCTACGTGTTCGGCATCGGCCGGACCCTCTCGCAGCAGACGCTGGCCGCCACCGGCGTCGACCCGAACACCCGCGTTCGCGACCTCTCCGAGGAGCAGCTCGTCGCGATCCGCGAGTACGTCGACAACAACATCAAGACCGAGGGTGACCTCCGTCGCGAGATCCAGGCCGACATCCGCCGCAAGGTCGAGATCGGCACCTACCAGGGTCTGCGTCACCGTCGTGGTCTGCCCGTCCGCGGTCAGCGCACCAGCACCAACGCGCGTACCCGCAAGGGCCCGCGTCGCGCCATCGCCGGCAAGAAGAAGCCGGGCAAGAAGTAGTCCACAGCGGACGCCTGTCCACGGTCTTCGCTGTAGGACCGACCACCTCCCGTAGGAGTTATAGATGCCCCCCAAGGGTCGTCAGGGCGCTGCCAAGAAGGTGCGCCGCAAGGAAAAGAAGAACGTCGCTCACGGCCACGCGCACATCAAGAGCACGTTCAACAACACGATCGTCTCGATCACGGACCCGTCCGGCAACGTGATCTCCTGGGCCTCCGCCGGCCACGTCGGCTTCAAGGGCTCCCGGAAGTCCACGCCGTTCGCCGCGCAGATGGCCGCCGAGTCGGCTGCCCGCCGCGCCCAGGAGCACGGCATGCGCAAGGTCGACGTGTTCGTGAAGGGCCCGGGTTCCGGTCGTGAGACCGCGATCCGCTCCCTGCAGGCCACGGGCCTCGAGGTCGGCTCCATCCAGGACGTCACCCCGACCCCGCACAACGGCTGCCGTCCGCCGAAGCGCCGCCGCGTCTGACGCGTCGCCTTCGGGTTCACGGTTTCCGGGCGGTACGGCTCCGTAAAAGGGCCGTATCGCCCGTACCCTTGCAGTACCCGCACTTTTCCCGGTGCGGTCTCCGTCGGGCGTCATATAGCGGGCGTCCACGAAAGAAGGATCTGATCCACACATGCTGATCGCTCAGCGTCCCTCGTTGACCGAAGAGGTCGTCGACGAGTTCCGCTCCCGGTTCGTGATCGAGCCGCTGGAGCCGGGCTTCGGTTACACCCTCGGCAACTCCCTGCGCCGGACCCTCCTGTCCTCGATCCCGGGTGCGGCGGTCACGTCCATCCGCATCGACGGCGTGCTGCACGAGTTCACCACCGTGCCGGGCGTCAAGGAGGACGTCACCGACCTGATCCTCAACATCAAGCAGCTGGTCGTCTCCTCGGAGCACGACGAGCCGGTCGTGATGTACCTGCGCAAGCAGGGCCCGGGTCTGGTCACCGCCGCCGACATCGCGCCCCCGGCCGGTGTCGAGGTGCACAACCCCGACCTCGTCCTCGCCACGCTCAACGGCAAGGGCAAGCTGGAGATGGAGCTCACGGTCGAGCGCGGCCGCGGCTACGTCTCCGCCGTGCAGAACAAGCAGGTCGGCCAGGAGATCGGCCGGATCCCGGTCGACTCGATCTACTCGCCGGTGCTCAAGGTCACGTACAAGGTCGAGGCCACGCGTGTCGAGCAGCGGACCGACTTCGACAAGCTGATCGTCGACGTCGAGACCAAGCAGGCCATGCGCCCGCGTGACGCCATGGCGTCGGCCGGCAAGACCCTGGTCGAGCTGTTCGGTCTCGCCCGCGAGCTGAACATCGACGCCGAGGGCATCGACATGGGCCCGTCCCCCACGGACGCCGCCCTGGCCGCCGACCTGGCGCTGCCGATCGAGGAGCTGGAGCTCACCGTTCGGTCGTACAACTGCCTCAAGCGCGAGGGCATCCACTCCGTGGGTGAGCTCGTCGCCCGCTCCGAGGCGGACCTGCTGGACATCCGCAACTTCGGTGCGAAGTCCATCGACGAGGTCAAGGCGAAGCTGGCCGGCATGGGCCTGGCCCTCAAGGACAGCCCGCCCGGATTCGACCCGACCGCCGCCGCCGACGCCTTCGGCGCCGACGACGACGCGGACGCCGGGTTCGTGGAGACCGAGCAGTACTGATCGGTTTTCGGGTGCGGGTGCGCTGCGGCTTGTCGCGCAGTTCCCCGCGCCCCTTCCGGGAGCGCCCCTTCGGGGCGGCTCCCGGATCTCTGACAGGCAACCGTCTGCTCAGATACTGACCCCGGTACCTGACACGGCCGGGGCAGACACCTAGGAGAAACACCATGCCGAAGCCCACCAAGGGTGCCCGTCTGGGCGGCAGCGCCGCGCACGAGAAGCTGATGCTCGCGAACCTCGCGAAGTCGCTCTTCGAGCACGGTCGGATCACCACCACCGAGGCGAAGGCCCGTCGTCTGCGGCCGTACGCCGAGCGTCTGGTCACCAAGGCGAAGAAGGGCGACCTTCACAACCGCCGTCAGGTGCTCCAGGTCATCACGGACAAGAGCATCGTCCACACGCTCTTCACCGAGATCGGCCCGCGCTACGAGAACCGTCCGGGTGGCTACACCCGCATCACCAAGATCGGTAACCGCCGTGGCGACAACGCGCCCATGGCCGTCATCGAGCTGGTCGAGGGTCTGACGGTGGCGCAGGAGGCGACCGGCGAGGCCGAGGCCGCCACCAAGCGTGCCGCGAAGGACAACGAGGCTGCCGAGGCCCAGGTCGACACGACCAAGGCCGACGAGGCTCCCGCCGAGGAGTCCAAGGACGCGTAAGCGTCTGCCGGGGCTGTGCGTCGGCGGCTGCGGCTTCGTCGTGGCTCTTCGCGCAGTTCCCCGCGCCCCTCAAGGGCGTTGCGGGTCCGTTCCTTTCGAGGGGCGGGCCCGCTTTTTTTCGGTGGTGAGAGGATCTCGGGGTGAGTGACGAAGTAGAGGCCGGGTTCGTCCGGGTGCGGCTGGATCTCTCCTATGACGGGAGCGAGTTCTCCGGGTGGGCCAAGCAGGCCGGGGGACGGCGGACCGTGCAGGGCGAGATCGAGGACGCCCTGCGGACCGTGACGCGGTCGGCGCAGACCTACGAACTGACCGTCGCCGGACGCACCGACGCCGGCGTGCACGCGCGCGGGCAGGTCGCCCACGTCGATCTGCCGCGCGAGGTGTGGGCCGAGCACCACCAGAAGCTGCTCAAGCGGCTCGCCGGGCGGCTGCCCCGGGACGTCCGGGTCTGGGCCCTGCGCGAGGCGCCCGCGGGGTTCAATGCCCGCTTCTCGGCGATCTGGCGGCGCTATGCCTACCGGGTCACCGACAACCCCGGCGGTGTCGACCCGCTGCTGCGCAACCATGTGCTGTGGCACGACTGGCCGTTGGACGTGGACGCCATGAACGAGGCCGCGCGCGGACTGCTCGGCGAGCACGACTTCGCCGCGTACTGCAAGAAGCGCGAGGGCGCCACCACCATCCGCACCCTTCAGGAACTGAGCCTGGTGCGGGGGGAGGACGGCATCGTCACCGCGACCGTGCGCGCCGACGCGTTCTGCCACAACATGGTGCGCTCGCTCATCGGCGCGCTGCTGTTCGTCGGTGACGGGCACCGGCCGGCCGACTGGCCGGGCAAGGTGCTGGCGGCCGGCGTGCGCGACTCGGCCGTGCACGTGGTCCGGCCGCACGGGCTGACCCTGGAGGAAGTCGGCTACCCGGCCGACGAGTTGCTCGCCGCGCGCAGCAAGGAGGCGCGCAACAAGCGGTCGCTGCCGACGGCCGGGTGCTGCTGAGCCCCCGGCTACTCGTTCGCCGCGGCCGACGCCTGGGCCTCGCCGCGGCGGCGGATCTGATTGAACGTGAACTGCTGCAGGTCGTCGCTGGTGCGGAACACCGCGGTGTCCTTGGTGGTGACGTCCTTGCCGTCGGCGAAGCCCGAGTTGGCGAAGTAGGCGTACCGGCCGTAGGAGTTGGTCGTCGTGTTGCAGATGGCGGACTCGCAGAAGCCCTTCACGCCGCCGCCCGACAGCGACTTGACGAAGCTCTTCTTGTCGGCCTGGTCCTTGGCCTTGAGCGCCTGCGCCTCGGTGTCGAAGACCGCCACGCCCATCGTCACGGCGATGCCGTCCTTGACGTAGGTCACGCGTATCAGGCGCGTGCAGCCGTTGGCGGTGAGGGCCTTGGGGAGGGTGCCGCCCGCGGCCGAGGCGCAGTTCCTCGTGTCGGCGGTGGGGCCCTTCTTGTAGACGGTCTCGCCCATCGTCAGCTGGGTGCCGGGGAAGAGCGTCTCCGGGCTGAGCGGCGCCTTGTCCTTCTTGGCGCTGGCGATGAACTCCTTGGGATCCAGCGGGGGCGGGGCGCTGGTCGGGGCGAACGACGGGGCCGAGGACGTGCCGCTGGGGATGTCCGCCGACGGCAGGGAGGCCGGGCTGTTCGCCCGGTCGTCGCCGTCGGCCGAGACCACGGCCACCGCGACGGCCGTGCCGATCGCGACGGTGGCGAGCGCGCCACCGCCGATCAGCAGCAGGCGGCGGCGTTTGTTACGGGCCTCCGAGGCCTCGGCGAGCGCCGCCCAGTCGGGGGACTGGCCGCCCCCGGCGTTCCAGGGCTGCTGCGACTGCGGTTTCCAAGGGTCCCACTGGGACTGAGGTCCCCCCTGCCCAATGCTCATGGGCCGCATCTTAGACGGGACATGGGGTGTGCTGGTCCGCCCGGACCGGCCGCGCAGCGCCTGGCGTCGGGGCCGGGCGCAGGGGCAAACACGACATCTGCGGGTGGTTGGGGCGGCTGCTGCCGGCCGTGCCGCTGCCGGCCTGCCTGCCGTCGTGGACGTCGCTCGGCGCAGGGGTGTGGCCATCGGTCGTGGTGGGAGCGGTGCGGGCGCTGCGCCGGCCGCGCGGGGGGCCGCTCCGCGGCGGGGTGGTGTCCCGCCGTGGGGGTCGATGTCCCGCTCTCCCCGGTGGTCCCGTACGCACGTCCGGTGCGCCGCCGGACGGTGAGACGGGCGGTGACCGTGTGTGTCGCGCTGTGCACGGACGAGGAGCGTCCGGGGGAGCGTGGGGGCGCGGTGAGGGCCGCGTTTTGACCCTTGTGGAGTGCACCGGTATTCTGCTTGTTCGTTGTGTATTGGCTTGCTCATTCTCACGGGACGGGCCCTTACACCGGTCCACCGGGCCGATGACCAGCGACCCCACGTACGCGGTATGCGTCGCCGCAGTGCGGTCCAGGCTGTCGTGATCGTTTCGGTGACCAGTTATGGACCATTCACTCGAAGCGAAGGCTACGAACCGTGCGTACGTACAGCCCCAAGCCCGGCGATGTGACGCGCCAGTGGCACGTCATCGACGCTCAGGACGTTGTCCTGGGCCGTCTCGCCACCACCGCCGCGACGCTCCTGCGCGGCAAGCACAAGCCGATCTACGCCCCCCACGTCGACGCTGGTGACTTCGTCATCATCATCAACGCGGACAAGGTGCACCTGTCCGGCAACAAGCGGACCCAGAAGATGGCGTACCGCCACTCCGGCTACCCGGGTGGTCTGCGCTCCGTCCGCTACGACGAGCTGCTCGACAAGAACCCCGAGAAGGCCATCGAGAAGGCCGTCAAGGGCATGCTCCCCAAGAACACGCTGGGCCGTCAGATGCTCTCGAAGCTGAAGGTCTACAAGGGTGACCAGCACCCGCACGGCGCGCAGCAGCCGCAGCCGTACGAGATCACCCAGGTCGCGCAGTAAGTCCGGCCACCCCCTAAGACTGAAGAGAATCTGAGGAGAATCGTGGCCGAGACCACTGCCGAGCAGCCGCTCGAAGAGCTTGACATCGACAGCTACACCACGGAGTCGGACGTCCCCGTCGAGGGCGAGTACACCTCCGAGTCCCTCGCGTCCCGTTTCGGTGAGCCCCAGCCGGCCGCCGGCCTGGGCCGCCGCAAGAACGCCATCGCCCGCGTCCGGATCGTCCCGGGCACCGGCAAGTGGAAGATCAACGGTCGCACCCTCGAGGACTACTTCCCGAACAAGGTGCACCAGCAGGAAGTCAACGAGCCGTTCAAGGTCCTCGAGCTCGAGGGCCGCTACGACGTCATCGCCCGCATCGCCGGTGGCGGTGTCTCCGGCCAGGCCGGTGCCCTCCGTCTCGGTGTCGCCCGCGCCCTGAACGAGGCCGACGTCGACAACAACCGCGGCCCGCTGAAGAAGGCCGGCTTCCTCCGCCGCGACGACCGTGCGGTCGAGCGCAAGAAGGCCGGTCTGAAGAAGGCCCGCAAGGCTCCGCAGTACAGCAAGCGCTAAACGCGACGCCCGTCCTCGCGACTGGCTTCGCCTCGATCGCCCCGGCGGCACGGTTGTGCTGCCGGGGCGGTTCGTTTACACAACCCCTACCGGTCCCGGACAGTCTCGGGGAAGGTACGCGGGAATGTGAGCCGCATTCCCTTCAGCACTACGGAGGACACCACTGTGGGACGACTCTTCGGCACGGACGGCGTGCGCGGTGTCGCCAACGCGGATCTGACGGCGGAGATGGCCCTGGGCCTGTCCGTGGCCGCGGCGCACGTACTGGCCGAGGCGGGCACGTTCGAGGGGCACCGGCCCACCGCTGTCGTCGGGCGTGACCCGCGCGCGTCCGGGGAGTTCCTGGAGGCCGCCGTGGTCGCGGGTCTCGCCAGCGCCGGTGTGGACGTCCTGCGCGTCGGTGTGCTGCCGACGCCCGCAGTGGCGTTCCTGACCGGGGAGCTCGGCGCCGACCTCGGGGTGATGCTCTCCGCGAGCCACAACGCCATGCCCGACAACGGCATCAAGTTCTTCGCCCGCGGCGGGCACAAGCTCGCCGACGAGCTGGAGGACCGGATCGAGTCCGTCTACGAGGAGCACCGCACCGGCGCCCCCTGGGACCGGCCGACCGGCGCCGGGGTGGGCCGGGTGCGCGAGTACGGCGAGGGCTTCGACCGGTACGTCGAGCACCTGCTGGGTGTCCTGCCGAACCGCCTGGAAGGGCTGAAGGTCGTCCTGGACGAGGCGCACGGCGCCGCCGCCCGGGTCTCGCCGGAGGCGTTCCAGCGGGCCGGCGCCGAGGTCGTCACCATCGGGGCCGAGCCGGACGGCCTCAACATCAACGACGGGTGCGGTTCGACGCACCTCGACAAGCTCAAGGCCGCCGTCGTCGAGCACGGGGCGGACCTGGGCATCGCGCACGACGGCGACGCCGACCGGTGCCTCGCCGTGGACCACACCGGCGAGGAGGTGGACGGGGACCAGATCCTCGCCGTGCTCGCGCTGGCGATGCGGGAGCGGTCCACGCTGCGCTCCGAGACCGTCGTGGCGACCGTCATGTCCAACCTGGGCTTCAAGCTGGCGATGGAGCGCGAGGGCATCCGGCTGGTGCAGACGGCCGTCGGTGACCGGTACGTGCTGGAGGAGATGAAGGAGCACGGGTTCGCCCTCGGCGGCGAGCAGTCCGGGCACGTGATCATCCTCGACCACGCGACGACCGGTGACGGCACGCTGACCGGGCTGATGCTGGCGGCCCGGGTCGCCGGCAGCGGTCGCCCCCTGCGGGAGCTGGCCTCCGTCATGGAGCGGCTGCCGCAGGTGCTGATCAATGTGCCGGACGTCGACCGGTCCCGGGTGAAGACCTCGGCGGAGCTGTCGGCCGCCGTCTCCGACGCGGAGCGGGAGCTGGGGTCGACCGGGCGGGTGCTGCTGCGGCCGTCGGGGACGGAGCCGCTGGTACGGGTGATGGTCGAGGCGGCCGACATCGAGCAGGCGCGCTCCGTGGCGGGGCGGCTGGCCGATGTGGTGAAGTCGGCGCTGGGGTAGTCGCCGCCCCGGTGCTCGCGGGCCGGACGGGTTCGGGTGAGGGCTGCCGTCGCCCGCGGGCTCGCGGTCCGTCGTGGCTTGTCGCGCAGTTCCCCGCGCCCCTTCGCGTTGCCGCTGGGGGGCGGGTCCCTGGGAGCGGTGTCCCTACGGCACGGTCCTGTGCTGCCGGGACCACAGGCCCTTCTGGATCAGCAGGGTGAGCGTGCCGGCGACGATGATGCCCAGCAGGTTCAGCAGGAGCTGCTCCGAGGAGCCCCGGGTCTGGGACATGTCGCCGTAGCTCAGCGCCACCGCCGCGTTCGCCGCCGCCGGGATCGTGGTCACCGAGATGGCCACGCCCACCAGGGCGCCCGACTTCGCCGAGGTCAGCGACAGCGTGCCGGCGATCCCGGCCAGGACCGCCACGACGAAGGAGAACCAGTCGGGGGCGTAGATGAAGCCCGTGTTGGGGCGGTCCGCCTCCAGCTGGGCCTCGCTGAACAGGCCCACGGCGTCCATGAACAGACTGAAGCCGACCGTCACGGCCATCGCCGCCACGAAACCGACCAGCAGCGCGATCAGTGAGCGCAGGGCCAGGCGCGGGCGGCGGCGGACGATCGCCGTGCTGATGCCGGCGAGGGGGCCGAACTCGGGGCCGACCGCCATCGCGCCGACGATCAGGATCGCGTTGTCCAGGACCACACCGCAGGCCGCGATCATCGTGGCGAGCGTGATGAAGGCCAGGTAGGTGGCGGAGAGGGTCGACTCCTCGTGGGTGGCCTCGGTCAGCTGCTCCCACAGCACGGCGTCCGCGCCCTCGCCGGGGGCGTCGGCCTCGGCGCGGTCGGCGCGGTCGGAAAGCGACAGGTCGATCGACTCGACGGCGATGGAACCGCTGGTGTCGATGCCCAGCCTCCGCAGCCCGGCCAGCAGCTCGTCGCCCGCCTCCCGCGCCACGTCGCACATCACGACGTCCCCGGAGGGATCGCGGGCGGCGTCGGGCAGGACGACGAGATGGGCGGTGCCGACCGTCCCTTCGACCAGCCTGAGCACCTCACCGGTCCGGTCGGACGGCGAGATCAGGCGCAGATGCAGCATGGCTCCCATGCAGCCACCCTTCCCCGGAGGACGCGCTTTGCGCAGAGGTCACAGTTTGCGCAGGCTGAGCCGCTGCACCGTGTGGTCCGGGCCCTTGCGCAGAACGAGGGTGGCACGACCGCGGGTCGGAGCGATGTTCTCCACCAGATTGGGCCGGTTGATCGTGCGCCACATCGTCCGCGCGTAGTCCAGGGCCTCCTCCTCCGAGACCTGCGTGTACTTGCGGAAGTAGGAGGACGGGTTCTGGAACGCCGTCCCGCGCAGCTTGCGGAAGCGGTTGAGGTACCAGTGCTCGATGTCCTCGACGCGGGCGTCGACGTAGACGCTGAAGTCGAAGTAGTCGGCGAGGCCGACACGGGTTCGGCCGTCCTTGCCGGGCAGGGCGGGCTGGAGGACGTTCAGGCCCTCGACGATCAGGATGTCCGGGCGGCGCACGGTGAGGCGCTCGTCGGGGACGATGTCGTAGATCAGGTGGGAGTAGACGGGCGCGGTGACCTCGTCCTTGCCGGCCTTGATGTCGGCGACGAACCGGGTCAGGGCGCGGCGGTCGTACGACTCGGGGAAGCCCTTGCGGGACATCAGGCCGCGGGCCTGGAGCTCCTTGGTGGGCAGCAGGAAGCCGTCGGTGGTGACCAGCTCGACGCGGGGGTGCTCGGGCCAGCGGGAGAGCAGGGCCTGCAGCAGGCGGGCGACGGTGGACTTGCCGACGGCGACCGATCCGGCGACTCCTATGACGAACGGGGTGCCCGCCTGGGAGCCCTTCTCGCCGAGGAAGGTGTTCAGCGCCCCGCGCAGGCCGTCCGTGGCACCGACGTAGAGGTTGAGGAGCCGGGACAGCGGCAGGTAGATGTCCCGGACCTCGTCGAGGTCGATGACATCGCCGAGACCGCGCAGCTTCTCGACCTCCTCGGCCGTGAGCGGCAGCGGCGTCTTGTCACGCAGCGCGCTCCACTCGGCTCGGGTGAGATCGACGTAGGGAGTCGCCTCCGGACGGGGCCGGTGGGCGCTCCGGGGCATCGGGGAGACCGGAGAGATCACAGTCCATTGTTAACGCTGTTTGAACACGCTGGGAGGTGGGGTGTGTCACCCCGGCGCAAGTTCCGCAGTCGGTGCACACGGCCCGGCCGACGTTCTCGCGGACTTGAGGGCGTGTACGGCAGTGGGGGCGCCCCTTGTGGGAGGGGGCGCCCCCAGCGCTCTCCTTGTGTCAGTCGACGCTGCCGTACTCGATGGGGAAGTCCGGAGGCCAGGGCTGGCCGAAGTCGAACAGGGACGGGTCCTCGAACGTGCGGGCCGCTTCTCGCCAGGAGGGGTTGGCCGACAGGACGAAGCTGTCTCCGTCCGGTTCGATCATCCAGGTGAAGCCCGCGTCCCCCGCTTGGAGGTCATGCCGCTCCTTCAGCGTCGCGAACTCCGCCTCCGACGCCGGCCGGACATGGATCCCCTTCGGGTAGATGGGCTTGAGGAGCATGAGCTCCACATGGCCGAAGTACACCTCGACCCGGGTGTCCGTTCCGTCGACGGCGGTGGCGTCGCTGCGCAGCAACAGCTGCCTGTGTGACGCCGCGAAGCTGACCACTCGGAACAGGCGTCCCTTACTTGCGAAATCCGGCAATCTCTCGATTCTTCCTGTCCTCGGGATCTTCGGGTCACTGGGCCCAGTCCGGCTTCGGCATGTCCTTGACGAGGCTCGGCGCCTTGTCACCGGGCTTGGCGAAGTACCAGTCGACGGCGTCGAAGTCCCGGCGGCCGAGAAGCACCTTCAGGCGCAGCGTCCAGGGCTTCCGCCGCGGTCTTCGCGTCCGGGGCACCGTCCAGTGAGATGCTGAGCTTCACCGAGGGATTGTCCAGCGCCCTCTCGACTCCGTTCGTCGTTGCCCTGACGGCGACCGCCCGCGCTTCAGGACGTGGAGCGGGCGGCACGGAGGGAGGAGGTGCTCCCCCTCCCTCCGCAGGTCACGCCGCCGTCACGGCTGGTGATTGAGGTCCTCTGTCACCAGGGACCGCGCGTGGCCCAGTCGGTTCCCGAGCGTGACCAGCACGTCGACCGTCCGGTCGTCGACAGGCAACTGACTCGCCTTCAAGGCGCGCAGGACCATCCTGTATCCGAGATCGGCATCCGCATGGACGGTCACCTGTTCCAGGGCCGGGACGAGGTTCGGCAACGGGAGTGGGTAGACCCGATTTCCGACGGTGGTGGCCAGGTCGCCGGAGACCCTCCCGATGGCTCGGAGCACGCCCTGCTGCACCTCCTTGTCCGTCTCCTGCGCGACCGGATCCGGGACGAACCCGGGAATGTCGCGGCGCTCGGCCTCGAGCCAGGCCTGTTCCATCTGCCGCAGCCATGCACGGGCGGTGGAGCCGCCCTTGACCGGGTCGAAGACCTGGTCAGTGGCGCCGAGCCATACCGTGCGGATCGTCGCGTCCGAAAGCGAGGACTCCAACAACAGCCGTATGTCCTGCCCCAGCCGTAGGGCTGCCGGACGAGACAGAGCCGTCACCGACCGCTCGGCAACCAGCAGCATGGCCGCGACGGGCCCGTGCTCGGCGAGGCAGTCGAGTTCCTCCACGGGAAGGTCCTCCAGGTCGTCGCACTGCGCGGCCACCCAGGACAGCCCGGTCTCGTCCTTCATCGTCAGCTCTCCAGGTAGGCGGTGTAGACGACGTACTTGCTGGGCTTGTGCTGCTTGCCCACGTACTTCAGCTTGAGGATCACGGTCGTACCGGCGGCCACTCCCTGGGGACCGTTTCTCACCCACTTCTGACCGAGTGAGTCACCCATGTCCCGGACTGTCCACCTGATCGTCTTCAGGTCGCGGTCCGGGACGAAGCCGATCTTCTTTCCGATCCTCTGCGCTTGCTGAATCTTCCAGGACTCGAGCTCGTCCGCCTTGCCGGCCTGCTTGACCCATGCGGTCATGGCCTTGTCGACGGCCTCCGCCGCAATCGCTTCACTGGTCCACCGAGTGGCGATTCCGTTCTTCGACTTCTCAGCCTTCTCCGCCATGGCCCTGTCGTTGGGACGCACGTGGTCACGCAGCGTATGAGCCTCCTCGAGCCCTTCGTCGGCGATGATGTTCGTGCAGTTGTGGACGAGAACGTCCCGTTGCCGTGCCTGTCCTGTGCCGACGAAGAAGGTGTGTGCGCCGTCGACCGTCAGGTCGTACACCTGGCGGGGAGCGAGGCCCGTCCGGTGGCGGAGGCCGGTGACCGTGAGGAGTTCGCCGTCCGGCGTGCGCAGCCGGTCACCTGGGCGCAGGTCGGACACCTGCGTCCAGCCGCGCTGCTCGGTCCAGAAGCGATGACCCGCGGTGCTCGTCAGCCTTCCGCCGGCGACGTGGATGTCCACCAGGCTTCGGGTGGCGTGTTCGAACACATCGAGCACCGGCTCGGGGACCGGCCGGCGGGACTCCTGCTCCTCGGCGAGAACGAGGTCACCGACGCGTACGTCGCGGATCGGCTTACGGGAGCCATCAGCCATCAGCACCCGGGTGCCGCCGGGGAAGCTGTTGATCCTGCAGGCCGTGACCACGTCCTCGTAGCCGTTGATCGTGCTCTCGATCCTGGAGAGAGTCGCAGGGTCCAGATCGAGCGTTCGCAGCGCCTTGAAGGCGTCACGTACTCCGACTCCGGTGTGCATGGCGGCATTCAGCGCGTCGATCGCTTCTGCGAGCTTGCCGAAAGCCTTACCGGGGATGAAGTTGCTCGCGGCCCAGGCACAACCACTGGCGCTGCCGTGCCAGCAGTCGACGAAGTCCTGAACGAGAACGGCCTTGAGGAGCTTGTAGACGACGGTCTGCTGGATGAGGTCCAGCTTGCTGAACGACCGGGTCACGTCCTTGTGGAGACCGGTGAAGGGCTTCCTCTCGAGGAGCACGGTGTTCGAGGCGGGACAGCCGGAAGCGGTGGCCGGCACATCGGGGTCGGTGCACAGGAAGAAGTCGACCGTCACGTTGAACGTGACCTTGAAGGTGACGGTGCAGCCCTCGAAGCCGATCTGGATGACACAGTCGTTCTTCTGCTCGGCGTCGGTGACCTCGACGGTGTCCTCGTCGACGACGTACCAGGTGCCGCCGATGCCGGTTCCGGCGCCGCTGGAGACCTGCTGGTTCGCCTGCTTGCGTTCCGCCGACTCCGCTGCCGCCTGTGCCTCTTCGGCGTACTTCTGGGCGTCCTTCGCCGCCTCCTCGGCCTCCGTGGCCGCCGTGTCGGCGCGGTCGGCTGCTGCTCGGGCGTCCTTGGCCGCCTGTTCGGCTTCCGAGGCGGCCGTGCGGGCGGCTTCGGCGTCGAGGGCCGCCTGGTCCGCCGAGTCGCGGGCGTCCTTGGCGTGGTTCTCGGCACGGCCGGCCGCCTTGTCGGCGGCTTCGGCGTCCTCGGTGGCCTTGCGGTTGTACTCGACGGTGCGGGCCAGGGACGCGGCTGCCTTGGACGCGGCCTTGGCGGCGTCCGCGGCGTAGCCGAGGGCCTCCTTGGCGTAGGTGCGCGCGGTGGCGGCGTGCCCGGCCGCGTTGGCCGCGTGCTGGTAGGCGGCCTTCGCGTCGCCCTGCGCCTGGTCGGCGAGGTTCTTGGCCGCGGAGGCCTCCGCCGCCGCGTTCTTGGCGTGGGCGTCGGCGACGGACTGCTGCCGTTCGGCGATCGACTTCGACGCCTGGCCCGTCAGGACCACCAGCCCGGCGGCCGAGTCCTTGTCGACGTACGGGGAGCCGAGCTGGATCGCGTCGTTGGCCGGCTTGGCGACCTGCGCGGCGGCCTTGCCGGCGTCGACGGCGGCCTGGGCGGTGACGTGCGCGAAGCCCGCGGCCTTCGCGGCGGCGGCCAGGGCCTTGCCGGCTTCCTTGTTCGCCTGGTCCGCCTGGGACTTGGCCGTCTTGGCCTGCTTCTCCGCCTCGTCGGCCATCTCCACGGCCGTCCTGGCCTCGGCGGAGGCGTGCTGCGAGGCCTTGATGGCGTCGGCGGCGGCGCTCGTCGCGGTCTTCACCGCGGCGTCCGACTTCAGCTTCGCGGCCTGCGCGGCATCGGCGTGGGCGCGGGAGCGCTTGGCCGCCGCCTCCGCCCGGGTGGCCGCAGCGTCCGCGTCCGCCGCCGCCTTGGTCGCGGCGTCCGCTTCGGAGCGGGCCTTGCCGGCAGCGGTCTCGGCGTCCGTGGCGTGCTTGTCCGCCGCGTCGGCCGCCGCCCGGGCCTCCTGGGCGTTGCTGTCGGACTCGTGCGCCTGGGCGTACGCCTCCTTCGCGTCCGCCTTGGCGCGGGCGGCGTCGGCCTTCTGCTCGGCGTCCCACGCGTCGTCGCGCAGGTCGCGCGCCTTGTCGCGGGCCTTGACCGCCGCGTTCTTCTTCTCGACCGCCGTGCCCTCGGCCGTCTCCGCCTTGTCCTTGGCGTCCTTGGCCTTGGTGGCCTCGGATTCGGCGTTCTTCCTGTGCTGGGCGGCCTCGGCCTGCTTGGCCGCCGCCGTCTTCTTCTCCGCCTCGGCCGTCTTCTCCTCGGCCTCGGCCGCCAGGCGCTTGGCGTGGGCCTCGGCGGCGGCCGCCTTGGCCTGTCCCTCGGCCTTCACCGCGTCGGCGAGCTTGGCCTCCGCCGTCTCCTTGTCCTTCTTGGCGTTGTCGCGGTGCACCTTCGCCGCGTCCGCGGCGGCCTTCGCCTGCGACTCGGCCATCGCCGCGGCGGCCTTGCGGAACTCGGCCTTCGACTGGGCCGCCTGCGCCAGCGCGCGCTGCGCGATGGTCGCGCTGTCCCCCGCGGAGGCGCGGGTGGCCGCCTCGGCGGTCTCGCCGGCCTTCACCAGCGCTTCCAGGGCCGCCGCCGCGCCCTTGGTGACCTGCGCCTTCTGCTGACCCACCAGCAGACCGCGGCCCCGCGGGGCGCCGTTGCCGTCCGCGATCGTGTAGGCGGCCTGCTCGGCGGTGTCGCTGGTGGTGGCTGCCTTCTTCGCCGCCGCGGCCTGCGCCTTGAGGACGGTGAGCTGTGCCTTGGCATCCGCCTGGGCGTCAGCCACCCCCTTCTTGGCCTTGTCGAACTGAGCCTTCGGCGGAACCGTCCCGCTGCTGCCGCTCGGCTTGACGACGAACTTCTGCGGGTCGGTGTCGGTGCACGTCCACAGCCGTGCGTTCTGGCTGTTGTCGAACTTGCCGAAGTCCACGCACTTGCGCGTACCTGTGTTCCTCAGGCCGGTGGTCGCGCGGACGTTGTACTCCCAGGTCTGCGCCGGGGAACTGCTGCACGTCCAGATCTGGATCTTCGTGCCGTCGGCGGAGTTGTTGCCCGACACGTCCAGACACTTCTGGGAGTTGACGTTACGCAGGTGGAGGCCCGCGTCGTCACCGTGGAGCTGCCACTTCTGTGCCGCTGAGCCGTTGCAGGTGTAGATCTGGACCGGCGTGCCGTTGTCCTTCTTCGCGCCTTCGACGTCGAGGCACTTGCCCTTGGCCGCCTGCACCTCGATGACGGCCGGCTTGTCGCCGATCGCGCCGACGCCGCCCGGTGACCAGTAGTCCTGCCAGCGTGCGAGACGGTCGGCGATCCACGAGTGGCCGAGCAGCTCGCCCAGGGCCTTGGCACCACCGGCCAGGGCCTTGGTGGCGTCCTCGTTGGCGTCGAGGATCTGGTTCCGCTGCGTGGCCTGCGAGGAGATCTCCTGCTGCCACTCGGTCGCGGCGGTGCCCGTGAGGCCGCCCAGCACCTTGCCGGGGTCGATCGGGTCACGCCATGCGCACGCCGCGAATCGGGACTTCAGGTCCTCGACCGCGATGCGGAACTCGGCCGTGCCGGGCTGCGGGGCGGTGCGGGGAAAGCCGCCGGAGGCGAGGAAGAGCCGGGCGTTGTCCGCTCCCGTGGGTTCCAGGGACCAGTCGGACAGGTGCGTGAACGCGTCCCGCTCGGCGAGTGCCCGGTTCCACTCGTCGGAGGGGAGCGCGGGATCCGGGTCCTGGCCGTACAGAGGCGTGCCGATGTCCTTGACCGCCTTGACGGTCTTGTCGTCGGCCTTCGGCGTGGAGTCCTCGTAGAAATCGGCGTCGTTCTTCCAGAACCGGTCGGCGATCCACTTGGTCAGGCCGGTCTGGGCGTAGAAGTCGTCCTCACCGTCCTTGCTGCCGGGCGGCCACGCGAAACCGGTGACGGTGAAACCGGCCGGGTTGGTCAGCCCCGCGAGCGGCTTCTGCCAGCCGTCCCGCAGGGCGTGGATCGACGTCAGCTCCTTGCCGGCGGAGTCCCGGTCCTTTCCGTAGGCCACGGCGAGCGGGGTCTGCTCCCAGTGCTGCCGGTCGGCCAGGGCGTGCAGCTTGTCCGGTGGCTGGTTGAGGCCGTCCTGCGCGACGGTGGCCATGGCCGGCCCTCCGAGCCGCAGGACGTCCGTCATCAGGCACTGGTCCTGACGCAGTCGTTCCGCGGCGGTGTCCTCGTTCCAGTCGTACGAGTCGGCCACCGGGGCGGCGTCCCTCGCGGTCGGCCGGTCGAACGGGTCCGGCGCCGCGGCCAGGCCCGCGACGATCGAGGCGGCGACGGTGACGGGCACCAGGCGGCCGAGGAACCGAACGGGCCGGAGGTGTGGTCTGCGGGGTGGGCTCGAAGCCCTGGGGGGTCTGGAGCGCAAGGCGCGCATCCCTTCGACTGGCGGTGTCGGGACCGGGATGCGCCGTCGGTGCCGGAGGCGGCCGAAGCCGCCCGACGCGGGACACACGGGTACGGGGTCTGGACGCTGCGCTTGCCGGGCCCCCGCTGCGGCGACGTCGTTCCCCCGGTCGCCGTATGGTCATGCGCGGTCCGAATGGGTCAGATTCGAACTGGCGCGGCGCAACTATAGGCATAGTTGGATGAGTTGAGGCAGGGGCGATCTGTGGTGCCGGGGCGGTGGCGCGAAACCGCCTGTGGCGCCGAGGTGCTCATCAGTGGCCCCGAGCCTCGCAGTTGCGGAGTTTTTGTGTGCTCCCTGTGGAGGGCGTCACCCGGGGCGACAGGCCGCGCCCTTCAGGATTGACCGATAGTCACCCCACGGTGTGGCGTCCCGGATCGCCGATCGATTTCCGAAATCGGGCACGCAAAGCCCTGTTCCGCCCCCGGATCGAGCCTAAGCTGCCGCCCATGTGTGGAATCGTGGGATACGTGGGGCCGCAGTCCGCGCTCGAGGTCGTGATGGCCGGGCTCAGGCGGCTGGAGTACCGGGGTTACGACTCCGCCGGGGTCGCCGTGCTGGCCGACGGCGGGCTGGCGACGGCCAAGAAGGCCGGGAAGCTGCTGAACCTGGAGAAGGAGCTGGACGGCAGGCCGCTGCCGGCGGGGCCGACGGGCATCGGGCACACCCGTTGGGCCACTCACGGCGGTCCGACCGACGAGAACGCGCATCCGCACATCGACAACGCGGGACGCGTCGCGGTCGTGCACAACGGCATCATCGAGAACTTCGCCGCGCTGCGGGCCGAACTGCAGGAGCGCGGTCACGAGCTGTCCTCCGAGACGGACACCGAGGTCGTGGCGCACCTGCTCGCCGAGGAGTTCTCCTCCTGCGCGGACCTCGCCGAGGCGATGCGGCTGGTGTGCCGGCGGCTGGAAGGGGCGTTCACGCTGGTCGCCGTGCACGCGGACGAGCCCGACGTGGTGGTGGGCGCGCGGCGCAACTCGCCCCTGGTCGTCGGGGTCGGCGAGGGCGAGGCCTTCCTCGCCTCGGACGTCGCCGCGTTCATCGAGCACACCCGCTCCGCGATCGAGCTGGGGCAGGACCAGGTCGTGGAGCTGCGCCGGGACGGCGTGGTGGTCACGGGCTTCGACGGCCACCCCGCCGAGGTGCGCTCGTACCACGTCGACTGGGACGCCTCGGCCGCCGAGAAGGGCGGCTACGACTACTTCATGCTCAAGGAGATCGCCGAGCAGCCCAAGGCGGTCGCCGACACGCTGCTGGGCCGCATCGACGGCTCCGGTTCGCTCACGCTGGACGAGGTGCGGATCCCGCCGCGGGTGCTGCGCGAGATCGACAAGGTCGTCATCGTGGCCTGCGGCACGGCCTTCCACGCCGGGATGATCGCCAAGTACGCCATCGAGCACTGGACGCGGATCCCGTGCGAGGTGGAGCTCGCCAGCGAGTTCCGCTACCGGGACCCGATCCTGGACGCCCAGACCCTGGTCGTCGCCATCTCCCAGTCCGGCGAGACCATGGACACCCTCATGGCGCTGCGGCACGCCCGCGAGCAGGGCTCCAAGGTGCTGGCGATCTGCAACACCAACGGCTCGACGATCCCGCGCGAGTCCGACGCGGTGCTGTACACGCACGCCGGGCCGGAGGTGGCCGTCGCCTCGACGAAGGCGTTCCTGACCCAGCTCGTCGCCTGCTACCTGGTCGCCCTCTACCTCGGCCAGGTGCGCGGCACCAAGTGGGGCGACGAGATCCGGGCGGTGATCCGCGACCTGTCCTCCATCTCCGGTGCGGTCGAGCGGGTGCTCGGGACCATGGAGCCGGTGCGCGAGCTGGCCCGCACGCTGGCCTCGAAGAACACGGTGCTGTTCCTCGGGCGCCACGTGGGCTACCCGGTGGCGCTGGAGGGCGCGCTGAAGCTCAAGGAGCTGGCGTACATGCACGCCGAGGGCTTCGCGGCCGGGGAGCTGAAGCACGGGCCGATCGCGCTGATCGAGGAGGACCTGCCGGTGGTCGTGGTCGTGCCGTCGCCGCGCGGGCGGTCGGTGCTGCACGACAAGATCGTGTCCAACATCCAGGAGATCCGCGCCCGGGGCGCGCGCACCATCGTGATCGCCGAGGAGGGCGACGAGGCGGTGGTGCCGTACGCGGACCACCTCATCAGCGTCCCGGTCACGCCGACCCTGCTGCAACCGCTCGTGACGACGGTCCCGTTGCAGGTGTTCGCCTGCGAGCTGGCGACGGCCCGGGGCAACGAGGTGGACCAGCCGCGCAACCTGGCGAAGTCCGTGACGGTGGAGTAGTGGAGTAGTGGAGTAACGGCGCGAGCAGGGGTGAGGGCGGCGGGCGGGCTGCGCCGTTCGTCCCGCCCCCTTCCTCCGCCCTGGCGGGCCTTGGCGTCGCCGCGGACGCCGCCGCGCTTGCCCGTGCCGCGGACACCGAGGGCCGTCGCCGACTTCTCCGGCGCGGGGCGGACGCCGGCGCGTCCGGCCCGGCCGGTGCGGCGGCGCCCGGGTGACCGGGCGGACCGTAGGGTGCTGCGCATGAGCATCATCGGGGTCGGCATCGACGTTGCCGAGATCGACCGGTTCGCGGCGTCCCTGGAGCGCACGCCCGCGCTGGCCCAGCGGCTCTTCGTCGAGCAGGAGTTGCTGCTGCCCAGCGGGGAGCGTCGCGGCGCGGCCTCCCTCGCGGCGCGCTTCGCCGCCAAGGAGGCCCTCGCCAAAGCGCTCGGCGCGCCGGCCGGACTGCTGTGGACCGACGCCGAGGTGGTCGTCGAGGACAGCGGCCGGCCCCGGTTGCGGGTGAGCGGAACGGTCGCGGCCCGCGCCGCCGAACTGGGCGTGCGCTCCTGGCATGTGTCGCTCAGTCACGACGCGGGCGTCGCCTCGGCCGTGGTGATCGCCGAGGGGTGAGCCCCTCGCCTCCTACGACATCCCCCAGAGCAGCACGACCGTCCCGAGGAGGCCCGCCGCGCCCAGTGCCGTACCGGCTGCCGCGGGCCACGGGCGGCCCGTGCCCGTGCGGGCGTGGTGCAGGCCCATCAGCCCGAACGTCACCGCGAGCCCGCCCGCCAGGACGGTCCAGGGGACGAGGAGGAACCACGTGCCCACGGCCGCGAAGGCGCCGAGGACCAGGGCCGTGGGGCCCAGGGCGGTGGCGGGGCTGTCGGTGTCACCGGGCGCTGTCGAGCTGGTCATGTCTCGCTTCCCCCTTTTTTGAACGAGTTCAAAACCCGGTTCGAGCATACGCCTGGGGGACGGCCCTGCGTCAATCGGCCCGACACGGACGCGTGCGCGGGGCGGGCGGGGAGTGGCCAGGGGGGTGTGCGGGAAACTCGACCGCATGCGTACTGCGTACAGCGTGGAGACGGTCAGGAACGCCGAACGGCAGCTGATGGCGCGGCTGCCGGAGGGGGCGCTGATGCAACGCGCCGCCGCCGGGCTCGCCGCGGCCTGCGCCGACCTGCTGGGCCGGGTGTACGGGAGCCGGATCGTGCTGCTGGTCGGCAGCGGGGACAACGGGGGTGACGCGCTGTTCGCCGGGGCCCGGCTGGCCCGGCGCGGAGCAGGCGTCACGGCGGTGCTGCTCGCGCCCGGCCGGGCGCACGCGGCGGGGCTGGCGGCCCTGCGGCGGGCCGGGGGGCGGACGGTGGCGGCCGACGGCTCGGCACGGGCCGAGGAACTGGTCGAACGGGCCGATCTGGTCGTCGACGGCATCGTGGGGATCGGCGGCACGGGCGGGCTGCGGCCGGAGGCGGTGCCGCTGGCGGCCGCGGCGCTGCGCTCGCGCGGCGCCGTCGTCGCCGTCGACCTGCCGAGCGGCGTGGACGTCGCCACGGGGGAGGTGCGGGGCGTGGCGGTCCGGGCCGACCTGACGGTGACGTTCGGGACGCACAAGCCCGGGCTGCTGATCGACCCGGCGCGCGCGTACGCGGGTTCGGTGCGGCTGGTCGACATCGGGCTGGAGCTACCGGCCGAGCCGGAGCTGGAGGCGTTGCAGCACGCGGACGTGGCGCGGCTGCTGCCGGTGCCGGGGGCCGAGAGCGACAAGTACCGCCGGGGTGTCGTCGGGATCGCCGCCGGGTCGGCGCGCTACCCGGGGGCCGCGGTGCTGGCCGTCTCGGGGGCGTTGCGCGGCGGGGCCGGGGCGGTGCGGTACGTCGGGCCGGCCGGGGACGCGGTCCTCGCGCGGTTCCCCGAGACGCTCGTGTCGGACCGGGGGCCGAAGCACGCGGGGCGGGTGCAGGCCTGGGTGGTCGGGCCCGGGGCCGGGGACGACGCGGCGACGGTGGCGGAGGTGCTGGCGGCGGACGTGCCGGTACTGATCGACGCGGACGGACTGCGGCTCGCGGACGCCGGGGCCGTACGGGAGCGCCGGGCGCCGACCCTGATGACCCCGCATGCCGGGGAGGCGGCGGCCCTGCTCGGTGTGGAGCGCCGGGAGGTCGAGGAGGGACGGCTGGGCGCGGTGCGGGAGCTGGCCCGACGCTACGGGGCGACCGTGCTGCTCAAGGGCTCCACCACGCTGGTGGCCGACGCCGGGGGCGGGCCGGTACGGGTGAACGCGACCGGGACGGGCTGGCTGGCCACCGCCGGGAGCGGGGACGTGCTGTCCGGCCTGGCCGGATCGCTGCTGGCGGCGGGCCTGACGGCGAGGGACGCGGCGAGTGCCGGGGCGTACGTGCACGGCCTGGCCGGACGGCTGGCGGCGGACGGGGCACCGGTGGGAGCGCACGACGTGGCCGACACGATCCCGGAGGCCTGGCGCAACGTGAGGGGCTGACCGGGACGCGGGGCGGACGTCCGACGCCGGCGTCGGGGCGGGGGCGGGGGCGTGGCATGGGTGCCGGCCGGAGCCGCGCGCTCCTCGCCCTGCCGCCGGCGTCGGCCGCCGACTGCGGGACCCGGACCGCCCGGCGTCCGGCGCCCGGGGATCGGTTGCGGTGGCGAGACCGCTGCACCCAGGCCCGTGGGTGTCCCGGGGTGCATGCGGCAGGCTTCCGGCGTCGTCCGTCCCGCTTTGCCCCTCCCGGCTCAGGCCAGGTCCCTGGGGCGCCGGCCCGGAGGCCGCCCGGCGTCGTGGCGCGTGACCGCTGCACACACACCCGGCGGCGGCCCGCGGGCACCCCGGCGTCCACGCGGCACGCCTGATGCGTCGTCCGGCCGCGACGGCACCCTGGGGCCCGGGTTCGGTGACAAGCCAGGGCCGTCCCCGCTCAGGCCGGGGACCCGGGGGCGCGCGGCGTCGTGGTGATCTTGGTTCCGTGGGCGGGCCGCTGCCGTCGGGGGTGCGGGGGGCTCTGAGACACTGGGCGCGATGAGCGAGAGAACAGCCCCCCGGACCGCGCCCCTGCGGGCCCGTGCCGAGATCGATCTGGCCGCCCTGCGGGCCAATGTGCGCGCCCTGCGTGCCCACGCGCCCGGCGCGGCCGTGATGACCGTGGTGAAGTCCGAGGCGTACGGCCACGGGGCTGTGCCGTGCGCCCGTGCCGCCCTCGCCGCCGGGGCGACCTGGCTGGGCACCGCCACCCCGGAGGAGGCCCTCGCCCTGCGCGCCGCCGGGCTGCCGGGCCGGATCATGTGCTGGCTGTGGACGCCGGGCGGGCCCTGGCGCGAGGCCGTCGAGGCCGATCTCGACGTGTCCGTCAGCGGCATGTGGGCCCTGCGGGAGGTCACCGAGGCCGCCCGGCACGCCGACCGGCCCGCCCGCGTGCAGCTCAAGGCCGACACCGGGCTCGGCCGCAACGGCTGCCAGCCCGGGGACGACTGGGCCGCACTCGTGCGCGAGGCACGGCGGGCCGAGGCCGAGGGGCTGCTGCGCGTCACGGGACTGTGGTCCCACTTCGCCTGCGCCGACGAGCCCGGGCACCCCTCCATCGCCGCCCAGCTCGGCCTGTTCCGGGAGATGGTCGCCTACGCCGAGGCGCAGGGCGTACGCCCCGAGGTGCGGCACATCGCCAACTCGCCGGCCACGCTCACCCTGCCCGGCAGCCACTTCGACCTGGTGCGCACCGGCATCGCCACCTACGGCATCTCGCCCAGCCCCGAACTGGGCGTCCCGGCCGACTTCGGGCTGCGCCCGGTCATGACGCTGTCCGCCTCGATGGCCCTGGTCAAGCGCGTCCCGGGCGGGCACGGCGTCAGCTACGGCCATCACTACGTCACCCCCGGCGAGACCACCCTCGGGCTCGTCCCGCTCGGATACGCGGACGGCGTCCCGCGCCACGCCTCCTCGGCCGGCCCCGTCCTGGTCGAGGGCAAGTGGCGCACGGTCGCCGGGCGGGTCGCCATGGACCAGTTCGTCGTCGACCTGGGCGGCGACGAGCCCGCCCCGGGCGCCGAGGCGATCCTCTTCGGCCCCGGGGACCGCGGGGAGCCCACCGCCGAGGACTGGGCCCAGGCGGCCGGAACCATCGCCTACGAGATCGTGACCCGGATCGGAACGCGCGTTCCACGCGTCTATGTGAATGAGGAACAGGACGGGTAACTCGCAGAGGAGTCCGTCACCCGCCGAACGACAGCCACCGCTGCACCACGAGAACCAGAAGCGTCACCAGACAGACACCGAGAACACCACAGGCAACCGAAGGCACCACCGGCACGGCGAGCCACCGGCAGCGCGCGCCATCCGAAGCGGCCCGGCGAAGAGGAGCGGTACGTGAGCGAGAGCAGTGCGGAGGCCGTCGTGGACGTCGCCTCCGCGGCCGTCGCGGCCTCCGCCGCGGGGGCGGCGGGAGGCTGGCGCCGGGCGACCGGCATCGCCGGCGTCGCGATAGGCGTGGTGGCCACGGGCGCGGCCGCCGGAGTCGCCCTGGAGCGGATGACGGTCGGCCGCGGGATACGGCAGAAGGCCCGTCTCGCCCTGGACTCGGCGGGGCCGTACGGCTCGCTGCGCGGGATGCCCGGCAAGGCGTTCGCCGACGACGGCACCGAGCTCTACTACGAGGTCGACGACGTCGACCCCGACGCCGCACCGGCCGCCGGCCCGCGCCGCCGCAGGCTCTTCGGCCGCAAGGCCCCCGCCCCCGTCACCGTCGTCTTCAGCCACGGCTACTGCCTGAGCCAGGACTCCTGGCACTTCCAGCGGGCCGCCCTGCGGGGCGTGGTGCGGACCGTGCACTGGGACCAGCGCAGCCACGGCCGGTCCGGGCGCGGCGTCGCGCAGAGCCGGGACGGCGAGCCGGTCACCATCGAGCAGCTCGGCGGCGACCTGAAGGCCGTGATCGACGCGGCCGTGCCCGAGGGGCCGATCGTGCTGGTCGGGCACTCCATGGGCGGGATGACGGTCATGGCGCTGGCCGACCGGTACCCGGAGCTGATCCGCGAGCGGGTCGTCGGGGTCGCCTTCGTGGGGACGTCGTCGGGCCGGCTCGGCGAGGTCAACTACGGGCTTCCGGTGGCCGGCGTGAATGTGGTGCGGCGGGTGCTGCCCGGGGTGCTGAAGGCGCTGGGGCAGCGGGCCGAGCTGGTGGAGAAGGGGCGCCGGGCCACCGCGGACCTCTTCGCCGGGGTCATCAAGCGGTACTCGTTCGCCTCCCGGGACGTCGACCCGGCCGTGGCCCGGTTCGCAGAGCGGATGATCGAGAGCACCCCGATCGACGTGGTCGCCGAGTACTACCCGGCGTTCAACGACCACGACAAGACCGCGGCGCTGGCCCGCTTCACGGACCTGCCGGTGCTCGTGCTGGCCGGCGTGCAGGACCTGGTCACGCCCAGTGAGCACAGCGAGGCCATCGCCGACCTGCTGCCGGACGCGGAACTGGTGCTGGTGCCGGACGCCGGGCACCTGGTGATGCTGGAGCACCCGGAAGTGGTCACCGACCGCCTCGCCGACCTGCTCACCCGCACGGGCGCCGTGCCCGCAGGGGCTACCGTGAAGGGCTATGGAAGCACCAGCACCGCACAACCCGGCTGAGCCCGGGTCCGTCCAGACCGTCGTCACGTCCCCCGAGCAGATGCGTGAGCTGGGCCGCCGGCTCGCGAAACTGCTGCGCGCGGGCGACCTGGTGATGCTGAGCGGGGAGCTCGGGGCGGGCAAGACGACGCTGACCCGGGGGCTGGGCGAGGGGCTCGGCGTGCGCGGGGCCGTCACCTCCCCGACCTTCGTCATCGCCCGCGTGCACCCCTCACTGGGCGACGGCCCGCCCCTCGTCCACGTCGACGCCTACCGGCTCTCCGGCGGGCTGGACGAGATGGAGGACCTGGACCTCGACGTGTCGCTGCCCGAGTCCGTGGTCGTCGTCGAGTGGGGCGAGGGCAAGGTCGAGGAGCTGACCGAGGACCGCCTCCAGGTCGTCATCCACCGCGCGGTGGGCGACACGACCGACGAGGTACGGCAGCTGACCGTCACCGGTGTGGGGGAACGCTGGGCCTCGGCCGACCTGAGCGTGCTCGCCGCCTAGCCACCGCGCGCCGCACGGTCCGGCGGGCGGGTGCGCGCCCTGGGTGAGGGTTCCGACATGACGTCGGCAAGATGTTGCGCTCGGCGTCCCGGGCGTGGTCACATGGTACCCAGCTCGTAGTTAGGTCTACCTAACTTCCGCCCCCGGCGCTTCAGGAGGCGTCCATGTCGGCTACAGAGAGCAAGGGGCGGCCTCTGCCGTTCGCGGTCGCCGGGGTGTCCATGCGCGACCTGCTGGCGGCCGGCGAGGCGGCGGCGCTGATCTCCACACCGCCGCGGGCTCCGGAACCCGGGTTCTCCGAGCCCGCGGACGACCGCCGGGAAGCCGCGTAGCCCGTCCGTCCGGTCCGCGTGCTTGCTCCGGCCGGTCCGCCGTGCGCACGACCGGTACCGAGCACGACCGGTACCGAGCGGGAGCGGTACCGAGCGGTGGCGGTGCCCGGCGGGAGCGGTGCCTAGCGGACGACCACGACCGTGCGGCCGATCGTCGCGAACGTCCACATCGCCGACCCGTCCGCGCGCGACTCGCGGATGCCGCCCGTGCGCACCTTCGGTGGGGGCGCCGCGGCGGCCTTCGCCTCGTCCACGGCCGCACTGAAGCCGACGACCACGCCGTTCACGCTGGTGAAGCGCACGACGTGCTCGACCGGGATGCCGTCCGAGCCGGTCACCGTGCCCGAGCGGGACGTCACCGCGTAGCGGCCCGGGGCCGGGTCGACCGCGCTCGGATCGACCTCGAACGTGCGCGACACCTCGCCGTTCGCCCCCACCAGCCACACCCGGTCGCGGCGCAGCGAGTACACGACCCGCGCGCCCTCGCCGGACCGCGGCGGCAGGGCGGTGGGGTCCTGCCCGGCCCGCGGCGCCTTCGACGTGCCGGCGGCCGGTGCCGTGCCCGCCACCGCGGCCCGGGCCGCGCCGGCCGGGAGCGCCTCGGCCGCCTGGTGGGCGAGGTAACCGACCGTGGCGAGCGCCGCGGCGGTGAGCGCGGCCACGATTCCCGAGCTGCTGGCTGCCACCGGCGCCCACCTCACGTCGTACGTCGCTGTCGTGACGGTAGGTGACGGTAGCAGCAGGTGACGGCCCGGCAGGTACGTCCGACACGGGGCCCGGGGAGCCGTAGGCTGTTTGCGTGCTCTTGCTCGCTCTGGATACCGCCACACCCGCTGTCACCGTCGCGCTGCACGACGGCGAGGACGTCATCGCCTCGTCCAGTCAGGTCGACGCCCGGCGGCACGGGGAACTGCTGCTGCCGGCGATCGACCGCGTGCTCACCGAGGCCGGGCTGACGCTCGACGCGGTCACCGGCATCGTCGCCGGGATCGGCCCCGGCCCCTACACCGGGCTCCGGGTCGGTCTGATGACCGCGGACACCTTCGGGCTCGCGCTCGGCGTCCCCGTCCACGGCGTGTGCACGCTGGACGGCCTCGCCTACGCCGCCGACCTGGAGGGACCCTTCGTGGTCGCCACCGACGCCCGCCGCAAGGAGGTGTACTGGGCCCGCTACGCCGACTCGCGCACCCGCCTCACCGACCCGGCCGTCGACCGGCCCGCCGACATCGCCGCCCAGGTCGAGGGCCTGCCCGCGGTGGGCGCCGGCGCGCTGCTCTACCCGGACACCTTCCCCCAGGCGCACGAACCCGAGCACGTGACGGCCGCCGCCCTGGCCCGGCTGGCCGCCGAGCGGCTCGTCGCGGGCGAGGAACTGCCCGCGCCGCGGCCGCTGTACCTGCGCCGCCCCGACGCCCAGGTCCCCAAGAACTACAAGGTGGTCACCCCCAAGTGACCGAAGCCGAGACGTGCGCGCTGCGCGAGATGCGCTGGTGGGACATCGACGCCGTGCTGGAGCTGGAGCGGGACCTGTTCCCCGAGGACGCCTGGTCCCGGGGCATGTTCTGGTCCGAACTGGCCCACGCCCGCGGCCCGGAGGCCAACCGCCGGTACGTGGTCGCCGAGAGCGGCTCCCGGATCGTCGGGTACGCCGGACTCGTCGCCACCGGTGACCAGGCCGACGTGCAGACCATCGCCGTCGCACGCGAGCGGTGGGGCACCGGTCTCGGCGCCCGGCTGCTCGCCGAACTGCTGCGCGCGGCCACCGCCTTCGAGTGCGCCGAGATCCTGCTGGAGTGCCGCGTGGACAACGTCCGCGCGCAGAAGCTGTACGAGCGCTTCGGCTTCGAACCCATCGGCGTCCGGCGCGGCTACTACCAGCCGGGGAACGTGGACGCCCTGGTGATGCGCCTGACCGCCCCCGAGAACTCCGCACAAGGAACCGAGATCAATGGCTGACGAACCCCTCGTACTGGGAATCGAGACCTCCTGCGACGAGACCGGCGTCGGCATCGTGCGCGGCACCACCCTGCTGGCCGACGCGGTCGCCTCCAGCGTCGACGAGCACGCCCGCTTCGGCGGGGTCGTCCCCGAGGTCGCGAGCCGGGCCCACCTGGAGGCGATGGTCCCCACCATCGACCGCGCGCTGAAGGAGGCCGGCGTCAGCGCCCGCGACCTCGACGGCATCGCCGTCACCGCGGGCCCCGGCCTGGCCGGCGCGCTGCTGGTCGGCGTCTCGGCGGCGAAGGCGTACGCGTACGCCCTGGGCAAGCCGCTGTACGGCGTGAACCACCTCGCCTCGCACATCTGCGTGGACCAGCTGGAGCACGGCCCGCTGCCCGAGCCGACGATGGCGCTGCTGGTCTCCGGCGGGCACTCCTCGCTGCTGCTGTCCTCGGACATCACCTCCGACGTCCGCCCCATGGGCGCCACGATCGACGACGCCGCCGGCGAGGCCTTCGACAAGATCGCCCGGGTGCTGAACCTCGGCTTCCCGGGCGGCCCGGTCATCGACCGGTACGCCAAGGAGGGCGACCCGGACGCGATCGCCTTCCCGCGCGGCCTGACCGGCCCCCGCGACCCGGCCTACGACTTCTCCTTCTCCGGGCTGAAGACGGCCGTGGCCCGCTGGATCGAGGCCAGGCGCGCGGCGGGCGAGGAGGTGCCGGTGCGGGACGTGTCGGCGTCCTTCCAGGAGGCGGTCGTGGACGTGCTGACCCGCAAGGCCGTCCGGGCGTGCAAGGACGAGGGCGTCGACCACCTGATGATCGGCGGCGGCGTGGCCGCCAACTCCCGGCTGCGCGCGCTCGCCCAGGAGCGCTGCGAGGCGGCCGGGATCCGGCTGCGGGTGCCGCGGCCGAAGCTGTGCACGGACAACGGCGCGATGGTCGCCGCCCTCGGCGCCGAGATGGTCGCCCGCAACCGCGCCGCGTCGAGCTGGGACCTGTCCGCCGACTCCTCGCTGCCGGTGACCGAACCGCACGTCCCGGGCCACGGCCACGATCACGACCACGTGCACGAGGTGAGCAAGGAGAACCTCTACTCGTGACGGTCGCCCTGATGTGGGAGGCGCGGGCCGTGCCCGGGCGGGGCGAGGACCTGCTCGGCTGGGCCCGCGCCCAGGAACTGCCCCGCGAGCCGCTGCGCCGCGAGACCCTGCGCGCCCCCCAGGACCGGGTCCTGGTCATCACCTGGTGGGACGCCCCGTACGACGCCGACCTGCCCGAACTGCCCGAGCCGGACCGCGATCTGGTCACGCGGGCCGTGCACCGGTGGCGGTTCGAGTCGGTCGACGGAGGCTGACCGGGGAGCCGCCGGGCGGCCGTCCGCACGGGGCTCACTGCACGGGCTCACGTCTCGGGGCTCACGGCACGGGGCTCACGGCACGGGGCTCACCGCACGGGCGACACCTCCGTCGGGCAGCACAGCCGGCGGTCCGCCCCGGTGACCCGGACCGGGCCGGTCAGGGTGAGCCGGGCCGTGTGGTGCACGTCGGCGCTGGACGCGGCCAGCCGCAGTTCCAGGGCGCCCGGTTCGACCACCCTGCGGCCCGTGCGGTCGGTGAACGCCGACAGGTCCGTGTGGAAGCGGAACGTCACCCGGGCCGCCTCTCCCGCCGCGAGCGCCACCCGCCGGTAGCCGACGAGCCGGACGTCGGGCCGGGTCACCGAGGCCACCGGATCGTGCAGGTACAGCTGCACGACCTCCGCCCCCTCCCGCTCGCCGGTGTTGCGGACCGTCACGGACAGGTCGCAGGCGCCGTCCGTGCCGATCTCCTCCTCGCCGCCGGCCACGTCCTCCCAGGCGAACCGCGTGTAGGAGCGGCCGTGGCCGAAGGCGTACAGCGGGGTCGGGTCCAGGTTGCTGACCTCGCCCGCGAGGCCGAGGGGCGGCTGGAGGTAGGTCCAGGGCTGGCCGCCGGGCTCCCTGGGCACGCTGACGGGCAGCCGGCCGGAGGGGTTCACCCGGCCCGACAGGACGCCCGCGACGGCCGGGCCGCCCTCCTCGCCCGGGAAGAACGCCTGGACGACGGCCCCCAGCCGGCCGTGCCAGCGGCCCAGCGCGTAGGGGCGGCCGGACAGCAGCACCAGCACGACCGGGACGCCGGTGGCCAGGAGCGCGTCCAGCAGGTCGCCCTGGGCGCCCGGCAGGGCCAGGTCCGTGGCGTCGCAGCCCTCGCCGGAGGTGCCGCGTCCGAACAGGCCCGCCCGGTCGCCGAGCACCGCCACGCACACGTCGGCCTCGGCGGTGCGGGCGACGGCCTCCTCGAAGCCCGACGGGTCCGGGTCGCTCACGTCGCAGCCCTGCGCGAACGTGACCTTGGCGTCCGGCAGTTCCGCGCGCAGCGCCTCCAGGACGGTCGGGATCTCGATGCCCGTCGGCACGCCCGGGTGGTGGGTGAGGACGTGCGAGGGGAAGGAGTAGCAGCCCAGCATGGCCAGGGCGTCGGCCGCCCGGGGGCCGACGACCGCGATCCGGGTGCCGGAGGCCAGCGGGAGCAGCCCGCCTGGGTTGTCGAGCAGGACGACGGACTCCTCGGCCAGCCGTCGGGCCAGGGCCCGGTTGACCGGCGGATCCAGGCTCACCGGGCCGTCCGGCTCGGGGGTCCAGTCCGCGTCCAGCAGGCCCAGTTCGCACTTCTGGAGCAGGACGCGGCGGGCCGCGCGGTCGACCAGTTCCTCGGGGACGCGGCCGGAGCGGACGGCCTCCAGCAGCGGCGGGCCGTAGCACTTCAGGGTGGGCAGTTCGACGTCGATGCCGGCCGCGAGGGCCGCGTGGGCCGCCTCGGCCGGGCTGCCGGCGACCCGGTGCAGGGTCTGCAGGAAGCCGATGCCGAAGTAGTCGGCGACGACCGTGCCGGTGAACCCCCACTCCTCGCGCAGCAGCCGGGTGAGCAACCCGGGGTCGGCGGAGGCCGGGAGGCCGTCGGTCTCGGTGTAGGCGGCCATCACCGAGCGGGCCCCGCCCTCGCGCAGGGCCATCTCGAACGGCGGCAGGGTGACGTCCGCGAACTCGCGCAGGCCCGCCCGGACCGGGGCGAGGTTGCGGGCGCCGGCCGAGGAGGCGTACCCGGCGAAGTGCTTGAGCGTGGCGACGACCCCCGCCGACTCCAGCCCCCGCACGTAGGCCGCGCCGACCGTGCCGACCAGGTACGGGTCCTCGCCGATGGTCTCCTCCACCCGGCCCCAGCGCGGATCGCGGACGACGTCCAGCACGGGCGCGAGACCCTGGTGGACACCGACCGAGCGCAGGTCCTCGCCGATGCGCCGGGCCATCTCCTCGACCAGCGGCGGATCCCAGGCGGCGCCCCAGGCGAGCGGGACCGGGTAGGCCGTGGCCCGCCAGGCGGTGAAGCCGGCCAGGCACTCCTCGTGCGCGAGCGCCGGGATGCCGAACCGCCCGGCCGCGGCGATCCGCCGCTGCGCGCGGGCCAGCGCCCGCGCGCCGAGCACCGGGTCGACGGGGGCGGTGCCGAACGGGCGCGTGAGCTGGCCGAGGCCGTGGGTGATCAGCTCGTCCCAGTCGTAGGCGACGGTCATGTCGTGCTGGTGCGGCGCGACCCCCTCGCCGTCCGTCTCGGCGCCCACCCACACGCCGTACAGCTGGGCGGTCTTCTCCTGAAGGGTCATCCGGGAGAGCAGGTCGTCGACGCGGGCTGCGGCGGGCAGGGCGGGGTCACGCCAGGGCGCGGTGGTCATGAAGCTCCTGTCGGGTGGACGGACGGCCCTCTGACGAGCGGTGCTCACGAGCGCGTGAACGGTGCTGTGCCGACCTCTCCCGCACCCGCGACTGCGAATGTTTCGAGCTGTGCATCGAATGTTCCGGGAACCTATGGCGCTCCGAGGGCTTCGTCAAGAGGTGCCGCAGGGATACGATCGCCGCCATGACTTCCCCGGAGCCCGTTGAAGGCCGGACGCAAACCCGGACGCAGAACCGGACGCGGGGCCGCACCGCGCAGACCGCGACGCTCGCCGAGATCGCGCGCGAGGCCGGCGTCTCGGCACCGACTGTTTCGAAAGTGCTGAACGGCCGCACCGACGTCGCCGCGGCGACCCGGGCCCGGGTCGAGGAGCTGCTGCGGGTGCACGGCTACCGGCGCCGGAGGGCCGAGGCGACCCGCTCCCCGCTGCTCGACCTGGTCTTCCACGAGCTGGAGAGCGCTTGGGCGATGGAGGTCATCCGGGGCGTGGAGAACGTGGCCCGGGACGCCGGGCTCAGTGTCGTGCTGTCGGAGAGCGCCGGCCGGCTCACCCCGGGGCGGAGCTGGGCCGACCAGGTCGCGGCCCGCCGGCCGCACGGTGTGGTCCTGGTGCTGTCCGGGCTCGACGCGTCGCAGCGGGCCCTGCTGACCAGCCGGTCCATCCCCTTCGTGGTGATGGACCCGGCCGGCGACCCCGGCGCCGACGTGCCGTCGATCGGCGCGACCAACTGGCAGGGCGGCCTCGCGGCCACCCGGCACCTGGTCGATCTCGGGCACCGCAGGATCGGGGCGATCAGCGGCCCGTCGCAGATGATGTGCAGCCGCGCCCGGGTGGACGGCTACCGGGCCGCCCTGGAGACGGCCGGGCTCCCGGTGGACCCGTCCCTGATCGCGGCCGGGGACTTCCACCACGAGACCGGCTACCGCAGGGGCCTGGAGCTGCTGGGCCGACCGGACCGGCCGACCGCCGTCTTCGCCGGGAACGACCTGCAGGCGCTCGGGCTCTACGAGGCCGCCCGCGAGCTGGGCCTGCGCATCCCGGAGGACCTGAGCGTCGTCGGCTTCGACGACCTGCCGGTGGCGCGCTGGGTGGGGCCGCCGCTGACGACGGTGCGGCAGCCGCTGACGGAGATGGCCGAAGCCGCCGCCCGGCTCGTCCTCGACCTCGGGCGGGACGCGGAGGCCGCCGCGGCCACCCGGGTGGAGCTGGCGACGAGCCTGGTGGTGCGCAGCAGCACCGCGGCGGCGCCCCGGTCCGGCGGATGACGTGACGGCCGGCCGGCCGTCGAAGCAAGTCGAAGACCAGGCCGAAACTTTCGAATGGTCTTCGCGGTCCGAGCGGTCCGACCATCGAATCTGAGAATTTCCCAAGAAAGCGCGACCCGCGCTACCTGGCCGACATTATTCGGACTTATGTTCCTGGGCGTGACGGAACGCGACGGGGAGGGCGACGCGCCGCGCCGGCGCTCGCAGGTGCCCAGGACCGCGGCCCTGGTCCTGGCAGGAGCGCTCGTGCTGGGCGCCGCGGCGGCGGGCTGGGCCTACTGGCACCTCGACCACAACATCACCGGTGTCGACATCGACCGCGCACTCGGTGACGACCGCCCGCCCAGACCGCTCGGCGCGCCCGCGCCCGCGGATTCCGCACTGCCCGGTGAGGCGCTCAACATCCTCGTCCTGGGCTCGGACTCGCGCAGCGGCGCGGAGAACCGGCGGCTCGGCGGCGGCGACAGCACCGGTGCCCGCTCCGACACGGCGATGGTCGTCCACCTCGACGCCGGGCGGACCGCCGCGACGGTGGTCAGCATCCCGCGCGACACCCTGGTCACCCGCCCCTCCTGCCCGACCCCGTCCGGCGGGTCGACGGCGGTGGCGTACGGCTCGATGTTCAACAGCGCCTACGAGGTGGGCGGTCCGGTGTGCGCGGTGAAGACCGTCGAGGCGATGACGAACGTGCGGATGGACCACTACCTGGAGCTCGACTTCTCCGGGTTCGCCCGGCTGGTCGACGCACTCGGCGGCGTCACCGTCACCACCGAGGAGGACATCTCCGACGACGACAGCCACCTTCGACTGAAGGCCGGCACCCACCACCTGGACGGCGACCGCGCCCTGGCCCTGGCCCGCACCCGGCACGGCATAGGCGACGGCAGCGACCTCGGCCGCATCGGCCTGCAGCAGAAGCTGGTGAAGGCCCTGCTGGAGCAGATCACCGTCCAGGACCTGCTCACCGACCCGGCCAGGCTCTACCGGGTCGCCGACACGGTGACCGCGGGCCTGACCACGGACACCGGCCTGGACTCCCTGGCCGAGCTGACCCGGCTCGGCCGGAGCCTGCAAGGCCTGTCGGCGGGCGCGGTCCGCACGGTCACGATGCCCGTGGTGCCGGCGCCCTCGGACCCCAACCGGGTGGTCGCGGACGAGCCGGAGGCCGGGAAACTGTGGCAGTCACTGCGCTGACCTGCGAAATTCCGCCCACCTGAAAATCTTCGGGTGTGTGCGCCGCGGGTGTCGATCCACGCGTCGGCCGTTCGACGCAGGGGTGAGAGCGGGCACAGGACCCGCTCCGCACGACCCGAGGAGTCACCGTGCCGCGCTTTCTCACCCTGATCCGCATCGACGAGAAGAACGCCCCCGCCGAGGGCCCGAGCCCCGAACTGCAGGAGCGCATGGGCAAGCTGCTGGAGGAGATCACCCGGGCCGGCGTCATGCTGGACACGGCCGGGCTCACCCCCACCTCCGACGGCACCCGGGTGACCTGGGAGGGCGGGCGGATGTCCGTCATCGACGGGCCGTTCACCGAGACCAAGGAGGTCATCGGCGGCTACTCGATCAGCCAGTGCAAGGACAAGGCCGAGGCCGTCGAGTGGACCAAGCGGTTCCTGGCCACCCACGAGGACTACTGGACCATCACGGCGGAGGTCCGGCAGATCGCCGAGGGCTGACGCTCCCGCTTGGCCGGGCGGCGCCGGGGGTGTCTGATGGTGGGTCGTGACCGTGTCGCCCACCCCCTCCCCGGCGCCCCGCCGCGAGGCCGCCGAGACCGTCGAGACCGTCTTCCGCATGGAGTCGCCCCGGATCATCGCCGGCGTCACCCGCGTCGTCCGCGACGTCGGCATCGCCGAGGAACTCGCACAGGACGCCCTGGTGGCCGCCCTGGAGCAGTGGCCCCGCGACGGGATCCCCGCAAACCCGGGCGCCTGGCTCATGGCGGCGGCCCGCAACCGCGCCGTCGACCTGGTCCGCCGCCGGGAGAACTACGCCCGGAAGCTGGCCGAGATCGGCCGGGCCCAACCGGACGCGGCCCCGCCCGAGGAGCCCGCCGACCCCGACGACATCGACGACGACCTGCTGCGCCTGGTCTTCACCGCCTGCCACCCGATGTTGTCCACCGAGGCCCGCACCGCCCTCACCCTGCGTCTGCTGGGCGGACTGACCACGGCGGAGATCGCCCGGGCGTTCCTCGTCCCCGAGCCGACCGTCGCCCAGCGCGTCGTCCGCGCCAAACGCACCCTGGCCACGAAGAACATCGCCTTCGAGGTGCCCCGCGGAGCCGACCGCGAGGCCCGCCTCGGCTCGGTCCTCGACGTCATCTACCTGATCTTCAACGAGGGGTACGCCGCCACGGCCGGCGACGACTGGCTGCGCCCGTCCCTGTGCGAGGACGCCCTGCGGCTGGCCCGGGTGCTCGCCGGGCTGATGCCGAAGGAGAGCGAGGTGCACGGACTGGCCGCACTCCTGGAGTTCCAGGCGTCCCGCACGGCGGCCCGCACGGCCCCCTCCGGCGAACCCGTCCTGCTCCAGGACCAGAACCGCTCCCGCTGGAACCGCATGCTGATCGCCCGCGGCGTCGCCGCACTGGGCCGGGCGGAGGCCACCGCCTCCGGCGCCCCGGGCCCGTACCTCCTCCAGGCCGCCATCGCCGCCTGCCACGCGCACGCCCCCACCTACGAGGAGACCGACTGGGCGCGCATCGCCACCCTCTACGGCCTGCTCGCCGCCCGGTCCCCGTCACCGGTCGTGGAGCTGAACCGGGCGGTGGCCGTCTCGATGTCCGAAGGGCCCGGCGCCGCCCTGCCGCTGGTCGACGCCCTGTCCGCCGACCCGGCCCTGCGCGGCTACCACCTGCTGCCCAGCGTCCGCGGCGACCTCCTGAGCCGCCTCGGCCGCCGGGCCGAGGCCCGCACCGAGTTCGAGCGGGCGGCCTCCCTCGCGCGCAACCAACGGGAGCGGGACCTGCTGCTGCGCCGGGCCGCCGAGCAGGGCTGACCGTCAGGCCGGGTGCCCCAGCAGCATGGCCGGGGCCCCGGCGACCCTGGTCAGGAACACCGTCGCGGCGTGCGGACCCTGCGGCTTGACCTTGCGGCGCAGCTCCTCCGGCTCCACCGCCGAGCCCCGCTTCTTCACCGTGAGCGTGCCCACCTGCCGTTCCCGCAGCAGGGCCTTGAGCTTCTTGACGTTGAAGGGCAGGTGGTCGGTGATCTCGTAGGCGGTCGCGTACCGGGTCGGGTGCAGGGCGTCGGCCGTGACGTAGGCGATGGTCGCGTCGAGCAGTCCGCCGCCGACCTGCTCGGCCACCTCGGCGACCAGGTGGGCGCGGATGACCGCGCCGTCGGGCTCGTAGAGGTAGCGGCCGGGCGGGCGGACGTCCGGATCGGGCAGGCCGCGCGAGAGCAGGCTGCGCGGCCCCGGCAGCAGGGTGGCCCGCACGGCGCCCGCGGCGGTGCCGAACCACAGCACCGCCTCCTTCACGTCCCCGCCGTCCGAGATCCACTCGGCCTCGGCGTCCTGCGGGACCGCCTCGTGCGGGATGCCCGGGGCGACCTTCAGCGCCGCGCGCGGTGCCCGGCGCGCGGCGGCCACCGCCCAGGACAGCGGCGGCGAGTAGGCCTCGGGGTCGAAGATCCGGCCCCGGCCGCCGCGCCGGGCCGGGTCGGCGAAGACGGCGTCGTACCCGGTGGTGTCCACCTCCGTGACGTCGGCCTCGCGCACCTCGATCAGGTGGGCCAGGTCCAGCGCCTCGGCGTTGGCGCGGGCCGCCGCGGCCGTGAGCGGGTCCCGGTCCACGGCGAGGACCCGGATCCCGGCCCGGGCCAGCGCGATCGCGTCGCCGCCGATGCCGCAGCACAGGTCGGCGACCGAGGCCACGCCCAGGGCGGCCATCCGCCCGGCCCGGTAGGCGGCCACGCTCGCCCGGGTCGACTGCTCCACCCCGTTGGGCGTGAAGAACATCCGCCCGGCGTCCTCCGCGCCGAACTTCACCGCCGCGCGCTGCCGCAGCCGCGCCTGCCCGAGCGCGGCCGACACCAGTTCGGCCGGGTGGTCACGGCGCAGCCGGGTCGCCACCGCCAGCTCCTGTGCCGGGTCGGTGTCACGCACCTCGTCGAGGAGGGCGCGGCCTTCGGGGGTGAGGAGGGGAGCGAGGTCGTTCACCGGATCATTGTCGACCACGACCGGACGACGTCGCCGGGAGGAGCGGGAGGAGCAGGAGGAGCGGGAGGAGTCCGTCCCCGCGGCCGTCCGGCACTGGTCCGGCATCGCGGCCGATGTGGGCCAGTCGGTGGACCGTGGGGGAGCGGTCGCGGTGTCGGGGCCGGTTCGCCCGGGCGGGCTGCGAGGATCCGGCACCATGCGAGCAGTCGTACAAAATGACAAAAGCCGGGCATTCGGCGGGGTGCGGATCGGCCTCGCGGTGCTCGCCCTGGCCGCCATCGCCTCCGGCTGCGCGCAGGGCGGCGACGGCACCGGCGTCGCCCCGGCCGGCGGCCAGCAGCCCCTGGAGGCACCCCCGGCCCGCGCCCTGGACTCCTACGCCGCCAAGCTGCGCACCGCGCACACCGCCCGGGTCGCCGCCGCCCGCCGCTGGGGACTGCGCGCCGTCCCGCTGTCCGCGCCCCCGGCCCCCGAGCGCAAGCCCAGCATCAAGACCCGCAAGGGCTTCGAGGTGGACGGCCACCGGGAACTGGACCTGCCCCCCGTGTTCACCCGCGTCCCCACGCGAGACAAGGTCGTCTTCCTCACCATCGACGACGGCGCCGAGAAGGACCCCTCGTTCCTGCGGATGACCCGCGAACTGGGCGTGCCCTACACCGCGTTCCTCAGCGGCTACCTGGTCGAGGACGACCCCCGCTACTTCCGCCAAATGCAGGCCGAGGGAGTGGTCCTGAACAACCACACCCTGCACCACCCCAACCTGCGCGGCATGTCCTACCGCGCGCAGAAGCGCGAGATCTGCGGCATGCAGCGCTACGTCGAACAGCGCTTCGGCAAGCGCCCCACCCTCTTCCGCCCGCCCTACGGCAGTTACGACCGGGCGACCCTGCGCGCCGCCAAGGACTGCGGCATCACGTCCGTGCCCCTGTGGAGCGAGGAGGTCTTCGCCGACCACTGGGAGTACCGCGAGGCGGACCGCGACCTGCGCCCGGGGGACATCGTGCTCACGCACTTCCGGGGCCGGGACGAGTGGAAGGGCACGATGCCCGACATGATCCGCCGCTTCCTGAACAAGGTCACGGCCGAGGGGTACGCCGTGGGGCGGCTGGAGGACTACCTGTGAGGCGGCGGGCCGCCGGCACGCTGTGCGCGGGCCTGGCCCTGCTGGCCGCCTGCGCCGCGTCGCCGGAGGAGCACCCGGGCGACGCCGACGGCCGCGCCCCGGCGACGGGCCACCCCTCCGCCGAGGGCCGGGGTCACCTGCCGCCCGTCGTCGACCACGTCCCCACCCGGGAACCGGTCGTCTTCCTCACCTACGACGACGGCGCCGAACGCGACCCCCTCTTCGTCGGCCTCGTCCGCGAACGGCGTCTCCCCGTCAGCCTGTTCCTCACCGACAGCGTCGTGGGCCCCGGCTACGCCCACTTCGCCCGGCTGCGCGCGGTCGGCGCCTCCCTGCAGAACCACACCCTGGACCACCCCGCCCTGCGCGGACTGCCCTACGCGGGCCAGCGCGCGGAGATCTGCGGCCAGCAGCACAAGCTGCACTCCCGCTTCGGCGTCCGCCCCCGGCTCTTCCGGCCGCCCTACGGCACCTACGACACGACGACCCTGCGCGCCGCCGCCGACTGCGGCATCCGGGCGGTCGTCCTCTGGCGCGTGTCCCTGGACGGCGACGGGGAGCTGGACTACCGCCGGGGCGAGCCGCGGCTGCGGCCGGGCGACATCGTCTCGCTGCCGTCCGGCGACACCGACTCCCTGACGCTCGCCGAGCGCACGCGGCGCCTGCTGCGCGAGATCGACACGCGGGGGCTGAGGGTGGGGCGACTGGAGGACCACGTGGAGAACGTGCCGGAGACGGCTCCGGAGAGCGCACCTGAGGCGGCATCGGAGAACACGCCGGAGGCGGCGTCGGCGAGCGCGCCGGAGCGGGCACCCGGCCGACGCGCCGCGGGCAATTAGCAGTCCGCTTGACCGAGTGCTAATCGCAGTCATAGTCTCGGCTCTGGCACTCCCCCTAGGAGAGTGCCAACACAGCGACGGGCAGGTCCGGCACCCGCGACGACGGATCCACCTGGTCGCCACCTCAGACAGTTAACCCCGTGAGATCTCCGAAGGGGGAGGTCGGATCGTGACGACCACCAGCTCCAAGGTTGCCATCAAGCCGCTCGAGGACCGCATCGTGGTCCAGCCGCTCGACGCCGAGCAGACCACCGCCTCTGGCCTGGTCATCCCGGACACCGCCAAGGAGAAGCCCCAGGAGGGCGTCGTCCTGGCCGTGGGCCCGGGCCGCTTCGAGGACGGCAACCGTCTTCCGCTCGACGTCTCCGTCGGCGACGTCGTGCTCTACAGCAAGTACGGCGGCACCGAGGTGAAGTACAACGGCGAGGAGTACCTCGTCCTCTCGGCCCGCGACGTGCTCGCGATCATCGAGAAGTAATTCACCCGAAGCACCTTGCTTTGAACTGCGCCCCTGGCCCCCGCGATCGCCAATAAGCCGGGCGCCCGGGGCGCAGTTGCCGTTATCCCAGATTCCGGAAGAGGGCTCACGCTCCCATGGCGAAGATCCTGAAGTTCGACGAGGACGCCCGTCGCGCCCTCGAGCGCGGCGTCAACAAGCTTGCCGACACGGTCAAGGTGACGATCGGCCCCAAGGGCCGCAACGTCGTCATCGACAAGAAGTTCGGCGCCCCCACCATCACCAACGACGGTGTCACGATCGCCCGCGAGGTCGAGATCGAGGACCCGTACGAGAACCTCGGTGCCCAGCTGGTCAAGGAGGTGGCGACCAAGACCAACGACATCGCGGGTGACGGTACGACCACCGCGACCGTGCTCGCCCAGGCGCTCGTGCGCGAGGGCCTGAAGAACGTCGCCGCCGGTGCCTCCCCGGCCGCCCTCAAGAAGGGCATCGACGCCGCCGTCAAGGCCGTCTCCGACGACCTGCTCGCCTCGGCCCGCCCGATCGACGAGAAGTCCGACATCGCCGCCGTCGCCGCGCTGTCCGCCCAGGACCAGCAGGTCGGCGAGCTCATCGCCGAGGCGATGGACAAGGTCGGCAAGGACGGTGTCATCACCGTCGAGGAGTCCAACACCTTCGGTCTGGAGCTGGACTTCACCGAGGGCATGGCCTTCGACAAGGGCTACCTGTCGCCGTACTTCGTGACGGACCAGGAGCGCATGGAAGCCGTCCTGGACGACCCGTACATCCTCATCACGCAGGGCAAGATCTCCGCCATCGCGGACCTGCTGCCGCTGCTGGAGAAGGTCATCCAGGCCAACGCCTCCAAGCCGCTGCTGATCATCGCCGAGGACGTCGAGGGCGAGGCCCTGTCGACCCTGGTCGTGAACAAGATCCGCGGCACGTTCAACGCCGTCGCCGTCAAGGCCCCGGGCTTCGGCGACCGCCGCAAGGCGATGCTGCAGGACATGGCCGTCCTCACCGGCGCCACGGTCGTCTCCGAGGAGGTCGGCCTCAAGCTCGACCAGGTCGGCCTGGACGTCCTCGGCTCCGCCCGCCGCGTCACCGTCACCAAGGACGACACCACGGTCGTCGACGGTGCCGGCAACAAGGAAGACGTGCAGGGCCGCGTCGCCCAGATCAAGGCCGAGATCGAGACCACGGACTCCGACTGGGACCGCGAGAAGCTCCAGGAGCGCCTCGCGAAGCTGGCCGGCGGCGTGTGCGTCATCCGCGTGGGTGCCGCCACCGAGGTCGAGCTCAAGGAGCGCAAGCACCGTCTGGAGGACGCCATCTCCGCGACCCGCGCCGCGGTCGAGGAGGGCATCGTCTCCGGTGGTGGCTCCGCGCTGGTCCACGCCGTCAAGGTCCTCGAGGGCAACCTCGACAAGACCGGCGACGAGGCCACCGGTGTCTCCGTGGTCCGCAAGGCCGCCGTCGAGCCGCTGCGCTGGATCGCCGAGAACGCCGGCCTCGAGGGCTACGTCATCGTCTCCAAGGTCGCCGAGCTCGAGAAGGGCAGCGGTTACAACGCCGCCACCGGCGAGTACGGCGATCTGATCAAGGCCGGCGTCATCGACCCGGTCAAGGTCACCCGCTCCGCCCTGGAGAACGCCGCCTCCATCGCCTCCCTCCTCCTCACGACCGAGACCCTGGTCGTCGAGAAGAAGGAAGAGGAGGAGCCGGCCGCCGCGGGCCACGGCCACGGCCACGCCCACTGAGGCACCGACCTCCGCCGGAAGCCCCCGCCCCGCCGCCCGCGGGACGGGGGCTTCCCGCATCCGCGGGCCCGCTCACAGCTCCAGCGGGTCCAGCGCCCCGAGCTGCTGCATCAGCCCCAGCCGGTCGTACTGCCACCAGCCCTCGGCGATCTTCCCGTCCGGTGCGCAGCGGTGGACGGTCGTCCCGGTCATGGTGACGTCCTTGCCGGTCGGCGGGATGCCGAGGAACTCGCCCGTGTGCCGGCCGTGGAAGGTCCACCGGGTGCACACCCGGTCGCCCTGCGCCATCTGGTCCTCGATCGTGAACGAGAAGGCGAACCCGCCCTGCCACGCCTTCACTTCGCGCCGCACCGCGTCGAGCCCGACGACGTCCTGCACGTTGGCCGGATCGTGGTCGTGGTAGTCCTCGGTGAACACGTCGTTCATCGGCGGCGCGTCGCCCTCCCCGGGCGCGATCTCGAAGAACCGCCGCGCGGTCGCCGCGTTCAGCTGCTCGTCCCGTACGACGTCGAGGTCGGTGAACGTCGGCTCCTCCTCGCACAGGGCCACCATGTCCTGGAAGATCCGGTCGGTCTCCGGAAGTCCGGAGTTGCGCATCGCGTCCTCGTAGGAGGGGAACTCCACGATCTCGACGATGTGCGAGGCGTCGGACCTGTCCTTCGCCACCACGCTGTGCGTCGCCGTCCGCTTCCCCCGGGTCTGTTCGACCCACCTGTCCATCAGCCGGTTCATCTCGTCGAGCCGACTGGTCCTGCATTCGATGAGCTGTACGAAGGTCATGACCTCGCCTCCGGCCCCCCGGGGATCCGGCTGAACAGCACCATTCTCCCTCTGCGGACCGCCCGGCCGCCTCCCGGCCGGACGGCCGTCACCGCGGTGACGGCACTGGTCCGTACGTCACTGCGGCCCGTACCTCCGTCACTGCGGCCCGTACTTGCGCCCCGTCCGGGACGAGACCGCTCCCAGCATCCCCCGCGGCACCAGCTTCGCCGCGCCCATCAGGGCCTTGTAGCGCGGATCCGGGACGGACAGGGTCTTGCCGCGGGCGAGGTCGTGCAGCGCGGCCGCCACCAGCTTGTCCGCGTCGAGCCACATCCAGCCGGGGATGTTGTCCGTGCCCATGCCGGCCCGCTCGTGGAACTCGGTGCGGACGAACCCGGGGCACAGCGCCATCAGCCGCACCCCGCTGCCGGCCAGGTCCCGCGCCGCCCCCTGCGTGAACTGCACGACCCAGGCCTTGGAGGCGCCGTACGTCCCGCGCGGGACGAAGGCCGCGACCGAGGCGACATTGACGACACCGCCGCGGCCCCGCTCCCGCATGGCCTCCGTCGCCGCCGCGGTCAGCCGCAGCACCGCCTCGCAGTGCACCTTCAGCATCCGCAGCTCGTCGGCCATGGACACCTCCAGGAAGCGGCCCTTGTTGCCGAAGCCGGCGTTGTTGACCAGCAGGTCGACGGGGCTCTTGCGGTCGCGCAGGCGGTCGGCGACCGCTTCGATGCCCCGGTCCTCCGCCAGGTCGGCCGTCAGCACCTCCGCCTCGATGCCGTGCCGGTCGTGCAGCTCGGTCGCCTGCTCCCGGAGGCGCTTGGTGTCCCGGGCCACCAGGACCAGGTTGTGCCCGTCGGCCGCCAGTCGCCGCGCGAACGCGGCCCCGATGCCTGCCGTCGATCCCGTAATCAGAGCCGTTGTCATGGCAGAAGCGTAGTGACCCGGATCTCGTGCGTCCGCTTGCCCGCAGGGCCGTCCGTGGTGAAGGACCGGTGCAGACCGGCGTGGTGAGCCGCGGTCAGGCGCCGGACACCTCCCGGTACTCGCGGGCCGCCGCCAGCAGCTCCGGGTGCAGCGCCGCACCCGCCGCGAGCAGCCGGGGCAGCAGCGCCCGCTCGGTCGTCGACGCCCGGAACGCCAGCGCCACGGTGACGTCGTGACCGGGCCGGTGCACGACCTCCACGGCGTCGCCCGCACGGATCTCCCCGGGCACGATCACCCGCAGATAGGCCCCGGGCGCACCGCGCCGCGTGAACCGCTTCACCCAGCCCTTCTCGTCCAGGTGGCCCTGGAACGTACGGCACGGGATCCGCCCGGAGGTGATCTCCAGCACCACCTCGGGCCCGATCCGCCAGCGCTCGCCGATCAGCGCACCGGAGACGTCCAGGCCCCGGGTGGTGAGGTTCTCGCCGAACGCGCCGTGCGCCAGCGTCCGGCCCAGCTCGCGCTCCCACTCGTCCAGGTCCTCGCGGGCCATCGCGTACACGGCCTGGTCGTCGCCGCCGTGATGCTGCAGCTTGCACACGGCGTCCCCGGCCAGCCCGCTCCCGCCGACCCCCTTCGGCCCGGGCGCGGACACCCGCACCGGGCCGTCCACCGGCCGCTTGTCGATCCCCGTGACCCCCTCGGGGTTGTCGGTGTACGTCACGGCCTTCGCGCGGCCCAGGTTCACTGACAGAAGCTCCATGCGCGCACGCTAGGCGACGGGACCCCAAAGCGTCGACGCATTATTCGTGCCGCGCTCAAAGCACCCCTTATCCTGGAAGGGTGATCGAAGCCCGCCACCTGCGCGTCCTGCGCGCCGTCGCCGCCACCGGCTCCTTCTCCGCCGCCGGGCGCGAGCTGGGCTGCACGCAGCCCGCCGTCAGCCAGCAGATGAAGGCCCTGGAGACCTCCGTCGGCACCCCGCTGCTGATCCGCACCGGCCGGGAGATGCGCCTGACCCAGGCGGGCGAGGCCCTGGTGCGGCACGCGGCCGGCATCCTCTCGGGGCTGACGGCCGCGGAGGAGGAGGTCGCCGCCATCGCGGGGCTGCGCGCGGGCCGGGTCCGGCTCGTCTCCTTCCCCAGCGGCAGCTCCACGCTCGTCCCCACGGCCCTGGCCGCCCTGCGCGCGGCGCACCCCGGCACCCGTGTCTCCCTGGAGGAGGCCGAACCCCCGGCGTCCGTCGGCCTGCTGCGCGAGGGCGACTGCGACGTGGCCCTCGCCTTCCGCTACGAGGGCGCCGCGGGGGCGGAGGAGTGGGACGACCTCGTCGTACGGCCGCTGCTGTCGGACCGGCTCGTGGCGCTCGTGCCGGAAGGGCACCGGCTCGCGCGGGCGCAGTCCGTCGCCATCGGCGAACTCGCCGAGGAGCCCTGGATCGCCGGGTGCCCGCGCTGCCGCGGCCAGTTGACCGAGGTGTGCGCGGCGGCCGGCTTCACCCCGCGCATCGACTTCGCCACCGACGACTACCCGGCCGTGGTCGGCCTCGTCGGCGCCGGTCTCGGCGTGGCGGTCCTGCCCCAGCTGGCCGTCGAGTCGGTACGGCCCCGGGGGGTGCGGACCGTACGGCTGGAGCCGGCGGTGCGCCGGGAGATCGTCGCGCTGACCCTGCCGGACCTCGCCCAGGTCCCGGCGGTGGCGGCGACCCTCGACCAGCTGGCCCGGGCCGCCCGCCGCTGACACCGTCCGGCGTCTTTCCGCGTCCGCGTCCGGTGTCCGCACGCGTCGAGGCCCGCGCCCGCGGCGCGGACCCGCGCGGGTGAAAGGCAACGGCACGCATGCGCGTGCCGGGGAGCAGAAAGGTTCCTTCAGTTGTTCGAGACGGTGTGCCCGCCCGATGCCGACGCCGACACCAGCCGGTTGCGCGCCCGCCCCATGAGTTCTTCGCGCTCGTCCTCGGTCAGCCCGCCCCACACGCCGTACGGCTCACGCACCGCCAGGGCGTGAGCGGCGCACTCCGCGCGTACGGGGCACCTCATGCAGACCTCTTTGGCCGAGTTCTCGCGAGCACTCCGGGCCGCGCCGCGTTCGCCCTCCGGGTGGAAGAAGAGCGAGCTGTCCACCCCTCGGCAGGCAGCCAGCAGCTGCCAGTCCCACAGGTCCGCGTTCGGTCCGGGAAGGCGGGAGAAATCTGCCATTGCGTGACCCCTTGTAGCCGTTCTGGGCGGATCCGGTGTCTACGACCGTACAACTACGATCTAAGGAGATGAAAATATGACTCATTGCGAATCTAGCTCCAGACACTGGCAAAGCGGAAGAAATGGGTCTGAATGGGGCATAGGTTGTGATGAAAGTTCGCGGGTCTGCTGCGCATGTCTGCACCGTGTCCGCCCCCTCACGTAGAGTGCCGAAGATGGCAGCCGCCCCCGTAACTCTTTCGAGTGACCGTCGTTGAGAGTGCGAGGCGGTTGAAGGAACAAGGGCTCGGGCGAGTGTCCGAGACGGTCGACCGCACAGGTGACGATTTCGTACCAGCCTGGAGGCTCAAGGTGACGCGCATCAGCTGCGGAGGGCGGCCATGACTTCCGTTCTCGTCTGCGACGACTCCCCGCTTGCCCGAGAGGCGCTCCGCCGTGCGGTCGCGACCGTGCCCGGCGTAGAGCGCGTGACGACGGCGGCCAACGGCGAGGAAGTCCTCCGCCGCTGGGGGGCCGACCGCTCGGACCTGATTCTGATGGACGTACGCATGCCCGGACTGGGCGGCGTCGAGACGGTGCGGCGGCTGCTGTCCGCCGACCCCGGTGCGCGGATCATCATGCTCACCGTCGCCGAGGACCTGGACGGCGTGGCCCTCGCGGTCGCCGCCGGCGCCCGCGGCTATCTGCACAAGGACGCCTCCCGCGCCGAGTTGCGCGCGACGGTGACCCAGGCCCTGGCCGACCCGACCTGGCGGCTGGCCCCGCGCCGGCTGCGCTCGGCCGAGATGGGCGCCGCGCCCACGCTCACGGCCCGTGAGATCCAGGTCCTGGAGGGCATGAGCCACGGCCGCTCCAACGCGGAGATCGGGCGCGAGCTGTTCCTCTCCGAGGACACCGTCAAGACCCACGCCCGGCGCCTGTTCAAGAAGCTCGGTGCCTCGGACCGTGCCCACGCCGTGGCGCTCGGCTTCCGGTGGGGTCTGGTGCGCTAGGGCCTGCCGTTCGGATCAGGCCGCAGAGAACCGGCGTCATCGCGTCAGCACCGGTGACGGGTTCCCCGCGCCGGCCGCGCAGCGGGGGCACGCGGATGCCCCCGCACGGGCCGCACCCGCGCAGGCCCGACCCGCAGGGGCCGGCCGCGAACGGACCCGACCCGCTGGTGCCGGTCTCGTACGGACCCGACCCGCAGGGGCCGGACTCGCACAGGACGGTGCCGTGCAGGCCCGGCCCGCGCAGGCGGGAGCCGGCCGTCGACGCCGCTGCCGGACGGGGCCCGGTCGCCCGGTCCGACCCGGGCCGCGGCCCGGGCAGCCGGCAGCGGGCGACGCACGTCCCCCGGATGATCCGAACGGCAGGCCCCGCCGGTGACCGCACAGGTCGCCGCGGTCGCGCTGCGGGCAGGGAACACCAGGTCGGCACCGGTGGGCCGGACGTCGGCCGGGAGCCCGCTGCTTGTTTCGCCGCGGATGCCGCATCCTTGAGGGTGTGGAGTTCCTCGGGGACGAGTCGGTCGAGCGGAAGGGGAGGGCGCAAGGGATGAGTTCCGGCGCACCTGCTCATAACGCTTCGGTGCACAACAACGGGCGCGGTGCCGCGGACCCGGCCGCCGCAGGGCACCATGGACCGATGTGTGACGACGAGGCGGCCCATGCCCAAGGGGCGATCGGTGCGCTCGTCCACCGTGCCGTCGACGGCGACCAGCAGGCCACGCACGACCTGCTCGCCCACGTCCACCCGCTCGCCCTGCGCTACTGCCGCACCCGGCTGTCGCGGCTGCCGGGCGACGCGCGGCACTTCGTGGAGGACCTCGCCCAGGAGGTCTGCGTGGCGGTCCTCCTCGCCCTGCCCCGCTACCGGGACACCGGGCGCCCCTTCGAGGCCTTCGTCTTCGCCATCGCCGCCCACAAGGTCGCCGACTTGCAGCGCGCCGCGATGCGCCACCCCGGCTCGACGGCCGTGCCCTCCGACGAGATGCCCGAGCGCCCGGACGACTCCCTCGGTCCGGAGGAGCGCGCCCTGCTCAGCAGTGACGCGGAATGGGCCAAGAAGCTGCTGGCCAACCTGCCCGAGAACCAGCGCGAGCTGCTGCTGCTGCGCATCGCGGTGGGCCTCACGGCCGAGGAGACCGGCCAGATGTTGGGAATGTCACCCGGCGCCGTGCGGGTGGCGCAGCACCGGGCGCTGAGCCGGCTGCGCGCGCTGGCCGAGCAGTAGTCCCGCCGAACTGCCGCGAGATTGAACCGGCGGCGCACAGTCTCCGTACGAACATACGAAGCCCGGAGCAGGGTGGAACCGTGGAATGAGACAGCCCCGCTGCCCGTTAGCATGGACATCCGCACCGATCAAGGCCATTTGGGGAAGGTGTCATGACTGCCAACGTCGACGGAGTGCCCGGTAAATTCGCGACACTCGGGCTGACCTACGACGACGTGCTGCTGCTGCCGGGTGCATCGGAAGTGCTCCCCAACGCGGTCGACACCTCGTCCCGCATCTCGCGCAACGTCCGCGTGAACATCCCGCTGCTGTCCGCCGCCATGGACAAGGTCACCGAGTCGCGCATGGCGATCGCGATGGCCCGCCAGGGCGGCGTCGGCGTACTGCACCGCAACCTGTCCATCGAGGACCAGGTCAACCAGGTTGACCTGGTGAAGCGGTCCGAGTCCGGGATGGTCACCGACCCGATCACGGTGCACCCGGACGCCACGCTCGCCGAGGCCGACGCCCTGTGCGCCAAGTTCCGCATCAGCGGCGTCCCCGTCACCGACGGCAACGGCAAGCTGCTCGGCATCGTCACCAACCGCGACATGGCCTTCGAGTCCGACCGCTCCCGCCAGGTGCGCGAGGTCATGACGCCGATGCCCCTGGTGACCGGCAAGGTCGGCATCTCCGGCCCGGACGCCATGGAGCTGCTGCGCCGCCACAAGATCGAGAAGCTGCCGCTGGTCGACGACGCCGGTGTCCTCAAGGGCCTCATCACCGTCAAGGACTTCGTCAAGGCCGAGCAGTACCCGAACGCGGCCAAGGACGCCGAGGGCCGGCTGATCGTCGGCGCCGCCGTGGGCGCCAGCCCCGAGGCGCTGGAGCGCGCCCAGGCGCTGGCCGCCGCCGGTGTGGACTTCCTGGTCGTCGACACCTCGCACGGCCACAACAGCAACGCCCTCAGCTGGATGTCGAAGATCAAGTCGAGTGTCGGCGTCGACGTGATCGGCGGCAACGTGGCCACGCGCGACGGCGCCCAGGCCCTGATCGACGCCGGTGTCGACGGCATCAAGGTCGGCGTGGGCCCCGGCTCCATCTGCACCACCCGCGTGGTCGCCGGCATCGGCGTCCCGCAGGTCACCGCCATCTACGAGGCGTCCCTCGCCGCGCGCCCGGCCGGTGTGCCGCTGATCGGCGACGGCGGCCTGCAGTACTCGGGCGACATCGGCAAGGCGCTCGCCGCCGGCGCCGACACGGTCATGCTGGGCAGCCTCCTCGCCGGCTGCGAGGAGTCCCCCGGCGAGCTGCAGTTCATCAACGGCAAGCAGTTCAAGTCGTACCGGGGCATGGGCTCGCTCGGCGCGATGCAGTCCCGCGGCCAGGGCAGGTCGTACTCCAAGGACCGCTACTTCCAGGCCGAGGTCGCCTCCGACGACAAGCTCGTGCCCGAGGGCATCGAGGGCCAGGTGCCCTACCGCGGCCCGCTGGCCAACGTGCTGCACCAGCTCGTCGGCGGTCTGCGCCAGACCATGGGCTACGTGGGCGCCGCCACCATCGAGGAGATGGAGTCCAAGGGCCGCTTCGTCCGCATCACGTCGGCGGGTCTCAAGGAGAGCCACCCGCACGACATCCAGATGACCGTCGAGGCGCCGAACTACAGCCGCAAGTAGACGGCAGACGTCCGCGAGGGCGGCCCCGGAAGCATCCGGGGCCGCCCTCGTCGTGCCGGTCGGCGATACTGGAAGACGCTGCAACGCATCAGGGAAAGGCCACAGACGTGACTGAGATCGAGATCGGGCGCGGCAAGCGCGGCCGCCGGGCGTACGCCTTCGACGACATCGCCGTCGTCCCCAGCCGCCGTACCCGGGACCCGAAGGAGGTCTCGATCGCCTGGCAGATCGACGCCTACCGCTTCGAGCTGCCGTTCCTGGCCGCCCCCATGGACTCGGTCGTCTCCCCGGCCAGCGCCATCCGCATCGGCGAGCTGGGCGGCCTGGGCGTGCTGAACCTCGAGGGCCTGTGGACGCGCTACGAGGACCCACAGCCGCTGCTCGACGAGATCACCGGCCTCGACGCGGAGACCGCGACCCGGCGCCTGCAGGAGATCTACGCGGCCCCCATCAAGGAGGAGCTGATCGGGCAGCGCATCAAGGAGGTGCGCGACTCCGGCGTCGTCACCGCCGCCGCGCTCTCCCCGCAGCGCACCGCCCAGTTCTCCAAGGCGGTCGTGGACGCGGGCGTGGACATCTTCGTCATCCGCGGTACGACGGTCTCCGCCGAGCACGTCTCCGGCGCGCACGAGCCGCTGAACCTGAAGCAGTTCATCTACGAGCTGGACGTGCCGGTGATCGTCGGCGGCTGCGCCACGTACACGGCGGCCCTGCACCTGATGCGCACCGGCGCGGCCGGTGTGCTGGTCGGCTTCGGCGGCGGCGCCGCGCACACCACGCGCAACGTGCTCGGCATCCAGGTCCCCATGGCGACGGCGGTCGCCGACGTGGCCGCGGCCCGCCGCGACTACATGGACGAGTCGGGCGGCCGCTACGTGCACGTGATCGCCGACGGCGGTGTCGGCTGGTCCGGCGACCTGCCCAAGGCGATCGCCTGCGGCGCGGACTCGGTCATGATGGGCTCCCCGCTGGCCCGGGCCACCGACGCGCCGGGCAAGGGCCACCACTGGGGCATGGAGGCGGTGAACGAGGAGCTGCCGCGCGGCAAGAAGGTCGCCCTCGGCACGGTCGGCACGCTCGAGGAGATCCTCACGGGCCCGTCCCACACGCCCGACGGCTCGATGAACCTCTTCGGCGCCCTGCGCCGCGCGATGGCCACGACCGGCTACAGCGAGCTCAAGGAGTTCCAGCGCGTCGAGGTCACGGTGGCGGACTCGCAGCACCGCCGGTAACCCGCTCACGCACCGAAAGGGCCCGGCCACTCGGGGAGTGGCCGGGCCCTTTCGCATGTCCGGACGCCTCGGCCGGGGCGCTTGGCGTCGCAGGGGGGCGCACGGTTGCCTTCGGGCCGTTCGAGGCGGTGAGGGGCAGCGGCGGGCCGATAGTGTCCGTGATCGGCGCCCCGGTTCTTCTGGGTGCCCCCTTCCAAGGACACGGTCCGGACCCCGCCCTCGGGGCCCGGCCCGACACCGACGAGCCGTTCACCGGGCCACTGGGCGGCGTCGTGGAAGGGGGCGCCCATGGGACGTCACCGCATGCCCACCCGCTGGGACCGACTCCGTCTTCGGACGGTGCAGTGCCGGAGGAGGTGGATCTTGCGGATCTTCTAATGGTGAGCGGCCGTCCCCACAAGAACTAGGGGCGGACACTCCGTGATCCATCCAGGAGCCTGCCGCAGTGGCCGCTGCGGTGGGCTCCGTCTGTTTTCGTACGGTACCCGGGCCGGGTGCCGCAGGCCAGCAGTCTCCCGGCTGTCGCACCCCGCGCGCCCCCCTTCACAACCGGTGCGCCGCCCCCGTCGGGGTCGCCCCCCGCGTGTCCAGCAGGAGCTGGGCCTTCACCGACAGGCCCTGGAGGTCGTACGTCCGGTGCTGCTGGAGCAGGATGGTCAGGTCCGCGTCCGCTGCCGCCTCGTAGAGGGAGTCCGCGCGCGGCACCGGGTGGTCCTGGACGCTCCAGGCGGGCACGTAGGGGTCGTGGTAGCTGACCGCCGCGCCCAGTTCACGCAGGCGCTGGGCGATCTCCCGGGCCGGGGTGCCCTGGAGGTCGGCGAGGTCGGGCTTGTACGTGACGCCGAGGAGGAGCACACGGGCGCCCCGGGCCGACTTGCCGTGCTCGTTGAGGAGGGCGGCGGCGCGCTGGACGACGTAGCCGGGCATGCGGTCGTTGACCTGCCGGGCCAGTTCCACCATGCGCAGTCCGCGACCGCCGAGGGCGGTCAGGTCCTGGGGGACGGAGTGGCCGCCGACGCCCGGGCCGGGGCGGAAGGCCTGGAAGCCGAACGGCTTGGTCTCCGCGCAGCGGACGACGTCCCACAGGTCCACGCCCAGGTCGTGGCAGAGGACTGCCATCTCGTTGACGAGGGCGATGTTCACGTGCCGGTAGTTGGACTCCAGCAGGTGGACGGCCTCCGCCTCACGGGTGCCACGCGCGCGTACCACCTTGTCGGTCAGCCGTCCGTAGAAGGCGGCGGCCGATTCGGTGCAGGCCGGAGTGAGGCCGCCGATCACCCGGGGGGTGGTGGCGGGGGTGGCGTCCCGGTTGCCCGGGTCGACGCGGCTGGGGGAGTAGGCCAGGTGGAAGTCCCGTCCCGCGCGCAGTCCGGACCCCTCTTCGAGCAGCGGGCGCAGGACGTCCTCCGTCGTGCCGGGGTGCACCGGGGACTCCAGGATCACCGTGGTGTGCGGGCGCAGGTGCGCGGCCAGGGTGCGCGCGGCCGCCTCCAGCCGGCTGAGGTCGAACCCGCCGTCCGCCCCGGGCGGCGTCGGCACGCACAGGACCGCGGTGCGTACCCGGCCGAGCTCGGCGGGGTCGGTGATGGGCCGGAAGCCCCCCGAGAGCAGCCGGCGCAGCTCCGCGGGGCTGAGCGAGCCGGCGTCGGGGCCCGTCCGGTAGCCGATGGTGGGGATGCCGGCGGCGACGGCGGCCTGAGCCAGGGGCAGGCCGTACGGGCCGGGTCCGATCACGGCGAGATCTGCGGGCATGGCTATGGCCGTCCTTCCCGATAGCCGAAGTGGGACAGGTGCGCAAGCCCTGTGGACAGGACGGGCGAGCGCAATGTCAGACTAGGAGTAAATATGACCGTTATGCGGGATTGGTCGGCCGAGTTTCGGTGAGTGTTCCGCGGGCGTTGTCCACAGGCTGAGGACACGTGGTGGCTGAAGTCGGGCAAGCCCGTCAGAATTTGGGCATGGGGGTACGGACGGGGCCGTGCCCGACGGGTCGGATGCGGCCGGCGTGACCGATGAACGCGGGAGGCAGCGGTGAGGACAGCGACACTCGGACCGGCGCAGCGCGTCGAGTCCCTCGCATCTATGGCCGAGCGCGAGCTGGACGTGCTGGTCGTGGGCGCAGGCGTGGTCGGTGCGGGCACCGCCCTCGACGCGGTCACCAGAGGCCTGTCCACGGGGCTGGTGGAGGCCCGGGACTGGGCCTCCGGCACCTCCAGCCGGTCCAGCAAACTGATCCACGGCGGCCTGCGGTACCTGGAGATGCTCGACTTCGCACTGGTCAGGGAGGCGCTGAAGGAGCGCGGCCTGCTGCTGGAGCGGCTCGCCCCGCACCTGGTGAAGCCCGTGCCGTTCCTGTACCCGCTGCAGCACAAGGGCTGGGAGCGGCTCTACGCCGGCTCGGGCGTGGCGATGTACGACGCCATGTCGATGGCCCGCGGGCACGGGCGCGGCCTGCCGATGCACCGTCACCTGACGCGCTCTCACGCCCTGCGCGTGGCCCCCTGCTTGAAGAAGGACGCCCTGGTCGGGGCACTGCAGTACTACGACGCACAGATGGACGACGCCCGCTACGTGGCCACCTTGGTGCGCACGGCGGTGGCGTACGGCGCCAAGGCGGCCAACCGCGCCCGGGTGACGGGCTTCCTGCGCGAGGGCGAGCGGGTCGTCGGCGCCAGGGTGCAGGACGTCGAAGGGGGCGGCGAGTACGAGATCCGCGCCAAGCAGGTCGTCAACGCGACCGGCGTGTGGACGGACGACACCCAGGCGATGGTCGGCGAACGCGGGCAGTTCCACGTCCGCGCCTCCAAGGGCATCCACCTCGTCGTGCCGCGCGACCGCATCCACTCCACGACCGGGCTGATCCTGCGCACCGAGAAGTCCGTGCTCTTCGTCATCCCCTGGGGCCGGCACTGGATCGTCGGCACCACGGACACCGACTGGGACCTCGACAAGGCCCACCCGGCCGCCTCCAGCGCGGACATCGACTACCTGCTGGAGCACGTGAACTCGGTGCTCGCGGTGCCGCTCACCCGGGACGACGTCGAGGGCGTGTACGCGGGGCTGCGGCCGCTGCTCGCGGGCGAGTCGGACGCCACGAGCAAGCTGTCGCGCGAGCACACCGTGGCGCACCCGGTGCCGGGACTGGTCGTCGTGGCGGGCGGCAAGTACACCACCTACCGGGTCATGGCCAAGGACGCGGTGGACGCGGCGGTGCACGGGCTGGACATGCGGGTCGCCGAGTGCGTCACCGAGGAGGTGCCGCTGCTGGGCGCGGAGGGCTACCGGGCGCTGTGGAACGCGCGGGCGCGGATCGCGGCCCGCACCGGACTGCACGTGGTGCGCGTGGAGCACCTGCTCAACCGGTACGGGGCCCTGACCGAGGAACTGCTCGACCTGATCGCCGAGGACCCGTCCCTGGGTGAGCCGCTGCCGGCGGCGGACGACTACCTGCGCGCCGAGATCGTCTACGCGGCCTCGCACGAGGGCGCGCGGCACCTGGACGACGTGCTGACGCGGCGGACGCGCATCTCGATCGAGACCTTCGACCGGGGGACGCTCAGCGCCCGTGCCGCCGCCGAGCTGATGGCGCCCGTCCTCGGCTGGGACAAGGACCAGATCGAGCGCGAGGTGCAGCACTACGAGAAGCGGGTGGAGGCCGAGCGCGAGTCGCAGCGCCAGCCCGACGACCTCACGGCGGACGCGGCCCGCCTCGGCGCGCCGGACATCGTGCCGCTGTAGGGACGTCGGGGGCGGAGACAGCGCAGACGGCAGGGCGCACGGCGCACGGCGCACGGCGCAGGGCGCAGAGTGCAGGGCGCAGGGCGCGGATCGGTGGTCGCAGAGCGCGCCGAGTGTCGGGCGCCGGGCATCGGGTGTCGGGTGTCGGGCGTCGGGCGCCGAGTGTCGGGCATCAGGGGTCGGGGGCCGGGGGCCGGGGCCTCGGTGTCCGGCGCCTGCGCCGAGTGCCGTCACGGGCATCGCCCGGGTCCGGCTCGGGGGCGGCGGGTCTCCTTCACATCACCCGAACGAGTGTCGGGGGGTGGGATCTCCGTTCGGGGCCCGGTCGTTCTACCAGGTGCGGGGGCAGAACTCGGCCGCGAGCATCGCGGGTTCGAGGCCGGGATCGGTCAACGCGTCGGTGTTCACGCGGAAGGTGAGGACACGCCGGCCGTCGGCGGTGGCTGCGGTGCGCACGTAGCTTCCGGATATGTGCCCGTTGTGTCCCCACACCGTGAGGCCGCAGGGGAGCCTCTCGGGCACCAGGCCCATGCCGTACACGCCATGTGCGGCGCGGGTGTCGAGCATCTCGCGCAGCAGGCGCGGGGGCAGCAGCCGGCCGCCCAGCAGGGCCGCGTAGAAGCGGTTCAGGTCGGCGAGCGTGGTCACGATCTCGCCCGCGGCTCCGGCCGCCCGCGGGTCGAGTTCGGTGACGTCGCTTCCGTCGGCCGCGTAGGCCCGGCCGTGCGGGGCGGGCAGGTAGGAGCGGGATCCCGGGAAGGAGGTGCCCGTCAGGCGCAGCGGGGTGAGGATGCGGCGCTCGGTCTCGGCGGCGTAGGACCGGCCGGTGACCTGCTCGACGACCAGGCCGAGCAGGACGTAGTTGGTGTTCGAGTAGGAGAAGCGGCCGCGTTCGGCCGGAGGGTGGGTGAGGGCGATGCGTACGGCCTGACGAGGCGTGAGGGGGATCGTTCCGCCGGTGTCCGCGGTGAAGTCGTACAGGCCGCTGGTGTGGGTGAGCAGGGAGCGCAGGGTCAGCGCGCGGCCGTCGTTGCCCTCTCCCCGCACCAGTCCGGGCAGGTGCTGCTCCACCGGGTCGGACAGCGACAGGCGGTGCTCGGCGGCCAGTTGCAGGACGACCGTGGCCACGAACGTCTTGGTGACACTGCCGGCGCGGAAGTGGTCGGAGCGGTCTATTCCGGTCCCGGCCCGGGCATAGCGGGTGGCATCGCCCTCCTGGGCGAGCAGGGCGGCGGCCGGTGCTCCGCCCCGGGTCACCAGCAGCGGCAGCACCGAGTCCGTGCGCGGGGCCGGAAGGGCTGAGGAGTCGGCCGGGAGCAGCGCGAACAGCGCGGCGGCCACCGGCAGGGCCGGCCAGGTCCGGAACGGCGGCATACGGGCTCCTCACTGCTCGGGGGCCCATCATGCAAGGCGGCGTGCGCGGTGCCGCACGCGGGTGCACGCCGGGCGGGCACCCGAGAAGGAAGCACTGGGCCCCTGGGCACGGGGCACTTGTCGGGTGAGGGACAATGGAGGCTCTGTCAGGGCGGGTTGTATGAGGGGACGCATGTCGGAGGCGGAGCGGGCGGGCACATCTCGTCAGGACACTCGTCAGGACAACAGGGAGCGTCTCCTCGCGGGGCGCTACCGGCTGGGCAACGTGCTCGGCCGCGGCGGCATGGGCACCGTGTGGCGGGCCGAGGACGAAACCCTCGGCCGGACGGTCGCCGTCAAGGAACTGCGCTTCCCGTCGAGCATCGACGAGGAGGAGAAGCGGCGGCTGATCACCCGGACCTTGCGCGAGGCCAAGGCGATCGCAAGGATCCGCAACAACAGCGCCGTGACGGTCTACGACGTCGTCCAGGAGGACGACCGGCCCTGGATCGTGATGGAGCTGGTCGAGGGCAAGTCGCTCGCCGAGGTCATCCGGGAGGACGGCCTGCTGGAGCCGAAGCGGGCCGCCGAGGTGGGGCTCGCGGTCCTCGACGTGCTGCGCTCGGCGCACCGCGAGGGCATCCTGCACCGCGACGTGAAGCCGTCGAACGTGCTGATCTCCGAGGACGGCCGGGTCGTCCTCACCGACTTCGGTATCGCGCAGGTCGAGGGCGACCCGTCCATCACCTCGACCGGCATGCTCGTCGGCGCGCCCTCCTACATCTCCCCGGAGCGCGCCCGCGGGCACAAGCCCGGCCCGGCGGCCGACCTGTGGTCGCTCGGCGGACTGCTGTACGCGGCGGTCGAGGGCAACCCGCCGTACGACAAGGGGTCCGCCATAGCGACCCTCACGGCCGTGATGACCGAGCCGCTGGAGGAGCCGAAGAACGCCGGCCCGCTGAAGGACGTCATCCACGGGCTGCTCACCAAGGACCCGGCCCAGCGGCTCGACGACGCGGGCGCGCGGGCGATGCTCAACTCGGTCCTGCGGGCGCCCGACACGTCCGAGCCCGAGCCGATGGACGCGACGAAGGTCGTTCCGCTGCCCGCCCAGCCCGAGCGCTCCTCGCGCAAGGGGAGTGCGGCCGCAGCGGGCAGCAAGCGGGGCGAGGAGGCCGGGGAGCGGCTGCGAGGGGCGCTGCGTTCCGTGCGCAAGGCCGCGGCGGGACCGGCCGCCGCCGTCACCGCCACGTCCGGGGAGGCGGCCGCCTCCTCGGCGTCGGACAGCGGTTCCGGTTCGGCCCGGGCCGGGGGCGCGGCGTCCGGCCCGTCCCTGGAGAAGTCCGGTGCGGGGGCCGACGCGGGAGGCGGCGAGCAGGGCACGAAGCCGGCGTCCGGCGGCCGGAGTTCGGGCTGGCCCGTGATGCCGCCGCCGGACCTGCCGGCACGGCCCGCGCCGCCCAGGGCGCCGCTCACCGACGTGGTGCCGCGGCGCACCCTGGTGATCATCGCCGCGGTCGTGGCGCTGGCGGTGGTCGCGGCCGTGGTCGCCATCATCGTCGGCGGTGACGACAAGGGCTCCGACGGGGCGTCCGGCGACCGCGGGGGCAAGCCCGCCGCGAGCGCGCCGGGCAGTGCCGACACCAAGGGGGACGACAAGGGCGGCACCGGCACGGACGGTGAGCAGACCGGGCCCGCCTCCTCGAAGCCGGGGTCCGGCGGCACGGACGACGACAAGACGGACGGCAAGGCCGACGACTCGTCGGGCAGCGGCTCCGGCTCGGGCGGCTCCGGCAAGGGCGGCACGGCGGTCGCCGAGCACCAGGGGAACCAGGGGTACTCCATCGGCCTGCCGAAGGGCTGGAAGTACACCACGACGGGTGCCGCCGGGGACCGGTTCACCGGCCCCGGGGGGCAGAAGCTGCTCATCGCCTGGACGTCCACGCCCAAGGGCGACCCGGTGGCGGACTGGCGCAACCAGGAGCGCTACATGCAGCGCGCCCAGTACGACAAGATCCGCATAGAGAAGGTGGACTACCGCGGCTGGAACGCGGCCGACTGGGAGTTCACCTACTCGGAGAGCGGTACGACGTACCGGACGATCGACCGCGGCTTCGTCGTCGACGACCGGCAGGGGTACGCGCTGATGTACACGGCCAAGGCGGCCGACTGGGACGGCAAGCTGCGCAAGGACACCTGGCGGACGCTGACCACGAGCTTCGAACCCAAGTCCTGAGCATGAGCCGCCCCGGGAATGGGGAGGCAGATCTGGCATCCCCACGCTGCGGGTTGCCTGTGGCACGTATCGTAAATGTTTGCGGACCGTGCGCAGCCGGAACGGACCGTGGGGCGAACGGATGTGACCGACCGGGCTGCCGGGGGAGGCAACGTGGACGACTACGCGGGCCGGGTGCTCGCCGACCGCTACCGCCTGCCGCTGCCGCCCTCCGACGAGTACGAACTCACCGAGACCCGGGCCTTCGACACCTACAGCGGGCAGGAAGTGCTGGTCCGGCAGGTGCCGTTGCCGGAGGTCGTCGAGGCCGAAGTCCTCGACGCGGAAGGGCTGCCCGACGGGTTCACCGCGCGTGACGGCGCGGGGAGGCGGCCCGGGGCGCGGACCGGCACCCGTGGCGGCCGGCGGCCCGCCGACCCGGTGGTGCGGCGCGCGGTCGAAGCGGCCCAGGCGGCGGCGGCCATCCCCGACCATCCCCGGCTCGACCAGGTCTTCGACGTGTTCGCCGAGGGCGGTTCGCTCTGGGTCGTCAGCGAGCTGGTGGAGGCGCGCCCGCTGGCCGCGCTGCTCGCCGAGAAGCCGCTGACGCCGTACCGGGCGGCCGAGGTGGCCTCCGACGTCCTCACGGCGCTGCGGGTGCTGCACGCGCACGGCTGGGTCCACCGGAACATCACCGCGCGCACGGTCCTGGTCTGCGACGACGGCCGGGTCATGCTGACCGGGCTGGCCGTGGGCGCCGCGGAGGAGGCGCTGTGCGGCTACGACCCGGTGCCGGAAGCGGCCCTCGGGGAGCCCGGACAGCGCAGCGGCGGCGCGGAAGCGGTCGACGGCGTCGTCGGACCCGGCGGTTCCGGGCCGGCCCGACCCGGCGACCCGGGTGACCCCGAGGCCGCGCGCAGGGCGGCCATAGAGGCCCGCGAGTCCCGGGGACTGCCCCCGGCCGGGGGCGACGACCGGCCGGGCGGTGGCTCGGTCGTGCCCGCGCGCAGGGCGGAGCAGGACGGCGCGGACCCCAGGGCGGCCCGCGCCGGGGCCATCGCGGCCTACCGGGCCGGCGCCCGGGCCGCGGCACGCGTGCAGGAGGCCCAGCAGGGCGAGCGGGCGGCCCTCCCCGGAGCCCGGCCCGCCCCCGAGGGCGAGACGGCGCCGTACAGCACCGGACCGTCGCCGTTCGGCGGCGGGGCGGGGCCGTCGGCGTACGTCCCCGGGCAGGGCGGCGCTCCCGGCGCGTCACCTCCGGGGCGGATCGCGGACCCCTACGGCGTGGGCGGCAACCCGCGCACCGGCACCGCCTGGCACGGCGCGACGCCCCGCGGCACGGCCGCCCCGCCCGGACGGGACCAGGCCGCGCTGTCCCCGGTGCCCGGCCCCGCCGCCCCGGGCGAGTCCACCCGCTGGGACGACCTCGTCGCCGACACACCCGCCCCCCGGCGCGGCCCCGCCACGGCACTGGCCGCCGAGCGGGCGCGGCAGGCCCGGATGGCGGTGGTCGGGCCGGTGACGGAGCGCTGGGCACCGGAGCAGGCCGGGCCCGTGCACGAGAACTGGCAGCTGGCACCCCCGATCGGCCCGGCGACCGACCTGTGGGCGCTCGGCGCGCTGCTCTTCCGGGCCGTGCAGGGCCATGCGCCCTACCCGGAGGAGTCGACGGCCGAACTGGTGCAGATGGTGTGCGCGGAGCCGCCCGCGTACGCCGAGGAGTGCGGGCCGCTGCGGCCCGTGGTGGAGTCACTGCTGCGTCAGGACCCCACCGAGCGGCTGGACTTCGAGGAGCTGCGCGGCTGGCTGCGCTCCCTGGTGCGGTCGGCGCCCGAGCCGGAGGCCGGTGTGCACGTCGTCCCGGCGCCGCCCGTCGACGCCGGCCGGCTGCCCGTCGTACGCCGCCGGGGCGAGCTGGTGCGCAGGCGCCGGGCCGGGCTCCCGGCCCCTCACGGGCGGCACAAGCGGGCCCGGACGCAGAACCGCTCACCGCACCGCCTCGGCCGCACCCTGCTCCTGCTGGTCCTGCTCGCGATGGCCGCGGCGATCGCCTACGCCATGCTGTTCATGCCCAAGTCGGACACCGAGCAGGGCCGGGGCACGGACCGTACCGGTGCCGCCGGCGAGGCCGGCCGGGCGCCGGAGCCGGACGCGAGCAGCGAGCCCCGGCCCGACCAGACCTCGCCCGGGGCGGGGGAGAGCCCGTCGACGTCGACCGGCTCCAGCGAGACCCAGACCACCGGCCCCGGCGCCGCCGACGGCTTCACCCTGCGCAAGGACCCGTCCGGTTTCCAGGTCGCCGTCGCCGAGGGCTGGGACCGCACTCCGCGCAACGGCGACGGCCAGGTCGTCTACGCCAAGGGCGACTTCCGGCTCCTCGTCGTGCCGGGCCGGGACAGCGCGTCGGAGTACGGCAGCGACCCGATGGCCTACCAGCGCGAGCGGGAGCGCGAGTTGCAGCCCTACCGGGACTCCAGCTGGGCCACCTCCACCGGGCTGAAGCGGATCGACGTGGGCGGACGGACCATGGCGGAGGGGCAGTTCACCTGGACGGGCAACGGCGGGCAGGAGCTGTACGTGCGCAACCTCGCGATGCTGGTCGACGGGCGGTACCACGTGGTGCAGGTGCGCGGGCCCGAGTCGGAGCGGGACGAGGTGACCCGGCTCTTCGAGCAGGCGGCGGCGACGTACCGGGTGACGAAGTGACCCGCTGACCGGCCCGCCGCCCGGGCGGCACTCCGACCACGCAGGTCACTCACCGTCACAAGAGCCGGCAACCGTCACAGTGCGGTCACCGTGGTACCCCGCTTGTTCCCTGCGGATCGGGCGGTCCTTACGCTGACCCTGTCAAGACCATTGCGGGGCAACGTGAATCAGATGCAGGGCCGGCTCGTCGCGGGCCGTTACCGGCTGACCGACACCATCGGCAGTGGCGGCATGGGCCGGGTGTGGCGGGCACACGACGAGGTGCTGCACCGGTCGGTCGCCATCAAGGAACTGACGGCCGCGCTCTACGTCTCCGAGAGCGAGCAGGCGATCCTGCTGGCGCGCACCCGCGCCGAGGCCAGGGCGGCGGCCCGGATCAGCCACACCGCGGTCGTCACCGTGCACGACGTGCTGGAGCACGACGGACGCCCCTGGATCGTGATGGAGCTGGTCGAGGGCCGCTCCCTGGCCGACGCCGTCAAGGAGGACGGCCGCGTCGCACCGCGCGAGGCGGCACGCATCGGCCTGTGGGTGCTGCGGGCCCTGCGCGCCGCGCACACCGCCGGTGTCCTGCACCGCGACGTCAAGCCGGGCAACGTCCTCCTCGGCCGCGACGGACGCGTCCTGCTCACCGACTTCGGCATCGCCCAGATCGAGGGCGACACGACGATCACCCGCACCGGCGAGGTCGTCGGCTCCGTCGACTACCTGGCGCCGGAGCGCGTGCGCGGACAGGATCCGGGGCCCGCCTCGGACCTGTGGGGGCTCGGCGCGACGCTCTACACGGCGGTCGAGGGCCGCTCGCCGTTCCGCCGGACCACACCGCTGACGACGATGCAGGCCGTGGTCGAGGAGGAGGCCGCAGAACTCCGCCACGCCGACGCGCTCGCGCCCGTCATCACCGCCCTGCTGCGCAAGGACCCGGCCGCCAGGCCCCCGCTGCCCGAGGCGGAGCAGATGCTCGCCGAGGCCGCGGAGGGACGCCGGCCGAGCGGGGCGCAGGCGTACGTGCCGACGCAGTACGGCGGGACGGGGACGCCGTACCGGGAGGCCCACAGCGGACACGGCGGACACGGCGGACACGGCGGCAGGGGCCCGGCGGGCGCGGGACCGGGCGGTGCCGGCGCGGGCGGTGCCGGCGCGGGCGGTGCGCCGGCCGGTTCCACCGGGTCGCTTCCGCACGCCCGGGCACCGCTGCCCCCGCAGACCGGCCCCACGACCGGCCGGACGCCGACGACCGGTACGTACATGGCCGGTGGGCCCATGGTGGGTGGGCACATGGCCGGTGCGCACACAGCGGGCCACCACACCACGGGTGCTCCCGGTACGGGTTCGGCGACCATCGGCCGGACCGCGACGGGCCCGACCGCGACGGGCCCGACCGCGACGGGCTCGGCAGCGACGGGCCCGCAGACGTCCGGAAGCCAGGCGTCCGACCGGCCGGGCTTCGGCGGTGGGCGGCGGCGCCGGCTGCGTACGCTCGCCCTCGTCGTCGCGCTCGCGGCCATCATCGGCGGCGGCACCGCGGTCGTGCTCCAGCAGTGGGACCGGGGCCGCGAGGCCACCGGCGCCTCCGGTTCGCCGGACACCGGCGGCACGTCGAAGCCCGGGGGATCCGTCCCGGAGGGCTGGACCCGGCACGACGACCCCGCCGGTTTCAGCCTGTACCTGCCCGAGGGCTGGAAGCGCAAGCCGTTCGGAACGCAGGGCGAGATCAAGCAGATCGACTACACGCCCGACGACGGACGGCACTTCGTCCGGATCGCCGTCGACCCGTCCCCGGACTTCGCCGACCCCTACGCCCACCAGCTCGACCTGGAACAGCAGTTGCAGCGGCTGGTCGACTACACGAGGGTCCGGCTGGAGCGCAACGTCTACCGCGACCGGGAAGGCGCCCTCTGGGAGTACACCTGGACGGCGCTGGCCAAGGACATCAAGTTCCCCGGCCCCCGCCGGGCCGTCGAGCAGACGTACGTGGCCCGGGACGGCACGGAGTACGCCCTCTACATGTCGGCGCCGGCGGCCGACTGGGCCGTCGTGCGCCAGCAGTTCACCTCGATCCTGCAGAGCTGGCAGGAGAAGACCGCCTGACAGCCGGAGACCGCCTGGCAGCCGGAGACCGCCTCACAACCGGCGGGCGCCGGCCGGTGCCGCCTGTTTCGGCCACCCCCGTTCCGGCGTCCCGGAGCGGTTCCGTCCGTTGGGGCATGATGGCCGTATGGGGACCGAGGGGCACAGCAGGCGTGTCATCGCGGGCCGTTACCGGCTCGAGGAGAAGCTCGGGCGCGGAGGCATGGGCGTGGTCTGGCGGGCGACCGACCGGTTGCTCGGCCGGAGCGTGGCCGTCAAGGAACTCCCCTACGACGACACCCTGTCGGCGGCGGAGGCCCGCCGCCAGCGGGACCGTACGCTGCGCGAGGCCAGGGCCGTCGCCCAGTTGAGCCACCCGCACATCATCGTCGTCCACGATGTCGTCGAGGACGACGAGCGGCCCTACATCGTCATGGAGCTGGTCGAGGGCGGCACGCTGGCGGACCGGCTCGCCGGCCAGGGCCCGGTGGACGCCGCCGAGGCCGCGCGCATCGGTGTCGACCTGCTCGGCGCGCTGCGCGCGGCGCACGCCTCAGGGGTGCTGCACCGGGATCTCAAACCGGACAATGTGCTGCTGGAGGCCGGTACCGACCGGGTCGTCCTGACCGACTTCGGCATCGCGCAGGTCCAGGGAGCCCCGACGCTCACCGAGAACGGCTCGTTCGTCGGCTCGCCCGAGTACACCGCCCCCGAGCGGATGTCGGGCGTCAGGACGGGGCCGGAGTCCGACCTGTGGTCGCTGGGCGCGCTGCTGTGCGCGGCGCTGAGCGGGGAGTCGCCGTTCCACCGGGACTCGCTGGGCGGCGTCCTGCACGCGGTGGTGGTCGGTGACATCCGCCCGCCCGCCGAGGCCGGACCGCTCCTGCCCGTCGTGCACGGTCTGCTGGAGCGCGACCCGGACCGGCGGCTGGACGCGGACCGGGCGGAGCGGATGCTGCGTGCCTTCCTGACGACGGGACGCACACCGGCCGCGCCCCCGCCCGGGTACGCGCCGGTGCTGCGGGTCGTCCCCGGCGGCCGGTCTGCCGACGCGACCGCTCCGCCGTCACCGGCGGCGGCGGGGGCGCCGGGGTCCGAACCGCGGGAGGAGACGCGGGAGGAGCCGTTCCTGCGGCAGCCCACCCGGCGGGTGCTCGTCGCCGCGGTGCTGGTCGCGGCGATGGCCGGGGTCGGTGTCTCCGCCGCCGCCTTGCTGCGCAGCGACGGGGACGGGGAGGGCGGCCCCCTGCCGACGAGTTCGGCGCCGCGCACCCCCGCGACCGGATCCGCCTCCCCGACGGGCAGCCACGCGCCCACCGCCGCCCCCTGAGCGCCGGCTGCCGGGCTCCGCACGTCTGCGGAACCCGGACCGCCGGCCGCGCCCCCGACGTCACGGGTTAGTGACCGGCGGCCGCCCCTGGTGGATACGGAAGTGCCCGGCGCGATATGGATGGACCCATGAGCAACAACGGGGGAGCCCGCTCCGGGGCCGACGAGCCGACGAGTTTCGTTCTGCAACCGCCGAACCCGCAGGCGCCGGTGCCGGGCAATCCGTACGCGGCACCGGCCGCGCCGCCCGCCGGTCCTGTACCGCCCCGGCAGCCCGCCGACCCGGCGGAGGAACCCGGCGCGGGGCGGCTCATCGCCGGCCGTTACCGGCTGCTCGGCAAGCTCGGCCACGGCGGCATGGGCACGGTGTGGCGGGCCCAGGACGAGACGGTGGAGCGGGAGGTCGCGGTCAAGGAACCGAGGGTCCCGGAGCACCTTCCCGAGCGCGAACGCGCCAACGCCTTCGAGCGGATGCGCCGCGAGGCCCGCGCCGCGGCCCGGCTCGACCACCCGGCCGTCGTCGACGTGCACGACGTGGCCGTGGTGGACGGCAGACCGTGGATCGTCATGGAGCTGGTGCGGGGCCGCTCGCTGGGCGACGCGCTCCAGGAGGGCACCCTGTCCGCGCGCGAGGCCGCCCGGATCGGCCTGGAGGTGCTCGGCGCCCTGGAGGCCGCGCACGCCGCCGGCATCCTGCACCGGGACGTGAAGCCGGACAACGTCCTGCTCGGCCGTCACGAGCGGGTCGTGCTCACCGACTTCGGCATCGCCCAGATCGAGGGCGAGACCAACCTGACCGACACCGGCGGCTTCGTGGGCTCGCCCGAGTACATCGCCCCGGAGCGGGTGCTCGGCCAGCGCCCGGGGCCGGCCAGTGACCTGTGGTCGCTCGGCGTGGTGCTCTACGCGGCCACCGAGGGCGTCTCGCCGTTCCGCCGCAGCAACACGCCCGCCACCCTCCAGTCCGTCCTCCACGCCACGCCCGCGCCGCCCGCCTCGGCCACCGGCCCGCTCGCCGAGGCCATCGGCGGGCTGCTGCAGAAGGACCCGGCCCACCGCCCGGACGCCGCCCGGGTGCGGGCCCTGCTGCGGGCGGCCGCCGAGCCGCCCGCCCCGCAGCCCACCCAACCCCTCCGGGTCACCGGACCGGCCGACGGACGCCGGGGCGCGCGCATCGGCCGCACGGGCTGGATCGGCCTCGGCGCGGCGGTCGTCGCCGCCGCGGTCACGGCGTACCTGGTGGTCGCCGACCCGTTCGCCGGGCCCCTGCCCGACGGGTGGAAGATCCGCCAGGAGAAGGCGCTCGGCGCGGGGGTGGCAGTGCCGCAGGACTACCAGCGGACCGTGCCCGACGGGGAGTCCGACGACGAGCACTGGGTCAGGTACACCGACTGGAGCGGCAGCATCTGGATCGGCCTCCGCCTCTACAAGAAGGCGGAGGACACCGCCGGCGCCATCGCGGGCTCCGCGGCCGCCGAGATGTACGACGACGACAGCAAGTTCAAGAAGAGCGGCGACTACGACCTGGACATGCCGGAGAACCCGGAGCGGACGAACCCGGTCACCACCACCTACCGGGGCAGGAAGGCCGCCGAGAACACCGTCGTCTACGTCACCGACGACACGCAGGACCCCCGCCCCGTGGAGCTGCGGATCTTCTACTACCGCACCACCGGCGGCGACATGTACAAGCTCACCGTCGGCTATCCCGGCAAGGGCGACTTCACCGACCGGGGCCGACAGGTTGCGGGCGAGGCGATCGAGAACCTGGACCTCAACGGGACCTGAACCGAGGCCTCTTGGGCACCCGTCGGCCTCCCCGCGTCGACAAGTCCCGGGCCCGCGCGGTACTGATGGGGCATGAGCAACGACGGGGGCGGTGCGGACGACGCCCGGGGCCGGCTGGTCGGCGGACGGTACCGGCTGATCGAGCGCATCGGCTCCGGCGCGACCGGCACCGTCTGGCGGGCCCACGACGAGCTCGCCCGGCGTGAAGTCGCGGTGCGGCAGCCCCGGTTGCCCGGAGACCCCGACGACGCGGACCACCGGCGGGCCGCCCACCGGCTGCACCGCGAGGCCCGGGCCGCCGCCCGGGTGGACCACCCCGCCGCCGTCACCATCCACGAGGTGGTCGTCGAACCGGAGCCGCGCGACGAACCCCCGGGGCCCAAAGGGCCCGACGAGCTCGACGCCACCGAGATGCTCGACGGGCTGCCCTGGATCGTCATGGAGTCGGTGCGGGGCGAGCCCCTGCACGAGCGACTGCGCCGCGGCCCGCTCGCACCGGGGGAAGCGGCCCGGATCGGCCTCGCCGTCCTCGGCGCGCTGCACGCCGCGCACTCCGTCGGCATCGTGCACCGGGACGTGAAACCGGCCAACGTCCTGCTCGGCCCGGACGGCCGGGTCGTCCTCACCGACTTCGGCATCGGCCAGCCGCACCCGGGGGAACACGCCGCAGGAGGCGGGGAGTCCGGCGCCGCACCGGAGTTCGTCGCCCCGGAGCGGATGTCGGGACGCGGTGCCGGTCCCGCCTCGGACCTGTGGTCCCTGGGCGCCCTGCTGCACACGGCCGTCGAGGGCTCCTCCCCGTTCCGCCGCGACACCCCCGAGGCGACCCGCGCCGCGGTCCTGGAGTCCCGGCCGCCCGCACCGGAGCGGGCCGGGCCGCTCGGACCGCTCATATCCCGGCTGCTGCGCACGGACCCCGACGAGCGGCCGGACGCCGAAGAGGCCGCCGAGCACCTGGCCGCCGTCGCGGGCCCGCCGGCCGCAGCAGAGGCCGCCGAGCACCTGGCCGCCGTCGCGGGCCCGCCGGCCGCAGCAGAGGCCGCCGAGCACCTGGCCGCCATCGCGGGCCCGTCCGCCGCCGAGCAGCCGACACCGACCGGCGCCCCTGCCGCGGAATCCCTCACGGACCCCACGCCGGAGCAAGCGCCGGCGGGCGACGCGGCCGTGGAAGCACCGGCCGCCGTCCCCGCAGCGCACTCGCCCGGGCCGCCGAGACGGGCCGGCCTCCTCCGCCCCGCCCAACTCGCCCTCCTCGGCGCGCTGCTCGCCGGCGGTATCGGAACGGCCACGCAACTCACCGGCACCAGCAGCGCGGAGACCGGCAACACCGGCACCACCAGCGCGGAGACCAGCCACACCGGCACCGGCGCGGAAACCCGCAACACCGGCAACGGCAACGGCAACGGCAGAGCGAGCGCCGACGCGAGCGCCGACGTGGGCGCCGGCGGCGGGCAGGCCGACGGGCCGGACGCCCGCACCGCCCCCGCCGCCGACTGGATCCCGCACCGCGAGCGGGGCCTCGCGGCCGTGCTCCGGCTCCCGGGCCACTACCGCGCGCTGGACCGCACCGGCAGCACAGGCGACCAACCCCGCGCGGTCCTCTACGGCGACGGGCGCGGCGGCGGCGTCCGGGTGCGGCTCCTGCGCTGGGACCGGTCACCCGGCTCCCCGCTCGACGAGGCCCGCAAGGGCGAAGTCGCCATCGGCGGCCGGGTGCACACCGAGTACCGCCCCACCCGCGTCCAGGGTCACGACGCCGTGCTCGCCGACACCGCCTACACCAGGGACGGAACCCCTCGGCGCCTCCTGCGGCTCCTGGTCCGCACCGGCGGCGACCGCCTGTACGAGCTGCGCGTCGACATGGCCCGGGGCACACCGGAGGAGCGGGAGGGCACCGGGGTGTTCGAGGGGGCCCGGGACGGCCTCGAGTTCGCACAGGACTGAGAAATCGCCGCCGGCCGCCGCCGAGGCCCTGATCAGGGCGTTTGTTGCCAGCAGTCACTGGCAGCGTGTGTGCAGTCGGTGAAGCCGTATTACCGACGGGTACCCAAAGGCTCCGCCGCGGCATACCCTGCGGCTCATGACGGACGCGCAGGCCGCCGAGACGACGGCGGAGACCGGCACGGCTCAGGCCGGCACGAACCCCCTCGCCCCCGCTCCGGAGGGCGCCCGCACCGCCGCCGACGTGGTCACCCCCGAGCTGGTCGCCCAGCTCACCAAGGGTGTGGCCGGTTCGGGCCGGACGGCCAACCACACGCCCTTCACCGGCGAGAAGCTCGCCGACCTGCCCGAGTCGACGCCCGAGGACGTGGCGCAGGCCTTCGCGGTGGCCCGGGCCGCCCAGGCCGTGTGGGCGCGGATCCCGGTACGCCGGCGCGCCGCCGTCCTGCTCCGCTTCCACGACCTGGTGCTGGAGCGTCAGGCCGAGGTGCTCGACCTGATCCAGCTGGAGACCGGCAAGGCCCGGCTGCACGCCCACGAGGAGGTCCAGGCCGTCGCGGTCGCCGCCCGGCACTACGGCCGCAAGGCCCCCGCCTACCTCGGGCCCAAGCGGCACACCGGTGCCGTGCCGACCCTCACCAAGGTCACCGAGCTGCGCCACCCGCGCGGGGTCGTCGGCCAGATCGCCCCCTGGAACTACCCGTTGGAACTGTCGGTCGGCGACGCGCTCCCGGCGTTCGCCGCGGGCAACGCGGTGGTCATGAAGCCGGACACCGAGACCTGCCTGACCGCCCTGTGGGCCCGCGACCTGCTGATCGAGGCCGGACTGCCCGCCGACGTCTTCCAGGTCGTCCTCGGCGACGGCCCGGTCGTCGGCCCCGAGGTCGTCCGCCACGCCGACTACGTCTCCTTCACGGGCTCCACCCGCACCGGCCGCGAGGTCGCCCGGGGCGCCGCCGCCCGGCTGGTCGGCGTCTCCCTCGAACTCGGCGGCAAGAACGCCATGCTGGTCCTGGAGGACGCCGACATCGAGAAGGCCGCGGCCGGAGCCGTGCGTGCCTGCTTCTCCTCGGCGGGCCAGCTCTGCATCTCCATCGAGCGGCTCTACGTCCACGAGTCGATCGCGGACGCCTTCCTGGAGCGGTTCGCCGCCCGCACCAGGGCCATGCGCCTGGGCACATCGCTGGCGTACGGCGCCGACATGGGGTCCCTGGTCGGCGAACGCCAGCTGGAGACCGTCACCCGGCACGTCGAGGAGGCCGTCGCCAAGGGCGCCCAGGTCCTCGCGGGCGGTGTGGCGCGCCCCGACATCGGCCCCTACTTCTTCGAGCCGACGATCCTCGACGGCGTCGCCGCGGACATGTCCGTGTGCGCCGAGGAGACCTTCGGGCCGGTCGTCTCGGTCTACCGCTTCACGGACGAGGACGAGGCGATCGAGCGCGCCAACGCCACGGCGTACGGCCTGAACTCCTCGGTCTGGACGAAGAACGCCCGCCGCGGCCGGGAGGTCGCCGCCCGCCTGCGCACCGGCACGGTCAACATCAACGAGGGCTACGCGCCCGCCTACGGCAGCGTCCAGTCGCCCATGGGCGGCATGAAGGACTCCGGACTCGGCCGCCGCCACGGCTCCGAGGGCATCCTCAAGTACACCGAGGCCCAGACGGTCGCCCACCAGCGGGTGCTGCCCATGGCCCCCTCGCTGGGCATGGACGACGAGGCGTACGCCCGGTTCATGAGCCGGAGCCTGCGCCTGATGAAGGCGCTGCGCCTGCGCTGACGCCCCCGCGCGCGGGCAGCCGCGCGCTCCACCCCGACGGCCCGCACGCGACACTCGACGAGGAGAACACGTGCCTCAGGACGCTTACGACTACGACGTCATCGTGGTCGGTTCCGGCTTCGGCGGCTCCGTGACCGCCCTGCGCCTCACCGAGAAGGGCTACCGCGTGGGCGTCCTGGAGGCCGGCCGCCGCTTCACCCGCGAGACCCTGCCCCGGAACTCCTGGGACCTGAAGAACTACCTCTGGGCCCCCCGGCTCGGCATGTACGGCATCCAGCGCATCCACCTGCTGGGCAACGTCATGGTGCTGGCGGGAGCGGGCGTCGGCGGCGGCTCGCTCAACTACGCCAACACGCTCTACGTGCCGCCGGCGCCGTTCTTCGAGGACCCCCAGTGGCGTGACATCACCGACTGGCAGGACGAACTCGCGCCCTACTACGACCAGGCCCGCCGGATGCTGGGCGTCCGCCTCAACCCCACCATGACACCGTCCGACGTGCACCTGAAGGCGGCGGCGGAGAAGATGGGCTGCGGCGACACCTTCCACCTCGCCCCGGTCGGCGTCTTCTTCGGCGACGGCGAGGACGCGGACGGCACGGTGAAGGCGAAGCCGGGCGAGGAGGTGCCCGACCCGTACTTCGGCGGCGCGGGCCCGTCCCGCAAGGCGTGCGCGGAGTGCGGCGAGTGCATGACCGGCTGCCGGCATGGCGCGAAGAACACCCTCAACGAGAACTACCTGCACCTCGCCGAGAAGGCCGGAGCGGTCGTCCACCCCCTGACGACGGTCGTGTCCGTCACCGACGACTCGCGGGGCGGCTACGCCGTCGCCACCCTGCCCACCGACGGCGGCCGCAAGGCGAAGGGCCGCACCTACACCGCCCGCAAGGTCGTCCTCGCCGCCGGAACCTACGGCACCCAGACCCTGCTGCACCGCATGAAGGCCGACGGCCGGCTGCCCCGCCTGTCGGCCCGGCTGGGCGAACTCACCCGCACCAACTCCGAGGCCCTGGTCGGCGCGCAGACCGACGACCGGCGCTACCGCAAGGCCCACGGCGCGCCCCGCGCCGACTTCACCCGCGGCGTCGCCATCACGTCCTCGATCCACCCGGACGCCAGCACCCACATCGAACCGGTCCGCTACGGCAAGGGCTCCAACTCGATGGGCAGCCTGTCCATCCTCCAAGTGCCCTACGCCGGGCGGAACTCGGGCACCTCGCGGGTGCTCGGCTTCGTCGCCCACGCGGCCCGGCATCCGCTGCAGACCCTGCGTTCGCTGTCCAACCGCCGCTGGTCGGAGCGGACCATCATCGGCCTGGTGATGCAGTCGCTCGACAACTCCCTGACGACGTACCTGAAGCCGTCGGGTGTCGGCCGCGGGCTGCTCACCGCCCGCCAGGGCCACGGATCCCCCAACCCCAAGCAGATCAAGGCGGCGACCGAGGGCGCCTCGGCCCTGGCCGCCGAGATCAACGGTTTCGCCGGCTCCAACGTCGGCGAACTGATGGGCACGCCGCTCACGGCCCACTTCCTGGGCGGCTGCCCCATCGGCGACTCGCCCGAGACCGGCGTGATCGACCCCTACCACCGCCTGTACGGGCACGCCGGCATCTCCGTGGTCGACGGCGCCGCGGTCTCCGCCAACCTGGGCGTCAACCCGTCCCTGACCATCACCGCGCAGGCGGAACGGGCGATGTCGTTCTGGCCCAACAAGGGCGAGCCCGACCCTCGTCCCGAGCAGGGCGCGGCGTACACGCGGCTGCAGCCGGTCGCACCCACGTCCCCGGCGGTCCCGGCGGAGGCGTTCGGCGCGCTGCGGCTGCCGTTCCTGGGGATGCCGGCGGTGCCGCCCAAGAAGTGAGGCCACCGGGCGCCGGGCGGCAGCCCGGGGCCCGGCCGGCGCGGCGGCAACGGAAGAGGGACCTGCACCCCCCTCCGAGCGCAGGTCACTCTTCCGTTCGCTTGCGGCGCGGCGGCCGCTGCGGATTACGCCTCCGCGCCGGCCTTGCGGCGACGGACGACGAAGATCGCACCGGCACCGGCGACGACCGCGGCACCGCCGACGAGGCTGATCATCGGCAGGGCGGAGCTGGAGCCGGTCTCGGCGAGGCTGCCGGTGACCTCCGGCGTGGTGCCGCTCGGCTTCTCGTCGGTGACGGGCGCCTTGCCGCCTTCCTGCGGCTTGGTGCCGTCGGTGTCCGTACCGGCGGAGACGATCTGGAACTTGTACGACACGTCGCCGAAGCCGGTGCACTCGGCGTCGTCGTCACCGTAGATCGTCGCGCCGAGCGAGAAGCCGGCGCCGACCGGGGCGGACTTGCTGACGTTGAGGCGCAGCGGGATGTCGACCTCGTAGCCGGGCTTCAGCTCGTCGGTGTAGCCGACGTAACCGACCGCGAAGCCGCCCTCGTTCAGGTCGGTCCAGACCTCGGCGTCCGGGTCCCAGGCCTGGAGCTGGACCTGCTTGCTGGTGAACAGTTCCTCGCCGAACTCGTCGGGGGAGGCCCCGGCGAAGAAGTCGAGGTCGTTCAGCGTGGAGTCGGAGTCGTTCAGCACGTTCAGGGAGAACTTGTGCCAGCCGCTGCCCGCGGCGATCTTGCCGGGCAGGCCGGAGATGCTGACGTCGACCTTGGTGTCCTCGCACACCGAGGGCTCGGGCTCGGGGGACTCCGACTGCTCCGGCGCGGAGGTGCTCGGGGCCGGGGAGGAGGCGCTCGTGGACGCGCTCGGCGAGGTGGACGTCTCCGGAGCGGAGGAGCTCGCGGACGTGCTCGGAGCCGGGGTGGTCTCGGCGGGCTTGGACTCGGTGGCCGACGGCGAGGCGGACGTCTCGGGAGCGGACTCGCTCACCGAGGCGCTCGGCGTGGGCGTGGTTTCGTCGGACGCGTAGGCGGCCGGTGCCGCGAGCAGTGCCACCGGGGCTATGACCGCGGTTGCGGCCGCTGCTGCCATGGCGCGGCGAAGCTTCATGAAGACCTCGGAGAGTCCGGCGTACCGCGGGCTGCGGTACGAACGTTGGGGGAGGCCTCCGCGTGTGGGGCGCGGGAGTGGCCCTTGGTTCGCCAGGTTTGATTCGTGGAGCCTGTGAATGGTTGTGCGGGTCCTCACGAAATTCTTATGTGCGCTGCGTCACAGGCGGCACTGTCTTGTGAAGCCGCTGCTCACCCGATTAGATCTTGGGCTCGTGTCTGAGAAGCCGTCCGACGACCGGTCGCCGGACCCGGAGATCCCCGACGACGTCTGGGAGCAGTTCGCCCGCGACACCGAGCGGGACATCCGTTCCTCCGCCCCGAAGGAGCCGTCCGCGCGGGCGCGCCGGGTGGCCGGGAGGCTGCGCGAGCAGGACGCCCGGGGCGAGACGCCTCCCGGGTGGCGCACCGGGCCGGACCCGGGAGCCGGCCGGCGTGCGGGCCGGCGCCGCACGCTGTGGGCGGTCACCGGCGTGCTCGTGGCCGCGGCCGTGGCACTGGTCGCCCTCAAGCCGTCGCTGCTGCCGGGGGACCCCTTCGGCACCGGGGGCTCCCCCGCCGCCCGGTCCGCGCCGCTGCCCGCCGAGACGGCTGCGCCCAGCGCCGCACCCGGTGCGGCGGACGCGCGACGGCCCACGCTGGACGAGCCGTTCGCCGGTTCCCCGGCCCTGCGCTGGGCCGACGGCGAGGCCGGCATCGTGCTGCCCGAGGCGAAGGCCGTGGGCGCGGTCTCCGCGGCCCGCGTGGAACAGGCCCTGAAACTGACCAGGAAGCTGCTGGTGGGGACCAACCTCGATGCCAGGACGGTCCGCGGAGGCCGGCCCGAGGCCGCCTTCGCCGTCCTCGACCCCGAGCAGCCGGAGTTGTTCGACGACCTGAACACCGCCCTGCGCTCCCCGAGCGCCGAGGACGACCCGGTGACCCTGTTCAGCCGCTTCGACCCCCGCGAGGTGCGGCCCGCCGGTGACGTGGTCAAGACCCGCGGCCGCATGACGACCGGGAAGGGCCGGCACGGGGGAGTGGCGGTGCACGCCGACTACACCTTCGTCTACCCCGTCGTCCGGGCGGACGGCCGCACCGAGGTCGCCCGGACCATCGTGCGCCGCGTCCTCGACGTCGAACTCCCCGATCCGGCCCGCTACCGGGTCACCCCGGGCCGGCTGCTGCTGCTGAAGTACGACCAGGAGATCGGCAACTCCTCCTGCGACGTCCACGACGGCTACCTGCACCCGGAGTTCCCCTCGACCACCACGGCGGGCGCGGCGCCGAGCGGGCCCGCGGTCGACCCGTACGACCGGAGCCGGCCCCTCGACCCCGGCAGCGCCTGCGGGACGGTGACCCGCACCTGAGGTGAGGGGGCGCGGTTGGCGAGGGACAGAACCGAGGGGGACAGGGCGAAGGGCCCCGCGGGGTGGGGCCGCGGGGCCCTTCCTCTCGTCAGCACCGGCGTCAGGGCAGCGCCGGTGCCCGGAAGCGGCGCCGGGGGGTGGCGCCGCTGGTCTCGGCCTGTGGCAGTGGGGCAACGCGCTGGTCCGCGCCGGGACGTGGACGCATCGTGCTGGAGCAACGCGGTGCCCGCAACGGCTCGGCACAGGCTTGTGCAAGGTGCAAGGTGCAAGGTGCAAGGTCCGTCGGCCGGCCCCGGGCGTCCCCGGAGCCGGCCGTTCTCTTGGGTGACCGGGCTGCTGTCCCCTGCCGTCCGGTCACTTCCCTGGGGCGAGGTCCCACGACGCACGGCACGATCCGTGCGTCTCATCGCCCCAGTGAGCCACGCGTGGTTCTTTCGGGCCCGCGCCTGGCTGGCGCGGACACCGGGACCAACGACGCCGGGCGGAACCCGGTCACGCGCCGTACGGGTGAGAGCCATGCGCACGTCTGTCCCCAGAACGCGGATTCAGATCTTGCCGCGGCACAGCTCCAGCAGCGTCATCGCGAGGGCCGTGCCCGGCTTGCCCAGCGCCTGCCGGTAGTGGCCGAGGACCTCCATCTCGCGGGAGAGGTTCACCCGCCGGCCGCCCGAGGAGATCCGGGCCTGCTGGATCACGGAGGAGACGGCCACCCGTTCCTGGATGAGGCCGATGATCCGGTCGTCGAGCGCGTCGATGCGCTCCCGGGCGCCGGTGATCACGTCGGCGGCCTCGGGGGTACGGGCGCCGGTCACGTCGGTGGCGGTCATGGAGGGGGCTCCTCGTCGTCGGGGGCCGCCCCGGGGCGACAGGGCCCGGACGACGACAGGCGCCCCGGGCCTTGTCGGCCCGGGGCGCCTGGGAAGTCGCTTGTCAGTTGCTCAAGCAGCACGACCGTGGCAGCCGGCGGGCCGGATGCCATAGGTAAAGCGGAAGGTCGGGTGCGTGAGCATGCCGCCAGTATGCCCGCGCACCCGGCGGCGGCCAAACGGGTTCGCATGGTGAGATGCCGGGCCGGGAACCGGGACGGCCCGCGGGCGGGACACCGTACGCGAGCACCTCGGTAGAATCAGGTGGCACAAGACCCCCGCCCCACCGCCGGAAGGCACCTCGTGTCATCAGCGTCTCCCGCTGCCAGCGCCGCCGACACCGTTCTGGTCGTCGACTTCGGCGCGCAGTACGCCCAGCTCATCGCCCGTCGCGTCCGCGAGGCGCGGGTCTACAGCGAGATCGTGCCGAGCACCATGCCGGTCCAGGAGATCCTCGCCAAGAACCCCGCGGCGATCATCCTGTCCGGCGGCCCCTCGTCGGTCTACGAGGAGGGCGCTCCGCAACTCGACGGCGCGCTCTTCGAGGCCGGCGTCCCCGTCTTCGGCATGTGCTACGGCTTCCAGCTGATGGCGCAGACCCTCGGCGGCACCGTCGACAACACCGGCGCCCGTGAGTACGGCCGCACCGACCTGCACGTGTCCAAGGTCTCCTCCACCCTCTTCGAGGGCACCCCCGCCGAACAGGCCGTCTGGATGTCGCACGGCGACGCCTGCTCCGCCGCCCCCGAGGGCTTCTCCGTCACGGCCTCCACGGACGTCGTCCCGGTCGCCGCCTTCGAGAACGACGAGAAGAAGCTCTACGGCGTCCAGTACCACCCTGAGGTGATGCACTCCACGCACGGGCAGCAGGTGCTGGAGCACTTCCTCTACCGGGGCGCGGGCCTCACCCCGTCCTGGACCACGGGCAACGTGATCGAGGAGCAGGTCGAGGCGATCCGCGAGCAGGTCGGCGACAAGCGCGCCATCTGCGGCCTGTCCGGCGGTGTCGACTCCGCGGTCGCCGCGGCCCTCGTGCAGAAGGCCATCGGCTCCCAGCTGACCTGCGTGTACGTCGACCACGGCCTGATGCGCAAGGGCGAGACCGAGCAGGTCGAGAAGGACTTCGTCGCCGCGACCGGCGTGCAGCTGAAGGTCGTGGACGCCGAGGAGCGCTTCCTCAAGGCGCTGGCCGGAGTGTCCGACCCCGAGGAGAAGCGGAAGATCATCGGCCGCGAGTTCATCCGGGTCTTCGAGCAGGCCCAGGCCGAGATCATCGCCGACGAGGGCCCGGCCGTGGAGTTCCTGGTCCAGGGCACCCTCTACCCGGACGTCGTCGAGTCCGGCGGCGGCACCGGCACCGCGAACATCAAGTCCCACCACAACGTGGGCGGCCTGCCCGAGGACCTCGAGTTCCAGCTGATCGAGCCGCTGCGCAAGCTGTTCAAGGACGAGGTCCGCATGGTCGGCCAGGAGCTCGGCCTGCCGGAGGAGATCGTCCAGCGCCAGCCGTTCCCCGGCCCCGGCCTCGGCATCCGCATCGTCGGCGAGGTCACCAAGGAGCGCCTGGACCTGCTGCGCGAGGCCGACGCCATCGCCCGCGAGGAGCTCACGGCGGCCGGCCTCGACCGGGACATCTGGCAGTGCCCGGTGGTCCTGCTCGCGGACGTCCGCAGCGTCGGCGTCCAGGGCGACGGCCGCACCTACGGCCACCCGATCGTGCTGCGCCCCGTCTCCTCCGAGGACGCCATGACGGCCGACTGGTCGCGCCTGCCGTACGAGGTCCTCGCCCGGATCTCCACGCGGATCACCAACGAGGTCAGGGACGTCAACCGCGTCGTGCTCGACGTCACGTCGAAGCCGCCGGGCACCATCGAGTGGGAGTAGGCCCCGGGCGCGCCTGATCAGGCCCTAGGTTCGCTTGATCAGGCGCAGGGGCTCGCCGGGCTTCCACGTCTGGACGACCAGGTACGTGTCGTCCTCGACGCAGGTGCGCACGACCTCCGTCAGCTCGGTGCGGAAGAGGTGGAACGGCTCCGGCGGTTCCACCTCTTCGACGTATCCGGCCTTCGCCTCCCCGTCGCCCACCTCGACCGCCCGTCCGCTGATCCGGACGTCGCCGCCGCCCATGCCCGTGCCCTCGCCCGGGTTGGCCTGGAGCGCGAAGCGCGGGTCGCGGCGCAGGTCGAGGGCCTTCAGCGATCCGGGCATCATGCCGAGCCACAGCTCGCCGTTCAGGAAGCGGACCTCCAGGCCGCTGGTGCGCGGCGAACCGTCCTTGCGCAGGGTGGCGAGGACGTGGTGGGTGTGGGCGGCGAAGCGCTCCTCGACCGTCCGGGCGAGGGCGGGCTCGGCGGCGGCGAAGGCGGCCCAGTTCGCCGCACGGGTGCGGTGGGTGCGGTGCGGCGGCCGCGGCGGCTGTTCGGTACGGCTCATGCAGCCGAGTGTGCCGCCGAAACCCGACACCTTCTGTCCGGTTACGCCGCGTGCCGCACCGGGCGCACGAACCGCTCCCGCCCCGCCTCGTCCCGTACGGGCGTGCACCCGGCGGCCACCAGCCGCTCGGCCAGCTTCGCGCGCCGGACCGTGTTGATCCGCAGCGCGCCCAGCAGGAACGCCGGGGTCAGCACGGCGAGCGGGAGGAGGACGGCGTACTTGCCGGTCACCACGGCCAGCAGCAGGAACAGCGCGGGTCCCGCCCAGGCCATGGCCAGCAGCTGCCTGCGGTCGGCGGCGGCGCCGGCCGCGTCGTACCGGATGAGCGTGGTGACCAGGTCGACGTCCGCCTGCGCCTCGGGGACCGGGGTGAGCGAACCGAGGTGCATGCCCGGCGCCGGACGCCCGGGGCCGGGGTCGGGGAAGGCCGCCCGGCAGACCGCCGCGCGCTGCTGCGCCGCGGGGTCGGTGTCCCGGACCAGCTGGATGTGCGCCATCTTCTGCTTGCCGACCAGGCGCACGCCGGCGTACCGGAAGCCGTAGCACTCCGCGATGTAGGTGAGCGCGCCGAACGTCCGCCACTCGGCGAACGGGTGGATTATCTCGATCATGTCCTGGGTCGCGATCTGCCGCATGAGGGCCGCGATCTGGCGGTCGGCGAGGCTCAAGGTCACTCCTGGCTGAAAAGCGCTGCTGCACTGCTGATTCCGCACACCAGACCCCTCAACCGCCCCAAGGGTTGCCCTCCGGTTCTTTACGGAACAGAGCTGTCGCCCCGGACCGGCCGGCGGTAACTTCGCGCCCCGTGAACCAACGCAGTGCTGGAGGACACATGCACGGGACGCCCGGGTCCACCCCGCCCCGGCCGGTTCCCACGGACCGGCTCCAGTTCTCGATGCCGCCGATGCACGAATCGGTCGAGGACGAACGCCGGCACCGCAAGGAACGGCTCGCGGGCGCCCTGCGGCTCTTCGGGCGGCTCGGCTACGAGGACGGTGTCTCCGGGCACATCACCGCACGCGACCCGGAGTACAGCGACTGCTTCTGGGTCAACCCGTTCGGCATGCCGTTCCGGCACGTCACCGTGGGCGACCTGGTGCTGGCCAACGAGGACGGCCAGGTCGTCGAGGGCCGCTACCACGTCAACCAGGCGGCGTTCACCGTGCACGCCCAGGTGCACGCGGCCCGGCCCGACGTGGTCGCCGTCGCCCACTGCCACTCGGTGCACGGCCGGGCCCTGGCGGCCCTGGGCGAGCTGCTGGAGCCCCTCACCCAGGAGAGCTGCGCCTTCTACGAGGATCACACGCTGTACGACTCCTACACGGGCGTCGCGGTCGACGCCGAGGAGGGGCGCCGCATCGCCGCCGCGCTCGGCTCCCGCAAGGCGCTGGTGCTGCGCAACCACGGGCTGCTGACCGTCGGCGACTCGGTGGACGCGGCGGCCTGGTGGTTCGTGTCGATGGAGCGCTCCTGCCAGGTGCAGCTGACCGCGAAGGCGGCCGGGCGCCCGGTGCGCATCGACCACCGCATGGCGGTGGCCACCCGCGAGCAGCTCGGCGGCGACCTCGTGGCGTGGATCAACTACCAGCCGATGTGGCGCGACATCAGCCGCAGCGAACCGGACCTGCTGGACTGACGCGCCGGGCGACGTCCGCATACGCGCCGCGCGCGGCCGGGGTCAACACCGTACGCCGAACTTCACCCGTGTGATCGGACTGAACCGGCGCGGACCGGGTGGTGTAGGGCACAATTCGCTCTCGTCGCAGGGCAGTTGCACAGCGGTGTTTCCGGGGTCCGGAAGGCCGGCGGTGGCGGGATCGCGGGAAGGCGGGCGTCGGGCGTGGCGGTGCAAGGGGCGAGGCAGGGCGGCCCGGACACGGGCGGGTACGCGGGTGCGTACGCCGGTTCTCACACAGCCGGGGGCCCGGGCGGGCCCGGGACCGCCCATGGCGGCGGGTGCGCCTGCGGGGACTGCCCGCACGGGGCGCGCGAGGGGCACCGGAGGGCCGTCGCCGCCTTCCTGACCACACGGGACGAGTTCGCGGCCGGACGGGGGCTGCCGGCCGCGGTCGCCCACTCGGCGTCGGCCTCGCGCCAGTGGGTGTCCGAGGAACTCGCCCAGTCCGCGGAGCTGGTGGCCGAGCGGGGACGGGCCGAGGGGCAGGCGTGGCTGGCGGGCCTGTGGCGCCGCACCACCGCCGTGGTCGGGGCGGCCGTCGTGGCGCTGCTGCTCACGCAGGCCCTCACCGCGGTCGGCGCGGGCTGGACGCCGGCCCGCACGGCCGGGCTGGCCGCCGCGCTGGTGGTGGCCGCGGCGCTGACGGCCGCGTCGTGGTTCCACCGCGCCAGGGGCGGTGTCCTCGCCCCCGTCATCGGCGAGGACAACCGGCTCTCCACCTCCCGGACCGTCGCCGCCGCGTGGGTGCTGTTCACGGCCTACGCGGTGCTCGTGCTCGCCGGGCGACTCGCGGCGGCCTCCCGGCACGCGGAGCGGGACGCGCTGATCGCCGGGCTGGACCTGGCCCGCGGCGCCGGGGTCGTGACCGTCCTCGCCGTGGTGTGCGGGGTCGCCGTGCTCGTGCGGCGCGTGGTCGGGCTGCGGGTGCTGGGGCAACGGCTGCAGAAGGTCCGCGCCGACCGGCCGCGCGCGGCCGACCTGCTGACCGACGACGCCGGCCGGGGCGCCTTCACCGACCTGCAGTACGTCGTGATCAGCGCGGTCGCCCTGGTCTTCGCCGCGGTACGGCTGGCCAGGCGCCCCGACCAGCTGCCCGACCTGCCGTGGGGCCTGGCGGTGGTCGTGCTCGTGTCGGCGGCGACGTACCTGGCCGGGAAGTACGCCGAGGGCGGCAGACCCGTCGTCTCCTCCGTGGTCCGCGCCCGGGAGGCGGGCGACCTGGACGGCCCGATCCGCACGGGGGACGACATCGAGATCCGGGGCGCCGGATTCGTGCCGCCGGGGGCGCAGGGCGCCGCCCGGCTGGCCCGGATGGTCGTACGGGTGGGCGCCGTGCACGTCCACGTCCCCCTGGTGCCGGTGCCGGGCGGCTTCCGCAATCCGACCGACACGCTCCTGACCGTGCCGGTGCCCGCGGAGGTCGAACCGGGCCGGGTGGAGGTGCAGGTCGTCACGGCGGCGGGCGTGGAGACGAACCGCTACGCCATCGACGTGACGGAGTGACCCCGCCGCGGGCCGGCGAGGGGCGGGCGGGCCGCTGCCCCTTGCTTCTGCGGTCGCGGAAAAATCCGGCCACGCGGGGTTGAGCGCGGCCGGATCGTCGTACGTATCGTCTGTCGAGGGGCTCGGCACCGGCGGGCGAGAGGCGGCCAGCAGCGATGACGCACGGTATGCGAACGGACACGCACCACGGCCCGCACTTCGGCGAGGGAGGGGGCCGGCGGGACGCAGCCGCCCGCTACGCGCTGCTGCCCCTGCGCCTGTTCCTCGGCGTCACCTTCGTCTACGCCGGCCTGGACAAACTCACCGACAGCGCCTTCCTGCAGGACTCCGGCCCCGGCTCGATCGGCGACATGATGCGCGCCGTGCGCGACTCCGCCGCCGTCCCCGCCCTGGTCGACCTCTCCCTCGAGAGCCCGGTCGGCTTCGGCTACGCGATCGCCCTCGGGGAGCTGGCCGTCGGCATCGGCACCCTGCTCGGCCTGCTGGCCCGGGTCGCCGCGCTCGGCGGCGCGCTGATCTCCCTCAGCCTGTGGCTCACCGTCAGCTGGGCCTCCGACCCGTACTACTACGGCAACGACCTGGTCTACCTCATGGCCTGGATCCCGCTGGTGCTGGCGGGCGCGCCCCTGCTGTCCGTGGACGCCGCCCTGCGGGCGAGGCGGCGGCAGCGCGGCGGAGGGTACAGGTAGCTGAGCCCGGGAGCCCGGGAGCCCGGGAGCCCGGCCCGTCAGGCCTCCGCGCCCGCACCGCCCGCCTGCCGGCGCCGCCGTGCCCGGCCGGCCACGAACGCCACCGCGCCCGCGAGGAACAGTCCGCCCGCGACGAGGGGCAGGGCGACGAACCAGGGGATCTCCCACGCGCCGCCCGCGTCCCCCGCGTACAGCACGCCGGTCGCCGTGAGGACGGTGCCCGCGCACAGCCTGCCGGGCCTGATCTCATGCCGCAGCACGGGCCACCTCCGCCTGTCCCATGCCGACCTGGAGGTCCAGGTCGACGGTTCCGGACCGCTTCACTCCCGCGGCGGGGGAGAGGGTCGTCTCCTGGTGCCGCCCCGGCTGGACGTCCACGTCCTTGGGGTCGTCGCCGGGCAGTTGCAGGTCCCCGATCCCCACCTCGGCGTTCAGCCGCACGGTCACGTCCCGCGGCACGATCACCTTCACCCGGCCCACCCCGACCTCCGCCCGCACGGTCACGGTCTGCTTCCCGGTCAGGTCCAGCCGCGTGAGGTCCAGGGTGCCGACGCCGGTGCCCAGTTCGTAGTGCGGCCGCACGTCCGCCACCGTGGCGGGCTGCCAGGTGGTGCGCGACCAGTGCGTGCCGATGTCCTTGGGCAGGGCCGCCGAGGCGGCGAGCAGACCGGCGGTGACGATCGCCAGCAGGATCGAGCCCGCCCCCGTCCGGCCGAGGAAGGCGCTGACGGCGATGCCCAGGCCCAGCACCGCCAGCGCGCACGACAGGCCCGTCTGCAGGCTGGTGCCGAGCGGATGGCCGTCCCAGGTCAGGCTCGTGCCCAGGGCGCCGGCGAGCAGGGCCAGCAGGAAGACCCAGCCGCCGATCGGGCGCGGGCCGCGGGGCCGGGGCCGCCGGGGCAGCGGGGCGGGGGCGTCCGGGCGCGCCCCGGGCCCCGGGGTGCTCCGGCCGACGTTCACGGCCGCCGCGATGTCCAGGTCACGCGTGTCGCGCGGCCCCCACAGGTAGCCCGTACCGCCGATGTGGGTGCCGTCCTTGACGATCGGGTCGCGCCACCACGACGGCGAGGAGGCGACCGGCGGGGCCTGGGGCTCGGGAGGGGCGTCCGCGACGGCCTGCGCGGCCAGCGGGTCGGGGTCGGGCGCCCCGCGCTGGCGCGACCAGTAGCCGGCGCCCGCCAGCAGCAGCGCGAGGACGACGGCGAAGGTCAGCACCCCGCCGTTCTTCAGCATGGTCAGGAACACTCCGCAGCCGACCAGCGCGAACAGCACCGCCGCCAGGGCCTGTCCGTCGACCCGGCCGGTGAGCAGCTTGCGCACCTCGTTCTCGTCCTCGTCGTCGTAGGGGACGAACAGCCAGGCGAAGCCGTAGAAGATCAGGCCGAGGCCGCCGGTGGCGGAGAGCACCGCGAGGGTGATGCGGAAGATCACCGGGTCCATGTCGTAGTGCCGTCCGAGCCCGGCGCAGACACCGGCCAGGGTCTTGTACCGGCGGTCGCGCCGGAACCGGTCGGCCGGCCCGCCCGGCGCGTGCGGACCGGCGGGGCCCGGCGCACCGGGGTCCGCGGCGGGCGCGGCACCCCGCGGCCCGTCGCCCGGGGCGGGGCGCGGGCCGGGGCCGGGTCCCGGACCCGTCGCGGCGTGCTCGTGATCGGTCATGGGTCCATGGTGACGGGCGCGCCGCCGCAGAGGCAGCCGGATCGACCCTGGTCCGACCCTGATATCGGCCCTGAGACGGGTGCGGGAGGTGTGCGCGGCGGGCACGGCGGAGGTGGGCGAGGCGGCCCGGCGGAGATCAGGGGAGTCTCCGGGGCCGACCCTGATGCTCCCGACACCCGCGCGTGTGACCATCAGTGGCATGTCGGACGCCGCAGCAGCCCCTCTCGCCGAACCGCGGCCGCCGCGCAAGCTCTACCGCAGCAGCGACGGACGCTGGCTCGGTGGTGTCGCGCGGGGGCTCGCCGGGCACCTCGGGCTGCCCGTGGTCTGGGTCCGGCTCGTCTTCGTCGGGCTGTTCATGGCCGACGGCCTCGGCGCGCTGCTGTACGCCGCGTTCTGGTTCTTCGTCCCGCTCGGCGTCGGCGGCGTCGAGGCGCAGAAGCCGCCGTCGTTCGTCGCCGCGGAGACCTCGTCCGACGGCCGGCGCAGACTGGTCGCCCGCCGGCCCGACAAGGGCCAGATCGTGGCGCTGCTTCTCATGGTCGTGGTGGCCCTGGTCTTCGTGGGCAACGTGAACCTCAGCGGCGGGGCCCGGGTCTACCTGTGGCCGACGGTGCTCGTCGGCGCCGGTGTCGCCCTGGTGTGGCGGCAGGCGGACAACGCCCGCCGGGCCCGCTGGGCGGAGGTCGGCCGCCGCAGGCGCACCGTCACCCTGCTGCGCTCGGTGGGCGGTGTGCTGCTGGTGACGGCCGGTGTCTCCGGCATCGTCGTGCTGCAGGGCTCCGCCGCCCACCTCGGCTCCGTCCTGCAGGCCGCCCTCGCCGTCCTCGTCGGGATCACGCTGCTGGCCGGGCCCTACCTGGTGCGGATGACGCAGGACCTGTCCGAGGAGCGGCTGATGCGCATCCGCGCCCAGGAGCGCGCGGAGGTCGCCGCCCATGTGCACGACTCGGTGCTGCACACCCTCACCTTGATCCAGCGCAACGCGGAGAACCCGGGCGAGGTGCGGCGCCTCGCCCGGGCCCAGGAGCGCGACCTGCGGACCTGGCTGTACAGACCCGAGGGCACCGGCAAGGACGAGGCCGACGAGCCCACCACCCTGGCCGACGCCGTGCGGCGCAACGCGGCCGAGGTGGAGGACAAGCACGGCGTGCCCCTGGAGGTCGTGGTGGTCGGCGACTGCCCGCTCGACGAGCGGATCGCCGCGCAGATGCAGGCCGCGCGCGAAGCGATGGTGAACGCCGCCAAGTACGGTGGCGAGGGCGGGGCCGTGCAGGTCTACGCCGAGGTCGAGGGGACGACGGTCTTCGTGTCCGTCCGGGACCGCGGTCCGGGCTTCGACCTCGACTCGATACCCGCCGACCGGATGGGTGTCAGAGAATCGATCATCGGCCGCATGGAGCGCAACGGCGGGACGGCGCGGCTGCGCGCGGTGCCGGACGGCGGCACGGAGGTCGAGCTGGAGATGGAGAGGGCGGAGAAGACGTCATGAGCGACCCGACCGAGGCGAACGGCACCGCGGGAGACGACCGGGCGGCCGCGGAGCCGGGCGGCGGCCCCGGGCGTCACGTGCGCGTGGTCCTCGTCGACGACCACCGCATGTTCCGCACCGGCGTCCAGGCGGAGATCGGGCAGACCGCGCAGACCGGAGTCGAGGTCGTCGGCGAGGCCGCGGACGTCGACCAGGCGGTCACGGTCATCACCGCCACCCGGCCCGAGGTCGTGCTCCTGGACGTGCACCTCCCGGGCGGCGGCGGGGTGGAGGTGCTGCGCCGCTGCGCCCCGCTGATGGCGGCCACCGAGCAGCCGGTGCGGTTCCTCGCGCTGTCCGTCTCGGACGCGGCGGAGGACGTGATCGGCGTGATCCGCGGCGGCGCCCGGGGTTATGTCACCAAGACCATCACGGGCACCGACCTGGTGGACTCGATCTTCCGCGTCCAGGAGGGCGACGCCGTCTTCTCGCCGCGGCTCGCCGGTTTCGTGCTGGACGCCTTCGCCTCCACCGACGCGCCGCCCGTCGACGAGGACCTGGACCGCCTCACCCAGCGCGAGCGCGAGGTGCTGCGGCTCATCGCCCGGGGATACGCCTACAAGGAGATCGCCAAGCAGCTGTACATCTCGGTGAAGACGGTCGAGTCCCACGTCTCGGCGGTCCTGCGCAAGCTCCAGCTGTCCAACCGGCACGAGCTGACCCGCTGGGCGACGGCCCGCCGGCTGGTGTGAGTGCGCCGGCCGGGGTGGGTGCGCCGGCTCAGACCACCCGTGTCGCCCCCGCGAAGGGCATCTCGTCGAGCGGCGCCACGCGGACCGGCGCCGACGGGTTCGGGGCGTGGATCATCCGCCCGTTGCCGACGTAGATGCCGACGTGGCTGATCCCGGCGTAAAAGAACACCAGGTCCCCGGGGAGGAGTTCCGAGCGGGAGACCCGGCGCCCGGCGGCGATCTGGGCGTAGGTGGTGCGCGGCAGGGAGACACCGGCCGAGCGGTAGGCGGCCTGGACGAGGCCGGAGCAGTCGAAGGCGTTCGGGCCGGTCGCGCCCCAGACGTACGGGCTGCCGAGCTTGGCGTAGGCGTAGGAGACGGCGGCGGCCGCGCGGGGGCCGGGGGCCCGGGCCGTGGCCGAGCCGGGGGCCGCGAGCGTGGCGCGGGCGCCCGCCGAGCGGGTGGCGCGGTCCGATGATCCGCTCATCCGGGAACGTTCCTGCGGGGTCAGCCGGGCTAGCAGCTGCCGCGCGGAGCCCAGCTTGCCGGTGACCGTCCTCCTGTGCCGCTGCAGCTCCGCCTGCCGTGCCCTCAGGGACGTCAGCTCGACGCGCGCGGCCCCGCGCAGCTGCTCGATCTCGCGCAGCCGGCTGCGCACGCGGCGGACGGCGGCGCCCTGCCGGTCGCCGGCCCGCTCGACGAACTCGGCGTTCTCCAGATAGCGGTCGGGGTCGTCGGACAGGACGAGCTGCATCGCGGGGTCGAGGCCACCGGAGCGGTACTGCGCCGCGGCGGTCGCACCGAGGGCCTGCCGGGCCTCGTCCAGCCGTTCCTGCGAGCGGGCCGCCCGGTCCTGCAGGGCCTTCAGCCGCTGCCGGGCCGCGTCGGCCTTCTCCTTCGCGCCGTTGTACTTCTCGGTGGCGGCCTCCGCCTGCCGGTAGAGCTCGGCCACCTCGGCCCTGACCTGGCCGGGGGCGGGCTGCGGGTCGGCGTGCCCGGTCCCGTCGAAGCCCGTCGCCGTCGCCGCGGAGGCGAGGGCGATCGTGGCGGCCGTACGGGCTCTGCCGCCGGCCGTGGGGCGTAGTCGGGGCTTTCGGTGCGCTGCCACCTGGGGGCCACGTCCTTTCCTCGACCGCCGGCGGGGGTCTGCGGCCGCCGGGGGAGCGGACGGGCGGCCTGCGCGTCCGGCGGCGGCCCGCACAGGGGAGAACGGGCCGCCGCCGGACCTTCTCGGCGGTGGTGTCCGACTGCCGCCCCTGGCCCGGGCGGCGGTGGGGAGCCGGTCACCTGCTGAAGGACCGTAGAGGTGCGCGTGCGGCTCCCGTGGCGGGTGTGCGGAACTGTCCGCGGAGGACCGGTGGTGACCGTATGCGACCAAGATCCCGCCGCGGCGCCCCTCCCTTCACTCAGTGTGATGACCGGAGCCCCGGATCATGGGCGGGCGGGGGCGGCCGAGTGCCATGGGGCCCATATATGCGTCACCGGGCCGGTGACGGGCGGCCGTGGGGCCCTGGTTAGGCTCCGGCCCCATGGACGTACTCATCCACCTCTTCGTCGGCCTGCACATCATCGGCATCGCCTCGCTCCTGGGCGGCTTCCTCACCCAGATGAAGGCGATGGGCGAGGGTACGGCCCGCTTCACGCCCGCGATGCTGCACGGCGCCCTGACCATGCTGGTCACCGGCATCGTCCTGGTGGGCCTCAACCAGGCCGACGACCAGTCCGTGAACAACGTCAAGATCGGCGTGAAGCTGGCGCTGCTGGTCGTGATCCTGGGCCTGGTCTACGTCAAGCGCGACGAGGAGAAGGTGGACAAGGGCCTGTTCGGCCTGGTCGGACTGCTCACCACGGCCAACGTCTTCATCGCCGTGCTCTGGACCTGACCCGGGAGGACCGCGCCGCGGCCCGGGCCGCGGCGGCGGCCCAGGCGGTGCAGGCGAGCCAGGCGGCCACGGCCACCCACACCAGCGCCTCGCCGGCACCGGCGAGCCAGCCCACGTCGAGCGCCGCGGCGACCTCCAGCGTGGCCGCCGCCGTCACGGCCCCGCAGAACACAGTGGCCCAGCGCCGCGCGTCGTAGTGGTGCCGGGGCCAGAACAGCTCGGCGACCAGCAGCGCGACACAGCACACCGCCGCCAGGACGAGCAGGGTGACGGCGGTGTTGCGCAGGGCGTCGCCGTCGTCCTGGTTCCACAGGTAGAGGCGGGAGCTGTCGGCCGACAGCAGGTACGCCCCGGCCAGCGCCGAGACCGCGAGCGCGCCTTCGGCGAACCAGTGGTCCCCGCGTCCCTCCTCCACCTGCCGGGGCTGGAAACGGAACAGGGCGAAGCCGTACAGCGCGAGCCCCAGCCACAGCAGCACCAGGGCCGCGTGGGCCGGCCAGGCCAGCGACTCGGCCGCGGCCAGGGCGGCGGCCAGCACGGCGAGGCACTGGGTGGCAACACACCGCAGGAACACCGTCCCGCGCCGCCCCCCGACCTCCACGGCCAGCAGCACCGCCCAGAGCAGCGCGGACAGCGCCAGCAGTGCCCAGGCCACGGCCGGCAGGCCCGCGGCTGTGAAACCGGTGCCGAGGACGGCGGCGGCCGCCGCCGTGGTGAAGACGGCGGGCACCTCGCTGCGCCACGCACCGCGCGCCCGCTGCAGCAGGCTCACCGCCGACACCAGCCAGGCGCCGCAGGCCAGGGCGAGGACGACCCGGGAGAGGACCGCGTGACCCGCGGAGTCGAGACCGACCGACACGGTGCCGGTCGCCAGCGCATACGTCGCCCACCAGGTGGCAAACGGGGAGGGACCGGACATAGCGCCGATGCTAGAGAGCAACCCGCGCGGGAGGTGAGGGGCACGCGCGCGTGCCCCTCAAAAACGCCCGCGTCCGCTCAGGCGGGCCGCACCACGCTGTGGACGGCCGACTCGCCGTCGTAGTAGATCGACTCCTCGCGTACGTAGGTGCCGGGCTTGGGCGCGTGGATCATCATGCCGTTGCCGATGTACAGCCCGACGTGCGTGATGTCGTCGTAGAAGAAGACCAGATCGCCCGGCCGCGCCTGCGACACCGGGACGGTGGTGCCGGCGCGGACCTGGTCGTACGTCGTGCGCGGCAGATCGACGCCCGCGGCCTTCCACGCGGCCTGGGTCAGGCCGGAGCAGTCGTAGGAGCCCGGACCGACGGCCCCCCAGACGTACGGCTTGCCGATCTGGGCGCGCGCGAAGGCGAGGGCCTTGTCCGCCTTGGTGGCGTACGAGGAGTCCGTCGGAGCCGTCGTGGTGGACGAGCCGGAGTCCGCCGACGGCGAAGCGCTCTCCTGCCGCGTGGCCTCCTCGCGCTGCGCCCGCTCCTGCGCGGCCTGCTCCCGCGCGGCCTGCTGCCGGGCCAGCTCGGCGGCCCGGCGGTCGGCCTCCTCCTGCTTCTCCTGCTCGATCGCCGCGAGCCGCGCCTTCTCCTCGGCGGTCAGCCGCGACATCAGCGTGCGGGCGTCGGCCAGCTTGCGCTGGACGGTCGCCTTGGCCGCCTTCAGGTCGCCCTGCGCGTCGGTGAGCTTCTCGAGGCTCTCGGTCGCCTCCCGGCGCTTGGTCATCGTCTCGGACTGCTGCGTGACGAAGTCGTCGACCGCTTCCTTCTGGCGGCCGGTCATCCGGTCCATCAGCTGGGTCTGGTCGAAGTAGTCCTGCGGGCTGTCCGCGAGCAGGAACGTCGCCGTCTCCGGGGCGGCGGCCCCCGTGCGGTACTGGGCGGAGGCGTAGGAGCCGAGCTTGTCGCGCGCATCGTTCAGCTTCTGGGCGCGCTGCGCGACGTCGTCGAGGAGGGTGTCGACGCGCTTGCGCTGCTTCGCGGTCTTCTCCTTGGCCGCGTTGTACTTGTCGGTCGCCGACTCGGCCTGGCGGTACAGGTCGTCGACCTTCTTCTCGACTTCTTCGAGGCTGGGCTTGTCGTCGGCCTCGGGTGCGGCATCGGCCGACTGGGACAGCAGGGCCACGGAGGTGAGGGCCGCCGTTGCCAGGGCGGGGGTCCGTATGCCTGCCACGCGCGAACCGGTGGGACGCGACTTGCGGTGCGACGCCAAGGGAGGCGACTCCTTCCATCGTCCGCCTACCGGGTTAGCTGTCGGGTTCGGGCGGGTGGTTCGGAAGGGTTGCCCTACGGCCTTCTCCGGATGCGGAGGCGGGCCGATTCACCCCGGGGTTCTCGGTTGGGTCCCCGGCTCCGGCTGCCGCTGCGGCACACCGGACTCGGCGGAGGCCGCGCGGCCCGGCGACGTTCGCCGGAGAGGGTCGTGCGGCCTGATCGCACGGTAGCCAACTCGTGTGGCCCCTGTGAAGGTTGATGGGTGATATGCCCGATACATTTTCGTGACCTTTCCCGGAAGCGTTGCCCGGAGTGAATGATCGCGGCGGTTTGGTCGCCAGTTGTCCGGAATTGTTGCGGACATAGCGGACCGTGATCATGCGGTCCTGCTGGGTGACAACGAGCCATCCGCCCGGCCCTGGCGGCCGTGGTCCGGGGTGATGTTCTCGGGGTGGCGGCGGGCTGTCAGTGGGGCGCCCTAGACTCGGAGAGCGATGAGCAGCCTCTTTGACGACAGCTTCCTGGCGGACCTCCAGGCCCAGCGCGGCCCCGCGGACGAGCCCCCGCCGCCGCCCGAGGACGATCACGCTCCGGAGCCGCTTCCGGACGATCTGTTCGGCGGGAAGTTCGACGTGCCGCCGGACCGGGACACCCACTACCGGGACGGCGCCCCCCGTCCGGTGATCGACGCCGCCGCGCTGCTGGAAGGGCTGAACGACAACCAGCGCGCCGCCGTGGTCCACGCCGGCTCCCCGCTGCTCATCGTCGCCGGCGCCGGATCCGGCAAGACCCGCGTGCTCACGCACCGCATCGCCCACCTGCTCGCCGAGCGGAACGTGCACCCGGGCCAGATCCTCGCGATCACCTTCACCAACAAGGCCGCCGGCGAGATGAAGGAGCGCGTCGAGCAGCTCGTCGGCCCGCGCGCCAACGCCATGTGGGTCATGACCTTCCACAGCGCGTGCGTGCGCATCCTCCGCCGCGAGAGCAAGAAGCTCGGCTTCACCTCCTCCTTCTCGATCTACGACGCCGCCGACTCCAAGCGCCTCATGGCCCTGGTCTGCCGCGACCTGGACCTCGACCCCAAGCGCTACCCGCCCAAGTCCTTCAGCGCCAAGATCAGCAACCTGAAGAACGAGCTGATCGACGAGGAGGACTTCGCCGCCCAGGCGACCGACGGCTTCGAGAAGACGCTCGCCCAGGCCTACGCGATGTACCAGTCGCGCCTGCGCGAGGCGAACGCCCTCGACTTCGACGACCTGATCATGACGACGGTCAACCTGCTGCGCGCCTTCCCGGACGTCGCCGAGCACTACCGCCGCCGCTTCCGGCACGTCCTGGTCGACGAGTACCAGGACACCAACCACGCGCAGTACGCCCTGGTCCGCGAGCTGGTCGGCACCTCCGAGCACCCCGTCGACGTACCGCCCGAGGCCGAGGTCCCGCCCGCCGAGCTGTGCGTGGTCGGCGACGCCGACCAGTCGATCTACGCCTTCCGCGGCGCGACCATCCGCAACATCCTCCAGTTCGAGGAGGACTACCCGGACGCCACGACGATCCTGCTCGAGCAGAACTACCGCTCCACGCAGACCATCCTGTCCGCGGCCAACGCCGTCATCGAGCGCAACGAGTCCCGCCGCCCGAAGAACCTGTGGACCAACGCGGGCACCGGCGCCCGCATCACCGGCTACGTCGCCGACACCGAGCACGACGAGGCCCAGTTCGTCGCCGACGAGATAGACCGCCTCACCGACGCGGGCGAGGCCAAGGCGGGCGACGTCGCGGTGTTCTACCGCACCAACGCCCAGTCCCGTGTCTTCGAAGAGGTCTTCATCCGCGTCGGCCTGCCCTACAAGGTCGTCGGCGGCGTCCGCTTCTACGAGCGCAAGGAGGTCCGGGACGTCCTGGCCTACCTGCGCGTGCTGTCCAACCCCGAGGACTCGGTGCCGCTGCGCCGGATCCTCAACGTGCCCAAGCGGGGCATCGGCGACCGCGCCGAGGCGATGATCGACGCCCTCGCCCAGCGCGAGAAGATCAGCTTCCCGCAGGCGCTCAAGCGCGTCGACGAGGCGTACGGCATGGCCGCGCGCTCCACCAACGCCGTCAAGCGGTTCAACACGCTGATGGAGGACCTCCGCACGATCGTGGAGTCCGGCGCCGGGCCGGCCACCGTCCTGGAGGCCGTGCTGGAGCGCACCGGCTACCTCGCCGAACTGCAGGCCTCCACCGACCCGCAGGACGAGACCCGCATCGAGAACCTCCAGGAACTCGCCGCCGTCGCCATGGAGTTCGAGCAGGAGCGCGGCGAGGACGCGGAGACCGGCGGCACGCTGTCCGACTTCCTCGAACAGGTCGCCCTGGTCGCCGACTCCGACCAGATCCCCGACGAGGAGGACGGCGACGGCGTCATCACGCTGATGACCCTGCACACCGCCAAGGGCCTGGAGTTCCCGGTCGTCTTCCTCACCGGCATGGAGGACGGCGTCTTCCCCCACATGCGCGCCCTGGGGGAGGCCAAGGAGCTGGAGGAGGAGCGCCGCCTGGCCTACGTCGGCATCACGCGCGCCCGGGAGCGGCTGTACCTGACCCGGTCCACGCTGCGCAGCGCCTGGGGTCAGCCGTCGTACAACCCGCCCTCCCGCTTCCTGGAGGAGATCCCGCCGGCCCACGTGGAATGGAAGCGCACGGGAGCGATCGCGCCCGCGTCCTCCGGGCCGGTGTCCGCGGTCGCGGCCTCCCTGTCCTCGTCCCGCTCGCGCTCCTCGGCCTCCGGCGCGTCCGGCTTCGCCACGCGCCGCACCGCCGAGAAGCCGGTGGTGGCGCTGGCCGTCGGGGACCGCGTCACCCACGACCAGTTCGGGCTCGGCACGGTCGTCGGGGTCAAGGGCACGGGCGCCAACGCCGAGGCGACGATCGACTTCGGCGACACCAAGCCCAAGCGACTGCTGCTGCGCTACGCGCCGGTGGAGAAGCTCTGACCCTGCTGAGGACTCCCCGGGGGCTTCTCCGGGGGAGTGCCTGATTTCGAGGCTCCCGTTCGCACGGCGTGCGGGAGCCTCGGCGGTGCCGGTGAGTGCCGGGTGGCTAGCCCGGGTTGATGCCGTGGCTGCGCAGCCAGGGCAACGGGTCGATCGCCGAGCCGCCGCCCGGGCGCACCTCGAAGTGCAGGTGCGGACCGGTGGAGTTGCCCGAGTTGCCGGAGCGCGCGATCGGGTCGCCGGCCTTCACGGCCGTACCCGAGGGGACGGTGTAGGTGGAGAGGTGGCAGTACCACGTCTCCGTGCCGTCCTTCGCGGTCACGATCATCATGTTGCCGTAGGCGCTGTTCCACTGCGTGCGCACGGTGCCGTCGGTCGCGGCCATCACGGTCGTGCCGTACGCGACGGGGAAGTCGATGCCGGTGTGCAGGGACATCCAGTTGATGCCCGACTGGCCGTAGTAGGCGCTCAGTCCGTGCTGGGAGACCGGCAGGGCGAACTTGGGGCGCAGCCGCTCCTTGCGGGCCGCCTCCTCCGCCGCCCGCTTCTTCTCGGCGACCTGCTGGGCCTTGAGGTCGATGCGCTCCTGCGTACGGCTGGCCCGGTCGGCGAAGTCGTCGGCGCCCGCGGCGAGGCTCTGCAGCTGCGTGTCCAGCTTGTTGTTGGCCGCGGCCGGCTTCACCGGCTGCACGTCGGCGGCCGTGGTGTGCGCCTCGGCAGCGCTGTCCTCGGTCAAGGTGCCCACCGACGCGGCCGCGATCCCCGCGACACCCATCACGCACGCCGAGGGCACCGCGACGGTCAGCAGTGCCGAACGCTTCGGCGGCGTACGGCGGCGGGAGCGGGACCCGGCCCGCGAGGCCGCCCGGGAACCGGTGGGCACGACCTCTTCCTGGCCGTCCAGAAGCGGTCCCACGGCGGGCAGTTCACCGATCGAGGCCGTCTCGTCGCCGTCGGCGGCGGGGCCGTGACCCGCGGGGTCGTCGTAGCCGACGTGCTCGAACGTCGCGGTCTCGAGCTGGTCGAACGGCACCTGCTCCGACTCGTCGAACTGCGTCGGCTCGTGCCCCTCGAACTGCGACTGCTCGTGCTGCTCGAAGGTTTCGGCAGGCTGCTCGTAGCCGTCGCCGGCCGGGGCCACCGAGCCGTCGGAGTTCCACTGCGTGGCGTCGTAGGCGCCGGTGTCGAAGGTCTGCGTGCCCCAGTCCCACTGCTGCGTGTGGCCGGCCCCGTTGCCCGACTGGTCCGGCTGGAGCCAGGCACCGCTGTCCCACTGGCCCGTGGCGTCCGGGGCCTGGGTCGGCGAGGGGATCGCCGACATCGGCTGCCCGCCGGTCGTCCAGGAGGTCGTGTCGTAGACGCCGGTGTCGTAGGCGGCGTGATGCTGGGCCGCGTAGGCGTCATAGTTCGCGTTCTCGGGGGTACTCGTGGACCACTGGCCGGAGTCGTACGCACCCGTGCCGTGGCCGTTGCCCGGCATGTCACCGAAGAGGGGGTCCGTGGCGAAGCTCGAAGCGGCATGGGCGGAGGCGTCGAGACCCGCGTCGGCCCCGGGAAAACCGGTGGCGGTGTGGTCGCCGTACGTGGTGAAGTCGCCGTACGGGGCTTCCTGGGTGCCGTACGACGCGTAGTGCGCCGAGTCGGCGTCGGAAGCCGGAGCCGGGGCCATGGTCCCCGACGGGTGACGGTCGTTCACCAACTTCTCTTTCGCCTCGACAACAGGGGCTGCCAGAGCAGTGCGGCGACTGTACCCGGCGGTACGCGGGCACGACAATCTTCCGCAGGTTTCACGCGCGCAGGAAACGGGCATTCGGCCGTGTTTTGGCGGACTGCGGGCGCGAGTTTGGCCTTGTGTTCGAGGTTTGTTCGAAGCTGATCGGGGATGCGCAGTCCTGTGGCGGCTGTATGACGAGTTTCAGGCCACCGTCAGACCGCCGGCCCGCCCCTCGGGCCCGTCCGCGGACGGTTCGCCCGGGAGCGCCGTGTCGAGAACCTCCCGGATCGCGTCGGCGACCGCGGGGTGCACGGGCAGGGCGAGATGGCCGATGCCGGTCACCCGCACGTTGTGCACCGACAGATCGGGATGGTCGACGCGGGCCGTCTCCGGCGGGACCATCACATGATCGAGGTCGCTCCAGAAGCCGACGAAGTGCGTACGGCAGTCAGGGGCGGGCCTTGTGAGCTCCTCGAGCACCGGTGAGCCGGGGCGCATCTGGCGCACGATGGGGTGCGCGTCCGCCCAGCGCGCCACACGGGTGCCCGCATGCGGCGTGCCGAGCGTGACGAGGGTCCGCACCCGCGTGTCGCCGCCGAGTCGCTGCACGTAGTACCGCGCGATCAGCCCTCCGAGGCTGTGCCCCACGACGTCGACCCGCTCGGCCCCGGTCCGTTCGCAAACCTCCTCGACGTGCCGGCCGAACCGCTCGGCCGCCAGTCGTATGTCGCAGGTCAGCGGCGAGTAGTTGAGGGACTCGATCCGCTGTCTGCCGTGCCGGGCGAGGTTGCGGCGCAGCAGGACGAAGACCGACCGGTTGTCGACGAAGCCGTGCAGCAGGACCACGGGCGGCTTCGCCTCCGCGGGGAGCCGGGTGGTCCCTTCGGCGGCGGGGGCCGGGACCCGGGGGCGTCGCTCCTGGGTGATGCCGGAGGGGTAGAGCAGGAGGTGCCCGGCCAGGATCGCCAGCTCCAGGACGGTGGCCTTCAGCAGGGCGGCGGACAGCCCCGGGAGCCCGGACAGCCCGGGGAGCCCGGGCAGTTCCGGCAGCTTCGGCAGGCCGGGCGGTCCTGGTCTGCCGGGGAGCTGAGCCGGCTCGTTCGCCTCCTGTGCCTCGTTCGCCTCGGTGGGCTCATTCGGCAGCGGGCCTCGGCCGGCAGGCAGGAAGGGCAGGGCCATTCCGCCGATCCGGCCGACGGCTGCGAGCGCGCTGACCCCAGTGACTGCGCTGATCCCGGCGATTCCGGTGACCTTCACGGCCGACCTCCTGTCGGCACGCCCGAGGGCGGCTCCGCCCCCCGTGTGCCCTCATGGAAAGCAGCCGTGAAGACGGCCGGCGACGACCGCCCGAGCGGTGTGAGCCCAGTGGGCTGCGGGAACGCCGCGCGGCATGCGGCGTGAGTGACGCCGTTGGTGCGACGAGGTCCCCGATCGGTGGGGTGACGAGGCTTCTCGCTGCTGCGCGGTGCGTGCCCTGCGTGTCGTGCCGGCCCTGTGTGCCTTCGCCGAAGTGGCCGTACCGCCGCCGGGTCTCGTGGGTGGCGTGCGGTCGGGCGACCTCCTGGCGGCTCCCCTTGCGCTTGTCCCACCATGTGATTTCCCCCTCGGTCTGCACCGCGAAACTGCCGGTTGCGGGATCCTGGAGATAACGTTCGTTCACTTGCCCGGACGGTTCGGGGCGGGGCGTCCGTGCCGTGGCGCCGCAGCAGGTGCGGTGGGCGGCGGCCCGAGCGGTGTGTTCGGCGTGTACCGCGCGGGGGATCTGTGCGGTACTTGTCGGTACGGATGGATGTAGTCGCTTCATGGAGGCAGTGATGGGTGTGGCAGCCGGTCCGATCCGCGTGGTGGTGGCCAAGCCGGGGCTCGACGGCCACGATCGCGGGGCCAAGGTGATCGCGCGGGCCCTGCGCGACGCCGGTATGGAGGTCATCTACACGGGCCTCCACCAGACCCCGGAGCAGATCGTCGGCACGGCGATCCAGGAGGACGCCGACGCGATCGGGCTCTCCATCCTCTCGGGCGCCCACAACACGCTCTTCGCGGCGGTGATCGACCTGCTCAAGGAGCGGGACGCCGAGGACATCCTGGTCTTCGGCGGCGGGATCATCCCCGAGGCGGACATCCCCCCGCTGAAGGAGAAGGGTGTCGCGGAGATCTTCACGCCCGGCGCGACCACGCAGTCGATCGTCGACTGGGTTCGCACGAACGTCCGCCAGCCTGCCGGAGCGTAGATCTCCGGCGGCCGGGCCACGGTTCGGGCGGCGTGCGCCGGTCCGGCGTGTGCAGGTCCGACATGTATCAGTGCGGCGTGTGGCGGTCTCGACTCCGGAGTCGGCAGAGACGCCGACGGCCCGGCCCGGGCGGTCGGCCGTGGTGCTCTTCGTCAGGGCCCCGGGTCTTAGGGCGTCAGCAGTTCCTCCGTCATGGCCGCGCGCAGGCGCAGGGTCGTGACCAGGCGCTGGAAGGCCTCCGCCCAGTAGCCGCCGGCCCCGGGGGAGGCGTTCTCCGCTTCGTCCGGCACGGCCAGCAGCGCGTCGAGGCGGCTCGCCTCGGACGGGTCCAGGCAGCGTTCGGCCAGTCCCATCACTCCGCTGAAGCTCCATGGATAACTCCCCGCGTCCCGAGCGATGTTGAGCGCGTCCACCACCGCCCGGCCGAGCGGAGGAGCCCACGGCACCGCGCACACGCCGAGCAGTTGGAACGCCTCGGACAGGCCGTGCGTGGCGATGAAGCCGGCCACCCACGCCGCCCGTTCGCCGGCGCCCAGCGTGTCGAGCAGCTTGGCGCGTTCGGCCAGGGACACCGCGCCGGGGCCGCCGGCCTCCGGAGCGGTGGGCTCGCCGAGCAGTGCCCGCGACCACTCGGCGTCCGCCTGACGTACCGCGGCCCGGCACCACGCCGCGTGCAGTTCGCCCTGCCAGCCGTCCGCCACGGGCAGCGCCACGATCTCCGCGGGGGTCCGGCCGCCGAGCCTCCCCGGCCAGATCCCCAGCGGTGCCGCCTCCACCAACTGACCGAACCACCACGACCGTTCACCCCGTCCCGCGGGCGCCTTGGCCACCACACCGTCCCGCTCCATACCGGAGTCGCACTCGTGCGGCGCCTCAACGACGATCGATGGTCCCGCCGCCGGCCCGTGCTGCTGCGCCTCCGCGACGGGGAGTCCGGCGCTGTCGGTGGGTGGCTGGGCGGTCACCGCCGTCTGCGCGTGGTCGATGGCCACGCACGCCGCCGCCCGGACCGCCATCCGTGCGGCCAGCGCCGAACCGGGCAGCGACGACAGCAGCTCCGCCGCCGTCGCCCGGACGTTGCGGCTGCGGTCGGCCAGGGCCTGCTCCAGGAACGGCTCGTCGTCCGGACCGAGGCCCGCGCGCAGGGAGTCGAGGAACATCAGCCGGTCCTCGGCCCGTTCGGTCGTCCAGGTCGTCGCGAGCAACTCGCGGGCGGCGGCCGGGACACGGGAGCGCAGCGCCGACAGCAGCGCGACCCGTTCGGCGAACAGGCCCTCCTGCCACAACTGCTCGATCCCCTCGCCGTCGTCGAGGTGCGGCAGCGCCGCTCCGCCGCCCGGCGTCGAGCGCAGGGCGAAGCGCCAGTCCGGGTTCAGCCGCGCCAGCCACAGGGCCCGCGGCCCGGCGAACTCCAGTGCCGCCGGACGCAGATCCGTCCGGCCCCGGGCCGCGTCCAGCAGTGCCGGCAGGAGGTGCGCAGGCGGCGCGAAGCCGCGGGCGTTGGCCGTGGCGAGCCACTGCGGCAGCAGTTCCATCAGGTCGGGGGCGGCGCCCCGGCGCCCGCCGCCGGACGGGCCCGGGCGGTCGGCCAGGAGCAGGGCGAGCCTGCGGGCGGCCGCCGCCGGAAGGGGCGGACGCGTGTCCTGCGGGGCCGGTCTCGGACGCTCCGCCGCCCGGGCCGGACGCAGGCCGGCCCTGCGGCGCACGGTCTCCACGGCCGCCGCGTCCAGCAGCGCCGCCGGGGCGTCCGGCCCCGGGACGACACCCGGCGGGGTGCGCCGGTCGGTGCCGAGCAGCGCGGTCGTGACGAGCCCTTCCCAATCGCCCGCGGGCGCGTCCACGGGGGTGGAGGTCCTGGTCATGAACTTCCCTTCTGCGGGACACCCCGGGGCGGTCGACGGAGCGCCCGGTTGTCCGGTGATGCCTGGACGATGCGTGATCTGCGGGACGCGGCGGTCAGCACAGGCCGACCGGCTCCCCCGGGCCCTCCGGCCACGCCGTCAGCGGGGTGAAGCCCTGGTGGCCGCACTCGCCGAAGACCTTGACCGGTGCGCCGCCCGACAGGGCGACGAGCCGCCACAGGCCCGGACGGGACCGCGCCGCGGGAGTCAGCGGCAGGGCCGCGTCCTCGTCGGCGTCCGCCACCTGCCAGGAGTCGCCGTCCGGGACCGGAACGACCCGGTCCAACGTGACGGGAACGGACTCCAGCCACGGGTCGTCGCGCAGGGCGTCGCCGTAGCGGGCGGCCGCGCGGGCCGTCGTCAGGCCGGGCGGGCGTATCGCCGTCGGTGCGGGCGGGGCGAACTGCTCGCCCAGGGCGACCCGCGGCTGCCCGGCGCCGGGATACGCCGACACCTCGGCCTCCAGCGCCAGACCCACCGGCAGGGACAGCTCCGGAGCCCGCCCCGCGGCGCCGTAGGACAGGAGCAGCACCGTGCGCTGCGTGTCCGCGCCGTACAGCCATGTCCGGCGGGTCGTCAGGCGCGGGTCCGCGGTGTCGTACTGGGCGAGGACCAGCCAGGTGTCCTTCTGCGGCGGGCCGTCGGCGGAGGCCGGCAGGCCCATGCGGGAGCGGACCGTCGCGGCGAGGCCGTCCGGGAGGCGCTCACGGCGCAGCCAGCCCTGGCCGAGGAGGTGCAGCAGCGCGCACTCCTCCAGCAGCCGCACCGGCCAGCCCGGGCCGGTGGACGGGATCGCGCCCAGCTCCCGGACCCGTGCGGCGAGGCCCTGGGCCTGGGCGTCGACCATGCGGGCCGCCGTCTCCTCCCACAGCCCGTAACCCGCCTGCTCCGCCGAGGCCAGGCCGCCGCGGAGCAGGTCCGCCAGGCGCTGCTCCAGCTCGGTCGCGCCCGCCGTGACGCGCTCGGCACGGCGCTCGGCCCGGCGGCGGGCGGCCTCGGGATCGGCCGAGCCGGACGGCGCACCGGTGCCGTCCCCGTCCTTCTTCTCCTCAGCGCGCCGGCGCCGGGCCGCTGTCCACTGCGCGGCCCACTCCGGCGGCTTCCCGGCCGGCACGGCTCCGTCCCCGCCCGCCCAGAGCAGCAGCAGCCCCAGCGCGTGCTTGCACGGGAACTTGCGGCTCGGGCAACTGCACTTGTACGCGGGCCCGGACGCGTCCGCGAGGTCCACGACCGTCTGGTACGGCTTGCTCCCGCTGCCCTTGCACAGTCCCCACACCGCCCCCTCGCCGGCACTCCCCGCCTCGGACCACGGCCCCGCCGTGGCCAGTTTGCTTCCCGCTTTGCGTGATGCCGCGTCAGGCGCAAGTGCCAGCACCTGCTCCGCGGTCCAGCGCACCCCCTGCTGAGTCATGCGTCCGACGGTAGGTCCCGCCACTGACAATGGCCTCGGCGAGCGAGCGCGGCCGGGTGCCCGCGGCGGTGTTCGCGCAGGTCGGAGCGCATTGTCAGTGGCGTGGTGTTACGTGGACCCCAGATCCGAACCGGCGGAGCTGGAGGGGGACTTTGCCATGACTGTGTCCGTGGAGCCGACGACCGTCGAAGCGGGCGGGACGCGCCCGGCCGAGCCGTTGCGACCGCATGCCGAGGACGCCTTCGCGCAGGAACTGGCCGCGCTGGCCGCTCAGGACGACCGTCCGCGTCCGGCCCGCTGGAAGCTGTCGCCGTGGGCCGTCGCCACCTACCTGCTGGGCGGCACCCTGCCCGACGGCACGGTGATCACACCGAAGTACGTGGGGCCGCGCCGCATCGTCGAGGTCGCCGTCACCACGCTCGCCACCGACCGCGCCCTGCTCCTTCTCGGTGTCCCGGGCACGGCGAAGACCTGGGTGTCCGAGCACCTGGCCGCGGCCGTGAGCGGCGACTCCACGCTGCTGGTGCAGGGGACCGCGGGCACGCCCGAGGAGGCCATCCGCTACGGGTGGAACTACGCGCAGCTGCTCGCCCACGGTCCGAGCCGCGACGCCCTCGTCCCGAGCCCGGTCATGCGGGCGATGGCGGAGGGCATGACGGCCCGGGTCGAGGAGCTGACGCGCATCCCGGCGGACGTGCAGGACACGCTCATCACGATCCTGTCGGAGAAGACCCTGCCGATACCGGAGCTGGGCCAGGAGGTGCAGGCGGTCCGCGGCTTCAACCTGATCGCCACGGCCAACGACCGCGACCGCGGGGTCAACGACCTGTCCAGCGCCCTGCGCCGCCGGTTCAACACGGTGGTGCTGCCGCTGCCGGAGAGCCCCGAGGCCGAGGTCGACATCGTCTCGCGCCGTGTCGACCAGATCGGCCGCTCGCTCGACCTGCCGGCCGCACCCGACGGCCTCGACGAGATCCGCCGGGTCGTCACCGTCTTCCGCGAGCTGCGCGACGGCGTCACGACCGACGGCCGCACGAAGCTCAAGTCGCCCAGCGGCACGCTGTCCACGGCCGAGGCGATCTCCGTCGTCACCAACGGCCTCGCGCTGGCGGCCCACTTCGGCGACGGCGTGCTGCGGCCGGGCGACGTGGCCGCGGGCATCCTCGGCGCGGTGGTCCGCGACCCGGCGGCGGACCGCGTCATCTGGCAGGAGTACCTGGAGACGGTCGTGCGCGAGCGCGACGGCTGGAAGGACTTCTACCGGGCCTGCCGCGAGGTGAGCCGGTGAACCACCGGGGGCGGGGGCCGGCTTCGGGCGAGGGACGGGAGGGGAGAAGGTGACCGGTGTGGAAGGGGCCGCGGCTCGGCGGCCCGGGGCGGGGCCGCTGCTGCTCGGCGTGCGCCACCACGGGCCGGGGTCGGCGCGGGCGGTGCGGGCCGCGCTGGACGAGACCCGGCCCGGCGTCGTGCTGGTCGAGGGGCCGCCCGAGGCCGACGTACTGATCCCGCTCGCCGCCGACGGGGAGATGCGGCCGCCGGTCGCGCTGCTCGCCCACGCGGTGGACGAGCCCGGCCGCTCGGCGTTCTGGCCGCTGGCCGAGTTCTCCCCCGAGTGGGTCGCCCTGCGCTGGGCGCTGGAGCACGGCGTCCCGGCCCGCTTCATCGACCTGCCGGCCGCACACACGCTGGCGTGGGACAGGCAGGAGGACGCCGGAGGGGAGCGTCCTCCGCACGCCGGGCCCACCGCCGGCGGGGACGGCGACCGGCCTGCCCCGGATCCCGCCGAGGTGCGGATCGACCCGCTCGGCGTGCTCGCCGAGACCGCCGGGTACGACGACCCGGAGCGCTGGTGGGAGGACGTCGTCGAGCACCGGGGCGCGGGGAAGGGCGACGCACTCGCCCCGTTCACCGCGCTCGAGGAGGCCATGGCGGCCCTGCGGGAGACGTACGGCAGCGGAGGGCACGACCGGGACCTGGTGCGCGAGGCGTACATGCGCCTGCAGGTGCGGGCCGCGCAGAAGGAGTTCGAGGACGGCGTGGCCGTCGTCTGCGGGGCCTGGCACGTGCCCGCGCTCCGGCAGAGGACCACCGTCACCGCCGACCGGGCCCTGCTGAAGGGCCTGCCCAAGGTCAAGACGGACATGACGTGGGTGCCGTGGACCCACCGCAGACTGTCCCGGTTCAGCGGCTACGGCGCGGGCATCGACTCGCCCGGCTGGTACGGGCACCTCTTCGCCGCCCCGGACCGGCCGGTGGAGCGGTGGATGACCAAGGTGGCCGGCCTGCTGCGCGAGGAGGACCGGATGGTCTCCTCCGCCCACGTCATCGAGGCGGTGCGGCTGGCCGAGACGCTCGCCGCGATGCGCGGCCGTCCGCTGCCCGGCCTGAGCGAGACGACCGACGCCGTGCGGGCGGTCATGTGCGAGGGCTCGGACGTACCGCTGGCACTGGTGCGGGACCGGCTGGTCGTGGGGGACGTGCTGGGGGAGGTGCCTGTCACCGCACCGGCCGTCCCGCTCCAGCGCGACCTGGACCGGCTCCAGCGCCGGCTGCGGCTGAAGCCGGAGGCGCTGGAGCGCGAGCTGGAGCTCGACCTGCGCAAGGACACCGACGCCGCCCGCAGCAGACTCCTGCACCGGCTGCGGCTGCTCGGCATCGCCTGGGGCGAACCGGCCGCGTCCCGGAGCAGCACGGGCACCTTCCGGGAGACGTGGCGGCTGCGCTGGGAGCCCGAGCTGTCCGTGCGGATCGCCGAGGCCGGCGTCTGGGGCACGACCGTCCTGTCCGCCGCGACCGCGAAGGCGGAGGCCGACGCGGTCGCCGCCCCGGGCCTCGCCGACGTCACGGCGTTCGCCGAGCGCTGCCTGCTGGCCGAACTCCCCGACGCCCTGCCCACCGTGATGCGGATCCTGGCCGACCGCGCCGCCCTCGACGCCGACGTCGGCCATCTCGCCCAGGCACTCCCGGCCCTGGTCCGCTCGCTGCGCTACGGCGACGTCCGGGGCACGGACACCGGGGCCCTGGGGGAGGTCGCCGCCGGTCTGGCCGAGCGGGTCTTCGTCGGCCTGCCCCCGGCCTGTGCCGCCCTCGACGCGGACGCCGCCGAGGAGATGCGGTCCCACGTGGACGCGGTGCACTCGGCCGTCGGCCTCCTCGGGGACGCGCCCGCGGCAGGGCACGGCCGGCTGAGGGACCGCTGGCGGTCGGTCCTGCGGGTGCTGTCCGTGCGGGACACCGTGCCCGGGGTGATCCGCGGCCGGGCCGTGCGGCTGCTCCTCGACGACGGGGAGCTGGAGCAGGGCGAGGCGGCGCGCCTCATGGGGCTCGTCCTGTCACCGGGCACACCGCCCGCGGACGCGGCCGCCTGGATCGAGGGCTTCGTCGGAGGGGGGTCCGGCGGCGGGATGCTCCTGGTGCACGACGAACGGCTGCTGGGGCTGGTCGACGCCTGGCTGACCGGTGTGCCGGCCGAGGCGTTCACGGACGTGCTGCCCCTGCTGCGGCGCACGTTCTCCGCGTACGAACCCGGGGTGCGCCGCACCCTGGGCGAGCTGGTCCGGCGCGGCCCGGGGGCGACGGGCGGCGTGGCCGCCGCGCCCTCGGGCCTGCCGGGCTTCGCGGCCGACCTCGACCCGGCACGTGCGGATGCCGTGCTTCCGGTCGTACGGCTGCTGCTCGGACTGGACCAAACGCACACGGACCACGAAACGGCGAACGAGCCGACCGACGAACTGACGGGGGTGACGGGATGACGACCGACGTGACGGCCGCGTCCGCGACGGCTGGTGGCGCTCAGGCGGAGGGCCGGCCGGCGACGACCGTGCCGGTGATGCCGCTGTGGGAACGACCGCGGGCAGGAGCGCAACGGTGACGGCCGAGGTGACGGACCCCGCGCAGGAACGGCTGCGGCGGTGGCGGATGGTGCTCGGGGGCGAGGCCGCCGACGGCACGGGATGCGTGCTGTCCGGGCGGGACGCGGCGATGGACGGCGCGCTCACCGCCCTGTACGGCAAGAAGGACGGCGGGAAGCAGACCGGCCGGGACCGCTCCGCGGGACTCGGCGCGTCGGCGCCCTCGGTGGCCCGCTGGCTCGGCGACATCCGCACGTACTTCCCGTCCTCCGTCGTGCAGGTCATGCAGCGCGACGCCATCGACCGGCTCGGCCTCGCCACGCTGCTGCTGGAGCCGGAGATGCTGGAGGCGGTCGAGGCCGACGTGCACCTGGTCGGCACGCTGCTGTCGCTCAACAAGGCCATGCCGGAGACGACGAAGGAGACGGCCCGGGCCGTCGTGCGCAAGGTCGTCGAGGACCTGGAGAAGCGGCTGGCCACCCGCACCCGGGCCACCCTCACCGGCGCGCTCGACCGCAGCGCCCGCGTCAGCCGGCCCCGCCACCACGACATCGACTGGAACCGCACCATCGCGGCCAACCTCAAGCACTACCTGCCCGAGCACCGGACGATCGTGCCGGAGCGCCTCATCGGATACGGGCGGGCGACCCGGTCCACCAAGAAGGAGGTCATCCTCTGTATCGACCAGTCGGGATCCATGGCGGCATCGGTGGTCTACGCATCGGTGTTCGGGGCGGTGCTCGCCTCGATGCGGACGATCTCCACGCGACTCGTCGTCTTCGACACGGCGGTCGTCGACCTGACCGACCAGCTCGACGACCCGGTGGACGTCCTGTTCGGCACCCAGCTGGGCGGCGGCACGGACATCAACCGGGCGCTCGCCTACTGCCAGTCGCAGATCACCCGCCCCGCGGAGACGGTGGTCGTGCTGATCAGTGACCTCTACGAGGGCGGTATCCGCAACGAGATGCTCAAGCGGGTCGCGGCGATGAAGGCGTCGGGGGTGCAGTTCGTGACGCTGCTGGCCCTGTCGGACGAGGGCGCCCCTGCCTACGACCGGGAGCACGCAGCGGCCCTCGCGGCCCTGGGCGCACCGGCGTTCGCCTGTACGCCCGACCTGTTCCCGGAGGTCATGGCGGCGGCGATCGAGAAGCGGCCGCTGCCGATACCGGACGCGGCGTGAGCTGAGGGCGGCCGGACGGCCCCCAGCCGGGGGTGCCGTCCGGCCCGTCCACGGGCATCTGACGGATCGTCGCCCGGCAAAGGCTTGCGCGGCGTCCGCACTTCCGTGCGAGGATCGGCGCCTGCTCGGTGGCGAGTCGCGCCGGAGCCGGGCCGCACCGCGACGTGCCGGTCCTCCGCCCGTGACGCGGCCCGCCCTGGTTCCGTCGCACGGGAGGAAGCTCCCCTCTTGTCCTGGTCAGCGGTTCTGCCCGGTACCGCGTCGCGCGTCCTGCGCACGGCGGCCGGACGGCGTGCCCTCCAGGTGGTGCTGCTGACGGGTGGCGTGGTGCTCCTCGCGCTGCTGTGCGGGGAGCGGGCGTATGCGGCTGGCGGACCCGGGGAGGCGCCGGCCGCCGGGCCCGGAGCTGGCCGGGCGCACCGCGTGCACACCCTGGAGGCCGTGGCGGAGACGGCCGTTCGGGCGGTGGGTGAGGCGCGGGCGGCGGAGCCCGGGCGGCTCGCGCAGCCGCCGACGCTGCCGCCGCTGCCAAGGCACTCGGGCCGGGCTGAGGGGCCGGGGTGCGTGGAGCCGGGTTCGCCGGACGCTCCGGCAGGGCAGCGGTTGCCCGGCCGGTCCGGCGTCTCGGCGTCACGGTCCTCGCCGAAGCCCCAGGCGCCGGCGCCTGGCCTGCCCACCCGGCCCGTGCGGCTCCCCGCTCAGCCCGCCGCCCCCGCCCGCCACGACGTGCCGCCTTTCCGGGCAGCCGCCCCCGCCGGGCGCGACGTGCCGCCCCTCCGGGAAGCGGCCGCCGACCTGCCACCCCTCCGGGCAGCCTCTCCCGCACGGCACGACGTGCCGCCGCTTCGGGCGACCTCGGCCCTGCCTCTTCCCGCCGTGCCCCAGGCTGCGGACCTGCCACCCCTCCCGGCTTTGCCTTCGGCCTCGGCCCTGCCTCCTCCCGCCGTGCCCGGGGTCGCAGATCTGCCCCTGCTCCCGGCTCTTTCGTCGGCCTCGCCCCTGCCGCTGCCCGCCCAGCCCGGGATCGGGGACCTGCTGCCCTTCCCGGCTCTGCTGCCCTTCCCGGCTGTGCCGGCGCCTCCGGCTTTGCCACCGCTCCCGGCTGGCGCACCCCTCCCGACTTTGCCGCCCCTCCGGGCCCTGTGGCCCCTCCCCGCGGCAGCCGTCCCCCAGCCGGACACGACGAAGCCGGCCTCCGTCGGCGCACCCGACAACCACCGGTGGACCAACCAGGCGGAGAACATTTCGCACCGCACCGGTCGTCACCTCGTCGTCCACACGGTCGCCGCGTCCGCGCACCGAGCCGGACGACCGGACCGGGCCGCCCTCGCCCGCGGGGGCGCTGACGGAACTCGCCTCGGGACCGTCCCGCCGGACCAGGCTCCGGGCGGGCGGTCCGACGGTGCGCTCGGCAACCGGTCGGCTGCCGACCAGGGCACCCCGCGGCACGTCGCCCCGCACGCCCTCACCCCGGGTCTTCGCGTCCCACCGCAGCTGCTCCCCGGCGCCGCAGCCCGCCGTACCGGCGCGGCCGGTGTCCGGGACGCCCAGCGGGACATCCCCCTCTTCCCTGGCTAGTCCCCGGCCCAACGGGCGCGCGCTGACACCTCCTCGGGGCTCCGACGTCACGGGCGCTCCGCCCGCCGGTCAGAAAGAACCCGCAGTCGCACAGCGAGCGCAGCTCACCCCCGTACTCCCGCGAGGGCTACGCCCGCCCCCCGCCACGGCCGAAATCCGTCGGCCGGTCGGGGGCCGGACCCTCGTGGGCGGGGCGGCCGTCCCCCTCGGGGTGGGGGCCGGCCACCCGGCGCCCTGTCGTCGTCGAAGGAGGCGGCGCGGGCGTTCCGCGGGCCTCACCGGGCCGGCCCCAGCCCGGTGAGGCCCCCCACCCCGGCACGCCGTGCCAGAGAGCGCGGCATCATGTGACAGGTATCACCGCTCAGGTGTGACCCTCGATTTAGAGGCCCCCCGGAAGCAGCGATAACCTGCGAGACGGACATGCCGCGCGCTCGGACACCGTGTGCGCCTCCCTTGTGACAGACAGCGGACGTCACGTTGCCCTCGCGGCACGCCCACGCAGACAACGAACCGCGAGATCACTGATAGGGACGGAAGCGCGTGGACCTGTTCGAGTACCAGGCGAGGGACCTCTTCGCCAAGCACGATGTACCGGTGCTGGCCGGTGAAGTCATCGACACGCCTGAGGCGGCCCGCGCAGCCACCGAGCGCCTCGGTGGCAAGTCCGTCGTCAAGGCCCAGGTGAAGGTCGGCGGCCGTGGCAAGGCCGGTGGCGTGAAGCTCGCCGCCACGCCCGACGAGGCGGTCGAGCACGCGACCAACATCCTCGGCATGGACATCAAGGGCCACACGGTCCACAAGGTGATGATCGCCGAGACGGCCCCGGAGATCGTGGAGGAGTACTACGTCTCCTTCCTCCTGGACCGTGCCAACCGCACCTTCCTCTCCATCGCCTCCGTCGAGGGCGGCATGGAGATCGAGGAGGTGGCGGCCACCCGCCCCGAGGCCGTCGCCAAGACGCCGATCGACGCCAACGAGGGCGTGACCGAGGAGAAGGCCCGCGAGATCGTCGCGGCCGCCAAGTTCCCGGCCGAGGTCGCCGACAAGGTCGTCAACGTCCTGGTCAAGCTGTGGGACACCTTCATCAAGGAGGACGCCCTCCTGGTCGAGGTCAACCCGCTGGCCAAGGTCGCCTCCGGCGACGTCATCGCCCTGGACGGCAAGGTCTCCCTGGACGAGAACGCCGAGTTCCGCCAGCCGGAGCACGAGGCCCTCCAGGACAAGGACGCGGCCAACCCGCTCGAGGCCGCCGCCAAGGCCAAGAACCTCAACTACGTCAAGCTCGACGGCGAGGTCGGCATCATCGGCAACGGCGCGGGTCTCGTCATGAGCACCCTGGACGTCGTCGCGTACGCCGGTGAGGCGCACGGTGGCGTCAAGCCCGCCAACTTCCTCGACATCGGTGGTGGCGCCTCCGCCGCCGTCATGGCGAACGGCCTGGAGATCATCCTCGGCGACCCGGACGTCAAGTCCGTGTTCGTCAACGTCTTCGGCGGCATCACCGCCTGCGACGAGGTCGCCAACGGCATCGTCCAGGCGCTGCAGCTGCTCAAGGACAAGGGCGAGGACGTCACCAAGCCGCTCGTCGTCCGTCTGGACGGCAACAACGCCGAGCTGGGTCGCAAGATCCTCTCCGACGCCAACCACCCGCTGGTCCAGCGCGTGGACACCATGGACGGCGCGGCCGACAAGGCCGCCGAGCTCGCGGCTGCTGCGAAGTAAGGGACGAGGGACTACACAGCCATGGCTATCTTCCTCAACAAGGACAGCAAGGTCATCGTCCAGGGCATGACCGGTGCCACGGGCATGAAGCACACCAAGCTCATGCTGGCCGACGGCACGAACATCGTCGGTGGCGTGAACCCGCGCAAGGCCGGCACGACCGTCGACGTCGACGGCACCGAGATCCCGGTCTTCGGCACCGTCGCCGAGGCGATCGAGAAGACGGGCGCCAACGTGTCCGTCCTCTTCGTCCCGCCGGCCTTCGCCAAGGCCGCCGTCGTCGAGGCCATCGACGCCGAGATCCCGCTCGCGGTCGTCATCACCGAGGGCATCGCCGTCCACGACTCGGCCGCGTTCTACGCCTACGCCGTGTCCAAGGGCAACAAGACCCGGATCATCGGCCCGAACTGCCCCGGTCTCATCACCCCGGGCCAGTCCAACGCCGGCATCATCCCGGGCGACATCACCAAGCCGGGCCGCATCGGCCTGGTCTCGAAGTCCGGCACGCTGACGTACCAGATGATGTACGAGCTGCGGGACATCGGCTTCTCCTCCGCCGTCGGCATCGGTGGCGACCCGGTCATCGGCACCACCCACATCGACGCGCTCGCCGCGTTCGAGGCCGACCCCGACACCGACCTGATCGTCATGATCGGTGAGATCGGCGGCGACGCCGAGGAGCGGGCCGCGGCCTTCATCAAGGAGAACGTGAAGAAGCCGGTCGTCGGCTACGTCGCGGGCTTCACCGCGCCCGAGGGCAAGACCATGGGCCACGCCGGCGCCATCGTCTCCGGTTCCTCCGGCACGGCCGCCGCGAAGAAGGAGGCCCTCGAGGCCGCCGGCGTCAAGGTCGGCAAGACGCCGACCGAGACCGCCAAGCTGGCGCGCGAGATCCTCGCCGGCTGAACGGAACGCACAGCGTCCGCGTGAGCGCGGACGGCCGGGCCGGTCCGTGAGGACCGGCCGCGCAGGCCGTCCGTCGCAGACGACGGTGGGCCCGCCCCCGCACAGGGGCGGGCCCACCGTCGTCTGTGTGCTCGGTGACTGTCACGTGTCACGCGTCACCGTGGTTGCGGCAGCAGCCGTTCCGGGCCCTTCTGCGGTTGCTTGCGCAGCTTCGCGCGCAGCTCGCGCTCCGACTCCGACAGCGGCCCGGGCGCGACCGGGGGCGGCACGCCCTGGACCGTCTCCCCGGGCGGTACGGGCGGCTCGTACCGCCTCGGGGCCGTGTGGAGGGTGAGGGCCGTACTGCCGATGAGGGCGACCGTGAAGGCGATGGCGGCCCGGGTCCAGAAACGGGCCTGGCGTTCCCCGGCGTGCCGCACGACGGGCGGTTTGGCGGCCCGCAGCCGTTCGGTGGAGGCCAGTTCCACCAGCCGCCAGTGCAGCACCTCCGGGTCGGCCAGTTCCGGCAGCCGCTCCGCGACGGCCTCGCGCGCGTGTGCCAGCCGGTTCACCGTCGCGCGGGTGCTCGCCTCCGTCTCCGCCGCAGTCTCGGGCAGCCCCAGGCCGACCCCGTCGTACAGCACCAGGGCGCGGCGGTAGGCCGGCGGCAGGTGCAGCAGGGTGTCCATCAGCGTCCGGTCGAGGGCGTCGGAGGGCGGCGGTTCGGGGTGGCGGTGGCGGGGCCGCAGCCGGTGCCAGGGCGAGAGCGCCCACTCGTACGCCGCCGAGCGCACCCAGCCCGCCGGGTCGGGGTCCCGGGCCACCTCGGGCCAGCGCTGCCAGGCCTGCTGGAACGCCCGCTCGACCGACTCCCGGGCGAGGTCCCGGCGGCCGGTGAGCAGATAGGTCTGCCGGACGAGTGCGGGCGCGCAGAAGGCGTACAGCGCGTCGAAGGACTCGGCGGGGGTCAGCGCGCCGGCCGCGCCGTCCGGTCGGCGGGGCACGGCGGTACGGGTGTGGGCGGGCCCTCGCTCCAGCAGGGGCGGCCGGTCCCGGTCGGGAACGGCGGCACGGTGACCGTCCGGAGCCGCTGGCCGGTCTCCGTCGGTGACGGCGGCAGGCCGCCGGTGCTGACCGGGCCCGTGCCCATGGCCCCGGACGGCCGGGCGCTCCCCGTCCCGCCCGGTGCGGGGCCCGTAGTCCCGCACCGGAGCGTGATCGCGGGCGGGGGCATGGTGAGGGGCATGGGCACGGGCATGGGCGTGGCCGTGGTCGCGGGCGGACGCGTGGTCGTGGTCCGTGCCGGGTGTGTGGCCCCGGTCGGGTGCGGGGGTGTGCGGGCGTTCGGGGACGGGGCCGCGGGACCGGTCGGGAGCGGCCGCGCCCCGTCGCCGTCGCGTGAAGGGGAACCGGCCCCGGTCGCCCCCGGCCGCCCGCTTCCGCTCCGTGGTGACCGTGCGGGACGCGTCGGACGCGTCGGACGCGACCGGACCTGTGGCGGCACTGGTGGACGCGTGCGTGGCCGCACCGGACGGTGAGGCCGCCGCCGCCCCCGTGGCCGTGCTCGCGGGGGGCGCGTCGGCCGGGCACTGGTCCGGAGACGCACCGGCACCGGGGGCGTCCGTCGCGGACGCGCGCGGCAACGCGTCGATCGCGGCCCGGCCCGACCCCTCCCTCACAGCGCCGGCCTCTTCGCTCTTCACCGCGTCGGCCGCCACGTCGGCCACCACGTCGGCCGACGCCTCGCCACCCGCCGCACCTTCCCGCACACCGGCTTCCCGCACACCGGGCTCGTCCTGAGCAGGTGTCACCACCGGCTCGTCGCCGAGTGACTTGAGCAGGCTCGCGTACTTCTCCCCTTTGCGGCCGCGCGGCGCCGAGCGGCCGGTCTCCCATCCGCGCACCGTGTCGCTGGTGACGCCCACCTGTGCAGCCAGCTGAGCGCGCGTCAGCGAGGCGCTCTCCCGCAGGCGTCGGCGCTCCTTGGGCGGTGGAAGCGGGATGTCAGGGCTCCGGGTCACAGGACGCCCCTCCGGCCGAAAAAGTACATAAACGTATATTGAGCGACACAGCGATGGTTCGCCTGTTACGACGGGAAAGCGCGTGTCGTTGGGAGCATGGCCGTCGTGATCGAGATGACAGCCCGCCGACGTCCCTCGTCGCCCCTGCTCACCCGGCTGCGGGACCGTTCACCCGGACTGGGCGGTGGTCTCGTCGACGGCGCCGTCGCGGCGGGGCTGGGTCTCGCCGCGTTCGCCGTCCTGGTGATGCTGCTGTGGATCACCTCGCCGTACCCCGACAGCGGTCCGGGCGGGGCGCTGCACGTCGCGGCGGCCCTGTGGCTGCTGGCCCACGGCGCCGAGCTGGTCCGCACGGACACCCTTACCGGCGCCGCGGCCCCCATGGGCGTCACCCCGCTGCTGCTGCTCGCGCTGCCCGTGTGGCTGCTGCACCGCGCCGGACGGGACGCCGCGTTCGGCGGAGCGGGCACCGGGAACGACGGCAGCACCGGCCGCGCCGCCTACGCCCCCTACGCCGACGAGGACGAGGGACCGCCGCTGGTGCCCGCCCGCACGGCGTGGGCGGGAGCCGTCCTCGGCTACCTCGCCGTCGCCGTGCCTGCGGCCCTGTACGCGGCGGGCGGCTCCCTGCGTCCGTCCTGGGTGTGGGCCGCGGTGTGCGTCCCGCTGGTCGCCGTCGCCGGGTCCGGAGCGGGCGTCTGGTCGGCGTACGGCCGTCCCGGCGGGCCCCTGCGACGGCTGCTGCGTGTGCTGCCGCGGGCCGTACGGCCGCTGCTGCTCGGCCCGGACGGCCGCCCGGGCGTCGCCACCCGGGCCGCCGGTGCCGGACTGGCGGTCCTGCTCGGCGGCGGTGCCCTGCTGCTCCTGGCGTCACTGGCCTGGCACGGGGCGAGCGCCCAGGGGTCGCTGCTCCGGCTGACCGAGGGCTGGTCGGGCCGGTTCGCGGTCCTGCTGCTGTGCGTGGCCCTGCTGCCCAACGCGGCGGTGTGGGGAGCGGCCTACGCGCTCGGCCCCGGTTTCGCGCTCGGCGCGGGCCAGGCCGTGAGCCCTCTCGTCTCCGCGCCGGCCCCGCTCCTGCCTCCCTTCCCGCTGCTGGCGGCGGTACCGGAGGCGGGGCAGGGCACGCTGCTGCACTGGGCGGCCGGAGCGGTGCCGGCCGCCGCCGGTGTGGTGATCGGCTGGACAGCCGCCGGAGGCGCGACCTCTTCGTCGCCGCCGCCCACGCCCGCGGTCTCTTCGCAGCCGAGGAGCACGAAGGGCCCGGCCGTCTCCGAACAGGACGGCAGGCGGCCGGGCGGTGACGGCGCTCCCCGCGCGTGGCCCGCCGCGCGGACCGCCCGTGCCGCGGCCCTGGGGGCGGTGCTGTGCGCGGCGCTGCTGGCCGGGCTCGCCGCGCTCGCCGGCGGGCCGCTCGGCGCGGCCGTCCTGGCGCGGTTCGGGCCGGTGTGGTGGCAGGTGGGAGCGGCGGCCCTGGCGTGGCTGGTGCTGCCGGCCGTGCTGGCGGCACTGGTGGCGCGTTCGGTGCGCAACCGCACGCCCTCGGCGCAGGGACGGCCGGGCATCGGCAGGCAGCGGGAGGTGCCCGGATCGCACCGCCCGGGGAAGTACCGACCGGGCCGCCGCTTCACGCGCACGGGTGTCGCCGGTCCGGCCGGTGTCGCCGGTGTCGCCGGTGTCGCCGGAAGTGCCGACCCGGCGGAAGCGGGGGCCGCCCCGGCGCCACCGCCGCGGTCGGCGGAGTCCGGAGCCGACACGTCCCGCGCCCCTGACGGCCACGACGCCCTCTTCGGCCTCGGCGACCAGGACGACGACCTCGGCTTCGAGCCGGACGACCCGCACGACCCGGACCACGAGCGGTACGACTTCCTGCCGCGGGACCCGGACTTCGGCTTCGACCCGCTGCCGGCGGACCGGACACCGAAGCCCTTCGGCGAAGCCGGTCACGGCAGCACGAGGACTGGCCGTCCCGCCGGTACCGCTGCCACCGAAGCCTCGGACACCTCGGACACCTCGGACACCTCGGACACCTCGGGGACCTCGGGCGCCTCGAACACCCGGAATGCCGCGGACGCCACCGAGGCGGCACCCCCACCCGGCCGTCGCTCCTGGCCGGACCAGGGCTGACGCGTCGACCGGGACGGCGAGAGACCGGGGCCGTCGGGGCGGCCCGGACGCTCGGCGACCGGGACCACCGGGACGGTGAACGACCGGAGACGGCCAGACCGGAGCGTCAGCCCTCCGTGCCGAACAGGCCCCGCAGCTCCTCCGGCAGAAGCTTCGAGCAGCTCTGCTTCGCCTCGTTGGTCAGGGCGTCGTTCGTGCACGTGTAGTAGTCGCGGTAGACCAGCTGGGCCGCGAAGGACGCGGCGACCAGGGCGATCGCCAGGGACGCGGTGACCAGGCCGCTCACCGCCGCCGTCGTCGGCGGACGGCTCTGCTGCTTCTCCGGGGCCGCCGGGGCGTCCGGGTCGGCCGGGCGGGGCTTGGCGCGCAGCGAGCTGATCGCCCAGTACAGGGCGAGCGCGCCCAGCAGCAGCGCCACGTACTCCCAGCTGAACAGCGCGAAGAAGAAGGCCCACATGCCCGACAGCAGGGAGTACCGTGCCCGGCGCTGGGCGGGGTCCGTCGGGTCCCAGCGCATGGCCGGACCGCCGCCCTGGGGGCCGCCGCCCTGACCCTCGGGGCCGCGCGGGCGCTCACCGAAGCCGCCGGGGGAGCGGCCGGGCTGCCGGTCGCTCCACCGGCCGCCCCACGGCGAGCGGTCGCGCTCCCCGCCGTCCCGGGAGTCGTCACCGGAGGGGTGCCGGGGCTGCCAGGGGCGGTCGGGGGTGCCCTCGGGTGGCGGGGCGAAGGGGTTGTCCTCGTCGTTGCCGCGGCGCCGGCCGTCCCGGCCGTCACGGCCCTCTCCGCCGGACGGGGCGTCGGGAGGAGAGCTGGGGCGCTCCCGCAGCAGCACGGCGCCGCGCTCCCCTCCCTGTGGTGACAGCTGGGGGAACGTGTGGAGTCGCAGGCTGCGGTCCGGCATCAAGGTGAGCGTCTTCCCGTTGGTGAGGGGGCATCGGTGGACAGGACTGGGGCGGTGACGGAACCGGGCCCGTCACCTCCTGAACGCGCCGCGTCCGGAAGGCGTTCCCGGACCGGCTCCGCCCAGACGCTACCTCCCGGCCGGGCCCCCGTCCCGTGGGGGCCGTCCGGAGTGCCGGTATCGTTGCTGGCGGTCGGCCGGTTCGTAGGCTTCCCCGTATCCGGGGGCGCGAAGCATTCGTAGGAATGCACCAACGCCACGCAGCGCACGGACGCCGGGACGGCCGCCCGGACAGACGCTCCCCCGAGAAAGGCCCCCACCGTGGCCGCCAAGCCCGTGGCCCCGCGCGCCAAGCGCCTCGTCGTGCTGGTCTCCGGATCAGGCACCAACCTCCAGGCGCTGCTCGACGAGATCGCCGCCACCGGCGCGCAGGAGTACGGGGCCGAGATCGTCGCCGTCGGCGCCGACCGCCCGGGCATCGAGGGACTGGCCCGCGCCGAGCGCGCCGGGCTGCCGACCTTCGTGTGCCGCGTCAAGGACCACGGCAGCCGCGAGGAGTGGGACGCCGCGCTCGCCGAGGCCGTCGCCGCCTTCGAGCCCGACCTCGTCGTCTCCGCCGGGTTCATGAAGATCGTCGGCAAGGAGTTCCTCGCCCGGTTCGGCGGGCGGTTCGTCAACACCCACCCCGCCCTGCTGCCCAGTTTCCCGGGGGCCCACGGCGTACGGGACGCGCTCGCGTACGGCGCCAGGGTCACCGGCTGCACCGTCCACTTCGTCGACGACGGCGTCGACACCGGCCCGATCATCGCCCAGGGCGTGGTCGAGGTCCGGGACGAGGACGACGAGAGCGCTCTGCACGAGCGCATCAAGGAAGTCGAGCGAAGGCTGCTCGTCGAGGTCGTGGGGCGGCTCGCCCGCAACGGCTATCGCATTGAGGGACGAAAGGTAGTTATCCAGTGACCGCCGAGAGCAACAAGCGGCCCCTTCGCCGGGCGCTCGTCAGCGTCTACGACAAGACCGGTCTGGAGGACCTCGCGCGCGGGCTCCACGAGACCGGGGTCGAGCTCGTCTCCACCGGCTCCACCGCCGCGAAGATCGCCGCTGCCGGCGTCCCCGTCACCAAGGTCGAGGAGCTCACCGGCTTCCCCGAGTGCCTGGACGGCCGTGTGAAGACGCTGCACCCGCGCGTGCACGCCGGCATCCTCGCCGACCTGCGTCTGGACAGCCACCGCGAGCAGCTCGCCGAGCTGGGCGTCGAGCCGTTCGACCTCGTCGTGGTGAACCTCTACCCGTTCCGCGAGACGGTTGCCTCCGGCGCCTCCCCCGACGAGTGCGTGGAGCAGATCGACATCGGCGGCCCCTCGATGGTCCGCGCCGCCGCCAAGAACCACCCCTCGGTCGCGGTCGTCACCAGCCCGGCCCGCTACGCCGACGTCCTGTCCGCCGTGCAGAACGGCGGCTTCGACCTCGCCACCCGCAAGCGGCTCGCCGCCGAGGCGTTCCAGCACACGGCCGCCTACGACGTGGCCGTCGCCTCCTGGTTCGCCTCCTCCTACGCGCCGGTCGACGAGTCGCAGTTCCCCGACTTCCTCGGCGCCACCTGGGAGCGCGAGCACACCCTGCGCTACGGCGAGAACCCGCACCAGCCGGCCGCGCTGTACGTCTCGGGCACGGGCGGCCTCGCCCAGGCCGAGCAGCTGCACGGCAAGGAGATGTCGTACAACAACTACACGGACACGGACGCCGCCCGCCGTGCCGCGTACGACCACGCCGAGCCGTGCGTGGCGATCATCAAGCACGCCAACCCCTGCGGGATCGCGATCGGCGCGGACGTCGCCGAGGCGCACCGCAAGGCCCACGCCTGCGACCCGCTGTCGGCGTTCGGCGGAGTGATCGCGGTCAACCGCCCGGTCAGCAAGGAGATGGCCGAGCAGGTCGCGGAGATCTTCACCGAGGTCATCGTCGCGCCGGACTACGAGGACGGCGCCCTGGAGGCCCTCACCAAGAAGAAGAACATCCGCGTGCTGCGCTGCCCCGACGGTCCCTCGGCCCCCGTCGAGGTCAAGCCGATCGACGGCGGCGCGCTGCTCCAGGTCACCGACCGGCTCCAGGCCGACGGCGACGACCCGGCGCACTGGACGCTGGCGACCGGCGAGGCGCTGGGCGAGGCGGAGCTCGCCGAGCTGGCCTTCGCCTGGAAGGCCTGCCGCGCGGTGAAGTCCAACGCGATCCTGCTCGCCAAGGACGGCGCCTCGGTCGGCGTCGGCATGGGGCAGGTCAACCGCGTCGACTCCGCGAAGCTGGCCGTCGAGCGGGCGGGCGCCGAGCGCGCGGCGGGTGCCTACGCCGCCTCCGACGCCTTCTTCCCCTTCCCCGACGGTCTGGAGATCCTCACCGGGGCGGGCGTGAAGGCCGTGGTGCAGCCCGGCGGTTCGGTCCGCGACGAACTGGTCGTCGAGGCCGCGCGGAAGGCGGGCGTGACGATGTACTTCACCGGCACGCGGCACTTCTTCCACTGAGTCACGACGCACCAGGGCCGTGCCCCCCTCGGACGGGTGGGGCACGGCCCTTGGTGTGATCGGCGTGCGGCGGTCCGGTCGACCGGGTCCGCCTAGTAGCGGGGGCGGTTGAACCAGGCCTTGCCCGCCGCGTTGCCGACGAACACCGCGACGAGGACGGCCAGGATCGTGTGCACCAGGCCGACGATGACGAACGGGTAGATGCCCAGGACCGCGGTGATGATGGCGAAGACCAGGATCGTGACGCGGGCGCCGTTGCCGCCGTTCTTGAACTTCGTCGCCAGCACGGCCGCGAACACCAGCCACGCCAGGCCGAACACCACGTAGCCCCAGATCAGGCCGGTGGAGTCACCGACGAGGTCCTGGAAGGCGGTGTTGTCCTTGAGGGACTCGTCGTTCTTCGCGGCGTTGAGCGCGACGGCGGAGAAGGCGAAGAGCGCCACACCGAGGACCTGCAGACCGACGATCACCCACAGCATCACGCGGGCCGCGCCGACCGAACCCGGCATCGTGGTGGGGGCGACGGGGGCGCCGTAGGGGGAGACCGGAGGGGCCTGCGGGTAGCCGTAGCCGGGCGCCTGTCCCTGCTGCTGCGGGTAGCCGTAGCCGGGCTGCTGCGGCTGCTGCCCCTGGGGGGCGCCGTAGGGGTTGTTCGGGTCGCCGTAGCTCATGGCGGACTTTCCTCCGTTGGTCTTCGAGTGCGGGGACGCGCGCGACATCCCGCACGGAGGAAAGTTCTGCAGATGCGACCGTCCCCCCGTTGAGCTGCCCGCAGCACTTGTCGGCTCATCGTTCTGCACCGCGGACGGGCTTGTCCAGCCGCGTTCCCGATGTGTTGTGCAAGTGCAACATCGCCGATCATGGGCGGAAACGGCGGGAAGGGCCCCCCGTGCCCGGATCGCGGGCGGATTGGAACCGCGGGCGGGTCATCCGCGAGGATGGGGGCATGACCGCCCAGATTCTCGATGGCAAGGCCACCGCAGCCGCGATCAAGTCCGATCTGACCGCCCGCGTGGCGGCGCTGAAGGAGAAGGGCGTCACGCCCGGCCTCGGCACGATCCTCGTCGGGGACGACCCCGGCAGCCAGAAGTACGTCGCCGGCAAGCACCGCGACTGCGCCCAGGTCGGCATCGCCTCCATCCAGCGCGAGTTGCCCGCCACCGCCACGCAGGAGGAGATCGAGGCGGTCGTGCGCGAGCTGAACGAGGACCCGGCCTGCACCGGGTACATCGTGCAACTGCCGCTGCCCCGCGGCATCGACGAGAACCGCATCCTCGAACTCATGGACCCGGACAAGGACGCCGACGGCCTGCACCCGATGAACCTCGGGCGGCTCGTCCTCAACGAGCCGGCGCCGCTGCCCTGCACGCCGAACGGCGTGCTGACCCTGCTGCGCCGGTACGGGGTGGAGATCAAGGGCGCCGAGGTCGTGGTCGTCGGACGCGGCGTCACCATCGGCCGTCCGATGCCGCTGCTGCTGACCCGCCGCAGCGAGAACGCCACGGTGACCCAGTGCCACACCGGCACGCGCGACCTGTCGGCCCACCTCAGGCGCGCGGACATCATCGTCGCCGCCGCCGGTTCCGCCCACCTGATCCGCGCCGAGGACGTCAAGCCGGGCGCGGCCGTCCTCGACGTCGGTGTCTCGCGCAGCGCCGAGGGCAAGATCGTGGGCGACGTCCACCCCGACGTGGCCGAGGTGGCCGGCTTCATCTCCCCGAACCCCGGCGGGGTCGGCCCGATGACCCGCGCCCAGCTGCTCGTGAACGTGGTCGAGGCGGCGGAGCGCAGTGTCGGCTGAGCACCGGGCCGCCGGCGAGCAGGACGCGGCGGAGGAGATCACCGTCCGCGACCCCGTCAGCGCGCCCGACGCCGAGGGCCGGCCGCGACGGGTCACCCGGCGGTTCCCGCTGTTCACCAAGGACACCGCACGGCCCGAGGGCGGTGGCCGGGCGGCGCCCGGGGACGCGCCCGCGCCGGCCCGGCAGTGGCCGCTGCTCGCCGTCCTCGGCCTGGCCGGGGCCGGACTGCTCGTGACCGCGTTCGACCAGTTCCGGATCGGGACCCTGCTGATCGGTGTCGCGCTGCTGGGCGGCGGTCTGCTGCGCTGGCTGCTGCCCGACGTCGGCATGCTCGCGGTCCGCTCCCGCTTCACGGACATCGCCACCTACGGCGTGCTGGGTGCGGTGATCGTCCTGCTGGCGCTGATGGCCCAGCCGAATCCGCTGCTGCAGATCCCGTTCCTGAAGGACACCCTGCACTTCACCGTCACCAGCGAGTGACGGGAGCGGCGGCCCGTCCTCTCCCCCGAGGAAGGACGGGCCGCCGCCACGAACAATCTCCTGCACGGCGAACGGCCTGTTCAACGCCTGTCAGAGCGCTGTGGCACGGAAGTGACCGTTCCGGTACGTCCGGCTTCCGAAACTGCACGAAGTGGTGCGACACCGGCTCCGGCGTGGACAATCAGGACGGCTCGGCGTCTTTTCCCTACGCGGTCTCCACGCTTCTGTGCGCCCTCGGCCCGGGAACTGAGATCCTGCGTGGGCGCATCCCAGTGGGTAGCCACACCGGGACTCGGCCAGGGCCGCCGCGCGCGGGGGCGCGCGGAGCGCGGGACATATCAGCACGACCGGGGGGAAGAGGGGGGACGCAATGCCTCGTTGGAAGGCCTTGCCCGATGAGCTCGATCCGCAGATCAGGGAGTTCACCAGCCAGCTGCGCAGGCTCGTGGACCGCAGCGGTCTGAGCATCGCGTCGGTCGCGGACCGCACGGGCTACAGCAAGACGTCCTGGGAGCGTTACCTGAACGGCCGGCTGCTCGCGCCGAAGGGCGCGATCGTCGCCCTGGCCGAGGTCACCGGCACCAATCCGCTGCACCTGACCACCATGTGGGAGCTGGCCGAGCGCGCCTGGAGCCGCTCGGAGATGCGGCACGACATGACGATGGAGGCCATACGGATCTCCCAGGCGCGCGCCGCGCTGGGGGAGTTCGGCGGGCAGGACTTCGGCGACGCCGCGCGCGCGGCCGGCGGCGGCCGGGCCGCCTCCCCGGGCAGCCGGCCCGCCCGCGGGGGCAGCACCACGGTCACGCCGGGCATCGCGGGCCCCGCCGGGGTCGCCCCGAGCGTGCCGGCGCAGCCCACCGCGCCCGAGGTGCAGGACTCCACCGGCAGCGGGCTGCGCGAGAGCGGCGGCCGCAGCGGGGCGGGCGACGTCAACTCGTGGGGGCTCGCCGGGTACAAGGGGCCGTCCCCGACGGGCCGCCCGTCCGGTTCCGGCAGCAGACCCGGCTCGGGCTCCGCGAGCCCTTCGGGGCCGTCGTCCGGTCCCTCCGGCCCCACCGGCCCCACCGGCCCCACTGGCCCCTCCGGGTCGACCGGTGACGCCTCACGCCCCTCGAGCGCCGGTGCGCACGCCGGTGAGCCTCCGCGGGACGCCGTGCCCTCCGGGGCCGGGACCGCCGGCGCCGCCCCGGCCGCCGCCAAGCGCCGGACCGCCACCTTCGTCGCGGCCGCCGTCGGCGTGCTCGTGGTGATCGCCGGCGCCTTCCACCTCAGCGGGGGCGGAGGCGGCGACGATGCCCGGAAGGGCGGTGCCTCGCCGTCGCCGACCGTGACGGACAAGGCCGAACTGCCGCCCGGCGTGAAGTGCGGCGGGGCCGACTGCACCGGCAAGGACGCCGAGAACATGGGCTGTAGCGGCGAGCGGGTCACCACGGCCACGACCGCGACCGTCGGCACGACCGTCGTGGAGGTCCGCTACAGCGAGACCTGCAAGGCGGCCTGGGGCCGGATCACGGGAGCCGCGCCGGGCGACGAGGTGCGGATCAGCGCGGGCAAGGCGAAGCAGTCCGGCAGCATCACCGAGGCCGGCGACACCGTCGCCTACACCCCGATGGTGGCCGTGAAGAGCGCCGCCGAGGCCACGGCGTGCACGACCCTGGCGGCCGGTGGCGAGGGCTGCACGAAGTAGACGCGCGGACTCCCCGGACCCGGTCCGGAATGTGACCGGAAATGCACCTGGGGGGAGGCATGGTCCGGGCGGAACGGGGCAGGCGGACCGTACCCCCACGGGAGTCCGGCACGGTCGGTACCCCCTCCGGCGGCCGCCCTCGTCCCTCTCTCCCGGACGGGCGGCCGCCTTCCGTGCGGGCCGGAGGAGGGGTTGTGGGCCGGGCCACACCGACCCGGCGGCCCGGGATCCCGGAGGCGCGATAGCCTGACCGCTGGTCGATCTCTTGACGCCAAGAGATCGATCACATGTCCGGGGCAGGGACCCCGCCCCAACCGCCAGCTGTCCTACGGAGAACGCCATGACCCGCACTCCCGTGAACGTCACCGTCACCGGCGCGGCCGGCCAGATCGGTTACGCCCTGCTCTTCCGCATCGCCTCCGGTCAGCTGCTCGGCGCGGACGTGCCGGTGAAGCTGCGCCTCCTCGAGATCACGCCGGCGCTGAAGGCGGCCGAGGGCACGGCCATGGAGCTGGACGACTGCGCGTTCCCGCTCCTGCAGGGCATCGAGATCACCGACGACCCGAACGTCGCCTTCGACGGTGCCAACGTCGGTCTGCTCGTCGGCGCCCGCCCCCGCACCAAGGGCATGGAGCGCGGTGACCTGCTGGAGGCCAACGGCGGCATCTTCAAGCCGCAGGGCCAGGCCATCAACGCCCACGCCGCGGACGACATCAAGGTCCTCGTGGTCGGCAACCCGGCCAACACCAACGCCCTCATCGCCCAGGCCGCCGCGCCGGACGTCCCGGCCGAGCGGTTCACGGCCATGACCCGCCTGGACCACAACCGCGCCCTGACGCAGCTGTCGAAGAAGACGGGCACCCCGGTCTCCGAGATCAGGAAGCTGACGATCTGGGGCAACCACTCCGCCACGCAGTACCCGGACATCTTCCACGCCACGGTCGCCGGCAAGAACGCCGCCGAGGTCGTCAACGACGAGAAGTGGCTGGCCGAGGACTTCATCCCGACCGTCGCCAAGCGCGGTGCCGCCATCATCGAGGCCCGCGGCGCCTCCTCGGCCGCCTCCGCCGCCAACGCCGCCATCGACCACGTGTACTCGTGGGTCAACGGCACCGCCGAGGGCGACTGGGTCTCCATGGGCATCCCGTCGGACGGCTCCTACGGCGTCCCGGAGGGCCTGATCTCCTCCTTCCCCGTCACCTGCAAGGACGGCGCGTACGAGATCGTCCAGGGCCTGGACATCAACGAGTTCTCCCGCGCCCGCATCGACGCCTCCGTCAAGGAGCTCGAGGAGGAGCGCGACGCGGTCCGCGGTCTCGGCCTCATCTGACGCCTCGGCTCCCGCGCGGAGCCGGCCGCTTCCGTGCACGGGCCCCGCACCGGTTCCTCCGGTGCGGGGCCCGCGTGTTTCCGCATCTTTCCGGCCGATCCGCTTTCCGGCCGATCCGCGAGACGTTCGGCACCCGGGCGTGAACCCACGGAGCCGTCTCTGAACTACGCGGCTTTTGTCCTTCCTTGTCCGCATTTCCCGTGAGGCAGCGCACTTTCGGTCACCCAGGCGCATGCAATCGGGGGAGTCGGGCAGGCGACCTCGGTCCCTCAGTGGCACGTGTGTGCCACCGGGGCGCTGATCAGGAACGGAAGGCGAAGAGCGATCATGGCGGAAAGTACCGAACTTCAGGCGCGCGAAACCATCCATGCGGGAGGAGAGTGGCGAGCGGCCCTCTCCGGAGCCACGCGCGAGATCATCGACCCCGCGGACGCCGTGCCCTTCGCCCTCGTCGCGGAGGGGGACGAGAAGGACACCGACCTGGCCGTCGCCGCGGCCCGGCAGGCGTTCGACGAGGGCACATGGCCGCACACCCCCGTCTCCGAGCGCGCCGCGCTGCTGCGCCGCGTCGCCGACCTCCTCGTGCGGGACCGCGAGAAGCTCGGCCGGCTGGAGGCCCAGGACGCGGGCAAGACCGTCGAGGAGGGCCGCGTCGACATCGACTGCGTCGCCGACGCCTTCCGGTACTTCGCCGACCTGGTGGCGGGCGAGTCCCCGGGCCGGGTCGTGGACGCCGGGTCGCCGGACATCCACAGCGTCGTCGTGCACGAGCCGGTCGGCGTCTGCGCGATGATCACGCCCTGGAACTACCCGCTCCTGCAGGCCAGCTGGAAGATCGCCCCCGCGCTCGCCGCGGGCAACACGTTCGTCGTGAAGCCCAGCGAGATCACGCCGATGACCACCGTCGCGCTGATCGACCTGCTCGTCGAGGCCGGACTGCCCGCCGGGGTCGCCAACCTCGTGACCGGGCCCGGCCATTCGGTCGGCGCGCGCCTGTCCGAGCACCCCGACGTCGATCTGGTCTCCTTCACCGGCGGGCTGCTCAGCGGCACCAAGGTCGCCCAGGCGGCCGCGCCCACCGTGAAGAAGGTCGCCCTCGAACTCGGCGGCAAGAACCCCAACGTCGTCTTCGCCGACGCCTGCGCCACCGAGGAGGGCTTCGACACCGCCGTCGACCAAGCCCTCAACGCCGCCTTCATCCACAGCGGCCAGGTCTGCTCGGCCGGCGCCCGCCTCATCGTCGAGGAGTCCGTGCGGGAGCGGTTCGTGGCCGAACTCGCCCGCCGCGCCGGGAGGATCCGCCTCGGCCGCGGCACCGAGGACGGCGTCGAGTGCGGCCCGCTCGTCTCCGAGCAGCAGCGCGCCAAGGTCGAGGCGTACGTCGCCTCCGCCGTCGAGGAGGGCGCGGTGGTGCGCTGCGGCGGCAAGCGCCCCGAACCGTCCCCCGAGCGTCCCGCGAACGGCTACTTCTACGAGCCGACCGTCCTCGACCACTGCCACCGCGAGATGCGCGTCGTGCGCGAGGAGGTCTTCGGACCGGTCCTCACCGTCGAGACCTTCCGCACCGAGGACGAGGCCGTCGCCCTGGCCAACGACACCGAGTACGGCCTCGCGGGCGGCGTCTGGACCGCCGACCCCGGCCGCGCCCGTCGCGTCGCCGGCCGGCTGCGCCACGGCACCGTCTGGATCAACGACTTCCACCCCTATCTGCCGCAGGCGGAGTGGGGCGGCTTCGGCAAGAGCGGCGTCGGCCGCGAACTGGGCCCGGCCGGGCTCGCCGAGTACCGAGAGACCAAGCACGTCTACCAGAACCTCGCACCCAAGCCGGTGCGCTGGTTCGCGGGCTGAGCGGACCGGCGCCCCACCGCGGCGCCCCCGCCGGCCGGCCCGAACGGCCCGACGCCCCGACGGCCCCCGCCCGCACCGCCGGTGCCCCCACGACCGGCAGCACGGCGGACGGCCGCCCCCGAGCGGCCGTCCCCGACGGACAGCCCCTGAAAGACGGCTCCACGGCTCGTCCCCCCGTCCCCCGACGAACCCACTCGTCCCGGCTCTCCTGGAGTACCACCTTCATGTCCGACCACACCCACGCATTCGACTACGTCGTCATAGGCGGCGGAACAGCAGGTTCCGTGATCGCCTCCCGTCTCACCGAGAACCCCGACGTCACCGTCGCCGTCATCGAGGGCGGCCCCAGCGACGTCGGCCGCGAGGACGTCCTGACCCTGCGCCGCTGGATGGGCCTGCTGGGCGGCGAACTGGACTACGACTACCCGACCACCGAACAGCCCCGCGGCAACTCGCACATCCGGCACAGCCGGGCCCGGGTCCTCGGCGGCTGCTCCTCCCACAACACCCTGATCGCCTTCAAGCCGCTGCCCGCCGACTGGGACGAGTGGGAGGCCGCCGGAGCCGAGGGCTGGGGCGCGGTGCAGATGGAGGCGTACTTCGCCCGGCTGCTCAACAACATCGTCCCCGTCGACGAGAAGGACCGGAACGCCATCGCCCGCGACTTCGTCGACGCGGCCCAGGAGGCGCTCGGCGTGCCCCGCGTCGAGGGCTTCAACAAGAAGCCCTTCACCGAGGGCGTCGGCTTCTTCGACCTCGCCTACCACCCCGAGGACAACAAGCGGTCCTCGGCGTCCGTGGCGTACCTGCACCCGGTGATGGACGAGCGGCCCAACCTGACGATCCTGCTGGAGACCTGGGCGTACAAGCTGCAGCTCGACGGCGACCGCGCCGAGGGCGTGCACGTGCGCACCAAGGACGGTGAGGAGATCTTCGTCAAGGCGCGCAACGAGGTCCTGCTCTGCGCCGGCGCCGTCGACTCGCCGCGGCTGCTGATGCACTCCGGCATCGGCCCCAAGGCCGACCTGGACAAGCTCGGCATCCCCGTCACGCACGACCTGCCGGGCGTCGGCGAGAACCTGCTCGACCACCCCGAGTCGGTCATCGTCTGGGAGACGAACGGCCCCATCCCGGAGAACTCCGCGATGGACTCCGACGCGGGCCTGTTCGTCCGGCGCGACCCCGAACTGCCGCACCCGGACCTGATGTTCCACTTCTACCAGATCCCGTTCACGGACAACCCGGAGCGACTGGGCTACCGGCGGCCGGAGTTCGGCGTGTCGATGACCCCGAACATCCCCAAGCCCAGGAGCCGGGGCCGGCTGTACCTCACCAGCGCCGACCCCGAGGTCAAGCCCGCCCTGGACTTCCGCTACTTCACCGACGAGGACGACTACGACGGCCGCACCCTCGTCGACGGCATCCGGATCGCCCGGGAGATAGCCAGGACCGAGCCGCTGGCCGGCTGGCTCAAGCGCGAGGTGGCCCCCGGCCCGGACGTCACCGGCGACGAGGAGCTGAGCGAGTACGCCCGCAAGGTCGCCCACACCGTCTACCACCCCGCCGGCACCTGCCGGATGGGCGCCGCCGACGACCCGCTCGCCGTGGTCGACCCCGAGCTGCGCGTGCGCGGCGTGGAGGGCCTGCGCATCGCGGACGCCTCCGTCTTCCCGACCATGACCACCGTCAACCCGATGATCGGCGTGCTCATGGTCGGGGAGAAGGCCGCCGAGCTGATCGGTGGTGGTTCCCGATGACCGCGACCCTCGAACCCCCCACGGAGCAGACCATGGACACCACGCCCGTCTTCTCGGTGGAGGGCCTGTGGAAGGTGTTCGGCCCCAAGGCCGAGCGCGTCCCCGCCGACCCCGAACTGGCCGCCCTCGACCCGGCCGAGCTGCGCGCGCGCACCGGCTGCACCGCCGCCGTCCGGGACGTCGGGTTCGACGTGCGCAAGGGCGAGGTCTTCGTCGTCATGGGCCTGTCCGGCTCCGGCAAGTCCACCCTGGTGCGCTGCCTGACCCGGCTGATCGAGCCCACGGCCGGCACCATCGCCATCGACGGCGAGGACGTGCGCGCCATGGACCGCTCCCGGCTGCGCGAGCTGCGCCGCCACCGGGCCGCGATGGTCTTCCAGCACTTCGGCCTGCTGCCCCACCGCACGGTCCTCGACAACGTCGCCTACGGCCTGGAGATCCAGGGCGTCGGCAAGGCCGAGCGGCGCGAGCGGGCCGCCGAGGTCGTCGCCAAGGTCGGCCTGGAGGGCATGGAGCACCGCCGCCCCGGCCAGCTGTCCGGCGGCCAGCGGCAGCGCGTGGGCCTGGCCCGCGCCCTCGCCGTCGACCCCGAGGTCCTGCTGTTCGACGAGCCGTTCAGCGCCCTCGACCCGCTGATCCGGCGCGAGATGCAGGAGGAGGTGGTCCGGCTGCACCACGAGGAGGGCCGCACGATGGTCTTCATCACCCACGACCTCCAGGAGGCCCTCAAGCTCGGCGACCGCATCGCGCTGATGCGCGACGGCCGGGTCGTGCAGCTCGGCACCCCCGAGGAGATCGTGGGCGCGCCCGCCGACGACTACGTCCGCGAGTTCGTCCGCGACGTGCCGCGCGAGCAGGTCATGACCGTGCGCACCGCGATGCGCCGCCCCACGGCCGGCCAGGACGGCAGCGGCCCCGCGCTGCGGCCCGAGGCGACGGTCTCCGAGGCGATCGAGGCGGTCGCCCGCGCCGGTGCACCGGCCCGTGTCGTGGACCAGGGCCGCTGCGTCGGCGTGGTCGACTCCGACACGCTCCTCGGTGTCGTCGCCGGCACGGAGCGGCCCGCTCCACCGGGGACGGAGCAGCCCGGGGAGGCGGTGTGATGGCCACGCTCACCGCCAACCCGCCGCGCCCGGGGCTGCCCGGGCTGCTGAAGAACCGGACCGTGCACAAGCTCGTCCTGCTCGCGGTCGCCGCCGCCGTCCTCGTGCCGCTCGCCGACGCCCGCTGGGCGAGCGGCAGCTGGCCGGGCGCACTGACCGTCGACCTGTCCGAGCCGCTCGCCAAGGCCAGCGACTGGATCATCGACAACCGCGACAGCCACCCGCTGTTCCTGTACTTCTTCGGCCACGTCAGCAACGTCGTCGTCATCGCCGTCCGCGCGGTCTACCTCGCCCTCCTCGCCGTCGGCTGGGCGGGGGTCACGGCCCTGGGGGCCCTGGTCGCCTGGCGGGTCGCCGGTGTGCGGCTGGCGCTCGGCACGGCCGTCGCCTTCCTCGCCTGCGGACTGCTCGGCATGTGGGTGCCGACCATGCAGACGCTCGCGCTGATGGTCGTCGCGGTCCTCGCCTCGATCGCGGTGGGCGCGCTGCTCGGGCTCGCCGCCGGGCTGTCCGACCGGATGGAGCGCGTCCTGCGCCCGGTCCTGGACACCATGCAGGTGCTGCCCGCCTTCGCCTACCTGCTGCCCGTCGTCCTCGTCTTCGGCATCGGCGTCCCGGCGGCCGTCCTGGCCACCGTCGTCTACGCCGCCCCGCCCATGGCCCGGCTGACCTCGCTGGGCCTGCGCGGCGCCGACAAGGAGGTGCTGGAGGCCGTCGAGTCGCTCGGCGCCACCGCCCGCCAGCGCCTGCTGACCGCGCGCCTCCCGCTGGCCCGCAAGGAACTCCTCCTCGGCGTCAACCAGACGATCATGATGGCGCTGTCCATGGCCGTCATCGCGGCCGTCATCGGCGCCGGCGGTCTCGGTGACCGCGTCTACCAGGCCCTGGCCTCGGTCGACGTCGGTGCCGCGCTCGCCGCCGGCATCCCGATCGTGCTGCTGGCCGTCGTCCTGGACCGCGTCACCGGCGCGGCGGGGGAGAGGCTCGGCGCCGAACCCGGCCCGCACGGCGGGCGCCGCCGGCTCCACGCCCTCGCCGGTGTCGTCGCCGTGGCGGTCGCCGGGCGGCTCGCGGGCCGCCTCGACTGGCCCGACGCGTGGGTCGTCGGCATCGCCGAGCCCGTCAACCGGGCCGTCGACTGGATGACCGCGCACCTGTACTCCGGCGTCCCCGTCATCGGCGGCACCGCCGACTGGGCGGGCCACTTCACCACCTGGGTCCTGGACCCGATGCGTGACGGCCTGCAATGGCTGCCCTGGTGGGCGGTCCTGCTGGCGGTGGCCGCCCTGGCCTGGGTGATCGGCACCTGGCGCACCGCCCTGACCGCCGTCCTCGCCATGGCCGCCATCGGTGTCCTCGGCGTGTGGAAGCCCTCCCTCGACACCCTCTCGCAGGTCCTCGCGGCCGTCGCCGTCACCCTCGTCGTCGGCTTCGCCGTGGGCATCGCCGCGGCCCGCAGCGACCGCCTGGAGCGGGCCCTGCGCCCCGTGCTGGACGTGTTCCAGACGATGCCGCAGTTCGTGTACCTCATCCCGGTCGTCGCCCTGTTCGGCGTCGGCCGCGCCCCGGCCGTCGCCGCCGCGATCGTCTACGCGCTGCCGGCCGTCGTCCGCATCACCACCCAGGGCCTGCGCCAGGTCGACCCGGCCGCGCTGGAGGCGTCCGGCTCGCTCGGCGCGACCGGCTGGCAGCAGCTGCGGCAGGTGCAGCTTCCGCTGGCCCGGCCGGCGTTGCTGCTCGCCGTCAACCAGGGCCTCGTCCTGGTCCTCGCCGTCGTCGTCATCGGCGGCCTGGTGGGCGGCGGTGCCCTCGGCTACGACGTCGTCTTCGGCCTCGCCCAGGGCGACCTGGCCACCGGTCTGGTGGCGGGCGGCGCGATCGTCTGCCTCGGCCTGATGCTCGACCGGGTGACCCAGCCCACCGAACGCCGCGCGAGGAAGGGAGCCTGACATGCGCGTCCGTACCACTGCCGCGATCGCCGCGGTGAGCTCCCTGGCCCTGCTCACCGGCTGCGGCGCCGCCGACATGACCAAGCAGGCCTCGCCCTTCGCCAACGCGCAGGGCGCGAAGACGGTGACCCTGTCCGTGCAGTCCTGGGTGGGCGCCCAGTCCAACGTGGCCGTCGCCCAGTACCTCCTGGAGCACGAGCTGGGCTACCGCGTCGACACCGTCCAGGTCGACGAGGTGCCCGCCTGGGACGCCCTCAGCCAGGGCCGCGTCGACGCGCTCCTGGAGGACTGGGGCCACCCCGAGCAGGAGCAGCGCTACGTCGAGGACAAGAAGACGATCGCGCCCGGCGGCGAACTCGGCGTCACCGGTCACATCGGCTGGTACGTCCCGACGTACCTCGCCGAGAAGCACCCCGACATCACGAACTGGAAGAACCTGAACAAGTACGCCGACCTCTTCCGCACCCCCGAGAGCGGCGACAAGGGCCAGCTGATGGACGGTTCGCCGTCCTACGTCACCAACGACAAGGCGCTGGTGAAGAACCTGAAGCTGGACTACCAGGTGGTGTTCGCCGGGTCCGAGGCCGCGCAAATCACCCAGATCAAGCAGTTCGCCAAGGAGAAGAAGCCCTTCCTGACGTACTGGTACTCCCCGCAGTGGCTCTTCGAGAAGGTCCCCATGACCGAGGTGAAGCTGCCGCCGTACGAGGAGGGCTGCGACGCCGACCCGGAGAAGGTCGCCTGCGCCTACCCGCACACCCCGCTGCAGAAGTACCTCAACGCGGACTTCGCGAAGAAGGGCGGCGAGGCGGCGGCCTTCCTGAAGAAGTTCAGGTGGACCACGGAGGACCAGAACGAGGTCTCCCTGATGATCGCCGAGCAGAAGCTGTCCCCCGAGGACGCGGCGAAGAAGTGGGTGGACCGCCACGAGTCCACCTGGAGGAAGTGGCTGTCCTGAGCCTGTCCGTGCCGGGAGCCCGGCGGCTGACCCCCGCGGTGCGCGGGCGGTCCGCCGCCGGGGCCCCGGCCCGGAGGCGGACCGGGTGGCCCCTCGTGCGCCGGGGCGCTACGTGTACCGGCCCGGCTGGTAGTGGCCGGGGACCATGCGGCAGGTCACCCCGAACCGGTTCCAGGCGTTGATCACCGTGATCGCGGCGACGACCTGCGCCAGCTCGGCCTCGTCGAAGTGGAGCGCGGCCCGCTCGTAGACCTCGTCCGGCACGAAGCCGTCGGTCAGCACCGTCACGGCCTCCGTCAGCTCCAGCGCCGCGATCTCCTTCGCGGTGTAGAAGTGCCGCGACTCCTCCCACGCGCCGAGCTGCACGATCCGCTCGACAGTCTCACCCGAGGCGAGGGCGTCCTTGGTGTGCATGTCGATGCAGAACGCGCAGTGGTTGATCTGGGAGGCGCGGATCTTCACCAGCTCGTACAGCTTGGGGTCGAGCCCCTTACGGGCGGCGGTCTCCAGCCGGACCATCGCCTTGTAGACCTCGGGCGCGTGCTTGGCCCACTCCAGGCGGGCGGGCCGCTCGGGGGCGTACTCCGCGGGGGCGTCGTCGGTGTGCGTCGTCATGACGTCGACCCTAGGCAGCAAGCAGCCCAGGAGTATGGTCCATTTCCATGGCGGAACCCTGGGCCACTTGGGGCATCGACCTGCACCTGGAGCCGACCGGACCGGGCCTGCGGCGCGGGCTGACCGGCGCCCTGCGCGAGGCCGTGCGCTCCGGCCGGCTCACCCCCGGCACCCGGCTGCCCTCCTCCCGCGCGCTCGCCGCCGACCTGGGCATCGCGCGCAACACGGTCGCCGACGCCTACGCCGACCTGGTCGCCGAAGGCTGGCTCACCGCCCGGCAGGGCTCGGGCACCCGGGTCGCCACGGTGGCGCCCGCCCGGCAGCCCGGGACCGTCCCGCCGGCCGGAACGGCCGTCCACGCCCCCGCCCGTGCGCGGGGCCGCCCCGCCTACGACCTGCGCCCGGGCAGCCCCGACCTCGCGTCCTTCCCGCGGGCGGAGTGGCTCAGGGCCGCGCGCCGCGCCCTCGCGGCGGCCCCGTACCAGGCCCTCGACTACGGAGACCCGCGCGGACGCCCCGAGCTGCGGGCCGCGCTCGCCGGCTACCTCTCCCGGGCCCGGGGCGTGCGCGCCGACCCCGAACGGATCGTGGTGTGCGCCGGGTTCGCGCACGCGCTGCGGCTGCTCGGCACGGTCCTGCGCGCCCGCGGGGCCCGGACGGTGGCGGTGGAGTCGTACGGCCTGGACGTGCACCGCGACCTGCTGGCCGACGCCGGGCTGGCGACCACCCCGCTGCCGTTCGACGCCCTGGGCACCGACCCGGCCGGGCTCCTCGGGGCCGACGCGGTCCTCCTCACCCCGGCCCATCAGTTCCCCATGGGCGTGCCGCTGCACCGCGACCGCCGGGCGGCCGTCCTGGACCGGGCGCGGCGTACCGGCGCGCTGGTCCTGGAGGACGACTACGACGGCGAGTTCCGCTACGACCGGCAGCCGGTCGGCGCGCTCCAGGGCCTCGACCCGGACCGGGTGGCCTACCTCGGCACGGCGAGCAAGTCCCTCGCGCCCGGGCTGCGGCTGGCCTGGGCCGTCCTGCCGCCGGACCTGGCCGGGGAGGTCGCCGCGGCCAAGGGCGGCGTCGACACCTGCGGGGCGCTGGACCAGCTGACCCTGGCCGAGTTCCTCACCTCCGGCGCATACGACCGGCACGTGCGCGCCGCCCGCCTGCGCTACCGGCGCCGCCGGGACGCCCTGGTCGCCGCCGTCGCGGCCCGGGCCCCGCAGGCCCGGGTCACCGGCATCGCCGCCGGCCTGCACGTCCTGCTGCGGCTGCCGCCCGGCAGCGAGCAGTCGGTGGTCCAGGCGGCCAACTGGCGGGGTCTGGCCCTGCACGGCCTCGCCCGCTACCGCAACCCCGCGGCGCGCCTGGAGCCGCCCGACGCCCTGGTCGTCGGCTACGGCACCCCACCCGACCACGCCTGGTCGGGCGCCCTGGACGCCCTCTGCGCGACCCTCCCGGGCTGACACCCCACCCACGCCCCTCCGGGGACAGCACACGGCAGCGGCAATCACACCCTCACCTCAGGGCAGGCCCTGCGGTCGTCATCACCCTGGTCGTCGGCCCCTGCGGTCGTCGTCGCCCTGCGGCGTTCATCGCCCTGCGGTCGTCACCGCCCGGCGGCCGTCATCACCCGCGGCCGTTCACGGTCGTCGTCCCCCCGCGCCCCCGCCGCCGTCCGCCTCCTGCGCGGCCGCGGCCTCCGGCGTTCCCTCCTCCGTCTCCGCCGGCGCCTCCCCGAAGCGGGACAGCGCCAGGGCGCCCGCCACCGCCACCGCGAAGCCGACGATCGCCAGCCAGCCCAGGCCCGGGCGGGTGCGGTCGCCGAGCCAGACCACGCCGATCAGCGCGGGCGCCACCGTCTCGCCGAGCACCAGCCCCGCGGTCGCCGTGGTCACCGAGCCGCGCTGCAGGGCCGAGGTCAGCAGCAGGAACGCGGCACCGCCGCCCAGCAGCAGCGCGTAGAACGCCGGGTTGGTGAACAGCGCCGCGGGCGTCAGGCCGTCGATGAGCCGTACCGCCACCTCCACCACCCCGAAGCCCACCCCCGCCCCCAGGCCGAGCGCCAGGGCGCGTCCCCGCTCCGGGAGCCGCCCGCCCACCGCACCCAGCAGCAGGACCCCGGCCGCCGCCGCGAGCAGCGCCCACTTCAGCCAGCCCGGCCCGGACTCGTCGCCCTCCGCCCCGGACGCCAGTCCCAGCAGCGCCAGCCCGGCGCACACCACGCCCACCGCAGCCCACTCCACCCGGCTCAGGCGCACCTTCAGCAGCCGCGCGGCGACCACCGCCGTCACCGCCAGGCTCGCCGCCAGCGCCGCCCCGACGGCGTAGATCGGCACCGACCGCAGCGCCAGGATCTGCAGCACGAACCCGAGCCCGTCCAGCGCCAGCCCGGCCAGATACCTCCACTGCCGCAGCGCCCGCCACAGCAGCGCCACGTCCCCGCCGGGTCCGCTCGCCGCCGCGGCCCGCGCGGCGACGGCCTGCAGCACCGTCGCCGTACCGAAGCACACCGCCGCACCGAGGGCGCAAAGCATTCCAAAGATCACGAATCGACAGTAGGACAGCAGCCGGAAGGAGGGGGGCATGCGCGCCCGCCCGCGGAGTTCTCTAGTCTGATCGCTCATCAGTGCACGACGGGGAGAGGCACAGGGGGAACGCACATGGCCGAAACACGACGACGCCTGCGCTCCAGCACGGTGGTCCTGGGGGGCATGGGGGTCCTCGCGGCGGCCCTGTCCGCGTGCGGCTCCGACCCCGACCGCCGCTGCGTGGACCGCGACAGCTACGACTACCTCAACGGCTACCGGGTCGTCGCCGACAAGAACTGCCATGCGGGCGCCGGCTCCTCGTCCGGCAAGGGCCGCAAGACGATCGGCACGGTGCAACGCGCCGACTGGTACTACGACGCCGACGTCGCCAACGGCCGGGCCGACGACGGCACCTTCAGCCGCAGCGAGGCCGTCGACCGGGGCGGCTTCGGCTGCTCGGGCGGCAGCGGCGGCGGCTGACGGGCGGCGGGAGGATGGAACGCCGCACGATCACCCCCCGCCCCGACTGGCAGCGGACCGTCGAGGACCAGGGACTGATCTACCCCCTGACGCGCTACCCCGACGGCTCGCTGCGCCCCTACTGGGACGAGAGCGCCTACTACGTCTTCGGCCTGCCGGAGGTCGAGGCCCTGGAAGAGGTCGTCGAGGAGCTGCACCGCATGTGCCTGGCCGCGGCCGGGCACATCGTGGCCGAGAACCGCTTCGCGGACCTGGGCATCACCGACCCCCGGGTGGCCCGCCTGGTCGCCGAGTCCTGGCACCGCCGGGCCGAACTGCCCTCCGTCTACGGCCGGTTCGACCTGCGCTACGACGGCACCGGCCCGGCCAAGCTGCTGGAGTACAACGCCGACACCCCCACCTCGCTGGTCGAGGCCGCGTCCCCGCAGTGGTTCTGGATGGAGGAGCGCTTCCCCGGCGCCGACCAGTGGAACTCCCTGCACGAACGCCTCGTCGAGGCGTGGAAGAAGCAGGCCGCACTCCTCCCCCCGGGCAGCCCCCTGTACTTCGCCCACTCCTCCGCCGACGAACTCGGCGAGGACCTCATGACGGTCGCCTACCTGAAGGAGACCGCAGAGCAGGCGGGCCTGGAGACCGACTGGATCTCCATGGAGGAGATCGGCTGGGACCGCCTCTCCCGCCGGTTCGTCGACCTGCGCCTGCGCTTCATCCGCAGCATCTTCAAGCTCTACCCCTGGGAGTGGCTCACCACGGACCGCTTCGCCGGCCACGTCCTGGACACCCTGGACAACGGCGGCGGCACCGGCTCCACCCTCTGGATCGAGCCCGCCTGGAAGATGCTGCTCAGCAACAAGGCCCTCCTGGCGATCCTCTGGGAGCTGTACCCGGACCACCCGAACCTCCTGCCCGCCCACCTGGACGGCCCCCGGGACCTGACCGCCACCGGCTGGGTCGCCAAGCCGCTGCTGGGCCGCGAGGGCGCGGGCGTCACGATCCACGAGCCCGGCACGCGGCCCGTCCTGCGCGACGAGCCGTGCTGCTACCAGCAGCTGTGCCCGCTGCCCGACTTCGACGGCAACCGCGTCGTCCTGGGCGCCTGGGTGGTGGAGGACGAGTCGGCCGGCCTCGGCATCCGCGAGTCCTCGGGCCTGGTCACGGACGAGTACGCGAGGTTCCTCCCGCACGTGATCCTGTGAAGCGGGCCCGGTGCGGTGCGACGGGGTCCGGTAGGCTGATCGCCGGGCCGTGACTGGCGCGCTGGGATGGGACGAACCATCGGGGAGCGGCCCGAGCAGAACAGAGCCGTGCGCCTGGGCCGTACCGTGAACGCTGAACGCAACGTCCGGAGGTCCCCATGTCAGCAGAGCTCAGCCCCGCTTCCACCGCCTACCGCGCCGCGCTCGACGTGATCCGCGCCGTGGAGCCGCGCGTCGCCGACGCCATCGGCCAGGAGGTCGCCGACCAGCGCGAGATGCTCAAGCTGATCGCCTCCGAGAACTACGCCTCCCCGGCCACGCTCCTGGCGATGGGCAACTGGTTCAGCGACAAGTACGCCGAGGGCACCGTCGGCCGCCGCTTCTACGCCGGCTGCCGCAACGTCGACACCGTCGAGTCCCTCGCCGCCGAGCACGCCAAGGAGCTGTTCGGCGCCCGCCACGCCTACGTCCAGCCGCACTCCGGCATCGACGCCAACCTCGTCGCCTTCTGGGCCGTGCTCGGCGCCCGCGTCGAGGTGCCCTTCCTGGAGAAGACCGGCGCCCGGCAGATCAACGACCTGACCGACGCCGACTGGGCCGAGCTGCGCCAGGCCTTCGGCAACCAGCGGATGCTCGGCATGTCCCTGGACGCCGGCGGCCACCTCACCCACGGCTTCCGCCCGAACATCTCCGGCAAGATGTTCGACCAGCGCTCCTACGGCACCGACCCGGCCACCGGCCTGATCGACTACGAGGCGCTGCGCGCGCAGGCCCGCGCCTTCAAGCCGCTGATCCTCGTCGCCGGCTACTCGGCCTACCCGCGCCTGGTGAACTTCCGGATCATGCGCGAGATCGCCGACGAGGTCGGCGCGACCCTCATGGTCGACATGGCGCACTTCGCGGGCCTGGTCGCGGGCAAGGTCCTCACCGGCGACTTCGACCCGGTGCCGCACGCCCAGATCGTCACGACCACCACCCACAAGTCGCTGCGCGGCCCCCGCGGCGGCATGGTCCTGTGCGACGACTCGCTCAAGGACCAGGTCGACCGCGGCTGCCCGATGGTCCTCGGCGGCCCGCTCCCGCACGTCATGGCCGCCAAGGCCGTGGCCCTCGCGGAGGCCCGCCAGGAGTCCTTCCGCGACTACGCCCGGCGCATCGTCGACAACTCCCGCGCCCTCGCCGAGGGCCTGATGCGCCGCGGCGCCACGCTGGTCACGGGCGGCACGGACAACCACCTGAACCTGATCGACGTCGCCTCCTCCTACGGCCTCACCGGCCGCCAGGCCGAGGCCGCGCTGCTGGAGTCGGGCATCGTCACCAACCGCAACGCGATCCCCGCCGACCCGAACGGCGCCTGGTACACCTCGGGCATCCGCATCGGCACGCCCGCGCTCACCACCCGCGGTCTGGGGGCGGCGGAGATGGACGAGGTCGCGGGCCTGATCGACCGCGTGCTCACCGCCACCGAGGCGGGCACCACCAAGTCGGGCGCCCCCTCCAAGGCGGCCCACGTCCTCGACGCGAAGATCGCCGACGAGATCTCCCGCCGCGCCACCGACCTCGTGGCCGGTTTCCCGCTGTACCCGGAGATCGACCTGGGCTGACGCCCCGCCCCGGTCGCGGGGCTCACCCGGCCGGGTCGATCGGCACCCGGCGCACCTTTCCCGCGGCGGCCCGGCCTCACACCGGGCCGCCGCCGGTGCTCCCGCCGCTGCCGCACCGCCGGGACGAAACGGGGCCCCGGCTGTTCCCGGCCGGTTCCGGATCGGGCCGCGGGACCTGAGAGAATGGTGGGCATGGCCACTGACCGACCCCGCGTGCTCTCCGGCATCCAGCCCACCGCCGGCTCGTTCCACCTCGGCAACTACCTCGGCGCCGTCCGCCAGTGGGTGGCCCTCCAGGAGACCCACGACGCGTTCTACATGGTCGTGGACCTGCACGCCATCACCATCCCGCAGGACCCGAAGGACCTGCGGGCGAACACCCGCCTGGCCGCGGCCCAGCTCCTGGCCGCCGGCCTGGACCCGGACCGCTGCACGCTCTTCGTGCAGAGCCACGTCCCCGAGCACGCCCAGCTCGCCTGGGTCATGAACTGCCTCACCGGCTTCGGCGAGGCGGGCCGCATGACCCAGTTCAAGGACAAGGCCGCCAAGCAGGGCACCGACCGCGCGTCGGTCGGCCTGTTCACGTACCCGATCCTCCAGGTCGCCGACATCCTGCTCTACCAGGCCCACGAGGTCCCGGTCGGCGAGGACCAGCGCCAGCACATCGAGCTCACCCGCGACCTGGCCACGCGGTTCAACGGCCGCTTCGGCGACACCTTCACGCTCCCCAAGCCGTACATCCTCAAGGAGACGGCGAAGATCTACGACCTCCAGGACCCGTCGATCAAGATGAGCAAGTCGGCCTCCACGCCGAAGGGCCTCATCAACCTCCTCGACGAGCCGAAGGCCACCGCCAAGAAGGTCAAGAGCGCCGTCACCGACACGGACACCGTGATCCGCTACGACGCGGAGAACAAGCCGGGCGTCAGCAACCTGCTCACGATCTACTCGACCCTCACCGGCGAGAGCATCGGCGAGCTGGAGGCGAAGTACACGGGCAAGATGTACGGCGCGCTCAAGACCGACCTCGCCGAGATCATGGTCGACTTCGTCACGCCGTTCCGGGAGCGCACGCAGCAGTACCTGGACGACCCCGAGACGCTGGACTCGGTCCTGGCCAAGGGCGCCGAGAAGGCCCGCGCGGTCGCCGCGGAGACCCTCGCCCAGGCCTACGACCGGGTCGGCTTCCTGCCCGCCAAGCACTGAACCCGCCCCGGCGCACGGCCGTACCACCGAACAGCGCTGTACATCACTTCCGTTGCGCCTGCCCGTAACCCCCTCGTGGCCGTACAGTCGATAACCGGGTGGTCGTATCAGCGGCCGCACTGACATGACAGGAGACGACGTGGGGACCGTAACGATCGGCGTGTCGATCGCGGTCCCGGAGCCTCACGGCAGCCGGCTTCAGCAGCTGCGCACGGGCTTCGGCGACGCCGCTGCTCACGGCATCCCCACGCACGTCACCCTGCTGCCGCCGACGGAGATCGACGAGACGGCCCTGCCGGCCGTCGAGGCGCACCTCACCGAGGTCGCGGCGGCCGGCCGGCCGTTCCCCATGCGGCTGTCCGGCACGGGCACCTTCCGGCCCCTGTCGCCGGTCGTGTTCGTCCGGGTCGTCGCCGGGGCCGAGGCCTGCACGACCCTCCAGGAGCAGGTCCGCGATCCCGCCGGGCCGATCGACCGCGAGCTGGCGTTCCCGTACCACCCGCACGTCACCGTGGCGCACGGCATCGACGAGGCGGCGATGGACCGGGCCTTCGAGGAGCTCGCCGACTACGCGGCCGAGTGGCCCTGCACCGGCTTCGCCCTGTACGAGCAGGGCGCCGACGGCGTGTGGCGCAAGCTGCGCGAGTTCCCCTTCGGCGGCTCCGTCGTCCCGCCGCAGACCGGCCGCGTGGAGCGCGGCTCGGTCCCCATGCGCTGACCCGGCCCCCGCACCCCGCGGCTCAGAGCGGCAGCCGCCGGAACACCGCGCGCGGCAGGTGCCGTACGGCCGCCATCACCACGCGCAGGGTGCCGGGCACCCACACCGTCTCCGAGCGGCGCCGCAGCCCCAGCTCCACCGCGGTCGCGACCGCCTCGGGCGTGGTGGCCAGCGGCGCCTCGGGCAGCCCGGCGGTCATCCGCGTCCGCACGAAACCCGGGCGCACGACCATGACGTGCACACCCGTGCCGTGCAGCGCGTCCCCGAGCCCCTGCGCGAAGGCGTCCAGGCCGGCCTTGCTGGAGCCGTAGATGAAGTTGGCGCGGCGCGCCCGCTCGCCCGCGACGGACGACATCACCACGAGCGAGCCGTGCCCCTGGGACTGCAGGGACCGGGCGCACACCAGGCCGGCCGAGACCGCGCCGGTGTAGTTGGTCTGGGCGACCCGCACCGCCGCCTCCGGTTCGCGCTCGTCGCGCGCCTGGTCGCCCAGCAGACCGAAGGCGAGCAGCACCATGTCGATGTCGCCCTCGGCGAAGACCTTCTCCAGCACGGCCTCGTGCGAGGACGGGTCGAGGGCGTCGAAGGCGACCGTGCGCACGTCCGCGCCGAGCCCGCGCAGCTGCCCGGCGGCCTCCTCCAGGGCGGGCGAGGGGCGGCCCGCCAGCCAGACCTGGCGGGTGCGGCGGGCGATCAGCCGGCGGGCGGTGGCCAGGGCGATCTCGGAGGTACCCCCGAGGACGAGCAGGGACTGGGGGAGGCCGAAGGCGTCCTTCATGACAGCTCCTAGTGGTTGCCTAGAGATGGAGGCGGCGGGCCAGGTCGGACACGAACACGCCGTGCGGGTCCAGCTCGGCGCGCAGGGTGCGGAACTCCTCGAGGCGCGGGTACATCGCCGCGAGCAGCTCCGGGCGCAACCGGGCGTCCTTGGCGAGGTAGACGCGGCCGCCCGCGGCGGCGACCTCCTCGTCCAGCTCGTCGAGGAACGCGCCGAGCCCGGGCAGGCCGGCCGGGATGTCCAGCGCCAGCGTCCAGCCGGGCACGGGGAACGACAGCCAGCCCGGGTCGGACTCGCCGAAGCGCTTGAGGACGGCCAGGAAGGACGGGCAGCGGTGCGCGGAGATCCGGTGCACGATGCGGCGCAGGGCCTCCTCCTGGCCGTAGCCGACGGCGAACTGGTACTGGACGAAGCCGCCGCGGCCGTAGACCCGGTTCCAGTGCGGCACGCCGTCCAGCGGGTGGAAGAACGCGGAGATCCGCTGGAGCTGCCCGGTGCGGGACCGGGGGGCCTTGCGGTACCAGAGCTCGTTGAACAGGCCCACGGTCGTGCGGCTGAGCAGGCCCTCGGGCAGGACGGCGGGCGCCGCGGGCAGCCGCGAGGTGCGGAAGGCCAGCGGGTCGCGGCGCAGCCGGGCCGGCAGCGCGTCCAGCGGCGCGTGGTCGCCGCGGGTGAGGACCGCGCGGCCGGTCGAGGCGCCCCGGGCCAGCAGGTCGATCCAGGCCACGGAGTAGCGGTAGCGGTGGTCGGTGGCGGCCAGCCGGGCCATCAGGTCGTCGAGGTCCGCCGCGCGCTCGGTGTCGACCGACACCAGCGACGTCTCGACGGGCTGGAGGCGGATCGTCGCGGTGAGGATCACCCCGGTCAGGCCCATGCCCCCGGCGGTCGCGTCGAAGAGGGGCGTGCCGGGGATCACCGTGCGGATCTCGCCGTCGGCGGTGAGCAGTTCGAGCGCGAGGACGTGCCGGGCGAAGGAGCCCGACACGTGGTGGTTCTTGCCGTGGATGTCGGCGCCGATCGCCCCGCCGACGGTGACGTAGCGGGTGCCGGGGGTGACGGGCACGAACCAGCCGAGCGGCAGCAGCACCTCCATCAGCCGATGCAGGGAGACCCCCGCGTCGCACAGGACGGTGCCGCCGTCGGCGTCGATGGCGTGGACGCGGTCCAGGGCCGTCATGTCCAGCACGGACCCGCCCGCGTTCTGCGCCGCGTCCCCGTAGGCCCTGCCCAGTCCCCGGGGGATCCCGCCGCGGGCCCCGCACGCCCGGACGGCTGCCGCGGCCTCCTCGTACGTCCGGGGGCGGATCAGCCGGGCGGCGGTCGGGGCGGTGCGGCCCCAGCCGGTGACGGTGGTGTGGTCCAAGCCCATGACGTCAGAGACGTAATCGGTGTCGGCAGACATGTCCGTGACCGTATCGCCCTACTGTGAGCGATCAGTTCGGGAACATGGCACCTCTCCCCGAAATGGGTGATTAATGGGATGTCGCTCAATATTGCCGTAGTTCATGGCGGGTTGGCGTGAACAGTGAGTCCACATGGACGACCTCGACGACCTGCACGACATGGACCACCGGATCGTTTCGGCGCTCAGGGCCTGCGGCAGCGACCCGCGGGTGGCGGGCACCGCCCGCGCCCTGTCCTGGGCGGGGGAGCACGCGGCGCTGTGGCTCGCGGCGGGGCTCGCCGGAGCCGCCGTGGACCGCAGGAGACGCGGCGCCTGGCTGCGCGGCACGGCCCTGACCGCCGGGGCGCACCTGGCCAGCATGGGGGTGAAGAGGATCGTGCGCCGTCCGCGCCCCGCGCACGTCGAGCCCCTGGTGCGCACCGCCGGCCGGCACTCCTTCCCCAGCTCCCACGCCACGTCCGCGGCGGCCGCCGCCGTCGCCTTCGGCGCCCTCGGGGCCCGTGCCGTCCCGCCGCTCGCCGCGGCCGTGTGCGTCTCGCGCCTGGTGGCCGGTGTCCACTACCCCTCGGACGTCGCCGCCGGGGCGGCCCTCGGCGCGCTCACGGCCCGGCTCGGCGCCCGCTGGATGACGGGAGGCGCCCCCCGTGACTGAGACGGCCGTCCTGCGGCAGCGCACCCCCGAGGAGCGGCCCGCACCGCCCCGCAAGGGCGGCCTCCTGGCCGGCCTGGTCAGGACCGCCCGGCCCAGGCAGTGGGTCAAGAACGTCCTCGTGGTCGCCGCCCCGGCCGCGGCGGGCGAGCTGTTCTCCCGGCACGCCCTGACGCAACTGAGCCTGGTCTTCGTGCTGTTCACCGCCTGCGCCGCCGCCGTCTACCTCGTCAACGACGCCCGCGACGCCGCGTCCGACCGCGCCCACCCCGTCAAGCGGCACCGCCCCGTCGCCGCCGGGCAGGTCCCGGTGCCCGTCGCCTACGCCGTCGGCGGGGCCCTCGGCGTCCTCGCGCCGGTCGCCGCCGCCCGGCTGTGCGGACCGGCCGTCGCCGCCTTGCTGACCGCCTACCTGGCCATGCAACTGGCGTACTGCATCAGCCTGAAGCACGTCCTCGTCGTCGATCTCGCCGTCGTCACCACCGGGTTCCTGATGCGGGCCATGATCGGCGGACTCGCCCTCGGCATCCCGCTCTCGCGCTGGTTCCTCATCACCACCGGGTTCGGCGCGCTGTTCATGGTGGCGGCCAAGCGCTACTCGGAGGCCGTGCAGATGGCCGGCAAGGCGGGCGCCACCCGCGCGCTCCTCACCGAGTACACCACCGGCTACCTGCGCTTCGTCTGGCAGCTCGCCGCCGGTGCCGCCGTCCTCGGCTACTGCCTGTGGGCGATGGAGGAGGGCGGCGTCCCGCACACCAGCGTGCTGCCCTGGCGCCAGCTGTCCATGGTCGCCTTCGTCCTGGCCGTCCTGCGCTACGCCGTGTTCGCCGACCGGGGCACGGCCGGCGAACCCGAGGACGTCGTCCTGCGCGACCGGGCCCTGGCCCTCATCGGGGTGGCCTGGGTGGCCATGTACGGCCTGGCGGTGGCCAACTGGTGACCGCGCGCGCGTGGTGCGGCCCGGGATCCCCGCTGCGGCGAGAGCTCCTGGGCTTCGCCGGCGTCGGTCTGATCGCCTACACCGCCGACCTCGCCCTGTTCACCTTCCTGCGCGGCCCGGCCGGTCTCGGCCCGCTCACCGCCAAGGCGCTGTCCTTCCTGGCCGCCTGCTCCCTCGCCTACGCGGGCAACGCCCTCGGCCCGTACCGGGACCGCCGGCCCAAGGGCCTGCTGCCGTGCGCGGTGTTCGCCGCGGTGAACCTGGCGGGGGCCGCGGTGCAGCTGCTGTGCCTGGCCGTGAGCCACTACGGCCTCGGCCTCACCTCGCAGCGCGCCGACACCGTCTCCGGGGCGGTCGTCGGCATGGCCCTGGCCACGGTCCTGCGGTTCTGGGGTACCCGTACATGGGTGTTCCGGGCGGAGGGCAGAGTCGGATCATGGACTGGCTGAAAAGACTCCCGGTGATCGGGCCGTGGGCGGAGCGGCTGATGATCACCCACGCGTGGCGGTCGTACGAGCGGCTGGACCGCGTGAAGTGGACGCGGCTGGCCGCCGCGATGACCTTCACGAGCTTCGTCGCGCTCTTCCCGCTGCTGACGGTCTCGGCCACCATCGCCGCCGCCACGCTCAGCACCGAGCAGCAGGACCAGCTCCAGGACAAGATCGCCGAGCAGGTGCCCGGCATCTCCGACCGGCTGGACATCGCCGGCCTGGTCGACAACGCGGGCACGATCGGGCTGATCGCGGGCGCCGTGCTGTTCTTCACCGGCGTCAGCTGGGCCGGCTCGATGCGCGAGTCGCTGCGGGCGGTGTGGGAGCTGCCCGACGAGGAGGAGAACCCCGTCGTGCGCTACGGCAAGGACGCCGGGGTGCTGATCGGGCTCGGCGGCGCGCTGCTGCTGACCATCGCCGCCTCCGCCGTCGCCTCCGCGATGGTCGGCTGGATCACCCGGCAGCTCGGCATCGACGAGGGCGGCTTCAGCGGCGTGCTGCTGCACGTCGCCGCGTTCCTGATCGCCGTCCTCGCCGACTTCCTGCTGCTGCTCTACGTCCTGACCCTGCTGCCCGGCGTGGAGCCCACCCGCCACCGGCTGTTCGTGGCGGCGCTGACCGGAGCGGTCGGCTTCGAACTGCTCAAGCTGCTGCTCAGCGGCTATCTGCAGGGCGTGGCGGGGAAGAGCATGTACGGCGCGTTCGGCGTGCCCGTGGCCCTGCTGCTGTGGATCAACTTCACCTCGAAGCTGGTGCTGTTCTGCGCCTCCTGGACGGCGACGCAGAGCAAGCGGGACGAGGTCCCCGCGTTCACGGGCGGGTCCGGCGGCGCACCAGATCCGGCAGCGGCCAGCGGCGGTTGACCAGGAACGCGCCGGCCGCGAGCAGCACGAGCACCCCGCCGGTGATGCCGAGCGCGGCGCCCACCCCGCTGGAGCCGCCCGCGGCCGGGGCACCGGCCACCGGCTTGCCGCCGGTCCCGGTCGAGGTGCCGGAGCCGCTGCCCGCACCCCCGGCCTCCCCCGAGGGGTTGGCGCCGGGCTGGGCACCGGCGGCGCTCCTCGGCGGCACCAGCTCACCCACCGGCTGCACCTTCCCGGCCGCCTTGAAGCCCCAGTCGAACAACCGGGCGGTCTCCTTGTAGACCTCGTTGTGCCCGGACTTCTCCGGGTTCATCACGGTCACCAGCAGCACCTTGCCGTTCCGCTCGGCGACACCGGTGAAGGTGGCGCCCGCGTTGGTGGTGTTGCCGTTCTTCACACCCGCGATGCCCTGGTAGACGGGCACGTCCGAGTCGCCCGCCAGCAGCCGGTTGGTGTTCTGGATCTCGAAGGACTCGCGTACCGACTTGCCCTTCTTGCCCTTCTTCGTCTCGCCGGGGAACTTCGCGGAGACCGTGGCGGCGTACTCCCGGAAATCCTTCTTCTGCATCCCGGAGCGGGCGATCAGCGTCAGGTCGTAGGCCGAGGAGACCTGGCCCTCGGCGTCGTAGCCGTCCGGGCTGACCACGTGCGTGTCGAGGGCCTGCAGCTCCTCGGCGTGCTCGTTCATCTCCCGGACGGTGTTCTCGACGCCCTTGTTCATGGCGGACAGCACGTGCACGGCGTCGTTGCCCGAGCGCAGGAAGACACCGAGCCACAGGTCGTGGACGGTGTAGGTCTCCTCCTCCTTTATCCCCACCATGCTGGAGCCGGCGCCGATCCCGGCCAGGTCGGAGGGCGCGACCTTGTGCTTCCCGGTCCTCGGGAACTTCGGCAGCAGCGTGTCCGCGAACAGCATCTTCAGCGTGCTCGCCGGGGCGAGGCGCCAGTGGGCGTTGTGCGCGGCCAGCACGTCCCCGGTCTCGGCGTCGGCCACGATCCAGGAGCGGGCGCTCACGTCCTTCGGCAGCACCGGCACGCCGCTCGCCAGGTTCACCTGCGTCCCCGGCCTGCCCAGCCGGGCCCCGCCCACGGTCGACATCGATGCCGGGGGAGTGGCCGACGGGCTCGCCGAGGGGCTGCCCGAGGGCTTCGGGGCGGCGACGGCGGCCGGCGCGGCCAGGGCGAGGGACGACAGAACGGCGGAGGCGACCAGCAGGGATCGCCCGGCGGTCTTCTTCGGAGCGGGCACGAGCGGAAACGTACATGCCGTACGGGGGGAAGTCCCGTCCCCGGCCCCACCCCGCGAACGGAACCGGACAGGCCCTGGCGATACTGGGTGCATGAAGCTCAGCCGCCCCGTCTCCTGGTTCCTGCTCGCCTTCGGGGTGTGGAGCTGGGTCATCTGGATCACTTTCGTCAAGAACCTGGCCGAGGACGGCAGCGGGCTCGCCTTCGACGACGGCCGTCCCACGGCCTACTTCTGGGTGCACCTGCTGCTCGCCGTCGTCTCCTTCCTCCTTGGGACGGCTGTCGGGGCCATCGGGTTGCGTGGTCTGCGCGCACTGCGCCGGACGTCATAACGGCAATCGGGAGACACGACACCGTGGCCATCGTCTTCGTGCTCGTCGCCCTGCTGGTCCTGGCCGTCGTCGTGACGGCCAACTGGTACGTGTGGCGACGCCTGTTCCGCGACACCACCCGCGGTCCGGGCCTCACCCGCCGCGCCGGCGCGGTCCTGATCGCCGGCGGCTGGGTCCTGGCGATCACCGCCCTGGTCGCCGAGCGTTCGGGCGCCCCCTTCTGGCTCCAGCAGACCCTCGCCTGGCCGGGCTTCCTCTGGCTGGCCCTGTCGATGTACCTCCTGCTGGCGGTGCTGGCCGGGGAGCTCGTCCGGCCGCTGCTCGCCCGCTTCCTGCAGCGGCGGGACCGGGCCCGGGCGGCGGCACCGGAGGCGGCGGCCGCGCAGAGCGAGCCGGTCGCCGTGCCCGGGGGAGCGGCCGTCGCCGCGGCGGCCGACCGGCGGCAGCCGGCGCCCGGCGGCCCGTCCGAGCCCCCCGCGGCCCCGGATCCGGCCCCCGCCGCGCCCGCCGGCCCCTCCCGCCGCCTCTTCGTCTCCCGCGTCGTCGCCGGGACGGCCGCCGCCGCCGCCGTGGGGACCGTCGGGTACGGGACCTACGGCGTCCTGCGCGGGCCGCGGGTGAAGCGGGTCACCGTGCCGCTGGCCAAGCTGCCGCGCGCCGCGCACGGCTACCGGATCGCCGTCGTCAGCGACGTGCACCTCGGGCCGGTGCTGGGCCGCGGCTTCGCCCAGAAGGTCGTCGACACCGTCAACGCGACCCAGCCCGACCTCATCGCGGTCGTCGGCGACCTGGTCGACGGCAGCGTGAAGGACCTCGGCCCGGCCGCCGCCCCGCTCGCGCAGCTGAGGGCCCGCCACGGGTCGTACTTCGTCACCGGCAACCACGAGTACTTCTCCGGCGCGGAGCAGTGGGTCGAGGAGGTGCGGCGGCTCGGGCTGATCCCCCTGGAGAACGCCCGCAGGGAGATGCCGCACTTCGACCTGGCCGGGGTCAACGACGTGGCCGGCGAGGACGAGGGCCAGGGCCCCGACTTCGCGAAGGCGCTCGGCGACCGGGACACCGCGCGCGCCTGCGTGCTGCTCGCCCACCAGCCGGTGCAGATCCACGACGCCGTCGAGTACGGAGTCGACCTTCAGCTCTCCGGCCACACCCACGGCGGCCAGCTCTGGCCCGGCAACCTCCTCGCCTCCGGCGCCAACCCCACCCTCGCGGGCCTGGAGCGCTACGGCGACACCCAGCTGTACGTCTCGCGCGGCGCCGGCGCCTGGGGCCCGCCCACGCGCGTGGGCGCGCCCTCGGACATCACGGTGATCCAGCTGGCCTCGAAGCAGGCCTAGGCGTCCCCGGGCGGCACGCCCCGGGCCCCGTCCCGGGGTGCCGTGCCATCGCGGCGGGCCGCCGGGTCCGGGACGGCCCGGGTCATCCCGGGCAGGAAGTCCGTGAACAGCTCGTGCACCTCGCGCACGAGCGGGCGCAGCACCCGGAAGCGGGCCAGGGAGACGCCGCGTGCGGTGAGGCGGGCGCCGCGCTCGGCGAGCCGGTAGCTGCGCTCGCGGCCCTCGGTCCGGTCGAAGATCCAGTAAAGGCACAGCCCCATCTGGGACAGCCACATCAACTCGGGCAGGATGCCCCGCAGTTCCTCGGGCACCTTGGTCTTCGTCGCCCCGGCCAGCACGTCCCGGTGGACGCTGATGGCCTCTTCGCGGGCGTGCTCCGACTCGGGGGAGAAGGGGCTGAGCGGGCTGTCCGGATCGGCGGCGTTCTTGAAGAACTGCACCGCGAACTCGTGGTACGGCGCGGCGATGTCCAGCCAGGCCCGCAGCACCCCGGCGAGCCGGGCCTCCAGATCGGTCTCCCGCTCCAGGATCTCCCGGACGGCCACCTGGTGCTCGGCGGCGATCCGGTCGTAGAAGCCCTGGATCAGGTGCTCCTTGCCCGCGAAGTAGTAGTACGCGTTCCCGACGGAGACCCCGGCCTCCGTGGCGATCGCCCGCATGGTCGTCTTGTCGTAGCCGCGCTCCTGGAACAGCCGCATGGCCGTCTCCAGGATCAGGGCGCGGGTCTGCTCGGACTTGGTCGGGGTGGCGCCGTCGTCGGGGCCGTCGTTCTTCGCGGGCACGGGAAGAGAGCCTAACGTCAGCGGTCCGGTGCACGCCGGGGGGCGCAGGTGCCGTCGGGGCAGTCCGGGGCGCGGTAGGTCCAGCCGGTGTCCGGGGCATAGGACCAGCCGTCCGCCCGGCGGTGGACGCGGCCGCCCCGCTGCCCGGCGCCGCCCTGCCCCCGGTGCCAACGCGCCCCGCGCCACTGGGCGGCGGCGAGGACCGCGCCCCGGGCCAGCAGGGCCCCGGACGGGGTGCTCAGCCGGTGGGCGAGCCGCCGGTGACCGCGCAGCGCCCAGAGGGTGACGACCCAGGCGGCCGGGCCCCGGTACACCTGCCCGGCGTCCCCGACGACGGTGATCTCGTCGAGGGTCGCCGCGTGGTCCAGCCCGGGGAAGCGCCGCCGGGCCTCCTCGGAACCGGCCGGGACCGGCTCCAGCGGCACCAGGTGCGGCTGCCGCAGGAGCCAGTCGCGCAGGAACGCGCACAAGGAGCACTCGGCGTCGTACAGGACGGTGAGCCGGCGGACCGGTAGGACGGCGGGCGGCGGCCCGGCTACGGCGACGGGGGCCGGGCCGGGGACCGGCCCCGGGTCCGGTGGAGGGGCCTGCTGCGGGTCAGGGACCGGCCGGGGTCCCGGTGCGGGGGCGTTCACGGGGCGGTCTCCGCTCAGCCCTGTGCCTGCGGGGCGACCCAGCCCTGCGGCGGCACCGGCGGCACCTGCTCCCGCTCCATCACGCCCCGGCGCCGGATGCGGTTGAGGACGTACACGTTGGCCAGGTGCATGACGCCCAGCACCAGGAGCACCACGCCGAGCTTGGTCGACAGGGCCTCGAAGACGCCCCGCGTGTCGGTGATGGTCGCGTCGCCGCTCAGGTACAGCGCGACGAACCCCAGGTTGACCAGGTAGAAGCCGACCACCAGCAGGTGGTTGACGGCGTCGGCGAGCTTCTCGTTGCCGTGCAGCACGTCGGCGAGGAAGATCTTGCCGTTCCGGCTGAGCGTGCGGGCCACCCAGACGGTCAGACCGATGCTGACCAGCAGGTAGATGACGTAGGCGATGACCGTGCGGTCCATTGCCCCCACCCTTCTTGAACACGTTCAAAACGCTGTCGGGGATGACTGTAGACCTCTTTTTGAACATGTTCAATGCAAGCCGGGGGCGTGATTGTCAGTGGTGGCTCGTACTGTCCCGGCCATGGGAATCGTGACGTTCGTCGACGAGACGACGGGGGAGCGGCGTGCGGCCTGGGGGCTGGAGATCGCCGAGGAGCGGCTGAGCGTGCGGGAGTTGATCCGCCGCCGGGTCTTCCAGGAGGTGGCCGAGTTCAACGCCCGGACGCCGCAGGTCTTCCAGGGGCTCGTGCAGCCCGAGGACACCGAACGCGTGCTCAACGGGTACGCGTTGCGCACACCCCGCCGCATCGACCCGGAGGCCCAGACGGCCCTGGCCCTGCGGGCGTTCGCGGGGAACGGCTTCCTGGTCCTGGTTGGGGACCGTCAGCTCACCGACGCGGACGAGGAGATCGACCTCCCGCTCGGCACGGAGGTCACGTTCCTGAAGCTCGTCCCCCTGGTCGGTGGCTGATGAGCGCCTTCCGTACCCCCCGCTCGCACACGGACCGGCTGCGCGACAGGATCACCGACGGCGATACGGGCCGGCTCGCGGACGAGGCGCTGAGCGTGCTGGGGTCCAGCCACGGCGGCTGGGGCCGCGGCCGGGACGAGCTGCTGGACCGGCTCCGCGAGCTGCCGGACGACCGCCGCCGCGCGCTGCTGCACGCCCTGGCCGACCGCTTCGCCCGGGCGGGCGACGACACCGAGGACCGCTGCCGCCACCTCGCCCTGTGCGCCCTGGTCTCCGACGGCCTCGCCGACGACCCGCTCGCCGCCGAGCGCCGCCGTGCCCTGGACGACCTGGCCCGGCGGCAGACCTTCTGGTACGCGGCCCGCTTCGACGTCCTGGCCCGGGCCGAACTGGCCGCGGGCCGCCCGCTGTCCGCACCTGTCGTGGCCGTGGTCCGCCGCGCCGCCCTGGACGCCTACCGGGCGGACGACCTCGTGACGTTGGCCCGGCAGCTCACCGACCCTGTCCTCAACGTCGGCGAGGCCTGGGCCGACCAGGCCCTGCGCGACGCCACCACCCCCGACTGGCAGGCCCTTCTGCGGCACGCGCTGACCGCCACCGCCTCCAAGCCGACGGCGAAGTGGGACAAGGGCGCGCGGGCCCTGCTGGACACCCTCGGCGCGGACCCCGTCCGCGAGCGGATCCTCTCCTGGATCGCCCTCGTCGGCCGCCCCCGCACGCTCCCCCTGGACCGCCGCGAGTGGGAGCCGGACGTCAACAGCGCCTACGACCCGTACAACGCGACCGCCCTGCGCGGCCTGGCCTGGCTCCTCTCCCTGCTGCCGCCCGACCCCGGCACGGCCCGGGCCCTGGGCGCCCTGGTCGAGACCTCGCTCAAGAAGGTCGCGGGCCTCGGCCCCCGCAACCCGAAGGTCGCCAACGCGGGCGTGGTCGCGCTCGCCCGCGTCGACTCCGAGGCCGCCCTCGCCGAACTGGCCCGGCTGGCCACGCGGGTGACGTACAAGAACACCGCCAAGCTCCTCGACACGGCCCTGGAGGCCCGCGCCACCGCACTCGGCCTCAGCCGCGAGGAGATCGAGGAACTGGCGGTCCCGGCCTACGGGCTGACGGAGGTCGGCCGGGCCACCCGCCGACTCGGCGAGGCGACGGCCCTGCTGGAGATCGAGGGCACCCGTACGGTCCTCACCTGGCGCAACGCCGCGGGCAAGCCCGTCAAGAGCGTGCCGGCGGCCGTGAAGCGCGACCACGCCGACGAGCTGAAGGACCTGAAGGCGGCGGTCAAGGACATCGACAAGATGCTCTCGGCGCAGAGCGAGCGCCTGGACCGCCAGTTCCTGGCCCGCCGCGGCTGGCCCTGGGCCGTCTGGCGCGAGCGCTACCTCGACCACCCCCTGGTCGGCACGCTGGCCCGCCGCCTGCTGTGGACGGTCGACGGCACGACCGCCGGCTACGCGGACGGCGAGCTGCGGACCCTGTCCGGCGGACCCGTGCGGGAGGGCACGCGGGTGGAGCTGTGGCACCCGGTGGGGCACGAGCCGGCCGAGATCGTCGCCTGGCGCGACTGGCTGGAGCGGCACGGCGTCACCCAGCCGTTCAAGCAGGCCCACCGCGAGGTCTACCTGCTCACGGACGCCGAACGCGCCACCCGCACCTACTCCAACCGCTTCGCGGCGCACGTGCTGCGCCAGCACCAGTTCCACTCCCTGGCGGCGATCCGCGGCTGGCGCAACAAACTCCGCCTGTGCGTCGACGACTCGGCCCCGCCCGCCGTGCGGGAGCTGCCCCGGTGGGGCCTGCGCGCCGAGTACTGGATCGAGGGCGACGGCGAGGAGTACGGCGTCGACACCACCGAGTCCGGCAGCTACCTGCGCCTGCGCACCGACCAGGTCCGTTTCTACCCGATCGGCGCCCCGGAGAACCGGGCCCACTGCTCCGGCGGTGAGTACACCATGTGGCTCACCCCCGGCCGGGACCCCGTCGAGCCCGTCCCGCTGGAGGACATCCCGCCCCTGGTCCTCTCCGAAGTCCTGCGCGACGTCGACCTGTTCGTGGGCGTCGCCAGCATCGGCAACGACCCGACCTGGCAGGACGGCGGCCCCGGCGGCCGGTTCCGCGAGTACTGGAGGTCGTACGGCTTCGGTGAGCTGAACCAGAGCGCCGAGACCCGCAGGCTCCTGCTGGAACGCCTGGTCCCGCGCCTGGCGATAGCCGACCGCTGCACCCTGGAGGGCCGCTTCCTGCACGTCGAGGGCGACCGCCACACGTACAAGATCCACCTCGGCTCGGGCAACATCCTCAGAACCCCGAACGACCAGTACCTCTGCATCGTCCCGAAGTCCGACCCGAAGGCCCAGGGGACGGGCTACCTGCCCTTCGAGGGCGACCGCATGCTGTCGGTGATCCTGAGCAAGGCGATGCTGCTGGCGGACGACACGAAGATCACGGACCCGACGATCCTGAGCCAGCTGTGAGCCTCAGTCGCTCGTCCTGGCCTGCCCGGTCTTGAGGATCTCGGCCACGTCGAGGGTCACCTTCGCGCCGATGGAGTCGGGGAGGGTGACGAGCTCGCCGGGGGCGTGCGGGCGGTGCTTCTCGTAGTCGCTTCCCACCGGGTCGGTCAGGACGTGGAGGCGCTGGTGCTTGCGGTCGACGACGACGTAGACGGGCACCTTCGCCTCGGCATAGGCGGCGACCTTGGTCCTCAGGTCGTCCTTCCAGTTGCCGGAGGTGACCTCGAGGACGAGACGGAAGCAGGCGGGGTCGTACGCGTTGTTCTCGACGAGGTGGTCGTCGATGTCGGCGTCCACCACCACGAGATCGGGAATGGCGTAGTCCTCGCCACCGGTGGGGAGCCAGAGACCGACGTTCTGAAGGACCTCGGTCTCGCCGTCGTGCAGGCCGGCGGCGATGAACGGAATCATGATGCCTGTCAGGGCGCGGGCGTGGGGGGCATCCGGTGAGGGGGTCACGAGGAGATGGCCTCCGATGATCTCGACGCGGTAGCCCGGATGGCGCTCCATGATCTCGTCGGCGATGGTCGTCAGGGTGACCGGCTCTTCGTCGTGGAAGGGCTGCTCGACGGAAGCTGCGGACATCAGGTGCCTCCTGGGGGCTGGTGTCGAGAGCATCATCGTAGGCCGGACACCCCCCGGGCGTCCGGTCCCGGACTCGTTCACCCGATGGTGTGGCATATGCCAGAAGGCCCCGTCACCAGCGGCGACGGGGCCCTCTCGGTCAAGCGGCGGGGCTCAGTAGCGGCGCGTGATCAGCGCCCTCTTCACCTCGGCGATCGCCTTCGTGACCTCGATACCGCGCGGGCAGGCGTCCGTGCAGTTGAAGGTCGTGCGGCAGCGCCACACGCCCTCGCGGTCGTTGAGGATCTCCAGGCGCTGCTCGCCGGCCTCGTCACGCGAGTCGAAGATGAAGCGGTGCGCGTTGACGATGGCCGCCGGGCCGAAGTACTGCCCGTCGTTCCAGAAGACCGGGCACGACGTGGTGCACGCCGCGCACAGGATGCACTTCGTGGTGTCGTCGAAGCGCTCGCGGTCCTCGGCGGACTGCAGCCGCTCACGCGTGGGCTCGTTCGTGTCCTTCGTGATGAGGAAGGGCATGACGTCCCGGTACGCCTGGAAGAACGGCTCCATGTCGACCACGAGGTCCTTCAGGACCGTGAGGCCCTTGATGGCCTCGACCGTGATCGGCTTCTCGGGGCTGATGTCCTTGATCAGGGTCTTGCAGGCGAGGCGGTTCTTGCCGTTGATCCGCATGGCGTCGGAGCCGCAGATGCCGTGCGCGCAGGAACGGCGGAACGTGAGCGTGCCGTCGAGCTCCCACTTGATCTTGTGGAGGGCGTCGAGGACGCGCTCCTTGGGGTCGATCTCCACCTGGAAGTCTTCCCAGGTCGCGTCCGCCGAGACCTCGGGGTTGAAGCGGCGGATGCGGAACGTGACCGTGATGTAGGGGGAGTCGGCGAAACCGGGCTCGGGCTTGCCGGCCGCGTCTTCCTTGTCCAGAACGGGGGTAGCCATCAGTACTTACGCTCCATCGGCTGGTAGCGGGTCTGGACGACCGGCTTGTAGTCGAGACGGACGGTTTCGGAGCCGTCGGCGCCGACCTCGCGGTACGCCATGGTGTGCCGCATGAAGTTGACGTCGTCGCGGTTCGGGTAGTCCTCGCGGTAGTGACCGCCGCGGGACTCCTTGCGGGCGAGCGCGGAGACGGCCATGACCTCGGCGAGGTCGAGCAGGTTGCCCAGCTCGATGGCCTCCAGCAGGTCCGTGTTGAACCGCTTGCCCTTGTCCTGGATCGCCACGTTCCGGTAGCGCTCGCGCAGCTCCGCGATCTTCTCGACCGCCGTCTTGATGGTCTGCTCGGTGCGGAACACCATGACGTTCGCGTCCATGGTCTCCTGCAGCTCGCGCCGCAGCTCGGCCACGCGCTCGGCGCCGGTGGAGTTGCGCAGCCGCTCCACCTGCTCCAGCACCAGCTCCGCCGGGTTCTCCGGCAGCTCGACGAAGTCCGCCTTCTGCGAGTACTCCGCCGCCGCGATGCCGGCCCGCTTGCCGAAGACGTTGATGTCCAGCAGCGAGTTGGTGCCCAGGCGGTTGGCGCCGTGCACGGACACGCAGGCGACCTCGCCGGCCGCGTACAGGCCGGGCACGACCGTGGTGTTGTCCGCCAGGACCTCACCCTCGACGTTGGTCGGGATGCCGCCCATCGCGTAGTGCGCGGTGGGCTGGATCGGGATCGGGTCCGTGTAGGGCTCGATGCCGAGGTAGGTGCGGGCGAACTCGGTGATGTCCGGGAGCTTGGCGTCCAGCTGCTCCGGCGGCAGGTGCGTGAGGTCGAGGTAGACGTGGTCGCCCTCGGGACCGCAGCCGCGGCCCTCACGGATCTCCGTGTAGATGGAGCGGGACACGACGTCACGGGACGCGAGGTCCTTCATGACCGGCGCGTACTTCTCCATGAAGCGCTCGCCGTCCTTGTTGCGGAGGATGCCGCCCTCACCGCGGGCGCCCTCCGTCAGCAGGATGCCCATGCGCCAGATGCCGGTCGGGTGGAACTGGAAGAACTCCATGTCCTCCAGCGGCAGGCCCCGGCGGTAGACCGCGGCCTGGCCGTCACCGGTCAGGGTGTGGGCGTTGGACGTCACCTTGAAGAACTTGCCGCAGCCGCCCGAGGCGTAGATCACGGACTTCGCGTGGAAGACGTGGATCTCACCGGTGGCCAGCTCGTAGGCCACCACACCGGCCGACTTCTTGACGCCGTCGACCTCGGTGATCAGCTGGTCCAGGACGTAGAACTCGTTGTAGAACTCCACGCCCTCCTTGACGCAGTTCTGGTACAGCGTCTGGAGGATCATGTGGCCGGTGCGGTCGGCCGCGTAGCAGGAGCGGCGGACCGGGGCCTCGCCGTGGTTGCGGCTGTGACCGCCGAAGCGGCGCTGGTCGATGGTGCCGTTCGGCGTGCGGTTGAACGGCAGGCCCATCTTCTCCAGGTCGAGGACGGAGTCGATGGCCTCCTTCGCCAGGATCTCGGCGGCGTCCTGGTCGACCAGGTAGTCACCGCCCTTGACCGTGTCGAAGGTGTGCCACTCCCAGTTGTCCTCCTCCACGTTGGCCAGCGCGGCGGCCATGCCGCCCTGCGCGGCGCCCGTGTGGGAGCGGGTGGGGTAGAGCTTGGTGAGCACGGCGGTGCGGCTGCGCTTCGTCGACTCGATGGCGGCGCGCATACCGGCGCCACCGGCGCCGACGATGACGGTGTCGTACTTGTGGATCTTCATGATTCTCGCAGCCCCGTGCCTAGCGGATGTTCGGGTCGAAGGTGAAGATCACCAGCGTGCCCAGCAGGATGGTGAACACCGTGGCGGTGTAGAGCAGAGCCTTCAGCCACAGCCGGGTCTGCGCGCGCTCGGCGTAGTCGTTGATGACCACGCGCAGGCCGTTGGCGCCGTGCAGCATCGCCAGCCACAGCATCAGCAGGTCCCAGACCTGCCAGAACGGGGACGCCCAGCGGCCGGCCACGAAGGCGAAGCCGATCTTGGAGACGCCGCCGTCCAGCACGAGCTGGATCAGCAGGTGGCCGAGGACCAGCACGACCAGCACGACGCCCGACAGGCGCATGAAGAGCCAGGCGGCGAGCTCGAAGTTGCCCCGGGTGGACTTGGGGGACTTCTTGGTGCGCTTGCGCGGGGCCTCGATGAGGGGCGCCGGGTTGTCGACGGTGTAGACGGCGCCGCCCTCGACGGGGCCCACGCCGGCTGCGGTCTTGTCAGTCGTGGACATTGGCGTCAGCTCCCGAACAGTTCACGAGCGGCGTGGCCGAGCACGGGGTAGATCGCCCCGAGCATCAGCACGACCCACAGGGCGACGACGGTCCAGAGCATCTGCTTCTGGTAGCGGGCGCCCTTGATCCAGAAGTCGACGGCGATGACACGCAGGCCGTTGAGCGCGTGGAAGAGGATGGCGGCGACGAGGCCGTACTCCAGCAGCGCGACGATCGGCGTCTTGTACGTGGCCACGACCTTGTCGTAGGCCTCCGGGGACACACGGACGAGCGCGGTGTCCAGCACGTGAACGAACAGGAAGAAGAAGATGAGGACGCCGGTGACTCGGTGAGCCACCCAGGACCACATTCCTTCCCGGCCGCGGTACAGCGTTCCAGCCGGCACGGAAGTTTCCTCCGGGAGCGGTGATTGGGGCCGCGCCGGCTTTCCTTGTCGGTCGGGCCCGGCCGGGTACGGTCCACCGGCCCCCAGCATCGTAGCGAGGCGCTGCCGCTCGGCTGAGCGGGGGTCCCCGGGTGTGATCAAACTGGCACGCAAAGAGGTACGGGTGGGCTAGTGCGGCCCGGGGTCCCGCGGCGTCCGTGCGGTGCCGGGTGCGGGCCGTCAGCGGCTGATCGCGCAGTTCCCCGCGCCCTGGAGGGCGTCCAGCAGGCGCCCCCTCGCCAGGCGCCGCAGTTCGTCGGCGGTCACCGCCCGCTCCTCCTCCGGATCGTTCGCCAATCGTGACCGGATGGCCTCCAGGAGGCGGTCCAGCACCTCGGCCGGGGACACCCCGTCGAGGCAGATCACGAACACGTGCCCGAAGCGGGCCTCGTAGGCGGCGTGCGCCGCGCCCAGGGCCGTGTGGGCCGCGGAGTAGGCGTCCGGCGGGAGCGCGGGCAGGGACTCGGCGGCCAGGGCCTCGCTCAGATCGGCCCAGGTGAGGTCGTAGGCCGCCTCGTCCGCCGCGGCCAGCAGGGAGTCCACGTCAGGGTAGGGGCGGTGGTCGGCGACGCGCCGGGACCAGCGGGCGCTGTGCAGGCAGGAGAGGAGGATGCGTCGCAGGTCCTCGGCACAGGCCGCGTTGAAGGGCTCCACCGGTATGTCGAGCCGGCCGGGGAGATCGGGGAGACGGTGCGCGGGCAGCGTGGGTCCTCGTGGGCGTGACGTGTGTCAGCAGGGCACTCTGTGAGAGTTGTGACGTCACGCTATCGAGTGCGACCGAGACGTGTCCGACGGATGCCCGAATTTCACTCGGGAGAGAGAGTTTCGGAACGCGTGGTGGACGCGCGCGGTACCGGATCGGGTTTTAGGTTGGCGGTGTGAGTCAGCACAGGCGCCGGGCTCCGGCGAAGCAGGCAAGGCAGCGGCAGGTGCTGGTCGTGACCCTGGCGGTGGCCCTGGTCGTGGTCGCGGCCGGGGTGGGCCTCGGGCTCTGGGCGGCCTCCGGTGACGGCGGGTCCACGGGGCCGGAGGCGAGATCGACCCAGGGGGGCGCGGCAGCGGCCCCCACCAGCACCGGTCCGGACGCCGAGCCCAGTCCGAGCCGCTCCTACCCCCTGTCCGAGGCGCCCCGGACGATTCCCGCCGTGCGCGAGCACACCCCGGCCCGCGGGCCGGGCTGGCAGCCCGAGAAGGGCGACCGGGTCGTGGTGAACGACCCCGCCCTCGCCGACGAGGGCCGCCTGGTCGCCGGTGAGCTGGGGCTGTCGTACGCGGGCGAGAAGGACGACCGGCGCGAGGGGGACCTGCGGCTCACGCTGAACGACGGCAAGGGCGCGAACCCCGAGTCGTACGTGATGACCGTGGGCGACGGGCGCGTGGAGATCAGCGGGCCCGCCGAGGCCGGTGTGTTCCACGGCACCCGCACCCTGAAGCAGGAGACGCACGACGGCGGCACCGCTCCCGAGGGCGTGGTGAAGGACGAGCCGGCCAAGCCGGTGCGCGGCTTCATGCTCGACATCGCGCGCAAGAACTTCACGGCCGGCTGGATCGAGGACCGGGTCCGCGAGCTGGGCGACCTGAAGTACAACCAGCTGGGGCTGCACTTCTCCGACGACCAGGGCTTCCGCATCGAGTCCGACACGCACCCGGAGATCGTCTCCGAGCAGCACCTGACCAAGGCCCAGGTCCGGAAGATTATCGACCTGGCGGAGAGCCGGCACATCACGATCGTGCCCGAGATCGACTCGCCCGGGCACCTCGGCGCGGTCATCGCGGCCCACCCCGACCTGCAGCTGCGCACCGTGCAGGGGTCGCCCGTGCAGGGCGCCATCGACATCTCGAAGGCGGAGAGCGCCGAGATCGTCGACGACCTGCTGAACGAGTACGCGGAGCTGTTCCCCGGCAGGCCCTGGCACCTGGGAGCCGACGAGTACCAGGCGCTGGTGCGCTCCGACCCCGAGGCCTCCTTCCCGCAGCTGGCCGCGGCCGCGCGCGAGGAGTACGGCTCCGGCGCCACCGTCGCCGACCTCACCACCGGCTGGCTGAACGACCGGGCCGCGACCGTACGCGAGCACCAGCGCGTCCCGCGGGCCTGGAACGACGGCTTCTTCCGCGGCGGGTCCGTGCAGGCGGACGAGGACATCCAGGTCGCCTACTGGACGGGCAAGGAGATCGGCGCCCGGGCGCCTCTGGAGTACCTGGAGGCCGGCCGCAAGGTGATCAACTACAACGACGAGTTCCTCTACTACGTGCTCGGCGAGCCGCAGACCTTCGTCTATCCGACCGGGCAGCGCATCTACGAGCAGTGGACGCCGCGGGTGCTGCGCGGCACCGCCGCCGTGCCCGCCCGCTACGACGGGCAGATCCTCGGCGGGTCGTTCGCCGTCTGGTGCGACCTGGCGAACGCGCAGACCGAGACGCAGGTGGCCGCCGGGATCCGGATGCCGCTGCGGGCGACCGTGCAGAAGCTCTGGGACCCGGACAAGCCCGAACTGAGCTGGGCACAGTTCCGGGCACTGGCGGACAGGCTCGGCTGACCGGCGGACGAATTGCCCCAACGGGCTGCGTACGCCCGTGCGGCTGTGGTGGTCTGTCCGACGCGAGCCGAGTCGGACAGGCCGGGGGGACCGGACATGGGCTACTGGGGTTACTTCGTCGTGGGCCGCGGGGACCGGCCGCTGGCCGGGACGCAGGCGCTGGCGGGCGCCCGGGACGCCCTGACCCGGCGCGCGTCGGCGCCGGGCGGATGGCAGGTCTGGGAGTACGCGAGCAGCGACGGCGACCTGGGCAGCATGAACGCCCTCGCGAGCGAGACCGGGGCGCCCGCGCTGTTCGGGTACGTGATGAACAGCGCCTGCGTGGTGGTGGAGGCCGCGGCGCCGGAGAGCGGGGCGTGGACGACCTGCCTCGCCAGATCCGCGATGGCCGGGTACGTGGGTGGCGGCGGCCGGGGACTCACGCTGGAGGACTACTTCCTCGAACCGCGCGACGCGGCCGAACGGGCCGTCCGCTGGGCCGCCGAGGCCGGGCACGAGGTGAACGCCGACGCCTTGGCCGACGTACTGACCTCGGACCCCGATCCTCTGGCCGAAAACCTCTTTTTCCGCTTCCTCGACCGACTGGGCGTGGTGCCCCTGTGACACTCCCGGTCCGTCGCACGCAGTAAGGGAAAGTGCGGGATCCGTGAGGGGTGTGGCCGGGAACGGCCTGGCCGGGCCCTGGTGAAGGCCCGCGGAGGGAGGCGTGGATGAGTCTGGTGGAGTTGATCGCACAGGCCGACGAGCGCGGGCTGGCCGCGAGCGGGCTGGCTTGTTTGGATCGGTGCGTGCCCCTGCTGGGCGGTGACGACGAGGTGCTGCGTCCGCTGTGGGCGAGTCTGACCGACGCGGCCGGGGCCGGCGAGTGGGGCGAGCGGCTGGAGCAGACCCGGGCGAAGCTGGACGCCCCGGGCGCCGGCGACGAGGCCGCCGTGCTCGCGCACCGGATGCTGCGGGACGCCCCGGCCGACCTGTCCGGCGGCGCGGTCCGGGCGTGGGCCGACGCCTGCTCGGTGGCCTCCCTGCAGATCCACCGCCTCCTCGACACCGCCGAGGACGAGGCCGGCTCGGTCGACGCCCGCCGCGAGGGCCGTACGGACGGCATGTCGCCGCTCGTCGCCGCCGAACTGCGCCGGCAGGTCACCGTGCTGGAGGTCCTCGCCGGGCACGGACCGGCCGGACTGCGCCGGGCCCTGGAGATCTCCGTCGAGGGCCGCCGGGTGCTGCGCGCGGTGGTGTCCCGCCGCAGCCGGCAGCAGGGCTGAGGCGGGCCGCGGGATGCCCTCCCGTGTCGCCGGCCGGCCCAAACCCCGTGCCTGCAAGGGTCCTGTGAGTGTCCCCCGGACACGGTGGGGTGGTGTTGCGCCGCTTCCGGGAAGGCGCCGGATCGGGGTGACGAAACGGTTCTCCCGAGCGCTTTCCCGAGTGTGACGACTCAAGCGGAGACCAGGCCTTCCGCCGCGGCCAAGCCGGTGCGCTGGGCGGCGGACACAGTGGCGACCATGCGCGAGGGAGCACGGCTGCGGCTCGACTACTCGGCGCAGAGCCTGTGGCGGATCGACCGGATGATCGAGGAGATACGGCGCGAGGGGACGCCGTACGCGGCGGTGCGGGAGGTGCTGCGCGGCTTCGGCGCCTACGCCGGTGAGGTGATGGCGCGTCAGAGCGGCGCCGAGTGGTGGGCGAGCGGCGGCGAGCACTGGGTCCGCACGCCCGACGGGCGTCTGTGGGACCCGATCGACGAGGCCCGCCGCTGCTGGTCGGGGCACGGCTCGCTGCGGCTGCTGTGCCGGGACGCGGCGCAGGCCGCGCCCCGGCAGTAGGCCGGCGCGCGCACGCCGCGTCCCGGCGGGGCGGGTTCAGCGGCCGGACGGGGCCTCGGCGCTCGGTCCGGCCGGGGCCGCTCCGGTCGGACCGGCGGCGTTCGCGGCCAGGGTGCGGATCTCGGGCAGGTCGTCGTAGAGGTGCTGCCCGGGGCACTCGGTCGGGTAGCCGTCGCGGTGCCCGGAGATGCGGTTCATGGTGACCTTCTGGCCCAGCTTGTACTTGCCGTTGTCCGCCCCGGCCGTGAGCACCACCGTCCCGGTGGGGTCGATGCCGTACAGGCCGAGCTTCCAGGCGGCGACCTTGGCGACCGACTCGCGCACCACGGCGGGGGCGGTCGCCGTCGAGTAGTCGCCGAGCACGGAGACACTGCTGGTCGCGGTGTTGAACCCGTAGGTGTGCGCGCCGAGGACGGGCTTGTCGACGCCGCCCGCGCGGCCCTCGAAGACGGTGCCGCACTTGTCGACGAGGAAGTGGTAGCCGATGTCGTTCCAGCCGTTGCTCTTCACGTGGTACAGGAACACGCCCCGCACGATCGACGCCGATTCCGCGCACGCGTAGTCGTTGGTGCCCGCCGTGTGGTGGACGAAGATCGCCTGCGTGTCCGAGGTGTAGGTCGGCGGGTCCTTCACCAGTGACTCGTCGGCCCCCCACGCCGAGCGGGAGGTCATCGCCGGGCGCTCCGCGAAGGGCGCCCCGGCTGCCGGAGGGGCGGCGGCCGGGGGAACGGCGGCCGGAGGGACGGCGTCCGGGTCGACGGGCCCGGTGTGGACCGCGTCCTTGCCGCCGGCCGGGTCGACCAGGTCGACGCGCAGCCCCTCGGGCAGCGCCGCGCCCGCCACCCGCACCTGCACCCCGTCCGAGGGACCGGTCCACAACGGCTGCGTGCCGCCGCGCACCCCGGCGCGGTCGTGGTCGGGTCCGGTCTCGGGCGTCCGGACACCGGCGTCCAGGGCGCGCCAGGCGCTCCACGCGCCGGTCTCCCGGGAGCGGGTGCGCACCTGTGCGGTGCCCTCCAGCTGCGCCTTCGGGTCGTCCCAGGTCACCCCGAGGAGGCTGAACGGTTCGGTGGTGCGCGGGGCGAGGGACCGGTCGTGCGGGTCCCCGTCGGGCACCCGGACGGTGTGCACCCCGTCGGAGGAGTCGGCCCGGGCGGGCTGGGTCAGACCGAGGGCGCCGAGGGCCAGGGCGGTGGCGACCGCGGTGCGCAGCAGGCGGGAGGTCATACGGCGCTCGCCTTTCGTCGGGCGGGGGCATCGCGAGCAGCCCTCCCCGGTACGTCACTTGGGCCAAACCTGTCCGGCCCCGCGCTCCCGAGGACGGCGGGTCGGGTTGACCCGAACGGTCGGCGGCGGCCCGGTGTCTGACGCGCTGTGACACTTCGGCGCGCACCGGCGCTGATCACCGTGAGGATCGCGCACGCGGCACGGACGGGACGTCACTTGGGTCAGGGAGCGGAACCCCGGCGCGTGCAGGCGCACGACGGGGAACTGGGCGCGGCCGTCGCGCGGGCCCAGCAGGGTGACGAGGCGGCCTTCGCGGCGGCGTACCGGCTGGTGCAGCCCGGGCTGCTCGGCTACCTGCGCGGGCTCGTCGGGGACGACGCCGAGGACGTGGCGTCCGACGCCTGGCTGGAGATCGCCCGGGACCTCGGGCGGTTCCGGGGCGACGGGGCGGGCTTCCGCGGCTGGACGGCGACCATCGCCCGGCACCGCGCGCTGGACCACCTGCGCCGGCTGCGGGTGCGGCCCCGGCCGTCGGCGCTGGAGCAGGACGTGCTGGACCTGCCCGGGCCGCAGAGCACCCACGACCAGGCGCTGGAGGCCCTGTCCACCGAGCGGGCCCTGCAACTGGTGCGCGGGCTGCCGCGCGACCAGGCCGAGGCGGTGTTGCTGCGCGTGGTGGTCGGTCTCGACGGGCCGGCCGCCGCCCGCGTCCTGGGCAAGCGCCCGGGTGCCGTCCGCACGGCCGCCCACCGGGGCCTCAAGCGGCTCGCGGGGCAGCTGGAGGCGGAGAGTGTGACGGATGAGGCGCCGCGGACGCTGGGTGAGTCGACATGAGCGGAGCCGCGGGCTCCGCCGCTCGGCAGGCCCGGGTCCCCGGGCGCACGCACCCTATGGGCTCTGACCAGGGCCGATCGGCGTGACGTACGAGTGAGACCCGGCGGGCCGGGTCGGGTGGATCGAAGCAGAGGCGGGGCGGACATGGGTCAACGGCGCAGCGACGGCGGGCTTGCCGGCCGTGGTTCCCGTCACACCCTCCTCGAGGCCGACGTCGAGGCGCTGATCATCGCCTGCCTCGTCCGGGACGGGCTCGACACCGAGGGCGAGCAGCGGGCCGTGGCCGCGTTCCGTGCCGCCCGGGACGCCGCGGCCCCGCACCGGGACGCCCGCCGGCGCGACGACTGGAGCCTGCGGGAGCGGCGCCGGCTCGGGCGGTCCCTGAGGACGACGCTGTCCGTGGTGCTGGCCAGCCTCACCCTGGGCGGTGTGGCCGTGGCGGCGATCGGCGTGGCGGGCGTGTCGCCGGACGGCCCGGAGGACACTCCGCGGCGGCCGTCCGCCTCCGGCGGCGTCCCGCGCGACCCCTCGCCGGACGCGCCGGGTGCCGGCCGCACCCCGCACCCGGGCGGCGGCCCGGCCTCCGTCGGCCGGACCCCCGGGGAGGACGCCGCGGGGGCCGGGAAGGAGCGGAGCGCCCGGGACGCCGAGAACGCCCGGGACGCCGAGGCGCAGTGCCGCGCCTGGGAGCGGGCGGGCGGCCGCGGCCGGGCGATGGACGCCACCGCCTGGGAGCGCCTGGTCGACGCCGCGGGCGGTGAGAGGAACGTCACGGCGTACTGCGCCGCACATCCGGCGGAAACAGAACCCGGCGGGAACGGCGCCCCCGCCACGGACCGTCCGGACCCGCAGGGCTCACCGGACACCGGTGGGGACCCGGAGGGCAGGGCGGGCGAGCAGGAGACGCAGGGAGCGGACCAGGGTCGGTCCGACGGCAAGCGCTCACCGTCCAACAGCCGCCGCCCCTGAGGGAGTTCGGGACCAGGCCCCGGCGCCGCCATGGCAACGGCCGGGGCCGCCACCCCCCACAGGAGAGGCCCCGGCCGTCGCGCGGCACGGGCCGCGCGGCGGCCCGTACTCCCTACAGCGCACCGAGTGCGGTTTCTGTCACACCCCACCGGGTCACGGCTTAGTTGCATCTCCGGTGGACGTGGACGGGGACCGGTTTCAAGTCGTAACGTGCCATTCGCGCCAGGGCGGAGGCGGCAGGACCACCGCAATCACCTGCGGGCTTGTGACCGCAACCATCAATCGGACGACCACGACGGCGAGAACCCGGGCCGCGAGAGCGGCGCCGGATCAGGCGCAGAAGGGCGCGCGGTGCTGGGGGACGACGCGGAGCTGACCGCCGCGGTGCGTGCGGCACAGGACGGGGACGAGACCGCGTTCCGGACCGTGTACCGCACCGTGCACCCGCGGCTGCTCGGATACGTACGGACACTGGTCGGCGACCCCGACGCCGAGGACGTCACCTCGGAGGCGTGGCTGCAGATCGCCCGCGACCTGGAGCGGTTCACCGGCGACGCGGACCGCTTCCGCGGCTGGGCCGCCCGGATCGCCCGCAACAGGGCGCTGGACCACATACGCATGCGCGGACGCCGTCCCGCCATCGGCGGCGACGAGACCGAACTGACCGGCCGGGCCGCCGAGTCCGACACGGCCGGCGAGGCCATCGAGGCGCTCGCCACCGACGGAACGTTCTCCCTGATATCGCGGCTGCCGCAGGACCAGGCCGAGGCGGTGGTGCTGCGCGTGGTGGTGGGACTCGATGCCAAGAGCGCCGCGGAGACCCTCGGCAAGCGCCCCGGCGCCGTCCGGACGGCGGCGCACCGCGGCCTGAAGCGGCTCGCCGAACTGCTCGGCGACGCCCCGCGGGCCGATCCGGAATCGGCGGGGGTCCTCGACGCCCTGCCGCCCCAGAGAGAACCGCGCGGCAGTGCGGTGACGTCCGCAGCTGTGACGCACAGCGTCGCGCGGACGCAGAAGGATGTGTGATGGCCGACGAGCAGTACGGGTGGCTGGACCGCGAAACGGCGGAGCGTCTGCTGAGCGGAGAGCCACCGGAGGCTGTCGACGCCCCCGGCCGGGAGCAGGCCGAACGACTCGCCGCGATCCTCGCGGCACTGTCCGCCCCACCCCCGCCGACCGGCGAGGAGATGCCCGGTGAGGCCGCGGCGGTGGCCGCTTTCCGCAAGGCCCGTGCCGAGCGCGTCGACGCGCTCGCGGACCGTGCCGCGGCAGCCGGCCGGGACCGGCCCGGCACCGCCGACGCGGGGCTCGTGCACCTCGGGCACGCGCGCGCAGGCACCCCGGCGGCCGTCCGCGGCTCCCGTCGCTTCCGCCCGGCCCGCCTGGCGCTGGCCGCCGCCCTCGCCGTCGGCATGGTCGGCGGGGTCGCGGTGGCGGCCGGAACCGGAGTGCTGACGCCGTTCGGCGGTGACACACCCGCCCCCGGTTCCTCGGTCTCGGCCGGTGCCCCCTCGCCCGGGCGCACGCCGGCGTCGCCGTCGCCGAGCGACGCCGTCCAGGGCGGCGCCGGCTCCGGCGGCCTCGCCCCCGGCGGCGCCCCGGGGGGCGCGACCGGCGGCGCGAAGCGCCACGAGGCGGGCGGCGGCACGTCCGCGAAGCCGGAACCCGGCGACCGGTCCGGCCCGTCCGGCGGGGACCGCGAGGTCCTCGCCGCGGCCTGCCGCGACCTGCGCCAGGGCAAGCGCCTGGACGACCACCGCCACCGCGCCCTGCGGGACGCGGCGGACGGCACCCGGGTGTGGACGTACTGCAAGGGCCTCCTGGCCGGAGCCGACCGCGGCCCCGCCGGGCGGAACGGCGGGGGCACGGCCCACGGCAACGGCCATGTCAAGGGCGCGGACAAGGGAAAGAGCAAGGGCACGGCCCACGGCAACGGCACAGGCACCGGCAACGCCACAGGCACCGGCAAGGGTGCGGGCCAGGACAAGGGCGCGGGGCAGGGCGAGGCCGGCCACCAGGGCCGGGACCGAGGCAAGTCCGACCGGAAGCAGGACCGTGACCGGGGCCGCGAGCAGGACGGGCCCGGCCGGAAGGCCGACGGACCGGCGGCCCGCCCCCTGCGCGCCGACGGCACGAGCCGGGGCTGGACCCAGCAGACGCTCCCACCCCTGCGACCTGCGGCTTTGTACGCGAGGAACGTTTCTTCGCCGAGGGTGTGACGTTTTCGGGGCCGCCGACGCAGTAATGAGTGAGCCGACTGGTCATCGGCTGTCGCACAGAGCCGGGGTTCCCCCCGTACCTACGGCTCGTGCACCTGAGCGCGGGCGGGACACGTTCCCCCGGTCCCGCCCGCGCCCCATCTCTCGCCCCCCAGCGCCGCTCACCCGGACACGACGACCTTGTCGCCGTCGCGGACCTGCGCGTACAGCGCGGCGATCGCCGCCTCGTCCCGGACGTTGACGCAGCCGTGCGAGGCGCCCGCGTAGCCCCGGGCGGCGAAGTCCGCCGAGTAGTGCACCGCCTGGCCGCCGCTGAAGAACATCGCGTACGGCATGGGCGAGTCGTAGAGCGTCGACACGTGGTGGCGGGACTTCCAGTAGACGGAGAAGACGCCCTCCCGGGTCGGTGTGTACTCCGAGCCGAAACGGACGGCCATCGTCGACACCGTCCGGCCGTCGATCATCCAGCGCAGGGTCCGGCTGGTCTTGTCGATGCACAGCACGCGGCCCGTCGTGCAGCGCGGGTCCGGCCGGCCCGCGGGCTGGCCGCCCATCAGATAGAGGTCCCACCGCCCCGGCTCGCGGGTCATCCGCAGCAGCCGCTGCCAGGTGACGGTGTCGGTCCGGCCCGTGCGCGGCAGCCCGCGCCTGCCCTGGAAGCCGCTCACCGCCTCACGCGTCCGCTCGTCGTACGTCCCGGTCGGCCCCTCGAACAGCCACGCCACCTGCCGCAGCCGCGCCTGCAGTTCCCGGACGTCCCGGCCGGTGTCGCCGTAGGACCACAGCACGCGCGACGCGGTGCGCGGCCTGCCGTCCCCGCCGGACGGGGTCGCCTCCCCACCACCGGGCGCACGGCTGGGGGACGCGGTGCCGCCGGGCAGTTCGACGTGCACCGGCGGGCGGCGCCCGCCCTCGCCGCCGGGTGTCTGCACGGTGCAGCCGGCCAGTGCGGCCAGTGCGGCCAGTGCCGTCGCGACGGCTCCTCCCCTGCCCGTGGTACGCACGCGCCCCCCTGTCTCCCGCCGCTGTGGCCCGGATGTCACCTGAGATGTTCCCCGGGCGTGACCCGCCGTGAACCAGGGGGCATGGTGGTGAGCGAGGTCACAGCCGAGCGGGAGGCGACGCACCATGGCACGCGAGTCGGAGTCGGGTCTGCCGATCGAGCCGGTCTACGGGCCCGGGGCCCTGGAGGGCTGGGATCCGGCGCAGCGGCTCGGGGAGCCCGGGGCGTACCCGTACACGCGGGGCGTCTACCCGACGATGTACACGGGCCGGCCCTGGACGATGCGCCAGTACGCGGGCTTCGGGACGGCGGCGGAGTCCAACGCCCGCTACCGGCAGCTGATCGCGCACGGCACGACCGGGCTGTCGGTCGCCTTCGACCTGCCCACCCAGATGGGCCACGACTCCGACGCCCCCCTCGCGCACGGCGAGGTCGGCAAGGTGGGCGTGGCGATCGACTCGATCGACGACATGCGGGTGCTGTTCGGCGGCATCCCCCTGGACCAGGTCTCCACCTCCATGACGATCAACGCCCCCGCGGCGCTGCTCCTGCTGCTGTACCAGCTGGTCGCGGAGGAGCAGGGGGTGAGCGGCGGGCAGCTGACCGGCACGGTCCAGAACGACGTGCTCAAGGAGTACATCGCCCGCGGCACCTACATCTTCCCGCCCAGGCCCTCGCTGCGGCTGACCGCCGACATCTTCCGGTACTGCCGCGCCGAGCTCCCGCGCTGGAACACCATCTCCATCTCCGGCTACCACATGGCCGAGGCCGGGGCCTCCCCGGTGCAGGAGATCGCCTTCACCCTCGCCGACGGCATCGAGTACGTGCGTACCGCTGTCGCCGCCGGTATGGACGTCGACGACTTCGCCCCCCGCCTGTCGTTCTTCTTCGTCGCCCGCACCACCCTCCTGGAGGAGGTCGCCAAGTTCCGTGCCGCGCGCCGGATCTGGGCCCGGGTCATGCGCGAGGAGTTCGGCGCGGGGAACCCCAGGTCGCTGATGCTGCGCTTCCACACCCAGACGGCCGGGGTGCAGCTGACGGCCCAGCAGCCGGAGGTGAACCTCGTCCGCGTCGCCGTCCAGGGCCTGGCCGCGGTGCTGGGCGGCACCCAGTCGCTGCACACCAACTCCTTCGACGAGGCCATCGCCCTGCCCACCGACAGAAGCGCCCGCCTGGCCCTGCGCACCCAGCAGGTCCTCGCCCACGAGACCGACGTCACCGCCACCGTCGACCCCTTCGCCGGGTCCTACGCCGTGGAGCGGATGACCGACGACGTCGAGGAGGCCGCCCTCGCCCTGATGCGCCGGGTCGAGGACCTCGGCGGCGCCGTCGAGGCCATCGAACGCGGCTTCCAGAAGGACGAGATCGAGCGCAACGCCTACCGCATCGCCCAGGAGACCGACTCGGGCGAGCGGGTCGTGGTCGGCGTCAACCGCTTCCGGCTCGACGAGGAGGAGCCCTACGAACCGCTGCGGGTCGACCCCGCCATCGAGGCCCGGCAGGCCGAGCGCCTCGCCGCGCTGCGCGCCGGACGCGACGGGCGGGCCGTCCGCACCGCCCTGTCCGCCCTGAAGAAGACCGCCGAGGGGGAGGACAACCTCCTGTACCCGATGAAGGACGCCCTGCGCGCCCGGGCCACCGTCGGCGAGGTCTGCGACGCCCTGCGGGAGGTGTGGGGCACGCACGTCCCGTCGGACGCCTTCTGACCGCCGGGGCGACCGGGAAACGGCATGTCGTGGTGGCCGCCGCGCGTGCGACACTCCTTCGCATGTTCGGTGTCATCGATCTGCCCACCTACCTGGCGGGCCTCGCCCTGATCATCCTGCTTCCCGGCCCCAACTCGCTGTACGTGCTGTCCGTGGCCGCCCGCCGCGGTGTGCGGGCCGGGTACACCGCCGCCTCGGGCGTCTGGTGCGGCGACGCGGTGCTGATGACGCTGTCCGCGGCCGGCGTCGCCTCGCTGCTGCAGGCGAACGCCGTGCTGTTCGCCGTCGTCAAGTACGCGGGCGCCGGATACCTGACCTGGCTCGCCGTCGGCATGCTGCGGGCCGCCTGGGGCATGTGGCGCACGCGCGCCGAGCGGTCGGCCGCCGAGGACGGCGCGGCCGTGCCCGCCGAGGAGCGGCCGTTCCGCCGCGCCCTGGTCGTGAGCCTGATCAACCCCAAGGCGATCCTGTTCTTCGTCGCCTTCTTCGTGCAGTTCGTGGACCCGGGATACGCCCATCCCGCCCTGTCGTTCGTCGTCCTCGGGGTCCTGGCCCAGCTCGCCAGCGTGCTGTACCTGAGCGCACTGATCTTCGGCGGCACCCGGCTGGCCGCCGCCTTCCGCCGCCGCAGGCGCCTGTCGGCGGGGGCGACCTCGGCGGCGGGCGCGCTGTTCCTGGGCTTCGCGGTGAAGCTGTCGCTCGCGAGCAGCTGAGAGACGGCCGCCGGGACCCGGCTCAGCGCAGGCCCAGCGGGGCCAGGTAGTCCGCGAGCCCGGCCGCCGTGCCGCCCGCCCAGCCGACGTAGCCGTCCGGCCGGACGAGGAACAGGCCGGGCCCGTACGCCGCCGGCGCCGGTCCCCGTACGACCCGGATCCGGGTGCCGAGCCGCGGGGCCTCGGCACCGCCCAGGGCCAGCAGCGTCCAGTGCGGGCCGCGGAAGGCGTCGAACAGCCGGACGCCGTCCACCCTCCCGTCGGGCGCCCGCTCCCCGGCCCGCAGGGGGCCCGGGTGGGTCCGGGTCTCGCGGGTGAGCGGCGAAGCGGGGTAGCCGAGGGAGAGCTGCCGGGTGGCCCCGCCGCGCCGGGTCTCGCCCCGGTGCACGCTCGTGGACAGCCCGAGCATGTCCGCGGCGACGGGCCGCCGCTCCGCCTCGTAGGAGTCGAGCAGGTCCGCTCCGGCGCCGTCGCGCAGCACCGCGCCCAGCTTCCAGCCCAGGTTGTAGGCGTCCTGCACGCTGGTGTTCAGACCCTGGCCGCCGGCCGGCGAGTGCACGTGGGCCGCGTCGCCGGCGAGGAACACCCGCCCGGAGCGGAAACGGTCCGCGAGGGCCGCCCGGGGGCGGAAGTCCGAGGCCCAGCTCACCTGCGTCAGCGCCTCGGGCGCGAGGTGCGAGCGGGCGGCGACCACCTTCCGCAGCCCCTCCGGGGACAGGTCCGGGGCGGAGCCGTCCGGGAACTCGGCCACCAGCTGGAAGTCCTCCGTGCCGGCCAGCGGGCAGATCGCCAGGAAGCCGTCGCCCGGGCCGCGCGGCGGGAAGAGGTGCCAGTTCTCCCGGTCCAGGCCGCTGATGCGGACGTCGGCCACCAGCGTCGGGTGCGGGTCGAGCGTCTCGCCGGTCATGCCGATGCCGAGCAGCCGCCGGACGGTCGACCGGCCGCCGTCGGCCGCGACCGCGTACCGGGCGGTGACGGTCTCGCCGCAGGCGAGGACCGCGCGGATCCCGTCCGCGTCCTGCGTCAGGCCGGCCAGCTCCCGGCCGAAGGCCACCCGCCCGCCCAGTTCCTCCAGCCGCGCCCGCAGGATCTCCTGCGTCCGCCACTGGGGCACCATCCACGGCTCGTCGTAGGGCGCCTCCTCGCTCGGCGCCACGGGCTCGAACATCCGGTGCTCGCCCGCGCGCCGGCCGTCCTGCCAGATCATCCCGACCGGGTAGGGGCCGCCCGCCGCGCGGATCGCGCCGAGCACCCCCAGATCGTCGAACACCTCCATCGTGCGCGGTTGCAGGCCCTTGCCCCGTGAGCCGGGGAACAGCGTCCGTGCCCGCTCCAGGATCAGCGCGGGGACCCCCCGCCGGGCCAGGTCCACACCGAGCGCCAGCCCGGTCGGGCCCGCCCCCACCACGAGTACGTCCGTCTCCATCGCCACCCGCTCCTTAACGCTGTTAAGTGCCTCGTCGTCCCCGAGCGTGGCCTTAACGGTGTTAAGTTGTCAAGCGTGAGTACGGAACGACGCCCGCCCCTGGACCGCCGCCGGGTCGCGGACACCGCGCTGCGGCTGCTGAACGAGGTGGGCCTGGACGGGCTGAGCCTGCGTGCGATCGCCCGGGAGCTGGACGTGAAGGCGCCCGCCCTCTACTGGCACTTCAAGGACAAGCAGGCGCTGCTCGACGAGATGGCGACGGAGATGTACCGCCGAATGGTCGCGGGCACCGCCCTCGACCCGGCCGACACCTGGCGGGAGCGGCTGCTGAAGGCCAACCGCGGACTGCGCACGGCCCTGCTCGGCTACCGGGACGGCGCGAAGGTGTTCAGCGGCTCACGGTTCACCGGCATCGAGCACGCCCCGCAGATGGAGGACAACCTGCGCCTGCTGACGGCCGCGGGCTTCACCCTCCCGCAGGCGGCGCGCGCCTTCACCACGGTGTACCTGTACACACTGGGCTTCGTCACCGAGGAGCAGGGCGTGCATCCCCTGCCGGGCGAACGCCGCGAGGGCTACGACATGGACGAACGCGCCCGCCTCCTGGCCGACTTCCCGCTGTCGGCCCGGGCGGGCGCGGAGATCTTCGAGGACCACGAGCGGCACTTCGAGGAGGGACTGGCCCTCCTCGTCGACGGGATCGCGGCCCGCTACGGCGTCTCATGACACCGCGGCGGCTCCCCGGCTCCCGCGCTTGCGGGCCCGCCGCACGGCCCGGGTGACCAGCGGCGGCAGCAGGTCCTTGGCGAGCCGGCGGGCCCGGGAGGGCGCGGGCCGGGCCGCCCGCGGGGCGGCCGGGGACCCGGACGCCGCCGGGGCGGGGGTCTGGGCCGGGACCGGCGCCACGTAGTGCCGCGAGGGCGGGAAGGCCGGCGGTTTCATGCCCCGCGACCGGGCCCGCACCAGCCGGTGCCCGGCCGCCTGCTGCACGCTCACGGAGCAGTCCGTGCGCTCCCGCAGCATGGCGAGCAGCTCCTCCTGGAGCGGCCCGGGGTCGCCCCAGGTGCCGTACATCTTCTGCGTGCTCAGGCAGAGGGGGTTCAGGCCCCGGTTGAGGACGGCCTCCCACGCGGCGGCGGAGACGCCCGGGGTGTGCTCGGAGCGGAAGTCGTCCAGCACGACGACGCCGCCCGGCTGGAGGATCTCGCGCGCCGCCCCGATGTCGCCGTGCACGTGCTCGTACAGGTGCGAGGCGTCGATGTGGACGAAGCGGCAGGAGCCCGGGGCGACCCGCTCGGACACGAGCGAGCTGGGACCGGCGATGACGGCCGGCAGGTCGTCGTGGAAGGAGAGGTAGTTCCGCTCGAACGCCTGCCGGGTGAGCGAGGAGTAGGACCGGGCCGTCTCCGCCTGGTTGGCGCCGTCCGGGGCCTCGCCCTCGAACAGGTCGCAGACGGTGAAGGTCTCGCCGTCCCCGAGGTGCCGGCCCAGCAGGATCGCGCTCTTGCCCAGGTAGACGCCGAGTTCCAGCAGATCCCCGCGGACGCCCTGCTCGCGCTGCCGCTCCAGGAACCAGGTGAACAGCATCTGGTCCAGTGGCGGGAACCAGCCCGGTACGTCGGCCAGTTCGCCGGGGTACCGGTCGGTGGTCGCGTGTGCGTTGGTCATGAGGCGAGCCTTCTCCCCGGGCGGTGCCCGTACCGACGGATGGTCGAACGTCCCCTGAACAGCTCAGCGGCCCCTGGCCAGAGCGGCCCGCAGCCGTGGTGTCAGCGGTTCCTCCACATACTTGTTCAGCAGCCACGCCAGCAGCAGCATTGCGGCCACCGTCAGCCCGAAGGTCACCCCCGATGGCAGATCCAGGCCCTGGTGCAGGGCGTGGACGACCACCCATCCGAGGTGCTCGTGCACCAGGTAGAACGGGTACGTCAGCGCTCCCGCCACGGTCAGCCAGCGCCAGTTCACCCGGTTGAGCAGTCCCAGGGCGATCGCCGCGACCGCGAGGAAGCCGAAGGTGACCACCAGGACGATCCCGAGCGAGGTGCGGTGGGAGAAGCCGCCCGCGCCGGGCGCGTGCCACAGTTCCTGCACCGCGTAGTGCTGGCCGACGGCCCAGCTGACGGCGACGATGCCCCAGCCGTACACGTCCCGCCGGTCGAGGTGGACCAGGTACAGGCCGACACCGCCGATGAAGAACGGGGCGTACTGCGGCATCGCGACGATGTCGAGCAGCGGCAGCTGCGCGTTCTCGGCGATCACCGCCGCCAGCGTCCACCCCGCGCAGAACATGATCACGCGGCGGCGGGTGGCTCCGGGCAGCACCACGCACAGGGCGAACAGGGCGTAGAAGCGGACCTCCGCCCACAGCGTCCAGCACACCCCGAGCACCCGGTCCACGCCCAGCGGCATCTGCAGCATCGTCAGGTTCACCAGCGCGTCGCTCGGTGACACCGCCCGGTAGGCGACCACCGGCAGGGCGAACACCGCCGTGACGATCAGCACCGCCACCCAGTAGGCGGGCAGCAGGCGGGAGGCGCGCGAGGCGACGAACGACTTCAGCGGCCGGCCCCAGCCGCTCATGCAGATCACGAACCCGCTGATCACGAAGAACACCTGGACGCCGAGGCAGCCGTAGGCGAAGTACTCGTGCAGGGTGGGGAACTGCTCCTTGGGCGAGGTGCCCCAGGCCTGCGCGATCTCCCCGTCGCGCCCGCCGTAGTGGTACGCCGCCACCATCAGGGCGGCCAGCAGCCGCAGTCCGTCCAGGGCGCGCAGCCGCCCCCCGGGCCTCTCGCGGCGCCGCGGGACGATCGGGGCGCCGGGTGGTTCGGCGGGCGCCGCGGCGGCGGGCCGGGGCTGGCGGGTGCTGACGACCGTCTCGGTCACGCTGAAAACCTCTGGGGGCTCGTCCGTCCTTGACCCGGTGTCCGCCTGAGGGCGGGCAGGGCGCCTGTCACCCTAAAACGTGAAGGGGCGCAATCACGTTCGAGGGCAACAGGCTTCCCCTGTCCTTTTCCTCGGGTTCATCTCCGCGTCGCCGAGGCGAATCGCCGGGCCCGCGCAGTTCAGCCGCGTACCGCCTTGCGCAGGGCCCGTGCGCGCCGGACCACCCGGCGTGCCGTGGAATTGCGCGGAAGGAAAGCCAGCCGCTGCGGAATTCCGCCGGGCAGGCCGAGCGCGGTGAGCCGGCGCTTCTTGAAATAGCGCCGGGTGCGCGGCCCCAGATGGCGGGCCAGGAACTGTTCCGCCCGCGGACGCAGTTCGGGATAGATCTGCGGCTGCATGGTGAAACCCACGGCCGTGACCAGATCGGGCAGCCGCTCGGCCGGCAGCAGGTCACCGCCCTGCTCGTCGTCCAGCGCCGGCAGAGCCGCGTCCGCCAGCGTGGTGGGCACGCGGTTGCTGTTCTGGTAGGGCGTCAGCCGCTCCAGCAGCAGCTCGGTGCCGACCCGGGCGACCGGCAGGTCGTAGAAGGCGGAGGCGGTGAACAGGGCCGTGGAGAAGCAGCCGACGACCAGGGCCGGACGGGCGCGGTCGAAGAGCACCTCGGCGAGGACGGGGGTGTCCAGCACCGTCAGGGCGACGCCCAGCTTCTCGGCCTCGGTCTCCAGGGCGCGGCTGTAGCGGGCCGGGGCGGTCGGGTGCGGTTTGAAGACGACCGCGCGGTGGCCGCGGGCGACGGCCCCGCGCAGCATCCGCACGTGCAGGTCCTCCTCCTCCTCGGGGGAGAGGATGCTCAGCGCCGACAGGTACTGGCCCAGCAGCAGCGCCGCGTCCCCGGGCAGCTCCGGCAGCCCGGGGACCGTCTCGGTCACCTCGCCGAGCACCTTGAGGAACGCGGGCGTCGGCACCAGGCGGGCGGGCACGCCGAACTCGGTGAGCAGCATCGGTGTCAGGCCCGGCACCAGGTCCAGGTGCAGCAGCCGCCGCACGCGGGTGCCGACCAGCGGATCGAGCTTGTTGCGCGTGGGGCCGTAGCTCATCAGGCCGTCGGCGTACACGTCGAGGGGGGCGTCGGTGAACAGCTGGGCCACCGTCAGCGCCGGGGCGACCTGGAGGGATTCCAGGACCAGGCTGACGCGGTCGTCGCCGAGGCCCCACAGCAGCCGCAGATGGCGCTCGAACAGGGGGATGTCGTCGGCGCGCGGCGCCCACGCCCCGGGGTGGAAGGGGCGGATGGCCTCGTTCCAGGACAGGACCTCGTCGAAGTGCGAGCGCAGCGGCTCGAAGCCCGGCATCTCGTCGAGGGCCGGGGTGGTCTCCGGGGTCGCGGAGTTGTTGAACACCAGCAGCACCCGGCGGTCCGGCTCCTCGAAGAGGTCGGAGTCGATGGCCGCGGCCAGGGTGGCGACGCCGTACAGCGTCGACGCGCAGAAGATCTGGGTGGTCCCGGGCATCAGGCCGCCGCTCCCGTCGTCGTGACCCGGCGGCGCAGCCGCCGCAGTCTGGCCGAGCGGTCCATGTCCATGGCCTCCAGTGCGTCGGCGAGCGCGTCCTGCGGCAGCCGCTTGATGGCCGCGGCGCTCATCGAGCGCAGCTGCCGGGCCACGGACGGCTCGAACCGGTCCTCGTTGGACAGGTGGTGGGCGATGATCGCGCAGTAGGTCCGCACCGCCTTGGGCAGCAGCCGGTCCGCCTCGCGGTCCCGGGCCGTCTCCTCGACCACCTGGTCGAAGGCGCGGATGAAGTCGAGCTGGCGCACGTCGCCGATCTGGGTGAGGGACGAGGCGACCCCGCGCCGGTAGAACACCCCGAGCAGGCTCACCACGGCGAACGACTCCGCCTCCCGGTGCAGCTTCCAGATCCACGGCCGGTCCTCGGCCGTGCGCAGCCCGTCGGTGAAGTGGAGCAGCCCCCGGTCCACCAGGCGCCGGTGGTAGGCGCCGGCCCAGGCGTAGGCGTAGTCCACGGAGGTGGAGCGGTGCGCGGGCAGGATCGCCTCGCGCGGATCGAACGCCTCCCAGCGGCGCCCGACCGGGACCCGGTGCACGGACCGGGCGCGCGCGGTGGCCTGGACGTGGTCGGTGCGCACGAAGTCGCAGCCCAACCGGTCCATGGCGGACACCAGTTCGGTGAGATAGCCGGGAGCCAGCCAGTCGTCGCCGTCCAGGAACGTCAGGTACTCGCCCTGAGCCGCGTCCAGTCCGGTGTTGCGGGCGGTGGCCAGACCCCCGTTGCGCTCGTGTCGGATGTACCGCACCTGCGCGACATCCGAGAGCTCCTCGGCCGCCCGTTCGAGAATGGCCGGGGTTTCGTCCTTCGAATGGTCGTCGACCAGGATGAACTCGAAATCCCGATCGGCGTTCAGCCGAAGGCTTCTGAGGGTGTCCGGGGCATATTGCTGCACGTTGTAGAACGGCACGATCACGGAAAGCTTAGGCACCCGCAGAACGTTAGGAGCCCGCCCGGCAGGGCAACTTTCCGAAGCGCGTACACCGGGTGAACTCAATGTGTCAGAACGGTGCACCGCGTGTACTTCCCGCCTTCCGGCAGGCCAGTTCGGCTCGCGGTGGGGTGTTGTTAACTTTTCGTTGAGTCCCGGTTCCGCCGTACCTCGGATTCGCTTCCTAGCGTCATCGACGTGCCAGCAAGTACACCGAAGCGCCCGCGTATCGCGGTTCTCGCGGACTCCGACACCCGATGGAAATGGGGTGCCCTCACCGCGCACCGCATCGTCCCGGGACCGTCCATGGAAACCGCAGGGAGCGAGGCCGCGCAACCCGGCCCCCTCCTCGACGGGTTCCTGCTGCGCGGCCGGGCCACGCCCACCCCGCGCCAGCTGCGGGAAGTGGGCGTGAGCGCCGACTCGCTGCGGGAGGTCACCGCGGCCGAGTTCCTGCGCGCCATGGACGAGGACGCCTACGACGTCCTGGTCCTCGCGCTCGTCGGCGGCGGCGTGCAGGCGATGCTGCACGGCCTCGCGCACACCTGGTCGGGCCGCAGGTCACGCCCCGTCGTCGTCACCGGCTACGTCGGCGTCGTCTACGAGAAGCTCGCCGACGGTCTGCTGCTGCGCCACGGAGCGGACCTGGTCCTGGCCAACTCCCGGCAGGACGCGGAGCGTTTCCGCGCGGTCTACGAGGGAGTGGGCGCCGACGCCTCGTCGGTGACCGAAGTGGCCCTGCCCTTCCTCGGGGGGGCACGCTACGAGGGCGAACACGAGCCCTACCGGGTCGTGTTCGCCGCCCAGCCCTCCGTCCCCGACAGCCGCCGGGACCGCACGTACCTGCTGGACCGGCTGGTGCAGCACGCCCGCCGGCACCCCGAGCGCGAGGTGCTGCTGAAGCTGCGCTCCAAGCCGGGCGAACACACCACCCACATCGAGGAACTGCCGTACCAGAAGCTGGTGCAGCGGCTCGACGCGCCGGCCAACTTCCGCCTGGTGTACGGCAACATGGGCGAGGTCCTGGACCGCACCGACCTGCTGGTGACGGTCAGCTCCACGGCCGCCCTGGAGTCGCTGCACCGCCGGATCCCGACCGCCGTCCTCACCGACCTCGGCGTGCGCGAGTCCCTCGGCAACCACCACTTCGTCGGCTCCGGCTGCCTCGCCTCCTGGGACCAGCTCGACGCCGGGCACCGGCCCGTCCCCGACGAGGAGTGGGTGGCCCGCCAGGGCGTGGGGGCGGACGGTTCGTACGGCTCCGCCTTCGACACCGCCCGGGAACACATCGCGAAGCTGCTCGGCCGGCCCGGCGGGCTGCCCCCGCTGACCCCGTACTACACCCCCGTCACCGCGCCCGGCTACCTGCCCGGCATCCTCGCCCGCCACCACCTCGGCCCCGACGGCGCGCCCCTGCCCGGCGCGCCCGCCGCCGACCGTGAGCCCGGTCCGGTCCGGCAGATCGTGCGCCGGGCGGCGCGCGGCGCCTACCGGCACGGCGTGCAGCGCGTGGCGCCCGTCATCCGGCGGATGGGCGAGCTGTGAGCCGCCGCCCGATCCCACGTCAAGGAGCTGAACCCATGTCCCACTCGGAAGCGGGCCCGGGCGCCCCGGCGGTACGCCGGGTGCTCGCGGTGATCCCCGCACGCGGCGGTTCCAAGGGCGTGCCCGCGAAGAACCTCCTCCCGGTCGGCGGCGTCCCGCTGGTGGCCCGGGCGGTGCGCGAGTGCCGCTCCGCGCGGCTCGTGACGGACGTCGTGGTCTCCACCGACGACCAGGCCATCGCCGCCGCCGCCCGCGAGGCCGGCGCCGAGGTCGTGCTGCGCCCCGCCGCCATCGCCGGGGACACCGCCACCTCCGAGGCCGCCGTCCTGCACGCCATGGACGCCCACGAGGCCCTGCACGGCGCCCCGGTGGACGTGGTCCTGCTCGTGCAGTGCACCAGCCCGTTCCTGGTGCGCGAGGACATCGACGGGGTCGCCGGGGCGGTCGCCGCGAACGGTGCCGACACCGCCGTCACCGTCGCGCCCTTCCACGGGTTCGTCTGGCGCGACGCCGACGACGCACTCGCGGCCGGCTCCGTCGCGGAGAACGACGCCGCCGCCGGCGGCGGTTTCGGCGTCAACCACGACAAGTCCTTCCGGCCCCGCCGCCAGGACCGCCCCCAGGACCTCCTGGAGACCGGGGCCGCCTACGCCATGGACGCCGCCGGCTTCCGCGAGCACGGCCACCGCTTCTTCGGCCGCACCGAGCTGGTCCGCACCGACCCCGCCCGCGTGCTGGAGATCGACGACCCGCACGACCTCGCCCGCGCCCGGGCCCTGGCCCCGCTGTTCGACGCGGACCGGCCCGGCGCGCTCCCGACCGCCGACGACATCGACGCGGTCGTCCTCGACTTCGACGGCACCCAGACCGACGACCGGGTGCTGATCGACTCCGACGGACGGGAGTTCGTCTCCGTGCACCGCGGGGACGGACTCGGCATCGCGGCCCTCCGCAGGAGCGGCCTGACGATGCTGATCCTGTCCACGGAACAGAACCCCGTGGTCGCCGCCCGGGCCCGGAAGCTCAGGCTCCCGGTGCTGCACGGCATCGACCGCAAGGACCTCGCGCTGAAGCAGTGGTGCGAGGAGCAGGGCATCGCGCCGGAGCGCGTGCTCTACGTCGGCAACGACGTCAATGACCTCCCGTGCTTCGCCCTCGTCGGCTGGCCCGTGGCGGTCGCGAGCGCCCACGACGTCGTGCGCGGCGCCGCACGCGCGGTCACCACCGTCCCCGGTGGCGACGGCGCGATCCGAGAGATCGCCAGCTGGATCCTCGGCCCCTCTCTCGATTCCCTCACCAAGTAAGGACACCCCACGCCATGAGCACCAACTCCCGCATCCGCACCTTCGGTTCGCGCGAGGTCGGCCCGGGCCGCCCGGTCTACGTCTGCGGCGAGATCGGCATCAACCACAACGGCGAGCTCGAGAACGCCCTCAAGCTGATCGACGCCGCCGCCGAGGCCGGCTGCGACGCCGTCAAGTTCCAGAAGCGCACCCCGGAGATCTGCACCCCGCGCGACCAGTGGGACATCGAGCGCGACACCCCCTGGGGCCGGATGACCTACATCGACTACCGCCACCGCGTGGAGTTCGGCGAGGACGAGTACCGCGCCATCGACGACTACTGCAAGTCGAAGAACATCGACTGGTTCGCCTCCCCGTGGGACACCGAGGCCGTCGCCTTCCTGGAGAAGTTCGACGTGCCCGCCCACAAGGTCGCCTCCGCCTCCCTCACCGACGACGAGCTGCTGCGCGCCCTGCGGGCCACCGGCCGCGCCGTGATCCTGTCCACCGGCATGTCGACGCCCAAGCAGATCCGCCACGCCGTCGAGGTCCTCGGCTCCGACAACATCCTGATGTGCCACGCCACGTCGACCTACCCGGCCAAGGCCGAGGAGCTCAACCTGCGCGTGATCAACACCCTCCAGCAGGAGTACCCGAACGTCCCGATCGGCTACTCCGGCCACGAGACCGGCCTGCAGACCACCCTCGCCGCGGTCGCCCTGGGCGCCACCTTCGTGGAGCGCCACATCACCCTCGACCGCGCCATGTGGGGCTCGGACCAGGCCGCCTCCGTCGAGCCGCAGGGCCTGACCCGCCTGGTCCGCGACATCCGCACCATCGAGGCCTCCCTGGGCGACGGCGTGAAGAAGGTCTACGACTCCGAGCTGGCCCCGATGAAGAAGCTGCGCCGCGTCGCCGGCGTGGTCGCCGAGGCGGAGATCGCCACGGCGGCGGGCGAGCCGGTCGGCGTCTGAGCACCCACCCCACCACCCCCTTACGACGGGACGGTCGTACGTCGATGAGCCCCCGCGCCGGGAACGCCGGCCCCCACACCCTCGCCTTCGTCGAGAGTCCGGTACAGCTGCTGAACGTGCTGGAGTGGGCGCACGCGCACGCGCCCGGCGTGGGGCTCACCCTCGTGGTGCTGTCACCCGTCGACCCGATGACGCGCGGCCAGCTGCGGCGGATGTCCGACCTGGCCCGCGACGAGGGGCACCAGGTCCGCTGGGAGGAGGCGCGCGGCGGCGCCCTGGCGCCCTTCCGCACCATCGGAGGCCTGGCCGGCCTGCTGCGCAGGGCCCGCCGCATCGTGCTGGGGGACCCGTTCTCCCGCTACGTCCAGCTGCTGCTGACGATCACCCGCGCCCGCGACCTGGTCGTCGTCGACGACGGCACGGCCACCATGGAGTTCGTCGGCCAGCTGGCCCGGGGCGAGCGGCTGGTGCGCTGGCACCGCAAGGGCGGCCGCCCCGGCCCCCGGGACGTGGTCTTCGCCCCGGTGTCGTCCTCGGCCCGGCGCCGCCTGACCCCGGGCGGCGGGCGCCGGGTGGAGATCTTCTCCTCCATGCCGATAACCCAGGTCCCGGACGGCGTCACCGTCAGCGCCCACACCTTCGCCTGGACCCGCGCGCGCTTCGGCCCGCCCCGCATCACCAAGGGCGCGGACATGGTGGGCACCTCCCTGGTGGAGACCGGGGTGGTCGACGACGGCCGCTACCTGGAGGCCGTCCGGGCCCTGGCCGCCGCCCACGGCGCCACGCGCTACTTCGCCCACCGCCGCGAGAGCACCGACAAGCTCCACCGCCTCGCCGTCGAGACGGGTCTGGAGATCGTCCGCCCGGAACTCCCGCTCGAACTCATCGCCCGGCGCGGCCCCATCGGCCGCACCGTCGTCAGCTTCCCCTCCACGGTCGTGCACACCCTGCCGCTCGCCCTGTCCGGCACGGGCGTGCGCGTCGCGGTCTGCGACATCGACCCGGCCTGGCTCACCGAGACGGCGTCCCCGCGGGCCCAGGACTTCCTCTCCGGGGTCACGGGCACGGCCCGCGACGTCCACCGCCTGTCCCCGGCGGGCCGGACCCCGGCGGTCCCCTCCGACCCGGCTCCGCCGCCCCCGGCGGCCTCCCCGGCCCCGGATCCGGCGCATCCTCCGGCCTCGGATCCGGCGCGCCCTCCGGCCCCGGATCCCGTGCGGCCTGCGTCCTCGGACCCCGTGCGCCAACCGGCCCCCGGCCCCGCGGGTCCGCCGGACCCGGATCCCGCGGCCGCGCCGCGGTCCGCCGCGGCGCCGCGCTCCCCGGACCGTCCCGGCCCGGCCGGAGCCGCGGGCACCGCCGGAACGGTCACCGCGGGCCACGGCCCGGTCGGCCTCGCGGCACCCTGACCCGCTCCCCGGGCCGGCGCGCCAGCAGGAACGCGCGGGGCATCCTCTCCCCGTCCGGGGGCTCCCGCAGCACCGACGCGTACATCTCCAGCCCCGCGTCGCCGAGCAGCTCCGCCACCGCGTCCGGGGTGCGCCAGCGGAAGTCGAGGGCGATCTCCCGCTCGTAGCGCTCGGTCAGGCGCACACGGCCGTTCTCCGTGCCGGACTGGAAGCCCAGCAGGACGGGCGCGCCCGGCAGCAGGACGCGGTGGAAGCCGGCGAACACCGACGGCAGGTGATCGTCCGGCACATGGATGACCGAGTAGAGGGCGACGATCCCGCCCAGGGACGCGTCCGGCAGGTCCAGGGCCGTCATCGACCCCACGTGGAAGCGCAGCCCCGGATGCGCCCGGCGGGCCAGGGCCACCATGCGCGGCGATACGTCCACCCCGAACACCGGCAGGCCCATGCCGTGCAGCCGGGCCGTCACATGGCCCGGCCCATGGCCGATGTCCGCGACCGGCGGCCGCGCGGAGCCGTCCGCACGCGCCCGGGCCAGTTCCCCGAAGACCGCCGGCAGCGCGCTCTCCAGCGGTCTGCCGGCCAGGCTGTCGGGCTGGTCGGCGGCGTAGGCCTCGGCGATGGCGTCGCAGGAGACCCGGGTGGTCCGCGGGAAGTCGGGGGCGCGCACGGGCCGCACCCTGGCGGGGGAGCGCCCCCGCGCACCCGGCGCGCCGGTGTTCGACGCGCGAGGCGTGGTATGCGTGGAAGAGGATGGAGGGATACCGGAGTGAAGCACGAGTGCGGGATGTCACACTCCGAGGGATGCGGTGCACCCGCGGGGCCCAAAAGGCAGGCAGGTTACCCATCTCAGTTGATACCTATGCGTCCGGCGGTCATATTTTCCTCCCCTAACGGGTTGAAGTTTTTGTGATCGAGGGTCAGCCGACCGCCTTGGCGCCCTACCCTTCAAAGGGTGAAGCAATTGATGTCACTGGAGTCCGAGGTCGATCTTCCCGGGGGAGCCGAGCTCCCCGGCGCGTTGCCCGACGCTCTGCGCGCCGAGCTCATCGCGTTCCGGCGCGACCTGCACATGCACCCGGAGCTGGGCAACCAGGAGTTCCGCACCACCGCCGCGATCAAGGAGCGGCTGGAGCGGGCCGGCCTCAAGCCACGCGTCCTCCCCGTGGGGACGGGACTCGTGTGTGACATCGGCCTGGAGGGCGAGCAGTGGGAGGGCGGGCCCAGCATGCTCGCCCTGCGCGCCGACATCGACGGCCTGCCCATCCCGGACATGAAGGCGGACTGCCCGTACCGCTCCACCGTCCCCGACCGCGCGCACGCCTGCGGCCACGACGTGCACACCACCGTCGTCCTCGGCGCCGGGCTGGTCCTCGCCGACCTGCACCGGCGGGGGCAGCTGCCGCGTCCCGTCCGGCTGATCTTCCAGCCGGCCGAGGAGGTGCTGCCCGGCGGCGCCGCCGACGCCATCAAGTGCGGTGCGCTGGAAGGGGTCGGCGCGATCATCGCCGTCCACTGCGACCCCCGGGTCGACGCGGGGAGGATCGGGCTGCGCGAGGGGCCCATCACCTCCGCCTGCGACCGGCTGGAGATCGGCCTGGACGGCCCGGGCGGCCACACCGCCCGCCCCCACCTGACGACCGACCTGGTCACCGCGGCGGCCCGCGTGGTCACCGACGTGCCGGCCCTGGTCGGGCGGCGCTTCGACACCCGCAGCGGGCTCGCCATCACCTGGGGCCGCATCGAGTCGGGCCACGCCCCGAACGTGATCCCGCAGCACGCCGAACTCTCCGGCACGGTCCGGTGCCTCGACCTCGCCGCGTGGCGGCAGGCCCCCGACGTGGTGGTGGCCGCGATCGACGAGATCGCCAACCTGCACCGCGCCAAGTCGGAGATCAACTACGTGCGCGGCGTCCCGCCCGTGGTGAACGAGCCGGGCGTGACCGAGCTGCTGCGCGAGGCCATGATCGCCCGGCGCGGCGTCGAGTCCGTCGAGAGCACCGAGCAGAGCCTCGGCGGCGAGGACTTCTCCTGGTACCTGGAGCACGTGCCCGGCGCGATGGCCCGTCTGGGCGTGCGCACCCCGGGCGAGCGCCACGTCCGCGACCTGCACCAGGGCGACTTCGACGTCGACGAGTCGGCGATCACGGTCGGCGTGGAGCTCTTCACGGCGGCGGCCCTGGTCAACGGCCTGCGCTGACCTCCGGCCTGCTCGGGGGCGGGAACCGCGCGGCCGGCCGCGACGGCGCGGCACCGGGCCCACGCCCCCGAGCTCCACGAAGGGACGCCCCCGGTTGCGCCCGGCGCAGCCCGGGGGCAGCCTGGTGCCCGTGACCAGCAGGCATGCGCCGTGTGCCCGAGTACACCTTTCGACCCCGTTCGAACCCGTGGTTCACAAGGGCGTAACCGGCCATCGGCACGAATGGATAACGGCCCCGCGGCGAACCGTTCCCAGGAGTGTCTACGCGCGTTAATGTGCGCCGAACCGAGCACCCACTGCGGGGCTTTGGAGAATGGGGAACTTCAGATGCGTCGGATTTCCAGGATGGCCCGGGTCGCGGTGGGGGTCGCGTCGCTCGGGCTGGTCGCCACGGCGTGTGGCGGCACCAGCAGTGACAGCAACGACAGCGACAGCAACGACCGCGGTGTGGCCATCGCCTACGACGTCGGCGGCAAGGGCGACCAGTCCTTCAACGACGCCGCGTTCGCGGGCCTGACCAAGGCCAAGGACGAGTTCGGCTACAAGACGGCCGACATCGAGCCCACCGAGGGCGAGACGGACGCCGACAAGGAGCAGCGCCTGGCGTCGCTGGCCAAGCAGGGCTACAACCCCGTCATCGGCGTGGGCTTCGCCTACGGCCCGGCGATGAAGGCGGTGGCCGGCAAGTACCCGAAGACCACCTTCGGCATCGTGGACTCGGTCGTCGAGGGCAAGAACGTGGCCTCCCTCGTCTTCGCCGAGGAGCAGGCCTCCTACCTCGCCGGTGTCGCGGCGGCCAAGGCGACGAAGTCCGACGTGGTCGGCTTCATCGGCGGCGTCGACGTCCCGCTGATCCGCAAGTTCGAGGCCGGCTACAAGCAGGGCGTGCAGGACACCGACCCCAAGGTGAAGGTCCTGTCGCAGTACCTGACGCAGACGGCGGAGGAGGGCGGCTTCTCCAGCCCCGACAAGGGCAAGGCCGCGGCCGAGGGCCAGATCGAGAAGAACGCGGACGTGCTGTACGCCGCGGCCGGCCTGTCCGGCCAGGGCGTGATCGAGGCCGCCGCCAAGGCGAAGGTCTGGGCGATCGGCGTCGACTCCGACCAGTACAAGCAGGCCGCTCTCGCGCCGTACAAGAACTACATCCTCACCTCCGCGCTCAAGGACGTCGGCGGTGCGGTCTACGCGCTGTCCAAGTCGGTGCAGGACGGCAAGCCGCTGACCGGCACCCAGACGTTCGACCTGAAGGTCAACGGCGTGGGCCTGTCGGAGTCCAACCCGGAGTACGCGAAGATCCCGGGCCTGAAGGACGCCGTGGCCAAGGCCAAGGAGGGCATCGACGACGGCTCCATCAAGGTCAACACGGAGTGACGGCGTCGTAGAAGCAGCAGGCGAGCGGGCGGGCACCCCTGGTGCCCGCCCGCTTCGCGTGCGCCCGGCGGGCCGCCCGCCAGCCGCGGAACCGGGCGGCGGATCACCCAGCGCCACCCCCCGTTCGCGGTCGGCAACGCCCGGGCCGGGGCCCGGAGGTGGCTTGGGCACGGGCGGATAACAAGGTGGACAGAAGGGGTTTTCAGGCAGGTCTACGCGCGTTAATCTGCGGCGAAGCCAGCGCTGAAGCTGAACCGTCCCGGCGCTGTGCGACCTCGGTTGTACGACAGGAGCACCCACACATGCGCCGGATTTCCCGGATCACGGTCGCAGGCGCAGCGACCGCCTCCCTGGCCCTCGCGCTCTCCGCCTGCGGCGGCACTTCGACCTCCGGGTCCTCGGACTCGAAGGGTGGCGACAAGGGCCTCGCCATCGCCTACGACGTCGGTGGCAAGGGCGACCAGTCCTTCAACGACGCCGCCTTCGCGGGCCTGGAGCAGGCGAAGAAGGAGTTCGGGTACAAGACGGCCGACCTGGAGCCCACCGAGGGCGAGACGGACGCCGACAAGGAGCAGCGCCTGGCGTCGCTGGCCAAGCAGGGCTACAACCCGGTCATCGGCGTGGGCTACGCGTACGCCGCTGCCATCAAGGGCGCCGCGGAGAAGTTCCCCGACACCACCTTCGGCATCGTCGACGACGCCACCAACGACGCCAAGAACGTCGCCGACCTCGTCTTCAGCGAGGAGCAGGCCTCCTACCTGGCCGGTGTCGCCGCCGCCAAGAGCACCAAGTCGAACGTCGTCGGCTTCGTGGGCGGTGTGGACATCCCGCTGATCCACAAGTTCCAGGCGGGCTTCGCGCAGGGCGTCAAGGACACGAACCCGAAGGTCAAGGTCCTCTCCCAGTACCTCACCCAGACGGCGGAGGAGGGCGGCTTCTCCAGCCCCGACAAGGGCAAGACCGCCGCCGAGGGCCAGATCGAGAAGAAGGCCGACGTGGTCTACGCGGCCGCCGGCCTGTCCGGTCAGGGCGTCATCGAGGCCGCCGCCGCCAACAAGGTGTGGGCCATCGGTGTCGACTCCGACCAGTACCAGCAGGAAGCGCTCGCCAAGTACAAGGACTCGATCCTGACCTCGGCGATGAAGGACGTCGCCAAGGCGGTGTACAACCTGGCGAAGTCGGTCGAGGACGGCAAGCCCGAGACCGGTATCGTTCGTGGCGATCTGAAGACCGGCGAGGTCGGCCTGTCGAACTCCAACCCGAAGTTCGCGGACGACGCCGAGCTCCAGGCAGCCATCAAGACGGCCAAGGAGAAGATCATCAGCGGCGAGATCAAGGTCAAGAGCAGCTGACGAGCGACTGCCTCGAAGCAGGCGGTAACCCCCTGGGGTTGCCTCCGCTCGACGGGGTACGGGGAGTCCGCTCCTCGTGCCCCGTCGCCGCGGGGCGCCGACCCCTTTGTATGCCGTAGGGGCGCTACGCGCGTAGACGGCCCCCGTCCCCAGGAGAGTGCGCCATCAACGCGTCCAGCAGCCCTCCGGCCGGAGCGGCGGTCAACGAATCGGTGACCGCCGTCGAGCTCGCCGGGATCACCAAGCGTTTCCCCGGTGTCGTGGCCAACCACGACATCCACCTCAGCGTCCGCAAGGGCACCGTGCACGCCCTCGTCGGTGAGAACGGCGCCGGCAAGTCGACACTGATGAAGATCCTCTACGGTATGCAGAAGCCGGACGAGGGCACCATCGCCGTCGACGGGCAGCAGGTCGCCTTCTCGTCCCCGGCCGACGCCATCGCCCGCGGCATCGGCATGGTCCACCAGCACTTCATGCTCGCCGACAACCTCACGGTCCTGGAGAACGTGGCGCTCGGCAGCGAGAAGCTCTACGGCATCGGCGCCAAGGCCCGCCGCAGGATCAAGGAGCTCTCCGAGCGCTACGGCCTCGGCGTCGAGCCCGACCTCATGGTCGAGGAGCTCGGTGTCGCCGCCCGCCAGCGCGTGGAGATCCTCAAGGTCCTCTACCGCGGCGCCACCACGCTCATCCTCGACGAGCCGACCGCGGTCCTCGTCCCGCAGGAGGTCGACGCGCTCTTCGCCAACCTGCGCGAACTGAAGTCCGAGGGCCTGTCGGTCATCTTCATCTCGCACAAGCTCGGCGAGGTCCTCTCCGTCGCCGACGAGATCACCGTCATCCGCCGCGGCACCACCGTCGGCACGGCCGTCCCCAGCGAGACCACCCCCCGCCAGCTCGCGGAGATGATGGTCGGCAGCGAGCTGCCCACGCCCGAGACGGCCGAGTCCACGGTCACCGACCGCCCCGTCATCAGCGTCGACTCCGTGCGCCTGACCGCTCCCGGCGGCAAGGCCCTCCTCGACGACATCAGCTTCACCATCCACGCGGGCGAGGTCCTCGGCATCGCCGGTGTCGAGGGCAACGGCCAGACGGAACTGGTCGACGCCCTCATCGGCCTGCGCTCCCCGGAGGCCGGCACCATCCGGCTGGCCGACGAGGAGATCACCGCCTGGCCCACCCGCAAGCGCCGCGAGCAGGGCATCGGCTACATCCCCGAGGACCGCCACCGCCACGGCCTGCTCCTGGAGGCCCCCCTCTGGGAGAACCGCATCCTCGGCCACGTCACCGAGAAGCCGCTCGCCAAGGGCGTCTGGCTGGACCCGAAGGCCGCCCAGGAGGACACGCGCCGCATCGTCGAGGCGTACGACGTCCGCACCCCCGGCATCGACGTCACGGCCGCCTCGCTGTCCGGCGGCAACCAGCAGAAGCTGATCGTCGGCCGCGAGATGAGCCACCAGCCGCGCTTCCTCATCGCCGCCCACCCCACCCGGGGCGTGGACGTCGGTGCGCAGGCCGCCATCTGGGACCACATCCGCGAGGCCCGCCGCGAGGGCCTGGCCGTGCTGCTGATCTCCGCCGACCTCGACGAGCTGATCGGCCTGTCCGACACGCTCCGCGTGATCTACAACGGCAAGCTGGTCGCCGACGCCGACCCGGCCACCATCACCCCCGAGGAGCTCGGCTCGGCCATGACCGGTGCCGCCACCGGGCACCTCGAGCACGACGAGACCCCCGAGATCTCGAAGGCAGACGCCCCCGAGTCTCCGGAAGACGAGGCCCGCTGATGAAGAAGTTCGACAAGGAGCGCGTGCTCCTCGCGGTGGCCGGGCCGGTCATCGCGCTCGCCGTGGCCTTCGTCCTGAGCGCGATCGTGCTGATCGCGTCGGGCAAGAACCCGGTCGAGCCCTTCGCCCTGATGTTCGAGCAGCTCGGCTTCTCGGACATCCAGGTGCTCATCATCAACCAGGCGTCGATGTACTACATCGCGGCCCTGGCGGTGGCCATCGGCTTCCGGATGAACCTGTTCAACATCGGTGTCGACGGCCAGTACCAGCTCGGCGCCATGATGGCCGCCGTCGTCGGCGCCCACATGAACCTGCCCGCCGCCCTGCAGATCCCGCTGCTGCTCCTGACGGCCGTCCTCACCGGCGCCTTCTGGGCCGGCATCGCCGGTGTCCTCAAGGTCACCCGCGGCGTCAGCGAGGTCGTCGCGACGATCATGCTCAACGCGATCGCCACCTCCGTGATCGCCTACCTGTGGCTGCCGGACGTCTTCGGCGTCAAGGTCGGCAACAACAACACCACCGGCGAGATGTACGAGTCCGGCTGGATCCCCGGCATCCCGCTGGGCGACGCCGGTGAGATCTACGGCCTGGTCCTGCTCGCCGTGCTGCTCGGCATCGGCTACTGGGTCGTCCTCAACCGCACCCGCTTCGGCTTCGACCTGCGCGCCTCCGGCGCCTCGCAGACCGCCGCCGCGGCCAGCGGCGTCGACCCCAAGCGCATGGTGCTCAGCGCCATGCTGATCTCCGGCGGCATCGCGGGCCTGGCCGGCCTGCCGATCCTGCTGGGCGACACCCACACCTACAGCCTGAACTTCCCCACCGGCATCGGCTTCCTCGGCATCGGCATCGCCCTGCTCGGCCGCAACAGCCCCGTCGGCATCGCCTTCGCCGCCCTGCTGTGGGCCTGGCTCGACAAGGCCTCGCCGGAGCTGGACTTCCACGGCTACGACAAGGAGATCGCGGTCATCATGCAGGGCCTGATCGTCCTCTCGGTCGTCGTCTCCTACGAGGCCGTCCGCGAATGGGGCCTGCGCCGCCAGCAGCGCCGCGTCGGCGCCGAACTCGCCGCGGGCCACGTCCTCGGCGCCCAGAACACGAAGGAGGTGGCTGGCCGATGACCGCTCCTACCTCGGCGACCGACGTCAACCAGCCCACGCTGCAGCCCGCGGCGCCGACCGGCCGCCGCCTGTCGTGGCCCGTCCTGCTGCTGATCATCGCCGGCGGACTGGCGCTCACCTCGATCGTCCGCCTCATCACCGGCGCCGACGGCATCACCAACGTCAGCCAGATGTCCACCGCGCTCCAGCTCGCCGTGCCGATCGGCCTGGCGGGTCTCGGCGGCCTGTGGGCCGAGCGCGCGGGCGTGGTCAACATCGGCCTCGAGGGCATGATGATCCTCGGCACCTGGTTCGGCGCCTGGGCCGGATTCCAGTGGGGCCCGTGGACCGGTGTCCTGGTCGGCATCCTCGGCGGCGCGATCGGCGGCCTGCTGCACGCCTTCGTCACCGTCACCTTCAACGTCAACCACATCGTCTCCGGTGTGGCGATCAACATCCTCGCCCTCGGCGCCACCCGCTACCTCGCGCCCCTCGCCTTCGAGGGCCACACCGGCGGCTCGGCCAAGCAGTCCCCGGCGGTGGAGTCCCTCGGCCACTTCACGGTGCCGGGACTGTCCGACGCCCTGCGCGACCTCAACAACCAGGGCTGGTTCTTCGTCTCGGACATCGCCGGCCTCCTCGGCGGCCTGGTCACCAACGTCTCCTGGCTGACCCTGATCGCCGTCGCGCTGATCCCCGGCACCTGGTGGGTCCTGTGGCGCACGGCCTTCGGCCTGCGGCTGCGCTCCTGCGGCGAGAACCCGGTGGCCGCCGAGTCCCTCGGCGTCAACGTCTACAAGTACAAGTACATCGCCGTCGTCATCTCCGGCGGTCTGGCCGGCCTCGGCGGTGTCTTCCTGTCCATCGTGGCCAACCCCTTCTACCTGGAGGGCCAGGTCAGCGGCCGCGGCTTCATCGGCCTCGCGGCGATGATCTTCGGCAACTGGATGCCGGGCGGCCTCGCCCTCGGCGCCGGCCTGTTCGGCTACACCGACAGCCTCAACCTGCGCGGCGGCTCCGCCAACGTGCACGCCCTGCTGCTGCTCGGCGCGCTGCTGCTGATCATCGGCGCGATCTGGCTGGTCATCCGCAAGAAGTACGCCCCGTCGATCATCACCGCGGTGGTCGCCGCCCTGGTGTTCGCCTGGTACGCCTCCACCGACGAGGTCCCGAACCAGGTCGTCTCCGCCACGCCGTACGTCATCACCCTGGTCGTCCTCGCGCTCTCCGCGCAGCGGCTGCGGATGCCGAAGGCGGACGGACTGCCGTACCGCAAGGGGCAGGGCAAGTGACCGGGGCCGGCCCCGCCGTCGACTGGGACAAGCTGCGCGCGGTGGCCCGGGACGCCATGTCCCGGGCGTACGCCCCGTACTCCGGCTACCCGGTCGGTGCCGCGGCCCTGGCCGACGACGGGCGGATCGTGTCCGGCTGCAACGTGGAGAACGCCTCCTACGGGCTGGGCCTGTGCGCCGAGTGCGGCCTGGTCTCGGAGCTGCACAACACCGGCGGCGGCCGGCTGACGCACTTCACCTGCGTCGACCGCGACGGCGCCACGCTGGTGCCGTGCGGACGCTGCCGCCAGCTGCTCCACGAGTTCGGCGGCCCGGACCTGCTGCTGGAGACCCCGGAGGGGATCCTGCCGCTGTCCCGCATGCTGCCCCAGGCCTTCGGCCCGGACCACCTCGGCAAGTAACGCCCGCGCGGCCCCCCTGAGTTGCCCGTACGACCGGCTCAGGGGGGCCGTGCGGTTTCTGGAACCCTCGGAAGGAAGCCAAGCCATGGCCATGGACGCCATCTCCGTCATCCGCACCAAGCGGGACCGCGGCGAGCTCAGCGACGAGCAGATCGACTGGGTCATCGACGCGTACACCCGCGGGGAGGTCGCCGACGAGCAGATGTCCGCGCTCGCCATGGCGATCCTCCTCAACGGCATGAACCGGCGCGAGATCGCCCGCTGGACGGCCGCGATGATCGCCTCCGGCGAGCGCATGGACTTCTCGTCCCTGTCCCGCCCGACCGCCGACAAGCACTCCACGGGCGGTGTCGGCGACAAGATCACCCTCCCGCTGGCCCCGCTGGTCGCCGCCTGCGGCGCGGCCGTCCCGCAGCTCTCGGGCCGCGGCCTCGGCCACACCGGCGGCACCCTGGACAAGCTGGAGTCGATCCCCGGCTGGCGCGCGCTGCTGTCCAACGAGGAGATGCTGGACGTCCTCGACACCACCGGCGCGGTGATCTGCGCCGCCGGTGACGGCCTCGCCCCGGCCGACAAGAAGCTCTACGCGCTGCGCGACGTCACCGGCACCGTCGAGGCGATCCCGCTGATCGCGTCCTCGATCATGTCGAAGAAGATCGCCGAGGGCACGGGCTCGCTGGTGCTGGACGTGAAGGTCGGCACCGGCGCCTTCATGAAGACGATCGAGGACGCCCGCGAGCTGGCCTCCACCATGGTCGGCCTCGGCACCGACCACGGCGTGCGGACCGTCGCGCTCCTCACCGACATGTCCACCCCCCTCGGCCTCACCGCGGGCAACGCGCTGGAGGTCCGCGAGTCCGTGGAGGTCCTGGCGGGCGGCGGCCCCGCGGACGTGGTCGAGCTGACGGTCGCCCTGGCCCGCGAGATGCTCGACGCGGCCGGCATCAAGGACGCCGACCCGGCGAAGGCGCTGGCCGACGGTTCCGCGATGGACGTCTGGCGGCGGATGATCGCCGCCCAGGGCGGCGACCCGGACGCGGCCCTGCCGGTGGCCCGCGAGCAGCACGTGATCAAGGCCCCGGCCTCGGGTGTCCTCACCCGCCTCGACGCCTACGGTGTCGGCGTCGCAGCCTGGCGCCTCGGCGCGGGCCGCGCCCGCAAGGAGGACCCGGTGCAGGCGGGCGCGGGCGTCGAGATGCACGCCAAGCCGGGCGACACGGTGACCGAGGGCCAGCCCCTGCTGACCCTCCACACGGACACGCCCGAGCGCTTCGCGTACGCCCTCCAGGCGGTCGAGGGCTCCTTCGACGTGGCGGCCCCCGGCACGGACTTCACCGCCTCCCCGGTGGTCCTGGAGCGCATCGCCTGACCAGGCGGTTCCTCGTCCGGATGAACGGGACCGGTGGACCGCCACCGGTCCCGTTCGCAGAACCCGCCGCGCTGCCCGAACCCCTCGGCCTCGGCCTCGGCACCGGCGAGTGCGCCGGGAGCCGGGAGCCGGGTCACCCCAGCACCGCCGCCACCACCACCAGGACCGGGACCGCCGCCACCGTCGACAGCAGGATCGCCTCCCTCGCCAGGACCTCGCCCACCCGGTAGCTGCTCGCGTACGTGAACAGGTTCTGCGCCGCGGGCAGGGCCGACGTCACCACCACGTCCAGCAGCGCGGCCCCGTGCAGGCCGAACACGCCCGCTGCCACGCCCCAGGCGACCAGGGGCTGGACGACCGCCTTGAGCGCCACCGCGAGGAGCACCGGGGCCCGTTCGGCGCCGCGCAGCGGGAGCGTGCTGCCGCGCAGGGAGATGCCGAAGGCCAGCAGCACCGCCGGCACCGACATGTTGCCGATGAGCGTCAGGGGATCCATCAGCGGGCCCGGCAGCGGCAGCCCCGACGCCGACACCGCACACCGGCGAGCGACCCCAGCGCCACGGGGTTGCGCAGGGGCGTGAGCAGCCGCTGCCACACAGGCCGCTTGCGCCCGCCGCTCGCCAGGTCCAGCACCGTGAGCGCGACGGGGGTGACCCCGACCAGCTGGAACAGCAGCACCGGCGCCACCAGTGACGCGTCGCCCAGCACGTACACGGCGATCGGGATGCCGAGGTTGCCGGAGTTCACGTAGCCGGCGCACAGCGCGCCGATCGTGGTCCGGCCCACGCCCCAGCCCCGTACGGCGCCGACCGCCACGAAGACGCCCGCCACCGCCGCCGTGCTCAGCGCGGTGACCAGCAGCCGGTCGGAGAAGACCACCGACAGGTCGGCCCCGGCCAGGGTCGTGAAGAGCAGCGCCGGGGACGCCACGTGGAAGGCCAGCTTCGTCAGGACCTCGCGCCCGCCGCTCCCGAGATACCCCCGGCGGCCGATCAGATAGCCGACGCCGATGACGACGGCGATCACCGCGAACCCGCTCAGCACCCCCTGCACGGCACCGCCTCAGCGGCGCGGCAGGACTCGGTCGGCGCGGGCGGAGCAGACGCGTGCGGCATACAGCCAACCCTCCGGGGCGGGCCGTGCCAGGGTCAATGTGAGGTGCGCGGCAGGCCCGGGCGGCGCGCGGGCGCGGTGCCAGAGGGACGGCCGTCCGCGATGAGTTACCGCCCCCTGCCCGGTCTACCGCTCGTGGACGCCATGAGACCGCCCGTGCTCGTACTGCCCGGCCCCGTCACCCGGGACGAGGTGAGGGGGCTGAGCGAGGACGTACGGGCACTGCTGCGGGACGGGGGTGCCCGGGTCGTGGTGTGCGACGTCGGGGGGCTCGGGCCACCGGGTCTGGCCGCCGTCGACCTGCTGGCGCGCCTGCACCTGGCCGCCCGGCGCGCCGGGGGACGGATACGGCTGCGCGACCCGGACCCGGCGCTATGCGCCCTGCTGGACCTGGTCGGGCTCCGCTTCGAGGTGGAGGGGCAGGTCGAAGAGGGGGAACCAGCGCTGGGTGTCGAGGAAGCAGTGGAACCCGGTGATCCGGCCGTCTGAGATCTCCAGGACCTGCACCGCCCACGGGGTGAAGCCGCCCTTCTCCGGGTCCGGCTTGTACTGCGCGAACCCCGGCAGGCCGTTGACCTGCACCGGCACCAGACGGGAGCCCGCGCAGGGCGCCCCGAGGGTGGTCATGAAGCCCGTGATGTCCTCGGCGCCGGTCAGCCACAGGTCGAACGGCGGCATCGTCATGATGGCGTCCTCGTGCAGCAGCGCGGTCAGCGCCGCCATGTCGTACCCCTCGAAGGCCGCCATGTAGCGCTCCAGCAGCTTCTGCTGGTCCTCGTCCAGCGGGTCGGAGACGGCCGCGTCGGCGCCCGGCTGCTGCTGCCGCTCGGCGAGGGTGGCGCGGGCCCGCTGCAGGGCGCTGTTGACCGACGCCACGGAGGTGTCCAGCAGCTCGGCGACCTCGCTCGCCCGCCAGGCCAGCACCTCGCGCAGGATCAGCACGGCCCGCTGCTTGGCGGGGAGCTGCTGCAGGGCGGCCATGAACGCCAGCCGCACGGACTCCTTGGCCACGGCCGCCTCCGCCGGGTCGTCGGTCGTCGGCAGCACACGGGCGTCGGGCACGGGCTCCAGCCAGGTGTGGTCCGGGCGGGGCGAGAGGGCCGCCCGGGCGAGCGGGGTGGACTCGGTCAGGTCCATGGGGCGGGCGCGCTTGTTCCCCGCGGTCAGCATGTCCAGGCACACGTTGGTGGCGATGCGGTAGAGCCAGGAGCGCAGGCTGGAGCGGCCCTCGAACTTGTCGTAGCTGCGCCAGGCCCGGACCATCGTGTCCTGCACCGCGTCCTCGGCCTCGAAGGAGGAGCCGAGCATCCGGTAGCAGTACCCCGTCAGCTCGGTGCGGTGTGCCTCCAGCCTGGTGTCCAGGTCCGTCGGTGCCGCCGTGCTGTTCGCCATCTCCACCCACCCCTGTGGACGTTCTGTTCACGCGCCGTCGCGCCCCAGCACTTCGGAAGCTACCGCAGCCCACTGACAACGGCCCCCCGAGCGGACGAAGGCGCAGGTCGGGGCAGCTGATCCACAAGCGTTCCGGCCCGCTCGCGGGCCCTTTCACGCCGTCCGCGGCGGACAGGGGGAGCCGTCCGCCGGGGCGTCACGCCGCCGTGGCGAGGCGGCGCTCGGTCCGGGCCGCGCGGGTGCCGAGGAGGGTGATCGACACGACGCCGAGCACGGCCAGCAGGCCGACCCCGACCGTCCCGGCCCAGCCGCCGGCGTGGAAGGCGACCGCGCCGGCCGTGCTGCCCGCGCTGGAGCCGACGTAGTACGCGGACTGGTACAGCGCGGAGGCCTGGGCGCGGCCGTGCGTCGCCGTCCTGCTCACCGCGGAGGACGCCACCGCGTGGCCGGCGAAGAAGCCCGCCGTGATGAGGACCAGGCCCAGCAGGACCAGCGGGAGCGACCCGGCCAGGGAGAGCAGCAGGCCCGCCGCCGTCGTGGCGCCGCCCGCGTACAGCGCGCCGCGGCGGCCCAGCCGGCCCACCAGGCGCCCGGCCGTCGACGCCGAGACCGTGCCGACGAGGTACACGAGGAAGATCGAGCCGACGATGCCCTGCGGCAGGGAGAAGGGCGCCTCGGTCAGCCGGTAGCCGATGACCGTGTAGACCCCGCCGAACACCGTCATGAACAGCGCGCCGATCGCGTACAGCTGGCGCAGCAGCGGGTCGGACAGGTGGTCGCGGACGGTCCGGGCCAGGACGCGCGGGCGCAGTGAGCCGGCCCGGAAGTGGCGCGGGGCGGGCAGCAGCAGCCGGAAGGCCACCGCGCACGCCACCGCGATCACGCCGATGACGGCGACGGCGATCCGCCAGCCCCACTCCTGCGCGACCCAGCCGGTGACGACCCGGCCGCTCATCCCGCCGACGCTGTTGCCCGCGACGAACAGCCCGATGGCGGTGACCAGCGCCCTGGGGCTGACCTCCTCCGCGAGGTAGGCGGTCGCCGACGCCGGCAGCCCCGCCAGGGCGGCGCCCTGCAAGGCCCGCAGCGCGATCAGGGCACCTAGGGAGGGGGCGAGCGGCACCAGCACGCCGACGGTCACCGCCACGGCCAGCGAGGCCGTCATGACCGTCCGCCGTCCGAAGCGCTCGGACAGGGCGCTCATCGGCAGGACGAACAGCGCCAGTCCGCCCGTCGCGGCCGCCACCGTCCAGCTCGCGTCGCTCGCCGTCACCCCGAACTCCCCGGAGATCAAAGGGAGCAGGGCCTGGGTCGAGTACAGCAGCGCGAAGGTCGCGACACCCGCGAGGAAGAGGGCGAGGCTCATCCGGCGGTAGCCGGGCCCGCCCGGGACCATGCGGGAGTCGGCGGCAGGGACGGAGGCATCGGCGCCCACGACGGTGGACGCCCCGGTACTGGCGGGAGACATGCCTCGAACGTACGGACCGCGGGACTGATCCGTCCAATGCATGGAACGGCCATAATCGTTCCCATGGTGCATCAAGCGAGTTCAGGGCGGCGCCTGTCACCGTCCAGTGACACAGAAGACATGGCCGAGATGTCCCGGGTGCTGGCTCCGCGCCTGGCGTACTTCGCCGGGGTGGCCCGTACCGAGCACGTCACGCGCGCCGCCCGGGAGATGGACGTCCCCCAGTCGACGCTGTCGCGGTCCATGGCCCGCCTGGAGCAGGACCTCGGGGTCGACCTGTTCGCCCGGCACGGCCGCACGGTCTCCCTCACCCCGGCGGGCCGCACCTTCCTCGCCTCCGTGGAGCGCGCCCTGGCGGAGATCGAGCGGGCCGCCGAGGAGGTCCGCGCCGACGCCGACCCCACCGGAGGCAAGGTCGCCTTCGGCTTCCTGCACACCATGGGCGCCGAGACCGTCCCCGGCCTCCTGCACGCCTTCCGCGCCGACCACCCCCGGGTCCGCTTCAGCCTGGTCCAGAACTACGGCGAGGCCATGCTGGAACGCCTGCGGGCGGGCGAACTCGACCTGTGCCTGACCTCGCCGGTGCCGGACGCGCCCGACCTGGTGGCCCGCCGCCTGGACGAGCAGAAGCTCCGCCTGGTGGTCCCCGCCGACCACGCCCTCGCCGGGCGCCGCCGCATCCGCCTGGCCGAGGCGGCGGAGGAAATGTTCGTCACCCTGGAGCCCGGATACGGGCTGCGCCGCATCACCGACGACCTGTGCAAGGAGGCCGGCTTCACACCCCGGATCGCCTTCGAGGGGGAGGAGGCGGAGACCCTGCGGGGCCTGGTGGCCGCGGGCCTGGGCGTGGCCCTGCTGCCCCCGCCCGCCGTCCCGCGGCCGGGCGTCGTCGAACTGACGGTGACGGCCCCGAGAGCCGTCCGGGAGATCGGCGTGGCCTGGCTGGAGGGCCACCCGGACACACCGCCGGTGGCGGCCTTCAAGAGGTTCCTGCTCTCGAGGAGGGGCAGTCTGCTGCCGACCTGAAGGGCGCGATCAGCCACGCCGTGGCCGCGCCGCCGCGAGGCACGGGCGCCCGGACGGCGCTACCGCCGCGAAGGGCTGAACCCCGCGGCCAACGGCATCCGCAACCCCAGCGGCGGCGGCGCGGCCAGCGCGTCCCGCACGGGCCGCGACACGGGCCTGCCGAACAGCGCGCCCATCACGAAGTCCTCGGTCAGCGCGAGTACTTCGTCGCGGTACTGGGTCAACCCGTGGCCCTCGGCGTGCACTTCGAAGCGGCACACGTCCCGGTTGGCCTTCTTCGCCCGCGCCGCCAGCCGGAACGACAGCTCGGGATCGCTCCGCCCGTCGTTCGTGCCGTGCACGATCAGCACCTGGCGCCCCACCAACTGCTTCACCGGTTCGGGTGGCGCCGATCCGCCCTCCACCGGGAGCCAGGGGGCAAGCGCCACCACGGAGTTGACGGCCTCGTGCCCGCCCGCCCGCAGCCCGGCCCGCCCGCCCATGGCGAGCCCCACCAGGCACACGGGGACGTCCCCGTAGCGCCGCACCACCTCGTCCACCGCCCAGGCGGCGTCCTGCGCGAGGTTGGCCTCGCCGCCGTTCCAGCCGCGCAGGCGGTAGTGCACCACGTGCGCGGCGAGGCCGTCCTCCCGGCCCGCGCGGGCCAGCCGGCGCCCGACGGCGCGTACGGAGGCGGTCGCCAGCAACGGGGACGGTCTGCGGCCGGAGACCTCGTCACCCCCGGGCAGCAGCAGCACCGCGCCGCTCACCGCCTTCGGCTCCGGACCCAGTGCCCTTCCCAGCCGGGCCCTGCGAGCCGGCGTCGCTTGGTGTGCCATGACAGAACAGTGTCAGAAGGGCGGGTGTACGCCACCCGTCCTCGGGGTCACCGTTACATATCGGCGAGAACGTAAAGCGACGAGCAGGCGCCCTCTACGCGCGTAGGAGTTAGAGTGCGGAAATGACGAGCCAGACCATCGCGAACACCCCGACACCGGACCAGATCCGGCGGGCGCCCAAGGTTCTGCTGCACGACCACCTCGACGGCGGACTGCGCCCCGCCACGGTCGTGGAACTCGCCCGGGACACCGGATACACCCAGCTCCCCGACACCGACCCGGACAAGCTCGGCCTCTGGTTCCGCGAGGCCGCCGACTCCGGTTCCCTGGAGCGGTACCTGGAGACCTTCTCCCACACGGTCGGCGTCATGCAGACCCGCGACGCCCTGGTGCGGGTCGCCGCCGAGTGCGCCGAGGACCTCGCCGCGGACGGCGTCGTCTACGCCGAGGTGCGCTACGCACCCGAGCAGCACCTGGAGGGCGGACTGAGCCTCGAAGAGGTCGTCGAGGCCGTCAACGAGGGCTTCAGGGAAGGCGAGCGGCGCGCCCGGGAGAAGGGCGCGCGCATCCGCGTCGGCGCGCTGCTCACCGCCATGCGGCACGCGGCCCGCGCCCTGGAGATCGCCGAACTGGCCAACCGCTACCGGGACCTGGGCGTCGTCGGCTTCGACATCGCGGGCGCCGAGGCCGGCTACCCGCCCACCCGGCACCTGGACGCCTTCGAGTACCTCAAGCGCGAGAACAACCACTTCACCATCCACGCCGGCGAGGCCTTCGGGCTGCCCAGCATCTGGCAGGCGCTGCAGTGGTGCGGCGCCGACCGGCTCGGGCACGGCGTGCGGATCATCGACGACATCCAGGTCCACGAGGACGGCCGCGTCGAACTCGGGCGACTGGCCTCCTACGTCCGGGACAAGCGCATCCCGCTGGAGCTGTGCCCGAGCTCCAACCTGCAGACGGGAGCGGCCTCCTCCTACGCCGAGCACCCCATCGGGCTGCTGCGCCGGCTGCACTTCCGCGCCACGGTCAACACGGACAACCGCCTCATGTCCCACACGAGCATGAGCCGGGAATTCGAGCACCTTGTCGAGGCTTTCGGTTACACGCTCGACGACATGCAGTGGTTCTCCGTCAATGCGATGAAATCAGCGTTCATTCCTTTCGATGAACGACTGGCGATGATCAATGACGTCGTCAAGCCCGGATATGCCGAGCTGAAATCCGAATGGCTGTTCCGGCAGACGGCCTCCACCAGCGGTTCTCCGGCCCCCGGGGAGTAAGTCGCGGGTCGTGGGGGTTCCGGTGACGCCGACGGGCTTCACCATCCGTCCGCATTTCGATGTTTGCGGCGGGCGGTACCCGGTGTTTAACGTCGCTGGACCGCTCACATCCCCCGTCGTTTCTTTTCGAGGACGCCTTTCATGAAGCAGTCTGCTGCCAAGTCCCTCGGTGTCGCCGCTCTGGGTGCCGCCTTCGCCGCCACCGGTGCGGGAGCCGCCGAGGCGGCCTCCTCCCTGCCCGACACCGCCAAGGCGCTGGAGACCGTCACCGCGGCGCTCCCCGCGGAGCAGCTCTCCCAGACGCTGCCGGGCTCGGCCGAGGCGCTGGGCCAGGGGCAGACGGCGGCCGGTGCCGGCCTCGCCGCCGCCCAGCCGGTCGCCGAGCAGCTGCTCGCCGAGGGACCGACGGGCCCGGCCGCCAAGCTGCTCGGCGGACTGCCCGTGCAGGGCCTGCCCACCCACGGCCTGCCGGTGAACGGCGTTCCGGTCGGCTGACCCCGCGGGCCGCGGCGGACACCCCGTGCCGTCGGGGCGCACTCCCGCAACGGGAGTGCGCCCCGACGGCGTTCACGGACGGGCGTCACCAGGCCGTCTGTGCCCCGCTCTGCGTCTTGCTCTCCGAGGGCAGCAGGATCCACAGGGCTATGTAGAGCAGGAACTGCGGGCCGGGCAGCAGGCACGAGACGAGGAAGATCACCCGCATCGTCGTCGCGGACGTGCCGAAGCGCCGTGCCAGCGCGGCGCACACTCCGGCGATCATGCGGCCGTGGGTGGGGCGGGCGAGGCGGGACATGGGCGTCTCCTTCAGCGTCGGGATGTGAGGCCTCTCGTCCGAGTACCCCATCTGCCGTCGACGCTACGGAGACGAAGGGGGCAAAGCGTCGCTCCACGGGGCGATCCCGACCCTGGGAATCGTCGGGGTCCGACCCTGAGCCGGCTCCTGAGGGACCGGGACGGGGACCGCGCGACCGGAGCGGACGGTGCGGCGGCGCAGCCAGGAGCGGCCGGCCGGGACCAGCGCGAGATGCGTCAGGGCGATGCCCGCGGTGTTCAGGAACAGCGAGTCGATGTCGACGACCTGGCCGGGAACGCCGGTCTGGAGCAGCTCGATGACCGTCGACAGCAGGGCTCCGGCGGTGACCGTGCGCAGCAGGGACGCCAGCGGGGAGACGGTCAGCCTGCCGCCCACCAGCGGCAGCAGCACCCCCAGCGGCGCCAGCAGGGCCAGCTTCTCGCCGATGCTGCGGGCCGCCTCGGGCCAGCCCAGGGCGAGATCGGCCCGGACCCCGTCGAACGGCCGGAGATTGGCCGGCATCACCCAGGGCACGTCCAGCGGCCGCAGCGTGAACCAGGCGACGAACGCCAGGTGTGCGACGAGGAGGACACCTCCTGCCACCCGGATGCGGAACGCGGCGCTGCCGCCGATGGAGCCTTGACGCTGCACGCCCCCCAAGACGCCGCCTCCGGCCGGATCGGTTCCGCGCCGGGCCCGCGCACGCCGGTGAGTCATGCGCCACAGCCCGGCGGGACCCGGCCGGTTCACTCCCCGGCCGCCTCCTTCGACGGCGGTTCCTTGCTGCCCGGGCGGGCCCGCACCTCCTCCGTGCACGCGTAACTCCGTGGCGGGCCGGCGCCCGGCCCGCCGAGGACCACCGAGCCGTCGCCCTGGGCCGCCGCCGAGTCGGAGAAGGTGCACACGATCTGCGCGAGGGCGTACGAGGTGAGGCTGTCGGGGGCCGTGCTCAGCCGCAGGGCGTCCTCCGGGTCGCCGGGCCGGGGCGGGCCGGCGGTGATGCCCTCACGGACGTCGGTGCTGTAGCCCGCCTCCTTCTCGGCCGGTGACGGCGGCTCGGCGAGCTGGTCCAGCAGCCCCTGCGCCACCAGCAGGCGCCGCTCGGAGTCGGCCGCGCCCTCCGGGACCCGCACGGTCCGGTCGACGGTCACCAGCGAGGACCCGCACAGCAGGAGCACCCGCACCGGCAGCCCGCGGGCGGCCTGCGTCGCCACGTCCGCCTCGGACAGCGAGCACTGCACCCGTGAGGGGGCGGGCCCGAAGTTCGTCGGCACCTCGGTGGCCCGGATCCCGCAGCCGGCGAGCAGCAGGGCGAGCGCGGGAAGCGCCGCCGGGCGGGCGAGCCCCCGGCGGCGGCCCGGCCGGCCGCCGGCGCGCTCCGTGGCTCGTCCGGCGGGCGCGGGTCCGTCGCCGCCGGGCCGCGCGGTCGCCGGGGCCCACGGGCGTCGTACGTGCATCAGGCGTCCCCCTTCGCGTCCGGGCCCCGCTCCGGCCCGTCGTCCCCGGACTCCGGCCCGTCCCCGGCGGTCTGCTCCGGGGTGTCGGACGTGTCGCGCGGCAGCCGCAGCGTGAACACCGCGCCCGAGTCCGCCGAGTTGGCCGCGGTGATCTCACCGCCGTGGATGTGGGCGTTCTCGAGGGCGATGGACAGCCCCAGCCCGCTGCCCTCCGAGCGCGGGCGCGAGGCGCTGGCCTTGTAGAAGCGGTCGAAGACGTGCGGCAGCACGTCCTCGGGGATGCCGGGCCCGTGGTCCCGCACCTCGATGACGATCCAGTCGTCCGCCACCCGCACCGACACCCGCACCGGGGAACCGCCGTGCTTGAGCGCGTTGCCGATGAGGTTGGCCAGGATGACGTCCAGGCGGCGCGGGTCCAGGCGGGCGTGGATGCCGCGCTCGGCGTCCAGCTCCACCGCGTCCAGCCAGGCACGGGCGTCGATGCACGCGGTGATCTGGTCGGCCACGTCGACGTCGTCCAGGACGAGCCGGGCGGTGCCCGCGTCGAAGCGGGTGACCTCCATCAGGTTCTCGACGAGGTCGTTCAGCCGCCGCGTCTCGCTGACCACCAGCCGGACGGCCGGCTCGATCATCGGGTCCATGCTCCCGGTCTCGGCCTCCAGCTCCTCCTCCAGCACCTCCGTCACGGCGGTGATGGCGGTGAGCGGCGTGCGCAGCTCGTGGCTCATGTCCGCCACGAACCGCCGGGACGCCTCGTCGCGCGCGGCCATGTCCGCGACCCGCTTCTCCAGGGCCTCGGCCGCGTTGTTGAACGTCCGTGACAGGTCGGCCAGTTCGTCCGTGCCGGACACCCTCAGCCGGGTGTCGAGCCTGCCCTCGCCGAGGCGCCGGGCCGCCGCCCCGAGCCGCTGCACCGGCTTCAGCACGGTCGTCGCCGCGGCCTGCGCGAGCAGCGCCGAGCCGATCAGCGCCAGTCCCGTGGCGATGCCGAGCGACCACGCCAGCGAGTTGAGGTCCTTGGCCTCCGGCTCCAGCGACTTGAGCATGTAGCCGGTCGGGCCGCCGCCGATCACCCGGGTCCCCGCCACCAGGTACGGGGTGTCGTGGTCGACTATCCGCTGCCAGTACAGGTGGTGCGGGTACTTGTTCGCCCCGTCGACCTTCTGCGTCTTGTTCACCGCCGTGCGCAGGGACGCCGGCACGTCCCGCAGCGAGAAGCCGCTCAGCCCCCCGGAGCTGCCGTAGACGGTCCGCCCGTCGGGGTTCTCGGCGACCAGCAGCACACTGAACCGCTGGTCGCTGCCGGCCATCTGCCCGGCGGTGTGCTGCAGTTCGTCCTGCGTGGGCCGCTCGGGCAGCGCGCCCGCCCGGTTCTGCATCTCCTGCTCGAAGTCCCGCAGGACCGCGTCCTGGGTACGGGTGAGCACGGCCTCGCGGTTGAGCCAGTACGCGATGCCGGACGCGGACACGGCCGCCGTCAGCGCCACCAGCGCGAAGACCAGGACCAGCCTCAGCCGCAGGCTCGTGAAACGCAGCCGCGACAGAACTCCCTTGCGCTCCGCGGTCCAGCCGCGGTTCCCCCCTGGGTGCTGCTGGGTCACTGAGGCGGATCCAGCCGGTAGCCGACACCCCGCACGGTACGGATCAGCGACGGGGACGACGGCACGTCCTCGACCTTGGCGCGCAGCCGCTGGACGCAGGCGTCCACCAGCCGCGAGTCGCCCAGGTAGTCGTGCTCCCACACCAGCCTGAGCAGCTGCTGCCGCGACAGCGCCTGCCCGGGCCGCCGGCTCAGCTCCAGCAGCAGCCGCAGCTCGGTCGGCGTGAGCTGGAGGTCCTCGCCGTTCTTCGTGACGGTCATCGCCGAACGGTCGATGACCAGGCTGCCGAACGTCGCCGCGTCGTTGGACTCCCGCTCACCGCGCCGCAGCACGGCCCGGATACGGGCGTCGAGCACGCGTCCCTGCACCGGCTTCACCACGTAGTCGTCGGCGCCGGACTCCAGGCCGACCACCACGTCGATGTCGTCGCTGCGCGCGGTCAGCAGGATGATCGGCAACTGGTCCGTGCGCCGGATGCGCCGGCACACCTCGAACCCGTCGATGCCGGGCAGCATCACGTCCAGCACGATCAGGTCCGGTCGCTGCTCGCGCAGGAGCTTCAGACCGTCCTCACCGCTGGCAGCGGTCGCCACGCGGTGGCCCTGGCGCGTCAGAGAGAGCTCCAGGGCCGTCCGGATGGCGTCGTCGTCCTCGATCAGCAACAGGGAAGGCACGGGCTCATTCTGGCCCATGGAGGCCCCGGGGTTCGACCGGTGGGGCCCACACGCTTGCTCCGGCACCGGCGGCTCGTGTGAAGAGTGTGCGCTTCGTGTGGCCGGCCCCTGTGACAGGTCTGTGACAGTCGACGGACACGGCGATGAAAGTGCCGCGGCAAGCTTTTCGGCACAGGCAAGGCAGCCCGCTCCGGCGGGACGCACACCGGAAGTCCACGACGGGGGGCGCGAGATGAACACGCTGCACGGCACCAGCACCAGCGCAGTGATCACGCGTCTGCACGACGTGAACCGGGGGCCGGAGCGCAGCCGCGAGCTCGGGGGAGCGCGGGGGTGCGCTCGCGGTGCCGGGCGTCAGCACACCGGGTTCATGACGGTGGTCGACGCACGCACGGGGGAGAACAACGGGGCGGGGGCGGCTCACGGGGGAGCCGCGTACGGGGAGGGCTCGGGGGAGCGCCGCTCGCTGACGGAGACCGGGGATGCCGAAGCGGCGTTCACCGCCTACGTCCAGGAGCGCCGCGCCTCCCTGTACGCAACCGCCTACCACCTGACCGGCGACCGCTTCGAGGCCGAGGACCTGCTGCAGAGTGCGCTGTTCTCGACCTACCGGGCGTGGGACCGGATCAGCGACAAGGCCGCGGTCGGCGGGTACCTCCGCCGCACCATGACCAACCTGCACATCAGCGCCTGGCGGCGCCGCAAGCTCAACGAGTACCCGACCGAGGAACTGCCGGAGACGCCCGGCGACACGGACGCGATGCGCGGCACCGAGCTGCGCGCGGTCCTGTGGCAGGCGCTGGCCCGGCTGCCCGAACTCCAGCGCACGATGCTGGTCCTGCGCTACTACGAGGGCCGCACGGACCCGGAGATCGCGGAGATCCTCGACATCAGTGTCGGCACGGTGAAGTCCAGCATCTGGCGGTCGCTCCGCCGGCTGCGCGAGGACGAGGTCCTCAGCTTCGGCCGTGACGAGGAGGACGCCTTCGGCGAGCTCGTCGCCTGAAGGTACGGGGGGGAGCACCACAGGGGGTGGGGCCCACGGGGGAACCGAACGGACGCTGGGGGGCGTCCGCTTCGGGAGAGTGGGGGACACGGGGGAGTACCGAAGCGGGGCTGGAGGGCCGGGGGGTCCGTCCAGCCCCGCTTTCGTGTGCGCTTCTCCCTCGCGTGCGTCCCCGGGGCCACGCTGCCGGGGACGGGCGCGCGCCGCTCGGCTTCAGGCCGCGGTGCGCAGGCCCGCGCAGCGGCCCGCCGCTGCGGCCGCCAGGCGGCCCATCGCCTCGTCGCGGTCGCAAGGGTGCGCGCCGAGCGCGGTCTGGCGGGCCACGATGGAGCGCTCCTGCCGCATCAGCCGCCAGCCGCGGCGCAGCAGGAACGGCACCGACTTGCGGCCCTCGCGCAGATCGCGCAGGAAGCGGCGGCGGAACGTCTTCACCGCCCCGCGGCTCAGGCACAGCGCGTCGGCGAGGACGCCCAGTTCGCGGCAGCGGGTGACGATCTCCGCGGCGAAGATGCCCTCGGCGATGAACAGCGGGGTCCGGCCGATCTCGACCGTCTCGGCGCCGGTCCGGGCGCTCAGCGAGAGGTCGTAGACGGGGACGTCGGTGCGGCCCGTGCCGCACAGCTCGACGATGGCGGCCACGGCCGCGTCCGCGTCCCAGGAGTCCGGGTGGTCCCAGTCGATGTCGGAGCTCCCCGCCACCAGCGGCAGTGTCGGGTCGCCGCCCTCCTTGTAGAAGTCGTCGAGCCGCAGCACCGGGAGGCCGGAGCGGGCCGCGAGCAGGGACTTGCCGGAGCCGGAGGGGCCGCACAGCAGCACGACTCGGGTCTGTATGGGCAGAGGGGAACTCACGGGACACCAGTGTGAGGCATCCACCGGGGGCCGTAGAACCTGCGGGTCGTCTTTGATGCGCGCGTCACACCTCAACTACCCTCGGTCCCGACACGATTACCCAGTGCATCAGAAGGTGGCAGTCATGGCCCGACACGACACTCCCCAGCAGCCGACCGTCCAGCGGGCCCTGGCCGTCCTCGCGACCGCGGGCGTGGCGCTGGCTGCGGGCACGGCGTCGGCCGCGGCGGACGCCACCTCGGTCCTGGGCGTGGTGAACACCCGTCCCACCTCGCTCGGCAAGATCGACCCCCAGTCGGGCCTCCAGGCCGTCACGGGCACCCTCGGCTATGTCACCGGGCCGGTCGCCGGCCTCAAGCCCAACCCGCTCGCCGGCACGGGAGTCGACCCGCTCGACAACGGCGTCGGCACCCAGCTCGGCGACTTCAAGCCGCTGACGTCCCAGGCGCTGACGGGGCCGGTCGCGCAGGCGCAGTCGATCGCGGGCATCCCGGTGGTGGGACAGGCGGCCGGGCTGCTGTCGCCGCAGCAGTAGGCGCGGGCACGGAAGAAGCCCCGGCCCTCCCGGACGGAGGAGGGCCGGGGCTTCGGCTGTGAGGTGCCCGGGGAGGGCGCCCGGCGGCAGGCGCCTAGTAGGAGGAGCCCGAGGCGCCGAGCGACCCCGTGGGGTGCCAGACCGTCTTGGTCTCCAGGAACGCCGTCATGCGGTCGGTGCCGGGGGTCCGCGCGTAATCCACAGGCTGTGGACGCAGCACGCGCTTGAGGTTGTCCGCCGCGGCGACCTCCAGCTCCTTCGCCAGCGCCTCGTCGGCGCCCGCGAGGTCGATCGCGTTGACGTCCTGGTGGGCGGCGAGCGGGGCGGCGATCTCCGCCGTCCGGCCCGACAGGACGTTGACCACGCCGCCCGGGACGTCCGAGGTGGCCAGCACCTCGGCCAGGGACAGGGCGGGCAGCGGGGCCTTCTCGCTGGCCACCACGACCGCCGTGTTGCCCGTGGCGATCACCGGGGCGAGCACCGACACCAGGCCCAGGAAGGACGACTCCTGCGGCGCCAGCACGGCGACCACGCCCGTCGGCTCCGGGGAGGAGAGGTTGAAGAACGGGCCCGCGACCGGGTTGCCGCCGCCGACCACCTGGGCGATCTTGTCGGTCCAGCCCGCGTACCAGACCCAGCGGTCGATCGTCGCGTCCACGATCACCGCGGCCTTGGACTTGCCCAGGCCCTCCGCGTCGGCCACCTCGCGCACGAACTGGTCCCGGCGGCCCTCCAGCATCTCGGCGACGCGGTAGAGCACCTGGCCCCGGTTGTACGCCGTCGCCCCGGACCAGCCGCCGAACGCCTTGCGGGCCGCGACGACCGCGTCCCGGGCGTCCTTGCGGGAGGAGAGGGGCGCGTTGGCCAGCCAGTTGCCCTTTGCGTCGGTCACCTCGTACACCCGGCCGCTCTCGGAACGCGGGAACTTCCCGCCGACGTACAGCTTGTAGGTCTTGAACACACTGAGACGGTCAACTGCAGTCATTTAGCGCTCGCCCTCCGGGCTCGACGGGGCGAGGTACGCCTCCAGGCCGTGGCGGCCGCCCTCGCGGCCGAAGCCCGACTCCTTGTAACCGCCGAACGGCGAGGTCGGGTCGAACTTGTTGAACGTGTTGGACCACACGACGCCCGCGCGGAGCTTGTTCGCGACCGCCAGGATGCGCGAGCCCTTCTCCGTCCAGATGCCGGCGGACAGGCCGTACGGCGTGTTGTTGGCCTTGGCGACCGCCTCGTCCGGCGTGCGGAACGTCAGCACCGACAGCACCGGGCCGAAGATCTCGTCCCGGGCGACCGTGTGCGCCTGGGTGACGTTCGTGAACAGCGTCGGGGCGAACCAGTAGCCGCTCTCCGGCAGTTCGCAGGCCGGGGACCAGCGCTCGGCGCCCTCCGCCTCGCCCTGCTCGACGAGCGAGGTGATGCGCGTGAGCTGCTCCTCGGAGTTGATCGCGCCGATGTCGGTGTTCTTGTCCAGCGGGTCGCCGAGGCGCAGCGTGGACAGGCGGCGCTTGAGGGAGTCGAGCAGTTCCTCGTGGATGGACTCCTGGACCAGCAGGCGGCTGCCCGCGCAGCAGACCTGGCCCTGGTTGAAGAAGATGCCGTTGACGATGCCCTCGACGGCCTGGTCGATGGGGGCGTCGTCGAAGACGATGTTCGCGCCCTTGCCGCCCAGTTCGAGGGTGAGCTTCTTGCGGCTGCCCGCGACCGTCCGCGCGATCTCCTTGCCGACGGCGGTGGAGCCGGTGAAGGCCACCTTGTCCACGTCCGGGTGGGCGACCAGCGCCGCGCCCGCGTCGCCGTAGCCCGGGAGGATGTTGACGACGCCCTTGGGCAGGCCCGCCTGACGGCAGATGTCCGCGAAGAACAGGGCGGACAGGGGGGTCGTCTCGGCGGGCTTCAGCACCACCGTGTTGCCCGCCGCCAGGGCCGGGGCGATCTTCCACGCCAGCATCAGCAGCGGGAAGTTCCAGGGGATGACCTGGCCCGCGACACCGAGCGGGCGGGGGTTCGCGCCGAGGCCGGCGTGGTCGAGCTTGTCGGCCCAGCCCGCGTAGTAGAAGAAGTGCGCGGCGACCAGGGGCAGGTCCGCGTCGCGGGTCTCCTTGATCGGCTTGCCGTTGTCCAGGGTCTCCAGGACGGCGAGCTCGCGCGAACGCTCCTGGATGATCCGCGCGATGCGGAACAGGTACTTGGCGCGCTCCGAGCCGGGCAGCGCCGACCACTTCTCGAACGCCCGGCGCGCGGCCTTCACCGCGCGGTCGACGTCCTCGGACCCGGCCTGCGCGATCTCGGACAGGACCTCCTCGGAGGACGGCGAGACGGTCTTGAAGACCTTGCCGTCCGCCGCCTCGACGAACTCGCCGTCGATGAACAGGCCGTAGGAGGGCGCGATGTCGACGATCGCGCGCGACTCGGGGGCCGGGGCGTAGGCGAATACCGATGACACGTTGTCACTGTTCATGGGGCTCAGTCCACCGTCACGTAGTCGGGACCGGAGTAGCGGCCGGTGGCCAGCTTCTGGCGCTGCATCAGCAGGTCGTTGAGCAGCGAGGAGGCGCCGAAGCGGAACCAGTGGTTGTCCAGCCAGTCCTCGCCCGCCGTCTCGTTGACCAGCACGAGGAACTTGATGGCGTCCTTGGACGTGCGGATGCCGCCGGCCGGCTTCACGCCGACCTGGATGCCGGTCTGGGCGCGGAAGTCGCGCACCGCCTCCAGCATCAGCAGCGTGTTCGCCGGGGTCGCGTTGACCGCGACCTTTCCGGTGGAGGTCTTGATGAAGTCCGCGCCGGCCAGCATGCCGAGCCAGCTCGCGCGGCGGATGTTGTCGTACGTCGAGAGCTCGCCCGTCTCGAAGATGACCTTCAGGCGCGCCGAGCTGCCGCAGGCCTCCTTCACGGCGGTGATCTCGTCGTACACCTTCAAGTATCGCCCCGCGAGGAACGCCCCGCGGTCGATGACCATGTCGATCTCGTCGGCACCCGCGGCGACCGCCTCGCGGACGTCGGTCAGCTTGACGTCGAGCGAGGCGCGGCCGGCCGGGAACGCCGTGGCCACCGAGGCGACCTTCACGCCGGAACCGGCGACGGCCTCCTTGGCCACGCCCACCATGTCGGGGTAGACGCAGACCGCGGCCGTCGCGGGCGTCGTGCGGTCGGTCGGGTCGGGCCTGACCGCCTTCGCGCCGAGCGCCCGGACCTTGCCCGGGGTGTCCGCGCCTTCCAGCGTCGTCAGGTCGACCATCGAGATGGCCAGGTCGATCGCGTACGCCTTGGCGGTCGTCTTGATCGAGCGGGTGCCGAGGGAGGCCGCACGCCCCTCGAGTCCGACCGCGTCGACGCCGGGGAGCCCGTGGAGGAAGCGGCGCAGCGCGCTGTCGGACGAGGCGACGTCCTTGAGGGGGTGAGCTGCGGTGAGTGCAGAACTGGGCATGGTCACCAGACGAGCATATCTACGCGCGTAGCGGCTGTACAGCCCCCGGATGTTCCGGAGGCCGGGACGCGCGGCGGGGACGGGTCGGTCCGGGCGGCGGGCAGGCCCGGAGCCGGTGCCGGACGGGGTGGGGTGGGCCCGGGGGCCCGGTGCGGGGAGGGTCCGGCAGAATCGAGGCATGACGAGCCCCGATTCCCAGTCACCCGCGTCGCAGCCCCCGGAGCCCCGGCCCGGGGACCGGGTCCACCGGTCGGTCCCGGCCATCGCCGGTGGCGTGATGCTGCTCGGCATCGCCGCGTGGATCGGCATCGACGCGGTGGCCAACGGGCAGGGCCGCACGCCCTGGCTGGCGCTCGCCGTGCTGCTCCTGGTCGCGCCGCTGGTGGTCGCCTTCACGCTGCGGCCCGCGGTGTACGTGGGGGAGGACCGGCTGCGGATCCGCAACCCCTTCCGCGTCATCGTGCTGCCCTGGGGCCAGGTCGCCTCGCTGAAGTCCGCCTACTCCAACGAGGTCCTCACCCTGACCGGCACGAAGTACCAGCTGTGGGCCGTGCCGGTCTCGCTGCGTGCCCGCAAGCGGGCCAGGCGGCGCGAGATGCGCGCGACGGCGCAGGCCCGGCGGCAGCCGGGCCAGGACGGCGGCGGTGCGCTCGGGTTCGCGGCCGGGCGCGGTGGCGGGACCATGTCCGACGGGCCCGTGCGGGCCGAGACCGACCGGATCATGGACGACCTGCGGGCGCTGCACCAGGACCGGCACGAGGCGGCGTCGGCGCAGGGCGAGGTCACCGTGCGGTGGGCCTACGAGATCCTGGGCCCGGCGGTCGCCGGGGCGGTCCTGGTCCTGATCCTCCTGGCAGCGGGCTGACACTCCGGCCGCCGGGGCCGCCGGGGCCGTTCGGGCCTGCCGCCTGCGCCTTCCGGACCGGCGCCCGTGCGGACCGACACACCTGCGGACCGACGCCCAGGTGGTGCTGCCGGCCTCGCGGACTCGCGGACCTACTCCCTCTCGCGGACCCGCGGTCCCGCGGCCTTGCGCAGGGAGCGCACCCGCGCCTCGCCCCGCCGCTGCCCCGCGTGGCCGCTCGGAGCAGCCGCCGTTCAACTCTGTGGCCGCTCGGATCAGTGGCCGCTCGGACGGCGGTCTGCCCGGGCCGTCCGGCTCCTAAAAGGAGTGGAGCGGGCGGGGCGGTGAGCCTACGTTCGGGGGATGAGCACTCGTACCTTCCGCGTCACCGTGCGCGGTGTCTTCGACGGGCTGAGCGACGAACAGCGGGCCGCGCTGCTGGAGCGCGCCGCCGAGCACGACATGCTGCGCGCGGCCTTCACGCCCGAGGGGCACCTGTCCTACGACGTGGCCGCACGTCCCGCCTTCACGTTCCGCTTCCTGGACTCCGGGGAGGCCGAGGAGGACATCCTGGAGGCCGCGGAGCGGGCCGAGAACGCCGCGCGGGCGTGGCTGGAGGAGCGCGGGTACGGCTACAAGAACCTCCGGTCCGCGGCCGAGGACCTCTCCCAGGCGCCCCTGGGCAAGCGGCAGCGGCGGGAGGCCGCGAAGAAGGGGGCGTAGGGGGGACTCCGTCGGCCGGCTCGGGCGGAGGCCGCCGCGGAGCGCTCCGACGGCCGTCGGGCGCCCGGCTTCGGCCGGGCGCCCCGCCGGGTCAGATGCCCGCCGCCGCCGAGAGGTCGCGCTTGACGGACTCCAGGACCTCCGCCGCCTTCGCCCGGGCCTCGGGGAGGTCCGTACGGGAGGCGACCGGGACCACGACCTCCAGGTAGCACTTCAGCTTCGGTTCCGTGCCGCTCGGGCGCACGATCACCCGGGCCCCGTCGAGGGTGTAGCGCAGGCCGTCCGTGGGCGGGAGGGACTCCGTGCCCCGGGTGAGGTCCTCCGTGCGGGTGATGGGCAGGCCGGCGAGCCGCGTCGGGGGGTGCTCGCGCAGGCGCGTCATGGCCGCCGCGATGACCGACAGGTCCTCGACCCGGACCGACAGCTGGTCCGTCGCGTGCAGCCCGTGCTCCACCGCGAGGTCGTCCAGCAGGTCCAGGAGGGTGCGGCCCTCCTCCTTCAGCCGGGACGCCAGCTCCGTGATCAGCAGCGCGGCCGTGATGCCGTCCTTGTCGCGCACGCCCTCGGGGTCGACGCAGTAGCCGAGCGCCTCCTCGTAGCCGAAGCGCAGGCCCTCCGCCCTGGCGATCCACTTGAACCCGGTGAGGGTCTCCACGTGCCGCAGGCCCGCCTTCTCGGCGATGCGGCCGAGCAGCGAGGACGAGACGATCGACTCGGCGAAGGTGCCGGTGGCGCCGCGGCTGACCAGGTGGGCGGCGAGGAGCGCGCCGACCTCGTCGCCCCGGAGCATGCGCCAGTCGTCGCCGTCCCGCACGGCGACGGCGCAGCGGTCCGCGTCGGGGTCGTTGGCGACGATCAGGTCCGGGTCCACCTCGCGCGCCTTGGCGAACGCCAGGTCCATCGCGCCGGGCTCCTCCGGATTGGGGAACGCGACGGTCGGGAAGTCCGGGTCGGGCTCGGCCTGCTCCGCGACGAGGACCGGCTCCGGGAAGCCGGCGCGGGCGAACGCGGCCAGGACGACGTCCTTGCCGACGCCGTGCATGGCCGTGTACACCGTGCGGGCGGTGCGCGGGGAGCCCTCGGCCAGGACCGCGTCCGTGCGGGCGAGGTAGGCGTCGAGGACGCCGTCGTCGAGGGTGTCCCAGCCGCCGTCGGGCCGGGGGACGTCGTTCAGGCTGCCGATCGCGTCGATCTCGGCGGCGATCTCCGCGTCGGCGGGCGGAACGATCTGGGAACCGTCGCCCAGGTAGACCTTGTAGCCGTTGTCGCGCGGCGGGTTGTGGCTGGCGGTGACCTCCACTCCGGCGACCGCGCCGAGGTGCCTTATCGCGAACGCGAGCACCGGCGTGGGCAGCGGGCGCGGCAGCAGGGCCGCGCGCAGGCCCGCCCCGGTCATGACGGCGGCGGTGTCGCGGGCGAAATCGGCCGACTTGTACCGGGCGTCGTAGCCGATGACGACCAGGCCGTCGCCGTGGCCCTGCTTCCTCAGGTAGGCGGCGAGGCCCGCGGCGGCGCGGATGACGACCGTGCGGTTCATGCGCAGGGGGCCGGCGCCGAGTTCGCCGCGCAGGCCGGCGGTGCCGAACTGGAGCGTGCCGGCGAAGCGGGCGGCGAGCTCGGCGTGGTCCCCCGCGTCGAGGAGGCCCGCGAGCTCGGCACGGGTGTCCGGGTCGGGGTCCTCGCTGAGCCAGGTCTGGGCCTGAGCGATGAGTTCTTCGTGCACGGTTCGGTGTCAGCCTCTCCGTCGTGTGTGGTGTGCCTGCGGCGGGCTGTGCCGCTTCGGGGGGTGCGCGTCGCGCGTGACGCGCGGGGGTGGGTCGGGGCCGCGCCGGGGGTGTCCGTCCCCGGAACGGCGCGAGGGGCGCGGACGCCGGCGCACTGTCCGCCGGCGCGCCGGCCGCTGCGGGCGGACATCCCCCGGCACGTCCCCTTCCGCCGTACGGCGGGCAGGAGCGCACCGCGGGCGCCGCCTGCGCTGCGCGCCATCATGCCGCCGGGGGCCCTCCCGCTGGCGGAGACCCCCCGTGCGGGCGGCGGCCGGCTACAGGCGGCCCAGGACCTGCGCCAGGAGGGAGCCCATACGGGCCGCCGAGTCGCGGCCCGCCTGGAGGACCTCCTCGTGGTTCAGCGGCTCGCCCGTCATGCCCGCGGCGAGGTTGGTCACCAGGGAGATGCCGAGGATCTCCGCGCCGGCCTCACGGGCGGCGATCGCCTCCAGGACCGTCGACATGCCCACCAGGTCGGCGCCGATGACCCGGGCCATGCGGATCTCCGCGGGGGTCTCGTAGTGCGGGCCGGGGAACTGGGCGTAGACGCCCTCCTCCAGCGTGGGGTCGACCTCCTTGCACAGCGCGCGCAGGCGCGGGGAGTACAGGTCGGTCAGGTCCACGAAGTTCGCGCCGACGATGGGGGAGGTGGCCGTGAGGTTGATGTGGTCGCTGATCAGGACCGGCTGGCCGGGGCGCATGCCCTCGCGCAGACCGCCGCAGCCGTTGGTCAGCACGACCGTCTTGACGCCCGCGGCGACCGCGGTGCGCACGCCGTGCGCGACCGCCGCCACCCCGCGGCCCTCGTAGTAGTGCGTGCGGCCCAGGAAGACCAGCGCCCGCTTGTTGCCGATGCGGTACGAGCGGATCTTGCCTCCGTGGCCCTCCACGGCCGGCGGCGGGAAGCCGGGCAGCTCGGTGACCTGGAACTCGGCCTCGGGGGCGCCCAGGGCGTCCACGGCCGGGGCCCACCCGGAGCCCATCACGAGGGCGACGTCGTGGGTCTCGGCGCCCGTCAGTTCGCGCAGGCGGGCCGCGGCGGCGTCGGCGGCCGCGTGCGGGTCGCCCTGGATGTCGTCCGGAAGAAGAGATGCGTTCACGCGCAAGAGGGTAGCCGCTCATTGCCTACGCGCGTAGATGTCAAAGCTCACGGGGTGGCGATCGTTGTCTTGTCGTTTCCGACGAGCGCCGCCCGGGGCCGGCCGTCAGCAGGGGCGTTTGCGCAGTTCCATCACGTAGTCGTGCGGGGCGCCGGCCGACTCCGCCGCGTCGGCGATCTCGCCCAGGTAGCGGGCGGAGGGCAGACCGCCCTCGTACGCGTTCAGGGTGAAGGCCCACGCGGACTCCTCACCGTCCAGGGTGTGCACCCGTACGCGCGTCCGGCGGTAGATGTCGAGCCCCACGCCCTCCCAGCGGTCCAGCGACTCCTCGTCCATGGGGGCGATGTCGTAGAGCGCGACGAAGACCTGGCAGAGGGGGTCCTCCACGATCGTCGGCAGCGCGCCCTCCCAGCCCATGTGCTCGCCGCCGAACGTCAGCCGCCATCCGTTCAGCCAGCCGGTGGCGCGCAGCGGCGAGTGCGGGGCGCGGCGGGACATCAGCCGCGCGTCGAGGTTGCCGGCGTACGCGGCGTAGAGCGACATGGGGGAAGGGTACGGCAGGTGGTCCGGCGTCACTCGGGTAACGACAGCCCCGCCGGCGGGCCCCCGGGCGGTGTCACGTTGTCCGGTGCGGGACAATGGAGTACGTGACTCGGATCGTGATCATCGGTGGCGGACCCGGCGGATACGAAGCGGCGCTGGTGGCCGCTCAACTCGGCGCGGAGGTGACCGTCGTCGACTGCGACGGTCTGGGCGGGGCGTCGGTGCTGACCGACTGCGTCCCGTCGAAGACACTCATCGCCACGGCCGAGGTGATGACCACGTTCGACTCCTCCTACGAGGAGCTGGGGATCATCGTCGCCGACGACACCCCCCACATCGAGCAGGCCGCCCGGGTGGTGGGCGTGGACCTGGGCAAGGTCAACCGGCGTGTGAAGCGGCTCGCGCTCGCCCAGTCGCACGACATCACGGCCTCCGTGACGCGTGCCGGCGCGCGTGTCATGCGCGGGCGCGGGCGGCTGGAGGGCATGCAGGCGCTCGACGGGTCGCGCAAGGTCGTCGTGCGCGCCGCCGACGGCAGCGAGGAGACCCTCACGGCCGACGCGGTGCTCATCGCCACCGGCGGGCACCCCCGCGAGCTGCCCGACGCCCAGCCCGACGGCGAGCGGATCCTCAACTGGACCCAGGTCTACGACCTCGACGAGCTGCCCGAGGAACTGATCGTGGTCGGGTCGGGTGTGACCGGCGCCGAGTTCGCCGGCGCCTACCAGGCACTGGGCTCCCGGGTGACGCTCGTGTCGTCGCGCGACCGCGTGCTGCCCGGCGAGGACCCGGACGCCGCGGCCGTGCTGGAGGACGTCTTCCGCCGGCGCGGCATGAACGTCATGGGGCGCTCCCGGGCGCAGTCCGCCAAGCGGGTCGGCGACCGGGTGGAGGTGGCCCTCGCCGACGGGCGCGTCATCACCGGCTCGCACTGCCTGATGGCCGTCGGCGCCGTGCCCAACAGCGCGGGCATGGGGCTGGAGGAGGCCGGCGTCCGGCTGCGCGAGTCCGGTCACATCTGGACCGACAAGGTCTCGCGCACGACCGCTCCCGGCGTGTACGCGGCCGGTGACGTGACCGGCGTGTTCGCCCTCGCGTCCGTGGCCGCCATGCAGGGGCGCATCGCGATGTACCACTTCCTGGGCGACGCGGTGGCGCCGCTGAACCTGAAGACCGTCTCCTCGAACGTCTTCACCGACCCGGAGATCGCCACCGTCGGCTACACCCAGGCCGACGTCGACGCCGGGAAGATCGACGCCCGGGTCGTCAAGCTGCCGCTGCTGCGCAACCCGCGCGCCAAGATGCAGGGCATCCGCGACGGCTTCGTCAAGATCTTCTGCCGTCCGGGCACGGGCATCGTGGTCGGCGGCGTGGTCGTCGCCCCGCGCGCCTCGGAACTGATCCACCCCATCTCGATCGCGGTCGACAACAATCTGACGGTCGAACAGATCGCGAAGGCGTTCACCGTCTACCCCTCCCTGTCGGGCTCGATCGCCGAGGTGGCACGGCAGTTGCACACGCGCAAGGGGTCGGCCGAGGGCTGAGAGGCCGGTTCCGGCCCCTGGCCGGTCACGAGGAGTGTCCGACCGTGCGGACGGCATAGGCGCTGGGACTAGGCCCTATACCACTTCGCGGGGCATGCTGCGAACATCTTCTGCTATTCAGCGCAAACTGCTGAAAGCAGACGGTCGCTGGCGTTACTGTCAGTTTCGTGTTCGCTGCAGAACGTCGCCAATTGATCCTCGAAATGGTGCGAGCGAACGGGGCCGTGTCGCTCCGTGAGCTCGCCCGCGTCGTCCAGACCTCCGAAGTGACCGTACGGCGGGACGTGCGCGCGCTGGAGGCAGAAGGACTCCTCGACCGCCGGCACGGCGGTGCGGTACTGCCGGGCGGTTTCACGCGGGAGTCCGGCTTTCCGCAGAAGTCTCATCTCGCGACCGCCGAGAAGACCGCCATCGCCGACCTCGCCGCGAACTTCGTGGAAGAGGGCGAGGCGATCGTGGTCGGGGCGGGTACGACCACCCAGGAGCTGGCCCGCCGGCTCGCCCGGGTGCCCGGCCTGACGGTCGTCACCAACTCGCTGCTGGTGGCGCAGGCCCTGGCCCACGCCAACCGGGTCGAGGTCGTGATGACCGGCGGGACGCTCCGCGGTTCGAACTACGCCCTTGTCGGCAGCGGGGCGGAGCAGTCGCTGCACGGGCTGCGGGTGTCGCGGGCGTTCCTGTCCGGGAGCGGGCTCACCGCCGAGCGCGGGCTGTCCACGTCCAACATGCTGTCGGCGTCCGTGGACCGGGCGCTGGTGCAGGCCGCGGCGGAGGTCGTGGTCCTCGCGGACCACACCAAGCTGGGCACGGACACCATGTTCCAGACCGTGCCGACGGACCTCATCACCCGCCTCGTGACGGACGAGCCGCCCGCGCACGACGACCGCGCCGGGACGGAGCTCCAGGCCCTTGCCGACCAGGGCGTGCAGATCGCCGTGGCCGGCGGGCAGGGGGGTGCCACGGGAGCGGCAGGCTCCGGGGCTGATGCCGTCCCGGCGCGCCAGCAGCGCCGGGACGTGCCGCTGCCGGGGCCCCGCCGCCAGGTGCCGGGGGGTGGGAACGGCGGGTTGCGGTCCCACTCGATGCTCGGCGAGCAGGGACCGGGGGCCGAACGGGCCCGGGTGGCAGACCTGCGCCGCCGCTGACGCCTGCGGCGGGCCGGGCGCCGCGTCGCGGCCGGCTGCCTGCCGCCGGGCGTCGGCAGACGCCGTGTCCGGTGGCCCGGCGTGGCCGCCCCGACCGCCGCGAGAGGGCGGAGACGCCGGCGGCAGTGCTCAGGGTGGGGCCTGCGTTGCGCTGACGCCGGTCGGCTTGAGAGGGCGGCAACGTCCATGGTGGCGCTGACGCCTGCGGTTGCCGGGTGGAGCATTTCGCCGGGGGCGGCTGTCAGCCGTGGACCGGTGGATCGGTGGACCGGTGGATCGGTGGACCGGTGGGATCAGCCGACCGGCCGGAGGTGGCAGGAACGCCGGCGGCGGCGCTCAGGGTGGCCCTGCGTCCCGCTGACGCTCACGTCGGCCGGTGGGGGGCGAGCCGGTCGGCCTGAGCCGGCGGAAGCGCCCGCGGCGGGCCGGCGGGTGGGCCTGCCTTGTGTTGAGGTCTACGTCTGCCGGTGGTGGGCGAGCCGATCGGGCCTGAGGAGGCGGAAGCATCTGCGGCCGGTCCGCGGGTGGGGTCTGCGGGCGATCGCCGTGGTCGGCGGCCGGGGGGCGTGGGAGCGGCAGGCTCCGGGGCTGGCCCGCGTGGTGCTGAGGCTTGCGTCGGTCGGTGGGGGGGCGAAAGCGCCTGCGGCGCGCCCCCGGGTCGGGAGGGCGCGCCGCAGGCGGGGGTTTTCGGGGGTCAGTCCTTGATCTCGCAGATCGGGGCGCCCGAGGTCACCGACGCGCCGATCTCCGCCGAGAGGCCCTTGATCGTGCCGGAGCGGTGGGCGTTGAGGGGCTGCTCCATCTTCATGGCCTCCAGGACGACGACCAGGTCGCCCTCCTTGACCTCCTGGCCCTCCTCGACCGCGACCTTGACGATCGTGCCCTGCATCGGCGAGGCGAGGGTGTCACCGGAGGCGACGGGGCCCGACTTCTTCGCCGCGCGGCGCTTCGGCTTGGCACCGGCCGCGAGCCCCGTGCGGGCCAGGGACATGCCCAGCGAGGACGGGAGGGAGACCTCCAGGCGCTTGCCGCCGACCTCGACGACCACCGTCTCGCGACCCGGCTCCTCGTCCGCCTCGGCGTCGGCCGCCGCGGTGAAGGGCTTGATCTCGTTGACGAACTCGGTCTCGATCCAGCGGGTGTGGACCGTGAACGGGTCCGACGAGCCGGTCAGCTCGGGCGCGAACGCCGGGTCCCTGACGACCGCGCGGTGGAACGGGATGGCCGTGGCCATGCCCTCGACCTGGAACTCCTCCAGCGCACGCGCGGCCCGCTCCAGGGCCTCCTTGCGCGTACGGCCGGTGACGATCAGCTTGGCCAGCAGGGAGTCCCACGCCGGGCCGATGACCGAGCCGGACTCCACGCCCGCGTCCAGCCGGACACCCGGGCCGGACGGCGGGGCGAAGGTGGTGACGGTGCCGGGCGCGGGCAGGAAGTTGCGGCCCGGGTCCTCGCCGTTGATGCGGAACTCGAAGGAGTGGCCGCGCAGCTCCGGGTCGCCGTAGCCGAGCTCCTCGCCGTCGGCGATGCGGAACATCTCGCGCACCAGGTCGATGCCGGCGACCTCCTCGGTGACCGGGTGCTCCACCTGGAGGCGGGTGTTGACCTCCAGGAAGGAGATCGTGCCGTCCATGCCGACGAGGAACTCGACGGTGCCGGCGCCGACGTAGCCGGCTTCCTTCAGGATCGCCTTGGAGGCCGCGTACAGCTCCTCCATCTGCGCGTCGGACAGGAACGGCGCGGGCGCCTCCTCCACCAGCTTCTGGTGGCGGCGCTGCAGCGAGCAGTCACGGGTGGAGACGACCACCACGTTGCCGTGCTGGTCGGCCAGGCACTGGGTCTCCACGTGACGCGGTTTGTCGAGGTAGCGCTCGACGAAGCACTCGCCCCGGCCGAAGGCCGCGACGGCCTCACGGACGGCGGAGTCGTACAGCTCGCGGACCTCTTCGAGGGTGCGGGCGACCTTCAGGCCGCGGCCGCCGCCGCCGAACGCCGCCTTGATGGCGATGGGCAGGCCGTGCTCCTCGGCGAAGGCGACGACCTCCTCCGCGCCGGAGACCGGGTCGGGCGTGCCGGCCACCAGCGGCGCGCCGGCGCGCTGGGCGATGTGCCGGGCGGCCACCTTGTCACCCAGGTCGCGGATCGCCTGCGGCGGCGGGCCGATCCAGATCAGGCCCGCGTCCAGCACCGCCTGGGCGAACTCGGCGTTCTCGGAGAGGAAGCCGTATCCGGGGTGGACCGCGTCCGCGCCCGACTCCCGGGCGGCCTTCAGCACCTTCTCGATGTCGAGGTAGCTGGTGCCCGGGGTGTCACCGCCCAGGGCGAACGCCTCATCCGCGGCGCGGACATGCAGAGCGTCCCGGTCCGGGTCGGCGTAGACGGCCACGCTCGCGATCCCGGCGTCCCGGCAGGCCCGGGCCACGCGGACAGCGATTTCGCCACGGTTGGCGATGAGCACCTTGCGCACGATTGAGGCTCCCTCCTTGAAACAAGCCGAGTTTAGGGACTGCCGACACGGCACTTCGACCCGTCCCCAATGGTGAGCTTGCCCACACGGAGCGTGATTCGAGGCTCGCTCGACCTGCAAAATCCCTTGTGGCACCGCAGAACGCAGTACTCCTCCGGGAAACCCTAGCCGTCTCCTGTGGTCAAGGTCTCTGTCATCACGTGCTGCGGGCCACTCAGTTTCTTTGTCGAGTCCCTACGAATGGCCCAATGATTCTTTGCCTGCTGACGGACCCTTGTTCCCTCGTTTACCCGTGAGTAGCCTTCGCGGTGTCCCGAACGGAGGAGGGGGGGCGCGGTGGTGCGCAGGCCGGTGGCATGGGTCGTGGCGGTCGTGCTGTTCGCCGAGGCGTTCGGCGTCGCCGCGCTGAACTGGTTCCTCGGGGTCGTCGTCGACCGGCAGGACATGTCGCTGGCCGGACTGGATCCGGACAAGATGGCGGTGTCGTCGAAGATCGGCGGGATCGTCTTCGGCCTCTACTTCGCGCTGTGCGGCCTGGTCGCCCTGCTCGTGGCGGTGCGCGACCGCCGCCCGGCCGGCCTCGGGCGGGTCCTGCTGATCAGCGCGGCGGTCGTGCACGGACTGCTCGGGGCGTTCACCTGGGGCCCGGTGGGCCCGCCGGCGTTCGTCTTCATGGTGCTGGTGCTCGCCCTGATCGTGCTGCTGCTGATGACGGAGGACCGCCCGGCCGAGCCCGCCGGCGCCCCGCCCGAGAGCGGCGAGGGTGACGGCGGGCCCCCGGTCACCCCTCCGCCGGCGCCCACAACTCCGTGATGCCGACGCCCAGTTCGCTCAGCAGCCGCCGGACCAGGGGCAGGCTGATGCCGATGACGTTGCCGTGGTCGCCGTCGATGCCGTCGATGAACGGGGCCGAACGGCCGTCCAGCGTGAACGCCCCGGCGACGTGCAGCGGTTCGCCGGAAGCCACGTAGGCGGCGATCTCCTCGTCGGTGGGTTCACCGAAATGGACGACCGTCGACGCGGTGGCGGAGACGTACCGGCCGCTGAGCGTGTCGTAGACGCAGTGGCCCGTCTGCAGGGTGCCGGCCCGGCCGCGCATGGCCTTCCAGCGGGCGGTGGCCTCCTCGGCGTCCGCGGGCTTGCCCAGCGCCTTGCCGTCCAGGTCGAGCACGGAGTCGCAGCCGATCACCAGCGCGCCCTTGACGTCCGGGCGGGCCGCCACGACGCTCGCCTTCGCCTCGGCGAGGGCGAGCGCCAGCTCGGCGGGGGTGGGGGCGGTGACGGCGTCCTCGTCGACGCCGCTGACGATCACCTCGGGGGCGAGACCGGCCTGGCGGAGCAGACCGAGCCGGGCGGGGGACTGGGAGGCGAGGACGAGTCGCCTGCTGCGCTGAGCGGTCATGCCGTCAGATTAGTCACCCGGGCGGGGTGCCTCACCTCACGCCGATCCCGATCATCACCAGCACCATGGCCACCGCCAGGAGAACGCTCAGCCGCCGCAGCATGTCCTGCATGTCACGCAGTTCTTCGGGCGGTTCGTTCTCGGGGTCGGACCACAGCATGCCTCCAGCGTGCGGCCCTGGCGGGGCGGGGCGCCTGAGTAGGCGTACTCAAATCGGCGCCCCGCGTTCCGCTACCGCGTTTCCCGCCGCGGGTCCCCCGTACGGCCGGGAGGGCGGGTCACCCCGGCCAGTAGGTGCGGCCCCACGCGGTCGGCCCCGGCTGGGGCAGGCGGTGGGCCGCGATGCGGGACGGGTCGGACCACGCGTCGCGCTGCGTGGGCGCGCCGGACGGCACCGCAGCGGCCGCCGCGGCGCGCGCCCTGACCACCGCCAGGGCGGCGGCCAGCTCCTCCGGGGTCGGGTTGCCTCGCAGGACCTTGATGTTCATGACGGCTCCCAGCGGGCCTAGAGGGGGATGTTGCCGTGCTTCTTCGGAGGCAGGGATTCCCGCTTCGTGCGCAGTTGACGCAGGCCCCGGACGACGTGCCGGCGCGTCTCGGACGGCAGGATCACCGCGTCGACGTACCCGCGCTCGGCCGCGACGTAGGGGTTGAGGAGGGTGTCCTCGTACTCCTGGATCAGCCGGGCCCGCACCGCCTCCAGGTCCTCGCCGTTCGCCTCCGCCTCGGCCAGGGTGCGGCGGTGCAGGATGTTGACCGCGCCCTGGGCGCCCATGACGGCGATCTGGGCCGTCGGCCAGGCCAGGTTGAGGTCGGCCCCCAGGTGCTTGGAGCCCATGACGTCGTACGCACCGCCGAAGGCCTTGCGGGTGATGACCGTGATCAGCGGGACGGTCGCCTCGGCGTAGGCGTAGATCAGCTTCGCGCCGCGGCGGATGATGCCGTCGTGCTCCTGGTCCACGCCCGGCAGGAAGCCGGGGACGTCGACGAAGGTGAGCACCGGGACGTTGAAGGCGTCGCAGGTCCGCACGAAGCGGGCCGCCTTCTCGCTGGCCTTGATGTCCAGGCAGCCGGCGAACTGCATCGGCTGGTTGGCGACGACACCGACCGGCCGGCCCTCGACCCGCCCGAAGCCGGTGACGATGTTCGGCGCGTACAGCGGCTGCGTCTCGAAGAACTCGGCGTCGTCCAGCACGTGCTCGATCACCGCGTGCATGTCGTACGGCTGGTTCGCGCTGTCCGGGACGATCGTGTCCAGCTCGCGGTCCTCGTCGGTGAGCTCGAGGTCGGCTTCCTCGGGGAAGGCCGGCGCCTCGGACAGGTTGTTCGACGGGAGGTAGGACAGCAGCTGCTTGATGTACTCGATCGCGTCCTTCTCGTCGCCCGCCATGTGGTGGGCCACGCCGGAGGTCGCGTTGTGGGTGCGGGCGCCGCCCAGCTCCTCGAAGCCGACGTCCTCGCCGGTGACGGTCTTGATGACGTCGGGTCCGGTGATGAACATGTGCGAGGTCTGGTCGACCATCACCGTGAAGTCGGTGATGGCCGGGGAGTAGACCGCCCCGCCCGCGCACGGCCCGACGACCAGGCTGATCTGCGGGATCACACCGGAGGCGTGGGTGTTGCGGCGGAAGATCTCGCCGTAGGCGCCGAGGGAGGCCACGCCCTCCTGGATGCGGGCGCCGCCGGAGTCGTTGATGCCGACGACCGGGCAGCCGGTCTTCAGCGCGAAGTCCATGACCTTGACGATCTTCTGCCCGTAGACCTCGCCGAGCGCACCGCCGAAGACGGTGAAGTCCTGCGAGAACACGGCGACCGGCCGGCCGTCGACGGTGCCGTAACCGGTGACGACGCCGTCGCCGTACGGGCGGTTCCGGTCGAGGCCGAAGTTGGTCGAGCGGTGCCGGGCGAACTCGTCGAGCTCCACGAACGAGCCCTCGTCCAGCAGGAGTTCGATCCGCTCACGGGCCGTCAGCTTGCCCTTGGCGTGCTGCTTCTCGACCGCGCGGGCGGAGCCGGCGTGTGTCGCTTCCTCGATGCGGCGCTTCAGGTCCGCGAGCTTGCCCGCGGTCGTGTGGATATCGGGCTGCTGCTCTTCCGGCTCGGACATCGGGATGCGGCTCCCTGCCTGCTCAAAAGGGGGGACGGTTACTCATCCGTAGAGTAGTGGGGTGCCTCCACATCGGCAGTGCGGCATTTACCACACCTAGGGTGGCTTGCATGACGCCGCGAGATGCATCAGAGCCGAACCGGAGCCGCTGGTCCGATCTGGACCGGCCGCCCCTCAACACCACCGCCCTGCGCCGGGGCCTGGTGCGGGAAGGAGGGCTGTGGACGCGGATCGACGTCGTCCAGCGCACCGGCTCGACCAACACCGACCTGGTCGCCCGGGCGGCCGGGGGCGAGGCCGTGGAGGGCGCGGTGCTGATCGCCGAGGAGCAGACGGCCGGGCGCGGACGCCTGGACCGGCAGTGGTCGGCACCGCCGCGCTCGGGCCTGTTCTTCTCGGTGCTGCTCACCCCGCGCGAGGTGCCGGTGCCCCGGTGGGGGTGGCTGCCGCTGCTCACGGGTGTCGCGGTGGCCGCCGGCCTGTCCCGGGCCGCCGGCGTCGACACGGCCCTGAAGTGGCCCAACGACGTGCTGGTCACGGTGGGCGGCGAGGAGCGCAAGGCCGGCGGCATCCTGGCCGAGCGGGCCGGTGACGGCGGGGTCGTCATCGGCGTCGGCGTCAACGTCTCGCTCAAGGAGAACGAGCTGCCCGTGCCGACGGCGGGGTCGCTGGCGCTGGCCGGGGCCGTGAGCACGGACCGGGACCCGCTGCTGCGGGGCGTGCTGCGCTCCCTGGAGGAGTGGTACGGCAGGTGGCGTGCCGCGGGCGGCGACCCCGGCGCGAGCAGGCTGCAGGAGGCCTACGCGGCCGGCTGCGCGACGCTCGGGCGGGAAGTGCGCGCGGAGCTGCCCGGGGACCGGGCGGTCGTGGGGGAGGCCGTCGCCGTGGACGGCGACGGACGGCTGGTGCTGGCGACGGCGCGGGGGGTGCAGGAGCCGGTCGGGGCCGGCGACATCGTGCACCTGAGGCCGGCCTGAGCCCCGGACCGGCAGCCGGCCCGTCCGGCGCTTCGGGACGAGGCCGTCCCGGCCGACCTGGGTTCCGGGGGAGCGGAGCGTCCGGGGGCGGTGGGGAAACACCGGACGGCCGGACGGCGCCCGGCACCTCACCCACCGGCCGGACCGAACGGAGTGAGCTGGCGCACACCTGCCGTAGAGTTGAGGCCGGTCGATACCTGACCGTGACAGATCGGAAGGGCAGCACGCGTGACCGTCGACGACTCGGGCTCCGGCACGGACGCGCAGGGCGCCGACTCCGGCGAGGACCCGCTCGCCCTGCGCCTCGAAGGGCTCATCCTGGGCGCCGAGCGCCGCTACACCCCGTTCCAGGCGGCCCGCAGCGCCGGTGTCTCCATGGAACTGGCCTCCCGCTTCTGGCGGGCGATGGGCTTCGCCGACATCGGGCAGGCCAAGGCCCTGACCGAGGCGGACGTCCTCGCGCTGCGCCGCCTGGCCGGTCTGGTCGAGGCGGGCCTGCTGAGCGAGGCGATGGCCGTGCAGGTGGCCCGCTCCACGGGGCAGACCACCGCGCGGCTCGCCGAGTGGCAGATCGACTCCTTCCTGGAGGGCCTGACCGAGCCACCGGAGCCGGGCATGACCCGCACGGAGGTCACGTACCCGATCGTCGAGCTGCTCCTGCCCGAGCTGGAGGAGTTCCTGGTCTACGTCTGGCGCCGGCAGCTCGCGGCCTCGGCCGGACGGGTCGTGCAGGCCGCCGACGACGAGGAGATGGTCGACCGGCGGCTCGCCGTCGGCTTCGCCGACCTGGTCGGCTTCACCCGGCTGACCCGGCGGATGGAGGAGGAGGAGCTCGGCGAGCTGGTCGAGGCCTTCGAGACCACGGCCGCCGACCTGGTGGCCGCCAACGGCGGGCGGCTGATCAAGACCCTCGGCGACGAGGTGCTCTACGCGGCCGACGACGCCGGCACGGCCGCCGAGATCGCCCTGCGGCTGATCGAGACGATGGCGCACGACGAGACCATGCCGGAGCTGCGCGTCGGCATGGCGTTCGGCACGGTCACCACCCGGATGGGCGATGTGTTCGGTACGACCGTGAATCTCGCCTCCCGGCTCACGTCGATAGCGCCCAAGGACGCCGTCCTGGTGGACACCGCATTCGCGGAGGAACTCATCCGCACCCAGGACGCGCCGTCCTCGGAGGCGGAGGCCGCCGAGGAGGCCGCGGCGGCGGAGAAGGAGGGCGAGGAGCCCCCGACGTACCGGTTCGCGCTCCAGCCGATGTGGCAGCGGCCGGTGCGTGGCCTGGGTGTCGTGGAGCCGTGGCTGCTCACGCGCCGGGACGGGACGCCGTAGCGGCGCCTCCCCTCAGCGGCGGGCATCGAGCGGGGTGTCGACGCACACGCCGACGACCGGCACGCACAGTCCCGGATCGCGCGGCTCGTCCGGCTCTCCCCGAGAGGGCGGCGGCGGTGCGGGCGTGGTCCGGCTCGGTGGTGGTGCGGGCCGGGCCGGAGCGGGTTCCGGGGCGCCCGGCGAGGCCGTCGGGGCCGGGGCCCGGGGTGTGTCCGGCGCGTTCGGCTTCTCGGGGATGCTCGTCGACCCGGCCCCGGACCCGGGCGCCGTGGGGGCCGCGCCGGGCGCGCCCGTGGTGCCTCGCGGGCCGTCGGCGCCGGCCGCGGAGGTCGTGGCGGGTGTCGCCCCCTTCGTGAAGGGGGACGGGGTCAGGCCGCCGAGGGCGGTGGGCGACGAGGGGCCCGCGTCGGGCGCGTCGGGAGAAGGCGCGGTGGCGTAGTCGGCCCCGTCCGTGCCGGTGGTGACGGGGCTCGGGGCAGGGCCCGCCTCGTGGGTGCCGGTGCCGTCGGGGGCCGGTCCCGGGGACAGGCGCAGCAGACTCAACGCCCCGGCGGCCAGGGCGAGCCCTCCGGCGGCGAGCAGCACCTTGCGGGGACGGGGCTTGCGGTGCCGTCCACGTACGCGGGCCAGGAGCTTGCCGCTCCCGGCCCGGGCGGTCGTGTCCGTCCCCGCAGCCGGGACCGGGGTCGGCCGTTCGGCGCTGGGCCGGACGGCTTTCACAGAGGCAGGGGCAGCGGAAGGGACGGGGGCGGGTGCGGCCGGCGGGGTGACCGGCTCGCCCCGGGGAGTGGCCGGCTTGCGCGGAGTGGCCGGCTCCCGAGCAGTGGCCGGGCGCTGACGGCGCTGGGCCGTCGTCGAGGCCGTGTTCCGTCGTGGCTGTGGTGTCGCCGGTCTCTTCGTCGTCATGCTGTGGATCCCTCCCCGATGCCCGCGCGCCCCCGATGCGCCATGGCTGACGCACGTTATGCGCTGCCTTGGGTGATCGGGCCGGAGTGGGGAGGACTTCACTCGAACGGGTGGGCGGGCCATGGGTGGGAACCGGACGGGTCGGCCCTTCCGCCGGTGGGGCGCGGCTGCGATGATCTGAGCGGTGTCTTGTTAACCCGCGTTAACCGGAGGGTGTCATGAGTGAGGAACGGTTCGGGGAGTTCGTGCTGGTGCGGCGGCATGAGCAGGGGCACGTCGCGGAGCTCGTCCTCGACCGGCCCAAGGCCATGAACGCCGTGTCGACCGAGATGGCGCGGTCCCTCACCGGTGCCTGCACGGCGCTGGGGCAGGACCGGGACGTACGGGTGGTCGTCCTGACCTCCACGCACGAGCGGGCGTTCTGCGTCGGGGCCGACCTGAAGGAGCGGAACTCGTTCAGCGACGCCGACCTGCTGCGCCAGCGGCCGGTGACGCGCGGGGCGTACACCGGGGTGCTGGAGCTGCCGGTGCCGACGGTGGCGGCGGTGCACGGGTTCGCGCTGGGCGGCGGGTTCGAGCTGGCCCTCGCGTGCGACGTGATCGTGGCCGACCGTACGGCCGTGGTGGGGCTGCCGGAGGTGTCCGTGGGCGTGATCCCCGGCGGCGGCGGTACGCAGCTGCTGCCGCGCCGGGTCGGGGCGGCCCGGGCGGCCGAGCTGATCTTCTCCGCGCGCCGGGTGGAGGCCGTGGAGGCGGGCGAGTTGGGGCTGGTCGACCAGGTCGTCGAGGCCGGCCGGGACCGCGACGAGGCGCTGGCGCTGGCCGCGCGGATCGCCGGGAACTCCCCGGTGGGGCTGCGCGCGGCGAAGCGGGCGCTGCGGCTGGGCCAGGGACTGGACCTGCGGGCCGGGCTGGAGGTCGAGGACGCGGCGTGGCGGACCACGGCCTTCTCGGGAGACCGCGCGGAGGGCGTGGCAGCCTTCAACGAGCGCCGCAAACCGGAGTGGCCCGGGGAGTGAACGGCCGAACCGCGGGGCGGCGGCCCGACAATCCACCGCGCTGCCGCCAGCGGCCCGATGCCTCCTGCCCGGCGGCGCTTCCCGGGACGCCGTTGCCGCGCCGGGCCGCTGCATTGGGCCGCTGCATTCGGGCCGCCGCTTGGGGCCCGGCGGCGCACCCGGGCGCCGGATCCGCCCGGGACGCCGTCGCCGGGCTGCCCGCACCCGCGTCGCCGGGCCGCATGGGCCCTCCCGCCGGCCCGACCTGCCCCGCGCCTGCCCACCTGCTTGCCGGCCCCGCCTGCCCCATTCGGCCTAGGCGTCGCACACGTATCCCCGGCCCTCACCCGCTCCCTTCAAAGCGGCGACATTCCCTCCCCGTTCGCGCCATGAACAGGTCGGTTTGGCTGAAAACTCCCTAGCCTGGAGTGATGGGTGAGGACAGACGGCTGGTGGCCGTCGTCGCGTTGGCTCAGGGGATGGCGGCCGCGCACGGGTCGCGTGAGGCGTGGCGTGCCGCGGCCACCGGGGCGTGCCGGGCGCTGGGCGGGAGTTTCGCCGCGCTGTCGGTGTGGGAGCGGGAGCTGGGGCGGCTGAAGGTCCTCGTGAACGTCGGGGAGCTCGCCGAGGGGGAGGAGGAGTTCCCCGAGGACGAGTCCTACCCGGTGCACCAGTTCGCCGAGATCACCGAGTTCCTGCACGAGCAGTGGGCCGGCGGCGGGGAGCCGGACGCCTGGGTGGAGACGGCCGAGGGGCCCGCGGGCGGACAGCCCGGCTACTGCCACCAGCGCGTCGCCGCCCTGCGCCGCCGGGGCCGCGGCTGCTGCGTGGTCGCGCCCATCGTGCTGCACGGCAGGGCCTGGGGAGAGCTGTACGTGGCCCGGCCGGTGGGTGAGCCCGTCTTCGGGCGGGCCGACGCCGACTTCGCCACCGTCCTGGCCTCCGTCGTGGCCGCCGGCATCGCCCAGACCGAGCGGCTGGAGGAGGCCCGGCGGCTGGCCTTCACCGACTCCCTCACCGGACTCGCCAACCGCCGGGCCGTCGACGTACGGCTGGAGCAGGCGATCGAGCGGCACCGGCGGGAGGGCGCCGTGGTCAGCCTGGTCGTGTGCGACCTGAACGGGCTCAAGCGGGTCAACGACACGCACGGGCACGCGGCCGGCGACCGGTTGCTGGAACGGTTCGGCTCGGTGCTGTCGCTGTGCGGGGCGATGCTGCCGGGGGCGCTCGCGGCCCGGCTCGGCGGGGACGAGTTCTGCCTGCTCGCGGTCGGGCCGCCCGCCGACCAGGTGGTGAAGGCGGCCGGTGAACTGTGCCGCCGGGCGGCCGAGTTGGAGCTCGGCGACGGCGTGGCCTGCGGGGTCGCCTGCACCGAGGACCCGATCGGGACGGTGCGCTCGGCCCGCCGGCTCTTCCGGCTCGCCGACGCGGCCCAGTACAAGGCCAAGGCGGAACGGGCCGCCACGCCCGTCGTCGCCGGCCGGGCCGGCCCCGACGACCCCGTCCTGCGGCTCGCCGACGAGCCGTCCAAGGAGGCGGCCGACGGGGAGCGCCGCAGCTTCCGCGGCCGGCACGCGCCCTGAGCCGGGCGGCGGCCCCCGGACGCTGTGACGTATCGGTAAGGGGTGACCCCGGTCCCCAGTGGTGACATCAACGAATTCACTGCGTACGCTCCTGAATATGGATATGCACACTGTGGTGGTGGGGACGTCCGGGACGACGGCGTCCGACGTGCTCGCCGTGGCGCGTGCCGGAGCCCGCGTCGAGCTCTCCGAGGAGGCCCTGGCCGCCCTCGCCGCGGCCCGCGAGATCGTGGACGCCCTGGCGGCCAAGCCCGACCCCGTCTACGGCGTGAGCACCGGCTTCGGCGCCCTGGCGACCCGGCACATCAGCCCCGAGCTGCGCGCACAGCTGCAGCGCAACATCGTCCGCTCGCACGCCGCCGGCATGGGCCCGCGGGTGGAGCGGGAAGTCGTCCGGGCCCTGATGTTCCTGCGGCTGAAGACCGTCTGCTCCGGGCGCACCGGCGTACGGCCCGAGGTCGCGCAGACCATGGCCGACCTGCTCAACGCCGGGATCACCCCGGTCGTGCACGAGTACGGCTCCCTCGGCTGCTCCGGCGACCTCGCGCCGCTGTCCCACTGCGCGCTCGCGCTCATGGGCGAGGGCGACGCCGAGGGCCCCGACGGCGTGGTGCGCCCCGCCGCGGAACTGCTCGCCGCGCACGGCATCCAGCCCGTCGAACTGCGCGAGAAGGAGGGCCTCGCCCTCCTCAACGGCACCGACGGCATGCTCGGCATGCTGATCATGGCCCTGGCCGACCTGGAGACCCTCTACCGGTCCGCCGACGTCACGGCGGCCCTGTCGCTGGAGGCCCTGCTGGGCACGGACAAGGTCCTCGCCCCCGAGCTGCACGCCATCCGGCCCCACCCCGGCCAGGCCGCCAGCGCCGCCAACATGCTGGCCGTGCTGAAGGGCTCGGGCCTGACCGGCCATCACCAGGACGACGCCCCGCGGGTCCAGGACGCCTACTCGGTGCGCTGCGCCCCGCAGGTCGCCGGGGCCGGACGCGACACCATGGCCCACGCCCGGCTGGTGGCCGACCGCGAACTGGCCGCCGCCGTGGACAACCCCGTCGTCCTGCCCGACGGCCGGGTGGAGTCCAACGGCAACTTCCACGGGGCGCCCGTCGCCTACGTGCTGGACTTCCTCGCCGTCGCCGCCGCCGACCTCGGCTCCATCGCCGAGCGCCGCACCGACCGGCTGCTCGACAAGAACCGCAGTCACGGACTGCCGCCGTTCCTCGCCGACGACGCCGGTGTGGACTCGGGCCTGATGATCGCTCAGTACACGCAGGCCGCCCTGGTGAGCGAGCTGAAGCGGCTCGCCGTGCCGGCCTCGGCCGACTCGATCCCGTCCTCCGCCATGCAGGAGGACCACGTCTCGATGGGCTGGTCGGCGGCGCGCAAGCTGCGCACGTCCGTGGACAACCTCACCCGCGTGCTGGCCGTCGAGCTGTACGCGGCGACCCGCGCCGTCGAACTGCGCGAAGGGCTCGCCCCGGCGCCCGCGACGCGGGCCGTCATCGACGCCCTACGGGAAGCGGGAGTTCAGGGTCCGGGGCCGGACCGGTTCCTGGCGCCCGACCTGGCCGCGGCGGACGCGTTCGTGCGCGACGGGCGGCTGCTGGCCGCGGTGGAGGCGGTCACCGGACCGCTCCGCTAGCTCCGGCGGGAGCCACGGGCGAGCAAGGGGGCCCTGCCGTACGGCAGGGCCCCCTCACGCGCGGTCAGGAACCGGCTCGCGCAGCGGCCGGGACCCCGAAGGCCGTCAGAGACCGAGCCGCTCCCGGCGGACCGAGTACACGACGAACCCGGCGCCCAGCGCCAGGCAGAAGGTGCCGCCGATGACGTACGGCGTGCTGTCGAAGCTGCCGGTGTCGGCGAGCCGGGTCCCCGGCACGGAGCTGTCGGCGGTCGTCGCGGCGATCCTGGCCTGCTCCGTGACCTGCGGCGACGGACCGGCCGGGACCGCCTCTCTCACCGGGGTCTCCGACGTCGCGTTGGCGGACGGGACGAACCACATGGCGCCCAGCAGGGTCGCCGCGGCAGTGGCGGTCAGCAACGGACGGCGAGCGGATGACACGGAATATCGATCCCCTTGTGGCGTCGGCGAATTGGCCGTGTGGGGCGATGTTAGTGAAAGTCGCGGGTCACGGGAAAGTCACGAGTGGGCCTCGACGTACGCTCGCGCCATGAGCACTCCTGAGACATCACGCTTTGTACGGCTTCGGGTGGACCTCGTCCTCGAAGTCGAGGACGCCGACGCGGTCACCAAGGCCGCGCTGCGCCGGATCGGGGAGGACGACGGCATGCCGGCGGCCGAGCGGGCCCACGCCGAAGGTGCTGTGACGGAAGACACCGCGGAGGCGCTCGCCTACCTGGTCGATCCGTTCGACCTGGTCAGCGAGGTGCCGGGCGTGGAGCTGCAGCAGGCCTCCTGGAGTGCCGAGCGGGTCGACCACGACCCCGATGCACAGGACTGGGACCTCGACGAGGATGATGGGGACGACAGCAACGACGGCTGACCGCACGGGAGAACCGGCCCCGGGCGGCGACCGTTCGCCCGGGGTCCTCGCTTTTCCCTCGACGCGCCGGCCGCACCCGCCTCGCCCGGCACCGTGCGCCGCGGACGTGTCGATCCCCACACCTGTGCCACTGGGGAACCGGACCGACCGGCCGTAGCGTTGAAAGTTATCGACGGGGACTCCCGGCCGGGACTCACGCGGCGCCGCGTGGGCACTTGGTCGGTGGCGGGGGACTCGGCGTTCTGGGGAAATCGGCAACGATGGAGAAGCGTGTGATGACGGTCAGTAAGCGGCGCAGGGGCCTGACGGTCGCGTCCGCACTGCTCGGCGGAGTGCTGGTGCTCTCGGCCTGTTCCGGCGGCGACGACAGCGCCTCCGGCGGGGACGGCGGCGACAGCTCCCAGTCGAAGGTCGACGAGGCCGCGGCCAAGAAGACCTCCGAGGCCCAGATCAAGATCACACCCAAGGACGGCTCGAACAACGCCTCGATCAACAACTCCGCGGCCGTCACCGTGAGCAAGGGCACGCTCACGGAGGTCAAGATGACCACGGCCGACGGCACCGAGGTCAGCGGCCAGATATCCGCCGACCGGAAGAGCTGGAAGCCCAGCGCGCAGCTGGAGCGGTCGACCACCTACAAGCTGGCGGCCGAGGCGAAGGACGCCGACGGGCGCGTCGCCCACGAGAACGCCTCGTTCACCACGGTCTCCCCATCCAACAGCTTCATCGGCAACTTCACCCCGGACGACGGCACCACCGTCGGTGTCGGCATGCCGGTGTCGATCAACTTCGACAAGGCGATCACCGACAAGGCCGCGGTCCAGAAGGGCATCACGGTCAGCACCACCAGCGGCCAGGAGGTCGCCTGCCACTGGTTCAACGCCAACCGCATGGACTGCCGCCCCGAGGACTACTGGAAGGAAGGCTCCACCGTCACGCTGAAGCTCGCGCTCGACGGCGTCGAGGGAGCCAAGGGCGTCTTCGGCGTCCAGCAGAAGACGGTCACCTTCAAGATCGGCCGCAACCAGGTCTCCTACGTCGACGCGAAGACCAAGCAGATGAAGGTCACGCAGGACGGCAAGGTCGTGCGGACCATCCCGATCTCGGCCGGTTCGCCGGAGAACAAGACCTACGAGGGCGTCATGGTGATGTCCGAGAAGTTCAAGGAGACGCGCATGAACGGCGCGACCGTGGGCTTCACGGACGACGACGGCAAGGGCGAGTACGACATCAAGGACGTGCCGCACGCCATCCGCCTCTCCAGCTCCGGCACCTTCATCCACGGCAACTACTGGGGCGCCAAGTCCATCTTCGGCAGCGCCAACACCAGCCACGGCTGCGTCGGACTCCAGGACGCCAAGGGCGCGGACGACCCGGACACGCCGGGCGCCTGGTTCTTCGACAACTCGATCCTCGGTGACGTGGTCGTCGTCGAGAACACCGGCGACAAGACCATCGCGCCGGACAACGGCCTCAACGGCTGGAACATGAACTGGGCCGACTGGAAGGCCGGTTCGGCCGTCTGACGGACCGCCCGGTCCACGCGAGCACCCAGGCCGCCGCCCACCCGCCGAGGGTCGGGCGGCGGCCTTCTGCCGCTCCCCGCCGCACAGCCGCCGCCACCCGGGGCCGCACCGCCGCCGTCAAGGGGGCGCACGCGGCCTCGACTCTCCAGTGCTGTAACGGAGTTCCCGCGGTCGTGTAACAACCGGCCGACGGATCCCTCCCCCTCCGCCCACCCCTTGAGCAGCTGATCACCCCGTCGGCATACTGCGTCCTCCGGGGGGCGTACGCGTATGCGTGCGAGACCACCCCCGGCCGGGTGAACGGGGATTCACCCGGTCCTTCTGCAAGGGGGAAACTTGCGCAGACAAGTGAACAGGGCGTGCGCGGCCACGGTCGCCACAGCGGCAGCCGTGGCTCTGGCGGCGGGCATGACCGGCCCGGCGTCGGCCAGCGGCGAGCAGGCGGCCGCGGCCGCCGCGCCGGCCGCCCGGACCGCCGAGCACCGCATCACTCTCATCACCGGCGACCGGGTCGCGCTGGACGCCAAGGGCCGCGTCGTCGGCTTCGAGCGGGCCGAGGGCCGTGAGGGCATACCGGTCCAGGTCCGCAAGATCGACGGGCACACCCTGGTGATCCCGGCCGACGCGGCCCGGTTGGTCGCCACCGGCAGGCTCGACCAGCGGCTCTTCGACGTCACCGAACTCAACAAGTCCGCCACCCGCAAGGCCCAGAAGAAGGGCCTGAAGGTCATCGTCGGCTACCGGGGCGGCGCCGCAGCGGCCAAGGCCGACGTCCGCGACGCGGGCGCCCTGCGCCACACGCTGAAGAGCCTGAACGCCGACGCCGTGCAGACGCCGCAGCAGGACGCACCCGACCTCTGGGAGGCCGTCACCGACGGCGACCGCACCGCCTCCGGCATCGCGCACGTCTGGCTCGACGGCGTGCGCAAGGCCAGCCTCGACAAGTCCGTCGCCCAGATCGGCGCCCCCAAGGCCTGGTCCGCCGGGTACGACGGCAAGGGCGTCAAGATCGCCGTCCTGGACACCGGGGTCGACGCCACCCACGAGGACCTCCAGGGCCAGGTGGCCGGCGCCAAGAACTTCAGCGCCTCGCCCGACGCCTCCGACAAGGTCGGCCACGGCACGCACGTCGCCTCCATCGCGGCCGGCACCGGCAAGAAGTCCGGCGGCGCGTACAAGGGCGTCGCGCCCGGCGCCAAGATCCTCAACGGCAAGGTCCTCGGCGACGACGGCTTCGGCAACGACTCCGAGATCCTCGCCGGCATGGAGTGGGCCGTCGCCGAGGGCGCCGACGTCGTCAACCTGAGCCTGGGCGGCGGCGACACGCCGGAGATCGACCCGCTGGAAGCGGCGGTCAACAAGCTCTCCGAGGACAAGGGCGTCCTGTTCGCCATCGCCGCGGGCAACGAGGGCGACTTCGGCGAGCAGACCATCGGGTCCCCGGGCAGCGCCGCCGCGGCCCTGACCGTCGGCGCGGTCGACGACAAGGACAAGCTCGCCGACTTCTCCAGCCGCGGTCCGGGCATGGACGGCGCCCTCAAGCCGGACGTGACCGCGCCCGGCGTGGACATCACGGCCGCCTCCGCGAAGGGCAACCAGATAGCCGGCGAGGTCGGCGAGAAGCCGGCCGGCTACATGAGCATCTCCGGCACGTCGATGGCGACCCCGCACGTCGCGGGCGCGGCGGCGATCCTCAAGCAGCAGCACCCGCAGTGGAAGTACGCCGAGCTCAAGGGCGCGCTCACCGCTTCCACCAAGGGCGGCACGTACACGCCGTTCCAGCAGGGTTCGGGCCGCATCCAGGTCGACAAGGCCATCAAGCAGTCCGTGGTCGCCGAGCCGGTGTCCGTGAGCTTCGGCGTCCAGCAGTGGCCGCACACCGACGACAAGCCGGTCACCAAGGAGCTGACGTACCGCAACCTCGGCACCGAGGACGTCACGCTGAAGCTGGCGTCGACCGGCACCGGCCCCAAGGGCCAGGCCGCCCCGTCCGGCTTCTTCAAGCTCGGTGCCACCTCGGTGACGGTCCCCGCGGGCGGCAAGGCGTCGGTGCCCTTCACCGTCGACACCAAGCTGGGCGGCACGCTCGACGGCGCCTACTCCGCGTACGTGACGGCCACGGGCGGCGGCCAGACCGTGCGCACGGCCGCGGCCGTGCAGCGGGAGGTGGAGTCGTACGACGTCACGCTGAAGGTCCTGGACCGCGACGGCAAGCCGGCGAAGAACTACAGCGCCGACCTGTACGGCATCGCGGGCCTGGCCAAGGGCAAGGGGGCCTCGCCGTACGAGGCGGACGGCACGGTCACCGCGCGCCTTCCCAAGGGCACCTACGTCCTCAACAGCAGCGTCTACGTCGGTGACGACCCGGAGACCTTCAAGGGCGCCGACTGGCTCGCCCAGCCCAAGCTGAAGGTCGCCAAGAACACCGCCGTCACCCTGGACGCCCGCAAGGCCCGGCCGGTGGACATCACCGTCCCGGCCACGGGCACCAAGCCGGAGTTCGCCTCGGCCGACTTCACGGTCACCCAGGGCAGCAGCGACTACGGCTTCGGCTGGTGGCTGGACTCCTTCTCCGACATCCGCACCGCCCACGTCGGCCCGCAGATCACCGACGGCTCCCTGACCCAGCAGTGGGACGGCCACTGGAGCAAGGGCGGCAAGGAGGAGTACAACACCATCGCCGGCGGCCCGGTCAAGCAGCTCGCCACCGGCTTCACCAAGCACTACAAGGCGAGCGAGCTGGCCACGCTGAAGGTCGGGCTCGGCGGCCCCACGAACGCCACGAAGGGTGCGGTCGAGGCCATCGGCTGGATGCCGTGGAGCACCACCGCCACCTCCGTCGGCCTGTCGCAGACCCTGCAGGGCACCCGGACGCTGCACCTGTCCGCGCAGGGCGGGGTGCGCTGGCAGCTCGAGTTCGCCCAGTACGGCGGGGTGGACGAGGACGGCTTCCCGATCACCGAGGCCGCCTACTCGATGGGCGAGCGGAAGTACACGGCCGGCAGGAGCTACTCCACGACCGTCAACACGGCCGTCTTCGGACCGCGCCTGAGCACCGACTTCGGCGTCTTCCGCGAGGGCAACAAGATCTTCGGCTCCCTGCCGCTGTTCGCCGACGGCAAGGGCAACGTGGGCTACTCCCGCTTCACGTCGTCCGCCACCACCCTGTACCGCAACGGCGCCAAGATCGGCAGCAACGACGACCCGCTGTTCGGTGACAAGCCGTTCAAGGTCCCGTCCGCCGACGCCGAGTACAAGCTGTCGACGTCGGTCATCCGCAGCGTCAAGGTCGCCGCGGCCTCCACCCGCATCGACGCGAGCTGGACGTTCCGTTCCAAGAAGACCACCGGCCTGAAGCAACTGCCCGCCTCCACGGCCGTCTTCCACGCCGCCACCGGCTTGGACAACAAGGTCGCGGCCGACCGGACCGTCAAGGTCCCGGTCACCGTCGAGGGTGCGGCCAAGGGCGCCAACCTCAAGTCGCTGTCGGTGTACGTCTCCTACGACTACGGCCAGACCTGGAAGAAGCTGACCGTCAAGGACGGCAAGGTCAGCGTCAAGAACCCGGCGAAGGGCAAGGCCGTCTCCTTCCACGCCAAGATCGCCGACAAGAAGGGCAACAAGTCGACGATCTCGATCTACAACGCGTACTACGGCAAGTAGCCCGCAGGCACCACCGCACGAAACGGCCCGCCGGAGGCTTCACCCTCCGGCGGGCCGCCGCGTTCGGCCCGCGCGGTTCAGTCCGTGGGAGCCGATGCGCTCGTGCCCGCGCGGGTGGCGTCCGTGCCCCAGCTGGCCAGGAGGCGCAGGGCCTCGGCCGAGGGCGTGTCCGGGTCCGCGTGGTAGGTGATCAGGGACTGCTCCGCGTCGTCGACCAGGCGGAACGTCTCGAAGGAGAGCGTCAGGTCTCCGACCAGGGGGTGGCGCATGCGCTTGACTCCGTGGCTCTTCTCCTTGACGTCGTGGGCGGCCCAGAGCCGGCGGAACTCCTCGCTCTTCACCGACAGCTCACCGACCAGCGCCGACAGCTGCGGGTCGTCCGGGTGGCAGCCCGCGTCCATGCGCAGGTAGCCGACGATGTCGGCCGCCTTCTGCTCCCACTCCACGAACAGCTCGCGGTACTCCGGCCGCAGGAACACCATCCGCGCCCAGTTCCGCTCCTGCGCCGGCAGCTCCGCCCAGTCCCCGAAGAGGGCCGCGGCCATCCGGTTCCAGGCCAGCACGTGCGAGCGGCGCCCCACCACGTACGCCGGCACGCTGTCGATCGCGTCCAGCAGGTGCCGCAGCGCCGGCCGCACCTGCTGGCTGCGGGCCGCCGGCTTCTTCTTGTGCTGCTTCGGCTTCGCCAGATGCGTCAGGTGCGCGTGCTCGGCGGTGCTCAGCCGCAGGGCCCGCGCGATGGCGTCCAGCACCTCCGCCGACACGTTGTGCCCGTTGCCCTGCTCCAGCCGCGTGTAGTAGGCCACGGACACCCCGGCCAGCTGCGCCAGCTCCTCCCGGCGCAGCCCGGGCACCCGGCGCCGCCCGAAGTCGGGCAGTCCCACGTCCTCGGGCTTCAGCCGAGCCCGCCGCGTGCGCAGGAACTCGCTCAGCTCGGCCCGCCGGTCCAGACCGCCGCCGCTGCTCGGGGTGGTTTCGGGCTGTACGTCCATGCCGTCCAGTATTCCTGGTCGTACGCACACGAGCCTGACCCCGCCAGTGGTACGCACGGCGTACGTACGCAAAAGCGTGGTCTGGGTAGCGGCTCGCCGATCGCGCAGGCTGGTGGTCGTGCCCGGGAAGAAGATCCAGAAGGCAGCCGGGCACACCCCGTCGCTAGGAGAACCCCCGGCATGACCACCGTCGCTGCGTACGCCGCTCCCGCCCCCAAGGCCCCGCTGGAGCGCACCACCATCGAACGCCGCCAGGTCGGCGAGCACGACGTCCTGATCGACATCAAGTTCGCCGGCATCTGCCACTCCGACATCCACCAGGCCAACGAGGGCTGGGGCGAGGGCATCTTCCCGATGGTCCCCGGCCACGAGATCGCGGGTGTCGTCTCCGAGGTCGGCCCCGGCGTGACGAAGTTCGCCGTCGGCGACCGCGTGGGCGTCGGCTGCATGGTCGACTCCTGCCGCGAGTGCGAGAACTGCAAGGCCGGCCGCGAGCAGTACTGCGTCAAGGGCAACATCCCCACCTACAACGGCATCGGCAAGGACGGCGAGCCCACCTACGGCGGCTACTCGCAGAAGGTCGTCGTCGACCAGGACTTCATCGTCCGCATCCCCGACGGCCTGTCCCTGGACGTCGCCGCGCCGCTGCTGTGCGCCGGCATCACCCTCTACTCGCCGCTCAAGCGCTTCGGCGCCGGCCCCGGCAAGAAGGTCGCCGTCGTGGGACTCGGCGGTCTCGGCCACATGGGCGTGAAGATCGCGCACGCGCTCGGCGCCGAGGTGACCGTGCTGTCGCAGTCGCTGCGCAAGCGCGAGGACGGCCTGAAGCTGGGCGCGGACCACTACCACGCCACCAGCGACCCGAAGACCTTCGAGGAGCTGGCCGGCACCTTCGACCTGATCGTCTCCACCGTCTCGGCCCCGCTGGACTTCGGCGCGTACCTGTCGCTGCTGAAGACCGAGGGCACCCTGGCCAACGTGGGCGCCCCCGAGGAGCCCATCTCCCTCAACCTGTTCTCGGTGATCGGCGGCGGCAAGTCCCTCGCCGGCTCCATGATCGGCGGCATCGCGGAGACCCAGGAGATGCTCGACTTCTGCGCCGAGCACGGCCTGGGCGCCGAGATCGAGCTGATCCGCGGCGACCAGATCAACGAGGCCTACGAGCGGGTGCTGGCCAGTGACGTGCGGTACCGCTTCGTGATCGACACGGCCACCATCTGAGACCGCGCGGTCGCCGTACGACCCGGGGGCCGGGCCACGCCCCGGCCCCTGCCCCCCCCCCGAGGGCCCCGGCCACGAGCCCGGCCCCCTGCGACGAGGGCCCCGGCCACGAGCCGGGGCCCTCGGGCGTCTCCTGATGCGCGCGCACCCGCAGCCGGGTACACAGGGGGGAGTGCACCTCGGGTTCACCGCTCCGCCAGGGGAGGCCCGCCATGACCGTGCAGCTGAACCACACCATCGTCGCCTCGCACGACAAGCGCGCATCGGCCCGGTTCCTCGCCGGCATCCTCGGGCTGGAGGTCAGCCCGCCCTACGGCCCGTTCCTCCCGGTCGAGATCCCCAACGGCGTCACCCTCGACTTCATGGACAGCCCCGGGGCCATCACGCCGCAGCACTACGCCTTCCTCGTCTCGGAGGACGAGTTCGACGAGATCTTCGGCCGCATCCGGGAGGCCGGGGTGACGTACTGGGCGGATCCGTTCCACAGCCGCCCCGGCGAGATCAACCACCACGACGGCGGCCGCGGCACCTACTTCGACGACCCCGACGGCCACCGCCTGGAGATCATCACCCGGCCCTACGGCAGCGGCGGCTGATCCGGCACCCCTCCCGCCCGGACGTGCCCCGGGCGGCACGCCCGGCTGCCGCGTGTCAGTACCTGCCGAGCGGGTCCGCGGCCGGGCCCGCCGCAGCGGGCTCCCGTCCGCCCTGGTCCAGCCGGAACGGCGGGTACCGGTCGGTCATCAGCGCGGCGTACGCCGTCACCCGCGCCACCCAGCGGGCCAGCCCGAGCAGGAAGTCGAAGAGCGGCCGGGGGTAGCGGGCGGTGAACAGCAGGACGACCACGGCGACCAGCGAGAGGAAGGGGATCAGCCCGGCGCCGCGCCAGCCCTCGCCGCCGTCCCACCCCCAGCCGCCCCCGACGAAGATCCCGACCACCACGTACTGCGGGATCGCCAGCAGCCACCACTTCACCAGGACCAGCCCGCGCGACAGCCGCTCCGGGTAGGCCACGTCGAGACGGGCCGGGTAGTCGGGCACGTCGGCGAGGGTGAACGGCGGGTAGCGGTCGGTGCCGAGCGCGGTGTGGGCGTAGTAGCCGACCCGCCAGCTCCAGCGCATCACGCCGACGTTGAAGTCGAACAGGGGCCTGGGGTACCGCGCCGTGAACAGGATGGCGAAGAACGCGATCACGGTCACGACGAAGAAGGCCAGGGAGAGGAAGAACAGCACGATGTAGTGCGGCACGGCCAGGAGCCACTTGACCAGCCACAGCCAGCGGGAGAGCCGGGGGTCGACGTCGGCCTCGACCCGCACGGGCGACGGGGGGACGGGCACCATGGGGCGACTCCTTTCGCGGACCCCCGAGGCGCGTCCAGGCTCACACCGCGGACACCTGCCCGCGACTTCGCCGCGTCCGTCCGTGTGGGCGGGCACCGGGCGGCGGTGGGTCCATGCGGGCGGGCGGCCGTCGCCGGTGCGTGCCGCGCGGGCGGCACCGGTCACCGTCGGGCCTGGTCGGCCCGTGGTCACGCCGCGGTGCGGACCGGGCGGCGCAGCAGGTAGAGGGCGGCCGTGGTGACCAGCACGCCCATGCACGCGATGAACACCAGCCCGGCGCCCTCCAGGCCGAGCGGTTCCGTCAGCAGCCCGACGCCGATCACGGGCACCGAGATCCCCGCGTACGCGACCACGAACAGGGTCGAGATCACCGCCGCCCGCCGGTCCGCCGGTGACGCCGCGGCCACCGAGGACAGCGCCCCGCGGAACGCCAGCCCCTGCCCGGCACCGCCGACGAGCGCGCTCAGTACCACCAGGACCAGCAGGTTCCCGTGCAGGGCGCCCGCGAGCAGCAGCAGTCCAGCGAGCAGCAGGGCGCAGCCCAGCGGCAGCGACCGGCCGACCCCGATGCGCCCGACCGCCAGCTGCCCGGCGGTGGAGGAGAAGAAGGCCAGGGCAACGACCAGCCCGCTCACCGCGTGGTCGTGCAGGTCCAGGGACTGGGCGAGGAACGCCGGGCTGACGGCCGTGAACACCCCGAACAGCGCGAACCCCACGAACGACGCGGTCGCCGCCGGGCCGAACACCGCCCGCACCTGGGCGGGCAGCGCGGGCCGCTGCGGCCGGACGGTCCGCAGCGGCCGCAGCTCCCGTACGGTCTCCGGCAGCCGCAGCAGGACGGCGGCCGACGCCGCGACCAGGGCGAGGTGCACGACGAACGGCAGATAGAGCGGCCAGGGGGCGTACTGGGCGAGCAGTCCGGCCAGCAGCGGACCGCAGCCGAGTCCGCCCATGTTGGCGGCCGTCGCCACGAAGGTGGCCCGGGAGGCCCCGCCGCGGGGCGCCAGCTCCATCACGTACGCGGTGGCGGCGCCCGTGAACAGGCCCGCCGACAGCCCCGACAGCAGCCGCCCCGCGTACAGCCAGCCCAGCCCCGTCGCGCACAGGAAGCACACGGCGCTCGCCGCCGAGAACCCCAGGCCGCCCAGCAGCACCAGCCGGCGGCCCACGGCGTCGGAGGCGTTGCCGGCGAGCAGCAGCACACCGATGACGGCGAAGGCGTACACCGCGTAGACCACCGTGACGGTGAGCTCGGAGAAGTCGAGCTTCGCCTGGTAGAGGGGGTAGAGCGGGGTGGGCAGCGTGGTCCCGGCCATGCACACGGCGAACACCGCGCCGGCGAGCAGACACCGCAGCCATCCCGGACGATCACCGTTCATGGGCCGACGGTATCCCCGCGCGGCCCCGTCACCCGGGCACGGCGGGGCGGCCGGTGGCCGTCAGGGGGTGACGGGGTCGGCCGGGTCGATGCCGTCCGTGCCGGTGCCGCCCGTGTCGGGCCCGGCCGCGGGGTCGGCCAGCTGCTCGCGGACGTAGTTCCACACCACCGCGATCAGCGCCACGACGGGCACGGCGAGCAGACTGCCGACGATGCCGGCGAGGCTGCCGCCCAGGGTGACCGCCAGCAGCACCACGGCCGCGTGCAGGCCGAGGCCCCGGCTCTGGATCATGGGCTGGAAGACGTTGCCCTCCAGCTGCTGCACCACGACGATGATGGCCAGCACGATCAGCGCGTCCATGAGGCCGTTGGACACGAGCGCGATGAGGACCGCGACGAACCCCGCGAAGAAGGCACCGATGATCGGCACGAACGCCGACACGAAGGTCAGCACCGCCAGGGGCAGCACCAGCGGCACGTCCAGGATCCACAGGCCCAGACCGATCAGCACGGCGTCGATCAGGCCGACGGCGGCCTGGGAGCGCACGAACGCGCCGAGGGTCGCCCAGCCGCGGTCGAAGACGGTGGGCACGTCGGTGGCGAGCCGCCCGGGCAGCTGACGGCCGAGCCAGGGCAGGAACCGCGGTCCGTCCTTGAGGAAGAAGAACATCAGGAACAGCGCGAGGACGGCCGTGACGACGCCGTTGACCACGGTGCTCACACCCGTGACGACCGCGCCGACCATGCTGCCCAGGCCCTCCTGGGCCCGTGCGACGGCACTGTCGAACGCCTTGTTGATCTGCGCGTCACCGATGTTCAGCGGCGGCCCGGCCGCCCACTCCCGCAACCGCTGGATGCCCTCCACGACCCCGTCGGTCAGCTCCCCGGACTGCGAGGCCACCGGTACGGCGATCAGCGCCACGACGCCCGCGGCCAGCAGCAGGAACAGCACGGTCACCACGGACGCGGCCAGCGCGGGCGCCCAGCCGCGCCGGCGCAGGTACCGGGCGGCGGGCCAGGTCAGCGTGGTCATCAGCAGCCCGACCACGAGCGGCCAGACGATCGACCACATGCGGCCCAGCAGCCACAGGGCCACCGCCGTCGCGGCGAACACCAGCAGGAACTCGGCGGACACCCGCGCGCTTATCCGCAGCGCGGCACGGGACTTGTCGGAACTCAGGGGCGCAGTCACGCAGGCACCCTATTGGGTGCCCGCCGGGGACCGGACCCCCGTGTCACCTCCGGTTTCCCGCGGGCCGGTCCCAGCCGCCGGGCTCCTGCCGACGGCCCTCGGGCGAAGGGCCCGCCCTCAGCCCTCGGCCCGCGCCACACCGACGGGGCAGGAGACCCCCGTCCCGCCGATGCCGCAGTACCCCGCCGGGTTCTTGTCCAGGTACTGCTGGTGGTACGGCTCGGCCGGGTGGAAGGGGCGGTCGGCCGCCGGGAGGATCTCGGTGGTGATCGCGCCGTGGCCCGACGCCGTGAGGACCTTCTGGTAGGCCTCGCGGGAGGACCTGGCCGCGGCCTGCTGCTCGGGGGAGTGGGTGTAGACGGCCGAACGGTACTGCGTACCCACGTCGTTGCCCTGGCGGAAGCCCTGCGTGGGGTCGTGCGACTCCCAGAACGTCTTCAGCAGGCGCTCGTAGGAGATGTGCCGGGGGTCGTACACCACCCGGACGACCTCCGTGTGGCCGGTCAGGCCCGAGCAGACCTCCTCGTAGATGGGGTTCTCGGTGAAGCCGCCCTGGTAGCCGACCAGAGTCGTCCAGATTCCGGCGGGCAGCCGCCAGAACACGCGCTCGGCACCCCAGAAGCAGCCCAGTGCGAAGTCGGCGGTCTTCAGGCCCTCGGGGTAGGGGCCGAGCAGCGGGTTGCCGAGGACGGTGTGGCGGCCGGGCACCGTGAACACCGGCTCCGGTCGGCCCTTCAGCGCCTGCTCGGGCGTCGGCAGCCGGGGCGTGCGGCTGTACAGGAACATGCGGGCTCCTCTTGGGTGGACGCCCCCTTCAACCCGCCCCGGCCGTACGGCATTCCGGGGTGGGGCGGCCGGTCGGAGTCCGGGCGGCGGGAACGGGCCGGCCCGCCGGCGAGCGGTCGGGCTCAGTGCGGCAGGCTCGCCGGGCTGCCCCCGTTCGCCTCGTAGCCCGCCACCGCGAGCGCCCGGTAGACCGCGAACTCCGCCGCCGGGTCGGCGGACAGCGTCCACGGCAGGGCGCCCACATGGCCGTCCACCTGCACCAGCTGGCTCATCGCCTCCGACCAGCGCTCGCTGCGGACCAGGAAGAACACCAGCATGTGCCGCACGTGCGCCAGCATCGGGTCGTCCGGGCGGGCCGAGTGGACCGCGTGCAGCGCGCCGTGCATCGCCTTGGTGACCACCTCGCTCTGCCAGAAGCTGCTGACCAGGGTCACCTCGGGAAGGTGCTCGAAGACCGCGAACAGCGGCATGGCCGCGAGCAGCGAGCCCCGCGGGGCGCGGGCCGCGGCGGCCTCCGCGAACGCGTACGCCTCCTGCCGGGAGCCGTGCCACTTCTCGCACCAGTAGTGCAGCGCGGCCAGATGCGCCCCCATGTGGACCGGGGCGCGGTCCAGGATCTTCAGCCACACCTGCTCGAAGTCCTTCTGCGAATAGCCCAGTCCACGGGCCACCGACAGCTCGACGATGTAGGGGACGGGGTCGCCGGGGGCCAGCAGCGCGGCCTCGCCGCACGCCGCTCGGGCCTCCTCCATGATGATCCGGAACTCGTCCGTCCCGGGCGTCGCCGTCCGCCACGCCTGCTGGACCAGGAACTCGGCGTGCACCGCGGCGCCCCCCGCGTCCTTGGGCGCCTCGGCCCGCCACACCCGCAGCCACTGGCCGCCCGGCGAGTCGCCCACCCCGCCGGGCCGGCGGGCGAGCTCCAGCGAGGCCGCGCCGGCGAAGGCCTGCACGCGCTGCCAGCGGCGCTCGCCCTCGGTCTCCGTGCCCGCCAGGAGCTGCCGGGCCGCGCGGTGGTCCTGCGTGCGCTGCACCACGTCCAGGACGTCCAGCAGGTCCTGGTCGGGGCCGGGCATGCGGATGTCGAGCTCCTCCTCGCGGACGAAGCCGTAGTTCGCCGGGTCCGCGGCGTCCGGGTGGTCGGGCGAGACCAGCCCGACCGCACCGCGCCTGCGCCGGAGGAAGGGAAGCAGCACGAAGCCCAGCATGACCAGCGCGATCAGGACCCAGAGAATCTCCATGCAACAAGCGAACCAGACCGTGCCGACAATTGGCCAACCTGCTCCCCGAACCTGTGGAAAACCCCGGTCCGGCCTCACGCGGCCCCGGGGGAAAACCCTCGAAAACGCCGCCGCGGCGCCCGCGCCGCCCCGTCCCACGGCACTCCGCGTCCCGGCGCACTACCCTCGGGCCCATGAGCGACAGGCACATCAGTCAGCACTTCGAGACGCTCGCGATCCACGCGGGCAACACCGCCGACCCCCTGACGGGCGCGGTCGTCCCGCCGATCTACCAGGTCTCCACCTACAAGCAGGACGGTGTCGGCGGCCTGCGCGGCGGCTACGAGTACAGCCGCAGCGCCAATCCGACCAGGACCGCGCTGGAGGAGAACCTCGCCGCCCTGGAGGGCGGCCGGCGCGGTCTGGCGTTCGCGTCGGGGCTGGCGGCCGAGGACTGCCTGCTGCGCACGCTGCTCGCCCCCGGCGACCACGTGGTCATCCCCAACGACGCCTACGGCGGCACGTTCCGGCTGTTCGCCAAGGTCGTCGCCCGGTGGGGCGTCGAGTGGTCGGTGGCCGACACCAGCGACCCGGCCGCCGTGCGCGCCGCCCTCACCCCGAAGACCAAGGTCGTGTGGGTGGAGACGCCCTCCAACCCGCTCCTCGGGATCACCGACATCGCCGCCGTCGCCCAGGTCGCCCGGGACGGGGGCGCCCGCCTCGTCGTCGACAACACCTTCGCCACGCCCTACCTCCAGCAGCCGCTGTCGCTGGGCGCGGACGTCGTCGTGCACTCCCTGACCAAGTACATGGGCGGCCACTCCGACGTCGTCGGCGGCGCGCTGGTCACCGCCGACGCCGGCCTCGGCGAGGAGCTGGCCTTCCACCAGAACGCCATGGGCGCGGTCGCCGGCCCCTTCGACTCCTGGCTGGTGCTGCGCGGCACCAAGACGCTCGCCGTGCGCATGGACCGGCACAGCGAGAACGCCGCCAAGGTCGCCGACATGCTCTCGCGGCACGCGCGTGTGACGAGCGTGCTGTACCCGGGCCTGCCGGAGCACCCCGGCCACGAGGTCGCCGCGAAGCAGATGAAGTCCTTCGGCGGCATGATCTCCTTCCGCGTCGAGGGCGGCGAGGAGGCGGCCGTCGAGGTCTGCAACCGCGCCAAGGTCTTCACGCTGGGCGAGTCCCTGGGCGGCGTGGAGTCGCTGATCGAGCACCCGGGCCGGATGACTCACGCGTCCGTGGCCGGCTCGCTGCTGGAGGTCCCCGGTGACCTGGTGCGGCTGTCGGTCGGCATCGAGAACGCCGACGACCTGCTGGAGGACCTTCAGCAGGCGCTCGGCTAGGGCCGTCAAGGCCGGGCGGCTCGGTCCGGAGCCGCTCCGGCCGGGTCACCAGCCGTTGAGGGGCGGGGCCGACTCCGAGGGCGGTTCCCGCCGGGTCACCAGCCGGTGAGGGGCGGGGTCGTCTCCGAGGGCGGCTCCACCCACGGCTGGACGGTCAGCGCCCACACCGCGAAGGCCGTCGCGGCCGCGACGAGCAGCAGCCACAGCAGACGGCGGGCCAGCGCCCTGCGCCGCAGCATCCGGCCGCCCCGGCGCACCGCCTCCTCGTGGATCCCGGGCGGCACCGTGCGCTGCCCCTGCTCCAGCAGCCGCCGCAGGGCGGCCTCGCGGTCGTTGCCCCTCATGCCGGGCTCCGGGGGCGCACCGCACGGGCCGTGCCGGTCATGACGGCACCGCCTTCGCCGCCGTGACGGCCGGGGCCTGATTCCGCGGCCCGTGCAGCAGGGCCGACTTCGCACGGTGGCAGATCGCCCGTACGCGCTCCGTGGACAGGCCGAGCAGGGCCGCCACCTGCTCCTCGGCGACGCCCTCGTGCAGCCGGAGCACCAGCACCAGCCGCTCCTGCGGACCGAGGGACGCCAGCGGCCCGCAGGCCCGTGCCCGCAGCCCCGGAACGGCGTGGTGGTGCCACGCGCCGCGGGCGAAGCGCGTGGCCAGGTACTGGCGGGTGCGGTCGTACGGGTCGTCGCCGCGCAGCCGGTCCCAGCACGCGTACGTGTGCGCCAGCGCCCGTGTCAGCAGCCGCCGCGCCCGGGGGTTGTCGTCCGGGGGCTCCGCGGTGAGCAGGGTGGCGGCGTGCAGCAGCCGCCCGGCCGCGCCCGCGACGAACGCCTCGAACTCACGGGCCCGGCGGGCTGCCTGGACAGCGTGCCGCTCTCGCACCGCGCCTCCCGCCCGACGGCGACCCCGGGGATGCGGTCCCGGCCGCAGCGGGCAGGGACCCGGTCTCATATGAGACCGGCGACGCCTGCGCGGTCAAGAGCCGCGCAGCACCGGAAACGACCCTCACGCGCGCCGCCCGGACGACGGTGTCGGCGTCCGCCTCCGAGTGCCCCGCGCGTGTGCGGTCCGTCCGTGCGGTGGTCAGGACTCCGGCTGGGCCTCCGGGCCGGGCATCCCCTGGGCCGCCATCCGGGAGGACAGGGCGCTGTTGAAGCGGGTCAGGAGGGAGCAGAACGCCTCGCGCTCCTCCGGCTGCCAGTCCTGGGTCAGCTCCGCCATCAACTGGCGCCGGGAGGAGCGCACTTCCTCCAGGCGGGCCTGCCCGCGCGGGGAGAGCTGCAGCACCACCGCGCGCCCGTCCTCGGGGTGGGAGGTGCGCTTGACGAGGCCGGTGTCGACGAGCGGAGCCACCTGGCGGGTGACCGTCGACGAATCGATCCCCATGCTCGCGGCGAGCGCCTTGACGCCCATGGGACCTTCCTTGTCCAGACGGTTGAGCAGCAGGTACGCGGCGCGGTCCATGGAGTTGCGCACCTGCCCCACCCCGCCGAGCCGGGTCTGTTCGGCGCGGCGGGCGAACAGCGCCACCTCGTGCTGCAGCGTGTCGAGGAGACCGCTGTCACCGACGGTCGTCATGTCCATCGACATTCCAGGTGTTGTGGGCATGGCCGGGGGCTCACTTCGTGGAGGGCTGGCAGATTGGGGGACAGGGTACGCGGCCGGGGGGCGGGCCGTACCGGCGCTGCGCAAAGCGGGTCTCGGAGGTTGGTCACAACGGTCGTTCCCGCCCGTGAACTGCGATGCTGGGTGTCATGAGCTACACCACGGCTGACTCCTTGCGCACCGTCACCCTCGACGACGTGCGCGGCGCCCAGAAGATGCTCGCGGGCGTGGCACGGGCGACCGCGCTGGAGGGCAGCAGGCACCTGTCCCGGATGGTGGGCGCGCCGGTCCACCTGAAGTGCGAGAACCTCCAGCGGACGGGGTCGTTCAAGCTGCGCGGTGCCTATGTCAGGATCGCCGGCCTGCTGCCCGAGGAGCGCGCCGCCGGTGTGGTGGCGGCGAGCGCCGGCAACCACGCGCAGGGGGTGGCGCTCGCGTCGTCGCTGCTCGGCGTGCACGCGACTGTGTTCATGCCGCAGGGCGCCCCGCTGCCGAAGGTCAGCGCGACGCGGGAGTACGGGGCCGAGGTGCGGCTGCACGGGCAGGTGGTCGACGAGACGCTGGCCGCCGCGCAGGAGTACGCGGCGCGGACGGGCGCGGTGTTCATCCACCCCTTCGACCACCCGGACGTCATCGCGGGGCAGGGCACGGTGGGGCTGGAGATCCTGGAGCAGTGCCCCGAGGCCGCGACGATCGTGGTCGGGATCGGCGGCGGCGGGCTGGCCGCGGGGATCGCGGTGGCGGCGAAGGCCCTGCGGCCGGACGTGCGGATCGTGGGGGTGCAGGCGGAGGGCGCTGCCGCCTATCCGCCGTCGCTGGCGGCGGGACGGCCGGTGACGGTGGAGAACCCGGCCACGATGGCCGACGGCATCAAGGTGGGACGGCCCGGTGACGTGCCGTTCGGCATCATCGGCGAGCTGGTCGACGAGGTCCGCACGGTCAGCGAGGACGAGCTGTCCGCCGCGCTGCTGCTGTGCCTGGAGCGGGCGAAGCTGGTGGTGGAGCCGGCCGGGGCGAGCCCGGTCGCCGCCCTGCTGAGCGCCCCGGCCTCCTTCACGGGCCCGGTCGTGGCGGTGCTGTCGGGCGGCAACGTCGACCCGGTGCTGATGGAGCGGGTGCTGCGGCACGGCATGGCCGCGCAGGGCCGCTACCTGGCGGTACGGCTGCGGCTGACGGACCGGCCCGGCGCCCTCGCGCAATTGCTGGGCGTGTTGTCGGTGGTCGACGCTAACGTCCTCGACGTGAGCCACGTCCGGACCGATCCGCGGCTCGGGCTCACGGAGGCGGAGGTGGAGCTGCACCTGGAGACGAAGGGGCCGGCGCACTGCGCCGAGGTGGGCCGGTCGCTGCGCGAGGCGGGCTACACGGTCATGGTCTGAGGCACCACGGGCCTGCCGGTGTTCCGGTGGGCGGGGGTCGACCCGTGATCACGGAGTGCGACGCGCGCGAACTCATTGTAAGACGCGATACATCGCGTTATGGTGTGTCCGTGAGCAACCTCACCGGACGTCCGTCCGGGATTCCCCGAAGACGTGGAGACTCATATGCCAGGCGCCATCTATGCCGAAGGTCTGGTCAAGACCTTCGGTGACGTAAGGGCCTTGGACGGCGTCGACCTCGATGTGCCCGAGGGCACCGTCCTCGGCCTGCTCGGGCCGAACGGCGCGGGCAAGACGACCACCGTCCGCTGCCTGACGACCCTGCTGCGGCCCGACAGCGGACGAGCGGTCGTCGCCGGTATCGACGTGCTGAAGCAGCCCGACGCCGTGCGCCGCTCCATCGGCCTGTCCGGCCAGTTCGCGGCGGTCGACGAGTACCTGACCGGCCGGGAGAACCTTCAGATGGTCGGCCGGCTCTACCAGATGAAGGCCGCAGCGGCGAAGCAGCGCGCGGCCGAGCTGCTGGAGCAGTTCCACCTCACCGACGCCGCCGACCGCCCCACCAAGACCTACTCGGGCGGCATGCGCCGCCGCCTCGACCTCGCCGCCGCCCTCGTCGTCTCACCGCCCGTGATGTTCATGGACGAGCCGACGACCGGCCTCGACCCGCGCAACCGCCAGCAGCTGTGGGAGGTCATCAAGCAACTGGTCTCCGGGGGCACCACCCTGCTGCTGACCACGCAATACCTGGAGGAGGCCGACCACCTGGCGCACGACATCGCGGTCGTCGACCACGGCAAGGTCATCGCCCAGGGCACCTCCGACCAGCTCAAGGCCCGTACCGGCGGGGAGCGCGTCGAACTCGTGGTGCACGAGCGCGAGCACATCGGCACTGCGGCCGAGGTCCTCGCCGGCTTCGGCAAGGGCGACACCACGGTCGAGGAGCACATGCGCAAGCTCACCACGCCGGTCACCGGCGGCGCCAAGCTCCTGGCCGAGGTCATCCGCGAGCTGGACACCCGCGGCATCGAGATCGACGACATCGGCCTGCGCAGGCCCACCCTCGACGACGTCTTCCTGTCCCTGACGGGACACGTCGCCGAGGCGAAGGACGAGGACGAGGACAGCGACAAGGAGGCCGCCAAGTGAGCGCCGTCACCGACACCGTGCGGGTCGCGCCGGCCGCGAACCCGATCAGCCAGTCGATCCGCGACTCGATGGTCGTCGCCCAGCGGAACCTGATCCGCATGAGCCGCATCCCCGAGATGATCATCTACGGCCTGATCCAGCCGATCATGTTCGTGGTGCTCTTCACCTACGTCTTCGGCGGCTCCATGCAGATCGGCAACAGCACCAGCGCCACCGACTACAAGAACTTCCTGATGGCCGGCATCTTCGCCCAGACCGTCACGTTCGCCACCGCCAGCTCCGGCGCCGGCATCGCCGACGACATGCACAAGGGCCTCATCGACCGCTTCCGCTCCCTGCCCATGGCACGCGGCGCGGTCCTCACCGGACGCACCCTCGCCGACTCGGTGCAGACGGCCCTGACCCTCGTCGTCCTCGCCGCGGTCGCCCTGCTGGTCGGCTGGCGCGTCGGATCCGACGGCAGCACCAACGCGGCCAAGGTCCTCGCGGCCTTCGGCCTGCTGCTCCTGCTGGGCTACGCGTTCACCTGGATCGGCGCGCTGATCGGCATGTCGGTGCGGACCCCGGAGGCGGCCACCTCCAGCGGCCTGATCTGGCTCTTCCCGGTCACCTTCATCTCCAACGCGTTCGTCGACACCAGCAACATGACCCCGTGGCTGCGCCACATCGCCGAGTGGAACCCGTTCAGCGCCACGGTGCAGGCCTGCCGTGTGCTGTTCGCCAACCCGGGCCAGTCCACCTCGGACGCCTGGCCCATGCAGCACCCCGTGTGGGCCTCGCTGATCTACTCGGTCGTCATCATCGCGGTGTTCCGCACCCTGGCGGTGCGCAAGTACCGCTCGGCGACCGCATGACGAAGCCCCCGGCGCCGCGGGGTGCCGGGGGCAGGACGATGAACCGGAAGGGGGAGGGTCAGCCCTCGTACGGCTCGGCCTTGAGGATCTTCACCGAGGCCTTCTTGCCGTTCGGCAGCTCGTACTCCGCGTCCTCGCCGACCTTGTGGCCGATCACGCCGGTGCCCAGCGGGGACTGCGGCGAGTAGGTCTCGATGTCGGAGCTGGCGTACTCGCGCGAGGCGAGCAGGAACGTCAGCGTGTCGTCCTCGTCACCGTCGAAGGCGATCGTGACGACCATGCCGGGGGCCACCACGCCGTCGGCGGCGGGAGCCTCACCGACCTTCGCACTCTCGAGGAGCTGGGTGAGCTGGCGCACACGGAGCTCCTGCTTGCCCTGCTCCTCCTTGGCCGCGTGGTACCCGCCGTTCTCCCGCAGGTCGCCCTCCTCGCGCGCCGCGGCGATCTTCGCGGAGATCTCCGCCCGCGCGGGACCAGTAAGGTACTCAAGCTCAGCCTTGAGCTTGTTGTACGCCTCCTGGGTCAGCCAGGTGACGTTCTCGCTGGTCTGGGTCACAGGTGCTCCTCGTAGGTACTGGGAATACAAAGCATCGCCCTACCCAGAAGCATGTTCCTTCACGGAAGGGCGAAACCACGAGCCTAACAATTCAGGGGCTTCAGGGGGAGGACATAAGCGACGAGAATCACGTCGGCGCAGGTCAGCCCCGACGGATTGCGGGCGCCCCGGGCCGCTGTCAGCCGGTATGGCAGCCCAGCAGCTCGGCCGTCGTCCCCGGCGAGGTCGTACGGAGCGTGACGACCTTGTCGATGCGGGTCGCGTCTCCCGAGAAGCGGAAGTCGGCCCGGCCCACCTCGGCCCCGTTCTCGGCCTGCGAGCGGACCGTGCAGTAGCCGTCGGTGCCCGCGTCCTTGTGGACCTCCAGGTGCACCCGGACGGAATCCTCGCCCTGCTCGAAGCTGATGACCTCGGCGCTGATCTCGTTCTTGCCGACGTAGTGGTAGCCGAACCAGCCGACGAGGCCCAGCAGCGCCACCGCGAGCACGGCGCCGACGACCTTGAGCGTGCGGTCGGCGCGCTCGTCCGAGGTGCGGCCGTAACGGCCCTCGGGCGGCCGTGTGCTCGCCGTGGTCATGATCGTCCTCCAGACAGGGCCGGGACGCGTGTCCCGAAAGGGGCCCCGGGACCCGGCCCCGGAATTATTCGCCCCCCGATTCGGTCACTATAGAAGCCGCCGATTGCGCCGACGCACACCGGGCGCCGACATGACTGAGGATTGAGTCTTGACTGACCAGTTGCGACTGATGGCCGTCCACGCCCACCCCGACGACGAGTCGAGCAAGGGCGCGGCGACCATGGCGAAGTACGTGTCCGAGGGGGTGGACGTGCTGGTCGTGACCTGCACGGGCGGGGAGCGCGGCTCCATCCTCAACCCCAAGCTCCAGGGTGACGCGTACATCGAGGAGCACATCCACGAGGTACGCAAGAAGGAGATGGACGAGGCCCGCGAGATCCTCGGCGTCCAGCAGGAGTGGCTCGGCTTCGTCGACTCGGGCCTGCCCGAGGGCGACCCGCTGCCGCCGCTGCCGGAGGGCTGCTTCGCCCTGGAGGACGTCGACCACGCGGCCGGCGAGCTCGTGCGCAAGATCCGCGCCTTCCGTCCCCAGGTGATCACCACCTACGACGAGAACGGCGGCTACCCGCACCCCGACCACATCATGACCCACAAGATCTCGATGGTGGCCTTCGAGAGCGCCGCGGACACCGAGAAGTACCCGGAGGCCGAGTACGGCCCCGCCTACCAGCCGCAGAAGCTCTACTACAACCAGGGCTTCAACCGCCCCCGCACCGAGGCCCTGCATCAGGCCATGCTCGACCGCGGCCTGGAGTCGCCCTACGGGGACTGGCTCAAGCGCTGGGAGGAGTTCGGGATGAAGCAGCGCACGCTGACCACCCACATCCCGTGCGCCGAGTTCTTCGAGATCCGCGACAAGGCCCTGATCGCGCACGCCACGCAGATCGACCCCGACGGCGGCTGGTTCAAGGTCCCGATGGAGATCCAGAAGGACGTCTGGCCGACCGAGGAGTACGAGCTGGCGAAGTCCCTCGTCGATACCTCCCTCCCCGAGGACGACCTCTTTGCGGGCATCCGCGACAATGCCTGACATGAGCGCAAGCGCAAGCCTGGCAATGACGCACCTCGTCACCATCGCCAAGGAGATCGACGAGGACAAGGTCACCCCCGGCGTCCTCGGCTTCATCGTCTTCGCGGCGATGGCCCTGGCCGTGTGGGCCCTGATGAAGTCCATGAGCCGGCACATGAACAAGGTCGAGTTCACCGAGGTCCCGGACCCCAGGGAGCCCGCCGACGCGGACCCGTCCCCGGCGGCCCGGTCCGCCGGCACCGCCGACGCGGGGCCCTCGGGCCGGGGCGAGAAGCAGGCCTGACCGTGGCCGGCCGGGCGGACCCGGCCGGCCACCGCACCCGCCGGCGGCCTCACCACCGCCGACGGGTGCGGCAGGCATCCCGGAACCGCGCGCGTCCGCCCCGGCCCGCGCCTCGCGGCCCGGGCCGGCCGCGGCCCTGCCCGTCCGCGCGAGCAGCCGCCCGAAGGCCGACGCAGCCTCCGGCACGCCCCCCGCGCGGGTCTCACGCCCGGGACTCCACCGCCACCCCCATCACCTCGCGCGCGTGCCTGCCCGGCGTCATCCCGAGGCCCCACGCCTGCCAGCCCGCCTCCAGGCTCACGCCGCGCTCCAGCAGCAGGGCCCACGCCCCGGCGCAGTCGTCGAGCTTGTCGTCGCGCAGCGGGTGGTCCGCGCGCGACAGCCGCGACAGCTCCTCCTGGGCCACCGCCGTGCCGACCTCCACACCGCCCGGCGCCCCGTACGGCAGCAGCGTGCAGCGCAGGAAGCGCGCCCAGTCCTCACCCCGCCGGTCCCCGTACGACGCGAACAGCCCCACCGCCTCGTCGCACAGCGCCAGCGCCTGCTGCGTACGCCCGTTGCCCGCGTCCACCACCGCCAGCTCCAGACACGTCCACGCCTCCCCGTGCGCCACCCCGATGCGCTGGAAGTCCGCGCGGGCGTCCACCAGCAGCTGCCGGGCGAAGCCGGAATTGCGCAGCGAACCCGTCTGCGCCGCCCGCTGGTCGCGCGTGACCCGCGCCGAGTGGTGCCGGGCACAGGCCAGCCCGTACACGTCCCGCATCCGGGAGAACATCGTCCGCGAGCGCTCCAGCTCCCGCACCGCCCGGTCCAGATCGCCCGTCTCCTCCAGCGCCTGACCCAGGTAGTACAAGGTCCACGCCTCACCGCGCGCGTCCTCGTTGTCCCGGTGCCGCGCCGCCGCGCCCCGCAGCTCCTCCACCGCCCGCGCCGCCTCACCCGAGACCAGCAGCACCCGGGCCAGCTGCGTCAGCGCCCACGCCTCACCCCGCGCGTCACGGGTCCGGCCGTACAGCTCCAGCGCCGCCCGCAGCTCCGCCTCCGCCCGCGCCACGTCCCCCATGCGCAGACCCAGCTGACCCAGCTGGAAGTGCGCCCACGCCTGGCCGTGCACCGACTCGCCCCTGCGGTGCAGCACCAGCGACTCCGTCAGCAGCTCCAGCGCCTCACCCAGCCGCGCCCGGTCCCGCTCCACCGCCGCGAGCGCGTGCATCGTCCACGCCCGGTCCGTCGCCAGCTCGGCCGAGGACTGCAGGGCCAGCGCCTCACGCAGCTTCTGCGACGCCTCCGTCAGATTCCCCTGGTGGTGCAGCGTGATACCCAGGGAACACAGCGCCCGGGCCGCCCCCGCGTCGTGCTGCGCCTCCCGGTACAGGTCGACCACCGAGGCGAGCGTCGTACGGGCCTTGTCCAGCTCGCCCAGCTGCCGGGCCGCGATGCCCGTGCGCCACTGCACCGAGCGGACCAGCAGCCCCTCGTCCACCGCCTGCGCCAGCTCGCTGATCTCGCCCAGCCGGTACAGGTCGCCCCGCAGCAGGCAGTAGTCGCACAGCGCCCCCAGCAGGTTCAGCACCGCCCCCCGGTCCACGCCCTCGGTGTGCCGCAGCGCCGCCGTGATGAAGCTCGACTCGTCGTCCAGCCAGCGCAGCGCCTCGTCGAGGGAGGTGAAACCGTACGGGCTGAAACGGTTGGTACGCGTCGACACGTTGCCGTCGACCATGCGCAGCACCGAGTCGGCCAGCTCCGCGTAGTTCACGATCAGCCGCTCCTGCGCCGCCGCGCGCTCGGCCGGATCCTCCTCGTCCATCAGCCGCGCCCGGGCGAAGGAACGGACCAGGTCGTGCAGCCGGTAGCGGTCCCCGCGCACCGGGTCGATCAGACCCGCGCGGGACAGGGCCCGCAGATGACGGGTCGCCTCCGCCTCGTCCGTGGCCAGCAGCGCGGCCGCCGCCGCGGCACCCAGCGACGCCCGGCCCGCCAGGGCCAGCCGGCGCAGCAGCCGGCGCACCGTCTCCGGCTGGTCGGTGTAGCGCAGCCACAGGGCCCGCTCCACCGGCTCCACCGGCCCGTACGCCTCCAGGTCCGCGGCCAGCGCCCGCGGGGAACGCGGACCGAGCCCCGAGCCCGCGATCCGCAGCGCCAGCGGGAGCCCGCCGCACAACTCCCGCACCCGGTCCGCCGACTCCGCGTCGTACGGCCCGGACCGGTCCTCCGCCGCCGCGCCCAGCAGTTCCTGCGCACCGGCGGCGTCCAGCGGCTCCACCGCCAGCCGGTGCACCCGCGCCGGCAGGTCCGCTGCCTCCAGCGGCTCCCGCGCGGTCACCAGCACCAGGCTGTCGGACCGCTCCGGGACCAGGGCGCGGATCTGCCCGGCGTCCGAGGCGTCGTCCAGGACGATCGTCACCGGCACGCCCGTCAGATGCTGGTGGTACAGCTCGGCCAGCCGCCTGACCTGCTGGTCGGGGGAGGAACGCTCCCGGAACAGCAACTGCTCGCGCGGCGCCCCCAGCCGGTTCAGCAGGTGCAGCAGCGCGTCACGCGTGGACAGCGGCGCCCCGCCCGGGCCCTGCGCACGCAGGTCGACGACGCAGGCGCCGCGGAAATGGTCCTTCAGCTCGTGCGCGGCGGCCACCGCGAGGGCCGTCCGGCCGCTGCCGGGCGCACCGTGCAGCACGACCACGCTCGCCCGGGTCTCCGTGCTCGCCCGGGCCGCCTGCACCCACTGCCGGATCTGCGCCAGCTCCCGCCGCCGCCCCGCGAACGGCTCCACCACGCGCGGCAGCTGCGCGAACGACTGCGCCAGCACGTTGCGCCCCCGGGCCGCCGCGCTCTTGTCCGCCCCCCGCAGCCGCGGCCCCGCCTTCTTCGGCCCGGTCGACGCGGCGAGCATCCGCTGCTGGTCCAGGAACGGCCGGATGCCCCGCACCTCCAGCGCCGTCAGCCACTGCAGCCGCAGCTGCTCCGGGCCACCGGGCTGGCCGAGCGCTCCGGCCCGGTGGTGCGCGGCCGGCACGTGCGAGCCGGCCACCTTCGCGACGGTCGCCGCCGCGCCCACCACCGCCACCGTCGCGCCCGCGCCCAGGGCCGTGCCCGGGCCGGTGCCCAGCGCCAGGTCCGCGACGACCGCCGCGACCGCCGCCACCCCCGCCACCAGCAGCGGCGTCCCCGCGCCCTCCCGGGCATAGCGCTGCCCGAAGGTCAGCTGACCGGCCGCGGCCTCGTCCAGGGCGCGCGTGTACGCCTCGTACTCCTCGGACGCGCTGCGCGCCATCTCGTCGAGCGCCGCGCGCGCCCGGGCGAGCAGCACGCCGCCGTCGGTACGCCCGCCGGACCGCCGCACTTCCTCCTCCACGGCCCGCGCCAACAACCGCTCGGCCTCCCCCCGATGACCGTCCCGCATGTCACGTCCCCCTCCGGTGGCAACGGCGTTCCCGCCAAGTGTGCTGTGCCCCGCCCGCCCTGGGGAGAGGGCACGGTGATCCGGGCCCCCGCACACCGGCCGCGCCCGGGACGCCTGCCGGGTGGCACGCGGGGTACTGCGGCAGGATGGACACCATGCCGAACCGACTGGCGCACGAGACGTCCCCCTACCTGCTCAGCGTCGGGTGCAGCAGCTGCCACTGGTGCCAGTGCAGGTGAACAACCAGGTGGTTTTGACCTGGGGCGTTTCCAAGGAGTGGCCGGTATGGACACATCCGGTGAGCGGCTAGATGGAGACGGGTGCCCCGTTTCCCACAGACGTCCTCTTGGTCGATCCGAGGCAGCCTCGGCATCCCCCGGGAACGCTTCGTTTCCTATCCCGACGCTGTTGTCGCTTGCCAGGACTTACTGCTCGGCTGGTCCGCGAGCCCGAGTCGTACGCCTGCTGACTCTACGGCGGAGTTCGACTCGCGCCCCGCGGCCGGGGGTGCCGTACGCCTGTCGAGGCCTGTGGTGCTACCGCTCCGTACGGCGCAGGAACTGCAAGCCCAGCACGGCCAGGGCGAGCGTCTGTCCGAGAGACGCGACCAGGAGCAGGGGTTGAACGACGGGAGAGCACCAGAACGCGGTCGTGCAGACCATGGGCAGGACCAGGTACGTGAACAGGTCCACTGCGCTCTGAAGTCGCTTGCGCACGGTGTGGCCCGCGACGTCGCGGTGGTAGACCTCCCAGCCGAACACCGCGCCGTCGGCCGAGGCGAGCTCCCCCAGGCGGGGTCCCAGCCGGTCGCGGACATAGTCGCCGATCGCCGAGATCTTCTCGTCGTTGGCCAGGTAGGTCCAGCCCAGGATCAGACAGATCGCTGGAACGAATAGCAGCAGCCGGGACTGTCCGCTCTGGGCGGTGATCGCCACGACCGCGGTGGCTGCGGCGAGCGTGAAGTAGAGCAGGTTGTCGCGAAACCCTATGCGGGTCTTCTGTTCCTCCTTGAGACGGTCGTACTCGGCAAGCAGAACCTTGCTCTCGGTGACGTCGTCCGTGCGGGTCACAGGTGCTCCTCGGCTCGAGTTCAGGATCAGCCGGCGACCTGAAAGGGTGCCAGGTTGTCGGGGCCGTGCCGTTCGATCCAGCTCTTCCCGTCCGCCGCTATCCCCTCCAGGAGGCGGAAGGTGTGGGTAGAGCCGGCCGCGCTGAGGCTGATCTCGGAGATTTCCTGGGGATTCTCCGTCGGCGCCAGCTGACGGGCTTCGGCGTCCTTGACGCGGATCTTCCTGGCTGGTCCGTTGGAGAGGAGAAGCTCCAGGTCGTAGCCGACGTCGGCGTTCTCCGTCACCTGCACGGAGGTCAGGGCGTCGAACCGGTAGTTGTTCCGCTGCTCGTTCCTGCGCGTCGCGTCGGAGAAGTCGAACTCGGAGCTGACCTCGCGGATGCCGTCCTGGGTGAACAGGAACAGTCGGAAGACGTAGTGCGAGTACCGCCATGGGCCGCCGCGGACCCGGCCCCGTTTGTAGGAGGGAGCCGGGGCCACCAGGATGGTGTGGGTGATCAGGTCACGCCAGGTGAGCCGGTGGTGTTGAAGCGCCTCGTCGACGAACGACGTCTTGTCGCAGGCGAGCCAAGTCTCCATCTCCTGTTCGCTGGGCCGCTTGTCGTCCAGGAAGGACTGCCAGCGCTGGTAGGCGCTCTGCCGTGCGGCCAGTTGTTCCCGGTACTCCCGATTCTCCCGGTCCAGTCGGTACTCCTCACGCCGGACCTCCAGCCAACGGGAAGCGGCTGCGTGCCCGGACCAGGCCGCACCGAGCACGGCCAGGAACGCCCACAGAACCTGCTGCTGGGCGGCATCGGTGACCGCCGTGGCGAACGCGGCCAGAGCCGCCGTGCCGAGAACGGCGAGGGCTGCAACGGTCAGGGCCTTCGTCCTGCCCGGAGTCCGTTCCTGGTGGTGCTGATCGAACAGGGTGCCGCTGTTGTAGCGATTTCGGGCATCCTCGGCGAGGTACCGGATCAGCCATTCGACCCGCTCCACACCGATCCGGCTCTCCCGGTAGAGATCCGCGATCTCGGCGGCGAGGTCGCTGCGGATCTGATCCGTGTGGGCGAGCCAGGCGTCCGAGGTGAACCCGTGGGGCCTGCGCCTGCTGAAGTAGTGATCGAACGAATGGCGGACGCGCTTGGTGAACCTACCCTCGGCGGAGTCCGGGTCGGAGTCGGGTCCGGAGCCCGGGCCGGGGGCTGAGCCGGAGGCAGGTTCGCGTGGGTGGGGGGCGCGCGCCCCGGCCGCGAGGCCCGGCCCGGGCCACCGGCCCCACCACCGGACGCCGAAGCGGGCCGCGGTCAGGCCCGCGCCGAGTGCCACCGTCAACTCGACGATCGCCTGGGCAGGATCCGTGAGCAGTGCCAGGACCCAGAGGAGCGCACTGCTGACGACGAACAGGATCGCGCGGAGGGGGAGGGCCGCCTTGGCGGCGGCAGCGGTGCTCGGGCGGGGTGGAACGGCCCGTGCCCCGATGGGGGTGGGTGCGAAATAGGCCCAGACCCGCTGGCCCCGGTCGTTGGCGAAGCGTTCTGCCTTAGCCCGTTCAAGGGTTTCCGCCCACACGTAGTCCTTAACGCCTCCGGTGAGCATGAGGTCGAGGTGGCGGAGGATTGCGTCGTGCTGGCGGTGCGGCAGGTCCTGCAACTGCTTCAGCACGCGTCCGGTCTCGCTGCCGGCGGTGCTGAGCGCCGCCAACAGGTCGAAGGTGACGCGTAGGGCTTCCGTCCACTCGTCCTCGGCGTAGTCCCGCACGCGCCCGGCGGTGTAACGCAACCGCTGAACCTCTTCGTCGCTCAGGTCGTGGTGGGTACGTGCGCTGAGCATGGCCAGCACCCAATGGAAGCGCACCTCCGTGCCGTCGTGGCCGTGGGCGATCGCATCAGTGATCATTTCCCGGGCGCGACTGGGGACGCCGTCCTCCAGGAGTCGCACGCCGACCCGGTACTTCTCCTGCGGCGAGGCGTCCGGGTGGACGATGTAGACGTGGGAGTCGTGGACGGTCTCGGCCTGAATCCCGACGGTGGAGTACGCAGCCGAGTTGTACGAATCCGAGCTGTACGTGGCACTGTCGTCGCGGCTCATGCCAGGCCACCGGCCGCAGCGACCAGGGGTGCCAACGCAGCTACCAGCGCGGGGCATTCCGCGACCAGTCCACGCAGCCTCTTGAGCGCAAGGACGGTTTGCTTCGACGACTCAGGGGCACGCTCTCCGGCCGACCGGAGGGAGGATTCCAGATCGGTCAGAGCCGCCTGGTAACTGTCCTCGTCGAGCACGCCCTCGGCGCGGTGCCACCTCAGCTGGTCGCGGAACCCGTTCAGTTCCGTGACCAGGTCCGTCGGACCGGATGCCTTCGGGGCCGTGCCCATGTGGACATTGCTGCCCGTGACCGTACTGGCCATGATGCCGACGGTGCTGTTGTGAGCGGTGTTGACGACCCCCCGCTCCAATCGCTCGACCGAACGGTCCCTGTCGTCCCGGGCCATCGCGGACTGCATGGCGGACTCCCCCTGCTCGTCCACCAGTTCGACTGCCAGGCGGAGGGCGAAAGCCGCCGCGTTCGCCGCGGCCCGAGGCTGCCAGCTGCGGTCGTCCGAACTGTTCTTCGTGCCGTCCGCACGGTCGCTTATTCCCCGGACGATGGCCACGGGAGCTCCGCTGAGATGGCCGGCCTGGGCCACACCGGCGGCCTCCATCTCGATGGCGAGCGCATCGTTGTAGTGCTGCCGGATCCACTTCGCCTCGGCCGAGATCCTCGAGTTCTGGACGATCTCGCCGGCGGCGACAGCCCCGAAACGCACCTGCGGTCGGTCCTCGTGACCAGGCGGGGGATCCGCCCAATCGTCCAGACGGGCCACGTGCGAGGCGAGCTGGCTGATACCGTGCGGCGCTTCCCACACCCGAGGGCGAGCTTTGAGCCCATCGTCCTCGCTGGTGCCGCCGTGGTAGGCGTACACATGCGACGCCACCACCACGTCACCCAGCCTTGTGGCATCCCACAGAGCGCCGGCGACCCCGACGAACAGCATGGCCCCGGGCGAGAACTCCTGGATCGCGCGTTCCGCGATCACCGCGGAGGACTGGTTTCCCTTGCTCGTCAGCCCGAGCGCGACACGGCACGACGTGCCCTTCACGACGCCCACTTCGAACCGGGTACCACTCTTGTGGAGATGTAATCGGAGATCCACCAGCCTCTCGCGCACGGACTGATACTCAAGATTGAGGGCGGTGAGAATCACCACCAGGTCTTTCGACATCTACTCCTCTTCCCCTGTCGTGTGGGGTCGGATCAGCGGTGGGAACAGCACGGTGTTCGGCCCGGCCCGGTACAGCCGCGCGGGCCTCCCCCCTGTGGCCTTGCGGTCTGCGCCGGTGGGAACGATGAATCCCTTCGCGGCCTGGACCTTCCGGTAGAAGTTGCGGGTGTCGAGCGGAGTGCCCCAGACGGCCTCGTACACCTGCTGCAGCTCCGCGATGGTGAAGCTCTCCCCGCAGAAAGCGGTGGCCAGCGCCGAGAACTCGATCTTGGCGCGCGCGCGTTCGATCCCGTCTGCGACGATGCGACGGTGGTCGAACGCGAGAGCGGTCTCACCGGACAGGACGGCGTCCGCGGGAATCCACGCGGCCTCGGTGGCATCCGTCCCCGCGACGGGATCGGGCAGCCCCGGTGCGATCGCCAGGTGAGCTACGGAGACGACTCGTCCCCGCGGGTCGCGGCCCGGACTTCCGTACACGGCCAGTTGCTCAAGGTGCACCCAGCCGGAGGTCAGTGCCGTTTCCTCGCTCAGCTCGCGGTGGGCGGCGTCGAGGATCTCCTCGGCATCGTGGTTCAGAAATCCTCCCGGCAGCGCGAGGGCGCCCTGGAAGGGTTCCTCGCCCCGTTCCACCAAGAGCACGTGCAGACGACTCTCCCGCAGCGTCAGGATCACGAGATCGACTGTCAGCAGGACGGGAGGTGGTGACCATGCGTCATCTGGCATGCTTTGCAAGGTACTTCAGATACTGTCACTTACACAAGAAGTCGGGGCGGTGCGATCGACGCACCACTCGCCCCCAAGGGTCCCGGCGTGGCTGAATGGCCGGCGGTCCAGCCGGCGGTTCCGGGGCAGTGGGACCCCGGCCCGGCCGAGCGTGGCGGGCTCGGGCGGGTTTCGGTGCTCGCGTCAGTCATACTCCGCGACGTCCCGGGGGAACGGGACCAACGGCGAGTACTACAGCCAGGCGAAGGCCGTGATCGACAACCTGGTCGACTGCAAGCTCAACGAGGGCCCCGGCGAGAACGCACAGGTCGGCACCTGGTTGAAGCTGTCAGTTTCCCACCGGACCGTCTACGACGGGTCCGGGCCGGTTGGGGTCGATGCCCAGAGCTCCCCAGTTGCGGACATGTCTCAGCCCGCAGGACGTCGGAGGCGCCGCGGGCGCGGGCGATTCCTCGTTGCTCACAGGGTCCCGAGGTCGACCGTGACAGGGAAGGGCGCGGTGGCCTTCACGGTGCCGGTGAACACCTCGCCGTCCCGGTAGGCCCTGGTGGCTGGGTCGAGGACGTAGGTGTAGACGATCGGAACGCCGGTGGCGGACTGCTCGATGCGCCAGTAGAAGGGGATGCCGGCTTTGGCGTACTGGTCCACCTTCACGATCCGGTCGGTGGTCTCCGAACCGGGCGACACGACTTCGACGACCAGGAGTACGTGCTCGGGGCGGGTGGGCGTGAGGTCGATGGTCTCCGCCCGGTAGACGGTGACGTCCGGTCGGCGGTTGGTGAGTGGAACGTCCTGCAGGCGGACGTCGAAGTCCGTGTCGGCGTTCCAGTCCGGGCCCGCGGCGGCGTCCAGGGCATTGGCCAAGAGTCGAGCCAGCCGGTTGTGCCGTTTGGAGGCGCTCGGGGCCATGACAATCATCCCGTCCACGATCTCGATGCCGGCGCACTGCTCCTCGGACCAGGAGTCGTACTGTTCCGCACTGATCTGCGTGTGCATCCACGCGGGCGCCACCATCTCGGCGGTCATGAAGTACCTCCTTCGAGGATGCGGTGCTGCTCGACTCAGCGTACTAACCGCTTCCAGTCGGGCACCGGCTTCGGGTCGGCGCAGAACCTCCAGCGTCCGGCGGCCTGGGGTGCAAAAGGGGCGCTCCGCAGTCACCACGTGATGGCGCATGAGTGCAAATCGGCCAAGTAGGGCGAAGGCTTCCGGGTCGAACTGGCAGGACCGTGTCGGCGTGAGAGGCTGGGTCGTATGAACCGGTTGGCTGGTGTGACCTCGCCTTATCTGCTTCAGCATGCCGATAATCCGGTCGACTGGTGGCCTTGGGGGCCGGAGGCGTTCGAGGAAGCGAGACGGCGCGATGTGCCCGTGCTGTTGTCAGTCGGATACTCCGCGTGCCACTGGTGCCATGTAATGGCGCGCGAGTCGTTCGAGGACGGGCAGACCGCCGAGTACCTCAACGCCCACTACGTGAGCGTGAAGGTCGACCGCGAAGAGCGGCCCGATGTGGATGCCGTCTACATGGAGGCCGTGCAGGCCGCCACCGGGCACGGTGGGTGGCCCATGACCGTGTTCCTGACGCCCGAGGCCGAGCCCTTCTACTTCGGTACGTACTTCCCGCCCGAGCCCCGGCAGGGCATGCCCTCGTTCCGGCAGGTGCTGCAAGGGGTGAGCCAGGCGTGGCAGGAGCGGCGCGAGGAGGTCACCGAGGTGGCCGGGAAGATCGTGCGGGACCTGGCCGGGCGGGAGATCTCCTACGGGGACGCGCAGACGCCGGGGGAGCAGGAGCTGGCGCAGGCGCTGCTCGCGCTGACCCGGGAGTACGACCCGCAGCGCGGCGGGTTCGGCGGGGCGCCGAAGTTCCCGCCGTCGATGGTGCTGGAGTTCCTGCTGCGCCACCACGCCCGCACCGGGGCCGAGGGCGCCCTGCAGATGGCGGCCGACACCTGCGAGCGCATGGCCCGCGGCGGCATCTACGACCAGCTCGGCGGCGGTTTCGCCCGGTACTCGGTCGACCGCGACTGGGTCGTGCCGCACTTCGAGAAGATGCTGTACGACAACGCCCTGCTGTGCCGGGTCTACGCGCACCTGTGGCGGGCCACCGGCTCGGAGCTGGCCCGGCGGGTCGCGCTGGAGACGGCCGACTTCATGGTGCGCGAACTGCGGACGAACGAGGGCGGGTTCGCGTCCGCGCTGGACGCCGACAGCGACGACGGCACCGGCCGGCACGTCGAGGGCGCGTACTACGTGTGGACGCCGGGGCAGTTGCGCGAGGTGCTAGGGGAGCAGGACGCCGAGGTCGCCGTCCGGTACTTCGGCGTGACCGAGGAGGGCACCTTCGAGCACGGTCAGTCCGTGCTGCAACTGCCGTTGGACGACGGCCTGTTCGACGCGGAGCGGATCACCTCGATCCGGGAGCGGCTGCTGGCGGCGCGGGCGGAGCGTCCGGCGCCCGGCCGGGACGACAAGGTCGTCGCCGCGTGGAACGGCCTCGCGATCGCCGCGCTGGCCGAGACGGGCGCCTACTTCGACCGGCCGGACCTCGTCGAGGCCGCGCTGGCCGCCGCCGATCTCCTGGTGCGGCTGCACCTGGACGAGCAGGCGCGTCTGACGCGTACCAGCAAGGACGGTCACGCGGGGGCCAACGCCGGTGTCCTGGAGGACTACGCGGACGTGGCCGAGGGGTTCCTGGCGCTGGCGTCGGTCACCGGGGAGGGGGTGTGGCTGGAGTTCGCCGGGTTCCTGCTCGACCATGTGCTGGCCCGTTTCGCGGACCCCGAGTCGGGTGCGCTGTTCGACACCGCCGCCGACGCCGAGCGGCTGATCCGCCGGCCGCAGGACCCGACGGACAACGCCACGCCGTCCGGCTGGAGCGCGGCGGCGGGTGCGCTGCTGAGCTATGCCGCGCACACGGGTTCCGTGCCGCACCGCACGGCCGCGGAGAAGGCGCTGGGTGTGGTCAAGGCGCTGGGTCCGCGGGTGCCCCGGTTCACCGGCTGGGGGCTGGCCGTGGCGGAGGCCGTGCTGGACGGCCCGCGCGAGGTGGCGGTCGTGGGGCCGTCACCGGCCGACGCGGGCACCAGGGCCCTGCACCGCACGGCGCTCCTGGGGACGGCGCCGGGGGCGGTCGTGGCCGTGGGCGTCCCGGGCAGTGAGGAGTTCCCGCTGCTCAGAGACCGTCCGCTGGTCGGGGGTGAACCATCCGCCTATGTCTGCCGTAACTTCACATGTGACGCACCGACAACGGACGTTGAACGGTTGCGTGCGGTGCTGAGCGACTGAAGTCGGGAATCAACGGAAACACGCTCTTTATCGGAACAGCCCCCGGGCTTCACAGTTCCCCCCTAATCTCTGCACGGTGACGTGACGGGAGAGGGCCGCATCGGCACACCGTCACGACGGGGGCTCTGGGATCTGGGGGGATCTGCTTGCTGACGTCTGTCTTCATCGCTGCCGTGTCTCTGGCTCTGTTCTGGATGGCGGCCTTCACCCTGTGGTGGCAGATGCACGCCTGGCGTACGCCGGAAGTGCTCGCCTCGACGCGGTTCAGCAGTCCGGACGGGGACGAGCACGTCTCGTTCTCGCTGCTGCTGCCCGCGCGGCACGAACAGGCCGTGCTGGACCACACGATCCAGCGGCTGCTGGAGTCGAGCCACACCGACTTCGAGATCATCGTGATCGTCGGGCACGACGACCCGGAGACCACCGCGGTGGCCGAGCGGGCCGCGGCGCGTGACCCACGGGTCCGAGTCGTCGTCGACACCCACGAGAAGAAGAACAAGCCGAAGGCCATGAACACGGCGCTGCCGCACTGCCGCGGTGACGTCGTCGGCGTCTTCGACGCGGAGGACCAGGTCCATCCCGAGCTCCTCGCGCACGTCGACCACGCCTTCCGCACCACGGGCGCCGACGTGGTGCAGGGCGGGGTGCAGCTGATCAACTTCCACTCCAGCTGGTACAGCCTGCGCAACTGCCTGGAGTACTTCTTCTGGTTCCGCTCGCGGCTTCATCTGCACGCGCAGAAAGGTTTCATTCCGCTTGGCGGCAACACCGTCTTCGTCCGCACCGACGTGCTGCGGCAGGCGGACGGCTGGGACCCGGACTGCCTCGCCGAGGACTGCGACCTGGGGGTGCGCCTGTCCAGCGTCGGCAAGAAGGTCGTCGTCGCCTACGACTCCGACATGGTGACCCGCGAGGAGACCCCGGGCTCGCTGATGTCGCTGCTGAAGCAGCGCACCCGCTGGAACCAGGGCTTCCTCCAGGTCTACCGGAAGAAGGACTGGAAGCAGCTGCCCACCCTCGGGCAGCGCCTGCTGGCCCGCTACACCCTGATGACGCCGTTCATGCAGGCCTTCACGGGCCTGATCATCCCGCTCAACGTGGCGATCGCGCTCTTCCTCGACGTGCCCGTCGGCATCGCCTTCATCACCTTCCTGCCGGCCGTCACCGCCCTGGTGACCTTCGTCTTCGAGATCGTCGGCCTGCACGACTTCGGCAAGCAGTACGGGCTGCGCGTGCGGTTCGTGCACTACCTGAAGCTGGTCCTGGGCGGCCCCTTCTACCAGGTCCTCCTCGCCGGTGCGGCCCTGCGCGCGGTCTGGCGCGAGCAGCGCGGCCGCAACGACTGGGAGCTGACCAGCCATGTCGGGGCGCACCTCGACGAGACGGCCGTGACCCGGCAGGACGCCACCCGAGAGGACGTTCCCGCGTGACCTCCACCCTTCCCGCGGCGGCCACTGCGAAGGTCCCCGCGCAGCGCCGGCCCGTGCCCGGCACCACCATGCACCGCCGTCCCCAACCGCCGAGCCGGCTGCGCTCCTCACGGCCCGACCTGCTCCTGTGCGGTGTCCTGCTCCTGGCGATCCTCGTCGTGCAGGGCTGGAACATCGCCGACTACCCCGCCCTCAGCGACGACGAGGGCACCTACCTCGCCCAGGCCTGGTCGGTGCAGCAGGGCAACGGCCTGGCCCACTACACCTACTGGTACGACCACCCGCCGCTGGGCTGGATCCAGATCGCCGTGCTGACCTGGATCCCCGCGCTGATCAGCCCCGAGTCGATGACGGTGGGCACCATGCGCGCCGTGATGCTGGTGATCAGCGGCATCAGCGCGGTCCTGGTCTACGTGCTGGGCCGCCGGCTGGCCCTGCCCCGCTGGGCGGCCGGGCTGGGGATGGCGCTGTTCGGCCTGTCACCGCTGTCGGTGGTGCTCCAGCGGGAGATCTTCCTGGACAACCTGGCGGTGATGTGGACGCTGCTGGCGTTCACCCTGGCCGCCTCCCCGAGCCGCCACCTGTGGCACCACTTCGGCGCGGGCATCGCGGCGGCCACGGCCGTCCTCACCAAGGAGACGATGCTCGTCGTCCTGCCGGCCCTGTTCCTCACCATGTGGCGGCACAGCCACCGCGACACCCGGAAGTTCGCGCTCACCGGCGCGGTGACGGCCTGCGCCCTGATCGGCTTCTCCTACCCGCTGTTCGCCCTGCTCAAGGGCGAGCTGCTGCCGGGCGCCGGGCACGTCTCCCTCTGGGACGGCGTCAAGTACCAGATGACCAGACCCGGTTCGGGGTTCATCCTCGACCAGGGCTCCGGCTCCTGGGGCGTGCTCCAGTCGTGGCTGTACTACGACAAGATCCTGCCCCTCGGCGGTCTCGCGGGCGCCCTGCTGCTCCTGGTCACCTGGCGCTGGTCGGTCACCGCCCGCGCCCTGGCCGGACCGGCCCTGGCCGTCGCGATCTTCGCCGCGCTCGCCCTGCGCCCCAACGGCTACCTGCCCGCGATGTACGTCATCCAGGCCCTGCCGTTCCTCGCCCTGGTGCTGGCCGGCGGCACCGCCTCCGTCGCCCACGCGGTGCTCAGGCGCCGCCGCTCCGAGGCGGAGAAACGCTCCGTCAGCGTGGGCCGGTACGCGCTCGCCGCCGTCCTCGCCCTGGCCGCCGGTGCCTACGTCGTGCCCCGCTGGTACGACGGCGCGCACACGGCCGTCACCACCGACGCCAACGCCCCCTACAAGGCCGCCTCCGCGTGGCTCGCCACGGAGGTCGAGAACCCGGAACGCACCCGCGTCCTGGTCGACGACGCCCTCTGGCTGGACCTGGTGCACCAGGGCTACCGGCCCGGGCTCGGCGTCATCTGGTTCTACAAGGCCGACCTCGACCCCGCGGTGACGAAGACGATGCCGCGCGGCTGGAAGGACCTGGACTACGTCGTCGCCTCGCCGACCGTGCGGCGGGACGCGGCCGACCTGCCCAACGTCAAGGCCGCCATGGAGCACTCGGAACCGGTCGCCACCTTCGGCACCGGCGAGGACCGCATCGAGATCCGCCGCATCCACACGTCCGCCGGAGGCGCCCGATGAGCCAGGAGTACACCGCCCCGCGCGAGGTCGTCGAGACGGCCGAGGTCCCGGAACCGGGCGCGGTCACCATCGTCGTACCGACCTTCAACGAGTCGGCGAACGTCCGGCAGTTGCTGCGCCTGATCACCGAGTCGGTGCCGGCCCGGCTGCCCTGCGAGGTGGTGTTCGTCGACGACTCCACCGACGACACGCCCGCGGTCATCGAACAGGCGGCGCAGGACTGCCCGTTCCCGGTGACGGTGCTGCACCGCGAGGAGCCGGCCGGCGGGCTCGGGGGCGCGGTCGTCGAAGGGCTGAAGGCGGCCACGTCCGACTGGATCGTCGTCATGGACGGCGACTGCCAGCACCCGCCGTCCCTCGTGCCCGACCTGGTCGCCACCGGCGAACGGGCCAACGCGGGACTGGTCGTGGCCTCCCGCTACATCAAGGGCGGCAGCCGGGCCGGGCTCGCGGGCAGCTACCGCATCGCCGTCTCGCGCGGGGCGACCTGGCTGACCAAGGCGCTCTTCCCGCGGCGGCTGCACGGCATCAGCGACCCGATGAGCGGGTTCTTCGCGATTCGCCGCAGCGCGGTCACCGCCGACATCCTGCAGCCGCTCGGCTACAAGATCCTGCTGGAGCTCGCCGTCCGCAGCCGGCCCCGCACGGTCACCGAGGTGCCGTTCGTCTTCCAGGACCGGTTCGCGGGGGAGTCGAAGTCGACCGCGCAGGAGGGGATGCGCTTCCTGCGCCATCTGGCCGGGCTGCGCGCCGCCTCGCCGGTGGCGCGGATGGTGGGCTTCGGCCTGATCGGGCTGACCGGCTTCCTGCCGAACCTGCTGGGGCTGTGGGGGCTGACCGCGCTGGGCATGCACTACGTGCCGGCGGAGATCCTCGCCAACCAGCTGGGGGTCGCCTGGAACTTCGTGCTCATCGAGCACCTGCTGTTCCGCGAGCGGCGCCGGCACCGGCGCTGGTGGGACCGGGCCGGGCGGTTCGCGCTGCTCGCCAACGCCGACCTGGTGCTGCGCATCCCGCTGATCGCCCTGTTCGTGCACCAGCTGCACCTGGGCGTGCTGTCCGCCACCGCGCTCGCGCTGGTGACGACGTTCGTCCTGCGCTTCGCGGCGACCGAAGCGCTGGTCTACCTGCCGCGCCGGGGGCGTGAGAAGCCCGCGCGTGACGGCCGCACCGCAAGGAGAGCCGCGTGAACCTCCGACGCACCCTGACCGCACTGCTGTCCGTGGCGGGCCTCACCTCGGGCCTGCTGCTGACCGCACCCCAGTCCGCCTCCGCCGCCAACCTGATCAAGAACCCCGGCTTCGAGACCGCCGGGAGCGGTGACATGCCCTACTGCTGGGAGAAGTCCGGCTGGGGCGACAACGACTTCACCTTCACCACCACCGCCGACGCGCACACCGGCTCCAAGGCCATGAAGGTCGCGCTGACGCGCCGCGTCGACGGCGACCGCAAGGCCCTGATCACCGAGTCCGCCGCCTGCGCGCCGGTGGTCACGCCGGGCAAGCAGTACGACCTCGGCCTCTGGTACAAGACGACCACGCCGGACGCGGCGATCACGCTGTTCCGGCACGACACCACGGCCGGCTGGCAGTACTGGACCGACCTCAAGACCCTGGACCTGGCGGGCTCCTGGACCGAGGCCACGGTCCGCACCCCGGAGGTCCCAGCGGGCACCGACCGCATCTCCTGGGGCGTCTCGGTCTACGGCACCGGCTCGGCCACCACCGACGACTACACGATGGACCAGGTCCCCGACCCGGTGCTGCCGCCGCAGTGCACGGGCACGGCCGAGCAGTGCGCGAACGGCAAGTGGGACGTGCTGCCCACGCAGAACCCGGTCCGCTCGATGCACTCGGTGGTCCTGCACAACGGCAAGGTGCTGCTGATCGCGGGCTCCGGCAACGACGAGTCGATGTTCGAGGCCGGCACCTTCACCTCGGCGGTCTACGACCCGGCGAACGGCTCCTACAAGATCGTCCCCACGCCGAAGGACATGTTCTGCGCCGGGCACGTCCAGCTCCAGGACGGCCGCGTGCTGGTGATGTCCGGCAACAAGGGCTACCCGACGGCGGACGGCCGGATCGGCTACCAGGGCTACAAGGACTCGTACGTCTTCGACCCGGAGACCGAGACGTACAGCAGGACCAACGACATGAACGACGGCCACTGGTACCCGTCGGCCACGATCCTCGGCAACGGCGACGTCATCTCCTTCGGCGGCCTGCGCGAGGACTCCACCGGCTCGGTCGCCGCCGAGCTGTTCTCCGAGGCCGAGCAGCAGTGGCAGCCGCTGTGGAAGGTCAACCAGACCTGGTCGTACTGGGGCCTGTACCCGTCGATGATCCTCATGCAGGACGGCCGCCTCTTCTACTCGGGCAGCCACGTCTTCGGCAACAACATCCCCGGCACCGGCTCGGCGATCTACGACTACGGCGCCAACACGATCACGCAGGTGCCGGGCCTGCGGAACAAGGACGAGCGCGACCAGTCGGCCAGCGTGCTGCTGCCTCCGGCGCAGGACCAGAAGGTCCTCACCCTCGGCGGCGGCAACATCGACTCCAACCCGCAGGCCAACCGCCTGACCGACATCATCGACCTGAAGCAGCCGAACCCCTCGTACACGGCCGGGCCGCCGATCCCGCAGGGCACGGTGGACCTGGGCAACGGACCCGTCCCGCAGACCGGGAACCAGGGCAAGATGTACGTCTCCGCCGTGCTCCTGCCCGACGGCAAGGTGCTGGAGACGGGCGGCGCCCTGCACAACCGCGCCAACCCGGTCTACGAGACGTCGATCTTCGACCCGGCGTCGGAGACGTTCGACCCGGTGGCCGTCGACCCCGAGGCCCGCGGCTACCACTCCTCGGCGTTCCTGCTGCCCGACGGCCGCGTGATGACCACCGGCGACAACCCGGGCAACGGCTCCTGGAACCACGACGTGTCGGTCTACAGCCCGCCCTACCTGTTCAAGGGCCCGCGTCCGCGGATCACCTCGGTCATCGACACCGAGTGGACCTACGGCGACACCCAGCGCATCACCGTGGACCGGCCCGTCGCCAAGGCGCAGCTGATCCGCCCGGCCGCCGTGACGCACTCCTCCGACCCGAACCAGCGGTTCGTGGACCTGCCGCTGTCGGTCGACGGCGACAACGTCGACCTCAACGTGACGAGCAACCCCAACCTGGCCCCGCCCGGCTGGTACATGCTCTTCGCGGTCGACGCGAACGGGGTGCCGTCGGTGGCGAAGTGGGTGCACCTCCAGGGCCCGCAGGCCCTCAAGGCGACGGACGCCTCGGCCCACGTGCACGACTTCGCGGACGCGCCCAAGGGCAAGGTGACGGGCCCGGGCAAGAAGCGCACCTCGCAGAAGGTCAGCCCGACGATCTCCGGCTGCGACCGGCACTACGGCTCGATCAACGTCTGCGTGCCGACCGACTTCCCGGCGGAGGTGAAGCAGACGACGGCGGCCCGCTGCGCGTGGCTCAAGGCGAACGACTACGGCCGCCTGAAGGTCAACGGCAAGGACGATCCCCTGGGCCTGGACAGGAACAGGGACGGCATCGCCTGCGGCAGGGGCGACCTGGCCCGGCGCTAGGCGCGGCACGCCCCTCCCAGGGGTGCGGGGGACCGCACGGCCGGATCCGACGGCCGCGCGGTCCCCACGGCGCTCAGCCGCCGCCCACGGTGCCCCGATGTCCACGGCGCTCGGTCGTCTACCGCGCTCGGTCGTCCACCGTGCTCGACCGTCCGCGGCGCTCGGTCGTCCGCGGCGCTCAGCTGTCCGCGGCGCTCGGCTGTCCGCGGCGCTCAGCCGTCTACCGCGCTCAGTCGTCCGCGGCGCCCAGATGTCCACCGCGCTCAGTCGTCCGCGGCGCCCAGATGTCCACGGCGCTCGGTCGTCCGCCGCGTTCAGCCGTCCACCGCGCTCGGGCCGAAGCTTGCCGTCGCCCGGTCGACGATGGCCTCCAACTGCTCGTGGTGCGCACCCTTCCAGTAGGCCCGGCCGCACGCACCGCACTGCGCGAACACGTCGTAGGTCGCCTGCGTGCCGTGTTCGAGCCGGTCGGCGACCTCCTCCTTGGTCGCCTTGCGCAGCAGCCCGTTGCAGGCGGTGCAGCGCGTCCACGGGCGCAGCTCGGGACGGAACCGGTCCAGGACGTCGTCGAGCTGCTCCTCGGGCCGGGTGCTGTACACGAACGCCCCGGCCCACAGTTCGCGCCTGCGCAGCAGCCCCCGGTCACGGCTCAGCATGACCCGCTGCTCGGCGGCGGACCGGGCGGCCAGCGCGGGGTCGCCGATGTCGGTCGACTCGTAGGCCGTGTCCACGCCGAGCAGCCGCAGCCGGCGGGCCAGCGTGCCCAGGTGGACGTCGAGGAGGAAGCGCAGGGGAGCCCCCGGCACCTGCTGCGGCCGGGTGACGGCCCGTACCGCGACCGACTCCCCGGCGACCGGAACGTGCGAGACCGGCACCTCGCGGCCGTCGGCCAGCAGGACGCCCACCTCGGTCAGCGGCACGCCCAGCGACTCGACGACGTGGCCGAGGCTGGAGACGCCGTCGGTGGCGGTCCGCACGGCGCCGTCCCGGCGGGCGCGGGGGACGAAGACGTGCAGCTCGGGGGCGAATGCGACGAGGATCTCGGGACCGTTCACCCGGTCAGGATGTCACGGGGACGGGTGCCGGTCCGGGGTATTTCCGCCGGGTCCGGCCGCGCTCCGGGACGCCCGCAGCGCGGCCGGTGAGCCGGCGGCTCCCGTGGCCCCTGCCGGGAGGGCTACCCGTGCTGGTAGGCGACCAGGGAGATGCCCACGTAGTGCGCGATGAACGCCGCGAGGGTGAAGGAGTGGAACACCTCGTGGAAGCCGAACCAGCGCGGGGACGGGTTGGGCCGCTTGATGCCGTAGACGACACCGCCCGCGCTGTAGAGCAGGCCGCCGATGACGATCAGCACGAGGACGGCGATGCCGCCGGTGCGCATGAAGTCCGGCAGGTAGAAGACGGCCGCCCAGCCCATGGCGATGTAGCACGGCGTGTACAGCCAGCGCGGGGCGCCGACCCAGAAGACGCGGAAGACGATGCCGGCCGCGGCCGCGGCCCAGATGCCCCACAGCAGCCACTGGCCCTTGGCGTCGGGCAGGAGCAGCAGGGTCAGGGGCGTGTAGGTGCCCGCGATGATCAGGAAGATGTTGGCGTGGTCCAGCCTGCGCAGGATGCCGTCCATCCGGGGGCTCCAGTCGCCCCGGTGGTACAGCGCGCTGACACCGAACAGCAGGCACGCCGTCAGCGCGTAGATCCCGCAGGCGACCCGTCCTCTGGTCGAGTCGGCGAGCGCGGTCAGGACGAGGCCCGCGACGAGGGCGGCCGGGAACATGCCCAGGTGCAGCCAGCCGCGGAGCTTGGGCTTCACCGGGTGCGGCAGGTGGAGCGCCTGCGGACCGCTGCCGTCGTCCGGCGTGTCCGTGGGCGCGTCGGGGGCGAACGCAGTCATGACGGAATGGTAGCTACGGAACCGTAAGTGGCCCATCAACCGGGTCCCTTCCTGGTCGCACGTGGTCGGTTCCACCCCGTCCTGCCCGATGGTCACGCAAACGGACGGTCAGGTGAACGCAACGTGCACGCAAAGAGGGCGCGAGAAACCGTGGCGATCCTCACGTTGCTCACCTGTGCACTCCTCTGGACAGATGGGCGCTCACGTCGGATGATCAAATGAGTGCGGTCGGCACCGGATGAGCGCCAAGTCATCGACAAGCATCCGGGTCGCAGCCCCCACGGGGCCTCCACAACGACACAAATCCCTCATCTAGGAGCAATCGTGGCGCGCGACATCGCGGCTCCCACCGTCCCCACCACCCATCAGGGACTGATCTCGTGGGTCAACGAGATCGCCGAACTGACGCAGCCGGACAACGTGGTCTGGTGTGACGGATCCGAGGCCGAGTACGAGCGACTGTGCGAAGAGCTCGTCGAGAAGGGCACCTTCCGGAAACTCGACCCGATCAAGCGCCCCCACTCCTACTACGCCGCCTCCGACCCGACCGACGTCGCCCGCGTCGAGGACCGGACCTTCATCTGCTCCGAGAAGGAAGAGGACGCGGGCCCGACCAACCACTGGAAGGCCCCCGCCGAGATGCGGGAGATCTTCCAGGGCTCCGAGGGCGAGGGCGGCCTGTTCCGCGGCTCGATGCGCGGCCGCACCCTGTACGTCGTGCCCTTCTGCATGGGCCCGCTCGGCTCGCCGCTGTCCGCGCTCGGCGTCGAGATCACGGACTCGGCGTACGTGGCCGTCTCGATGCGCACCATGACGCGCATGGGCCAGGCCGTGCTGGACGAGCTCGGCTCCGACGGCTTCTTCGTCAAGGCCGTGCACACCCTGGGCGCCCCGCTGGAGCCCGGCCAGGAGGACGTGCCGTGGCCGTGCAACCAGACCAAGTACATCTCGCACTTCCCCGAGGACCGCGAGATCTGGTCCTACGGCTCGGGCTACGGCGGCAACGCCCTGCTCGGCAAGAAGTGCTACGCCCTGCGCATCGCCTCCGTCATGGCCCGTGACGAGGGCTGGCTGGCCGAGCACATGCTCGTGCTGAAGCTCACCCCGCCGCGCGGCGAGGCCAAGTACGTCGCCGCCGCCTTCCCGAGCGCCTGCGGCAAGACCAACCTCGCCATGCTGGAGCCGACCGTCCCCGGCTGGACGGTGGAGACCATCGGCGACGACATCGCCTGGATGCGCTTCGGCGAGGACGGCCGCCTCTACGCCATCAACCCCGAGGCCGGCTTCTTCGGCGTCGCCCCCGGCACCGGCGAGCACACCAACGCCAACGCGATGAAGACGCTGTGGGGCAACGCCGTCTTCACCAACGTCGCCCTCACCGACGACAACGACGTGTGGTGGGAGGGCATGACGGAGGAGGCCCCGGCCCACCTCACGGACTGGAAGGGCAACGACTGGACGCCCGAGTCGGGCGTCCCGGCCGCGCACCCCAACGCCCGGTTCACCGTCCCGGCCTCGCAGTGCCCGATCATCGCGCCCGAGTGGGAGGACCCCAAGGGCGTGCCGATCTCGGCGATCCTCTTCGGCGGCCGCCGCGCCACCGCCGTGCCGCTGGTGACGGAGTCCTTCGACTGGAACCACGGCGTCTTCCTGGGCGCCAACGTGGCCTCCGAGAAGACCGCCGCCGCCGAGGGCAAGGTCGGCGAGCTGCGCCGCGACCCCTTCGCCATGCTGCCGTTCTGCGGCTACAACATGGGCGACTACATGGCCCACTGGATCGACGTGGCCAAGGACAAGGACCAGTCCAAGCTGCCGAAGATCTACTACGTCAACTGGTTCCGCAAGGACGACGAGGGCAAGTTCGTCTGGCCCGGCTTCGGCGAGAACAGCCGCGTCCTGAAGTGGATCGTGGAGCGCCTGGACGGCAAGGCCGAGGGTGTCGAGACCCCCATCGGCATCCTGCCGACCAAGGAGGCCCTCGACACCGACGGCCTGGAACTGGCCGAGTCCGACCTGGACTTCCTGCTCACGGTCGACAAGGAGGTCTGGCGCGAGGAGGCCGCCCTGGTCCCCGAGCACCTCAACACCTTCGGCGACCACACCCCGAAGGAGCTGTGGGACCAGCACCGCGCCCTGGTGGAGCGCCTGGGCTGAACCCACCCCGAACTCCGCGGCCGGCTGGAACCGACAGTGCCCTGACCAGCAACATCGTCACGGCCGGCCGCGGGACCGACTGGCGGGGCCCGCACAACGGCGTGCGGGACACCGGGCCCGTCACCGCCCTCCGTCCGCCCCGACGGAACCCGGCGGCGACCGGCACACTCCCGCCCGCTTCGGCGCGGCCCGCCCCGCGGGCTCACGAACGTGCCGATGGATGACCGAGCGCTCCGGCCGACGCACCGCGTCGACCGGGGCGCTCGGGCGTTCCCGGCACACAGGCGAGCAGCTCGCACCACACCGTCTTGCCACCGGCCTCCTGCTCCACGCCCCACCGCACGGCCAGCGCGTCGAGCAGCGCGAGCCCGCGGCCCGACTCGTCCTCACTCCCGGCTGCTCCGGCCAGGACGGGCAGGGCCCGCGGGTCGGGATCGGTGACCCCGAGGCGGACCCGCCCGCCCTCCTGCCACACCCGTACCGTCACGGGGACGCCCTCCCCGACGTGCCGGACGACGTTCGTGACGAGCTCGCTCGCGCAGAGCTGCACATCGATGCCGTGCGACCGCAGGGCCCGCCGCACGCCGGACACCTCGGCGGGGGTCGCGAGCAGTTCGAGCGTCACCACCGGCCGCATCACGCCGCGCCCTTGCGCAGGGCGGCGGCCAGGGCCTCGGCGGTGAGGAGATTGCAGTTGCCGAGCGCGATCAGCGGCCGGGTGGGGCAACGGGAGGCGAAGGCCGGGAGGTCGAGGCCGAGGGACGGCAGCGTGATGCCGTGCGCGGCGAGGGCTCCTTGCAACTCCTCGACGCAGGCGTCGGCTTCGGCGGGGCTGTGCATGGGGTTCACACCTTCCAGTGCGCTGAGTGACGAACTCCTCACACTGTGGCGCCGGCCGCCGTACCGTGACAGCCCTTCGGCATCCCGCGCCTGATCTGCGCGGACGCGGTGCCGGGTGAGGTAGCGCGCGGTAACGGCACACCAAGGACGGTGAACGATGGGTCAGCGCAAGGACATCGACGGTTCGACGGGCGTCCCGACCTTCTACGGCAGTGAGTTGCGCTGGAAGCGGGAGGAGGCGGGCCTGACCCTCCAGCAACTCGTCGAAGGCAGCTTCTACGGCCCGAGCCACCTCAGCGAGATCGAGCGCGGCACCCGCCGGATGCCGGCGGAACTCGCCGAGCACGTGGACCGGGTGCTCGGCACGGACGGCTTCTTCAGGCGGCGCTGCGAGGACGTGCGGCGGGCGAAGCGGCGGGGGCACGCGAGCTACTTCGAGCGGGTACTGGAAGCGGAGCAGCACGCGGAGACCATCGAGGAGTGGTGCCCGACGCTGATCCCGGGGTTGTTGCAGACGGAGGCGTATGCGCGGGCGGTCACTCGCTCTGCCCACCCTCTGGCTCCGGACGAGGAGGTGGACGAGAAGGTGACTGCGAGGCTGGCACGAGCCCGGTTGTTCGAGGACGACCACAAGACCCCGGAGTACTGGGTGATTCTCCCCGAGTCGTTGCTGCGACAGCCGATCCTGCCGCCGGAGCGGAGCGCCGAACAGTGGGAGCGCATCGCTGAACTCGCTCGATGCCGCCGGATCGTTCCCCAGATCCTTCCGTGGAACTGCGGGGCGCATCCGCTCATGATGGGCATGGCGAAGGTCATGGCCTTCACGGACGCTCCACCGCTGGTCTATCTGGAGTCGCAGTACAGCGGGGACACCCTCGACGATCCGGCTCTCGTGAAGCAGTACCGCAAGGCATACGATCGGCTGAGGGCCGCCGCACTGCCCCCGGAGGCGTCCCTCGCCCTGATCGAGCAAGCGGCTGAGGATGGCGGAAATGGCGAACAGCGCACATGACTTGAAGACAGCGGTCTGGCGCAAGAGCACCTACAGCAACGGTGATGGCGGCGACTGCGTCGAGGTGGCCGAGGCGTTCCCCGGTGCAGCCCGCTGGCGCAAGAGCACTTACAGCAACGGAACGGGCGGCGACTGCCTCGAAGTGTGCGACGCCCACACCGCCGTCGTCCCGGTCCGTGACTCCAAGGTCCCCCACGGCCCGGTCCTCACCATCGCGGCCCCGGCCTGGACATCCTTCGTCGCGTCCCTCAAGTCGGCACCTGCCGTATGACCGCCGGGCGGTAGGGGTTCGTGGCGCCCGGTCCGCGCGTCGCTGCGGGTGCACGCGGACCGGGGCCGTTCGAGGGGAGCCCTGAAGGGGGCTCAGCGGGACGCGAGTGCGCGGGGCTCCAGGGCCGCCGTGTGGGCGTCCATGCGCTCGGCGGCCAGGATCGCGGCCGCCGTGTCGGCGCGCGAGGCGGCGACGACCAGCGCGCGGCCCGCCAGCGTGTGGGCCTTGCGGTGCAGGGCGGCGGCGCCGCGCTCGCGGCCGGTCGCGCCCAGCGCGGCACGCACCGGGGCCCGGCCGCCGCGCAGCCGGCCCACCTGCTCGGCGAGCCGTTCCGCCGCGGCGTCCAGGTCGGCCGACGTCTCCCGGGCGCGCAGCTCGTCCGTGACGGCGAGCAGCGCGGCGAGGTGCCCGGCGAGCTGGATGTCCAGCTCTTCCTCACGGGAACGGTGGGGGAAGTCCGGGTTGGGGCCGTCAGCCGTGTTGTGGACCGACTTGGTGCGGATCGGTTCGTACATGGGAGGGCCTCCTGAGTTCAACAGGAAACCATCCTAGCTTAGATTTCGTCTAAAGTTGAGTCGTTCACAAAACCGGACTGCCTGCACACATACGGTGAGCAGGCAGTCGGTGCGAGGGGGCGGCGGTGATCAGGGCTGGCCGTAGCCGTCGAGGAAGTGGCCGATGCGGCCCACCGCGTCGCGCAGGTCCCCGACGTTCGGCAGGGTCACCACCCGGAAGTGATCCGGCTCGGGCCAGTTGAAGCCCGTGCCCTGGACGACCATGATCTTCTCGCGCCGGAGCAGGTCCAGCACCATGCGGCGGTCGTCCTTGATCTTGAAGACCTTGGGGTCGAGCCGCGGGAAGAGGTACAGCGCCCCCTTCGGCTTCACGCAGCTCACGCCGGGGATCTGCGTCAGCAGCTCGTACGCCACGTCCCGCTGCTCGCGCAGCCGCCCGCCCGGCAGGACCAGGTCGTTGATCGTCTGGCGGCCGCTCAGCGCGGCGACCACGCCGTGCTGGCCCGGCATGTTGGCGCACAGGCGCATGTTCGCCAGGATCGTCAGGCCCTCGATGTAGGAGTCGGCGTGCGCGCGCGGCCCCGAGATCGACATCCACCCGACCCGGTAGCCGGCCACCCGGTACGCCTTCGACATGCCGTTGAAGGTGAGGGTCAGCAGGTCGGGGGCGACCTTGGCGGTCGGGGTGTGCACGGCGTCGTCGTAGAGGATCTTGTCGTAGATCTCGTCGGAGCAGACCAGCAGGTTGTGGCGGCGGGCGATGTCGGTCAGGCCCTTGATCATCGCCTCGTCGTAGACCGCGCCCGTCGGGTTGTTCGGGTTGATGATGACGATGGCCTTGGTGCGGTCGGTGACCTTGCGCTCGACGTCGGCCAGGTCCGGCATCCAGTCGGACTGCTCGTCGCAGCGGTAGTGGACCGCCGTGCCGCCGGACAGGGAGACGGCCGCCGTCCACAGCGGGTAGTCGGGGGCCGGGACGAGCACCTCGTCGCCGTCGTCCAGCAGGCCCTGCATCGCCATCACGATCAGCTCGGAGACGCCGTTGCCGATGAAGACGTGCTCGACGTCCGTCTCGATGCCGAGGGTCTGGTTGTGCATGACGACGGCCCGGCGTGCGGCCAGCAGGCCCTTGGCATCCCCGTACCCGTGCGCCGAGGAGACGTTGCGGAGGATGTCCTCCAGGATCTCCGGCGGGCACTCGAAGCCGAACGCGGCCGGGTTGCCGGTGTTCAGCTTGAGGATCTTGTGACCCGCCGCTTCCAGGCGCATCGCCTCCTCGAGCACCGGGCCCCGGATCTCGTAACAGACGTTGGCGAGCTTGGTCGACTGGATCACCTGCATGCAGGGAGCTTACGGCCCGGTAACGCCTGGCGGGTCGTGTTTTCCGCCACGTGAGACGGGGCGCTTTGGTGGGATATCGCCGTGAGCTGTCCCAGCAGCCCCTTCAGTCCCTAGAATTCGCCGCCATGCCCCAGCAGTTCGAGTACGCCGATGGAGCGAAGGGCGGCGGTCCGCAGGAGCCGCCGCCCGTGTACCTGCCGCAGGAAGCCGCGCCCCCTGCCTACGAGGCGTACGCGGATCCGGCGGCCGCGCACGGATGGCAGGACGCGTACGACACCGGGGACCCCGCCTCGTCCGCGGCGGGAACTGCCGCCGGCGGGTACGCCGACGAGGGGCTCGGTGGTGCGGACAGCACCCGGGAGCTCCCGGCCGTGCCGCCCCGCGGCCGTCCCGGTGCCGGGCGAGGGGCCCGGCGCAAGCCCCGGCGGGGGGCCATGAGCCGCCCGGTGGCCGTCGCCGGGGCCGTGGGTGCCGTGTCGGTGGTGGCCCTGGTCGCCGGGTTCTCCCTGACCGGGTCGTCCTCCGGCGGGTCGCCCGACGGCCGGGGCGGGCGCACCGCTCCGACGGCGGAGGACTCCCCGGCGGCGTCGCCCGCCGGCACCGACCCGGCGGCGACCGCCCAGGCCCCGCTCGCCGGTACGCCGGAGGAGTCCGGCAGGCCGTCCGGCGCCGCGTCCGGGAGTGCGTCCCGCACGGCGAGTCCGGCCCCGTCGGCGACCGCCACGGACGGCGCGTCCTCGCCGGCCGGTGGCGGCGCGACCAGCGCCCCGGCGGAGCCCGCGCCCACGGCCACCTCCACGGCCCCCGGCAGGTTCGACGGGAAGCCGGGGCGCGGCCCGGGCGGTACGAAGGGGCCCAAGTAGCGGACCGCTGAGACCCGTTGAGCAGGGCAGGGGACACAGTGCCTGATTCCGGTTGCGGATCGGGTTCTTGTGCCCGCCCCTCGCGACGATGACAATGCACATGACAACAGTGCGGGCGGCCGGAGTTCCTCCGGCCGCCTCCGTCGCAAGAGGGGACCCCCCATGAGAAAACCTCTCGCCGCCGCGTTCCTCGCCCTGGCCATAGCCGGGGCCGGCGCGGCTCCCGCGACCGCCGCCGACGTCGCCCCCACGGGCGTCGGCAAGGCCGCGGACGCGGGCCCGGTCACGTCCGCCGTGTCGGACGTGGTCGAGTCCGCCGGGCAGACGCTGTCCGGGCTCACCCGGCCGTCGGCCAGTGCCGTCTCCTTCGCCGGCACCGTCGCGCTCAGCAACTGCTCCGGCTCGGTCGTGCGCATGCCGGACTCCGAGAGCGACGACCCGGCGCTGGTGATGACCAACGGCCACTGCCTGGAGTCGGGCTTCCCGGCCCCCGGGCAGGTGCTCGTCGACAGGTCGTCCAGCCGCACGTTCAGCCTGCTCAACGCCTCCGGCTCGCGCGTCGCCACCCTGCGCGCCGCCAAGCTCGCCTACGGCACGATGACCGACACGGACGTCGCGCTGTACCAGCTCACCACCACCTACGGGCGCATCAAGAGCGCGTACGGCATCGACGCGCTGACGCTGAACGACGCCCACCCGGTCGCCGGCACCGCCATCAGCATCCCCTCCGGGTACTGGAAGCGGATCTACAGCTGCAGCATCGACGGGTTCGTGCCCACCCTGAAGGAGGGCGGCTGGACCTGGAAGGACTCGGTCCGCTACACCTCCGCCTGCAACACCATCGGCGGCACGTCCGGCTCGCCGGTCGTCGACCAGGCCACCAACAAGGTCGTCGCCATCAACAACACCGGCAACGAGGACGGTGAGCGCTGCACGGTGAACAACCCGTGCGAGGTCGACGCGAACGGCAACGTGACGGTCCGCCAGGGCATCAACTACGCCCAGCAGACCTACGGCATCCCCGCCTGCGTCGGCATCGACAGCAAACTCGACCTCAGCGCGAGCGGCTGCACCCTGCCCAAGCCGTAGCAGGGAAGCCTCAGCCTCCGGGCCGGGTGGTCACGCGGGTGGTGTCCTGCGGACCGCCCGGCCCGCCAGTACGTCCGTGCGGTGGCCGTCCTCGATGACGAAGCGGCCGTCCACCAGGACGTACGGGATGCCCGTCGGCGGCGTGCGCGGCTCGGCGAACGTGGAGCCCGCCGCCACCGTCGCCGGGTCGAACAGCACCAGGTCGGCCACGTATCCCTCGCGGACCAAACCCCGGTCGGGCAGGCGCAGCCGCGCCGCCGGGCGCGAGGTGAGGTGTGCGACGCACTCCTCCAGCGACAGCACCCCCAGCTCCCGGACGTAGTGGCCGAGGTAGTGGGGGAAGGTGCCGTAGGCGCGCGGGTGCGGCTTGGCGCCCTGGAGGATGCCGTCCGACCCGCCGGTGTGCACCCGGTGGCGCATGATCTCCCGGACGTTCTCCTCGTGGCCCACGTGCTGGAGGATCGTCGGAGCCAGCCGGTCCGCCAGCAGCAGCCCCCGCGCGGTCACCCAGGGCTCCTCGCCCCGCAGCGCCGCGGACTCCGCGACGGTCCGGCCGACGAAGGCGGCCAGGGCCGGATCGCCCACACCGGAGATCTCGATGGTGTCCCACTCGACGGGCACGCCGTGGCAGCCGTCGGAGCCGGTGACCTCCAGGTGGTGGCGGATGCGCTCGGCGGTGCCGTCGTCCGCCAGCCGCCGCAGGGTCTCCTCCGGGCCGCCCTCGCTCGCCCAGCTCGGCAGGACGGCCGCGAGGGTGGTGCAGCCGGGCGTGTACGGGTAGCTGTCGAGGCTGACGTCCGCCCCGTCCGCCAGAGCCTCGTCCAGCAGGGCCAGTAGCTCGGGCGCCCGGCCCTTGTTCACGCCGAAGTTCATGGTGGCGTGGGCGAGATGGAGGGAGCAGCCCGCCTCCCTCGTCAGCGCGACCATCTCCCGGTAGGCCTCCAGCGCGCCGGCGCCGTAGGAGCGGTGGTGCGGGCAGTAGTAGCCGCCGTAGGACGCCACCACCCGGCACAGCTCGGTCAGTTCGGCGTCGCGGGCGTACATGCCGGGCGTGTACGTCAGCCCCGACGACATGCCGACCGCGCCCTGCTCCAGGCCCTCGGCGACCAGCTGCCGCATCCGGTCCAGCTCCCGCGGGGTGGCCGGGCGGTCCTCCCAGCCGACGGCGAGCGCCCGGACCGTGCCCTGCGGGATCAGGTAGGCCGCGTTGACGGCGATGCCCCGGTCCAGCCGGTCGAGGTACTCGCCGACCGTGCGCCAGTCGAAGTCGATGTCGTCACCGGGCCCGTTCCACCCGGCGATCGCCCGGCGCACCTCGCCGAGCGTGCGGTCGTCGACCGGCGCGTACGACAGGCCGTCCTGGCCGATGACCTCCAGCGTGACGCCCTGCGCGGCCTTGGCGCTGTGGTCGGGGTCGCGCAGCAGCGCCAGGTCGCTGTGGGCGTGCATGTCGACGAAGCCGGGGGAGAGGACCAGCCCCTCCGCGTCCAGCTCCCGGCGGGCCCTCGGCCGCTGGCAGCCGGCCGCCGCGGCCTCCTTGACGATCCCCACGATCCGGCCGCCGTCGACCACGACGTCGGCGCGGTAGGCGTCCGCGCCGGAGCCGTCGACGACGTCGGCGTCCCGGATGACCAGCTCTTCCATCGCCCCCGGCCTCCTAGAAGAACGTGCGCACGTAGTCGACGACCGTGCCGTCGGCCTCGGCGACGGGGATCAGCTGCCACTTGTCGAACGAGGTGCACGGATGGGACAGGCCGAGCCCCACCCAGTCGCCGACCTCCAGGTCCGCCTCCGCAGCGGTGCTGAGCCAGGCGTGCTGGTCCGACAGGGCCGTCACCGTGACGCCGGTGGCCGGGCGCTCGGCACCGCCGCGGCGGACCACCTGGGCGAACGGCAGGTCGAGGTCGTGGGCGGCGTCCCGCTTGCCCGCGTTGGCGAAGGCCTGCTCGGCGGAGGGCCGCGACACCACCTGCGCCCACAGGCGGAACGCCGGCTCCAGGGCGCCCTCCTCGGGGACCCGGTTGAACGGGGTGAGCTTGCGGTAGTGGCCGTCGTCGTGCGAGACGTAGGCGCCCGAGCGGAGCAACCTCAGCACCGGGAGCGACAGTTCGGGGATCTCCGCGAAGACGTCGGCGACCGCGTCGAACCAGGCGCTGCCGCCGGCGCTCACCACGACCTCGTCCAGGCCGGTGAACCGCCCGGCCCTGTCGAAGTCGGCGGCGAGCGCGACCAGCCGCCGCAGCCACGCCGTCACCCGCTCGGTGTCGGCCTGCGGGACCTCGCCCTCGTAGCCCGCGACGCCGGCCAGGCGCAGGGTCCGCACGGCCGCCACCGCGTCCGCGACCGCCGCGCACTCCGCCTCGGTGCGGACACCGGTCCGGGCGCCCTCGCCGGCCGCCAGCTCCACGACGACGTCCAGGGGGCGCGTGGCGCCGGCGCTCCGCAGTGCGGCGTCCATCAGCTCCACGCCGCGCACGGAGTCGACGTAGCAGACGAACCGGAACTCCGGGTCGGCGTCCAGCTCGGCGGCGATCCAGCGCAGGGCCGCCGCGTCGACCAGCTCGTTGGCCAGGAACACGCGCCGGGTGCCGAACGCCCGCGCCACCCGCACCTGGTGCGGCACGGCCAGCGTGATGCCCCACGCCCCGTGCTCGATCTGCCGCTGGAACAGCTGCGGCGCCATGGACGTCTTGCCGTGCGGCGCGAAGGCCAGGCCGTGCCGGGCCGCGTAGGTCTCCATCAGCCTCAGGTTGTGCTCCAGCCGCTCGGCGGACAGGGCGAGCACGGGGGTGGTGAACCCGTCCGTGAAGAGGTTGCGGCGCTGGGCGGCCAGCTCGCCGACGGTCAGCCCGCAGGCGTCCGGCGGCAGCCCCTTGAAGCGGTGGTCGACGCGCTCGGCGGCCAGCCGGGCGAGGGACTCGGCTGCGGTGTCGGCTGGCATGGACCCTCCTGATCAGCGGTGTTGCATAGAATGCAATCGTCATTGCGTATATCGCTCAACGCTGTCTAACATCTCGGCCACCGCCGGTCAATGAACGAGCCACCCACCGGACAGCCGAGGAGCTACGAGCATCGTGACCCCCACCGGACCCTGCAACGCCCCCGACGTCGTCGACGTCGTCGCGCTCGGCGAGTCCATGGTCGCGTTCCTGCCCTCCCGGCCCGGCCGCCTCGCCGACGTGCCGTCCTTCGACCGCGGCATCGGCGGCGCGGAGTCCAACGTCGCCTGCGTACTGGCCGCCGCGGGCCACTCCACGCGGTGGGTGAGCGCCGTGGGCGCCGACGGCTTCGGCGACCACCTCCTCGCGGAGATCGGCCGCTACGGCGTCGACGTCGCGTCGGTGCGGCGCGACCCCGCGCGCCCGACCGGCATCTACTTCCGCACCGCCGGCGACCGCGCGGACGACGCCCACGAGGTCGCCTACTACCGGGCCGGATCGGCCGCCTCGGCCATGTCCGCCGCCACGGTCGACCTGGCGGCGGCCCGCGCCGGACGCGTCCTGCACCTGTCGGGCATCACCGCCGCACTGTCCGGCACCTGCCTCGACCTGCTGTGGGAACTGACCGAGCCCGGAGAGCAACGCCCGCTGGTCTCCTTCGACGTCAACCACCGGCCGGGCCTGTGGGCCGAGCCGGCCGGGGCCCGCGTCCTGCTCGACCTGGCCCGCCGTGCGGACGTCGTCTTCGTCGGCGCCGACGAGGCCCTCCAGGCGTGGGGCCTGCGCGGCCCGGCCGCCGTCCGCGCGGCGCTGCCCGAGCCGGACCTGGTCGTCGTCAAGCTGGGCGCGGACGGCGCCGTCGCCCTCGGCAGGGACACCGCCGGGACCGGCGGCGCGGACGGCACCGCCACGCCGGTCCCCGCCCCCCGCGTCGACGTCGTCGCCGCCGTCGGGGCCGGGGACGCCTTCGCCGCCGGCTTCCTCTCCGCCACCCTGCGCGCCCTGCCCGTACGGGACCGGCTGCGCCACGGGCACCTGACGGCCGCCGCCGCGCTCACCGCCCCCGGCGACCTCGCCGCCCCGCCCGCCCGGGACCACGCCGACCGCCTCGCCGCCCTGGACGACGACGCATGGGGGAGACTGCGACTCGGCCCGGGCTGGACCGAGGAGACACAGCGGGCCGACGAGGAGGTACGTCCGTCATGAGCCAGACCGTCGACCGCGCGCTCAGCATCCTGCCGCTGCTCGCCGAGGGCCCCGCCGACCTGGGGCAGGTCGCCGACCGCCTCGGCGTGCACAAGTCCACGGCGCTGCGCCTGCTGCGCACCCTGCACGAGCACGGCCTGGTCTACCGCCAGTCCGACCAGCGCTACCGGCTGGGCGCCCGGCTGTTCGCCCTCGCCCAGGAGGCGATGGAGAACCTCGACGTCCGCGAGATCGCCCACCCCCACCTGGTCCGCCTCAACGAGAGCTGCGGGCACACCGTGCACCTCGCCGTGTACGAGGAGAACGAGGTCCTCTACATCGACAAGGTCGACAGCCGCTACCCGGTGCGCATGTACTCGCGGATCGGCAAGCCGGTCGCCATCACCGTCGCCGCGGTCGCCAAGCTGCTGCTGGCCGACCTGCCCGAGCACGAGCGGCGGGCCGTCGCCGAGAAGCTCGACTACCCCGCCTACACGGCCCGTTCGACCCCCGACGCGAGCGCGTTCCTGCGCGAGCTGGAGAAGGTGCGCGAACAGGGCTGGGCCACCGACCTCGGCGGCCACGAGGAGTCCATCAACTGCGTCGCGGCGCCCATCCGCGGCGCCGACGGCCGGGTCGTCGCCGCGATGTCGGTCTCCGCGCCGAACGTCGTCGTCACCGCCGACGAACTCCTCACCCTCCTGCCGCTGGTGCGCCGCACGGCCGACGCCATCAGCGGGGAGTACTCCGGCAGAACACCAGTGAAGGGCACCACCACCGCATGACGGACAAGACCGCACTCACCCCGAAGACCCACACCACCCCGCCGGCCGCGTTCTCCCACGGGGTGAGGAAGGGCAACATCCTCCAGGTCGCCGGCCAGGTCGGCTTCCTGCCGGCCGAGGAGGGCAAGGCGCCCACCCCCGCCGGGCCGGCCCTGCGCGAGCAGACCCTCCAGACCCTGGCCAACGTCAAGGCCGTCCTCGAGGAGGGCGGCGCCTCCTGGGACGACGTGATGATGATCCGCGTCTACCTGACGGACGTGGCCCACTTCGCCGAGATGAACGAGATCTACAACGCGTACTTCGAGGAGCAGGGGCTGACCCAGCCGCCCGCCGCGCGCACGACCGTCTACGTCGGTCTCCCCGCGGGCCTCCTGATCGAGATCGACGCGCTGGCCGTCCTCGGCTGACCCACCCCCACCCCGCCTTTTCCGTGAGGCGCGGCGCCTTCGATGCGCCGCGCCGCGCTCCCCCCTACCCAGAAGCCGCATGCCTTTACGCAGAGGACCCCCGTATGTCCCTTCCGCTCGCCGCGTCCGCCCCCGCCGAAGCCCCGCCGCACACCGGAGGACTGCTCCTCCTCGTCGACGGCACCGCCGGGCTCCTGCTCACCGCCGGGCTCGGCATCGCGCTGCTGCTCTTCCTCATCATCCGCACGAGACTCCAGCCGTTCGTCGCCCTGCTGGTGGTCTCCATAGCCGTCGGCCTCGCGGCCGGCCTGTCCGTCACCGAACTCTTCGGCACCGTGCAGAAGTCGGACGCCGTCTCCACCATCGAGTCGGGCATGGGCGGCATCCTCGGCCACGTCGCCATCATCATCGGCCTGGGCACCATGCTCGGCGCGATCCTCGAAGTCAGCGGCGGCGCCGAGGTGCTGGCGGGCCGTCTGCTCGGCCTGTTCGGCGAGAAGCGCGCCCCCCTCGCCATGGGCCTGACCGGCCTCGTCTTCGGCATCCCGGTCTTCTTCGACGTCGGCATCTTCGTCCTGGCACCCCTCGTCTACGCCGCCGCCAAGCGGTCGGGCAAGTCGATCCTGCTGTACTGCCTGCCGCTGCTGGCGGGCCTGTCGGTCACCCACGCCTTCCTGCCGCCGCACCCCGGCCCGGTCGCCGCCGCCGGCCTGCTGCACGTCGACCTCGGCTGGGTCATCCTCATGGGCATCGTCTGCGGACTGCCCGCCGTGGTGGCCGCGTGGGGCTACGCCGCGTGGATCGGCCGCCGCCTCTTCGTCGCCGTACCGCAGGACATGGTCGAGGCCGCCCAGGAGGCCAAGCAGGCCGTCGTGGACGAGCAGCGCGCCGCCGGGGTGGAGCCGCGCGAGGAGCCCGTCTCCCTCGCCACGGTCCTCGGCATCATCGGCACCCCCCTGGTGCTCATCCTCGCCGCCACCTTCTCCTCGATCGCCCTGGACCCCTCCACGCTCCGCTCCGTCGTCGAGTTCTTCGGCAACCCGTTCGTGGCGCTGACGATCGCCCTGTTCCTCGCCTACTACCTGCTCGGCATCCGCCGCGGCTGGTCCCGCAGGTCCCTGGAGACGGTGTCGACCGCCTCCCTCAAGCCGGTCGGCAACATCCTGCTGGTGGTCGGCGCGGGCGGCGTCTTCGGCGCCGTGCTCAAGGCCAGCGGCGTCGCCCAGGCCCTGTCGGACACCTTCCACGGCGTGGGCCTGCCGGTGATCGTGCTGTCCTACCTGATCTCCGTCGTGCTGCGCGTCGCCCAGGGCTCGGCGACGGTGGCGATCGTGACGACGGCCGGCATCGTGGCGCCCCTGCTGTCCGAGGGCGACCACTCCCAGGCGTTCGTGGCCCTGGTCATCATGGCCATCTCCGCGGGCTCCATCTTCGCCTCGCACGTCAACGACGGCGGATTCTGGATGGTGGCCAAGTACTTCGGCATCAGCGAGCGCGACACGCTCAAGTCGTGGACGGTGCTGGAGAGCGTGCTGTCGGTGGCCGGGTTCGTGGTCGCGGCCGTGCTGAGCCTGTTCGTGTAGGGGTCTGATAACGAAGTCGGGCCCGGCTGTGTGCCGCACAGGTTTGTCGACCATACTGCTGCGCTGTGGAGCAGCGCATAGGTTCGAGCAGCCAGCCCCTGGAAGGCGCCGGGTTCGACCCGGCCTTCATCCCCGGGCTCACGTCACCCGCGTCCCCACGGGCGAAGGACGGTGAGCCGGCCGAGGAGGCCGAGGCCGCCGAGGCCCCTCGCGGTGAGGAGGCCGCCCCCGAGCCGGAGGAGACGGACCCGGTGTCCGCCTCCGGGCCGGAGGAGGACACCGAGCCCGACGGCCCGGTGTTCGAGGCGTCCGACCGCCGCGCGCGGATAACGGCCGACCACAGGGGCGTCCGGCTCCGCCTGGACGACCAGGAGTGCGAGTTCCGCTGGGACGAGATCGGCGCGGTGGAGACGGAGACGGCCCGCTTCGGCAAGCGGTACACCGTCACCGTCCACACCCCCGACCGGCGTTGGTACCCGATCGAGATCGAGGCGCCGGCCAGGAGCCGCTTCACCGAGTGGGACGACCAGCTGGACGCGGTCCTCGACGCCTACTTCGAGACCGGCGAGCCGGAGTCAGCCGAATCGGAGGCAGGCGAGTCGGAGGCGGGCGACGCGAAGTCCGGCGAGTCGGCGGCCGGTGAGGAAGCGCGCGCCTAGGCGCAGTACTGCGCTTCCTTGCCGATGGACCGGTACATGCAGTCCGCGTTCTCCAGCAACTGCAGTACCGCGTCCCGGTTGCGGGAGGTCTCCCGCTCGATCACCTCGTCGGGCGGGTAGAACCCACCCCCACCGGACCGGGGGTACATCTCGAAGGTGTAGCCGAAAATCCTGTGCACACCCCAGAGGTAGTCGTCGATCGACCCGTCCGTGATGTACAGGTCGCTGGACTGCTCCGCGGTGTACCCGTTGCTGGCGGCCATCTTCTGCCCCACCGCCTTGAAGGCCGCGTTGTCGTCCGCGGTCATCCCGGTCGTGGTGTCCGAGTACGTGTAGCCGAACGGCCACAGCACCAGTTCGCTGTAGGTGTGGAAGTCGACGCCGGCCCTGATCTGCTGCTTGCCGCCGACGACCCGGCTGCGCACGAAGTCCGCCACGACCTTCACCTCGGGCGCGGACTCCGCCGCCCGGCCCCGGTAGGTGTCCGAGGACGTCGAGCCCGAGGAGCCGCCGCAGCAGCCCCAGCGGTAGTTCCAGTTGCGGTTCAGGTCGGTGCCGACGTACGAGGAACCGGAGTTGGGCTGGCGGTTCTTGCGCCAGGAGCGGTAGGAGCCGGTGGCGATGTCGTACTCACCGCCGTCCGGGTTGATGTCGGGGACGATCCAGATCTCGCGGTTGTTCACCATGCTGGTGACGCGGGAGTCGGACCCGTAGTCCGAGGTCAGCTCGCGCAGCAGGTAGAGCGCCATCTCCACCGTCAGGTGCTCACGCGCGTGCTGGTGGTGGGTGAACAGGACCTCCGGCTCGGACTCGTCCGCGCCCACGTTGTCGCTGATCTTGACGGCGACGATGTTGCGGCCCTGGTACGAGGTGCCGATGACGCGCTGGCTCGCGATGGAGGGGTTGGCGGCGACGATCGAGTTGATCTCGCTCGTCATCTCCGCGTAGTTGTGGTACTTCGAGTCGCCCGACGGGAAGTCGAACAGCCGGACGTCGTCCTTGCCCGCGGACCGGTCGGGCACCGCGCCGAGCGGGGTGACCTCGTAGCCCTGGGCGCGCAGTTTCCTGATCTGGTCGGCGCGGCCGGAGACCACGACGCCGTGGCTGTCGGCCTCGTCGACGCTCACGCCGGTGCGCTGCAGGGCCGTGCGGTCCTCGGCCGTCGCGTGCAGGTGGACCTCGTACTGCCGGATGTCGTCCGCCGAGGGGGCGGCCTTCGGCGCGCTGTCGGCGCTGGCGCCGGAGGTCGCCCCGTACAGGGGTGCCGCGAGGGCGAGGGCGAGGAGGGTGGCGAGGGCCGCGGTGCGTCTGCCGGCGCCCGGGCCTGATGTGCGAAGTCGCATGAAGTCTCCTTGTGGGAGGTGGGGTCGTTCCGTGCGACGTGCGTGGTGCGGGTGGCGCACATCGTTCTGCCAATGGCATGAGCAGGTCAAGACAGAAAGCGGCCGCGCAGTGTACGCGTGCCGGGCGGCGGTCGGGGAGGAGCGGCGCAAGTGCACCCGGGGGTGTGATCCGCGCGAGCGTATCCGCCCGGGGCCGGGAGAGGGTGGTGGCTCGCGCAAGGGGATCCGGGGCGACCGGACCCCGGGACCACACCCCGAAGGACTGGCTGATCATGGACGGATCAGCGCCACGACGGGAGCATTCCCTGCCGGCCGAGACGACCAGTTTCGTCGACCGCCGTGGCGAACTGACCGAGGGCCGCGAACTGCTGGCCCGCGCACGGATGGTGACGCTGACCGGGCCGGGCGGAGTCGGCAAGACCCGGCTGGCCGCGCGCCTCGCGGCCCGGGTACAGCGGGCCTTCCCGGACGGCGTGCGTATCGTGCACCTGTCCGGACTGCACGACCCGGACCTCGTCCCGCTGGCCGTCGCCGACGCGCTGGGGCTGCACGACCACTCCAGCCGGCCCCAGCCGGACGCGCTGGTCGAGCAGGTGCGCGAGCGGCGGCTGCTCCTCGTCCTGGACAACTGCGAGCACCTGGCGGCCGCCTGCGCCCGGCTGGCGGCGGCGCTGCTGCGCGGCGCCGAGGGTGTCCGGATCCTCGCCACCAGCCGGCACCGGCTCGGGCTCACCGAGGAGCACCTGCTCCAGGTGCGCCCGCTGCCGGTGCCCGACCCGGACGGGGACCTGTCGGCGGCCGACGGGTGCCCGGCCCTCACGCTCTTCGCCGACCGGGCCGCCGCCGTCGTCCCCGGCTTCCGCCTGACCCCCGCCAACCGGGCCGCCGTGGCCCGGCTGTGCCGCCGCCTGGACGGCCTGCCCCTCGCCATCGAACTCGCCGCGGTCCGCATGCGCGTGCTGGACGCCGAGCAGCTCCTGGTCCGCCTCGGCGACCGCTACCGCGTCCTGACCACCGGCAGCCCCGCGGCCCTGCCCCGCCACCGGACCCTGCGGGCGGCGATCGCCTGGAGCCACGACCTGTGCACCGGCCCGGAACAGCTGGCCTGGGCCCGCCTGTCGGTCCTGCCGGGCACCTTCGACCTGGAAACGGCGGAGTCGGTCTGCGCGGACGCCCCGGGCGGGGCCGACGGGGGTGCGGCGGGGGCGAGTTCGGCTGGAGCCGACCTGCGCGGCGCGGCAGTGCAGCCGGGTGGTGCCGAGGGGGGTGGCGCGGGGTTGCAGTCGGGTGGTGCACCGGGGGGTGGCGCGGGGTTGCAGTCGGGTGGGGCCACCGAGGGGGGTGGCGCAGTGGTGCGTTCGGGTGGGGCCGAGGGGGCTGGCACAGCAGGGCAGTCGGGTGCGGCCGACGGCGGTGGCGCAACAGCGCCTTCGGGCGCCGCCGATAGGGGTGGCGCAGTGGTGCGTTCGGATGCGGACACGCCCCGCCGCCCGGCTCCGGCGGCGGATCCTGCTCCGGCCGCCGCGGATCCGGTGCCGGACGCCGGTGACCCGGCTCCGGCCGCCACAGGCCCGGCACCGGCGCCCGGGCCGATGGCCGTGGCCCTGAGCGGGGCCGAGTCGGTGTCCGTGCCCGGGGCGGTGTCCGTGCCCGGGGCGCTGCCGGCGTCCGCGCCGATGCCCGTGCCCGGGGCGCCGCCGGCGTCCGCCGTGGTGTCCGGGTCCGTGTCCGAGGCCGCGCGTGCGGCTGGCTCCGGGGGGTCCGGCCCGGTTCCGTCCGCGGTGGTGTCCGGGCCCGTGCCGGAGGCCGCGCCTGCGGTCGGCCCTGGGACGCCCGGCCCGGTTCCGTCCGCGGCGGTGGATCCCCGGCATGCCGGTCTTCCGGTGACGGGCCGGGACGCTCCCGGGCCCTCGGGTGCGATCCCGGCGCCGCGCGGCGGAGCCGGACTCCGGCGGCCCTCGCTGGGAGCCGCCGACGTCCTCGACGCCCTGGCCGGGCTCGTGGACAAGTCCGTGGTGCAGCGGGAGGAGGGCGCCGGCGGGGTGCGGTACCGGATGCTGGACACCCTGCGGGAGTACGGGCTGGAGCAGCTGCGGCGCGTCGCGGGGGAGGAGGGAGCCGCCCGGCGGCGGCAGCGCGACCACCTCCTGCGGCGGGTCGAGGCGTACGAGCGCGGATGGTTCGGGCCGGGCCAGCCGGAGGCCGTCGCCCGGCTGCGCGCCGACCTCGACGGCCTGCGGGCGGCCCTGGACTTCAGCCTGTCCACGCCCGGCGAGGCCCTCACCGGGCTGCGCCTCGCGGGCACGCTCTGGTTCTACTGGCACGCGTGCGGCGCCTCCCGCGAGGGCCTGCACTGGCTCGACCGCGCCCTGGCGGCCTGCCCCGAGCCGACCCGGGAACGGGCCCGCGGCCTGTGGGTCGCCGGTCTCCTCGCCGCCGCCACGCAGGACCTCCCCCGGGGCCGCCGCCACGCCACCGGCGCCCTCGCCCTGGCCCGTGCCCTGGGCGACGCCGCCGAGGCCGCGCACGCCGAGTACGTCATCGGCGTCATCCGGCTGTTCGGCGACGACCTGCCCGGGGCGCTGCACCACTTCGAGGCCACCGTCGCCCGCGGCCCCGTGCCCGGCCAGCACCTCAGCCTCGCAGGACTCGACCAGGTCGAACTCGCCTGCGCGCTCGGCTTCCTGGGGGAGGCCGACCGGGCCGTGGAGGTCTGCGAGCGGACCCTGCGGCTGTGCGAACGGCACGGCGAGCAGTGGGTGCGCTCCTACGTGACGCGCATGCTCGCCCTGGCCCACACCGCGCGCGGCGACTGGGCCCTGGCCGAGCGGCACGCCCGGGAGGCACTGCGGCTGAAAATCGCCGTCCACGACGTCATCGGCATGGCCCTCACCCTCGACCTGCTGGCGTCCGTCGCCGCCGAACGCGGCGCCCACGAGCACACCGCCGTGCTGCTGGGCGGCGCCGACCGCGTCTGGGCCCGGATCCACGCCGGCCGCTGGGACTCGCGCACACTCAACTCCGTGCGCGGACGCAGCGAGGAGCTGGCGTCCCGGGCCCTGGGGCGGGAGGCGTTCGACCGGGCCCACCGGCGTGGCGGCGGCCTCCCCCTGCCGGACCTCACCGGCCACGCGCTGCAGGAGCCCGGCCGCCCGCACCCCGTCGATCCCGACGGGGAACGGCCGCCGCAGGACGGCTCGTCGGTCCGGCTCACCCGGCGCGAGAACGAGGTCGCCCGGCTCGTCGCCGAAGGGCTCGCCAACCAGCAGATCGCCGACCGGCTGGTGATCGCCCGCCGCACCGCGGAGGGCCACGTGGAGCGCATCCTCAGCAAGCTCGGGTTCAGCAACCGCAGCCAGATCGCCGCCTGGGTGACAGCCCAGCGCTGACCCGCCGCCCAGCCCGACCCGCACCCACCCCGAGGGGACCGCATGACCGACGGACGACCCGCCCCGTTCGACCACCGCATCACCGTCTTCGGCTCCGACGACGCCTTCCTCGCCGCCGCCCTGCCCTTCCTCGGCGAGGGCCTCGCCGCCACCGGCGAACCCCCGCCCGTGGCCATCGCCGACCCGCGCAACCTGGACCTGCTGCGCGACGCCCTCGGCGGCGACACCAAGGACGTCGTCTGCATCCCGCACACCGACTGGTACACCGGCTCCGCCGCCAACGCCGTCGCCCAGGCCGCCACCTACCTCGGCGCGCACGCCGGCCCGGGCGGCGGCATCCACCTGCTCATGGAACCCGTGTGGAGCGGCCGGGCCGGACGCTCGGGCCGCGAGACCACCGAGTGGATCCGCTACGAGGCCCTGGCCAACCTGCTGTTCGCGCCGCTGGCCACCACCGCCCTGTGCGCCTACGACACCCGCACCGCCGGACCCGCCGTCGTCGCCGCGGCCCTGCGCGCCCACCCGGGCACGGGGGTGTACCAGGAGCCGGAGCGCCTCGCGGCCGAACTCGACTCGGTGCCCCTGCCGTTGCCCCCGGCCGGCGCACAGCCCCTGGCCGCGCCCGACGGGGACGCGGTGCGCGGCTGGGCGGAGGGGCGCGGCCTGCCCGCCGCGGACGCCGAGCTGTTCGCCGCGGCCGTGGCGGAGACGGCCGCGGCCCTGGCGCCCCTGGACGGCGGCGCCCTGCTGTGGGGCGAGGCGCCCGCGTGCGTCTGCGAACTGCGCTCCGCCCGCCGCGTCGACGACCCGCTCGCCGGCTTCGTCCCGCCCCCGGCCGACGGCACCGGCGCGGCACCCGGCCTGTGGTACGCGCGCCAGGTGTGCGCGTACGTGGACGTCCGCGACGACGGGGACGGCGCGACCGTCCGACTGCAGTACGCGTAGCCTCCCACCTGCGCAAGCAGGTACGGGAACGGGTAGTCCTCCCCCTGCGCCGGGCCGCCCCCGGGGATCACCCTGGGGGCATGCTGCAACCCTCCGGGTGCCCCGTCCCGGACCCCGACGCCCACTTCGGCCCGTTCCCCCAGCCGCCCCTGGGGGCGGGCCACCTGAGCGTCGAGTACGCCCCCGGGCCCGTCACCGTCCGCGAGGCGCGCGCGGAGGTCCGCAAGGCGCTGGAGGGCTGGGGGCTGGACGGGCACGGCGAGGTCGTGGACGTGGCGGAGCTGCTCGTCGGCGAGCTCGCCACCAACGCGCTGGTGCACGCCGGGACGCCGTTCCGGCTGACGCTCTTCGCCGCGCACGGCGTCCTGCGCTGCGAGGTCGCCGACACCGAGCGGCGGGTGCCCCGGGTCGTGGAGGCGGGCACCGGGGAGAACGGACGCGGGATGTTCCTGGTGGACGCGCTGGCCCAGCGCTGGGGCTGCCACCGGGACGGGCCGGGCAAGACCGTGTGGTTCGAACTCGGCACGTGCGGATCGGACGGCTGCGGTCGGCGACAGCCGTGACGCTCCGCCGGGCCGGACCATGGCGGTACGCCGTGCCGCCGTGGTCCGGCTGCGGGGCGCGGGCGCGGGTCGGCCGCGGTGCTCGCGCGGTCCTGCGGGCCCTCGGGCCGGACGGTCACCGCCCTCTTGTCGGCCGGGGTCCTTTGCGGTTTCTTGATCTGCATGGCGGACACCACGCAGAACGAGGCCACCCACCCCCCACAGCCCCGCAAGGCCAGCTGGAAGTACATCGGCCCGGGCATCGTCGTCGCGGCGACCGGTGTCGGCGCCGGTGATCTCGTCGCCACCCTCATCGCCGGCAGCAACTTCGGCTACACCCTGCTGTGGGCCGCGATCATCGGCTGCCTGGTGAAGATCTCCCTCGCCGAGGCGGCCGGCCGCTGGCACCTGTCCACCGGCCGCACCCTGTTCGACGGCTGGGCGAGCCTCGGCCGCTGGACCACATGGTTCTTCGCGGTCTACGTCGTGGTCTGGGGCTTCGTGTACGGGGCGGCGGCGATGTCGTCCAGCGCGCTGCCGCTGCAGGCGCTCTTCCCGGACGTGATGGACCTGAAGTGGTGGGGCATCGCCTGCGGCCTGGCCGGGCTGGTCTTCGTCTGGTTCAACAAGTACGCGGTGTTCGAGAAGGTGATGACCGTCCTGGTCGGCGTCATGTTCGTGGTGACGGTGTACCTGGCGGTCCGGGTCACCCCCAACCTCGCGGACGCCTTCGCCGGGCTGCTGCCCGTCCTGCCGGACGAGAAGGACTCGATCCTCAACACGCTGGGCCTGATCGGCGGCGTCGGCGGCACGATCACCCTCGCCGCCTACGGCTACTGGGTCAACGCCAAGGGCTGGACGGACACCGGCTGGATGAAGGTCATGCGGCTGGACAACCGGGTCGCCTACCTCACCACCGGCATCTTCGTCGTCGCGATGCTGTTCGTCGGCGCGGAGCTGCTGCACTCGGCGAACGTGGCGATCGCCGGCGGCGACAAGGGCCTGGTCCAGCTGGGCGACATCCTGGAGCAGGAGTACGGCGCGGCGACGGCCACGTTCTTCCTCATCGGCTTCTTCGCCACGTCCTTCACCTCGCTGATCGGCGTCTGGCACGGCGTGAGCCTGATGTTCGCCGACTTCGTGGCCCGGCTGACGGGCACGGGCCGGGCCGAGGGCGAGGAGGTCGCCTCGGGCCGGCGGGAACGCTCCTGGCCCTTCCGCGCCTACCTGCTGTGGCTGACCTTCCCGCCGATGGTCCTGCTCTTCCAGGGCCAGCCGTTCCGCCTGGTCATCATCTACGGGGTGCTGGGCGCGGCGTTCATGCCGTTCCTCGCCGGAACCCTGATCTGGCTCCTCAACTCCTCCCGGACACCACGGGAGTGGCGCAACGGGTTGCTCAGCAACGTGATGCTGGCGGTGGCCGGGCTGCTCTTCCTGGTGCTGTGCCTGAAGCAGATCGGGGACCAGCCCTGGGGCGACTTCTTCTAGCGGCGTCAGCGGCAGCCGGACCCGACGGGCCGGCGGGGTGGCGGGGAACCGGTCCCCTCCACTCCGCCGGCGTCGGCGGGCGGGTGCTACGGCAGTGCGTGGACGTGCGGTCCGACCGCGTTGGACCAGGCGTTGCCCGCCGTGGCGTCCCAGTTGGTCGACCAGGTCATCGCACCCCGCAGGTCGGGGTACGTCCGCGGCGGCTTGAAGGAGCCGCAGTTGACGGCCTTGGTCAGGCAGTCCAGGGCGCTGTTGACCACGCTCGGCGCCACGTAACCGCTGCCCGCGCCGCGGGTGGAGGCCGGTACGCCGAGGCCCACCTGGGAGGGCGCGAGGCCGTTCTCCAGCTGGATGCAGGCCAGTGCCGTGAGGAAGTCGACCGAGCCCTGGCTGTAGACCTTGCCGTCGCAGCCGAGCATCGAACCGCTGTTGTAGTACTGCATGTTGACGACCGTGAGGATGTCCTTGACGTTCAGCGCGGTGCGGAAGTACGCGTTGGACGTCGACTGCATGTCGATCGTCTGCGGTGCCATGGTCAGGATCAGCGAAGGCCCGGCCTTGGCCGACAGCGACCGCAGCGCCTGCGTCATGTACGTCGCGTTGAGGCCGTTCTCCAGGTCGATGTCGACGCCGTCGAAGCCGTACTCCTGCATCACCGCGTAGACGCTGTCGGCGAAGTTGGCCGCCGAGGCCGCGTCGTTGACGCTGACGGTGCCGCGTTCGCCGCCGACGGAGATGATGACCTTCTTGCCGGCCGCCTGCTTCGCCCGGACGTCCGCCTTGAACTGGTCGACGGTGTAGCCGTTCAGGCCGGCGGTGTCCAGGTTGAAGGTGACCGCGCCGGGGGTCGAGGTGGCGTCCGCGAAGGAGACGGCGATGATGTCGTACTGGGCGGGGACGTCGGAGATCCGCTGGACGGCCGCGCCGTTGTTGAAGTTCTGCCAGTAGCCGGTCACCACGTGCTTGGGCAGCGTGGGGCCGGGCCCGCCGGGCTTGTTGGTGGTGGCCGTGACCGCCGCCGACTTCGGTGACTCGCCGGCCGCGTTGGTCGCCGTGACCTGGAAGGAGTACGCCGTGGAGGCGGCGAGGCCGGTCACGGTCGCCGAGGTGCCGGAGACCGCGGTGACCTTCGTGCCGTCGCGGTAGACGGTGTAGCCGGTCGCGCCGGAGACCGTGTTCCAGGCGAGGGAGACCGAGGAGGCCGTCGTGCCGGAGACCGTGAGGCCGGCCGGCGCCGCCGGGACGGTGGGGCCCGGGTCGGTGCCGCCGCCCCCGTCGGGGCCGAAGACCGACACGTCGTCCGCGTAGTACGCGGCCTGCCCGTACCAGCCGTGGGTGTAGACGGTCACCGAGGTCGTCGACCCGCCGGTCTTGAAGCTGGTCGACAGCTGCTTCCAGGAGGTGGAGTCCGGGGTCCAGGTGGACACGTCCGTCGTGCCCGTGCCCGAGACGCCGAGGTAGGCGTACCCGCCGCGGACCCAGGCGCCCAGGGTGTAGGTGGAGTTGGGCTTCACCGCCACGGTCTGACTGCACCGGGCGTTGTCCTGCCCCGAGGGGGTGGCCTGCAGCGCGGCCGACCCGGAGTGCACCGGGGAGGAGACCGTCGTGCCGCTGCCCGCCGAGCAGGTCCAGTTGCTCAGGCCCGCCTCGAAGCCGGCGTTCCTGGCGTTGTTGACGTCGGCGGCCGAAGCCTGGCCGACGGTCGTGACAGTGAGGGCCAGGGCAGCCGTGACGGCACCCGACCACAGCCGCAGTGATCTGTGTGGGGACATGACAAGAAAATGGTCCAGACCAAAACAGCTGTCAAGAGGTCCAGACCAACCTGTCGAGGAGCAGCCCCACCGCGCACCCCGCCAGCAGCACGCCCGTCGACATCCACAACGCCGGTCCGGTCGGGTCGAGCACGTCCGGCCGCAGCCCCACCAGCAGCACCTGCGCCGCCACGGGAGCCGCGCAGGCCGCCGCCAGATGCCGGGCGGGCACCTCCCGCCACGGCTCCGGGTGCACCCGCGCCGCCGCCCAGGTCGCCAGCACCACGCACACCAGGTTCGGCAGGTGCACCAGCGCGACGGCCGCGCCGAACGAACCGACCCCCTCGGGGCCGACCAGCGGATCGTGCACCAGGGTCACCTGGAGGTACTCGGCGACCACCAGTACGACGATGCCGACGGCCCAGCAGCGGACGAGCGTCATCGGTTGCCTCCGGAGAACTCGGCGTACAGCAGGATCGCGAAGCCCAGCGCGCCCAGGGTGCAGCCCGCCACCAGGGCCAGCGCCTGGAGCACCGGGGACCAGCTGCCCCGGCCCGCCACCGTCGCCGTGCCCGCGGGATCGCGCGGGTCGTAGGTGACGGTGACCGGGGCGCCCTCCACCGTCGACCAGGACGCCAGGTCCTCGAACTCGATGCGGCCTCCGTCGGCCGTCTCGAAGGCGAAGACATGCCGCCGGGCGTCGGAGCGGCCGTAGGGCTCGGTCTCCACCCGGACGCACCTGCCCTCGGCCCGGGCGCCGCGCCGCAGCACCCGCACCACCGTCACCAGCCGCCGCGCGTACCGGAACGCCAGCGTTCCGAACAGCGCGACGAGCAGGCCGAGAACGACGTATCCGGCGCCCGGCACCTCCACGGTCAGTGCACCTCCACCGAGTCGACGATCCGGTCCAGGTCACCGGAGGGCAGGCTGCCGCGCCGGGCGTCGATCCGGACGGCGAACGCCGTGCCGGAGGAGTCCAGACCGGTGAGGATCACACCGTCCACCGGCGTGCCCTTGGCGGGACCCCCGTCCTCGCCGGTGGCCGTGAAGGAGAAGTCGATCCGCTTCGCGTCGTCCGTCCCGGCCAGGTCGGCGTCCTCCTGTCCCCGCACCTTCGCGCCCAGCTGGATGCCCGCCTCGGCCGCGATCGCGGCCTGCTCGGCCGACGCCGCCTCGGTGAACCCCAGTTGCACGGTGACGACCGCGACCTTCCGGCCGCCCTCCGAGCGCACCGCGGCCGCCGCGTTGTGCCGGCCCCGCTCGGCGGCGCTCTGCTCCTGCCAGCCCTTCGGGTAGGACACGTCGACCCCGTCGGTTCTCAGCGTGCCCCAGCCCTCGGGCACGGATCCCGCGCCCGGGTCCGCGTCCCCGCATCCGGTCAGGGCCAGGGCGGTCGTCAGCAGGACGGCGGCCAGGCAGGCACGGCGGGTCGTCATCGGCAGGTGCTCCCGTCTCGTCAGTTCGCGCAGTAGCTGTAGGGGAGGTAGGAGCGGCCGTCCCCCTTCGGCGCCCCGAGGAACTCGGCGCCGGTCAGGGTCTCCGCCTTCTTCTCCGTGCTGATCGTCATGCCCAGACTGAGCCCCAGATTCAACTCGAAACCGTACTCGGCGGCGTTCACGTCGCCCGTGTACGTCATCCGGCTCGACACGCCCCGGTCGAACATCAGCTGCCCGAACGGGTCGTCCGCGCCCGGGCGTGCGGTGGGCGCGTGGTCGGAGAACATGTACTGGAACGGCGTGGCGATCTGCTCGTTGCCGCTGTCCAGCCACTGCTCGGCGACCGCCCGGTCCCGGTCGCCGGCCGGCCCCGGGTCGAAGGTGAGCGTGTGGGTGACGATCTCGATGCCGGTCTGCGAGTCGGTGCCCTTCGCCCCGGCGTTCCCGCCGCGCTTGTCGCCGTCCTGCTTGCCGTTGTCCCCGCCCGCCTTGGCGCCGTCCCGCTGGCCGCCCTCCTCCACCGTGCGGGTCATGTCCACCCGCACCAGCTTGCCGGTCTTCTTGTCGTAGGTGACCGTGACGGTGCCCGTCTGCGTGGTGTTCGCCGTGTGCTCCCCGCTGAGCGGACCCGCCTCCCAGCCCACCTTGGAGCCGTACTCGACGGACGAGGAGTACGTGTAGGACTTGGTGTTCTTGTAGGCGTTGTCCGTCCAGGTCACCTCCGGGGCGTACTTGAAGGAACCGCCCAGGGCGGCGCTCAGCTTCTTCTCGTCGCCCGCGGAGATCTTCAGGCCCGCCGACGCCGAGGCCTCCAGGCCCACCTTGCCGTAGGTGATCTTCCGGTTGTCGCCGAGGTGCTCCTTGATCCGGTTCTGGGTGTCCTCCTCGTCCTTGAGGGGGCCGGTGCCGAAGAGATACAGGATGCTGTCGCCGATGCTCGCCTCCGCGCCGCCCGGCATGGTCCGCCGCATCTCGTACATCTGCAGCTTCTCCACGTCGTCGCGGAAGCGCTCGGCCTCCTGTGGGCTCTGGAACACCCAGGTGTCGCCGTTGGTGACCTTGATGCCGAGCCCCAGCTCCACCTTGTCGGCGCCGAACCGGCCCACCTTCATGCCCGGCTTGAAGTCCTTCTTGGCGGCGACCGAGGCGGCGTCCGTGAAGGTGAGGTAGACCAGCTGGTCGCCGTCGTCCACCGTGCCGTCCCCGTTCACGTCCGTCTTCGCCTGCAGGCGCTGCTCCTGGAAGCCGTACTCCTTGCCGATCTCCCAGAACAGGATCTTCGCCTTGGAGCCCTCTTTGTCGGTGACCGAGGAGACCTGGCACAGCGATGGCTCGAAGTCGGCGTCCGTCAGCGGCTTGCCCTGGTCCGTGCCGCCCGCGCCGCAGTCACCGCCCCCGGCGACCCGGCAGACCTGCGCGGCGATCCTGTCGTAGATCAGCTGCCCGACCCCGGTGGCCGACACCGCCAGCACGACGGCCGCGCTCACGACGACCATCCCCAGGTACTCGGTGCCGGTCGCCCCGCGGTCGTCGAAGACCGGTCTGCGTCCGTACGTCCGTATGCCACCCCCGTCGGCCATACGGCACCCCTCCTCGCGGCGAACCACTTCTGCGTGGACCGCGAGCGTAGGGACGCACCCCCGCCCGGGGCGTGGGCCTCAGGGCCCAAACGAAGGCCCACCGTCAACTCCGGGCCCGCTGGGCCCACCGCCCGGACCTGCCCCGGGCACCGCCGTCGACCGGCAAGATGCTCAACCTGCCCCGTTATGACGCGTCTTGTGCAACGACAGTTGCTGCTCAGCTACACAAACGCTGTTCTCCGGTCACAGAGCCGTGGTTACAGTGCTGAGGTAGTCACGCAGTGAAGTCGACACGGCGCGCCGGAGTGACACCCGGCGCACCGACGGGCATGGGGAAAACGGGGAGCTGCGCGTGCCAACTGCCATTGCCGTGACCAGTGCCGACATGGCGCTGCCGCCACAGGACGACCGCACGCTGCCCGCCGCCGTGCTCCGGGACGTCGCCGAACGCCCCCTGGAACAGGCCCTCGCCGACCTCCAGGCCCTCGTCGAGCACCACGGGCACGTGATCGTGGTCTGCTCACCGGCCGCCCCCACCGCCGTGCGGCGCCGGCTGCACACCCTGCGCGCGCTCATGGAGACCGACCGGGTGGCGCTCTTCCAGCCGGACCTGCCGCCCCTCGCACTGGCCGTCCTGGCACGGCAGCTGCGCCAGCTCGCCTCCTGCGACCTCAGCCCCGGCGTCCTCGCCTCGGCCGGGCGGCTGCTGGTGCACTACGTCCACGCCGGGGCCCTGCTCAACTCCGTCGCCCGGCTGGACCGGGTCCCCGTCGGCCTGAAGTCCCACGCCAAGTCCTGGGTGCCCGGCAGCCAGTTCGCCGTGCTCGCCCACCCCGAGCCGCACCTGGTGCGCATCACCCCCGAAGCCGTGCTGCCCGGGCCGGAGTTCGGCACCTGGATGCTCGTCGCCAAGGGCCCGCTCCAGTCCGACTGGGTCAACGCCACCCTCGCGCCGTCCTGGAAGGTGCAGGGCCTGCGCGAGGTCCCGCTCCCGGCGGAGTCGCCCGGCTGGTGGGGCACCGGCAAGCTGATCGAGTTCTGCGGCTACCTGCCCGACCTGTCCGTCCTCTACCAGCTGGTCACCTCCGTACGGCGCAGCCGCTGCCACTGGTGCGGCATCGACGTCATCGGCGACCGCTGCGTCTTCTGCTCGGCCACCCCGCCCGTGTACGACAGCCCACCCCCGAAGCAGCTCGAGAGCCGAACGGCCGTCGGGTGAGCCCTGACACCGCTCGTCAGCACTGCTCCGATCCCGCTCGACCGATATCCCCAACGAGGTTGTACGGTTCATGAACTCCCGTCAGCGCCGCGGCGTGATTCTCCTGCTCCTGTCGGTCGTCTGCGCCCTGGGCGCCTTCACCGGCGTGCTGTCCGTCATCAGCGACGTCAAGTCCAAGGTCGGACCCGAGGTCACCGCCTACCGGCTCAAGTCCGACGTGCCGCCCTACACCAGCCTCGGCACGGGCCAGTTCGAGAAGATCAAGATGCCCGAGCGGTGGCTCTCGGACAACGCGGTCACCGATCTGCGCGAGATACAGGGCAAGATCGCCGTCACGACGCTGCGCGAGGGCTCCCTGCTCCAGTCGGACATGATCGTCCGCCAGCCGGCCCTCCGGCCAGGGCAGCAGGAGGTCGCCATCATGATCGACGCGGCGACCGGTGTCGCGGGCAAGATCACGCCCGGCGCCTCGGTCAACGTCTACGCCACCTTCGAGGGTCAGCGCGAGGGCGACCCCGACCAGTCGAAGATCATCGTCACCAACGCCAAGGTCCTCGACGTCGGCGAGCTGACCGCGCTGAAGCCCGACGAGGGCAACCGCGTCCAGCAGCCCACCGACGCCGTCCCGATCACCTTCGCGCTGTCCGCCCGGGACGCCCAGCGCATCACCTACGCCGAGTCGTTCGCCAAGCGCGTGCGCCTCGCCCTCGTCGCTCCCGGCAGCGACACGACCGTCCCCGAGCAGGACCGGACGTACGAACTCGCGAAGGACAAGTGACCGCGCATGCCCACGAGGATCCTCCCGGCAGTCGGCGACGCGGACGCCGTCCGGTCCCTCACGACGCTGCTCAGCCAGCTCCCGGACGCCGAACCGGTGGCCCCGGTGGTCGACTCCACCCAGCTCATCGACACCCTGGCCCGGCTGGCCGCCGAGTCCGTCGACGAACTGCCCGAGGTCGTCGTCGTCCACGAGCGCATCGGCCCGGTCCCCGCGCTGGAACTGATCCGCGAGGTGGCCCTGCGCTTCCCGGCCGTCGGCGTCATCCTCGTCACCTCCGACGCGAGCCCCGGCCTCTTCCAGGCCGCCATGGACTACGGCGCCCGCGGCCTGGTCGCCCTGCCCCTCAGCTACGAGGAACTCGCCAGCCGCGTCCAGGCCGTCGCCCAGTGGTCCACCGGAGTGCGCCGCCACCTCGGCGCCGGCGGTGACGTCTTCACCGGCGTGGGCGGCACCGTCGTCACCGTCAGCGGCGCCAAGGGCGGCGTCGGGGCCACCCTCACCGCCATCCAGCTGGCCCTGGCCGCCCAGGCCTCCGGCCGCGCCACCGCCCTGGTCGACATGGACCTCCAGACCGGCGACGTCGCCTCCTACCTCGACGTCCAGTTCCGCCGCTCGGTCGTCGACCTCGCCGCCATCAACGACATCTCCCCGCGCGTCCTGGCCGACGCCGTCTTCCGCCACGACACCGGACTCGTCCTGCTGCTCGCCCCGGCCGAGGGCGAACGCGGCGAGGACGTCACCGACCGCGCCGCCCGCCAGATCGTCAGCGCCCTGCGCTCCCGCTACGAGGTCGTCGTCATCGACTGCGGCGCCCAGCTCGGCGGTGCCGGCGCGGCGGCCGTGGAGATGGCCGACCGGGCCCTGCTCGTCACCACGCCCGACGTGGTCTCCGTCCGGGGGGCCAAGCGGGCGGTGCGCATGTGGGACCGGCTGCAGATCCGCAAGGCGGAGGAGACGACCGTCGTCGTCAACCGGCACTCCCGCGCCACCGAGATCCAGCCGCAGCTGATCCAGAAGATCACCGGCACGACCGTCGCGGCCACGGCGGTCCCCGCGAACTTCAAGGAGTTGCAGAGCGTCGTGGACGCGGGCCGCATCCACGAACTGGAGAGCAAGAGCTCGGTCAAGCAGGCCCTGTGGGGCCTGGCGGGGGAGCTGGGCCTGGTCAAGGTCCCGGACGGCGCGCAGAAGCCGGGCCGGGGATTCCGGGGCGGCGACCGCGGCTCGGTCGGCTTCAAGCGGCGCAAGGAGGGGTGAGCGTGGCCTTACGGAAGCGGGACGAGGGCCAGGTGACGATCGAGTTCCTCGGCATGACACCGACGATTCTCGTGACGCTGATCGCGCTGTGGCAGGCCGTCCTCGTGGGCTACACCTTCGTCCTCGCGGGGAACGCGGCGGACGAGGCGGTGCGCGAGGGCACGGCGGCCGCACCGGGCGGCGCGCGCACCGCCGCCTGCCAGGAGGCCGGGCTCAGGCACCTGTCGCAGGCGTGGCGCTCCGGAGCGGAGGTCGACTGCGGCGGCTCCGGCTACGTCACGGCCGACGTGGCCCTGGACGTCCCCGTGCTCTTCCCGGGCGCACTGTCGGTCCCGATCCAAATTCGCGGACACGCCGGAGCGGTGGAGGAGGAGACAGATGCCCCGTGACCCCGAGCGCCGCGACCGCGGCCAGGTCGCCATCGAATACCTCGGCTTCCTGCCGATCCTGCTGATCGTCGCCCTGGCGGCCGTGCAGCTCGGCCTGATCGCGTACACCGCCCAGCAGGCGGGCACGGCGGCCCGGGCGGGGGCGCGCAGCGCGTCGCTGGGCGGACCGGCGGAGGCCGACTGCCGGGCAGCGGTGAGCAGCTGGCTGACGGTCACCGGGTGCCCGCCCTCCTACGGAGCCGAGGAGGTCACCGTCACGGCCACCGTGCTGATCCCGTCCCTCGTGCCGGGCTGGCGGTTCGACCCGGCAGTCAAGACCGCCACGATGCCGCTCGACCACTGAAAGACGAACCGGGAGCACCGCACTCATGAGCCTGCGAGCACGTATCAACACCCCCGAGGAGAACGGCAACCGGGGCGAGGACGGCCACATGGTCGCCTCCTACCGGGCCAAACTCCTGGAGGAGATCGACCTCGCGGAGATGAGTTCGCTGGCCGCCGCCGAGCGCCGGGCCCGGCTGGAGCGGGTGCTGGGGCACATCATCAGCCGCGAGGGACCGGTCCTGTCGACGGTGGAGCGCTCGCAGCTGATCCGCCGGGTGGTCGACGAGGCCCTCGGCCTCGGCATCCTGGAACCGCTGCTGGAGGACGCCTCCATCACCGAGATCATGGTCAACGGCCCGGACGCGATCTTCGTCGAGCGCGGCGGCCGCGTCGAGCAACTGCCCCTGCGCTTCGCCTCGAACGACCAGCTCATGCAGACGATCGAGCGGATCGTGTCCACCGTCAACCGCCGCGTGGACGAGTCCAACCCGATGGTCGACGCCCGGCTGCCCTCCGGGGAGCGCGTCAACGTCATCATCCCGCCGCTGTCCCTGACCGGCGCCACCCTCACCATCCGCCGCTTCCCGCGCTCCTTCACCCTCCAGGAGCTGATCGGGCTCGGCTCGCTGGACGAGCACATGCTGTACCTGCTCGCCGGTCTGGTGCAGGCGAAGTTCAACATCATCGTCTCGGGCGCGACGGGCACCGGCAAGACGACCCTGCTGAACGCCCTGTCCGGACTCATCCCCGAGGGCGAACGCATCATCACCATCGAGGACTCCGCCGAACTCCAGCTCCAGCAGCCCCATGTGATCCGCCTGGAGTCGCGGCCCCCGAACGTGGAGGGCAAGGGCCAGGTCACCATCCGCGACCTCGTGCGCAACTCCCTGCGCATGCGCCCCGACCGGATCGTCGTCGGTGAGGTCCGCGGCGGCGAGTCCCTGGACATGCTCCAGGCGATGTCCACCGGCCACGACGGCTCCCTCGCCACCGTCCACGCCAACAGCGCCGAGGACGCGCTGATGCGGCTGCAGACCCTGGCGTCCATGTCGGACGTGGAGATCCCCTTCGTGGCACTCCACGACCAGATCAACAGCGCGGTCGACGTCATCGTGCAGCTCACCCGGTTCGCCGACGGCGCCCGCCGCATCACCGAGATCGCCCTGATGGACAGCCACGGCAGCGACCCGTACCGCCTGGTCACGGTCGCCCGCTTCCACGCGCAGCCGATGACGGCCGACGGCCGCATCCACGGCGCCTTCGAGTACTTCGCCCTCCCGCGCCGCACCGCGGACCGCCTCTACATGGCGAGCCAGCCCGTTCCGCAGGCCTTCGGCATCGCCCGGTCCGCGGACGAACTCGCCACCCGAGAAGCCAGGTAGGACCGGCCGATGGAACTGCACACGCTCATCACGCTCACCACGGGCGTCACCCTGCTGACCTGCGTCCTCGGGGTCGTCGGCCTGCACGCGTACGCCACCGGCAAGGCCCAGCGGCAGGCGCTGGTCGACCGCCTGTCCGCCACCGGCCAGATCCCCGTGACGGGCCGGCGCCGCACCTTCCGCGGGATCGACCGGCGGCTGCGGCGCACCAGGCTCGGCAAGAAGCTGGAACTGCGCCTGGCGGCGACCGGCCTGGACGTCACACCGGGCGAGTTCTTCGTCTCCATGCTCGCCACCGTCGCCGGCCTGTGGCTGATCGGCCAGGCGGCCCTGGCCCCGTTCTTCGGTCCCCTGGCCGGACTCCTGGGGATCGGCGTGGCGGTCCAGTTCCTCAACTGGCAGCGCCAGAAGCGCATCGAGCGGTTCATCAACCAGCTCCCCGAGATGGCCCGCATCCTCGCCAACGCCACGCAGGCGGGCCTCGCCCTGCGCACCGCGATCGGCATGGCCGCGGAGGAGATGGAGGCCCCGGCGGGCGAGGAACTCGGCAAGGTCGCCGCGCAGCTCGCGGTCGGCGCGTCCCTGGACGACGCCCTCGACGAACTGGCCGACCGGCTCCCCTCGCGCGAACTGGTCGTCCTGGTCACCACCCTGGTGCTGTCGAACCGGGCGGGCGGCCAGGTGGTCAGCGCCCTGCGCAACCTCACCGAGACGCTGGAGGAGCGCAAGGAGACCCGGCGCGAGGTCCGCACCCAGCTCTCCCAGGTCAACATGACGTCCTACGCGGTCCCCGTCCTCGGCGTCGGCTCGCTCTTCCTCATGAACGGGGTGAAGGACGGCGCCCTGGAACGCATGACCGGGTCCCCGTTCGGCCAGGCGGCGGTCATCATCGCCTTCTCCCTGTACGCGGTCGGCTTCGTCCTCATCCGCCGCCTGTCCCGCATCGACGTCTGAGAGCCAGGAGGCAATCATGGGACTGCTGCTCGCCCTGCTGACGGGCCTGGGCGTCTGGGGCGTCTTCGCCGGGATCCGCATGTACCGGGCCGAGGCGAAGCTGCCCGGCGACCTCGCCCTGGCCCTGGAGGTCGGCTCCACCCGCACCGGGGCCGTCGACTCCCTCGTCGACCGCATGGGCATGCGCTACGCCCCCGCCGTGCTCCGCCTGATGGGCCCCAAGCAGGTCGCGAAGTACCGGCGGAAGATCGACCTCGCGGGCAACCCGGGCGGCCTGACGATCGACCGCTACGCGGCCCGCCGCGCGGTGTACGGCGCCCTCGGCGGTGTCGGCTTCCTGGTGTTCCTCATGCGCGGCCAGCTGCTGGTCGCCCTGCTGCTGCTGGCCTTCGGGGCGTTCTGGACGGAGGTCGGCATCTGGTCGGCCATCCGCATCCGCAAGGACGTCATCGAACGCACCCTGCCGGACTTCCTGGACGTCCTCGCGGTCGTGGTGAGCGCGGGCCTGGGCTTCCGCCAGGCCCTGGACCGGGTCGCCGCCAAGTACGAGGGGCCCTGGGCCGACGAACTGCGCATCACCCTGCGCCAGATGGACCTCGGCATGAGCCGCCGCCAGGCCTTCGCGGAACTGCGCCGCCGCAACGACTCCGAGCAGGTCGCCATGTTCGTGACGGCCCTGCAGCAGGGCGAGGAACTGGGCGCGCCGATCGTCGACACGCTGGTGGCCCTCGCCAAGGACATGCGCCGCACGGACGCCCAGAACGCCCGCCGCAAGGCGGCCCGGGCCGTCCCCAAGGCCACGATGATGATCACGACCTTCATGGTCCCGGCCACGATGCTGCTGCTGGGCGCGGGCCTGATCCTCGGCTCGGGCACGGACTTCGGCTCGGTGACGGGGAAGTAGGGGAGGGGGCGACAGCATGTCGATGACAGGGGAACGCCACGGACTGCTGGGTCGTCGCCGCCGCCGCGCGGACCGCAGCCCCGAGATCACCACGCCACCGGCCGGCACGGTCCTCCCGGCCTACGTCCGCACCGGAGCGCCCGACGTCCCGGTGACCTCGGTGACCCCGGCCCTGCCGCCGGGCTGGGAGGCGGCGGGCACACTGGGCGGGGAGCCGACGCTGCGGATCGGGGGCGGGGGCGGGGGCGGGATCGGGGGCACCGGCAGCCATGGCCGTGGTGGTGCGGGAGGCCGCGGACGCCTTGCGGCGCAGGCTCCCGCACCGGCGGCGGAACCCGCCGACGCAGTCGCTCCCGTCCGAGCAGCGACCCAGGCACCGGCGGTGACACCCGCTGCGGCGGCGACAGCCGCTCGAGCGGTGGACTCGGCCCGGGCGGCGCTCCCCGCCCCGGCGGCGTCTTCCCCCTCCGGGGCGACCCCCGCTCAAGTGGCGTCACCGGGTCAGGGAGCGTCACCGGGTCAGGGAGCGTCAGCGGCTCAAGCGGCATCACCGGCTCAAGCGGCATCACCGGGTCCAGCGGTGACCTCAGCCCGAGCGGCCGTCCCCCAGGAGGAGACCGCCGCCGCCACCGGCCCGGCCATCGACATCCAGGTCAACGCCCTCCAGGCCATGTGCCGCCAGGTGTTCGGCTTCCGCCTGGCCATGATCGCCCTGGCCACCCCCACGGCCCTGGTCAACGCCCACGACGGCCTGCCCACCCGCCTCGTCGGCGCGGCCGTGGTCGTCACCTTCATGACCTCCTACCTCCTCTTCCGGGACTGGGAGCGCTTCGGCCCCCTCCTCCTGCGGCACCCCACGCTCCTCGCGGCGGACACCCTCTTCGGCGCCCTCCTCCTCATCTCGGCCGGCCCCACCAGCACCCTGGCCTACGTCAGCGTCTGCACCCCCCTGCTGGCCGGCCTCGTCTACGGCTGGCGCGGCGCGGCCGTCTTCGCCTCGCTCCAGGCGCTCCTGCTGCTCCTCATCCACGCGGCCCAGGAGAACCCGGTGCCCGGCATCGCCGAATCGGCGCTCCTGCCCGGCCTCTGCGTGATCGCGGGAGCCGTCGGCTCCAGCCTCCGCAACCTCATGCTCCGCTTCGGCGCCGCCACCCAGGCCCTGACGACGGTCCAGGCGCGGCTCGCCGTCACGGAGGCGGTCAGCGCCGAACGGGCGCGCCTCGCCCGCGAGATGCACGACTCGGTCGCCAAGACCCTGCACGGAGTGGCGCTCGCCGCCGACGGGCTGACCGGCTCGGCCGGCGCCGACCGCATGGACCCCGCCCTGGTCCGGCAGCAGGCCGCGCTCGTGGCCCGTTCCGCCCGCCGGGCCGCGGCGGAGTCCCGCGAACTCCTGGCCGACCTGCGCCGCGAGTCCGACCCGTCCCAGGCGACCGACGTCCTGGTGGAACTCGCCGCGCGGACACGCGACTTCAGCGCCCGCACCGGCCTGCCCGCCGTGTACCGGCCCACGGGTGACCACGCCGTTCCGCCGGTCCCGCCCGCGGTCGCCCGGCAACTGCTCACCATCGCCTCGGAGGCCATGGAGAACGCCCACCGCCACGCGGGACCGACCCGTGTGGACGTCCGCGCGGGCGTCCACAGCGGCCTGCTCCGCATCAGCGTCCACGACGACGGCCGGGGCCTCCCGCCGGGCACCACCCTCGAACAACTGCGCCGAGCCGGTCACTTCGGCCTCGTCGGCATGGTCGAGCGCGCCGCGTCGGTCGGCGCCCGCATCCGCATCGGCCGCGGCTCCCACCCCCAGGGCACGGAGGTCCGACTGGAACTCCCCCTGGCGGCCCTGACCACCCCCACCGCATGACCCCCACGACCCGAGAGGAGGCACCGATGCCGGACCAGCCGCCCCACCACCGCCCCGGCGCACTCCAGCCGCCGCCACCACCGCCGAACCCCTTCGCCGGCCTCCCGCAGCCGGCACCGCCGTCCCGCCGGCTCCGGGTCGTCGTCGCCGACGACAACCCCGTCGTCCGCGCGGGCCTCACCGCGCTGCTCTCCGGCCGCCCGGACATCGAGGTGGTGGCCGAGGCGGCCGACGGCAGCCAGGCCTACGAGGCGGCCCGGCAGCACCGCCCGGACGTCGTCCTCCTCGACGTCCGCATGCCCGGCGTCGACGGCATCTCGGCCCTTCCGTACCTGGTGGGCATCGCCCCGGTCGTGATGCTGACGTACAGCAGGGAGTCGGAGATCGTCCAGGAGGCCCTGCGCCGCGGTGCGGGCGGCTACCTGGTGCACGGGGAGTTCACGGCCGACCAACTGGTGCAGGCGGTACGGGACATCAAGGAGGGCAGGGCCCACTTCACGCCCACGGCGGCGGGAGCCCTCCTGACCCAACTCCGCCGCACCCAGCCGCCGCCCGGGCCGCTCCCCGAGGGCCTGGGACAGTCGGGGAGTGCGACTGCATACGGATTTTCGCCTGGTGCGCCCCCGCATACCCACTCTCAACAGGCCCTCGAAGCTGCGGATACTGACGCGCAGCCAGTGCATCATCCGGTCGTTTCGACAGAAAACCTTTCGCAGATGCAACCGCATGTGGGACAGTCGTCGTCTGGGTGGTCGAGTGGCCACCCGGCCGCTGTCGACAGGTCACGGTTCCAGCTGAGTGCGAGGGAGGCGGAGATCATGGACCTCATCGCGTCCGGGATGAACAACCAGCAGATCGCCGCCACGTGCTTCATCAGCGAGAAGACCGTCAAGAACCACATCAACCGCATCTTCGCCAAGCTCCACAGCACGAGCCGTTCCGAGGCGGCGGCGAAGTGGATCGGCACGGCGCCGGGTTCGCAGCGGGGACGGGGGTGACCTTCGGTGACGGTGTGGGTGAAGACAGGGCTGGGCCCGAGCGATTGGGCCCGGAATTGGGCCCAGGGACCCTGCGGCACGGAGCCGGTTCGGCCGTACGTTCCTGGTGCCGAAAGCGGCACAGCCGAAACCGGAGGGGAACACCATGAGCGACCTGATGCTGAAGACCGCCGTCGCGACCAAGGTCCGCGTGAACGGCTGGAAGAACACGACGGTCGAGGCGATGCAGCGCCGCGCCGGCGACCGGGGCCAGACGGCGGTCGAGTACCTGGGCATCATCGCGGTGGTGGTGGCCATCGTGCTGGCGATCACGGGCACGGACATCGGGCAGACGATCCTCGACAAGATCAAGGCGCAAGTCGCCAAGGTCGCTCCTTGATGCTGCTGCGCAAGAACAGCGATACAGGGCAGGCTTTCCCCATCTACATCACGGTGGTGGGGGGCCTGCTCTTTCTCGCGTTCGCGTACTTCGCGGTCGGCCAGGCCGCGGCAAACAGGAACGGTGCGCAGACGGCTGCGGATGCTGCGGCCCTCGCGGCCGCGCAGGACAAGAGAGATCAACTGGCAGGCGCCTGGTTGAAGGACGTGCTTGATCCGACGAAGTGGACACAGATCTTTGCCGGAAATGCGGAAGGGCTCCAGCCCTCCTGCTGGAGGGCGGGCGAGTTGGCCGCACGGAACGATGCCCGTTTGGCGGGGCTTGAGTGCCAACCAGATACGCCCTTGAGTTTCACGGTCGAGGTCGAGACCAATAAGTCTGTAGGCGAGTCCATCGTTCCCGGCACCGAGGAGCAGCAGGCCAACGCGACGGCCAAGGCAGTGATCGAGCCGCGGTGCGAGTTCGATCCTCCGACAGGCGAGGTCGATCCCGACGTGTTGCCCAAGCTCTTCTGCAAGGGTGGCGTGGACTGGGAGTTGAAGCCGGACGATCTGTCCACCCTGCCGAAACCTGAAGAGCTGTTCGACGTCCACCTGGCCGAAGAACCACAAGCGAACGACGAGTGATGAAGGAAGCTGTGAAATGAGCGTTCGGTTCACTGCGAAGGCCCGCAGGGGGATGGTCGCGCTGACCGTTGCGACTGGTCTGGCCCTCGGTGTGGCCGGCTGCAGCGGGGGTGGGAGCGACGACAAGAAGCCCGACAAGTCTAGGTCGGCATCCGCGGACGGCGGCTCGAAGCCAAGTACTCAGGAAGGCAGTGAAGGTGAGCCGCTGGCGGAGATGAAGGGCCCACAGGGTCTGTTCCTTCGCGTCACCTCGGCCACGCGGGACTCAGGCGGCTTCGTCACGGTGAATGGAACGCTCAAGAACGACGGGTCGGAAACAGTGGTCGTCCCGTCGAACCTGAGTGGCAACGAGACCGAGATCATCAAGAACGGCAGTTCCCTCGGCGGCGCCACTTTGGTGGATTCCAAGGGCAAGAAGCGCTACTACGTCCTTCGCGACACAGATGGCCGGCCCCTCACCACCACCGGTCTGCCCACCCTGAAAGCCGGCGAGTCTGTGCCTGTGTTCATGCAGTTCCCCTCGCCACCCACCAGCACGACCGAGGCCGGCTTGCAGCTTCCGGGCTTCCCCACCGCCACCATCACGATCTCCGGGTGAGGCCTCGATGACCGTCATCCGCACCCCGTCACCTCTGGTGCCCCGCCTCGCCGTGACGCTCACGGCGGCCACCGTCATGATCGCCACGAACCTCCTCGGGGCAGCGTCGGCTCAAGCCGACGACGGCCCCAGCGTTCCCCCGGGCACCGAGGCGACTGCCGCAGCTCCGGTCGAGGTCGATCCAAACGACCCGGACCTGAAGCTGCCGGACGGCTCCACCCTCGCCGAGCCCAAGGTTCTCGACATCAAGCAGGTCGTGGAGGACCAGAGCGGCGACGAACGCCGGGAAGACACGAACTCCGACGTCAAGTTCGCCCTGCAGGCCGAAGTCCTCTTCGGCAAGGACAGCGCGAAGCTCAGCGCCCAGGCCAAGGCCCGGATCTCCGCGATCGCCGAGGAGATCAAGGCCCAGAACGCCACGAAGATCCGTGTCTTCGGCTTCACCGACAACCTCGGTTCCTCCGCCCACGGCGACGTCCTCTCCCGCAAGCGCGCCGACGCCGTGCAGAACGTCCTGGACCAGGAACTGACCAGCGCCGGCGTCACGTACGAGGTGCGTGGCTACGGCGAGCAGTACCCGATCGCCGACAACTCCACGGAAGCCGGCCGCAAGAAGAACCGCCGGGTCGAGGTCTCCTTCCCCCGCTCGGAGAGCTGAGCGAGGGCGAGCCCGGGGGTCGGTGCCAGGCGCAGTCCGACGGCACCGACCCCGGCCGCCCCCGGCGTACCGCACCGCTGCCGGCCCCCACCCGCCCTCCTTGGGCCTCGATTTGGGGCCACGGGCCCATCCCGCCCCGCCCCTCTCTCCCTAGCCTCGGGCATGTCGTAGACCACGGAGGGGGCGGGGGCGATGGCCTGGATCGGCGGACCAACGGACCCCGCACCGGGAGCCGCCGGGCAACCGCCCGGACACGGACACGGCCCCGGCGGCGGCCGGCGGCCGATGCCACCCTCACTCGTCGCCGCCCTGGTCCTCCTGCACTCCCTCTTCGCGATCACTGTGATCGGCGGCCTCGGCCTGCTGCTCACCGCGGCCTCCTACGACGCCGTCGACGGGCACCTCCTGGCCCTCACCGCCTACGCGGCGGCCCCCGGCACCCTCGGCTGGTGGCTGGCCCGCCGCACCTGGGAGGGCGGGAGCAGGACCCGCATCGCCCTCATGGCCGTACAGGGCTGGCTGCTCGTCGGCGCGGCGACGAGCATCACCGAGGGCTCACCCCGCGGCTTCACCCAGCTCTTCCTGCCCGTCCTGATCCTCTACTTCGTCACCCGGCCGGACAGCCGCGCCTGGTACCGGCTCCCGGCCGGCCACCGCGCCGAACGCCGCCCCTTCTCCCTGCCCCGGATGATCCGCTGGCGCCGCGACGAGGGCCAGACGGCGGTGGAGTACGCCGGTCTCGTCGCCGTCGTCGCCGCGATCATCACGGCCCTCCTCGTCAGCGGCCTGGGTCCGCAGATCTACGGCGGCCTGCAGTCGGCCGTCTGCAAGGTCACGGGCACGGCCTGCCCGGCAGGCCCGCCACCCGGCGGCGGCACGGACACCACGACCGCCGGCGGCAGGCCGGACGACGAGCCCGGGGACACCGCCCCCGACGCCGAGGGCGGACGGACCTCCAACGGCGGCGACAACGGCGAGGAAGAGGACCGAGACAACGACCGAGAGAACGACCGAGACAACGACCAAGACAACGGCCAAGGCGGCGGTGACTCCACCGACACCGCCGCCACCGACTCCGATGGCGAGAAGGAGAACGACGACGGCTGCTTCTCCGGCGTCGGGGCCTTCTTCGGCTGTACCGGCGACCAGCTGAAGCAGGTCGGCGAGGGCCTGGTCGTCGACGGCATCGGCGGTGAGCTGAAGGGCATCTGGGACACCGTCACCAACCCCCTCGACTCCCTGAAGGGCCTGAAGGACTACGGCGGTGTCATCGCCGACCAGTGGTCGCAGGACAGCAAGGAGGCCGGGGACAAATGGGCCAGGGGCGACTACCTGGACGCGCTCACCGACTGGGGCGGCGCGACCGTGAACTCCGGCGGGACGATCCTCGACGACATGTTCGTCGGGGACGACGTCCGCGACCAGTGGAACAAGGGCAACGAGACCCGGGCCGTCACGACGGTCGTCTGGAACGTCGGCTCCCTCTTCATCCCCGGCTACGGCGAGGCCAAGATCGTCGGCAAGGCCGGCAAGCTGGGCAGACTCGGCAAGCTGGGTGACCTCGGCAAGCTCACCGACAAGGCCGTCGGCGCGGCCGAGGACGCGCGGAAGGCGGCCGGGGCCGGTGACGCGGCGGGCGCACGCAGGGCGGCGGACGAGGCCGACGAGGCGGCGGACGAAGCCGAGCGCAAGGCCCGGGAGTCGGGCTGCCCCCTCGCCGCCCCGCCCCGCAGAGCCCCGTTCGGCGGCGGCCCCGGCACCGGCACCACCGTCCTCGCCGCCCCCCGGGCCGGTGCCCCGTACGTCGTCCTCGCGGAGGACGGCTGCGACGAGGAGGCCGAGCAGCAGGCGCAGGAGGCCCGCAAGCAGGCGAACGAGGCGGACAAGGCCGCCGACGAGGCCGAGCGGGCCGCCAGGCCGGCCAACGAGTGGCAGGCCAGGGACGACATCGCCGGCCCGGCGCGCGGCAAGGTCCTCAAGTTCCCGAACAAGCGCCACACTGTCAGCGGAGCGTCCGGCGGACAGGTGAAGGAGCGCAACACGGTGATCCTCAGGGGCAACGAGGACCTCGTCCGAGCCGACATCGAGGCGATCGCGAACGGCCGCGCCACCCTGTCGGCCGACGGCAACACCTACGAGATCAACGGCCGTGCCTACGAGGTCGAGGGCAACGGGACGGTCTTCCCGAAGTCGGGCCCGGGCCTGGTGGAGATGGACCGCATCGAGTACGCGGCGCTCAAGGAGATCGCACGCAACAAGGGGGACGTCGGCGCGTCGCAGCAGCTGCAGCGCGACCCGAAGTTCGTCGGCAACCCGGAGAAGGTCGCCAAGGCGAAGGCCGTCTACGACGGGACGTACCGGTGATCGCGAACCTCTTCACCGTCGCGCCGCTGACACCGGCCGACCTGCGCCGTGCGCTCGCGGACCTGCTGGGGGTCGCGCCCGCGGCCGTCGACACCGCCGACGCCGACGGCGACCAGGAAGGACGCGCCTGGGACGCGCCGGTGCTCTGCACCCTGCGCCGGCTGCCGCCCGGCGACCTCGCCCTCGAACTGGACGTCACCGTGCGGGACGAGACCGCGGCCGGTCTCACGGAGGGGGGACTGGCCCTCGGTCTCGCGGCCGGGACGGGCGGTTCGGTCCTCCACTCCTCGGACCTCGACCTGCCGAGCGCCTACTGGGTGGCCGTACCGGACGGTCGCGTGGTCAGGTGCCGCCTGGAGGCGATCGACGCGGGCCCGGACGACACGGCCTACCGGGTGGAGGCGGCGGAGGGGGAGATCCCGGACCTGCCCGGTGCGAGGGTCGAGGTCCTCCCGGAGATCCTCGACCGGGAGCCCGTCGCCACCCCCGTCTCGGACGCCTTCCTCGCCACCTTCCCGGCGGGCGACGCCCGCAGCGTCGCGGGCCATGTCCACCACGACCTGCGCGTATGGGAGCGGCTGGTCCGCCGGCTGCAGTCCGACTGGGCACCGTCAGGCAGGTACCGGGAGGACCTCTTCCGCCGTGACCTCGACGCCCGTGACGCGCTCGAGCGGCACATCGGCGGGCTGGGCCCGGACTGCGCCGGTGCCCTCCGGGAGGCGGTGGCGGCCCTGGACCAGGTGTTCGCGGCCGGTACGGAAGCGGATGCGGCTTCGGCGCAGGACGGGGAGCCGGACGAGCGGGCCGGATGGTGGCGGCACCGCGTGCCCCGCCGGACGCCATGGGAATGAGCGGAGGGCGGTGCACAGCCCCGAAGGGCTACCCCTCGACGACCACGACCTCCACCCGGGCCCCCTCCCGCAGTCCCCACTCGTCCATCGCCCCGGCAGCCGCCTCCAGCACGTGTCGTGCCCTCGGACGCGGCATGCCCAGGCGCCCTGGCCGCATGGTGCGGACGGCGACGACCCGCAGGTGCCGGTCGAGGTAGGCGACGTCGATCGGGATCCGCATCCGGAAGGTGTGCACGCTGCTGGCGGGGGAGAGCAGCAGCGCCCCCGTGACCGATTCCCGCCCCAACAGCCCTTTTGTACGGGCCCGGTAGGACGTCGCGATCTCCAGCGGGATCCGCACACCCGCCGCCCCACCGCCGCCCCCGTCCTCGCCCCCACTGCCCCTGCCCCTGCCACTGTCACTGCCGCTCCCGCGCACGATCAGCTCCCCGCGTCCGTCCCGCCAACGCCGCCCCATCGGTGCCCGCTCCTCCGACCTCGGTTCCGCTCCGGCGCCCGACCCGGCGCCCCTCGGGCCCGAACGTATCCCCGGCCGCCCGAGCGCACATGGGCCCACGGGCCCACCGGCCCACGGAGCGGCAGGCCGGCGTGCCTTGTTGAGCGGTCGCCGGGCCGGGTAGGAAGCCTCCATGACCACACTTGGTGCCGTCTTCCGCCCCCAACTGGCCCCCGAGCGGCTGCGGTCCGTCTGCGACGTCGCGGAGAGGACCGGGCTCGAAGAGCTCTGGCTGTGGGAGGACTGCTTCAGGGAGGGCGGGATCTCCACCGCCGCCGCGGCCCTCGCCTGGACCGAGCGCGTACGGGTCGGGGTCGGCCTGCTGCCCGTGCCGCTGCGGAACGTGGCCCTCACCGCCATGGAGATCGCCTCCCTGCACCGCATGTTCCCGGGGCGGGTGATCGCCGGTGTCGGGCACGGCGTGCAGGACTGGATGGGGCAGGTGGGCGCCCGGGCCGAGTCGCCGGTGACGTTGCTCCGGGAGTACCTGTCCGCCCTGCGCGCCCTCCTGGACGGGGAGCGCCTGACGACCCAGGGGCGCTACGTGCGGCTCCACGACGTCGCACTGGACTGGCCGCCGGAGGACCGGGCGAGCGGCGGCGTGCTGGCCGGGGCCACCGGCCCGCGGTCGCTGCGGCTCACCGGCGAGGCCGCCGACGGGACCATCCTCACGGCCGACACGAACGCGGACGGCGTACGGGAGGCGCGGCGGCTCATCGCGGAGGGACGCGCTGCGGCCGGGCGCCCGGCGGGGCCGCACCGGGTGGTCGTCAACCTCCTCACCGCCACCGGGCCCGGCGCGGACGACCGGCTGCGCGCCGAACTGGCCGCCGAGGGCGTCGGTTCCGTGCCCGGCCTGGGCGTCGCCGGAGACGCCGAGGCGGTGGCGGCGGCCGTGGAGCGGCTGGCCGAGGCCGGGGCCGACACCGTCGTCCTGCAGCCGACGGGGGACGAACCCGACCCGGAGGAGTTCGTCCGCTTCACCGCGCAGGAGGTGCGGCCCCTCGTGCGGTGAGGGCGGGTGCGGCCCGCGTCACCGGCCGTTGTCAGTGGCTGCTGCCACACTCCGGGCATGAGTGATGACCTCGTGGACGACGACGTCCGCCTGCGCGACGTGGCCGATGCCGACCTGGAGTTCTTCCTGGCGTACGAGCACGACGAGGAAGCGGTGCGCCGGTCGCGGTTCACGCCCCGGCCGCGCGAGGCGTTCCTGCGGCACTGGAGGACCAGGGTCCTCGGGGACGACACCAACCTCGTGCAGACGGTGACCGTGGCCGGTGAGGTGGCGGGCAGCGTCGTCGCCTGGTGGGAGGGGGACCGCCGCTTCCTCGGGTACTGGCTGGGGCGGGCGTACTGGGGACGCGGCGTCGGCACCCGCGCCCTGGCCCTCTTCCTGGAGCGGGAGACCAACCGCCCCCTGTACGCCGACCCGCACATCGGGAACACCGGGTCGGTACGCCTGCTGGAGAAGCACGGCTTCCGCCGCACCGGCACCGTCCGGTACGACGAGGACGAACACGTCCTGCTCGTCCTCGAAGGAACCTGAGGCCGAGGGCCCGCGCGCGTCAGGGGAAGCCTCCCGCAGGGGGAGAGGGGACAGGGAGCCGCAGGGCCGGCGGGGAAGCCGAAAAAGAACGGGCACGGTTCCCCACCCCCTGCCACCATCGCCCCATGGCATTTCCGACACCCGCGCCGCCTCCTCCGCCCCCCACCTTCGAGGAGCTCGTCGACGAGGCCGTCGCCGCCCCGACCGAGGGGTGGGACTTCTCCTGGTTCGAGGGCCGGGCGACGGAGGCGCGGCCCTCCTGGGGCTACGCCGTGTCGGCGGCCGGGCGGCTGGAGAGCGCGCACTCCGCGCTCGACGTGCAGACCGGCGGCGGCGAGGTGCTGGACTTCGCCCTCTCCCGGGCCGGGCGGCGCCCGCCGCTCACCGCCGCCACCGAGGGCTGGCCGCCCAACGTGGCCAAGGCCACCGCCCTGTTGCGTCCCCGCGGTGTCGCCGTCGTCGCCGCGGCCGAGGACGATCCGCTGCCCTTCGCCGACGGGACCTTCGACCTGGTGCTCAGCCGGCACCCCGTCCGGCCCCGGTGGGACGAGATCGCCCGGGTCCTGAGCCCCGGTGGCACGTACTTCGCCCAGCACGTGGGGCCGGCCAGCGCCTTCGAACTCGTCGAGTACTTCCTGGGGCCCCAGCCGCAGGAGGTGCGCGACGGCCGCCGCCCCGACCGCGAGCGCGCCGCCGCCGAGGCCGCGGGTCTGGAGATCGCCGGGCTGCGGGCGGAGCGGCTGCGGATGGAGTTCCACGACATCGGCGCGGTCGTGCACTTCCTGCGCAAGGTGGTGTGGATGGTCCCCGGCTTCACCGTCGAGGCGTACGAGCTGCGGCTGCGGGCCCTGCACGAGCGGATCCGGGCCGACGGGCCCTTCGTCGCCCACAGCACCCGGCACCTCTTCGACGCCCGCAAGCCGGGAGGTCCCGCGTCCGGCGGGTGATCCCGCCCGGGTCCCGGCGGCCCGCTCGCCCGGGGCGGTCGCGCCGCATCCGGCGCGGGGTCAGGCGTGGGGCCCGACGGTCACCTTGCCCAGGACCAGTTCCGCCGTCGCCTCCAGCACCTCGCCGACCCGCTCCGCCTGCTCGCCCAGTTCCCGTTCCTGGCGTGCGGTCAGGGACCGCAGCACCTCGACCGTGACGGTCGTACGACGGCCCCGGCGCCGCTGGTGCCACACCCCGGCGACGACCCCGTCCACCAGCAGTACGGGGAAGTTGCCCGCCTGGCCCCCGGCCAGGGCGCGCCCGGACGCCGGCCCGGGGAACAGCCGTTCGCGGGGCTGGGCGGCGACGGCGAACGCGTCGAAGTAGGGCAGCAGCCGCACCCCGCGCGGCGGCCCGTCGGGGAACTCGGTGTCCCCGGCGGCCACCCACGCCCGCGTCCCGTCGAAGTCGACCTCCTCGATCCGCCCGGCGGCGGCCAGTTCACCGAACAGGGCCGTCGCCCAGCCCGCAGGCGCGGCCAGCCACCGTGCGAACTGCGCGGGGGTCAGGGGACCGTAGGCGCGCAGGTGACGCAGGACGAAGGACGGCAGCGCGTCCCCGGGGGCCACCGTCTCCCCGCCGGTGCGCGGCGGGCGGGTGTACGTCGCCTTGCGGTCCCGGTCGGGGCCGAAGCACAGGCTGCCCGCCCAGCCGGCCCGGTGCATCACCTGCCGCCAGCGCGGCCAGAGGTCCTGGAACGCCGGCATCACCCGGTCGCCCGCCCACGGCCCGGTACGGGCGACGACCTCCTCGCCGAGCTCGTCGAGGGTCAGGCACCGCCCGTCGAGGGCCTCGCCGATCGCCGCCACGACCTGGCCGGCCTGCTCCTCGGTGAGCCGCACACCCGGCGGGAAGGGGCTCGGCCCGGCCGGCACCGCGGTCAGGGCCGCCCACCAGAGGGGGAGTTCACGGGTGGGCAGCAGATGGACCGTGCCGCGCGGCCCGTACGTCTTCACCAGCGACCGGTCGTCCAGGAGCGCGGCCCGCACGTCCGACCGCGTCACCCCGGCCGCCATCCGCAGGCCCACCGACAGCTCGGCCGCGGAGAGCACCTGGGCGTGGGCACCGCACATGGCGGTGGCCACCTCGGCGGGCGGGACGTCCGGCGCCGCCGCACCGGTCAGGAACTGCCGTTCGGCCCGCCGCGCGCACACCGCGTCCCAGGTGAGTGTCCCGTTCGTCGTCATGAAGCGACGTTAGAGGGGATCGAGGACAGATCCTGTCCTAGAGCGGCGACTGTGAGCTGCCCCGGCGGCCGCGCGGGGGAGTCACTGTTCTCCCGTAGCTCACGTGCGCATCGTCCGGCGAGGGTTTTCACATCGTTACCGCTCGCGTCTCGCCTCCGTGACGCCCGTCCCGTAGGTTCGGACCAAGGTGATTCGCGTGAGCAAAGCTGCGCGGGGTGGTACCGCGCAGTGGAGGGGGCTGCGCGGTGCCCGGACCTCCCGGACGGACCGCCGGGCCCGTGCCCTCGCGTGCCGGCCCGGGTCAAGCGCGTGTCGGCGGCCGGTTCACCCGTCGGGGGGACGCCCGGGCGAGTTGCCTCGCCGGGGCCCCGGACGGCGTCGATCCGCCCGATCGCGCCCGCGCGAATTGTGTTTCCCCTGCTCACAGGCCCTTCCTCGGTCAGGGGCGATCCTGGAACCCGGCCCTCCGCCGGCATCGCCGCGTCGCCGGGCGGCTCCGGAGAGTAGTTGTGGCACGCCGATGCACACGCCGGCACTTACAAAGGGTTATGGTGGAAACCCCCCCTCGGGCCGGTCCGTCTCCCCCCCACGGACCGGCCCGTTTTTTGTGCCCGCGCGCAGGGGCGCGCAGCAGCGGCCGGAATCGTTCCTTCCGTACCCGTGGGCCGCCCTGAGCCGTACCGGGGGTAGGCTTCGCCCCCGGGGACTGCCGCATGGGCGGGGACCGCCCGCGGCCTCGACCGGGCCGCACGCAGCGGCCCGTCCGATCCGCACGGAGGGGCGACGATCACGTGAACCTGCGCGACAAGCTGCGCGGCCTGCTGGTCAGGCTGTACGCGCGCCGGGTGGAAGGCCACCTGGACCACGCTCAGGTGCCCAAGCACATCGGCGTCATCATGGACGGCAACCGCCGCTGGGCGAAGGCCGCCGGTTCCAGCACCGTCGACGGCCACCGGGCCGGAGCCGGCAAGATCGAGGAGTTCCTCGGCTGGTGCTCCGAGACCGACGTCGAGGTCGTCACCCTCTGGCTGCTGTCGACGGACAACTTCGACCGGCCGCAGGAGGAGCTCGTCCCGCTCCTCGGCATCATCGAGGACGTCGTGCGCACCCTGGCCGCCGACGGCCGCTGGCGCGTGCACCACGTGGGCACGCCCGACCTGCTGCCCTCCGGCATGCAGACGGTCCTCAAGGAGGCCGAGGAGGCCACCGCCCACGTCCGGGGGATAGTGGTCAACGTCGCCATCGGCTACGGCGGACGGCAGGAGATCGCCGACGCCGTGCGCTCGATGCTCCTCGACGCCCAGGACAAGGGCACCTCCCTGGAGCAGCTCGCCGAGGCCGTCGACATCGACATGATCGGGCGTCACCTCTACACCGGCGACCAGCCCGACCCCGACCTCGTCATCCGCACCAGCGGCGAGCAGCGGCTGTCCGGATTCATGCTCTGGCAGACCGCCCACTCCGAGTACTACTTCTGTGACGTGTTCTGGCCTGCCTTCCGCAAGGTGGACTTCCTGCGCGCCATGCGCGACTACGCGGCCCGCCACAGGCGCTACGGCGGCTGAGCCGCAGGTCGCGGCAGTACCGCGACTTCCGCGGCGGAGCGAGGTCACGCGGAGTTCACCGGCGCGCCGTCATATGCCGTGGCATGGCGACGCTCGTTCGAGGGCATAACCCAGTCAGGTCGACGCCCGAACCACGGGTGTCGGTTCTCAGCGGGCGGCACGGGGCCGTCCGCCCGGGAGGCCCTTTGCACCAGCCCGATCGTGCGGTCACAGCACGGACGAAGAGGCGGAGGGCCGGTTCTCGGCCCGCGCAGGGCGGCCGACGACCGGTCCAGCTCCATACCGTCGCTCCCCGACCTCATCCGAGGGGGTACGTCCTTCCGTGGTGACCAGCACAAAGCGCCACAAGCCCGACCGGCGCACCTATGTTCTCGACACCAGCGTCCTGCTGGCCGACCCGAACGCCCTGAGCCGCTTCGACGAGCACGAGGTCGTGCTCCCCATCGTCGTGGTGACAGAGCTGGAGGCCAAGCGGCACCACCCCGAACTCGGCTACTTCGCCCGGCAGGCCCTGCGCCTGCTCGACGAGTTCCGCGTCCGGCACGGTCGCCTCGACGCCCCCATCCCGATCGGGGATCTCGGCGGGACCGTCCGTGTCGAGCTCAACCACTCGGACCCCAGCGTGCTGCCCAGCGGCTACCGCCTGGGGGACAACGACTCCCGCATCCTCGCGGTCGCCCGCAACCTGCAGGCCGAGGGGTTCGACGTCACCGTCGTGTCCAAGGACCTCCCGCTCAGGATCAAGGCCTCCTCCGTCGGGCTCCTCGCCGAGGAGTACCGCGCGGAACTCGCCATCACGGACGCCTCCGGCTGGACCGGAATGTCCGAACTGACCCTGTCCGGCGAGCAGGTGGACATCCTCTTCGAGGAGGGGCGCGTCCACGTCCCGGAAGCCGCCGAACTGCCGGTGCACACCGGGCTGGTGATCCAGTCCGAGCGCGGCAAGGCGCTCGGGCGGGTCACCCCGGACGGCAACGTCCGGGTCGTGCGCGGCGACCGCGAGGTGTTCGGCATCAAGGGACGCAGCGCCGAGCAGCGCATCGCGCTGGACCTGCTGCTCGATCCGGACGTCGGGATCGTGTCCATGGGCGGCCGGGCCGGCACCGGCAAGTCGGCGCTCGCGCTGTGCGCGGGCCTGGAGGCCGTGCTGGAGCGGCGCCAGCACCAGAAGGTGATGGTCTTCCGGCCGCTGTACGCGGTGGGCGGGCAGGAACTCGGCTACCTGCCGGGCTCCGAGGCCGAGAAGATGAGCCCCTGGGCGCAGGCGGTGTTCGACACGCTGTCGGCCGTCACCAGCCGTGAGGTCATCGAGGAGGTCACCGCGCGCGGCATGCTGGAGGTGCTGCCGCTCACCCACATCCGCGGCCGCTCCCTGCACGACGCGTTCGTCATCGTGGACGAGGCCCAGTCGCTGGAGCGGAACGTCCTGCTCACCGTGCTGTCCCGCATCGGGGCCAACTCGCGGGTGGTGCTCACCCACGACGTGGCCCAGCGGGACAACCTGAGGGTCGGCCGCTACGACGGTGTCGTCGCCGTCGTGGAGAAGCTGAAGGGCCATCCGCTCTTCGCCCACGTGACCCTCACCCGGTCCGAGAGGTCGCAGATCGCCGCTCTTGTGACCGAAATGCTGGAAGACGGGCAAGTCTGACCCAAGCGCCCCAAGCGGGGGCGATCGTGGAGCAGTTGGCGCCGTCCGGAAAGGCGAAGAGCCTAGCCGGGCGGCGCCTTCGCGTGTGGCCGTTCCGGTGAATTTCCCGCGCCAAACGAGATGTGAGCTTTCACACGCAACTCGGAATTGCCTCGCGCCGTCGGGTTACGGCAGAGTCTCACTCCTGTCAGGCCCCGCATACGACTCAGCCGTACCCCCAGCGGTACAGCACCACCTGAGCACCACCCCAATTCCATAGCGATGTCGTATGCCGCCCGAGCACCACGCGGCGCTCCCCTCACGGGAGTTGCCCACCGGGCCCGCGCCTCCCGTGACCCGCAGTTGGGGAGGCCAGTGCCAGGGGCACGATTGCGTCCGCGAGGGTCACCGAAGCGGGCGATGCTGGAAGGAAACCGTGTGAGCCGGATCTCGGTCCGGGGATTCGCAGTGGCCTCGGCCACCGCGGTCACCGCTGTCGGAAGCGTCGTCGGCGTTGCCTCGGGCAGCACCGCGCAGAACAACGACGCGGAAGCGACGGCAAGCGGCACCACGCTGCTCGCGGACATCCCCGCGGGCCAGCAGGCCCAGGTGCAGACCGCCTCCCTGACGCAGCAGGCCGACGTCCAGGCCATCGCGGCGGACGCGAGCGCCAAGAAGGACGCCGAGGAGGCCGCCCGCAAGGCCGCCGCCGAGACGGCCATCGCCAAGAAGAAGGCCGCCGCGCAGAAGGCGGCCGAGGCCGAGAAGGCCGCCGAGGAGCGCGCGGAGGCCAAGAAGGCCGCGAGCCGCTCCAAGGACATCTCCGACTTCCCCGTCGCCAGCTCCTACACCATCGCCCAGATCCAGGCGATGGCGCGGCAGATGGTGCCGGCGGGCCAGTTCCAGTGCTTCAGCAACATCGTGGACCACGAGTCCGACTGGAACTACAAGGCGGTCAACCCCTCCTCCGGCGCCTACGGCATGTTCCAGGCGCTGCCCGGTACCAAGATGGCGTCCGCCGGCGCCGACTGGCGTACCAACCCGGCCACCCAGATCAAGTGGGGCCTGAACTACATGAACGAGCGCTACGGCAGTCCTTGCGACGCCTGGTCGTTCTGGCAGGCCAACCACTGGTACTGAGCCGGCCGGCCCCCGGGTCGAACCGATCCTGAGCGCGAGCCCCGCACCGTCGTCCGGTGCGGGGCTCGCGCCATGTACGGTCGGACGCGGACCGCTCCCCGGGGGGAGTGGTGCGGACAGACGGGGGAAGAGGACGGATCATGTCGCGAGTGCCAGGGTGGCTCGGCCGGGTCGGTGCCGGGCTGACCGAGATCAGCGAGCGGTACAACGAGCGCCGCGCCGAGGCCGAACGGGAGCACGAGGACTCCGAGTCCCGCTCCCGGGCCTACGAACACGTCCCGCCGCCCCCGGACTACGCCCCCGACGTCGCGCCCAGGCCCGACCCCGCGCTGGCCGTGCCCTGGGGCGTGCGGGTCGCCGCCGAGGCCGGCTGGCGGCTGCTGGTCCTCGCCGGCACCCTCTGGGTGCTGATGCGGGTCATCAGCGCCGTCCAGCTCGTGGTGCTGTCGTTCGTCATCGCGCTGCTCATCACGGCCCTGCTCCAGCCGACCGTGGCGCGGCTGCGCCGCCACGGGGTGCCGCGCGGCCCGGCCACCGCCCTCACCGCGATCCTCGGCTTCGTCGTGATGGGCCTCATCGGCTGGTTCGTGACCTGGCAGGTCATGGAGAACATCGACGACCTCTCCGGCCAGATCCAGGACGGCATCGACGAGTTGCGGAACTGGCTGCTGAACAGCCCCTTCCACGTCACCGACAAGCAGATCAACGAGATCGCCGCGAACCTGCGCGAGGCGGTCGGCGCCAACACCGACCAGATCACCTCGGCCGGGCTGGAGGGCGTCACGGTCGTCGTCGAGGCGCTGACCGGGATCCTGCTGGCCGTCTTCTGCACCCTGTTCCTGCTCTACGACGGCAGGCGGATCTGGCAGTGGACGCTGAAGCTGGTGCCGGCGGCGGCGCGCCCGGGCGTGGCCGGGGCGGGCCCGGCGGCCTGGCGGACGCTGACGGCGTACGTGCGGGGCACGGTCATCGTGGCCCTGATCGACGCCATCTTCATCGGGCTCGGCATCTACTTCCTCGACGTGCCGATGGCCGTGCCGCTGGCGGTGTTCATCTTCCTGTTCGCCTTCATCCCGCTGGTGGGCGCGGTGGTCTCCGGGGCGCTGGCGGTGGTCGTCGCGCTGGTCACGCAGGGCGTGTTCACGGCCGTCATGACGCTGGTGGTGGTGCTGGCGGTCCAGCAGATCGAGGGGCACATCCTGCAGCCGTTCATCCTGGGACGGGCCGTGCGGGTGCATCCGCTCGCGGTGGTGCTGGCGGTGGCCTGCGGCGGCATGGTGGCCGGGATCGGCGGCGCGGTGGTCGCGGTGCCGCTGGTGGCCGTGACGAACACGGTCGCGGGCTATCTGCGGTCCTACTCGCGGGAGTCGGCGCTGCGCCAGGCGGTCCGCCCGCGCGGGGCCACGGCGGTGAGCGCGGAGCCGCCGCCGCCCGACGGCGAGACGCCCGCACCGTAGCGACGACGACAGGGCCCCGTCCACCGGTCGGTGGACGGGGCCCTGTCGCTGTGCGGCCGCCGGGGGTTACTCGGACAGGACCGCCTCGGCGTCCAGCGTGACGCCGACCGCCTGGATCACGGAAGCGATCTTGAACGCCTCCTGGACGACCTCACGGTCCAGGCCCGCCTTGCGCAGCACCTGCTCGTGCGAGTCCAGGCACATGCCGCAGCCGTTGATGGCCGAGACGGCGAAGGACCACAGCTCGAAGTCGACCTTGTCGACGCCCGGGTTGCCGATGACGTTCATCCGCAGACCCGCGCGCAGGCTGCCGTACTCGTGGTCGGACAGCAGGTGGCGCGTGCGGTAGAAGACGTTGTTCATCGCCATCACCGCGGCGGCGGCCTTGGCCGCCGTGTACGCCTCCGGCGACAGGTTGGCCTTGGCCTCCGGCTCCAGCTCGCGCAGCACGATCGGGGAGCGCGAGGCGATCGCCGTCGACAGGACCGTGCCCCACAGCTGCTGGGCCGGCAGGTCGGAGTTGCCGATGACCGAGCCCAGGTTGAGCTTCAGGTCCTTGGCGTAGTCCGGTATCGCGGACTTCAGTGCGTCGAGGGACATGTCAGATCACTCCCCGGAGAGCAGCGCGACCGGGTCCAGGGTCTCGTCGCCCTTGGACCAGTTGCAGGGGCAGAGCTCGTCCGTCTGCAGGGCGTCCAGGACCCGCAGGACCTCCTTGGGGTTACGGCCGACGGAGCCCGCGGTCACCATGGAGAACTGGATCTCGTTGTTCTGGTCCACGATGAACACCGCGCGCTTGGCGAAGCCGTCCTCGCCCTCGATGCCGAGGTCGCGCATCAGCTCGTGCTTGGAGTCGGCCATCATCGGGAAGGGCAGGTCACGCAGGTCGTCGTGGTCCTTGCGCCAGGCGTGGTGGACGAACTCGGAGTCGCCGGAGAAGCCGAGGACCTGGGCGTCGCGGTCGGCGAACTCGTCGTTCAGCTTGCCGAAGGCGGCGATCTCGGTCGGGCACACGAAGGTGAAGTCCTTGGGCCACGCGAAGATGACCTTCCACTGACCCTCGTAGGTCTTGTGGTTGATCTGCTGGAACTCCTTGCCCTTCTCCAGCGAGACGCAGGCGGTCAGGTCGAACTCGGGGAACTTGTCACCGACAGTGAGCACACGCTCTCCTTGCAGCGAAGAAACACCCGGATTGCGGGTGTTTCCCATGGGTTGGACGGTGTTGATGTTGGCACAGCGCCGATTGATTAGGGAAATAGCTACACTCGGTCGGGTTGATCGGAGGTAGTTATCAGTGACTGTGGGTAGTAAGCGCAGGCAGCCGAGCCTCGCCCAGCTGCGGGCCTTTGCGGCCGTCGCCGAGCACCTGCACTTCCGGGACGCCGCCGCCGCGATAGGGATGAGCCAGCCCGCCCTCTCCGGCGCGGTGTCGGCCCTGGAGGAGACACTCGGAGTGACGCTCCTCGAGCGTACGACGCGCAAGGTGCTGCTCTCGCCCGAGGGCGAGCGGATCGCCGCACGGGCCAAGGCCGTGCTGGGGGAGGTCGAGTCGCTCATGGAGGAGGCCGAGGCGGCCCGCGCCCCCTTCACCGGGGTGCTGCGGCTCGGGGTGATCCCGACGGTGGCGCCCTATCTGCTGCCGACCGTGCTGCGCCTGGTCCACGAGCGCTACCCCGACCTCGACCTGCAGGTGCACGAGGAGCAGACCGCCAACCTGCTCGACGGACTCGCCGGCGGGCGGCTGGACCTGCTGCTGCTCGCCGTGCCGCTGGGCGTGCCGGGCGTGACCGAACTGCCCCTGTTCGACGAGGACTTCGTGCTCGTCACCCCGCTCGACCACCGGCTCGGCGGACGCGAGGGCATCCCGCGCGAGGCGCTGCGCGAGCTGCGCCTGCTGCTGCTCGACGAGGGGCACTGCCTGCGCGACCAGGCCCTCGACATCTGCCGGGAGGCCGGCCGCGAGGACGCCCCCGTCACCACGACGGCCGCCGGCCTGTCCACGCTGGTGCAGCTGGTGGCCGGCGGACTCGGCGTGACGCTGCTGCCGCGCACCGCCCTGAAGGTGGAGATATCGCGCAGCAGCCAGCTTCTGACCGGGTCCTTCGCCGACCCGGCCCCCACCCGGCGGGTCGCCCTGGCGATGCGGACGGGGGCCGCGCGCGGCGCGGAGTACGAGGAGCTGGCGGCCGCCCTGCGCCAGGCGCTGCGGCCGCTGCCCGTACGCGTCCTGGAGCAGGACGCCTGACGGCGCGTCCGGGCGGCTACTCGGTGCGCAGGCCGTCCGGCCGCGTCAGCTTCAGCAGCGGCGGCAGGCTCAGCAGCGTCACCACGAGCACCACGCCCGCCCCGATGCCGGTCATCGACAGCACACTCGCCCAGTCCACCCGGACCGGTGTGGCCGTCATCCGCAGCAGCACGGCGCCCAGGGCCATGCCCACCGTCGCGGCGAGCAGCAGGCCCAGCCCGATCGGGACGGCCGACTGCCACAGCACCGACAGGCCGAGGGTGCGGCGCCGGGTGCCGAAGGCGACCAGCGACGACAGCAGCTTGCGCCGCTCGCGCAACTGCTCCAGCTGCGAGACCAGCAGACTCGCCCCGATCAGCGCCAGCACCGCCGCGGCGCCGACGGACAGGCCCGTGCGGATCGTGTCGTAGCGCTCGTTGCGCTCGACGCTGCTCCAGGTCATGGGCTCCGACGTCGGATCCAGCCGCGCCGCCGTGTTGCGCGCGTGGTCGTACGCGTCGGGCACCGCGGGATCCAGGCTCAGGAAGAGCTGCGAGGAGGTGGAGGCCCTGAGCTTCTCCGGCAGGGCGCCGGGCGTGACCAGGACGCCGCCGCGCTCGTAACCCGTGGGGTCCTCGCGGGACTCGGCCGGCCGGATGTCCCGCGGCAGCGTCCAGGAGACCGGGCCGCCGGGACGGGAGGTGTCCGTGGGGTCGGTCCACAGGGTCCTGCCGGGCCGGGCGAGCTTCTCGGTCCCGGCCTCGTACTGCGCACCCCGGACCGCGAAGACGTCGCCGTCGCGGCAGGAGGGCAGGGTGGCCACCTCGCGCAGCGAGGCGCAGTCGGCGACGGTGACCTGGACGTAGGAGGCATCCCCCTTGCGCCGGTCGGCGAGGTGGAGGTCGGAGAGGGCGGTGACCTTGCGCACGCCCTCGGTCTGCCGATACTGCCGGACCGTGGCCGCGGCGCCGGCGCCGTCCGGGACGTCCACGCTCATCTGGGCCCGGGAGACGTCGTACTGCGACGCCCTGGTGTAGGTGCCCTCCACCCCGGCGAACAGCATCTGCAGCGCGATCGCCCCGGCCACCGCCACCGCGATGCCGTTGACCATGCGGGCCGCGGTGCCGCTGCTCAACTGGAGCCTGCGGACGGCGAGCTGCCAGGCGACCCCGCCCGCGCCGAGCCGGGAGACGACCGTCTCCACCACCCACGGCAGCAGGGCCGTGACGCCGACCAGCAGCAGCATCACACCGCCGACGACCAGGTACTGGTTGAACTCCCCGCCGTCGTCGCCCTGCCCCATCATCGGGGCGAGCAGCGCCAGTCCGCCCAGCGGCAGCAGCAGCCGCCACCACAGCCGGCGCCGGGCGGGCCGGGCCGTGCGCACCACGCCCAGGGGCTCGATGACGACCCCGCGCAGGGCGAGGACGGTCACCAGCACCGCGGCCGCGGGAACCGCCAGCGCCACCAGCAAGGCCAGCAACGGGGACGGGTTCAGGTAGCTCGGGAAGACGCTGACGCCGAACACCTCGAAGGAGGCGGCCAGCCGGCGTCCGGCCAGGAAGAAGACGGTGCCCAGGACCAGGCCCAGCAGGGAGCCGGCGAGCGCCTCGCCCGCGGCGATGCGCCGGGTCGCCCGGCTGTCGGAGCCCACCAGCCGCAGCGCCGCCAGCCTGCGGTCGCGCCGCTCGCCGCCGAACCGCACGGCCGCGGCGATGAACACCGCGACGGGCATCAGCAGCACCACGAAGACGACCAGGACCAGCAGGAGCAGCACCGGGTCCCACGGGTCGGAGTCCGCCGGCCCCTCGTCGCCGAAGCTGTCGATCCTGGCCCCGTTCGCCGAACCCTTGATGCGCTGGGCCAGCTCCTCGCCGCCCGCGTAGTAGGCGAGTTCCCGGGGCCCGATGAGCCCCTGCTCGCCGATGGTGCCCGCGACGCGGTACTGCAGCCGCTCGCGCAGCAGCTTGCCCCCGTCGGAGGCGAGCAGCTCCTTCAGCGCCGGGGAGACGACCATCTCGCCCGGAGCCGGGAACTCCGCGACGCCCGGGGGCAGCGGGGCCTCGGGGCCCTCCGCCTCCAGCAGCCGCCCGCGCACGTCCTGGTCGCGGAAGGTGGTGTTCGCGTCGACGACGATCAGGGTGTCGTCGGCCTTGGGTATCTTCGGCTGGCTGTACGTGTGGTCGCTGCGGGCCTCCTCGCGGCGCCCCCGCTCCGCCAGCGCGTCGGGTATGGCGGTGGTCAGCAGCAGCAGCGCCACCCCGAGCCCGACGCCGACGGCCGTGAGCACCGCCCGGACCCAGCCCTCGCGTCCGCCGGCGAAGGCGAACCGGGTCCCCATCGCCAGGTCGCGGCCCCACTGCCCGAGGCTCATACGACCCGCTCCATGTCCCGTGACCTGCCGTCGCGCACGACGATCTCGCGGTCGGAGTACGCGGCCACCCGGGCCTCGTGCGTGACCAGCACCACGGCCGCGTTGGCGGACCGGGCGGCGTCGGTGAGCAGTTCCATCACGCGTTCCCCGTTGAAGGAGTCCAGCGCTCCGGTCGGCTCGTCGGCGAAGACGACCCGCGGGTCGGTGACCAGCGCGCGGGCGACGGCGACCCGCTGCCCCTGGCCGCCGGAGACCTCGCCCGGCCGCTTCTTGCGCAGGTCGTCCACCTCCAGCCGCTCCATCCAGGCCAGCGCGGCGCGCTCGGCCTCCTTGCGGGACGCTCCGCTCAGCCGCAGCGGCAGGGCGACGTTCTCCACGCAGGTCAGTTCCGGCACCAGCTGCCCGAACTGGAAGACGAAGCCGAACTCCGAGCGGCGCAGCGCGCTGCGCTCGGCGTCGCTCATGGAGGTCACCTCGCGCCCGTTGTAGCTGATCGAGCCGGAGTCGGGCGTCACGATCCCGGCGAGGCAGTGCAGCAGCGTCGACTTGCCCGAGCCGGAGGGGCCCATGACGGCGACGATCTCGCCCGGGTGGATGGAGAACTCGGCGCCGTCCAGCGCCGTCGTCGGGCCGTAGGCCTTGCGCAGGTCCTGCGCGGTGAGGAGCGAGCCGGCGGGAACGGTCATCGGGCCACCGCCTCACGGAGCTTGTCCAGGCGGGCCGCGGTCAGCTCCAGCCAGCGCAGGTCCGCCTCCAGGTGGAACAGCGCGTGGTCGCAGATGAGCTGGTCGGCCAGGTCGCCCTTGCGCTTGCGGTCGGTGAGGATCCGCATGCTGCGCAGGTGCTCCGAGCGCTGGGTGTCCAGGACGTCGGCGGCGTCGCGCTCGGTGAGCAGCGCGAGGACGACCTTGGTGTAGAGGGTCGACTGCAGGTACGGCTCGGGCTTCTCGGGGGTGGCGAGCCAGCGCTCGACGTCCGTGATGCCGGCCTCCGTGATGGCGTACCGCTTGCGCTCGGGGCCGCCGCCGGCCTCGATGCCGTCGACCTGGACGAGCCCGTTCTTCAGCAGGCGGGACATCGTCGAGTAGACCTGGCCGTAGTGCAGCGGCCGGTCGTGACCGAACTTCTCGTCGAAGGCCCGCTTCAGGTCGTAACCGTGGCGCGGGCCGGACTCCAGGAGCCCCAGGAGGGTGTGACCGATGGACATGGGAGCGACTGTACACGGCGTGTATACGCACGATGTATACGCCGAGTGTGCAGTGCATGGCGGGGGGTGCGGGAGCGCAGGTGGGGGGTCGTTGTCACGGTTCCGCAACAGGCGGTGCCTGCCGCACGGTCCGGGCCGCACCCCCCGGGCGGCTCAGGCCTTCGGGGGCACGTCCGGCGGCCCCTCGGGCGGTCCGCCCGGTGAGCCGCTCGGCGCTCCACCCGGGCCACCCGACGGACCACCCGGGTCCGAGGGCGGCCGGCCGCGCCGGGGGAGCGGTCCGGTCTCCCGGGGCAGCCGTCCGGCCTCGGCCAGGGCCCGGCGCAGCAGGAACTCGATCTGCGCGTTGGCCGAGCGCAGTTCGTCCCCGGCCCACCGCGCCAGCGCCTCGTACACCGCGGGGTCCAGCCGCAGCAGCACCTGCTTGCGCTGCTGCGGCGGCCGGCGACGCGCACCCGCGCCCTCGTCGGGGACGGTCACTGGTAGAGGGACCCGGTGTTGAGCACCGGCTGCGCGGCGCGGTCGCCGCACAGCACGACCATCAGGTTGGACACCATGGCCGCCTTGCGCTCGGAGTCCAGCTCCACGATGTCCCGCTCGGTGATGCGCGCGATCGCGGCCTCGACCATGCCCACGGCTCCGTCCACGATCTGCCGCCGAGCGGCGACCACCGCTCCCGCCTGCTGCCGCTGGAGCATCGCCGAGGCGATCTCCGGCGCGTAGGCGAGGTGCGTGAAGCGGGACTCGATGATCTGCACGCCGGCCGCCTCCACGCGCGCGTGCAGTTCGACCGCGAGCTTCTCGGTGATCTCCTCGGCGTTGCCGCGCAGCGAGAGGCCGTCCTCCTCGTGGGCGTCGTAGGGGTACTCGATGGCGATGTGCCGCACGGCCGCCTCGGTCTGGGTGGAGACGAACTCGACGTAGTCGTCCACCTCGAACGTGGCCTGGGCGGTGTCCTCGACCCGCCACACCACGACCGCGGCGAGCTCGATCGGGTTGCCGTAGGCGTCGTTGACCTTCAGCACCGCGGTCTCGTGGTTGCGCACCCGCGTGGAGATCTTGGTGCGCGAGGTGAAGGGGTTCACCCAGCGCAGGCCGTCCTGGCGGATCGTGCCCCGGTAGCGGCCGAAGAGCTGCACGACCCGGGCCTCGCCCGGCGCGACCATGTTCAGCCCGCACATGGCGAGGAACGCGGCGAGCGCCACCAGGATGCCGGCGACGATCAGTGCGGCCTGCGCGCCGGAGGAGGCCACGGCCGTGGCGGCCGCGATCAGCCCGGCGCCGGCCAGCAGTCCGAGCAGTCCCAGCAGCAGGGCGAGGCCGCCGCCGATGCTGTGCGCGGCGAACTCCCGCACCCGGGGCGCGGGCATCTCGGGCACGTCGGCCGTGACCTGGGCGTCATGGGTGTCGTGGGTGGACATGGGTGAACCCCCGTTCTTTCGGAGAAGCCGTGCGGGCAGGGCGTCGCCCGCATAGCTTCTGTCTAGCTAAGTGATATCACTTTAAGCGTTCCTGGCAACCCCGTACAGGTCTCGTACGTCGGTTCCGTTGGGATGGGTGCTGATTGTCACGTCCGGTTGGGGCCGGATCGGCAGCCCTTTCTCATATCTCCCGGTGTTAGCTTTCTGAGCTGACCTGAGCGGCGAACCTGTGTGACATACGCGCACACATGAACGAAGCGGAGCGGATCGGACCCATGGGACGAGCGGAAGAAAGACGCGCCCGACAGCGCGGCGGGCGCCGGGCGGCGCCCGGGCGCCGCCGTCCGTCGGACGCGGCCGGCAGGAGCGGCATACGCCGGCTCTTCACCTGGAAGAAGATCCTCGGGACCTTCCTGGGCCTGTGCCTGCTCGGCATGGGGGCCTTCATCGTGCTGTACATGGTGATCGACATCCCCGAGGGGAACGCCGACGCCAAGCGCCAGAGCAACATCTACGAGTACAGCGACGGCACGATCATGGCCCGCGACGGCAAGGTCAACCGCGAGAACGTCGACCTGTCCCGGGTCCCCAAGGGCGTCCGGATGACCTTCGTGGCGGCCGAGAACAAGACCTTCTACAAGGACGCCGGCGTCGACTTCAAGGGCACCGCCCGCGGCCTGCTCAACACCGTGGCCGGCCGGGGCGCGCAGGGCGGCTCGACGATCACCCAGCAGTACGTCAAGAACTACTACCTGACGCAGGAGCAGGCCGTCTCCCGCAAGCTCAAGGAGCTGGTCATCTCCCTGAAGCTGGACCGGGAGAAGTCCAAGGACTACATCCTCGCCGGCTACATCAACACCAGCTACTACGGCCGGGGCGCCTACGGCATCCAGGCCGCCGCCCAGGCCTACTACCGCACCGACGCCGAGAAGCTCTCGGTCGCGCAGGGCGCCTACCTCGCCGCGCTGCTCCAGGCCCCGAGCCAGTACGACTGGGCGGTCGCCTCCCCGGCCGGCAGGAAGCTGGTGAAGGCCCGCTGGAACTACGTCCTGGACAACATGGTCGAGGAGGGCTGGCTCGACCGCTCCGAGCGCGCGTCCATGAAGTTCCCCGTGCCGCAGGACCCCAAGCCCGCCCCGGGCATGGAGGGCCAGAAGGGCTACCTGGTCAACGCGGCCAACGCGGCCCTGGAGAAGCAACTCGTCGCCGAGGGAACCGCCGACAGCGCCAAGGAGGCCGAGGCGCTGGTCAACGCCGGCGGCTGGACCCTCAGGCTGAACATCGACAAGAAGAAGCAGGCCGCCCTGGAGAGGTCCGTCCGGCAGCAGCTGACCAGCAAGCTCGACCCGGCCGAGCGCAAGGTCGACGCGGACGTCCAGGCCGGTGCGGTGTCCGTGAACCCCAAGACGGGCGCCGTGGTCGCGATGTACGGCGGCAGGGACTACTTCAAGCACTACGTGAACAACGCCACCCGCGCCGACTACCAGCCCGCGTCCACCTTCAAGCCGGTCATCCTGGCCGCGGCCCTGGAGAACGGCGCGAAGACGCAGGACGGCAAGCCGATCACCGCGAACACCGTCTACGACGGCACCAGCGAGCGCCCGGTGGTCTCCGGCGGCAGCAAGGTCGGCTTCGCGCCCGAGAACGAGGACGACGCGAACTACGGCAAGATCACCGTCCAGACGGCCATGAACAAGTCCGTCAACTCCGTCTTCGCGCAGATGGGCGTCGACGTCGGCATGCCCGAGGTGGTCGAGGTCGCGGGCCGACTCGGCATGGACACCGAGAACATGGAGGCCGTGCCCGCCCAGACCCTGGGCAGCATGGGCGCCAGCCCCCTGCAGATGGCCGGGGTCTACGCGACCCTCGACAACCACGGCAGGAAGGTCACCCCCTCCGTGCTCAAGTCGGCCCAGCACCTGAACCGGACGGTGAAGATGCCCGACCCCATCGGTGAGCAGGCCATCAGCCGCGAGGCCGCCGACACGGTCACCTCCGTGCTCACCGGCGTCGTCGACGACGGCACCGCCCAGCGGTCCGTACGGGACAACCCCCGGCGCGACGGCCAGCAGGTCGCGGGCAAGACGGGGACGTCCGACAACAACAAGTCGGCCTGGTTCACCGGCTACACGCCGAACCTGGTCACCTCGGTCGGCCTGTTCGGCGAGGACGACAAGCCCCCGTACAAGCAGGTCCCGATGTACAAGGCCGGCGGGCAGCCCCGCGTCAACGGCGGTGGCTTTCCGGCGCAGATCTGGGCGGCGTACACCTTCGGCGTGATGAGCGAGGTCAGCAGGTTCGACCTGGAGACGCTGCAGGGCGCGGCCGTGGAGCCGACCTGGACGCCGTCGGCCACGCAGGAGCCCACCGAGGAGCCGACGCAGGAGCCGACGACCGAGGAGCCGTCGTCCTCGCCGCCGCCGACGAGCGAGAAGCCGAGCACCTCGCCGCCCGCGAGCCCGTCGACCACGGCGCCGACGACCACCCCGCCCACGACCCCGTCGACGACACCCCCGGGCGACGGCGGCGACCCGTTCGAGCCGCTGCGGCCGAACGACGACGAGTAGGGCGGCGGCGGACGTACGCCGAAGGGCGCCCGGCACCGGCCGGGCGCCCTTCGGCGTGTCCGTGCGAGATCAGCCGTGGTTGAGCTCGAACCAGACCACCTTGCCGGTGCTGAGCCGGGTCGCGCCCCAGCGCCGGGCCAGCCGGTTGACCAGGTACAGGCCGCGGCCGCCCTCGTCCGTCGCACGGGCCTGGCGCAGCCGCGGCAACTGCGGTACGTCGTCCCCGACTTCGCAGCGCAGCACGTCCGTGCGCAGCAGCCGCAGGGTGACCGGCCGGGACGCGTACCGCACGGCGTTCGTCACGACCTCGCTGACCAGCAGCTCCACCGAGTCGCTCAGCTCCTCCAGGCCCCAGCGCTGCAACGCCCGGCGGGCCAGGCGGCGCGCTCGGCCGGGGGCGGCGTCCTCCGGCTCCAGGAACCAGTACGCGACGTCACTGGGCGCGATCCCGTCGAAGCGGGCGGCGAGCAGCGCGATGTCGTCGTCCCGGTCGCCCGGGCCGAGCATGTCGAGCACCTCGTCGCACAGCGCCTCCAGGGGCGGCGGGTGGTCCGGCCCGGTGAGCTGCGCGACCGCGGCGAGCTTCTCGCGCAGCTGCTCGATGCCGGTCCACACGTCGCGCAGGCGGGACTCGACCAGGCCGTCGGTGTAGAGCAGCAGGGTCGCGCCGGCGGGCGCGTCCAGCTCCACGGCCTCGAAGTCGACGCCGCCGACGCCGATCGGGGCCCCGGCGGGCACGCGCAGCACCTCCGCGCGACCGCCCAGATGCAGCAGGACGGGCGGCGGATGACCGGCGTTGGCGATGGTGATGCGGTGCGCGACCGGGTCGTAGACGGCGTACAGGCAGGTCGCCATGCGGTCCACGCCCAGGCGCTGGGCCTGTTCGTCGAGGTGGTGCAGGACCTCCTGCGGCGGCAGGTCGAGGCCGGCCAGGGTCTGGGCCGTCGTGCGCAGCTGGCCCATGATCGCCGCCGAGGTCATGGAGTGGCCCATCACGTCACCGACGACCAGGGCGACGCGGCTGCCCGGCAGCGGGATCGCGTCGTACCAGTCGCCGCCGACCCGGGCGGTCTCCGCGGCGGGCAGGTAACGCGAGGCGAGGCGCACGCCCGTCGGGCGGGGCAGCGTCTCGGGCAGCATGGTGCGCTGCAACTCGTCCGCGATGTACGCCTCGCGCCCGTACAGCACCGCCTTGTCGATGCCGAGGGCGCTGTGCGTGGCGAGCTGCGCGGCCACCAGCAGGTCGTCCGGCTCGAAGGGGATGCGCTCGGGGCGGCGCAGGAACAGGGCGGCCCCGATCACCCGGCGGCGGCCGCGCAAGGGGGCCAGGATGGCGCGCTGCCCGTCGGGCAGGGCCGTCTCGCCGCCCTCGCCGAGCAGTTCGGGCAGGGCCGCGCGGGCCGCGGGAGCCTCGGTGAACACCGGGCGCACCCCGCGCAGCACCTCGGCGAGCGCGCTGCCGGGCCGCACCTCGCACAGCTCGGCGCCGACCGAGTCCAGCTCGCTCGGCTCGGGCTGGGCGGCGGGCAGGAAGCCGTTCTCGGTGTCGCGCTCGGCCGGTATCCGGTCGGTGCGGCGCAGCCGGAGCACCAGCGGGCCGGTGGGCCGCTCGTCGCCGACCGGCAGCGGGTCGCGCAGGTAGACCAGGATCGCGTCGGAGAAGGTGGGCACGGTGGCCCGGCACAGCCCCATCACGATCTCGTCGAGGTCGATGCCGCGGGCGATCCGGCGCGTGGCGGCGCCGACGAACCGCAGCCGGTCGCCGTCCCGGCGCATCGGCGTGGGTCGGCCCGGCGGCAGGTTCTGGCCGCTGCGGCGCTCCTGCGTCCCGCCGTCGGGCAGCGGCCGGTCCTGCTCGTCGGCCGGCTGGAGCGGGATGCCCTCGGGGGCGGGCCGCGGCCGGGAGGTGTCGCGCTCGGCGGTCTGCTCGGCACCCGGCTGGGAGTGCTCGGAGGCGGGGTCGCTCACGGTGTCCTTGCCCTTGCCGAACGGCGTGGAGGTGCCCGGGTCCGACGTGCCCGGCGTGAGGTGCGCCGTCGTGACCGGGACGGTGACGTCGCCGCCGGGGCGGCCCTGTACCGGTAACGTGCCCGCGCCCGGCCCGCGTGCCGGGGTGTGCACGAGCGCCCCGCGGGGGTCCGCGGGGTCGACGCCCGGCTGCGGGCGTTCGAAGGAGGTCGGCTGCTCCGTCACGCGTGTCGAATCCGTCCGTCCGGGGCTGCACGCCACACGTGCAGGTGGTCCCGCCGAGACTCCGATACCCGGAATACGTGCCCCAGGAACGGAATTCCCGCGCGGTCAGAGGTTGTTCCTGTGCCGGCGGCGAGCCGCCCGCGGTTCGCGGGGCCTGCGGCCCAGGTACCGCCGGTGGTGCCCTCGTACCCCTCGCTCACGTCCTGCCGCCCCTCGGTGACGATCGGTCAAGCTCAGCGCGTGTTCCGGTAGTTGTCGCCCGCGCCCTTGCGGAGGACGATCCTACGTTTCTCGCCCGGGGGCGCATCAAGGGTCTCATGAGGACACGTGCGCGGGCGTACGATCCCAGTCGTCCGGCAGTGACGGTACCGGCCAGGACGGGTCCGGGCGCCAGTGCTGCCAGCCTTCCGAGAACGGCGCCCCCCAGGCGCTGATCACCTCCACCGCCGCCCGCCCCGCCGCCCGCACCCGCTCGGCCTGCCGGTCGTCCATCAGCCCGTCCCGCCGGGCCTGGGCGAACTCGTCCTCGTCACGCCAGTGCCAACTGCGGTCCGGGTGCACGGAGATGTCCAGAAAATGATCCTCGGAGTCCACCCCGCCCGCCCAACGGGCCAGCGGCTCCTCCAGGTTCACGTACCAGTTCTTGAACGCCCAGCCCGGCTCCCAGAACAGCCACACCGACCAGGGCTCGCCGGGGCGGGCCAGCTTCAGCACGCCCGTGCCGAACCAGCGGTCGCGCAGCACGGTGCGGGGCTTGGTGTAGCGGGTCTCCAGCGGCTCCAGGTGGACGGGGGTGCCGTCGGCGAGCACCGGCTTGACGCACTCGGTGCCGGGCGCCAGCCACACGGCGAGCAGATCGGCGTCGTCCCGCACCACGGTGACGGGGCGGGCGATGTGGACGTGCGGGCCCGCGTTCTCCCGGTACCGCCACAGGATCCGGTCCCCCGGCGCCCAGAAGCCCGCCGCACCGCCCGTTTCCACGCGTCTCATCGCCTCACCGTCCGCCATGAACAGATATTAGGTGCCGTAGGCATACGACGCTGCGGCGCGTGGCTCGGTTCACGCCCCGGGGACCTGTCCGCCGTCCGGGTCACGGCCGCGTCATCCGCAGCACGTCCAGCGCCTCGTCGAGCTGCTCCGCGGTCAGGTCACCCCGCTCCACGTACCCGCCGTCCAGCACGACCTGGCGGATGGTCCGCCGTTCGGCCAGCGCCTTCTTGGCCACCTTCGCGGCCTCCTCGTACCCGATGTACTTGTTGAGCGGGGTGACGACCGAGGGGGAGGACTCGGCGTACTCGCGGGCCCGTTCGCGGTTCGCGGTGATGCCGTCCACGGTGCGGTCGGCCAGCAGCCGGGAGACGTTGGCGAGCAGCCGTACGGACTCCAGCACGTTCTTGGCGATGACCGGCAGCATCACATTGAGCTCGAAGTTGCCGGCGGCGCCCGCGGTGGCGACGGTGGCGTCGTTCCCGACGACCTGGGCGCACACCATCAGCACGGCCTCGGGGATGACCGGGTTCACCTTCCCGGGCATGATCGACGAGCCGGGCTGGAGGTCCGGCAGCGCGATCTCGGCGAGGCCGGTGCGCGGCCCGGAGGACATCCAGCGCAGGTCGTTGGCGATCTTCGTCAGGCCGACCGCGATGGTCCGCAGCTGGCCGCTGGTCTCGACGATGCCGTCCCGGGCGCCCTGCGCCTCGAAGTGGTCGCGGGCCTCGGTCAGCGGCAGCCCGGTGCTGCGGGCGACCTCCTCGATCACGGCGGCCGAGAAGCCGGGCGGGGTGTTGATGCCGGTGCCGACGGCCGTGCCGCCCAGCGGCAGTTCGGCCAGCCGGGGAAGGGAGGCCCGCAGCCGCTCGACGCCGTAGCGCACCTGGGCGGCGTACCCGCCGAACTCCTGGCCCAGCGTCACGGGCGTGGCGTCCATCAGGTGGGTCCGCCCCGACTTCACGACGTCGGCGAACTCCTCCGCCTTGCGCTCCAGGGCGGCGGCCAGGTGCTCCAGGGCCGGGATCAGGTCACGGGTCACCGCGGCGGTGGCCGCGATGTGGATGGAGGAGGGGAAGACGTCGTTGGACGACTGCGAGGCGTTGACGTGGTCGTTCGGGTGCACGCCGCGGCCCAGCCGCTCGCTCGCCAGCGTGGCGATCACCTCGTTGGTGTTCATGTTGGACGAGGTCCCCGACCCGGTCTGGAACACGTCGACCGGGAAGTGCTCGTCCCACATCCCCTCGGCGACCTCCCCGGCCGCCTCCTGGATCGCCCGCGCGACGTCCTCGTCCAGGACCCCCAGCTCCGCGTTGACCTTCGCCGCGGCCCCCTTGATGCGGGCCAGCGCCTCGATGTGCGCGCGCTCGATGCGCTGCCCGGACACGGGGAAGTTCTCCACGGCCCGCTGGGTCTGGGCCCGCCACTTGGCGTGGGCGGGCACCCGCACCTCGCCCATGGAGTCGTGCTCGGTGCGGTACTCGGTCCTGTCCTGCTCGCCGGTCATCGACGATCACCTCCACGTGTCACAGCGTCAGCGCCGCGACCACTGTTCCCCGTGGAGGCGAATCGTCACCGCCCTCGTCAGGCGAGTCCGGGACCGCGTACCGGAATGGACGTGAACGTCGGCGCCGGGGCCGGGTCCTGGAAGAAGTCGTTGCCCTTGTCGTCGACGACGATGAACGCCGGGAAGTCCTCGACCTCGATCTTCCAGACCGCCTCCATACCGAGCTCCTCGTACTCGACGACCTCGACCTTCTTGATGCAGTCCTGGGCCAGGCGCGCGGCCGGGCCGCCGATGGAGCCGAGGTAGAAGCCGCCGTGGGCGTTGCACGCGTCGGTGACCTGCTTGCTGCGGTTGCCCTTGGCGAGCATCACCTTGGAGCCGCCCGCCGCTTGGAACTGCTCCACGTAGGAGTCCATCCGGCCGGCCGTCGTCGGGCCGAACGAGCCCGACGCGTAGCCCTCGGGCGTCTTGGCGGGGCCGGCGTAGTACACCGGGTGGTCCTTCAGGTACTGCGGCATCTCCTCGCCCGCGTCCAGCCGCTCCTTGATCTTGGCGTGCGCGATGTCGCGGGCCACGACCAGCGGGCCGGTCAGCGAGAGCCGGGTCTTCACCGGGTACTTGGTGAGCTCGGCGAGGATCGTGTCCATCGGCTGGTTGAGGTCGATCTTCACGACGTCCGAGGACTCGTCGAGCTGCTCGTCCGTGGTCTCCGGCAGGAAGCGCGCCGGGTCGTTCTCCAGCTGCTCCAGGAAGACGCCCTCGGCGGTGATCTTCGCGACGGCCTGGCGGTCGGCGGAACAGGAGACCGCGATGGCCACCGGGCAGGAGGCTCCGTGCCGGGGCAGGCGCACCACCCGCACGTCGTGGCAGAAGTACTTGCCGCCGAACTGCGCGCCGATGCCGATCTTCTGCGTCAGCTCGAAGACCTTCTGCTCCAGCTCCTTGTCGCGGAAGCCGTGCCCCAGCTCGCTGCCCTCGGCGGGGATCTCGTCCAGGTAGTGCGCGGAGGCGTACTTCGCCGTCTTCAGCGCGTACTCGGCGGACGTGCCGCCGACCACGATCGCCAGGTGGTAGGGCGGGCAGGCCGCCGTGCCCAGCGAGCGGATCTTCTCCTCCAGGAACTTCATCATGGAGGACTCGTTCAGGACGGCCTTCGTCTCCTGGTACAGGAACGACTTGTTGGCCGAGCCGCCGCCCTTGGCCATGAACAGGAACTTGTAGGCGCCGCCGTCGGTCGCGTACAGCTCGATCTGGGCGGGGAGGTTGGAGCCGGTGTTCTTCTCCTCCCACATGGTGAGGGGAGCCATCTGCGAGTAGCGCAGGTTCAGGTTCTGGTACGCGTCGTAGATGCCGCGGCTCAGGGCCTCCTCGTCCCGGCCGTGCGTGAGCACGTTCTGGCCGCGCTTGCCCATGACGATCGCCGTGCCGGTGTCCTGGCACATGGGCAGCACGCCCGCCGCCGCGATGTTGGCGTTCTTCAGCAGGTCCAGCGCCACGAACTTGTCGTTGCCCGACGCCTCGGGGTCGTCGATGATCCGGCGCAGCTGCGCCAGGTGGGCCGGGCGCAGGTAGTGCTGGATGTCGTGGATCGCCTCCTCGGCGAGCTTGCGCAGCGCCTCCGGCTCCACCTGCAGGAAGGTGCGCCCGTCCGGCCCCTCGACCGTGGAGACGCCCTCGGAGGTCACCAGGCGGTAGGGCGTGGTGTCCTCTCCCTGGGGGAGCAGATCGGTGTACGCGAACTCAGGCATCTCAGCCCATTCCTCACTCTGCGGACGGCGGCCCGCCTCCATCGGCGAGCGCCAACCAGCGTAGAACCTGCCGCCGACGGCGGGCTTGTGAGGTAAGGCTCAGTTCGTCACCCCGGACGCGCACCGGGGGGTGTCGCGATCTATCGTGTTTCGGTACGCTGCTGCCGTGGACCTTCAGAAGCAGGACCTCCAGAAGCCGGACGCCCGGCCGCAGGGCGCGCCCGCCGCCTCCGAGCTGCGCGCCTCCGACGCCGAGCGCGACCGCATCGCCGACATCCTGCACGACGCCCTGGCCGAGGGCCGCCTCACCGCGGACGAGCACGCCGAGCGCGTCGAGGGAGTGCTGCGCGCCAAGACGGTGGGTGAGCTGGAGGTCTTCGTCCGGGACCTGCCCGCGGGCCATCACCAGGGCCCGGCGGCGGCCCACGCGGCCGCGCCCCACCGGCCCACGGCCGGCGCCATCCCGGTCGAGCCGGACGACAACGTGGTCGCGGTCTTCAGCAGCGCCGTCCGCAAGGGCCGCTGGCGCGCGGGCCGCCGGATCCACGCCTACGCGATCTTCGGCAGTGTCGAGATCGACCTCAGCGAGGCGCTCTACGACCACCAGCAGGTCGTCATCAAGTCCTGGGCGGTCTTCGGCAGCGTCGACATCCGCGTCCCGGAGAACGTGTCGCTGCGCGGCATGGGCGGCGGCGTCCTCGGCAGCTTCGAGGTGGCCACCCTCGACTCGGGCGACCCGGAGGCCCCCATCGTCTACGTCGACGGCTGGGCCGTCCTGGGCAGCGTGGAGGCCCGGCCCCGCCGCGGCAAGCTCGTGGCGGACATCCTGGACCGGGTGCAGCGCAAGGTCGACAAGAGTTTGCGCCGGCACCTGGGCCATTGACGATCGCGAATCGGCCGGGCGCACGGGCCCGGCCGGCCCGGGGCGATGGAGCGTGCGCGGCCCGGCGGGGCGGGGTGGACGCGGCCCTTGGGAACTCAGTGCATAGGCGCGCGTACAGCGGGTAGGGCTTGCTGCATCGTCTCTCGCTCGCGAAGCCGTCGTCAGGAGTAGACCGTGCTGCAACCGCCGCATTCGTCCCTGCAGGTAGCTGCCGTTCCGGCCCCGCGGGTGCCAGCGCGAGACAGGGACCAGGACGCCCCGTGGCACACCGAAGCGGTGTGCCGGCGGGACGAGGCCGGCCTGTTCTTCGCCCCCTCGAAGGAGCCCACCGCGGCCCGGCTCTCCCGCGAGGAGGCGGCCAAGCGGGTCTGCGCCCGCTGTCCGGTCATGGTCGAATGCCGCGAGCACGCCCTGCTCCAGCCCGAGCCCTACGGCGTCTGGGGCGGCCTGACCGCCGCGGAGCGCCGTGTCGTCCTGGCGCGCCGCCGCCGCCGCGACATGGAGCTGAAGAAGACGGCCCGCGCGGCGAACCAGATAGCCGCCGCGGGCTGACCCGCACACGGCACCGAGAAGGGCGTCCCCACCGCACCGGGGACGCCCTCTCCTGTGGCCGCGAACGAGCGCGGGCGGGAACTACTTGCCCTTGTCGAAGTCGATCGCGCTGTACGCCCGGAGCTTGGACAGCCGGTGCTCCGAGTCGATCCTGCGGACCGTGCCCGAGCGCGACCGCATCACGATCGAGTCGGTCGTCGCCGTCTCGGCCCGGTAGCGGACGCCGCGCAGCAGCTCGCCGTCCGTGATGCCGGTCGCCACGAAGAACACGTTCTCACCGGTGACGAGGTCCTCCGTCGTCAGCACCCGGTCCAGGTCGTGCCCCGCGTCGATCGCCCGCTGCCGCTCCTCGTCGTCCTTGGGCCACAGCTTGCCCTGGATGGTGCCGCCCAGGCACTTCACCGCACAGGCCGAGATGATGCCCTCGGGGGTGCCGCCGATGCCGAGCAGCAGATCGACCCCGGTGCCCTCCCGCAGCGCCAGGATCGAGCCGGCCACGTCGCCGTCGGAGATCAGCTTGATGCGCGCCCCGGTCTCGCGGATCTCCTTGATGATGCCCTCGTGCCGCGGCCGGTCCAGGATGACGACGGTCACGTCCTCCGGCGTGGAGCGCTTGGCCTTGGCGACCCGGCGGATGTTCACCGACACCGGGGCGTCGATGTCGACGAAGTCGGCGGCCTCCGGGCCGGTGACGAGCTTGTCCATGTAGAACACGGCCGACGGGTCGAACATCGACCCGCGCTCGGCGGCGGCCAGCACCGCGATCGCGTTCGTCATGCCTTTGGCGGTCAGCGTCGTGCCGTCGATCGGGTCGACGGCGATGTCGCACTCGGGCCCGGTGCCGTCGCCGACGCGCTCGCCGTTGAACAGCATGGGCGCCTCGTCCTTCTCGCCCTCGCCGATGACGACGACGCCGTTCATCGAGACGGTGGAGACGAGTGTCCGCATGGCACGCACCGCGGCGCCGTCGGCGCCGTTCTTGTCACCACGCCCCACCCAGCGGCCCGCGGCCATCGCGGCCGCCTCGGTCACCCGGACCAGCTCCAGGGCGAGGTTGCGGTCGGGGGCCTCGGAGGGCACATCGAGTTCGGACGGCAAATGATGATGCTCGGTCATCGGAGCGCACCTTTCTGTACGACGACGGCCGGATGAGGGTGTTGTTCGCTCGACTCTATATCCGGGCACACAGAATGAGCAGGGGCCCCCACGGATGAGCACGGGGGACACCTGCGACGATAGGGGGCGTGGCAGGCACGAACGGCAAGCAGAAGACGGCGCGGGACATGATCCTCTCCCTCGGGGTGATCATCCTGGTGGCAGGCTTCATCTACCTCTTCATCCCGCACGACGAGAGCGCCCCCGACGTGAAGCGCGTCGACTACCGGGTCGAGCTGCTCACGGCGCGCCGGGCCGCCTCCTACCCGGTCGCCGCGCCCGAGGGCCTGTCCGACGCGTGGAAGGCCACCTCCGTCCGTTTCCGCGGCGACGAGTTCGACGCCTGGCACCTGGGCTTCCACGACCCCGACGGGGAGTACGTGGCGGTCGAGCAGTCCACGCAGCGCCGGCCCGTCTTCCTGGACGAGGCGACGCAAGGGGCGCGCGAGACCGGCAGGACGCAGACGATCGACGGCAGGACGTGGACCCGCTACGAGGGCGGCCGCTACGACGCGCTGGTCCTGGAGGGCACCAAGGGCTCGACGACGGTCGTGGCGGGCACCGCGGACTTCGAGCAGCTGACCCGCATGGCGGAGGCGCTCGAGCTCAAGTAGTCCCGCGGACTGACGCGTGGCCGCGCGCGGTCAGCGTCACACCGCGCGCATGCGTGGACCCCTACGGACATGCGAAAGGCCCCCGGTGGACACCGGGGGCCTTCGTCGTGTGCGGGTCAGACCGTCGTGACGACCTGGTCGTACTCCAGGCGCGGGGAGCGCGGGTACCAGGCGTCCGGGCCGGGGCGGCCGATGTTGACGACCATCAGCGGGGTGTGGTCGTCGTCCAGGAACTCCTTGCGCACGCCCTCGAAGTCGAAGCCGGTCATCGGGCCGGCGGCGAGACCGGCGGCGCGGACGCCGACGATGAAGTACGCGGCCTGGAGGGCGGCGTTCATCGCGGCGGAGCCCTCGCGGACGGGGCGCTCGGCGAAGAAGGCGTCCTTGGCCTGCGGGAAGGCCGGGAACAGCTGCGGGAGCTCCTCGTGGAACTCGTTGTCCGCGGACAGGATCGCGACCAGCGGGGCGGCCGCGGTCTTGGCCCGGTTGCCCTCGGCCATGTGCGCCACCAGGCGCTCACGCGCCTCCGGGGAGCGGACGAGGGTGATGCGCAGCGGGGTCTGGTTGAAGGCGGTCGGGCCGTACTTGACCAGGTCGTAGATCGCCTTCACCTGCTCGTCGGTCACCGGCTCGTCGGTGAACGCGTTGGCGGTGCGGGCCTCGCGGAACAGGAGGTCCTGGGCGGCGGGGTCAAGAACGAGAGACATGGGAAACCTTCTCGGGACGTACGTCGGGCCCGGCGGGAAGCCGGACCGGCTGACGTCTCCGACACTACCCCCGAGAAGTTCAACGTTCAACTAAGCCGAGGGTGTCGTACGTCACGGCAGGAAAGAACCGGGATCCCGCTACTCGCCGTCCTCGTCGGCCGCGGCTTCCTCCGCCAGCGCCGCGTCCAGGCGCGCCCGCGCGCCCTCCAGCCAGCGGCGGCACACCCTGGCCAGCTCCTCGCCGCGCTCCCACAGCGCCAGGGACTCCTCCAGCGTCGTGCCGCCCGCCTCCAGCCGGCGGACGACCTCGATCAGCTCGTCCCGCGCCTGCTCGTACCCGAGCGCCTCGCTCACGCCCGGCGCCTGTTCCACTTCGCTGGTCATCCACCCACCCTATGTGTCGACTCGTACGGAGAACTCACCCTCGGAGACCCGGGCGCGCAGGGTCTGGCCGGGCTCCACCTCGCCGGGATCGCGCACCGCGTGCCCGTCCTCCCGCTGGAGCACGGCGTAGCCGCGCTTGAGGGTCGCGGCGGGGGAGAGGGCCACCACGCGCGCGTGCGTGTGGGTCAGCTCCGACTCCGCCCGGTCGAGCTGGTGGCGCAGACAGCGCCGGGCGCGGTCGAGCAGGTCCTCGACCTGGTCGGCACGCTCGTCGATCATGCGGTGCGGATCCTGGATCGACGGGCGGGCCAGCGCGTGGGCCAGGCCCCGCTCCTCCCGGTCCAGCAGCGCGTGCACGCACCGCCGCGCCCGGTCGCGCAGCTGCCGCACCCGGTCGAACTCCTCGCCCACGTCCGGCACGACCTTCTTGGCGGCGTCGGTCGGGGTCGAGGCGCGCAGGTCGGCCACGTGGTCCAGCAGCGGGTTGTCCGGCTCGTGCCCGATGGCCGACACCACGGGCGTCCGGCAGCGGGCGACCGCGCGGACCAGCTGCTCGTCGGAGAACGGCAGCAGGTCCTCCACGCTGCCGCCGCCCCGGGCGACGATGATCACGTCCACCTCGTCGAGGGCGTCGAGCTCCTTCACGGCCTGCACGACCTGGGGTACGGCGTGCACGCCCTGCACGGCGACGTTGCGCACCTCGAAGCGCACGGCGGGCCAGCGGTGCCGCGCGTTCTCCAGCACGTCCCGCTCGGCGGCCGAGGCTCGGCCGCAGACCAGCCCGATCAGCTGCGGCAGGAACGGCAGCGGCTTCTTGCGCTCCCGCGCGAACAGGCCCTCCCGGGCCAGGGACTTCTTCAGCTGCTCCAGCCGCGCGAGCAGCTCGCCGACGCCCACGGGCCGTATCTCGGTGGCCCGCAGCGACAGCTGCCCCCGGGGCGCGTACCACTCGGGCTTGGCGAGGACGACGACCCGGGCGCCCTCGCTCACCACGTCCGCGACCGAGTCGAACACCTGCCGGTAGCAGGTCACCCCGACCGAGATGTCGTGCGAGGGGTCGCGCAGGGTCAGGAACACCACGCCGGCACCCGGCCGCCGCGACAGCTGTGTGATCTGCCCCTCGACCCACACCGCGCCGAGCCGGTCGATCCACCCCCCGATGAGCCGCGACACCTCGCCGACGGGCAGCGGGGATTCCGGAGTCGTGTTCACTGCCATGCGGCGAGCGTAGTGGTCCCCACCGACAACCCGGCCCAGCCGCCCTGAGCCCGGACGGCCCGCCGGCAACGACGGTCCCTGCCGGCCGGTCCGGGCCACCGGGATCCTCGCGACCCCGTCCGCTGCCGGCCCGTGCCGGCCACTGCGGTCCTTCCGGCTGGTCCCGGCCCCTGCGGTTTCGGGCCACCGGATCCTTGCCGCTCGGTCCCTGCCGACCCGTCCCGCCCCCACGCGATTGCTGTCGCTCGGGCCCGGCCACTCCCGGCCACTCGGCTCCGGCCGCTCCCGGCCACTCGGCTCCGGCCGCTCCCGGCCACTCGGATCCCGCCGCCCCGCGCCAGCCGCCCGCCCCGTGCCAGCCGCCTGGGTCCGGCCACCCCTGGCCGCCCGAAGCCGTCTCGGCCCGGCCACCCCTGGCCGCCCGAAGCCGTCTCGGCCCGGCCACCCCTGGCCGCCCGAAGCCGCCTGAGCCCGCCCGCCCCGGCGCCCGCGCCCGGCCGTCCCGTCCTTGGCCGCCCCGGCCGTCCCACCGGGCGCGCCCTCGCTGGGCGCCCGTCGTCCGTCCCGGCTGGTCGCCGTCGCGGGCGTCGTCAGGTGGTCGTGGTCCGTCCGGAACGGCGGCCGCGCTGGGCCGTCAGCACCGCCAGGCCGGTCGCCAGCCACACCGCGCCGACCACCTGGGCCGTGCCCGACGCCTCCACGATGACCGCCACGGTGATCGCCGCGCCCGCCACCGGGACCAGCACATGGCGCCACCAGATCACCGGGCCGCCGCGGCGCCTGACCGCGAACCAGCCCACCACGCTCGCGTGCAGCAGCGTGAACGCCGTCAGGGCGCCGACGTCGACGACCGACACCAGCTGGTCCATGCCGTCGTCGCGGCGGGCCGCCCACACCGCCGCCACCAGCGTGATCACCGCCGCGCACAGCAGCGCCACCCGCGGCACCCCGGCGTCCGTCCGGGACAGCACGCGCGGCAGCCGCCCGTCACGGCCCATCGCGAACAGCAGCCGGCCCGCCGCGGCCTGACCGGCCAGCGCCGCGAACGCCGCGCCGACGGCCTTGCTGACCGCCACCAGGTCGTGCAGCCAGGTGCCGACCGCGGCGTCCAGGGTGTCGTAGAACGCCGAGCCCTGCCGCCCCGGCTCCGCCGCCAGCCGCGCCGACGACACCGGCTCCAGCAGCGCCACCAGGTACGTCTGCGCGAGGAACAGCACACCCGCCAGCGCCAGGCAGAACAGCAGCGCCCGCGCGATCTTCGCCGAACCGCCCGTGACCTCCTCCGCGAAGGAGGCGATCGCGTCGAACCCCAGGTACGACAGCACCGCCACCGACACCGCCCCCAGCACCGCCGACAGTGCGAAGGCGCCCTGCGAGCCGTCCCCCGTCAGCGGCGACAGCCAGTCCCGCTGCGCCCCGTCCCGCGCCAGCACCACGATCGCCGCCACGACGAACACGGCCAGGACCACGACCTCCATCGCCAGCACCAGGAAGCCCACCCGGGCGGCCGCCCGTACGCCCCACAGGTTCAGCAGGGTCGTCAGCACCACCGCGAGCGCCGACCACACCCACCGCGACACCTCCGGCACCAGCGCGTTCATCGCCACGCCCGAGAACAGGTACGCCACGGCCGGGATCAGCACGTAGTCCAGCATCGCCATCCAGCCCGCCACGAACCCGGCCCCGTTCCCGAGCCCCGCGCGCGCGTAGGCGAACACCGACCCCGCCTGCGGGACCACCCGGACCATCTGGGCGTAGCTGAACGCGGTGAACGCCATCGCGATCGTGGCGACGGCGTACACCAGGGCCACCGCGCCGTGCGACTTCGCGTCCAGCGTGCCGAACACGCCGACCGGGGCCATCGGCGCGATGAACAGCAGCCCGTAGACGACCAGGTCGCGAAAGCCCAGGGTGCGCCGCAGCGCGTGCTCCCCGCCCGGGGCGGGCGCCTGCGTGCCGGTCTCCGCCATCGTGACCCGCCCTCCGGTTCTCGTCACCGCGGCCGCCGTTTCCCCAGTCTTCCCGGGGACTGCGGACGGCCGCGATCTTTGACCCGCCGAACGCGGCCTCACGAAACGCGGCCTTACGATGGGACGCATGTCTGCTTCGCCTGGCCGCCGTGTCCTGCTCGCCGCCCCCCGTGGCTACTGCGCGGGCGTGGACCGCGCCGTGATCGCCGTCGAGAAAGCGCTGGAGCAGTACGGCGCTCCGGTCTACGTCCGGCACGAGATCGTCCACAACAAGTACGTCGTGCAGACCCTGGAGAAGAAGGGTGCGATCTTCGTCGAGCGGACGGAGGAGGTCCCGCCGGGCAACATCGTGATGTTCTCGGCGCACGGCGTGGCCCCCGTCGTCCACGAGGAGGCCGAGCGCGGCCGCCTCGCCACCATCGACGCCACCTGCCCCCTGGTCACCAAGGTCCACAAGGAAGCCGTCCGCTTCGCCGGCGAGGACTACGACATCCTGCTGATCGGCCACGAGGGCCACGAGGAGGTCATCGGCACCTCCGGCGAGGCCCCCGACCACATCCAGCTCGTCGACGGCCCCGGCGACGTCGCCAAGGTCGAGGTCCGCGACCCGTCCAAGGTCGTCTGGCTCTCCCAGACCACGCTGTCCGTCGACGAGACCATGGAGACCGTCGACGCCCTGAAGGAGAAGTTCCCGCAGCTCATCTCCCCGCCCAGCGACGACATCTGCTACGCCACGCAGAACCGCCAGCTCGCCGTGAAGCAGATGGGCGCCGAGTCCGACCTGGTCATCGTGGTCGGCTCGCGCAACTCCTCCAACTCCAAGCGCCTGGTCGAGGTCGCCAAGATCGCCGGCGCCCGCGACGCCTACCTCGTGGACTTCGCCGACGAGATCGACGAGGCCTGGCTGGAGGGCGTCTCCACCATCGGCGTGACCTCCGGCGCCTCCGTGCCGGAGGTCCTGGTCGAGCAGGTCCTGGAGTGGCTCGCGCAGCGCGGTTTCGAGGACGTCGAGATCGTGAAGGCAGCCGAGGAGTCCATCACCTTCTCCCTGCCCAAGGAGCTGCGCCGCGACCTGCGCGAGGAGGCGGCCGCGCTGGTCGCCGAGCGGGGCGGCGCCGGAACCGGTGAACGTTCCGGGGAGTGATCGTGTCGAGGGCCGGGCGGTGATCCCCGTCCGGCCCGTGACCGTCAGTCGTTCGTCGTAACGTGGGTGTCATGCAGATCTTCGGTGTGGACATCGGCGGGTCCGGGATCAAGGGTGCCCCGGTGGATCTCGACAAGGGCGACCTGGCGCAGGAGCGCCACAAGGTGCTCACGCCCCACCCGGCGACCCCGGACGCGGTGGCCGACGGCGTCAAGCAGGTCGTCGACCACTTCGGCTGGTCGGGACCGGTCGGCGTGACCTTCCCGGGCGTGGTCACCGACGGGGCGACCGTCCGTACGGCGGCCAACGTCGACCAGGGCTGGATCGACACCGACGCCCGCGCGCTGCTCGGCGAGCGGCTGGGCGGGCTGCCGGTGACGGTGCTCAACGACGCCGACGCGGCGGGCGTGGCCGAGATGCACTTCGGCGCGGGCCGCGGCCGGACGGGCACGGTCGTCCTGCTCACGTTCGGCACGGGCATCGGCAGCGCGCTCTTCCTCGACGGCGCCCTCGTGCCCAACACCGAGCTGGGCCACCTGGAGCTGGACGGGCACGACGCGGAGAAGCGGGCCTCCAGCAAGGTGCGCGAGGACCACGACATGACGTGGGAGCACTGGGCGGCGCACCGGGTGAGCAAGTACCTCGCGCACGTGGAGATGCTGTTCTCGCCGGAGCTGTTCATCATCGGCGGCGGCGTCAGCCGCAAGGCCCACAAGTTCCTGCCCCACATCGAGGGCGTGAAGGCGGAGATCGTCCCGGCCCAGTTGCAGAACAACGCGGGGATCGTGGGCGCGGCCATGCGGGTCGCGGAGCACCGGGCGGGACCGGCGCGCCGGGACGGCTAGGCAGCGGGCGGAACGCCCGGGCGGTTCGTGCGGGCGGTCGGTGCGGGAGCCCGGGCCCGTCAGGCCGGCTGACGGGCCCCGGCCGTACGCCGCCGGTGCACCAGCCGGATCCGGCGGGCGATCACCAGGACCCCGGCGAGCAGCGTCCCGCCGTACAGCCAGCCGGCCTCGGTGGCGAGCGCCGTCACCAGGCCCATCAGCCGGCCGCCGACCCCGCCGTCGCCGTCGGCCACCGGCAGCAGCCCCACGGCGAACGCGATCGGCACCACGATGGGCGCGGTCATCAGGTCCCCGGGCCGCACCCACAGCGCGGTCAGCACGGACACCGGCAGGAACAGCACCCCGTACACCGTGAGCGACGCCCCGAACAGTGCCGAGCAGAGCGCGCCGAGGAGGAACATCACCGCCGCGCAGAACAGCCCGCTGCCCAGCCCGGTCAGGCGGGGGTTCGGCAGGCGCCCGGCGGCCGGAGCGGGAGCCGGAGCCGGCCGCCGTACCGGTGCGGGCCGCCGCGCCGGGGCCGGGTGCCGCTGCTGGCCCGGCGGCCGGGCCGGGCGCGCGGGACGGCCGTCCGCACCGCGCTTCACCTGCGGCGGCAGGGGCGGCCGGGGCCGGTCGCGTCGCGTTCCGTACTGGGCAGGTCGCGTCCTGTATCGCTCCACCGCACCAACTTAGGTCGTTCAATATGCCGAATAGGCTGTCTGACACGCCGTGGACCCCGCCTTGGGCACGCGTTCGATACGTCGCCGGGGCCGTGGCGGGCACGCCGTAGACTGGTGGATCGGCCGCTCCTTAGGCCCCCTGCCCTCTCCACTCACGGGAAGTCGCAACGTGTCGCTCACGATCGGAATCGTCGGTCTGCCGAATGTCGGCAAGTCGACCCTGTTCAACGCCCTGACCAAGAACGACGTGCTGGCGGCCAACTACCCGTTCGCCACGATCGAGCCCAACGTCGGTGTGGTCGGCGTCCCCGACCCGCGCCTGACGAAGCTGGCGGAGATCTTCGCGTCGCAGCGGGTGCTCCCGGCCACGGTCGACTTCGTCGACATCGCGGGCATCGTGCGCGGCGCCAGCGAGGGTGAGGGCCTGGGCAACAAGTTCCTCGCGAACATCCGTGAGTCCGACGCGATCTGCCAGGTCATCCGGGCCTTCAAGGACGAGAACGTCGTGCACGTGGACGGCAAGGTCTCGCCCAAGGACGACATCGAGACGATCAACACCGAGCTGATCCTCGCCGACCTCCAGACCATCGAGAAGGTCCTGCCCCGGCTCCAGAAGGAGTCGCGGATCAAGAAGGACATCGCGCCGAAGGTGAAGGCCGTCGAGGAGGCCAAGGAGATCCTGGAGAAGGGCGACACCCTCTTCTCCCAGGGCATCGTCCAGGGCACCGAGCGCGCCGAGCTCTTGCACGACCTGCACCTGCTCACGACCAAGCCGTTCCTCTACGTCTTCAACGTCGACGAGGACGAGCTGACGGACGAGGACTTCAAGAACGAGCAGCGGGCCCTGGTCGCCCCCGCCGAGGCGATCTTCCTCAACGCCAAGCTGGAGGCGGACCTCGCCGAGCTCGACGAGGACGAGGCGCTGGAGCTGCTCCAGTCCGTCGGCCAGGAGGAGCCCGGCCTGGCCACCCTGGCGCACGTCGGCTTCCGCACGCTCGGCCTGCAGACCTACCTCACGGCCGGTCCGAAGGAATCCCGCGCCTGGACCATCAAGAAGGGCGCCACGGCCCCCGAGGCGGCCGGCGTCATCCACACGGACTTCCAGAAGGGCTTCATCAAGGCGGAGGTCATCTCCTTCGACGACCTGGTGGAGACCGGCTCGGTCGCGGAGGCCCGCGCCAAGGGCAAGGCCCGCATGGAGGGCAAGGAGTACGTCATGCAGGACGGCGACGTGGTGGAGTTCCGCTTCAACGTCTGACCATGTGACGTGAGGGTGGCCGCCGGTCCGGCGGCCCTGCGGTTGCGGAAGGGGTCGGCTCTCCCGGGTCGACCCCTTCGCGCTGCCTAAGCGGTTCCCCCGCGCTGCCGCCGGGCGCGGTGGGCGGCCAGGAGGGCGGCGACGACCGTGAGGGCGAGGGCGGTGAGGAGGAGCCGGTCCCTCCTCGCGCAGCCGGCGGCCGGCACCGGAGCCAGGGGGGCCGGGGGCTCGCGGTACAGGTCGTGGGTGATGCGCTGCCAGACGCGCTCCGGGGGCGCGGCCGGAAGGTCCACCAGCTGGGCCGTGCGCGCGGCGGTGACCACGCGGGTCATCGTCCGCAGCTCGTCCCGGCAGCGCGGGCACTGCTCGATGTGGCGCAGCGCACCGGCGTCCTCCTCGCTCGCCGTGGCGTGCCCGAGGGCCAGTTCCACCAGGTGAGCGGGCTCTACATGGGCCACTACGCCCTCCCGGACTCGACGGGCTCCGCCGTGACGACGAGGTTGGACAGATAGCCGCCCCGCTCGGGGACGAACGGCGGCGCGCAGGTGATGAGCGTGAGGACGGGGGCGCCGGAGCGGCGGAACACCGAGGCGGGCAGCTCGTCCTTGGGCACGGTCTCGCGCGCGACGACGCGGTAGCGCACCGGCTCGGCCTGCGCCCGGCGCACCTCGACCCGGTCCCCGGGCCGCACGTCGTAGAGCGCGGCGAACTCGCCGATCTCGCCGGTGTCGTCGTCGACGTGCCCGACGAGCACGGCCGAGCCCCGGTCGCCGCCCGGCGCGGGGCCGTAGCGGTACCAGCCGGCCTCGGACGGATCCTCGGGGACGGCCATGTCGCCCTCGGCCGTCACACCCACCGGGCCGACCCGGGCGTCGAGGCCGACGCCCGGCGCGAGGACGCGCTCGGGCGGGGCAGGCGCCTGTGCCGCGTCGCGCGGGGAGTGCGGGCCGGCCGGGGCGTGCCCCTCCGCCGGGTCCTGCGGACCCGCCGGAGCCGCCGTCCCGGTCGGCACGTCCGAGCGGGCCGTGCCGAAGTCCGGACCCACCGGAGAGTCGTTCGGCTCCGGCGGAAAACCGAGGACGGCTGCCAGAGCGGCAGCCGCCACGATCGGTCCCGTCAGCCGGCGCGCGCGGTCAGCCACGCCGGCCGGCGATCCGGCGGACCACCAGCGCGCCCGTCAGCACGGCCGCCCCGCCCGCGACGGCCCAGCCGGCCGACAGGTCGGTGGAGTTCGGGGTCACCGCGGCGCCGCTCCCGCCGGCGGGAACACCGCGCGGGCTGGACTCCATGCCGCTGAACGTCTGGGTCGCCAGCGCCAGGTTCTTGTCCTCCGCGCTGCCCCAGGCGTAGACGACGTTGCTCGTGCCTTCCGCGAGGTTCAGGTCGGCCGGGCCGATGGCCACCGTGTCGGTGCCGGCGAGCACCACGTCGGCGTTGATCGTGCCCGCGTCGACCTCGGCGATGTCCTCCTTCGGGTTGGTCAGGTCGCTGAAGACCGTCTGCCCGCCGGCCCGGACGTCGACGGCCGGTGCCGCCGCGACATGGCGGACCGTGAGGCGGGACTTGCCCGCGTCGACCTGCGAGACGTCGTTGGCGAAGGCCGTCAGCTCGGGCTGGCCGTCGGCGGAGAGGTGGGCGGCGACCGTGGCGTTGCCGCCCTCGGGCACCTCCACCGTCTTCTGCAGGGCCGGGGTGCCGTCCGGCCCCTTGCCCGCTTCGAAGATCTTGATGTCGTAGGTGCCGGCGTCGAGGGACTGCGGGTCCGTCACGGTGCCGGGCTTGAAGTCGCTGAGCAGTTCGTCGCCGTTGGCGTAGACGTCCACCGTCAGGTCGGGGATGCCGTGGAAGACGGACACCATGGCCTTGCCGGAGTCGTCGGCGGCCAGGGCGGGCGCGGCGGCGCCGAGCGCGAGGGCGCAGGCTCCGGTGGTGGCGGCGAGGGCGAGGCGGAGGGTGGAGGTCATCGGAATCATCCCTTCGGCAAGTCTCCGTACGGTGCGGAGTCTCGATCCTGTTTCGGGCGTCGGGGCCGCACCGGATGCGCTCCGCGCGGCCCCGCTTCAGCCGGATCGCACGCCGGTGTCGTGGACGGGGCTCTGCTCGACCGCCTGGCGCAGCCGGTGCAGACCGCGGCGGGCGTGGCTCTTGACCGTGCCCAGCGGCATACCGGTGCGCTCCGCGATCTGCGTCTGGGTCAGGTCCTCGTAGAAGGCCATGCACAGCACCTCGCGCTGGTGGCGCGGCAACCGGCCGAGGGCGTCGATGAGCAGCACGCGGTCCAGCACGCGGTCCGGTGCCGACTCGCCGTGGCCCGCCGGGGCGTCCGCGTCCCGGGCGGCCGAGTCGACGAGCGTCAGACGCCGCGTCCTGGCGGCCAGCGCGTCCACGATCTTGCGGCGGGTGATGCCGACCAGCCAGGCGCCGAGCGGGCCCCGTTCCGGGCGGAAGCCCGCGCGGCCGTGCCAGGCGCCGAGGAAGACCTGCTGGGTGACGTCCTCCGCCTCATGGGTGTCGCCGAGCACCCGCGTGGCCATGGTGTGCACGAGGGAGCCCCAGCGCCGGTAGATCGCGGCGAACGCCTCCTCGTCGGCGGCCAGCAGGCCCCGGGCCAGCTCCTCCTCGTAGCGTGTCTCCTCCACGGGCGGGGCGGGGGCGGCGACTCGTGTGTTCGTGATCATGCCGGGTTCCTCCTGCCGGGCTCCGTGCGGGGACGGAAGGCCGTTGTCGGACCGCACCTGCCGCCGCCGGGGGGAGCCGCGGACCGTGCGTTCCCCGTCAGTGTTCGGTGCACAAACGACGCAGCTCAACATGCGTCGTTTGTGCGTCGTACGATCGACGCATGGGTGCACAGGAACGCAGTGACAACCCCGCGACGGCTCCGCAGCCGCGCGCCGACCTGCCGGAGGGGGCCGGGCTGACCACCGGCGAGGTGGCCAGACGGCTGGGCGTGGCCCCGACGACGGTCCGCACCTGGGACCGGCGCTACGGTCTCGGCCCCGACGCGCACACGGGCGGCCGTCACCGCAGGTGGACCGCCGTGGACGTGGCCCGGCTGGAGCGGATGTGCGCGCTGACGGCGACGGGGATAGCGCCTGCGGAGGCGGCCCGGACGGTGCTGCGCGAGACGCCGCCGGGCGCCACCCGGGTCTTCGGGGCGGGGGACGCCGCCGGGGCGCCTGCGCGCGGCCCCGCCCCCGCCGCAACCGACGCGGGGCGGGCCGCGACGGGTGCGGACGCGGGTGCTTTCGACGCAGGGGTGCCCGGCCGCGGCGCGGCCCGAATCGACGCAGCACGGGGCGCCGGTCCGGGCGCGGACCGAAGCGACGCGGCCGGAAGCGACGCAGCAGGGCTGTCCGGCCGGGACGCGGCGGACATCGACGCGGACGCGGACGACGGACCGGAATCCGGACTGGTCTCCGCCATCGTCGACGACGCCCTGGGTCCCGCCCCCACTGCCGGCGGCGGGCGGAGCCCCGCGACCGGGCCAGGGCCCGCCCGGGGACGCAGCCGGGCCGGCAGCGGGATGCGGCTGGGCGACGTGCGTCAGGAGTGCAAGGGCATCGCCCGGGCCGCCCTGCGCCTGGACGCCGCCGCGCTGGACGAGCTGCTCGGGTCCGCGATCGAGCAGCACGGGCTGATCGCCGCGTGGACCGAGGTGATCATGCCCACGCTCCAGGCGGTCGGCCGCAAGTGGGAGAGCTCCGGCGAGAAGTACGTCGAGGTCGAGCACTTCCTGTCCTGGCACGTCTCCGGCGCGCTGCGGCGCTGCACCCCGCCCTCCGCCGCCGACCGCCCGGGCGCCACCACGGTGCTCGCCTGCGTGCCGGGGGAGAGCCACACGCTGCCGCTGGAGGTACTGGCCGCCGCACTGGCCGAACGCGGCCTGCCCGTGCGGATGTTCGGCGGAGCGCTGCCCGTCGAGTCGCTCGTCACCGCCGTCCGCAGGACCGGCCCGGCGGCGGTCGCGCTGTGGGCGCAATCCCGTACCACCGCGAGCCGTCCACTGGCCGCGCACGTTGCCGCGATGGAATGGGGGGTACGCGGTGCCCGGCGCAAGCCGGTCGTCCTGACGATCGGGCCGGGCTGGGCGGGCCGGGCGGTGACGGGGCTGCCGCGGCCGACCGGGCTGGCGGAAGCCGTCGCGCTGCTGGAGTCGGTCGTGTCGCGCTGACCGGACCCGGCTGCATCCGGGTCCGCTACCGCCGGGGAAGTGACGGAGGATCGAATGGTGGCGTCGGCCGGGCGGTGGGAGCGGGTGTGCGGATGATCGGTGCGTGGGGGCGGGCTGCGACCGCCGAGACCGACGGGGCGGGCGGGTGCCCGCCGCGCCCGTCGCGGACCGGACCCGCGCCGCGGCCCGCGCGGCGGCTCCTCGTACGGGGAGGGCGCCCGGTGAGCCCGTACCGCCCGCCCCGCCCGTCGCCGGCCGCCGCCGCCTCGATCCCGGCCGCGAGCCGCGCTGCCCACCGGGCCGGCGCCCGGTGACCGCGGGAGCGCCCGGGGCGCCGGAGGTCGTGGTCGTCGGGGGCGGGGCCGCCGGGCTCAGCCTGGCGCACCGGCTGGTCGAGACCGGGGCCGCCCGCGTCACCGTGGTGGAACCCCCGGACGGTCCCGTGCGCCCGGCCGAGCGGACCTGGTGCTACTGGGACGAGGGCCACGACGACCTGGGCGCCGCGGTGACCGCCGCCTGGCCCCTGCTGCGGGTGCACGGCCGCGACGGCACCGCCCTCACCGTCGACCCAGCCCCCGCGACCTACCGCATGGTGCGCTCCTCGGCGTTCGAGCGGCTGGTGCACGCCCGTGTGGAGCAGGCCCCCGGCGGGCGGGTGCTGCGGGCCACGGCGGACACCGTGCGCGACGTCCCCGGGGGCGCGGAGGTCCGCTGCACGGCACCCGGCGGGCGGGCCCTGACGCTGCGCGCCCGGTACGTGTTCGACTCACGGCCGCTGCCCGCCCTGCCCGCCGCCCGCACCCAGCTGCTGCAGCACTTCCGCGGCTGGTTCGTGCGCACCGACCGCGAGCGGTTCGACCCCGGCGTCGCCGACCTGATGGACTTCCGGGTGCCGCAGCCCCGGCACGGGCTCGCCTTCGGGTACGTCCTCCCGCTGGCCGCGGACCGGGCCCTCGTCGAGTACACCGAGTTCTCCCGCGCCCCGCTGACCACCGAGGCGTACGAGGCCGCGCTCGGCCACTACGCCCGGGACGTGCTGCGGCTGGGCGGGTTCGAGGTCGAGTCGGCCGAGCAGGGCGTCATCCCCATGACCGACGGGCGCTTCGCGCGCCGCACCGGCCGGTCCGTCTTCCGCATCGGAACCGCGGGCGGCGCCACCCGCCCCGCCACCGGCTACACCTTCGCCGCCGTCCAGCGGCACAGCCGGGCCGTCGCCGCCGCCCTGCGCGACGGCCGCGACGCCGTGCCCCCGCCCCACGGCCGGCGGGCGCTGGCCATGGACGCGGTACTGCTGCGCGCCCTGGACACCGGGCGCGTCGACGGCCCGGACTTCTTCACCGGCCTGTTCCGCCGGACGCCGGCGCACCGCCTGCTGCGCTTCCTCGACGGCGCGACCTCGCTCCGGGAGGAATGGGGCATCGGACTGCGCACCCCCGTGGGGCCGATGCTGCGCACCGCGCTCGAAGTGCCCTTCCTGCCCCGCCGAACCCATCCCCTCCCAGGAACCGGAGTAAGCCACCGATGACCCTGCTGCGCGACCACGACCTGGCACGCGCCTTCGACCACGCGTCCCGCACCTACGACCGGCTCACGGCCCTCAACCCCGGTTACCGCACCGACCTGCTCCGCTCGGCGCGCCGGCTGCGCCTGCCCGACGACGGGGCCGGGCTGCACGTGCTCGACCTCGGATGCGGCACCGGCGCCTCCACCCGGGCCCTGCTGCGGGCCGCGCCCCGGGCGCGCATCACCGCCGTGGACGCCTCCGGCGGCATGCTGCGGCAGGCCCTGGCCAAACCGTGGCCCGACCGGGTGCGGTTCCTGCACCTGAGCGCCGAGGAACTGCCGACCGCCGGCGAAGGCCCCTTCGACGCGGTCTTCGCCGCCTACCTCTTCCGCAACGTGACCGACCCCGATGCGGTGCTGCACTCGGTGCGGACCCTGCTGAAGCCGGGCGGGCGGCTGGCCGTGCACGAGTACAGCCTCGGCGGCTCACCGGCGCAGCGGGCGCTGTGGACGGCCGTCTGCCAGGGGTTCGTCATCCCGGCGGGCACCCTCACCGGCGACCGGGCCCTGTACCGGCACCTGTGGCACAGCGTCCTCGACTTCGACGCCGCCCCCGACTTCACCGGCCGGCTGACCCGCGCCGGCTTCGCGGGCGCCCGCGCCCTGCCCCTGGCCGGGTGGCAGACCGGCATCACCCACACTTTCGTCGCCCGCAACGGCCCCGTCCCGGCCGCCGCCGGGCCGGCCCGGCAGAGCTTCCCCGGCACGGCCGCGGCACCCGTTCCCACCGTGGAGGCCGGCCGATGACCACCCGGACCACACACACCGCCGCCCGCCGCGGCCGTGACCGCAAGGCCGAGGTGCTGAGGCCCGCCCCCGGCCGGGACCGGTTCGCGCCGGGGGACGCGCCGTCCGTCGCCGTGGTGGGCGGCGGCATCGCCGGCCTCGCCGCCGCCACCGGGCTGGCCGAACGCGGCGCCCGCGTCACCCTCTACGAACGGGAGGAGTCCCTCGGCGGCCGCCTCGCCGGGCAGCGCACCCGGCTCGCGGACGGTTCCGAGGTGACCATGACCCGCGGCTTCCACGCGTTCTTCCGCCAGTACTACAACCTGCGCGGCCTGCTGCGCCGGACCGATCCCGGCCTGGACCGGCTCACCCCGCTGCCCGACTACCCCCTGCGGCACAGCGGCGGGCTCACCGACAGCTTCGCCCGCGTCCCGCGCACCCCGCCGCTCAGCGCGCTCGGGTTCGTCGCCCTCAGCCCCACGTTCGGCTGGCGCGACCTCACCTCCATGGACGCCCGCGCGGCGCTGCCGCTGCTGGACGTCCGCGTGCCGGAGGTGTACGAGCGGTTCGACCGGGTCAGCGCGACCGGGTTCCTGCAGGGCGTGCGCTTCCCCGAGGCCGCGCACCACCTGGCCTTCGAAGTGTTCTCGCGCAGCTTCTTCGCCGACCCGCGCGAACTGTCCGCCGCCGAGCTGATGCTGATGTTCCACATCTACTTCCTCGGCTCCTCCGAGGGGCTGCTGTTCGACGTGCCCGACGAGCCCTTCCCGCAGGCCCTGTGGGAGCCGCTCGGCGACTACCTCGAGCGCCTGGGCACCGACATCCGCACCGGCACGGCCGTCCACGGCGTCGACCCCCTCGACGGCGAGGGCGGGGCCGAGGTGCGCACGGACGCGGGAACCGGCCGGTACGACGCGGTGGTGCTCGCCCTGGACACCGGAGGGCTGCGGGGCACCGTCGCCGCCTCGCCCGGCCTGGGCACCGCCCCCTGGCGCGCGGACATCGACGCGCTGCGCACCGCCCCGCCGTTCCTCGTCTCCCGGTTCTGGCTGGACCGGGCCGTACGGCCCGACCGCCCCGGCTTCCTCGGCACCAGCGGCTACGAGGGCCTGGACAACATCAGCGTCCTGGAGCGCTACGAGGGCGAGGCCGCCCGCTGGGCCGCGCGCACCGGGGGCTCGGTGGTGGAACTGCACGCCTACGCCGTCCCCGAGGGGGCGGACCGGGAGAAGGTGCAGGACGAACTGCTCGCCCAGTTGCGGCGGGTGTACCCGGAGACGAGCCGGGCGCGGGTCGTCGACGTCCGGCACGAGTGGCGCGCGGACTGCCCGATGTTCACCGCCGGCACCCACCACCGCCGCCCCACGGTCACGACCCCGCACCCGTGGCTCACGCTGGCCGGCGACGGCCTGCGCTGCGACCTGCCCGTGGCCCTCATGGAACGCGCCGCCACCACCGGCTTCCTGGCCTCCAACGAGCTGCTCGCCCGCTGGGGCGTGCGCGGACAGGTCCTGTGGACGGTCCCGCGCGCGGGCCGCTCCCCGGCGCTGCGCGCCCTCGGCGCCCTCGCCGGCCGGCGTCCCTGAGAAGACCGCGCCCCCGGCCCGTCCGCCGGACGGGCCCGGGTGCCCGGATCGGCCCGGGCAGCGGGTAGCCGGACCCGCCCAGGCAGTCGGACGGGCCCGGGCCGAGTGGCCCGGGCCCGTCAGGCGGTGCCGTACCGGCCGGGTGCGCCGCTCGCGCCCGTCCGGCGGGGTTCTTCCAGCCGGGAGCGCCGCTCGGGCAGGTCGGCCGGGCGGCGCTCCGGGGTGCCGCTCAGCCCGGGAAGCGGCCCGTGCTGCGCAGCTCCCAGCGCCTCTCCGCGTAGGCCAGGTCGTCGCGCCACAGGCGTCCCGCGGTGTGCCGCATCAGGGGGCGCAGGGCGGGGGCCGCGGCCCGGGCCAGGGCGAAGCCGCGCCGCTCGGAGGTGGCGATCACCGCCTCCACCACGGCCGTGCGCGGCCGCTCGTCGCCCGCCCGGGTCAGCGGCGTGGCGTGGGTCTCCACCACCGAGGAGGCGCCCTCGCCGTCGGTGATCCGCATGACGACCGTGCGCGGCTCCGGAGCGGTGAACTCCGCCCGCACGGGCACCACCAGACGTCCCGCCACCCGGAAGGACACGTCGACGACGAACGCGTCGTCCTCCTCGCCCTCCGGCTCGCGGACGACCTGCAGGTCGACGAAGGAGTACGGGTGGAACCACGAGCCGTGCCACGGGTCGAGCCGGTTGGCCACCACGTCCTGCGGCTCGCACCGGCCGACCCCGGTGTACACGGAGTCCACCGCGCCGGGCGCCTCGGGACGCGGCGGGATCACGGGCCGCTCCGACGGCTCCTCCCCGCCGAGCGCGTCCAGCCGCACCCACACCAGCACCCCGTCGTCGTGGACCGGGAACGGCTGCCAGCCCGCTGTCGGCGAACCGTCCAGCGCGAGCCCGTGCCAGTGGCACACCAGCGTGCCGCACACCACCCGGCTGTCCCGCAGCGGCGCACCCAGGTGCGGGCAGGCCCCCGGACCCGCGCGCAGCTCACCCGAGTCCGAGCGCCACAGCACGACCTCGACGCCGCCGATCGTCCGGCCGCGGGGGCCGCCCCCGGGGCGCACGTCCCGCGAGGCGCCGGCCACGAACCAGTTGCCGGAGGGCCGCGCGGAGGCCCGCTTCAGCGCGTCGGCGATCAGGCCGGGCCGCGCCGCCCGCCAGGTCGGGGCCTGCTCCGCCCACCTCGGCCCGTTGCGCCGCCGCAGCGGCGGCGTCCAGCGTGTCCTGCCCGCCCGGTCATCCATGGCCCGGCTCCTTCCGCTCCAGTACGACGGTCCCGGCCGCCGGGCGCGCCGAGCGGGCGCGCCGGCGCGCGGCGGCCACCCGCACGATCCCGGCCGCCGCGGTCGCCGCCCGCCGGGGGCGGGAGACGACGGCACGGCGGTGCAGCACGGTGTACTCCTGCCGGGCGATCTCGTCCAGGATGCCGCCGTACAGCGTGAAGGCCGCCCGGATGCAGGGCCGCACCCGGGGGTCGAGCATCGCGATGCCCGGCTCCGCCTCCCGGTAGACGTCCCGGGTCATCTCCTCGGCCGCCACGAACGCGGCCCGGATGCGCGGGTCCTGCCGGCCGGTGCGCCGGCTCCACTCCAGCAGCGGCCGGTCCACGCCGTGCGCGGCGAGCAGGTCCGCCGGCAGGTACACCCGGCCGCGGTCCAGGTCCTCGCCCACGTCCCGCAGGAAGTTGGTCAGCTGGAACGCCACACCCAGGGCCGCCGCGTGCGGTGCGGCCTCCTCGCGTGGCACGACCGTGCCGAGCACGGGCAGCATCTGCAGGCCGATCACCGCGGCCGAGCCGTGCATGTACGCGCGCAGGTCGGCGTAGGTCGGGTAGTCGGTGACGGTCAGGTCCGAGCGCATCGAGGCGAGGAAGTCCTCGAACAGCGGCACCTCGATGCCGTACCGGTCGGCGGTGTCGGCCACCGCCCGCACCACGGGCTGGTCCCCGCCGCCGGTGCGCAGCGCGTGCGCGAGGTCGCCCTCCAGCCGCTTCAGCGACAGGTCGCGCTCCTCGGGGGTGCGCCCGCGGTCCAGGTCGTCGACGATGTCGTCGGCCCAGCGGGCGAACCCGTACAGCGCGTGCACGGCCGAGCGGCGCTCCAGCGGCAGCAGGCGCGTGGCCAGGAAGTAGGTGCGCCCGTAGCGGGCGTTGAGCTCCCGGCACCGGGTGTAGTCGGCGCGCAGGCCGGGGTCGGTGATCCCGGCGGCGTCCAGTTCACGACGGGTCATGGGCTCCTGCTCCGGTCGGAGTGGACGGGAGATCCGCCGCGGCGGGGCGGGGCCGGGGCCCCGAGGGGCGGCGGCCGGGTCCGCCGGTGACGCGGGAGGCGGCGAGTTTGCCGCTGATGAGCACGGTCGGCACGCCGACGCCCGGGGTGGTGCCGCAGCCCGCGAGCACCACGTTGTCCACGCCGCGCACCAGGTTGCGGGGCCGGAAGGGCCCGGTCTGGGCGAAGGTGTGGGACACCGAGAAGGGGCTGCCCGCGGCGTGGCCCTGGGCCGCCCAGTCCAGCGGGGTCACCAGCATCTCCTCCTGGACGCTGTCCGCGAACCCGTCCAGGCCGCGCCGTTCCAGCTCGGCGACGAGGCTGTCGCGGTAGCGGGGGCCGAGGTCCCGCCAGGCGGCGGCGGAGGGGCCGACGTCGGTGTTGGGGCAGGGCGCCAGCACGTAGTGCAGGTGGCGGCCCGGCGGCGCCAGGGAGGGGTCGTGCGTGGTCGGACGGGTGATCAGCAGGGAGGGGTCGCTCATCAGCGACCCCGTGCGGGTCAGTTCGTCGAAGGTGCGCTCCCACGCGGCGCCGAACGACAGGGTGTGGTGGGCGAGGCCGGGCCAGGTGCGGTCGGTGCCCGCGTGCAGGATCACCGCGGAGGGGGAGTGCCGCAGGCGCACCGGGCGCCGGGGTGTCCGGCCCATCAGGCGGTGGGCGGCGGGCAGTTCGCAGGTCAGGACGACCGTGTCGCACGGGATGCGCTCACCCGAGGCGAGGCGGACCGCCCCCACCCGCCCGGAGACGCTCTCCAGCGCACTGACCTCCGCCGACCAGCGCAGCTCGGCACCGGCGTCCGCCGCCGCGTCGGCCATCGCGCGGGGCAGGGCGTGCATCCCGCCCTTGGGGAACCAGACTCCGGCCACGGTGTCCATGTAGGCGATCACCGCGTAGGCCGCGAGCGCCCGGGCCGGGGCGACCCCCGCGTACAGCGCCTGGAAGGAGAAGACCCGCTGCAGCCGCGGGTCGTTCAGGAAGCGGCCGATGCGGGCGTCCAGCCGGCCGAAGCCGCCGAGGGCCGCCAGCCGGGCCAGGTCGGGGTGCGCGAGCTGGAAGGGCGAGTCGAAGTTGGTGTCGATGAAGCGGCGCATCTGCGCCCGGTACAACTGCTCCAGCCACGTGCGCAGCCTGCGGTAGCCCGCCGCCTCGGCGGGCCCGGCGAAGCGGCGCACCTCGGCCTCCATGGCGTCGCCGTCGGTGTGCACGTCCAGCGAGGTGCCGTCGGCGAAGCCGGCCCGGTAGGCGGGGTGCAGGGGCGTCAGTTCGACGCGCCGGTACAGGCTGTCGCCGACGGCGGCGAAGGCCTCCTCGGCCAGGTCGGGCATGGTCAGCACGGTGGGCCCGGTGTCCACCTGGTAGCCGCCGAGCCGCACCTGCCCGGCACGGCCGCCGGGCCCGGGGTCCCGTTCGACGAGTGTGACCCGGCGGCCCGCGCCCAGCAGGTGCAGCGCGCAGGCCAGGCCGGACAGCCCGGCACCCACGACGACGACGTGGTCCGTCGGTCCCGGCACGGTCCTCATACCAGCTCCTCCGCCGGGCGCGGGGCGACGCCCGCTGCCCGCTCGACCAATACGGTGAACTCCTGCTGTACCCGCGCGCCGGCGCCGGTGGCCTCGAAGTGCCGCAGGGCGGCGGCCGCCAGTTCGGCGATCCTGGCCTCCACCTCGGCCCGCGCCCCCGTCCGTTCCAGCGCCGCCCGCATCCGCTCCACGGTCTGCGGGGACCGCGCGTCCGGGTCCGCGGCGAGCACGGCGGCGGCCTCGCGGTCGCCGGTGGTCCCGGCGAGCCGCACGGCCGTGGCCAGCAGGTGGGTGAGCTTGCGCGACCGCAGGTCGTCGTCGGCGGGTTTCCCGGTCAGCAGCGGGTCGCCGAACGCGCCGAGGACGTCGTCACGCAGCTGGAAGGCCAGCCCGGCGCACCGCCCGGCGGCCCGCAGCGCGTCCACGGTGTGCGGGTCGGCTCCCGCCAGCGCGGCGCCCAGCGCGAGGGGCCGGGCGACCGTGTACAGGGCGCTCTTCAGTTCGGCGATGGCCAGGGCCTCCTCGCCGCTGGACGATCCGCTCGCCTGGGCCTTCAGGTCCCGGTACTGGCCGGCGACCATCTCGGTGCGCATGGCCCGCCATTCGCCGTGCAGCCGGGCGCCGTGCGGCGAGGCGAGCGCCGTCTCCGTCAGCAGGTCGTCCGCCCAGGCCAGTGCCAGGTCGCCGGCCAGCACGGCCGCCGACGAGCCGAACGACTCGGCCGAGCCGGACATCCGCGCCGCCCGGTGCCCGCGGGCGAAGTCCACGTGCAGGGCCGGCGCCCCCCGGCGCAGCGGGGAGCCGTCCATCACGTCGTCGTGGATGAGGGCGCACGCCTGGAGCAGTTCCAGGGCGGCCCCGGTGCGCAGGACCGGGTCGGTGTCGCCCGTTCCCCCCGCGGCCCGCCAGCCGCACCACACGAACGCCGTGCGCAGCCGCTTGCCGCCGCGCAGGGAGAACGCGGCGACGCGCTCGGCCAGGTCGCGCGCGGCCACCGCGTCGGTCTGACGGGCGTGGCGCAGCCGCGCCTCGAGCACCTGCCCGAGCACGGCCTCCACGGCCCGGGTGGCCCCGGGGGCGGTGAGCGGGGCGTCGTCCGGTGCCCCCGGTCCGGCCACAGTCGGCCGCGGTCCAAGCATGCGCAACCCCTTCTCGCATCCGGTCATTCGCACATCAGTGCTTCCGCCGACAGTGGTGTTCCGGATGCGCACCGATGCGACGTCGCCACGTGTCCGTACGCAGTCCGCTCATGGGTACCCGGTTCACCGCTGACGTCCGCGCGCCTCGCGGAAACGGGCCAGTCCCTCGCCGAGGCCGATGACCGGTTCGGGGTAACGCAGCGCGGCCCGCCGGTCGTCCGGGAGCCGCCAGGGCTCGTGCACCGCGCCGCCCTCGACGTCGGCCAGCTCGGGCACCCAGCGCCGTACGTAGGTCCCGTCCGGGTCGTAACGCCTGCCCTGCAGGACAGGGTTGAGGACGCGGTGGGGGCGGGAGTCGGTGCCGGTGCCGGCGACCCACTGCCAGTTCATCTGGTTGTTGACGACGTCGCCGTCGACCAGGTGCCGCAGGAAGTGCCGGGCGCCGACGCGCCAGTCGACGTACAGCGTCTTGGTCAGGAAACTCGCCGTCACCAGCCGCGCCCGGTTGTGCATCCAGCCCTCGTGGCGCAGCTGGCGCATGCCGGCGTCCACCATCGGATAGCCCGTGCGGCCCTCCCGCCAAGCGGTGATGTCCTCGGCCGCCTCGTCCTCGCCGCGCCACTGGTCGCCGCGGCTGCGGTAGTCCTGCCGGGACGCCTCGGGCCGCACCGCGAGGAGCTGGTGGTGGAAGTCGCGCCAGCACAGCTGGCGCACGAACGCCTCGGACCCGGCGCCGCCCCGCGTGCGGGCCCGGTGGACGAGTTCCGCCGGGGACAGCGCGCCGAAGTGCAGGTAGGGGGAGAGCCGTGACGTGGCGTCACCGGCCAGGTCGTCGTGCGAGTCGGCGTAGCCGGCGAGGTCCGTGCGCGCCCAGTCGGCGAACCGCTCGCGGCCCGCCGTCTCCCCGCCGGCCGCCAGGCCCGGCGACACGTCCGCGGGCCGCGCGCGGGACGGCGGCTCCTCGCCGGTCGCGGCTGCGGGCACGCGGACCGCGTCCGGCGCGGGCAGGGGCTCGCGCAGCCGCTCCCGGGACCAGCGGCGGTAGTAGGCCGTGAACACGGCGAAGTGGTCGGAGCCGTTGGGGGTGACCCGGCCGGGGGCGAGGGCGGTGATGACGTCGTCGTGCACGTGCAGCGCGACGCCGTCCGCCGACAGCTCCTTGCGCAACCGCTCCTCGCGGCGCTGGGCGAACCCGGTGATGCCCGCCGCCAGATGCACCTCCGCGGCACCGCAGGCGGCGGCGACCGCGCGCACCTCCCGGGCGACCGGGCCCGAGCGCACCACCAGGCGGCCGCCGCGCTCGCGCAGGGAGGCGTCCAGGTCGGCCAGGCAGTCGGCGAGGAAGGCGGCCCGGTTCGGCACGTCGAAACCGGCCGCGTGCACCGCGGGGTCGTGCACGAAGAGCGGGACCACCTCGTCCGCCGCGCGCAGCGCCGCGTGCAGGGGCGGGTGGTCGTGCAGACGCAGGTCCGAGGTGAACAGGACGACCGCGACGGTCATGTGTCACTCCTGGTGCGGTGGCGCGGTTCCGTATGACGCTGCCCGGTTCTTCCCGCGGAACGGCCCCCGCGGATGCGGCCGGCCCGGCTGCTGCGGCCCGTGCCGACCTCGCCGGCCGCGGCCCGCGCGATGTTGCGTGCCATGCCGCCGAACACCACGGCGTGGAACGGGGCGACGCTCCACCAGTAGGCGTGGCCCAGCAGCCCGCGCGGGTGGAACAGGGCGCGCTGCCGGTAGCGGGTACGGCCCTGCTCGTCGGTCTCGGTGTACATCTCCAGCCAGGCCAGCCCGGGCAGGCGCATCTCGGCCCGCAGCCGCAGCAGACGGCCCGGCTCGATCTCCTCCACCCGCCAGAAGTCCAGGGAGTCGCCCACCCTCAGGTGCTGGGTGTCCCTTCGGCCCCGGCGCAGCCCGACCCCGCCGACGAACCGGTCGAGCCAGCCCCGTACCGCCCAGGCCAGGGGGGAGGAGTACCAGCCGTTCTCGCCCCCGATGCCCTCGACGACCCTCCACAGCGCCTCCCGGGAGGCGTCGACGGGGCGCTCGCGCTCGTCCTGGTACAGGCTGCCGCCCGCCCAGTCCGGGTCGGTGGGCAGCGGGTCGCTGGGCGCGCCGGGCACGGACGCCGAGGACCAGCGCGTGGACACCTGCGCGTCGCGGACCTTGCGCAGCGCCAGGGACAGCGCCTCGTCGAACGGCAGCGGCCGGCCCGGGCCCTCCGGCACGTAGCGGGCGATGTCGTGCTCCCGGCAGACGACCTCGTGCCGCAGCGACTCGGTCAGGGGCCGGGCGAGGGAGGCCGGCACGGGGGTGACCAGCCCGACCCAGTGGCTGGACAGGCGCGGGGTCAGCACCGGGACCGGGACGATGAACCGCCGCCGCAGCCCGGCGACTTCGGCGTAGCGCCGCATCATCTCCCGGTAGGTGAGGACGTCGGGACCGCCGATGTCGAAGGCCCGGTCGACGTCGGGCGGCATGGTCGCCGAGCCGACGAGGTAGTGCAGCACGTCCCGCACGGCGATGGGCTGGGTGAGGGTGTGCACCCAGCTCGGGGTGACCATGACGGGCAGCCGTTCCGTGAGGTAGCGCAGCATCTCGAACGAGGCCGACCCCGAGCCGATGACCACGGCCGCCCGCAGCACCGTGGCGGGCACGGGGGAGTCGAGGAAGATCCGCCCCACCTCGGCCCGGGAGCGCAGGTGGGGGGAGAGCTGCTCCTCGGGCACGTCCTGCGGGGTGAGCCCGCCGAGGTAGACGATCCGCCGCACCCCGGCGATCCGCGCCTGCTCCGCGAAGACGCGTGCGGCCCTGCGGTCGGTCTCCTCGAACCCGGAGCCCGACGTCAGGGCGTGCACCAGGTAGTAGGCCACGTCGATCCCGCGCATCGCGGCGGCGACGGACTCCGCGTCGGTGACGTCCCCCTGCACGGCCTCGGCCTGCCGCGCCCACGGGTGGTCGCGGAGTTTGCCGGGGGAGCGCGCCAGGCACCGGACGCGGTGACCGGCCCGCAGCAGTTCCGGCACCAGGCGCCCGCCCACGTACCCGGACGCCCCGGTGACCAGGCAGTGCAACCCCTGTGCGTCCGTCGTCATGGTCCTGTCTCCACTCCTCGGCGCTGTGCCGTGCCGGTGCAATGCCGCGTTGCTCCCCGAAGACTTCCCGGTCGGCGGCCGTCACGGATGCACGACACAGACGCCGCGCGTGAATCAGTCGGAGGGAGTACCGGCGTGCGCCTCCCGCGGGGCCGGTTCGGAGGCGCCGGCCCGCGGCGGCTCCCGGCGGGCCAGCGCACTGGGCCACCAGGCCCGCGGTCCGACGTCGATCACCAGTGCGGGCACCAGCAGCGAGCGGACGACGAGCGTGTCGAGCAGCACGCCGAAGGCGACGATGAAGGCGATCTGCACCAGGAAGGCCAGCGGGATCACCATGAGCGCGGCGAACGTCGCGGCCAGCACCACACCCGCGGAGGTGATCACCCCGCCGGTCGTGGTCAGCCCGCGCAGCACGCCCTGGCGGTTGCCGTGCACGAGCGCCTCCTCCCGCACCCGGGACATCAGGAAGATGTTGTAGTCGACGCCGAGCGCCACCAGGAACACGAACCCGTACAGCGGCACCGACGCGTCCGTGCCGCTGAATCCGAGCAGGTGCTGGAAGACCAGCGCCGAGACGCCCAGGGTGGCCAGGAAGTTCAGCCCGACGGTCGCCACCAGCAGCACCGGCACGAGCAGCGAGCGCAGCAGCACCATGAGGATCAGGAGGATCACCGCGAGCACGACGGGCACGATGAGCGTCCGGTCGTGGGCGGCGGTCTGCTGGGTGTCGTACTGCTGCGCCGTGTAGCCGCCGACCAGGGCGTCGGCGCCGGGGACGGCGTGGACCTCCGTGCGCAGCCGTTCGACGGTGGCCTTGGCCTCGTCGCTGTCGGCCGAGGCCTTGAGCGTGGCGTTGACGAGGACCCGCCCGTCGGCCACGAGGGGCTTGCCGTCCCCGGGACGCCCGGAGGCGGTGACGGGGCTCGCCGTGGCGACCCCCTCGGTGCTCTCGGCGGCGGCGGTCACCTCGGAGACCCGGTCGGCGTCGGCGATGATGACGGCCGGGTTGCCGGAGCCGCCGGGGAAGTGCTCGCCCAGCGTGCGCTGCGCGGCGACCGAGGGCGCGTCGTTGACGAAGATCTCGTCGAGCGGCACGCCCTTGGAGGACAGGGTGGGGGAGAAGGCCGCGAACACGGCCAGGATCAGTGCCGTCACCACCCACGTCCGGCGCGGCCGGCCGTCGACCAGGGCGGCCACCTTGCGCCACACGCCGGTGCCCTGCGCGGACTCCTCCGGCGCCTTGGGCCGGGACGGCCAGTAGGCGACACGGCCCAGCAGGGCCAGCACGGCCGGCAGGAACGTCAGCGTGGTGAGCACGGCGCAGACGATGCCGATGGCGCCGACCGGGCCGAGGGCGCGGTTGTTGGTGAGGTCGCTCGCGAGCAGGGCCAGCAGTCCGAGCGCCACGGTCGCGGCGCTGGCGGTGATCGCGCCGAAGGAGCGGCGCAGCGCGGCGATCGCGGCGGCCGTGCGGTCCCCGCGCACGGCCAGTTCCTCGCGGAAGCGCGCGGCGAGCAGCAGCGCGTAGTCCGTGGCCGCGCCGATCACCAGGATCGACAGGATGCCCTGCACCTGCCCGTCCACCCGGACCACGTCCCGCTCGGCCAGGGCGTAGACCACGGCGCAGGCCAGACCCAGGGCGAAGACCGAGCTGATGATGATCAGGAACGGCAGCAGGACGCTGCGGTAGACGAGCAGCAGGATCAGCAGCACGGCGCCGAGGGCCACGCCCAGCAGCAGTCCGTCGATGCCGGCGAACGCGTCCGCCAGGTCGGCCTGGCTCGCCGCGGGTCCGGCGATCTGCGCCTCGGCGCCCGGCACGTCCCCGACCGCCGCACGCACCTTCTCGAGGGCGGTGGGCAGTTCCTCGCCCAGGTCGGGTGCCAGCTGGACGACGGCCTGCATCGCCTCGCGGTCCTCGGAGAGCAGGGCGGGGGAGGGCCGGTCCACGACCCCGGGCTCCCCGGCGAGCTGCGCCACGGCACGGGTGGCGTCGGCCTGCTGGTCAGCGGTCAGCCGCTTCCCGTCCGCCGTCCAGACCACCACGGCGGGCAGCGTCTCGGACTGGTCGAAGGCCTCGCGCGCCTCCAGCACCTGGGTGGACTCGGCGCTGCGGGGCAGGAAGGCGGCCTGGTCGTTGGTGGCGACCTCGCCCAGTCTGCCCGCGAAGGGGCCGAGTGTCCCGCCCACCCCCAGCCAGACGAGCAGCAGAGCGAGCGGTACGAGCCGTCGGGCCCAACGCTGTGCGGTAGTCATGCGTATCCCAAGCCGTAGACGAAGTGACTCACTCATAAAGTATCTCAATCATTGAGAGATACTAGGCTGGGGGGATGAGCGGTCCCGGTGAGCCCACGCCATCTCTTCCGGCGGACGACCCGATCGGGTTGCAGTCCTTCGCCGTCCTGCTGCGCCGGATGAACAGCGAGTTCAACCGCATCGCCCAGGAGTTCGCCCAGGCGCAGGGCCTGCACCTGACCGACATGCAGGCGCTGATCGCGATCCTGGACGCGGAGGCCGATCCCGTGGCGGGCGGCGAGCCCATGACGCCCGGCCGGCTGCGCAAGCAGCTCAACCTCACCTCGGGCGCGGTGACCGCCTGCCTGGACCGGCTGGAGCGGGCCGGGCACGTCCGGCGCGTGCGGGACGGCGGCGACCGACGCGTCGTCCACCTGCACTACGCCGACGCGGCCCGGAGCCTGGCCCGGGACTACTTCCTGCCCCTGGCCCGCGGCACCGAGTCGGCCCTGAGCCGGTTCAGCCCCGGGGAGCTGGCGGTGGTCGTCCGGTTCCTCGGCGAGATGAACGCCGAGCTCGCCGCGCTGCGCCGGGCCCCCGAATGAGGCTCCTTCCGATCGCCGCATCCGAAAGGGACACAACCGGCGAAACAGGGGCATGAAGCTACGAGACGAACTTCCGGTCGACCACCACCTGGCGACCGTCTACCGCTACGGCGCCGGCTTCTGCGGCCTGGTGCTCCTGGTGTTCGCGGCCCTCGGCTTCGCCGACGCCCTCAGTCCCTTCAACACCTCCGGCGACACCATCGCGGGCATGACCACCAACGTGGCGCTGAGCGTCATCTCGACCGTGGTGGGCCTCGCGCTGCTCGGCGGAGCCGTGATCGGGGGCAACTTCGCCTCCACGCTCAACATGACGGTCGGAGCGCTGTTCGTGCTGAGCGGCTTCGTGCACATCTTCCTGCTGGACCGGCCCGCCAACATCCTCGACTTCGGCATGACCAACGTGATCTTCAGCTTCGTCATGGGCCTGGTCATCGCCACGTTCGGCATGTACGGCCGCGTCTCCAGCCGGCTCGCCCCCGACAACCCGTACTACCGGCGCCGGCACCCGGAGCGCGCGGCCCCCGACACCCGGGCGCTCGGCCCCGCGGCCGACCGGCCGCAGGAGCTCCCGGTGGCGAACGCCGGCAGCGCGGCCCGGGGGCGCCTGCCCGGCTGAGACCCGCCCGGCACGGCCGGGGGCCGGGCCGTCACCGGCCCGGCCCCCTCCCGCGTGCGGGGATCAGAACTGCAGCGCCCAGGCGTCGATCCGCCCGGTGTCGTACCGGGCGTTGTCGCTCACCCGGAGCTTCCAGGTGCCCGCGGCAGCCTCCGCGGAGGCGTTCACGGTGTACGTGGTGTCGATGTTGTCCGCACTGCCGCCGGTGCCGTACGCCTTCAGCGTGTAGGCGGTGCCGTCCGGGGCGACCAGCTGGACCTGGAGGTCGCCGATGTAGGTGTGGACGATGTGCACCTCGACCGCCAGGGCGGAGGGCGCGTTGCCGGAGACGCCGGAGACGGTCACGGGTGACTCGGCGGTGGCGTTGTCGGCGATGGCCTGGTCGGCGGTGTTCTCGAAGCGCGGCCCGGGCGGGGTGGTCGAGCCGCCGCCGACGTTCAGGAGGCGGTTGGGCGAGCCGGTGCCGGGGCTGGTGACGACGCCGGTGGTGGCGGCGGACGTCAGGGCGGCGGAGACCTGCGCGGGCGTGGCCGCGGGGTTGGCGGCCAGGTGCAGCGCGGCGGCCCCGGCGACGTGCGGGCTCGCCATCGAGGTGCCGGAGATGGTGTTGGTCGCCGAGTCGCCGGAGTTCCAGGCCGAGGTGATCGAGGAGCCCGGTGCGAACAGGTCCAGGACCGAGCCGTAGTTGGAGTAGCTCGCCTTGGCGTCGGTGGACGTCGTCGCGCCGACCGTCACGGCCTCGGCGACGCGGGCGGGGGAGCGGGTGGAGGCGTCGGTGGACTCGTTTCCGGCCGCGACCACGAAGGTGACGCCAGAGGTGATGGCGTTGCGCACGGCCGTGTCGATGGCGGTGTCGCCGGCGCCGCCGAGCGACATGTTGGCGACGGCCGGCTTCACCGCGTTGCGGGCCACCCAGTCGATGCCCGCGACGACCTGGGCGGTGGTGCCCTGGCCGGAGTTGTTCAGCACGCGCACCCCGACGACCTTGGCCTTCTTGGCCACGCCGTAGGCGCTGCCGGCGATCGTGCCGGCGACGTGCGTGCCGTGGCCGTGGCCGTCCTGGGCGGTGTTGTCGTTGTCGACGGCGTCGTAGCCGTTGGCGGCCCGGCCACCGAAGTCGCCGTGCGAGATGCGCACACCGGTGTCGATGACGTACGCCGTGACGCCCTCGCCTGCGGAGTCCGGGTAGGTGTACGCGTTGTTCAGCGGCAGGTTCTTCTGGTCGATGCGGTCTAGGCCCCAGGAGGGCGGGCTGGGCTGCGTCGCGCTGATGGAGAACGTCCGGTCCTGCACCACTGAGGCGACGGCCGGATCGGCGGCGAGACGTTTCGCCTCGGACTCGGAGGCCGCCACGGCGTAGCCGTTCAGGGCCTTGGTGTAGGTCCGCTCGATGTCGGCGCCGTACTTGTGCGCGAGCGCCCGGCCCTCGGCGGAGCCGGCGCGCTCGGTCCTGAGGGTGACGATGTAGCTGCCGGGAACGGAGTTCGCGGCGTCCTCGTACTGGATGCGCCCTTCGGCCGCGACCGGGGCCGCTCCGGCGGGGAGGGCGGAGACGAGACTCGCGACCAGCGCCGCGCAGGCCGCCGCGCCGAGCGCGGCGAGTCTGCGGCGGGGGGAACCGTGGGGAGTACGCATCACTGCCATCTGAGGGGTCCTCCTCGATCGGTGGTGCGCTGTGGGGTGGGGTGCACGCCCGTCGGTCGCCGCCGATGAGTGGCCGAAAGGTCATGGGCATGTCAATCGAGCGGCAACTCGTGTGCGTCAGCGCCAGGTTGAGGCCTCCCCGGGGATTGCACAAGGGCCCTGCGCGCGCCGCAGGGCCCTCGTGGCGGCCCGTCAGGCGTCGAACGCCGTGTCCCGGCTGCGCTTCTCCCACGCCAGGACCTCGCCGCGCACCTGGTCGAGATGGCCGAGCACGGCGCTGACGCCGTCGTCCCCGAGAGGCAGGCGCAGCGGCGTGTCATCCGAGTCCAGCGCGGCCAGGATCAGCGCGGCGGCCTTGGCCGGGTCACCCGGCTGGGTGCCGTCGCCCCCGGCGACCGCGGCGCGGGTCCGCGCCACCCCGGCGTAGACGCCGCTGTCCCGGCTGGCCCCGGCCCGCCCGGCCGCGAACAGGCCGGTACGGAAGGCGCCCGGCTCGACGACCAGCACCTTGACACCGAACTCCGCGACCTCGTCCGCGAGCCCCTCGGACAGGCCCTCCAGGGCGAACTTCGTCGCGCTGTACGCCGAAAAGCCGGCGAACGACATCTGCCCGCCCATGCTGCTCATCTGGACGATCGCGCCCGAGCGCCGCTCGCGCATGAACGGCAGCACGGCCCGGGTGAGGGCGGCGGGTCCGAACACGTGCACCTCGAACAGCTCCCGCAGCTCCTGCTCGGTGGTCTCCTCGAACGCCCCGACGTGCGTGCGGCCCGCGTTGTTGACCAGCACGTCGATCCGCCCGTGCCGCGCCACCACGTCCCGTACCGCGGCCTCGGCGGCCGTCGTGTCGGCGACGTCCAGCCGCAGCACCTCCACCCGGTCCGGGTGGGCGGCGGCCAGATCGCCCAGGTTCTCGGGGCGCCGGGCCGCGCCGACCACGACATCGCCCGCCGCGAGCGCGGCCTCGGCGAGCGCCCGCCCGAACCCGCTGCTCGCACCCGTGATCAGCCACACCTTGTCCATGACCGCTCCTCGCTTCGCTCCTCGTCCTGTCACCCATCACCCTCACCGCCCGGACCGTTGTCCGTCCAAGACCTTCGGTGATAACTGATGGGCATGACCGTGGACGTGCACGTACGGGACCTGCGCTCCTTCGTCGCCGTGGCGGAGGAGCTGCACTTCACCCGCGCCGCCGAACGGCTCTACGTGTCCCAGCCCGCCCTGAGCAAGCAGATCCGCGCCCTGGAGCGCCAGCTGGGCACCGAGCTGTTCCGGCGCGACCGGCACGGCGTGTCCCTCACGGAGGCCGGCGCGGCCCTGCTCCCGCACGCTCGCGCCGTGCTGGACGCGTGGGGGGAGGGAGCGGCGGCGATGGACGCCCTGCGGGCCGAGCGGCGCGACACCCTGGTGATCGGCATGAGCACGAGTCCGGTTCGCGGCGGGCTGCTGCCGGCGATCCGTTCCCGCTTCACCGCCGCACACCCCGGCACCACGGTCCGGCTGCGCCAGGTCACCTGGGAGGACCCGACCGCCGGCCTCGCCGACGGCTCCGCCGACGTCGCGTTCGTCTGGCTGCCCCTGCCGGACCAGGACCGCTACGCCTGGACGGTCGTGGCCGAGGAGCCGCTGATGGTCGCCCTCCCCGACACCCACCCCCTCGCCGCCCGCCCCGCGGTCGACTTCGCCGAACTGCTCGACGAACCGTTCCTCGCCCTGCCCGCCGGCACCGGCCCCCTGCGCGACTTCTGGCTCGCGCTCGACGCCCGCGCGGGCCGCCCGCCCCGCATCGGCGCCGAGGTCGCGGGCACGGAGGAGACCTACGAGGCCCTGGCCGCCGGTCTCGGCGTCTGCCTCGTCGCCGCCGGCAACGTCCCGTTGCTCACCCTGGGCGGCGTGACGGCCCGACCGGTCCACGGCGTCCCACCCGGCCGCTACGCCCTGGCCTGGCGCCGCGAGGACGAGCACCGGACCCTCATCCGGTCCTACGCACGGGCCTGCCGCCAGGTGACGGGGCGGGCCTAGAGGAGCGGACGGCACGTCTCCGGCGCCTCGGCCTCCCGCCCGTGGTCCCCACCCGCACTGCCAAAGCCGCAGCGGCCCCGGCCGACCTCGACTCCCGCGGCCCGGTGCGGTGGCCGTGTCGGCCCGCCCGCCGGTTCGGCCCCGCGGGCCCGTGCGGTGGCCGTGTCAGGCCGCCCGCTTACGATGCGCCCAGCCGTCCGCCGGCCCCGTCCGCCGCCTCAGCCAGGAGCGTTCCGCCCGTGTCGATACCCGCGCCCCCTGGCGACCCGCAGCCCCGGGATCCGTTCGCGCCGCCCCCGGCCGACCTGTCGCCGGCCCTGCCCACCCCGCCCCCGCACGGGCCGTACGGGCGTCCGTACGGCACCCCGGTGTCCGTCAACGCCTTCGCCGTCGCCGCCCTGGTGCTCGGTCTGCTGTGCTTCCTGCCCGTCGCCGGGCTCGTCCTGGGGCTGGTCGCGCTGCGGCAGATCAAGCGGACGGGGCAGAGCGGGCGCGGCATGGCCCTCACGGGAGTGGCGCTGTCGTCCGCCGGGGCCGTGCTGTGGGCGGCTGTGCTGTCCACCGGCCTCGCCTCCCGGGCCTGGGAGGGGTTCACCGACGCCGCGCGGGGCAACGAGGTCCTCGCCCTGGAGGAGGGCGACTGCTTCGACGCGCCCGGCGGCCTGGAGGGCTACACCTCCGCCGTCGACACGGTGCCGTGCGCGAGCGGGCACGACGGCGAGGTCTTCGGCATCGCGACGCTGCCGGGCGGCGCCCACCCGGGGGACGCGGAGATCGGGGAGCTCGCCGAGGAGCGGTGCGACGCGCTGCAGGACCGGTACGCGATGGACACCTGGGCGGTGCCGGCCGACGTGGACGTGTACCACCTGATGCCCTCGCCGGAGAGCCGGCGCTTCGGCGACCGCGCGATCACCTGCGTCTTCGCCCGCATCGACCACGGGCCCCCGCTGACCGGATCGCTGCGCTGCGACCCCTCGACGCTCGGCCCGGACCAGGTCGTCTTCCTCTCCACGGCCAACGCCGTCGACGCGGCGCTGTACGAGGAACCCGAGGAGACCCCCGAGGACGGCCTCGCCGCCCACCGCGCCTGGGCCGCCCAGGTCCGCGACGTGCTGGACGAGCAGATCGAGGCCCTGCGCGCGTACACCTGGCCGTCCGGGGCCCGCGGACCGGTCGGCGCCCTGGTCGCCGACCTGGAGGACGCGCGCGCGGCGTGGGACCGGGCGAGCACCGCCGCCGACGCCGACGCGTACGCCGCGCACCACGTCGAGGCGTACGCGTACGTCGACGGACCCGCGGCCGTCACCGCCCGCAAGGCCCTCGGCCTGGCCGCCGAGCCGCCGTACCCCGGGCCGGACGAGGGCGGTGACTCCGCGGCACAGGTGTGACGGCGCCCATAGCGGGGAGAAAGTGCCTGCGTAAAGGCTTCAGGCGCCGCATGTCATCACATCGAGTGATTCCCTGGCCTTTGCTTGCCTCGCCCAACATACGGTTGCCACGCTGTTGCTGTCTGTACAACCTGATGGGAGCGGCCAGTGACATTCGGTGAGCAGCCGGCGTATCTGCGCGTCGCGGGTGATCTCCGCCAGAAGATCGTCGACGGTCAGCTGCCACCGCACACCCGGCTCCCCTCCCAGGCGAGAATCCGCCAGGAGTACGGCGTCTCGGACACGGTCGCGCTGGAGGCCCGCAAGGTGCTGATGGCGGAAGGTCTGGTGGAGGGCCGCTCCGGTTCCGGGACGTACGTGCGCGAGCGCCCCGTGCCCCGGCGCATCTCCCGCTCCGGATACCGCCCGTCCGGCGGGGCCACACCGTTCCGCCAGGAGCAGGCCGACGGCGAGGGGCGCGGCACCTGGGAGTCCAGCAGCCGGCAGACCGAGGCCGGCGCCGCCATCGCCGAGCGGCTGGGCATCGAGCCGGGCGACCGGGTGATGTGCACCCGGTACCTGTACCGCGAGGGCGGCGAGGCGATGATGCTCTCCACGTCCTGGGAGCCCCTCGCCCTGACGGGGCGTACGCCGGTCATGCTGCCGGAGGAGGGCCCGGTCGGCGGCATGGGGGTCGTCGAGCGCATGCGCGCCATCGACGTCATCGTGGACAACGTCACCGAGGAGGTCGGCGCCCGCCCCGGCCTCGCCGAGGAACTGCTGGCGCTGGGCGGTGTCCCGGGCCACGTGGTGCTGGTCGTCCAGCGCACGTTCTACGCCTCGGGCCGTCCCGTCGAGACGGCCGACGTGGTCGTCCCGGCCGATCGGTACCGGGTCGCCTACCACCTTCCGGTCAAGTAGCGCACGCTCACATCCGCCCCGGGGCGCACTTCCCGCGCCCCCCGCTCACCCGACCGGCACCTCGGCCGTCACCGACCCGACCGGTCCGCTTCGACCCGCGACACGTCGTTTCCGCAGCTAGGGGACGGCCTGCTCGGTATGCCCCCGATCCGACGCCCAGGGGAGTGCGGACGGCGCGTTCACCGGCGTGCGCCCCCGGCGTTCTGGCTGGTTGCGTACCTCTTCGTGAAAAGCCGTATTCGCTCCGTGAAGGTAAGGCGTAGGCTCGGGCATATGCGCAGTGCGGTTTCCTTAGCGGGTGGGGCACGGCTCAGGCCGCGAGTGGGAAGAGGAGGGGCGCGATGAACGACAGCACGGTCGCTCTGCCCTGGCTCGTGATACGCGAGGACGACAACGGCAACCGGTACCGCGTGGGCCGGTACGCGACCCGGGACGAGGCCCAGAAGATCGCGGACAGCCTCGACGGACGCGGCCACAAGCAGCTCTACTGGGTCGAACGCCTCGGCCAGAACGGACCGGCCGGACACGGCTGACATCGGCGGCCGACCCCCGTGGCTGACGGGCACCGGCCCGTCCCCGCCGGGCATGGACACGGCGCGTCCGGGGTCCGCCACCTCCCGTAGGCTCCCGGCATGAGTGAGCGGATCGTCGTCGTGGGTGCCGCGCTGATCGAGGACGGGCACCTGCTCGCCGCCCGGCGCAGCGCGCCCGCCGAACTGGCCGGGCGCTGGGAGTTGCCCGGGGGCAAGGTCGAACCCGGGGAGACACCTCAAGCGGCACTCGAACGCGAGCTGCGCGAGGAACTCGGCGTCGACGCCGAGGCCGGCGCGCGCGTCCCGGGGGAGTGGCCCCTGAAGTCTCCGTACGTCCTGCAGGTGTTCACCGCCCGCCTGCGCCCCGGCTCCGCCGCGCCCAAGCCCCTCCAGGACCACGACGAGCTGCGCTGGCTCGGCCCCGGCGACGTCTGGGAGGTGCGCTGGCTCGACCAGGACGTCCCGGCCGTGCGGCAGACCCTCGCCCTCCTCGGCTCCCCGGCCCCGCGGCAGGCGCCCGGCGTGTGAGGCCGGACAAGGGCGTACGGGTGGCACGACCGCTGCAGTGGCTCTCCGTACGCCTTTCGTGCCACAGAGCGCCACCCCGCGCGGTACTGCGCCCCGGATATCGGGTATGTGCCCATTAACCCCATGAAACCGGACATGGGCAGGCCGTCTGTCTGGGAAGTGATCGGCGTGACGAACCCCGAGGGTGACTGCGCCGAGTGGACCTTCCCCGCCGAGCCCGGTGCCGTGCGCACCGCCCGGCAGGCCGTCCGCGGCAAACTCCGCAACTGGGGTCTCGAAAGTCTCGCCGACCTCGCGGCGCTGCTGGTCAGCGAGTTGGTCACCAACGCCCTGCGGCACGCCACGGGCCCCATCGGCGTCCGTCTCGTCCGCCCGTCGGGCCCCGTCGGCGTCCTGCGGGTCGAGGTCTCCGACCCGCTGCCCGACCCGCCCCGGGCACGCGCCGCCCGCCCCGACGACGAGGGCGGCCGCGGGCTGCAACTGGTGGCCTCCTCCTCCCGCCGCTGGGGTACCCGGCCCGGCGGGCTCGGCAAGACCGTCTGGTTCGAACTGCCGGTGCCGGAGTGAAAAAACGGTGTACGTACCCGTCATCGCTGTAGAGCGGCCGGTTCGCGCAGGTGACCGGTGCCGCGGAACGTGATTCGAGGACGTGTCCCCTGGTTAGAAGACTGGAAGTGTTGTCACGGTCCGGACCGAAAACCATCGGGACCGTGCTGTGATCGTGAACACCGTGTTGTGCGGCACCGTAGTGCTGGATACTGCGGGCAGCCGCCCCCGGTGACCGGTGCCGGGCGCGGTGAGCTGGAGGGGACGGTTCGCGTGAGCGAGATACCAGCGAAGGCCACGGAGTCCGAGGACCCGTCGGAGGGCGCGAGGGCCGGGGCCGCGGACGGCCCGGACCCCGCGGCCGCGGGCGCCTTCGCAGCCGACGGCCCCCGCCCGGGGGACGCCATGTGGCAGGCCAGCCCTCCCGGCTCCATCTACGACTACATCAAGGTCGCGTCCTTCTCCATCGGCCCCGACGGGCTGGTCGACCAGTGGAGCCTGCGCGCCGAGCACCTCTTCGGCATCCCCGCCGACCGCGCCGTCGGCATGGACCCCATCGAGGCGTTCATCGACCCGCGCCACCAGGCGCGGGGCATGCGCAAGATGGCCGAGATCCTCGACGGCCGCGAGTGGACCGGCGTGGTGCCCTTCCGGCTGCCCAAGGGCGTCTCGGGCGAATGCGGCCACGAGGGACTCGCCGAGGTGTACGTCATGCCGACGCGCACCGAGGAAGGCGAGAAGGCCGCCGTGTGCATCGTCGTCGACGTCCGCACCCTGCGCAGCATCGAGACGGACCTCGCCGCCTCGCAGGCCATTTTCGGCCAATCGCCGTTCGGCTTCCTGCTCATCGACCCCGACCTGCGGGTCCGCCGCGCCAACCAGCGGTTCGCCTCCATCTTCGGCGGCTCGCCCGACGACCACCGCGGCAAGGGCGTCCACGACTACCTGCAGCGCGCCGAGGCCGAACGGGTCTCCGCCACGCTGCGCCGCGTCCTGGAGACCGGCAACTCCATCACCGACATGCACGTCACCGGGTTCGTGCCGGAATCCGACGAGCGCCGCCACTGGTCCGTCAACCTCTACCGCGTGCACAGCGGTTCCGGCCGGCCCATCGGCGTCGCCTGGCTCGGCACCGACATCACCGCCCGCCGCGCCGCCGCCCGAGAGGCCGCCGCCGCCCGCCGCAACCTCGCCCTGCTCAACGAGGCCGGCGCCCGCATCGGCAACTCCCTCGACCTGGAGACCACCGCCCGCCAGCTCCTCGACGTCGTCGTCCCCGGCTTCTGCGACCTGGCCACCGTCGACCTCTACCAGGGCCTGCTGGTCGGCGACGAGACCCCGCCCGGGCTCGCCGACGGCAGCGGCGAGCTGCGCCGCGTGGCCTTCGCCAGCGCCGTCTCCGACGCGCCCTTCGCCGGCACCGGCGCGCCCGTCTCGGTCGGCGCCGTCCACCACTACCCGTTCAACTCCCCGTGCGCCGACGCCCTGCGCACCGCCCGCCCGCAGACCGTCGCCGGTGAGGACGGCGGGCTGGTGCAGTCCACGCTGGCCGTGCCGATGGTCGCCCACGACACGGTCGTCGGGCTGGTCCAGTTCGCCCGCACCAAGGGCAGCGAGCCGTTCGGCGAACGCGACCGGGACCTCGCCGTGGAACTCGCGGCCCGCGCCGCGGTCTGCATCGACAACGCCCGGCTCTACCGGCGCGAGCACGAACGGGCGCTGATACTGCAGCGGTCCCTGCTCCCGCCCGGCGACCCCGAGGCCTCCGGCCTGGACATCGCCTGCCGCTACCTTCCCGGCAACGTCAACACCGGCCGGCCCAGCGAGGTCGGCGGCGACTGGTTCGACGTCATCGAACTCCCCGGGCACCGCACCGCGCTGGTGGTCGGCGACGTCATGGGCCGCGGCCTGCGCGCCGCCGTCGCCATGGGCGAACTGCGCACCGCCGTACGCACTCTGGCCCAGCTCGACCTCGAACCGGCCGAGGTGCTCTCCCAGCTCGACGAGATCGCCCGGGGCCTGGGCGCCCCCGGAGGCGTCCAGCAGGCCACCCGGGCGGCCCGCCGCCCGCGCGAGGCCGACCTGTCGGAGGTCTACCTGGCCACCTGCGTCTACGCCGTGTACGACTCCGTGACCCGGCGCTGCACGTTCGCCAACGCGGGCCACCTGCCGCCCGTCCTGGTCGAACCGGGCGAGCCGGCCCTGATGCTGGACGTGCCGCCGGGCATGCCGCTCGGCGTCGGCGGCGAGCCCTTCGAGGAGGTCGAGGTGGAACTGCCCGAAGGCGCCCTCCTCGCCCTCTACACCGACGGACTGGTCGAGAGCCGCGACCACCCCCTCGACGAGGGACTCCAGGCGTTCGTCAGCGCGCTGGCCGACCCCACCCAGCCGCTGGAGGACGTCTGCGACCACGTCCTCAACACGCTCGACACCCATCACGGCGAGGACGACATCGCCCTGCTGATGGCACGCGTCCAGGGCCTGCCCACCGAGTCCGTCGGCGACTGGACCCTGCCGCGCGAGCCGCGCAGCGTGGGCCGGGCCCGCGAGTACGCCCGCGCCCAGCTGCTCAGCTGGGACCTGGAGCCGCTCGTCGACACCACGGAACTGCTCGTCAGCGAACTGGTCACCAACGCCCTGCGCTACGGCGAGGGCGAGATCCGCCTGCGGCTCCTGCTCGACCGCACGCTGGTCTGCGAGGTGTGGGACGCGGGCCTGGTCCAGCCGCGCCGCCGCCGCGCCCGCGACACCGACGAGGGCGGTCGCGGCCTGCAACTGGTCGGCCTCCTCAGCGCGGCCTGGGGCTCCCGCCGCACGCCCCGCGGCAAGACCGTCTGGTTCGAACTCCCCCTCCCCGACGGCGGCCCGGGCCTCCCGGACCCGGCGGAGGCGTTGCTGAGTCTGTTCTGAGCGACGTGCTCGGGGCCGGTCAGGTGTCGTACTCGCCCACCCAGGACCGCTTCACGAGTGCCCGAGGAAGGTACTCGGACTCGACCTCGACGGGCATGTCGGCGTCGTAGGCCATGCAGGCGACGGCGAGCGGACCGAGGGCGACCAGCCCTTCGCCGTTGAGCGACCGTGCCTCGTTGGCGGTCCAGTACTCCTTGTGCCGGGTGAGGGCGTCGACGAGTGCGGTGTTGAACTGCTCGTTCTCCCGGCGCAGATAGCGCTGGAAGAGCTCGAGCGGCGGATGGAGGATCTTCAGCATGAGCTCCGGGCCGGCGATCCTGGCCGCCTCGGGGGTCGTCCCGTCGACGGCGGTGACGAGCGTGTCCCAGGTCTCCTGGCGGCCGAACCAGAAGTGCTGGAGGCTCTCCACCCAGGCGTAGACATACTCGTCGAACTTCGCGCCGGACGCTCGCAGGAAGGAGACGGGCACCTGTGCCAGCTGGTTGACGCGGTCGTTGTCGCGGCAGATCACCGCCAGGTAGAACGACGTCAGCCAGTTGCCCGCGTGCAGGTAGTCCTGCGGCCCGGTGGCGGGCAGCTGCTTGACCTCACCGTTGCTGCCCACCCGGCACGGCACCGGGCCCTCGGTCGCCAGGCCGGCGGCGAAGAGCCCGCAGCCGACCTGCAGGGCGGTGACCCACGCCTCCCAGGCGGGGAACTCACCCGCTGTGGGATCCGTCAGGCACCGCCACTTCGCCAGGGTGAGCGCGGCCTGCAGGGCGTCGTACCGGTCGTCCTCCGACGTCTCGATGTGATCGAGCACGTCCTATGTGCTCTTGATGACGGGCGCCATGAGCTCGCCCGCGTTGTCCGTGCGGAACTCATGGCGGGGAATGCGGGTGACCACGTGTCTGCTCCGGCTGGGTCGGTGACATCGGCATCGGCGCCGGTGGGAGCACCACCGTAGACACCCGGCCGATGGGTGACCGTGGCTCCGGCCGCTTTTGGACTCTCCGGATGTTCGAGGACTCGGCGGAGTTCGTGTCTCTGCTGGCGGACCGACGACCGGCCCGGCGCATCGGAGGGCTCCTCACCGGGAAACTCCTCCGCGCCGATCACTGGTCTCTGGCAACCCGCCAGGAGATCCACGCCGAACTGCTTCCCGACCTGATGCCACTGGCGACATCCCCGAGTTGCTGGTCGCCCGCGCCGGAACGCTGGTGGTGATGGAGCTGCGGCGGGCGAACTCCCTCTCTTGTCACCGTTCGGTTCCGCCCGGAACGCATCAGGTGGGGAATTCGCCGCACCAGTTGCGCTTGATCAGGACGGCCGGCAGGTACTCGGACTCCACCTCGATGGGCAGGCCGGCGTCGTGGGCGAAGCAGGCGATGGCGAGCGGGGCGAGGGCGACGAGACCCGCAACGTTGACGAGGCGTCCTCCTCGCTCCAGTACTGCTTGTGCAGTTCGAGTGCCTGGGCCAGTGCGCGGTTGAAACCGTCGTGATCCTTGCGGATGAAGCGGTGGAACATCTCCATGGGCGGGTACATGAGATGGCCCGCGGTTTCCGGGTCGGAGACGGTCTGCGGGTCGGTGCCGTCAACTGCCGACACCAATGTGGACACCAGGTCCGGCCCTCCGAGCCAGTAGGTACGGAGAGTTTCGATCCACGCGTACTCATACTCCTCGAACTGTCCGCCGTTCTCACGCAACAGGGGCAGCGGCACGTGGCACAGCGCTGTGATCCTCTCCTTCTCTCGGCATGCCACCGCCAGGTAGAAGGCGGTGAGCCATGCCCCCGGGTGCGCATACCACTGAGGTCCCGTGGCCTGCAGAGTGCGATCCTTGTGCGCGATGCGGCACTGCACATTCCCTTCGTTCGCAGTGGCGGTGGCGAACACGGCCGAACCGACCTGCATCGCGGTCACCCAGGCGTCCCACGTGGGAAAAATCGCAGCCCGCGGATCCATGAGGCAGCGCGCTTGGGCCAGGGTGAGAGTCGTACTGAAGGCGTCGCCCAGGCGAGTCGAATCCGATTCCAGTCCCTCGATCAGCTCCTGCGCATTCTCCTGAAGGACGGCGAGACCCTCTTCCGCGTTCCCCGTGGGCAACGGAGGGCGGGGAACGATGGCAGTCAGCGCGTTCTCCTTGCGAAACGTGTTGTCACCGGGCGGTGCCCGCTTCAGATGTGCCCGAGGAAGGTACTCGGACTCGACCTCGACGGGCATGTCGGCCTCGGCGAAGGCTGTGACTGCTACGACGTCGGGAACTCGCCGAGCCACGCGCGGTTGAGCAACTGACTCGGCATGTAGGGAGACTCCACGTCGATGGGAAAGCCGGCGTCATGGGCGAGGCAGGTGATGGCCAGGGGGCCGAGCGCGAGGTAGCCGTCGACGGAGCGTTCCCGAGGCTCGGTCGCGGTCCAGAAATCCCTGTGGAGCACCAGGGCTTCCCGGAGAGCCTGATTGAAGCCTTGGTGGTCCTTGCGCAGGAATTGATGGAAAAGGCCGATCGGTTGGTAGAGGATTTTGTCCAGTACCTCTCGGTCGGCGATGCGTGCGATCTCCGGTGAAGATGCCTCGATAGCCGACACGAGCTTCTCGCCCAGACCTGGACGCTCCAGCCAGTAGGACTGCAAGGCGTCGATCCAGCGATAGACGAACTCGTCGTATTCGCCGCCTGAAGCACGCAGTGCCTCTACCGGGAATTCGCAGAGCCTGGTCATCTGCGCTTGTTCGCGGCAGACGATTGCCAGCCAGAATGCGGCCAGCCAGTTGCCCGCGTTGGCGTAGTACTGCGGACCCGTCGCCGGGATGGTCAGCATCCGGTCCGGGAGCCGGACCTCGATGCTTCCTTCGGTTCGGCCGGCCGCGGCGAATGCCGCGCACGTCACTTCCATGGCCGTCACCGTGGCTTCCCAGGTGCGCAGAGTCGCGGCGTCCGGATCGACCGCCAGGCATGCGTTCAGGTAGGTCATGGCTTCGCTCAGTGCACTGTCGAGCATGCGCGGCGACTGCTCGAGAAGCGCGATCGTCTCGGCGAGCCCCTCGCCCAGGTCCTGCGCGTACCCCTCGTCATCGGGGCCCGGGCCGCCGTGCCGCTCCACCCGTGTGGTCACCGTATTCTCCCGTCAGCCGATGTCGAACTGCTGCTTCTCGTAGCCAGCGTACTGGCCTCCATCGACCTTCCCCTTCACGAGTATGTAGTCCACCTTTCCTTGTGCGAGCGCCGTCTTGAGCTCCCTTGCAAGCACCCGCTCGCTCGGGAAATCTCGCCCCCTGCTTCGCATATGGGCGAGGATGTCCATGAAGTATTCCCTGGTGCCCTGCATGGCTGCGCGCTTGCCGTCGGGCGTGGGGACATCCCGCTTTCCCAGACGGGTGTCGACTGTCGACTTCGCTTCGACGACGACGAACCCACCGTCTTCACGGCGCCACAACTGATCGAACTGATCGTTGCCGTTGGCCGGTCCGTACAGCGGCTGCCTGGTCGAGTTCGGATAGAGCTCGGCGATCACTTGGTGTTCCGCGACGGCTTCACCGAAGGCCTCGGCCGCCTTCGTGCGTTCGTTCATCGCGGCCTTGTATTCGTTCGCCCTGTCGAGCGCCGTCTCTGCGTCGAGCGCGCCGTCAGGCAGGTTTCTGTGGCGCTCGGTGCTCATGGAGTAGTCGATGGAGCTGCGCCTGCGAGCGGCGGCCTCGTCCAATGTCCTAAGCGTTTCAGGACTGAGCACCTCGTGACGTCCACGGCTCACCGCCGCTCCGTCCACGTACTTCTCGGGAATGGGCGGAGGAGCGTCGGACGCGGCGGTTCTGACGTGGGTGACCGGATCCACGTGCAATTGAACCGGTACGTATCCGCTTTCGTCGGGCAACTTCGAGTTGAGGCGACGACCGTCAGAGTAGTAATGCTGCTCGAAGTACCCGGGCTCGTGGTTGGCGCGATAGACCTGGATCTCCTTGACCTGCTCGGGTGTCAGCGATCCCCTCGGTCCGTACGGGTTGTCGCCGTCTCGCATGAAGCTGGGGCGTTCCGGGCTCGCCGGGTGGCCGGTGACTGGCTCGCCGTCGCTGTTCCTGGCGGCGTCGTCCGCCCCGCCCGTGACGTCGTCCCCGCCCCGGGCCGCGTCGTCCGCGCCCGCGCCCAGGTCGTCCGCCCCCCGGCCCAGGTCGTCCGCCCCGCCGGGCAGGCCGCTGCCCGGCGCCGGGGGCTCGTGGTGGCCGCCGCCGCCCGTGGCGGGGCCGTCGCCGTGCGTGCCGCTCGTACCCGGTCCGTCCGTGTGGCCGGCGGTGGAAGGCGTCTCCGGGCGGCCCGCGCCCGTCACCGGGGTGCCGTCGGGGCTGCCGTGACGCCCGTTGTCCAGCTCGTTCGTCGGCATGTGGTCGCCCACACCGCCACCCGGCGTGTGGCCCGCCGTGCCGCCCGGCAGGTGGTCGCCCGCCAAGCCCCCGGGGAAGTCCCCTCCGGCGTGGACGGCCGGTGTGGTGGCCGGGTTGTCCGTGGCGCGGCCGACGTCCCTCAGGCCGGTGTCGAGGCTGTCGCCCAGGCGCACGTGCCGGCCGGCCTGTTCGGCGGTGTGTGTGCCCGCACCGACCAGGACCGGCTGCCGGTCCGGGGAGTCCACCCGCGGATGGTCCGCACCGGAGGCGGGAGCGTCCGGGGAGCCCGGCTGGTCCACGACGTCACCGGGACCGTCGGCGGACCGCTGCAGCACATTGCCGCGCTCGTCCAGCAGATTGCCGTCCGGGTCGTAGTAGCGGGCCGGGGCGCCGTCCTCGGTGGGCAGCCGCGTCGTGCCCTCCGGCAGGACCGGCACATCATCCGGCAGGCGCACCGTCCCGTCCGGCAGCCGCGTCGCACCCTCCGGGATCGCCGCGCCTTCCGGCAGCTGCACCGTGCCGCCCGGAAGCCGCACACTGCCCTCCGGCAGCGTCAGCGCGTTCTCCGGCAGCGCGGGAATGTCGATGTTGCCCACCCCGCGCAGGCCCTTGGTGATGTCGCCGATCTTCGACAACCCCGCGCCCGCGCCCTTGGCGATGTAGGTCATCGGGTCGATGACCCGGCCCGCCTTGCCCGCCACCGACAACGCCTTCGCCACCGCACCGGCCTTGCCCGCACCCGACGCCGCAGCACCCGCACCACCCGTGAACACCGTCGTCACCACATTGAAGGTGACCGCACCCGCAGCCCGCGCAGGATTCTTCCCCCACTCGTCCCACGCCACGAGCGCCTTGCCCGTCTCCTTCATCGCCGTGCGCGAATCACGGATCCAGGAGGGGAGTTTGTCGTCCGGCAGGGCCCAGAACGCCGTCGCCACCCCCGGGATCGACGACAGCGCCAGGCCAGTGGCGAGCTGTGCCAGGCCCTTCCAGGCCTGGCCCATCGCTTCCCAGCCGCCGAAACCGACCAGCGTGCCCAGGCCCTTGATCGTGCCCCACACACCGTCCACGATCAGCCCGTCCCACACGAACGACTTCACCCAGTGGCCGACCTCGTACCAGTAGTGCTTCTCCTCCACCGGGTCACCCCAGGGAAGCTTCGCGTTCTTCAAATCCTCCGCGTTGAAGCCGTACTGGTTGTCCTTCTCCGAGCCGTCCCCCGCCACCATCTGCGCCCCGCCCCACAAGGCGGTGATCTTGTTGTGGCAGGTGCGCTCGGCCGCCCAGAACGCCGCCACCGTCGCGGTGATGTCCTCCCGCAGCCGGTTGTGCTCGCCGACCTTGTCCTCGTCGTACTCCCACTCGTCGTCGTCCTTCACCGACGACACGAACGCCGCCGCGTCCGCCTTCAACTGCTTCAGCTTCGCCACCAGCGGACGCACCTCGGTGGCATACGACGACAACGCCCCCGACACCGTCTCCAACTCGTCGGCGAACCCGTCCGCCCTGTCCTTGACCGGCTTCGTCGTGGCGAAGAGCTGCTCCGCCTCCGGAGCGGTGTAGTACGCCGACAGGCCCTGGAACCGGGAATGGATGTCCCCACCCGCACCCCGGACATCACCCGCGTCCTTCTTCAGAGCCGCGTAATCGGACTCCAGCTGCTCCAGATCACCCGTGAACTGCGGGATCTTCTCCGGCTGGATCACTGCTTCCCCACCCCCGTGTGTCCGTCACCATCGGCTCGGCAAGTCGTTCCAGGCTCTGGCAAGTTGGATCATCTTACAAATGGGATTCAGGCTGCTTCAGGGCTCGTTACGGAATCCCTACAAGGGCGGAGCACTCCGGTGAGAAGGCGCCGGCACCACTGCCGACCGCAACCGGACCACCGGTCCTCGTCGTCCTCCCCGGCAACGCCCGCCACAGCGATCCGGGCGGCAACGCCCCACGATCCCGACCGGTCGCGGCGCGGGGCGCGCCGGAACGGGCCTTGTCTGAAGGGGATTCGGATGGAGACGACGGGCCGTACCGAGCCGGTGTCCGGCGACGAGGTGGCAAAGGAGAGCGAAGGTGCCTCCTCCGGGGGCGCGCAGGGCGTGAAGCCGGATCCGGAGGCGGCGCAACCCGCACGTCGCGCGCGCCTGTTACGCCGTGCGCGGCGCGTCGCCTTCGCGCTCGTCCTCGCCCTCCTCGTCCCCGTGCTCGCCGCCGAGACGGCCCTCTGGGTCAACCACACCGGCGACCTCGCGCCGGGGACCCGCACCCGCGACCGCGACGCCCTCTGGCTAGGCCACGCCTGGGTCGACGGCCGCAAGAAGGACGCCGACGTCCGGGCCCTGGCCGGCCGCCTGCGGGGCACCGGCATCCGCGACCTGTACGTCCACACCGGGCCGCTGGAGCACGACGGGACACTGCCCAAGTCGGTTCACCCGAGAGCGCGTTGGTTCGTCGACGCCGTGCACGAGGAGATGCCCGGCGTGCGGGTCCAGGCCTTCCTGGGCGACGTCCTCGCGACGGAGAGCCCGGACGGCATGCGGCTGGACGAGCCCGCGACCCGGGCCGCGGTGGTCGCATCCGCCCGGCAGGTCCTGGACACCGGCTACGAGGGCGTCCACCTCGACCTCGAACCGCTGCACTCGGGCGACCGCGACTACCTAGCCCTCCTCGACGCCCTGCGCGGCGAGACCCGGCCGCGCGGTGCCCGGCTCTCCGTCGCCGCGCACCAGATCGATCCGCTGCCCGGCTTCCACACCGCGTGGGGCGGCGTCACCGGCCACCCCAAGTGGTGGTCGCAGAGGTTCTTCGGGCAGGTCGCCCGCCGCGTCGACCAGATCGCCGTGATGTCGTACGACACGATGCAGCCGCTGGAGAGCACCTACAGCGGCTACGTGGCGCAGCAGACGTCCCTCGCGCTGGAGGTCACACCGCCGTCCACGGACCTGCTGATGGGGCTGCCGTTCTTCCACGAGAACCGCTTCGGCCACTGGAACCACGCCGAGACCGTCCCCGCAGCCGTCCGCGGCGTGCGCCTCGGCCTGTCCCGCACGGACGCCGACCGCGCCCGCTTCGGCGTCGCCCTCTACATCGACTTCGCCGCCACCGAGGCGGACTGGCGGGCCTACGAGGAGGACTGGCTGCGGTGACCGGCCCGGCGCCCGGTAGCGGGCACCACCCCCGTCCGGCGCTCAGCCCGCCGAGGAGCGCCTCCTGATCTTCGAGCCCAGCCAGACCAGCGGGTCGTACTTGCGGTCGATCGCGCGCTCCTTCAAGGGGATCAGGGCGTTGTCCGTGATCTTGATGCCCTCGGGGCAGACCTCCGTGCAGCACTTGGTGATGTTGCAGTAGCCGAGGCCGTGTGCGTCCTGGGCGGTGGCCTTGCGGTCCAGGCCCGCCTCCGCCGCCGCGTCCAGCGGGTGCATGTCCAGCTCCGCGACGCGCATCAGGAAGCGGGGCCCGGCGAACGCCTGCTTGTTCTCCTCGTGGTCCCGGACCACGTGGCAGGTGTCCTGGCACAGGAAGCACTCGATGCACTTGCGGAACTCCTGCGGCCGGTCCACGTCCTCCTGCATCATGCGGTACTCGCCCGGGGCGACCCCGGCCGGCGGCACGAAGGCCGGGACCTCCCTGGCCTTGCGGTAGTTGAAGCCGACGTCCGTGACCAGGTCGCGGATCACCGGAAAGGCACGCAGGGGCGTGACCGTGATCGTCTCCGCCCGGTCGAAGACCGACATGCGCGTCATGCACATCAGCCGCGGACGGCCGTTGATCTCCGCGGAGCACGAACCGCACTTGCCCGCCTTGCAGTTCCAGCGCACGGCGAGATCGGGTGCCTGGGTGGCCTGCAGGCGGTGGACGATGTCCAGCACCACCTCGCCCTCGTTGACCTGGACCTCGAAGTCCTCCAGGCCGCCGCCCTCCGCGTCCCCGCGCCACACCTTGAAACGGGCCGTGTAGCCGCTCATTCGTACAGCTCCTCTTCGGCGAGGTACTTGACCAGCTCCTCCTTGTCGAACAGGGCGAGCAGGTCGGCACGGACGGGTTCGGTGGTCTCGCGGCCGAGGGTGATCTGGCCGCGGACCGGGTCCGTCGCCGCCAGTCCGCCCGTCGGGTCGGTGAGCGCGCACAGCAGGTTGATCCGCCGCCACTTGCGGTCCATGCCCGGGTGGTCCTCGCGGGTGTGGCCGCCGCGCGACTCGGTGCGCTCCAGCGCGGCCCGCGCCACGCACTCGCTGACCAGCAGCATGTTCCGCAGGTCCAGGGCGAGGTGCCAGCCCGGGTTGAACTGCCGGTGCCCCTCGACCCCGGCCCGGCGGGCCCGGACCCGCAGCTCCGCCAGCTTCTCCAGGGCCTGCTTCATCTCCGGCTCGCGGCGGATGATGCCGACCAGGTCGTTCATGGTCTGCTGCAGTTCCTGGTGCAGCGTGTAGGGGTTCTCCGGCGGGCCGCCCGACGACGGTCCGGTCTCGGCCTCGGCGGAGAAGGGCCGCAGGGCCTCGGCCGCCGCGGCTTCGATCAGCAGGTCGTCCACCACCGGGCGGGCCCCGGCAAGCCCCGCCGCGTGGGCGGCCGCGTGAAGGCCCGCGCGGCGGCCGAAGACCAGCAGGTCGGAGAGGGAGTTGCCGCCGAGCCGGTTGGAGCCGTGCATGCCGCCGGCCACCTCACCGGCCGCGTACAGGCCGGGCACCCCGCGCGCCGCGGCCGTGTCCGACTCGACGGCGATCCCGCCCATCACGTAGTGGCAGGTGGGGCCGACCTCCATCGCCTCCGCGGTGATGTCGACGTCCGCGAGCTCCTTGAACTGGTGGTACATCGACGGCAGCCGCCGCTTGACGACCTCGGCGGGCATGCGGGTCGACACGTCGAGGAACACGCCCCCGTGCGGTGAGCCGCGCCCCTCCTTCACCTCGGAGTTGATCGCCCGGGCGACCTCGTCACGGGGGAGCAGCTCCGGCGGACGCCGGTTGTGGTCCGGGTCGTCGTACCAGCGGTCGGCCTCCTCCTCGGTCTCGGCGTACTTGTCCTTGAAGACGTCGGGGATGTAGTCGAACATGAACCGCTCGCCGTCGGAGTTGCGCAGCACACCGCCGTCGCCGCGCACCGACTCGGTGACGAGGATGCCCTTCACCGACGGCGGCCAGACCATGCCCGTCGGGTGGAACTGCACGAACTCCATGTTCAGCAGGGGAGCGCCCGCGAGGAGCGCCAGCGCGTGGCCGTCGCCGGTGTACTCCCACGAGTTGGACGTCACCTTGAAGGACTTGCCGATGCCGCCGGTCGCGATCACCACGGCCGGCGCCTGGAGGACGAAGAAGCGCCCGGACTCGCGTTCGTAGCCGAAGACGCCGGAGACCCGCTCGCCGTCCTTGAGCACGCGGGTGACCGTGCACTCCTGGAAGACCTTCAGCCGGGACTCGTGGTCGCCGGTCTCCCGGTGGTCCTCCTGCTGGAGGGAGACGATCTTCTGCTGCAGGGTGCGGATGAGCTCCAGACCGGTGCGGTCGCCGACGTGGGCCAGGCGGGGGTACTCGTGGCCGCCGAAGTTGCGCTGGGAGATCCGGCCGTCCTTCGTCCGGTCGAACAGCGCGCCCCAGGTCTCCAGCTCCCAGACCCGCTGCGGCGCCTCCTGCGCGTGCAGTTCGGCCATCCGCCACTGGTTGAGGAACTTCCCGCCGCGCATGGTGTCGCGGAAGTGGACCTGCCAGTTGTCGCCGCTGTTGACGTTGCCCATCGCCGCGGCGATGCCGCCCTCGGCCATCACCGTGTGCGCCTTGCCGAACAGCGACTTGCAGATCACCGCCGTGCGGGCGCCCCGCTCGCGGGCCTCGATCGCGGCGCGCAGCCCGGCACCGCCCGCGCCCACCACGACGACGTCCCATTCCTGCCGGTCGACCACGGACATCAGTCGGTCCCCATCCCTCTAGAAGAAGCGCGGATCGTCGAAGACGCCGGACGCGACGAGATAGACGTACAAGTCGGCGAGGGCCACGCTGACCAGCGACGCCCAGGCGAGCTGCATGTGGCGGGCGTTGAGCCGGCCCGCCCACTGCCACATCCGGTAGCGCACGGGATGCCGGGAGAAGTGCTTGAGCTTGCCGCCGACGATGTGCCGGCAGGAGTGGCAGGAGATCGTGTAGGCCCAGATCAGCGCGATGTTGACCAGGAACACCACGGTGCCCAGGCCCATGTGGCCCCAGGCGTAGGTCTCGTCGCGGAAGGCGAGCACGGTGTCGTAGGTCAGGATCCCGGCGACGAGGAGCGCGGCGTAGAAGAAGTACCGGTGGACGTTCTGCAGGATCAGCGGGAAGCGGGTCTCACCGGTGTACGTCCTGTGCGGCTCGGCCACCGCGCAGGCCGGCGGGGACGCCCAGAAGCCCCGGTAGTACGCCTTGCGGTAGTAGTAGCAGGTCAGCCGGAAGCCGAGCGGGAAGATCAGGATGATGATCGCGGGGGAGATCCCCCACCAGCTGCCGAAGATCTCCCAGTTGGGGCCGCCCTTCATCGGCTCGCAGTTCTCCGCCAGGCAGGGGGAGTAGAAGGGCGAGACGTAGGGCGCCGCGTAGTAGTCGGCGTTGGCGAAGGCCCGCCAGGTCGAGTACGCGATGAAGGCGAGCAGGCCCGCGACCGTGCCGGCCGGGGCCAGCCACCAGCGGTCGGTGCGCAGGTGTGGGGCGGCGATCGCGGCGCGCCCGCCCGTCCGCACGCCGCCGCTTCTCGGACGGGGATCGGTGGCGGGAGGTTCCGTACCAGTGGCCACGTGACGACTCCGGTCGGGTGTCGGGGGAGGTGCCGGTCGCTCGACGCCCTCCCGGTCAGGGAGCGCGCCGGTCCCGGGCGCCGAGACCCTCGTCGTCCGAGTCGATCCACAGGGTGGGGTCGTAGGGGGCGTCCGAGATGGTGACCAGCTCGGGGCGCTGGGGCGCTGCGGGTGAGGCGGCCGCCTCACGCAGCAGGGCGACGCTCTCGCGCAGGTGGCTGGCGTCGGCGCGGACGCGGCGCATCTCCAGGCCGCCGGTGCCGACCTGCTTCTCCAGGCGCCCGAGCGAGCGGAACAGGTCGTCGAGACTGCGCTGGACTGACGTCAGTTCGTCGTGAACGGACATGACTTGCCCTCACTTCCACGGGTCCTTCACGGCCCAAGGCGGCAACGTTCATGCGCCTGCGAGTGTTGCGCGTCACACCTTGCGCTGTGAAGGGATGTGCATCGATTGGCCGGGGTGTGCGGGTGCAGTCGGCGGGTTCGTTGCGCCGGACGAGTGATGTGCCGTCCGTGACCGCCGTGTCGCCCTGTGTTGCCGAACCCTTTCCTCTTCAGTGGCCGCATACATCAGACAAGCTCCAAATACCGCCAAATGTGATCGTAACGCCCGCGGCTCCCCGGAGGTAGCACAGATGTCCCAGCACAGCGTCGGCCCACGCGCCCTCGCGCGCTCGGCCGCCTTCCTGACCGCGGGCGTCCTCGCGGTGCCCGCGCTCGCCGGATGCGGTTCCGAGGACCCCGCCGGCAAGCCGCTCGCGGGCCAGGACATCCGCCCCGCCGACCGCGACCGGATCGCCGACGGCGGCACCCTGCGCTGGGCCGTCGACTCGGTGCCCGACACCCTGAACACCTTCCAGTCCGACGCCGACACCACCACCGGCCGCGTCGCGCAGGCCGTCCTGCCGTCGATGTTCCGGATGAACGCCTCCGGCCGCCCCGAGCGCAACGCGGACTACCTGGAGTCCGCCGAGGTCGTCGAGACCGAGCCCAAGCAGGTGGTGCTCTACAAGCTCAACCAGCAGGCCGTATGGAGCGACGGCCGGGAGATCGGCGCGGCCGACTTCGCCGCCCAGTGGCGCGCCCTGTCCGGCAAGGACACCGCCTACTGGACCGCCCGCAACGCCGGCTACGACCGCATCCAGAAGGTCGAGCGCGGCGACAGCGCCCTGGAGGTGCGCGTCACCTTCAGCCGGCCCTACGCCGACTGGCGCTCGCTGTTCTCGCCGCTCTACCCGAAGGACGTCACGGGCACCCCGGACGCCTTCAACGACGGAGCCCGCAAGAAGCTCGAGGTCAGCGCGGGACCCTTCACCGTGAAGAAGGTCGACCGCGAGGACGAGGAGATCACCCTCGCCCGCAACCCGCGCTGGTGGGGCGAGCGCGCCAAGCTGTCCGGGATCGTGCTGCGCTCCGTCCCGCGGGACAAGCGGGCCGCGGAACTGGCCGCCGGCGACCTCGACCTGGCCGAGATCGACCCCACCGCGGCCCGCCGCATCACCGTCGCCGCCCGCCCCCACAGCTCCAGCAGCCCGATGATGGGCCCGGGCGCCGACCGGTCCGCCGCGGACGACCTGACGTCCTGGGCCGTCGCCAACGGCTCCGACGAGGACGCCGCCGACGAGGAGACCCTCGCCCGCACGAAGCTCCGCAAGGCCGCCGCCAGGTACGCCCGGCAGCAGCAGGCCCTCGGGGGCTTCGAGGTGCGCAAGTCCCTGGAACCGGCCTACACCCAGCTCGCCCTGAACGGCGCCGAGGGGCCGCTCGCCGACGAGCGCGTCCGCAGGGCCGTCGCCCGGGCGCTGGACCGCAAGGAACTCGCCGAGGCCGTGCTCAAGCCGCTCGGGCTGCCCGCCGTCCCGGTCGGCAGCCACCTGGCCCTGTCCGGGCAGGCCGCCTACGCCGACGGCAGCGGCGCCCTCGGCGGCCAGGACACCGAGGAGGCACAGGCCCTGCTCGCCGACGCCGGGTGGGTGCGCGGCGGCCCGGTCAAGAAGGAGAAGAAGGACAAGGAGAAGGAGAAGGCGGCGGGCGCCGAGGGCGAGAAGGCCGACTCCGGGGACACCTCCGGCGACGACGGCACCTACATCGTCGGGCAGGACGACAAGGCCCCGCGCGCGCTCGACCCCGCCGACCGCCAGCAGGCCCACCAGGGCGGCGCACCCGGCGCGTACGCCCCGCAGGGCAGCGCCGCCCCGGCCAACCAGGAGGCCGCCCGGCTGGCCAAGAACGGCAAGGCGCTCACCCTGCGCTTCGTGCTCCCCTCCGGGCCGGGCTCGGGGGCGCTGCGCACGGTCGCCGAGCGGATCTCCGGCATGCTGGAGCGCGTCGGCATCGGCACGGAGATCTCCAAGGTCTCCGACGAGTCCTACTTCAAGGACCACATCGCCTCCGGCCAGTACGACCTCGCCCTGTGGTCCTGGCCCTCCAGCGCCTACCCGGCCACCGACGCCCGCCCCGTCTACGCCAAGCCCGTCCCGGCCGCCGACGGCTCGCTGAACGTCGAGCAGAACTACACCCGCGTCGGCACCGACCAGGTCGACCAGCTCTTCGACCAGGCCGCAGCCAGCCTGGACGAGGGCGAGTCCCGCTCCCTGATCCGCAAAGCCGACTCCCGCATCTGGGCGGCGGCCGGCTCCATCCCCCTCTTCCAGCGCCCGCAGCTGGTCGCGGCCCGCAAGACGCTGGTCAACACGGGCGCCTTCGGTTTCGGCACGCCGCTCTACGAGGACATGGGCTTCCTGAAGAAGGGCGCGAAGCCCGCGTCGGGGGCCTCGGCGGAGGGTTCGGCCGCGCCGTAGCTCTGGGAACGCTCAAACTCCTTGCCGCCGCCCGCCCGGCGTCCGCACCATGAGTCCGTACGTGATCATGGTGCGGACGCCGGGCGGGTCCGCGTACGGGGGACGGGAGCCGGCGCATGCGCGGCACGGCACGACACACCTGCCTGACGGCACTGGCCGCCGGGCTTCTGGTGACGGCATGCACGGGGGTGCGACCGGGCGACGGCACGCACCGCGCGACCGGCACGCCCGCGGCGAAGACCTGCGCGAAGGGCACCTTCGCGTGGTCACACGTCACCACGCGTGACCGGCTGACCGGGGTGTCGCCCGTGGAGCGGCTGGGCTCGGACGGCGGGCCGCTGCGACAACCTCTGTGGCGGGTGTACACCCCCAGCCCCTCCGTGCGGGCCGACGGACCGGCACCGTCCGCCGCGGAGGTTCTCTTCTCGCTCGGGAAGAAGATCGGCGAGATCGATTCCGACGCGCCCACCCTGGCCGAGGCGGGCGGGGACACCTGGGCGTTCACGGACGTCCGGCTCCCCGCCCCCGAGCTCGACAACGACCGCATGACGCCCGAAGGCGGCGGCGACATGGCCCAGTACGCCGGTGTACGGGAAGTGGCGGCGGACTTCCGCTACACGTGCCCGGACGGCAGGACCGCCTCGGGCCATGCCGGCAGCTGGACGGTCGACATCGCCGGCCTGATCGACTGCCGCGAGCGCCCGGACTCGGCTCTCGGCCGGGCGGCCGCCCGGCTGGCTTGCCACGGCACCGTGTCCGACGGACCGGGACCCACCGGCGCTGAGCCCTTTTGAGCCGCTCTGACCTGCGCCGACACGGCCCGGGTCACCTCCGGGGGCCCGGACCCGTACCATGGGGTGAGGCCGTGGCATGTTGAGCCCGGCAGGGTCCGCGTAACACAGACGTACGCGACGGCCCCTTCCTCACACTCCGGGAGATCGCCGCTTTATGGCCACGCGCCACGACATCCGCAACGTCGCCATCGTCGCCCACGTCGACCACGGCAAGACCACCATCGTCGACGGCATGCTGAAGCAGGCCGGTGCCTTCGCCGCCCACCAGCTCGACTCGGTCGACGACCGCATGATGGACTCGAACGACCTGGAGCGTGAGAAGGGCATCACGATCCTCGCCAAGAACACGGCGGTGAAGTATCACCCCAAGGACGGCGGGGAACCCATCACCATCAACATCATCGACACCCCCGGCCACGCCGACTTCGGTGGTGAGGTCGAGCGCGGCCTGTCGATGGTCGACGGCGTCGTCCTGCTCGTGGACGCCTCCGAGGGGCCGCTGCCGCAGACCCGCTTCGTGCTGCGCAAGGCCCTCCAGCAGCGCCTGCCCGTCATCCTGTGCATCAACAAGACGGACCGCCCGGACTCCCGGATCGACGAGGTCGTCAACGAGACCTACGACCTCTTCCTCGACCTGGACGCCGACGAGGAGCAGATCGAGTTCCCGATCGTCTACGCGTGCGGCCGCGACGGCATCGCCTCGCTGACGAAGCCGGACAACGGCACGGTCCCGTCCGACTCCACCAGCCTGGAGCCGTTCTTCTCCACGATCCTGGAGCACATCCCGGCCCCGACCTACGACGAGGAGGCCCCGCTCCAGGCCCACGTCACCAACCTGGACGCCGACAACTTCCTCGGCCGTATCGCGCTGCTGCGCGTCGAGCAGGGTGAGCTGCGCAAGGGCCAGACGGTCGCGTGGATGAAGCGCGACGGGTCCGTCAGCAACGTGCGCATCTCCGAGCTGATGATGACCGAGGCGCTCACCCGCAAGCCCGCGGAGAAGGCCGGCCCCGGTGACATCTGCGCGGTCGCCGGTATCCCGGACATCATGATCGGCGAGACCCTGGCCGACCCGGAGAACCCGGTCGCCCTGCCGCTGATCACGGTCGACGAGCCCGCGATCTCCATGGTCATCGGCACCAACACCTCCCCGCTGGTCGGCCGCGGCGCCACCGGCAAGGGCGCCGACAACAAGGCGGCCGTCAAGGACCGCAAGGTCACCGCCCGCCAGGTCAAGGACCGCCTCGACCGCGAGCTGATCGGTAACGTCAGCCTCCGGGTGCTGGACACCGAGCGGCCGGACGCCTGGGAGGTGCAGGGCCGCGGCGAGCTGGCGCTGGCCATCCTGGTCGAGACGATGCGCCGGGAGGGCTTCGAGCTGACCATCGGCAAGCCGCAGGTCGTCACCAAGGAGGTCGACGGCAAGACGTACGAGCCGGTCGAGCGCATGACGATCGACGTGCCCGAGGAGCACATGGGCGCGGTCACGCAGCTCATGGGCGTCCGCAAGGGCCGCATGGACAACATGTCGAACCACGGCTCCGGCTGGGTGCGCATGGAGTTCGTGGTGCCCTCCCGCGGTCTCATCGGCTTCCGTACCGAGTTCCTGACCCAGACCCGCGGCACGGGCATCGGCCACTCCATCCACGAGGGCTTCGAGCCCTGGTTCGGCACGCTCCAGACCCGTAACAACGGCTCCCTGGTCGCCGACCGCTCCGGTGCGGTCACCGCGTTCGCGATGACCAACCTCCAGGAGCGCGGCGTGCTGTTCGTCGAGCCGGGCACCGAGGTGTACGAGGGCATGATCGTCGGCGAGAACTCGCGCGCCGACGACATGGACGTCAACATCACCAAGGAGAAGAAGCTCACGAACATGCGGTCCTCGACCGCCGATGTGACGGAGTCCATCGTCCCGCCCCGCAAGCTGTCGCTGGAGCAGTCCCTGGAGTTCTGCCGCGACGACGAGTGCGTCGAGGTCACCCCGGAGGCCGTGCGCATCCGCAAGGTGAACCTGGACGCCCGTGAGCGCGCCCGCGCCGCGAGCCGCGCCAAGCACGGCTGACGCCCTCCCGCACAGCGCACAGCACCGGGGACCCCGCAACGGCGCGGGGGACCCGGTGCTGTCCTGTTGAAGGACGGGCGACGCCCCTTGAAGGACGGGCGACGCCCGGGAACGCCGGGGAACGCCGAGGAAAAGGGTAGGGAAAACCCTTGATCTGCCTGCCGCGGCCGCCGCGGGAGGGCCACCGCCACTACCCTGCTGCGGAAGTGGCGCGCCTCACGATTCCGGCGTCGCACAACCTCCGTGCCGCACAGCCTCGTTGAGAGTGCGGCCGGCTCCGCTGGAACCCTGCACGGGGGCCGCGACGACCGCAAGCGGTTTTTCTCCCTCTCGCGTCCGGAATGCGGACAGCCGCCACCGATAGATGTGTAACAAGTCCGTTTCGCAGGGATCTTTCACCAAACCCTTTGTCCGGATTTTGGAAGATGTATGCGAGAGCTGTGATCGAACCGAGACCTCGAGAGTGTGGTTCGGTCCTGGCGTTTGGCAGATAGTTAGGCGCGTAGAGCTCGGACGAACGGGTCACTCGCCGGCAGCGGCGCAGACTCACGAGCGCGGGGGCACCTGACGATTTCCGGCACCGGCGACGGGCGGTGGCGGTGGTCCGTCTGTGCTCCCTTTGCGGTGAACCAATGACTTCTTAGGAGGAACCCATGCGCGGTGCCAGGAGCGCCAAGTGGGTCGCGGGGGCGATTGTGGTCGCCCTGGCCGCCACCGCCTGCGGCGGCGACAGTGATGGTGAGAGCAAGAGCAAGGGTTCCGGACCTGCCGGCTACGTGTCGATCGACGTCGGCGAGCCGCAGAAGCCGCTGATCCCGGCCGACACGAACGAGAGCAACGGCTCGTACGTGATCCAGTCGCTCTTCACCCAGCTGCTGGACTTCGACGCCAAGGGCGACATCGTCTACACGAACGCCGAGTCGATCACCACCGACGACTCGAAGACGTGGACGGTCAAGCTCAAGAAGGGCTGGAAGTTCCACAACGGCGAAGAAGTCACCTCCAAGTCGTACATCGACGCTTGGAACTGGTACGCCAACATCAAGAACAACCAGCAGAACTCCTTCTGGTTCCAGGACATCAAGGGCTACGACGATGTCCACCCGGAGAAGGGTGACCCGAAGGCCGAGGCCATGTCCGGCCTGAAGGCCGTGGACGACCACACCTTCACCATCGAGCTGAAGTACACGATGCCGTACTTCAACTACAAGCTCGGCTACACCACCTGGGCCCCGCTGCCCAAGGTCTTCTACGACGACCCGAAGGCCTTCGGCCAGAAGCCGGTCGGCAACGGTCCCTACAAGTTCGAGAAGTGGGACCACAAGAAGCTCATCCAGGTCAAGGCCTGGGACGGCTACCAGGGCCCGAACAAGGCCAAGAACAAGGGCGTCCAGTTCAAGGCGTACACGACCCTCGAGGCCGCGTACAAGGACGTCGTCTCCGGCAACCTGGACATGATCCGCCAGGTCGGCCCGACGGACCTGCCGAAGTACAAGCAGGACCTGGGCGACGGCGCCATCGAGCAGCCGTACGCGGCCATCCAGACGCTGACCCCGGCGTTCTACTCCAAGACCTTCAAGGACATCGACCCGAAGGTCCTGCAGGGTCTGTCGATGGCGATCGACCGCGACACGATCACCAAGACGGTTCTGAACAACACCCGTACGCCGGCCAAGGGCTTCACGCCGCCCGGTGTCAAGGGCTACCAGAACCTGGACACGGACGTGTTCACGTACAACCCGGCGAAGGCCAAGCAGCTCATCAAGGAGGGTGGCGGCGTCCCGGGCAACAAGTTCACCATCCAGTACAACACCGACGGTGGGCACAAGGAGTGGGTGACCGCGGTCTGCGAGTCCATCCGCAAGAACACCGGTGTCGACTGCACGGGTGACCCGAAGCCCGACTTCGCCACGGACCTCGAGGCCCGTGACAACGACCAGGTGAAGGGCATGTACCGCGGTGGCTGGGTCGCCGACTACCCGGTCAACGCCAACTTCATGAAGGAGCTGTACCACACCACCGCCGAGGCCAACAACGGTCGCTTCTCCAACAAGGAGATCGACTCGCTGATGAACAAGGCGGACAAGGCCAAGTCCCTGGACGAGTCCGTGAAGGCCTTCCAGGAGGTCGAGAAGAAGCTGGTCGAGCACATGCCGGCCATCCCGCTCTGGTACTACCGCATCAACGGCGGCCACGGTAAGAACGTCGACAACGTCAACGTCGACTTCCACGGTGACCTCGAAGTGTGGGCCGTCACCACCAAGTAAGAGGAGTCCTCCGGGCTCTTCCCACTCGGCCGTAAGCCCGCCGCCACCCAGGTGGCGGTGGGAGGTGCGGGGGGCCGTCTCACCACCAGGAGACGGCCCCCGCACCTGCGTTAACCCCTCACGGAGGCACCTATGGGGCGCTATGTCGCACGACGACTGCTCCAGATGATCCCGGTCTTCATCGGGTCAACCCTGCTCATCTTCTGCATGATGTACGCCCTGCCCGGCGACCCCGTCCGGGCCATGATGGGAGACCAGGCGTACGACCCGACGGTGGTCGCGAGCATCAAGAAGGAACTCGGCCTCGACCAGCCGCTCCTTCAGCAGTACGTGAACTACATGACCGGCCTGTTCCAGGGCGACTTCGGTACGCAGATCGCCAGTCAGCGGCCGATCGCCGACATCATCGCGGACGCGTTCCCGGTGACGATCAGGCTCACGATCTTCGCGTTCACCTTCGTCACGCTCGTGGGCATCGGCCTGGGTGTCGTCGCCGGCCTGCGCCCCGACACGCTGCGCGACCGCGGCCTGCTGACGCTGACGCTGGTCCTCGTCTCGATGCCGTCCTTCGTGCTGGGCTTCCTGCTGCAGTACCTGTTCGCGTTCAAGTGGTCGGTCACCACCCCCACCGTGACCGACTCGACGGACTGGGCTCAGCTCGCGCTTCCGGCCACCGTGCTGGCATCGCTCTCCCTCGCCTACGTCGCCCGGTTGACCCGCACGTCGATCGCGGAGAACCTGCGATCCGACTACATGCGCACCGCCGTGGCCAAGGGACTTCCGCGCCGACGCATCATCGGTGTCCACCTGATGCGCAACTCGCTGATCCCCGTGGTCACCTTCCTCGGTATCGAGGTCGGAAACCTGATGACCGGCGCCATCGTGACCGAGGGCATCTTCAACGTGCGGGGTATCGGCCTCGAGATCTACGACGCGCTCACCCGGCGGGAAGGTGCCACGGTCGTGGGCATCGCCTCGCTGATGGTGCTCATCTACCTCGCCGCCAGCTTGATCGTCGACCTGCTGTACGCGGTCCTGGACCCGAGGATCCGGTATGCCTGACAAGACCGTCGAAAAGAAGGTCGAAGCCCTTCCCGGCGACACCGTGAGCACCGCGGGCGTCGTGGTGGCGGAGGCCGGCCCGGCCCCCGACAAGCCGCGCAGCCTGTGGTCCGACGCCTGGCACGACCTGCGGCGCAACCCGCTGTTCCTGATCTCGGCCGCGCTGATCGTCTTCCTGCTGGTGATGTCGCTCTGGCCGGGGCTGTTCACCAGCGCCTCCCCGCGCGACGCCGACCTGGCCAAGCACTACCTCGGCAAGCCGAACTGGGGCCACTTCTTCGCCCCGGACTGGCTGGGCTACGACGTGCAGGGCCGCTCGATCTACGCCCGGGTCGTCTACGGTGCCCGCGCCTCGATCACCGTGGGTGTGGGCGTCACCGTCGCCGTGACCATACTCGGCACGATCATCGGCATGATCGCCGGCTACTTCGGCGGCTGGACCGACACCCTGCTGTCGCGGGTGACCGACATCTTCCTCGGCATCCCGTTCCTGCTCGGTGCCCTGGTGGTCCTCAACTCCTTCGACAACCGCACCGTCTGGGTCGTCATCATGGCCCTGGCCTTCCTCGGCTGGACCCAGATCGCCCGAGTCGCCCGCGGTGCCGTGATCACCATCAAGCAGGCCGACTACGTCGTGGCCGCCAAGGCACTCGGCGCCTCGACCTCGCGAATCCTGTTCCGGCACATCCTGCCCAACGCCCTCGCGCCCATCATCGTCGTCGCGACCATCGCGCTCGGCGGTTACATCGCGGCCGAGGCCACCCTGTCCTTCCTGGGCGTGGGTCTCGGGGACACGGCAGTATCCTGGGGCGGCGACGTGGCGCGAGGACGTGAGCAGCTCCGTATCGCCCCGCACACCCTGATCATCCCCTCGGTGATGGTGTCGATCACGGTGCTGTCGTTCCTGATGTTCGGCGATGCGGTACGCAACGCCCTCGACCCCAAGATGCGCTGAGGGAGGCGTACGTGACCATCATCGATGAAGTGGCCGGGAGTCCGGCATCGGACGGCTCGGAGGACACGGGCCGCCCGCTGCTCGAAGTCCGCGACCTGCACGTGGAGTTCCACACCCGCGACGGTGTCGCCAAGGCCGTCAACGGCGTCAACTACTCGGTGTCCGCGGGCGAGACGCTCGCCGTGCTCGGCGAGTCCGGCTCCGGCAAGTCCGTCACCGCCCAGGCCATCATGGGCATCCTCGACATGCCCCCCGGCCGCATCCCCAAGGGCGAGATCCTCTTCCGCGGCCAGGACATGCTGAAGATGTCCGCCGAGGAGCGCCGCAAGATCCGCGGTCAGCGCATCGCCATGATCTTCCAGGACGCGCTGTCCTCGCTGAACCCGGTGCTGAGCGTCGGCTACCAGCTGGGCGAGATGTTCCGCGTCCACCAGGGCATGTCCAAGAAGGACGCCAAGGCCAAGGCGATCGAGCTGATGGACCGGGTGAAGATCCCGGCCGCCGCGGCCCGGGTGAACGACTACCCGCACCAGTTCTCGGGCGGTATGCGCCAGCGCATCATGATCGCGATGGCGCTTGCCCTGGAGCCCGACCTGATCATCGCCGACGAGCCCACCACGGCCCTCGACGTGACGGTCCAGGCCCAGGTCATGGACCTGCTCGCGGACCTCCAGCGCGAGTACAACATGGGCCTGATCCTGATCACCCACGACCTCGGCGTGGTCGCCGACGTCGCGGACAAGATCGCCGTGATGTACGCCGGCCGCATCGTGGAGCGCGCCCCGGTCCACGAGCTGTACAAGCGCCCGGCGCACCCGTACACCAAGGGTCTGCTGGACTCGATCCCGCGCCTGGACCAGAAGGGCCAGGACCTGTACGCGATCAAGGGCCTGCCGCCCAACCTGACGCGTATCCCGTCCGGCTGCGCCTTCAACCCGCGCTGCCCCAAGGCGCAGGACATCTGCCGTACGGACATCCCGCCGCTGTACCCCGTCACCGAGCGCGACGGCGGCGAGCTGGTCGGGCGCGGCAGCGCGTGCCACTTCTGGAAGGAGACGATCCATGGCTGAGCTCGGCAAGACCGGCGGGCCGCAGGACGCCACGCCGAACGTCTCCGAGGTCGAGGTCGTCGACGCCTCCTCCGAGACGGAGGCGGTCGCGGCGATCGAGGCGCCGGTGGAGCGCGGCGAGCCGATCCTGCAGGTGCGCAACCTGGTGAAGCACTTCCCGCTCACCCAGGGCATCCTCTTCAAGAAGCAGGTCGGCGCGGTCAAGGCGGTCGACGGCATCTCGTTCGACCTGTACCAGGGCGAGACGCTCGGCATCGTGGGCGAGTCCGGCTGCGGCAAGTCCACGGTCGCCAAGCTGCTGATGATGCTGGAGAAGGCCACCGCGGGTGAGATCTTCTACAAGGGCCAGGACATCACCAAGCTGTCCGGGCGGGCGCTGAAGGCGGTCCGCCGGAACATCCAGATGGTGTTCCAGGACCCCTACACCTCGCTCAACCCCCGTATGACGGTGGGCGACATCATCGGCGAGACCTTCGAGATCCACCCCGAGGTGGCGCCGAAGGGCGACCGCCGGCGCAAGGTCCAGGAACTCCTGGACGTCGTGGGCCTCAACCCCGAGTACATCAACCGCTACCCGCACCAGTTCTCGGGCGGTCAGCGCCAGCGCATCGGCATCGCCCGGGGCCTCGCGCTCAACCCCGAGATCATCATCTGCGACGAGCCGGTCTCCGCGCTGGACGTGTCCGTCCAGGCGCAGGTCGTCAACCTGATGGAGAAGCTGCAGGACGAGTTCAACCTCTCCTACCTCTTCATCGCGCACGACCTGTCGATCGTCCGGCACATCTCGGACCGGGTCGGGGTCATGTACCTCGGCAAGATGGCCGAGATCGGCACCGACGAGCAGATCTACGACCACCCGACGCACCCCTACACCCAGGCGCTGCTGTCGGCGGTCCCCGTGCCGGACCCGGAGGCCCGCGAGGGCCGCGAGCGCATCATCCTGACCGGTGACGTGCCGTCCCCGGCCAACCCGCCCTCCGGCTGCCGCTTCCGCACCCGGTGCTGGAAGGCGCAGGACAAGTGCGCCGAGGAAGTGCCCCTGCTGGCGATCCCCACGCGCTTCGAGAGCGTGGACTCCCCGGCGGCGCACGAGTCGGCCTGCCACTTCGCCGAGGAGAAGGACGTCGTCCACGCGGCCTGACCTTCCCTCACGGTTCCCGGCACCCGAACGGGGGTGCCGGGAACCGGCGTTCCAGGAGACCGCGCCCGTGCTGCACCACGTCGAACTCTGGGTACCGGACCTGACCCGCGCCACCCGGTCCTGGGGCTGGCTGCTGGAGGGGCTCGGCTGGAGGCCGTACCGCTCCTGGGAGATCGGCCGCAGTTGGCGCCTGGACGGGACGTACCTCGTGCTGGAGCAGTCGCCGGCGATGCGCGCGGGTCCGCACGACCGTCTGCGGCCGGGCCTGAACCACCTCGCGTTCCACGCCGGCCCCGCCGCGCGCGTGGACGCGCTGGCCGCCGAGGCACCGGACCACGGCTGGACGCCCCTCTTCCCCGACCGCTACCCCCACGCCGGCGGCCCGGGGCACTACGCGGCCTACCTCGTGGACGGCGACGGCTTCGAGGCGGAACTCGTCGCGGCCGTGCCCGAGACCGGCTCGGACGACCCCCAACACCGTTAACACACAGGCAACTTCGCCGACCCTGGTCCGATATACGGACGCGTCAGGGTGGATGACGTACGGCCGTGCGGGTGCCGTGGGACGGGCCGGGGCGCGCCATGTCGCCCCGGCCCGTTGCCGTGCCGTCAGCGGGCGGTGAGCCCCAGGGCGCGCTGGAGGAAGTCGACCTGGAGGAGCAGCAGGTTCTCGGCGACCTGCTCCTGCGGGGTCATGTGCGTGACGCCCGACAGCGGCAGGACCTCGTGCGGCCGGCCGGCCGACAGCAGGGCCGAGGACAGGCGCAGCGCGTGGGCGACCACGACGTTGTCGTCGGCCAGGCCGTGGACGATCATCAGCGGCCGGTGCGGCCCGGCCGGTGCGGACAGCCCGCCGGCGGTGACCAGGGAGCTGCGTGCGTACGCCTCCGGGTGGTCCGCGGGGGTCCCGAGGTACCGCTCGGTGTAGTGGGTGTCGTAGAGGGACCAGTCCGTCACCGGCGCGCCCGCGATGCCCGCGTGGAAGACGTCCGGGCGGCGCAGGACCGCCAGGCCGGCCAGCCAGCCGCCGTAGGACCAGCCGCGGATCGCGACCCGGGACAGGTCCAGCGGGAACCGCCCGGCGAGGTCGTGCAGCGCCTCGACCTGGTCGTCCAGGGACAGCGTGAAGTCGTGGTGGATCGCCTTCTCCCAGGCGGGGGAGCGGCCCGGGGTGCCCCGGCCGTCGGCGACCACGACCGCGAAGCCCTGGTCCGCGAACCACTGCGAGGTGAGGTGCGCGTTGTGCGCGGCGACCACCCGCTGGCCGTGCGGGCCGCCGTAGGGGTCCATGAGCACCGGCAGGGGGGTGTCACCGTCGTAGTCCCGAGGCATAAGCACGGCGCACGGGACGCGGCGTGCGCCCCCCTCGGTGAGTGTCACGCGGGGGGACAAACCGGGGGCTTCTGTGTACGAGGGGACAGTCAGGGTCGGTTTTCCGTCGCGCAGGACCTGAGCCCGGGAACCTGGCCGGTCCAGCACCGCCGACACCAGGACGGTGACGTCCCCGGACCGCACCGCCGTGTGCACGCCCGGCTCCTGCGAGAGCCGCTCCACGCCCAGTTCGTTCACCCGGTACACGTGCACCTGGCCCGTCTCCGCGTCGGCGGCGTCCGCCCCGGCCGACGCCGAGACCAGCACGTCCGCGTCGGAGACGTCCAGCACGGCCCGCACGTGCAGCTGCGCCCCGGTCAGCGGCCGCTCCCCGACCGCCAGCACCCGCGCGCCCCCCTCGTCCGCGACCCGCACCAGCTGCCCGGAGGGGCTCCAGCACGGCACACCGGGGAAAAGTTCCAGCCATGTTGGATCTTCCTCGGCGTGCACCATCCGCGTCGCGCCCGTGTCCGGGTCCACCGCCAGGAACACCTGGCCGCGCTGATCGCGCGCCTGGACGAGCAGCAGCGGCGCACCCGCCGCTGACCAGTGGACACGCGCCAGATACGGGTAGCGCGCCCGGTCCCACAGCACCTCGGTGCGCGTCCCGTCCAGGCCCACGACGAACAGCCGCACCTCCGCGTTCGCGGTGCCCGCCGCCGGGTACGCCACCCGCTGCGGCTCCCGCTGCGGGTGCGCCGGGTCGGCGATCCACCACCGCTGCACCGGCGTGTCGTCCACGCGCGCCACCAGCAGCCGGTCCGACTCCGGAGCCCACCAGAAGCCCCGCGAACGACTCATCTCCTCGGCCGCGACGAACTCGGCCAGCCCGTACCCGACGTTCTCCGCCTCCGGCTCGGCGAGCGCCCGGTCGCCCGCGCCCTCCGCCTCCACCACCCGCAGGGCACCGCGCGCGGTGTACGCGACGAACCGCCCGTCGGGCGACGGACGCGGGTCGATCACCGGCCCCGGCACGGGCAGCTCACGGGCCGTCCCGGCCCGCAGCTCGGCCGTGAAAAGCCGCCCTGACAAGGCGAAAGAGGCCAGCTCCACCGCCGCGTCGGTGGCGTAGGCGACGATGCCGGCGCCGCCCTCCCGGCTGCGTTCGCGGCGGGCCCGTTCCTCGGGCGACAGGTCCTCCGCGCCCCCGCCGAGCAGGGCGCGCGGGTCGGCGGCGACGCGCTCCCCGCCCCCCTCCGGGTCGAGGACCCACAGCGCGTTCGCCCGGTCCGTACCGGAACGCGAGCGCAGGAACACGACACGCGAACCGTCGGGCGCCACGGTGAACGAACGCGGCGCGCCGAGCGTGAATCGCTGGGTGCGGGCGTGCCGGCGGGGGAAGGAGTCAGGCTCGGTCGTCATGCCCTGACCATATTGGCCATGCGCCCCCTTGTGCGGCCGTGCGCCGATCGATGCGCACGCGGGGATAGTTATGATCAATGTCGCATAGTGGGTATCAACCTGCTGGCTGCTGTACGGATTTACTGCCCCCAGTCCGACCCCCCGCGCCCTCGTGGATCTTTGGAGGTGAGCCGCCGTGGCACTCTCGATTTCGGCGGTGGTGCTGCTGGCGATCATCGTCTTCCTGCTGATCAAGAAGTCGGGGCTGAAGGGGGGACACGCGATCGTGTGCATCCTCCTCGGCTTCTACCTGGCCTCCTCGACCGTCGCTCCCACGATCAACGAGCTGACGAACAACATCGCGGGGATGATCGGCAGCATCAAGTTCTGAGCTTCGCGCGACCTCGTAGGCTGGGCCCATGACGGATCTGCCCGGCCGTCGTCTGCTGCTGGTGCACGCGCACCCGGACGACGAGTCGATCAACAACGGCGCGACCATGGCCCGGTACGCGGCCGAGGGTGCCCACGTCACCCTGGTGACGTGCACCCTCGGCGAACGCGGCGAGGTCATCCCGCCCGGGCTCGCGCACCTGAGCGGGGCCGCCCTCGGCGGGCACCGGCGCCGCGAACTCACCGAGGCGATGGGCGCACTCGGCGTCCGGGACGTCCGCCTGCTCGGCGGCGCCGGCCGCTACAGCGACTCCGGGATGATGGGCCTGCCCGACAACGACGACCCCGCCTGCTTCTGGCAGGCCGACGTCGACGAGGCCGCAGCCCACCTCGTGGAGGTCATCCACGAGGTGCGCCCCCAGGTCCTGGTCACCTACGACGACGAGGGCGGCTACGGCCACCCCGACCACATCCAGGCCCACCGCGTCGCCATGCGCGCGGCGGAGCTCGCCGCCGGGTCGGGCTGGGCGATCCCCAAGATCTACTGGAACCGGGTCCCCCGGCCCGTCGTCGAGGACGCCTTCGCGCGGCTGCGCGAGGACCTGCCGGGCACACCCTTCACCAAGACCGCCGAGGTCGGCGACGTGCCGGGCGTGGTGCCCGAGGAGCGTGTCACCACCGAGCTCGACGGCACCGCGTACGCCGCCGCCAAGGCCGCCGCGATGCGCGCCCACGCGACCCAGATCACCGTGGACGGGCCGTACTTCGTGCTGTCCAACGAGCTCGCCCAGCCGATCCTCACCACCGAGTACTACGAGCTGGTGCGCGGTGAGCGCGGTGCGGACCCCGGTGAGCGGGAGACGGACCTGTTCGCCGGCGTCGAGGGGGTCGCGTGAACGACCGGACGACCCCCCTGCTCGCCCAGCCGATGCGGCCGCCCTCCGCCGGGCGCCTGGGCGCGTACGCGGGGCTCTTCGTGCTCGGCGCCCTGGTCGGCGCGGCCGGGGCCCTGGTGCAGCCCGGCTGGTTCCCGGGCGGGCTGCTGCTCGCCCTCGCCGGTGAGGCCGGGGCCGTGCTCGGCGCCGGACGCCTCCTGCGGGCCCGGGCGGGGGGCGTGGCGGCCGCCGCGGGCTGGATGCTCGCCGTCATCCTGCTCACCGCCAGCCGTCCCGAGGGCGACTTCCTGTTCGCCGCGGGAAGCGGCTCCTATCTCTTCCTCCTCGGGGGCATCCTGGTGGCTGTGATCTGCGCCACCCTCACCCCCGGACGGCAACCGGACGGCGGCCCCGCCCGACTTGCCAAGTGACGTACCACTTCGCCTGACCGTGCCCGTGGGGGTCCGGTGTGACTTTCCCCAGCGGTGCCGGGATACGGGCGAGAAGTGGCCAGTATGGTGGTGCGCGCCGCCGAGCTGCCCGCGTGAGGTCGTGTCGGGCGGCGGAGCCAACCGGGAGAACCTGCCTTGAGTCGTGAAACTGACACCTCGTCCTCCGGGCCCAACGGGCGCGGCGGAGCCGCCTACCCGTCGGGTACGCCGCCGTACGGGACCCCGGTGGTCTCCGACGACGGTACGGACGCGGGCCGTTCGGCCACGCGGCCGGAGGAACGCAAGACCGAGACCACGCTGACGACCCGGATCCGGATCAACATCCCCGGGTCGCGGCCGATCCCGCCCGTGGTGATGCGCAAGCCCGTCACCGAGGCGGACACCGCCGACACGGACCAGGGTGCCGAGGCGCCCAAGTCCCCCGCTGCGGACCCCTCGCAGGGCGCGGGCACGGCCGAGCCGTCCGCCGCCGAGCCCGCCCAGCCTGCCGACGACAAGCCGACCAGCGACTGGTTCGCGCCACGCAAGTCCGGCTCCGGCAAGGCCGGTCCGGGCGGCGGCCCGGCGAACGGGACCGCGGCGCCGGGCGGTTCGGGACCGGCCGCGGGCGGTCCCGGCGCGGGAGGCCCGGGTTCTGGCGCTTCCGGCGCCGGGACGCAGGGCGGCGGCGCCGGCGCGCCGGGCGGGACCCGGCCGGGTGCCGGACGGCCCGGTGGCGTGGTCGGCTCCATGAGCGCGCCGGGCGGCTCCCGGTCCGGCGGCACGAACGGCTCCGGCCTCCCCGGCGGGGCGACCGGCGGTCCGGTCGCCCCCGGGCACGGCGGCGGCACGGGCTCCTTCGACGTCACCGAGGCACTGGCGGCGGGCCCGCTGGGCAACGGCCCGCGTCCGGCCCCGGGCGGCGGCGACGCCCGCCGCGACGAGCTGCCGTACTTCTCGGACAACGGCAGCGGCGGCCCGGGCACGCCGGGCGGCTTCGACGGGCCGGCCGGACCCACGGGCGGCCCGGTCACCGGGGACGGCCCGCTGGTCCCCCCGGCCGCGTCCGGCTTCGGCGGCCAGGCCAACCCGGAGGACACCGGTTCCTACAGCCTTCCCCAGGGCTCCGACGCGTTCGGCGCGGAGGGCGGCTTCACGGGGCAGGGCAGTCCGGAGGACACCGGCTCGTACAGCCTTCCCCAGGGCTCCGACGCGTTCGGCGCGCAGGGCGGCTTCGCGGGGCCGGGCAGTCCGGAGGACACCGGCTCCTACAACCTTCCCGGCGGCTCCGGCGTGCCCGGCGGGTTCAGCGACGCGCCGAACGGCACCGGTGCCTACAACGCGCCCGGCGGCCCGGGCGGTCCCGGCGGTCCGGCCTTCGGCGGGCCCGGCAGGCCCGGCGGGCCCGAGAACTTCAGCGACCCCGGCCGTCCCGGTGCCCCCGGCGGCCCGGGTGCCCCCGGCGCCTTCCGCGACACGGGCCGCCCGGGCGCCGCGGGCCCGCGGGCCACAGGCGGCGGCCCCGGCGCACCCACCGGCCCCTCGGCCGCCGGCGGTCCCGGCGCGGCAGGCCCCGGCGCGGGGCTGAGCGACGACACCGCCGTCCTCACCCCGCAGAAGCAGACCCCCGGACCGACGGACGGCCAGGGCTACCCGCCCCGGCACGACAACGTCTCCGGACACACCGTCACCAGCGGCATCCCCGTCGTGACCCCCGGCACCGGCTCGCCGTTCGGCCCGGGCACGCCCGGCGACGGACCGGCGCCGCACACGGCCCCGAAGCCCGGACCGGCCTCGCCGCCCCCGGCGAACTCGTCGAAGGCGCCGAAGAAGAAGGGCCGCAACAAGCTCGTCCTGCTCGCTGCCGGCCTGGTCGTGGCCTGCGGCGGCCTCTACGGCGCCGGCCTGCTGATGAACCGCACCGACGTGCCCAAGGGCACCACCGTGCTCGGCGTCGACATCGGCGGCACGACACGGGACGGGGCCGTGAAGAAGCTCGACGCGGCCTTCGAGGAGCAGGCGGGCAAGCCGCTGAAGCTGTCGGTGGACGGCAAGGCCGTCTCCCTCGACCCGGACAACGCGGGCCTCCAGTTCGACATGGACGCCACGGTCGACGCGGCGGCGAAGAGCGACTACAACCCGGTCTCCGTGATCGGCTCCCTCTTCGGCAACCACCGCGTCGTCACCCCGGTCATGCCGGTCGACGAGGAGAAGCTGCACGCCTCCCTCCAGGACGCGGCGGGCGCCACGGGCAGCTCGACCGACGGCACGATCACGTTCAAGGGCGGCAAGGCCGTCCCCGTCTACGGCAAGCCCGGCAAGGGCGTCGACCTCGACAAGTCGACGGCGGCGGTGGAGCGGGCGTACCGCGCCCAGGTGGAGACCGGCGCGGCGGGCACCGTCACCCTGCCGACCACCACCCGGCAGCCGACCGTGTCCGACGCCGAGGTCGACCGGGTGCTGAAGGAGATCGCGCAGCCCGCGATGTCCGACCTGGTCACCGTCCGCACCGACGCGGCCCACAGCATCGACTTCGGCCCGGTCTCCCTGCCGAAGATCCTCAGCTTCAAGGCCGTCGACGGCAAGCTCGTGGACACCTACAACCTCAAGGCGCTGCAGGAGGCCTACGGGCAGACCTTCGACGGCGTGCAGGTCGAGGGCGCGAGCGGCAAGCGGGACGTCATACCGCAGGACGTCGTCGCGGCCCTGCGCGACGCCCTGCGCGGCAAGACGCCCGCGGAGCGCGTCGGAGTCATCGACACCACGCCCAACTGATCCCGCCGCCCGCCGCGACGCGAGCCCCCGCCCCCCCGAGGGCGGGGGCTCGCGTCCGTCCTGCGCCCAGCGGACGCCCGGCACCGCCCGGGCTGCCGTTCCCGCGGCCGCAGCGGCCGCAGCGGCCGTACGGCAACGGCACAGGGGCGGTGGCCGCAGCGCCCCGGCGAGACGGCTCAGTTCAGCATCGCCCTGGCCGCGAAAGCCTCGCCCCGCACCCGCTCCGCGGCCCCCTCGTCCACCGCCGAGACGACCTCCGCATACGCCTCCAGCTCCGCCGCCCCGGCCACGAACTCGCCCCGCCGCACGAGCAGCTGAGCCCGCTCGTACCGCAGCCGCGCCGGGTGCGACGGCAGCAGCAGCGACAGCTCGACCGCCCACAGCGCCACGTCCGACCGCTCCGGGCGGGCCGCCGCCCACGCCCGCACGTTGTTCAGGATCCGCAGCACCACGTCCAGCGGATCCGCGGGCCGCAGCATCGCCGGCTCCAGGCCCGTCCCCGTCGCCCCGGCCACCAGCAGCTCCGCGTCCGGCCCGCTCAGCACCCGCCCCCCGTCGAAGGGGTCGGCGAGCACCTGGCCCTCGTCGGGCCCGAAACCCACCACGAAGTGCCCCGGCAGGGCCACCCCGTACACGGGCGCCCCGGCGCGCCGGGCCACCTCGATCCACACCACGGACAGCAGGATCGGCAGCCCCCGGCGCCGGGTGAGCACCGCGTGCAGCAGCGAGGACTCCAGCCGCCGGTAGTCGGCCGGGGTGCCGTGGAAGCCGAGCCGCTCACCGAGCAGGTCGCGCAGCGCGACGGCCCAGGCGTGCGGTCCGCCGGGCCGGTAGGGCAGCAGCCCGGCGAGCCGGTCGAGCTCGACCTGGGCGGCGTCCAGGCCCGCCTCGTCGAGGTCGCCGTCCGCCTCCGCGCCCACCAGCAGGCACAGCGTGGACAGGTCGGGGCGTGCGGACCGGGCCTCCTCGGCGAACCGCCGCCGCAGCTCGGCGGAGCGTTCCGGGGGTGGGGGGAAGGGGGGACGCATGGCTGGCTCGGGCCCTCTCACGACGTTTCGTCACCGGCCGGGCCGCCGGTGCTGTCCGGCTCCCGGTAGTGGTGGTAGGCATGGTGCGCGGTGAACCCCGTCCCGGCGTACAGCGCGCGCGCCGCCGCGTTGTCGGTCTCGACCTGGAGCCAGGCGGCCGACGCGCCCTCGTCCAGCGCCCGCCGGGCCAGCGCGGCCATCACGGCCGTGCCGAGGCCCCGGCGGCGCAGCGCCGGATCGACCTCCACGGCGGCGAACCCGGCCCACCGCCCGTCCACCACGCACCGGCCGATGGCGGCCGGCCCCGACGGCCCGGGCACGGTCGCGAACCACACGGACGGGCCGCCGTGCAGCACCCGCAGCGCCGCCTCGCCGACGCCCTTGCGCCGGTAGCGGGCCAGCCAGTCCTCGCCCGCCTCACGCGACAGGACGACCTCCGGCGGCTCCTCCGGGCCGGCGACGTCGGCGACCGGCGCCAGCGGCCCCACCCACAGCTCGGCGGTCACCTCCCGCACCCAGCCCCGCTCCTCCAGCGCGGCGCCGAGCAGCTCCTGGGTGCCCTCCGCGCCGGTCGCGGTCTGCACGTAGGCGGGCAGGCCGCGCGCGCCGTACCAGCGCCGTACGGCGTCGAGGGCCTCGTCGAGCGGCAGGTCCGGCTCGCCCAGCGGCAGCACGGAGTTGGCGCGGCGCGTGAACCCGGACGCGGCGCGCAGCTCCCAGTCCCCGAGCCGCTCGCTCTCCACGGGCGGCCAGGCCCGGGCGGCGACCCGGGCCAGTTCCTCGTAGGAGGCCGAGGGCCCGCGGCGACGCGCCGGGGCAGCGGGCACGACCTTGCCCGCGACCAGCGCGGACTCCGCGATGCGGACACGCTCGCCACCCCTGCGTGTGATCAGCAGCACACCGTTGTCCCATGATGTGAGAACACCGACCGTGTCGGTGAACTTCTCCACCGGAACCGGATGTTCGATCAAGCTCCGCACGGAGACCCGTTTGCCCACGTCAGCAGGCGTGATACGGACCTCGAGTCGCCCGGCGGCAGAGATTTCCACAGGTCAGTTCACCCCTCCTGTTCGGATCATGCCCAGGAACGGAGATACTAGGGGCGGGCATCGACGACGCCGCGCTCCCGCGCGCCAGGCGGCGGAGCCTGAGGAGGCCCGCCAGCGCCCTATCGAGGAGGAACGACAGCGTGACCTACGTCATCGCGCAGCCTTGTGTCGACGTCAAGGACAAGGCGTGCATCGAGGAGTGCCCGGTCGACTGCATCTACGAGGGCCAGCGGTCCTTGTACATCCACCCGGACGAATGCGTCGACTGTGGGGCCTGCGAGCCGGTGTGCCCGGTGGAGGCCATCTTCTACGAGGACGACACTCCCGAGGAGTGGAAGGACTACTACAAGGCGAACGTCGAGTTCTTCGACGACCTCGGCTCGCCCGGCGGAGCCAGCAAGCTGGGACTGATCGAGCGGGACCACCCGTTCGTCGCCGCGCTGCCGCCGCAGAACCAGTAAGGGCGGTCCGCGCCAGCGCCGCCTCGGTCCCGTACGGCCCGATCACCCGTTGATCGCCGTACGGGGCCGAGGCGTTCGCCGTCACCCGGCTCGTACGGCCAGAAAGTGAGCCAGAACCCGTGTCCGCAGTCTCCGACCGCCTTCCCGTCTTCCCCTGGGACAAGCTGACGCCCTACAAGGCCACGGCCGCCGCCCACCCGGACGGCATCGTGGACCTGTCCGTCGGCACCCCGGTCGACCCGGTCCCCGAGCTGATCCAGAAGGCCCTGGTGGCCGCGGCGGACTCGCCGGGCTACCCGACCGTCTGGGGCACGCCCGAGCTGCGCGACGCGATCACCGGCTGGGCCGAGCGCCGCCTCGGCGCCCGGGAGGTCACCCACCGCCACGTGCTGCCGATCGTCGGCTCCAAGGAACTCGTCGCCTGGCTCCCGACCCAGCTCGGCCTCGGCCCCGGCGACCGCGTGGCCTTCCCGCGGCTGGCCTACCCGACCTACGAGGTCGGAGCCCGGCTGGCCCGCGCCGCGTACGAGGCCTACGACGACCCCACCGCGCTGGACCCCGAGGGCCTGAAGCTCCTGTGGCTCAACTCCCCGTCGAACCCGACGGGCAAGGTGCTGTCGAAGCAGGAGCTGACCCGGACCGTCGCCTGGGCGCGCGAGCACGGTGTCCTGCTGGTCTCCGACGAGTGCTACCTGGAGCTGGGCTGGGAGGCCGACCCGGTCTCCGTCCTGCACCCGGACGTCAACGGCGGCTCGTACGACGGCATCGTCGCCGTGCACTCCCTGTCCAAGCGCTCGAACCTGGCCGGCTACCGCGCCGCCTTCCTGGCGGGCGACCCGGCGGTCCTCGGCCCGCTGCTGGAGATCCGCAAGCACGGCGGCATGATGACGTCCGCGCCCACCCAGGCGGCGGTCGTCGCGGCCCTCGGCGACGACGAGCACGTCCGCGTCCAGCGCGAGCGCTACGCCGCCCGCCGCGCCCTGCTGCGCGAGGCGCTGCTCGGCCACGGCTTCCGCATCGAGCACAGCGAGGCGAGCCTGTACCTGTGGGCGACGCGCGGCGAGTCCTGCTGGGACACCGTCGCCCACCTCGCGGACCTCGGGATCCTGGTGGCCCCGGGTGACTTCTACGGCCCCGCGGGCGCGCAGTTCGTCCGTGTGGCGTTCACGGCCACGGACGAGAGGGTGGCGGCGGCCGTACGGCGGCTGTGACCCCGTACGGGAACACGCGGACACGGCGAAGGGGTCCGGGGAGCTCTCCCCGGACCCCTTCGCCGTCGGACCGCCCGGCGCGTCAGCCGAGCGGCAGGCTCTTCACCGGCAGCGAGTCGGCCGAGGGCACGCCGCCCTTGGTCAGCGCGTCGGTGGGCAGGCCGCCCTGGGCCGAACCGGCGGTGTCGCCGACGAGCTGCCCGGCCGTGCCGGCCGCGTCACCGGCCGCCTGCTGCGCGACGGGCGTGGTCTTCTTGACCGCCTTGCCGCCGGTCTTGCCCGCGGCCGGCACCGCCTTCTCGACGGTCTTGCCGCCGGTCTCGCCCGCGGACTCGGTGACGTTCTGCGCCGCACCGTCGACGGTGCCGGCGACGTTCGCCCCGTCCAGGGCGGTCAGGCCACCGAGGTTCGGGGTGGCGGGCAGCTCAGGGGCCGCGCTGGCGGAGCCGGCCGCACCGACCCCGGCAGCCGCTCCCGCAGCGACGAGCAGCGCGGCACGGGCGATCCGGCGGGTCAGGGGGAGGGACATGGTGCTCCTTCGACGGGTGAAAACAGTGAGGATCGTGAACTGCTTGACCTGGTCCGGGAGTTGATCGACGGGCTGTTGATCGCCCCGGCTCGGACGCAGTGACTACCGCTCGAAGCCCGCGAAGGTTGCGGCGACCCGACGTAAAGAGTTGGTAATGCGTCGCATTATCGGCTGCGGATAAAAACGGTCAAAGGGGCCCTCGCGGAAAGGTGCGAGGAATCCTTCCCGCCCTTTGTTCCCAAGGGTTTTCGAGGTACGTGGGGTGAGCCTGCGAAAACCTGCGCACCCGGGCCCCGCGGCACCGTCCGGGCAACTCTCCGGAGTGAGGCCCCGCACCTCTGCCCGAGTCAGCGCATCGTGACGATGCGGACCGCCTCGGCGCCGCGTTGCGCGCCCGCCGCCCCCTGTGTGCGGGCCTCGCGCCACTCGCTGGCCGTGTTCCCCGCGACCCACTCCCGGCCCGCGTAGGCGACCCGGGCGATGTGCAACTGGGAGGCGTTGGCCACCGCCCAGTGCGCCAGCTGCCAGCCCCGCTGGTCCGGGCCCCGCCCGGCGGAGGGGGCACCCGGGGGCACCGGCAGGGTGACGGTGCGGCCGCCGCCCCCGGAGGAGGTGCCCGGGGAGGGCGTAGGCGCGGCCGAGGCGCTGCCGTCGGGCTCCGGCGCGGCCGAGGCGCCGGGGGAGGGCGCGGTCGCCGCCGGGGTGCCCGGCGAGGGCGTCGAGGCGGCCGAGGGGGAGGCGTCCACCTGCGCGGCGGCCGGGGCCAGCACGTCCCGGCCGAAGTCCCGGACCAGGGCGGCCCGCACCCCGTCCGCACCCGAGGCGCGGGTCGCGCCCGGGCGGCCCTCGCAGGTCAGCGTGGCCGCGGACTGCCCGGTCAGCGCCGCGGCCAGCAGCGCGGCGTCCGGCTCGTGCTTGGCGTAGGCCTGCGGGAAGCCGCTGCGCTGCACCCGCTGCGCGGCGACGGTCAGCGGCAGCCGCGTGTAGCCCGGCACCTTGACCAGGTGGTCGTAGAACTCGCCCGCCGAGTAGGTCGGGTCCATGATCTCCCGCGGTGTGCCCCAGCCCTGCGAGGGCCGCTGCTGGAACAGGCCGAGGGAGTCGCGGTCGCCGTAGTCGATGTTGCGCAGGGCCGACTCCTGCAGGGCGGTCGCCAGCGCGATGGTCACGGCCCGCTCCGGCAGGCCCCGCGCGGTGCCCACGGCGGTGATCGTCGCCGCGTTGACCGCCTGCTCGGGCGTGAACGCGTAGGACGCCCCGTCGCCCTTGCCCGAGACGACCTTGCAGCCCGGTCCGCCCGATCCCCCGGTGACGTACTGCACGACGAGGTAACCGGCGACCGCGAGCAGGGCCAGGAAGGCGGACCCGCATCGGAACAGGCGGCCACGGCGCTTGGGAGAAGACTGCTCTGGCACGCGGTACAAGGTACTGGAGAGTACGAAGTGACAGGAGCCCGGTGCGGACAGCGGCCGCACGACCTGGCGCGTTAGGGTCGACGGCATGGCCGACACCTCGCTTGACCTCACGCTGGACGCCGCGGAGCTCACCGCCCGGCTCGTCGACTTCCGCTCCGAGAGCGGCACCGAGAAGCCCCTCGCGGACGCCGTCGAGGCCGCCCTGCGCGCGCTGCCCCACCTGACGGTCGACCGGTACGGCAACAACGTCGTGGCCAGGACGGACCTGGGCCGCGCCGAGCGGGTCGTCCTGGCCGGGCACATCGACACCGTCCCGATCGCGGACAACGTCCCCTCCCGGCTCGACGAGGACGGCGTCCTGTGGGGCTGCGGCACCTGCGACATGAAGTCCGGTGTGGCGGTCCAGCTGCGCATCGCGGCCACCGTCCCGGCCCCCAACCGCGACCTGACCTTCGTCTTCTACGACAACGAGGAGGTCGCCGCCGAGCTCAACGGCCTCAAGCACGTCGCCGAGGCGCACCCCGACTGGCTGGCGGGCGACTTCGCCGTCCTGCTGGAGCCGTCCGACGGGCAGGTCGAGGGCGGCTGCCAGGGCACCCTCCGGGTCGAGCTGAGGACCGCGGGCGAGCGCGCCCACTCGGCACGCGGCTGGATGGGCTCCAACGCCGTCCACGCCGCCGCCCCGATCCTCGCCCGCCTCGCCGCCTACGAGCCGCGCCGGCCGGTCGTCGACGGCCTCGAATACCGCGAGGGGCTGAACGCGGTCGGCATCGGCGGGGGAGTGGCCGGCAACGTCATCCCCGACGAGTGCGTCGTCACCGTCAACTTCCGCTACGCGCCCGACCGCACGCCCGAGGAGGCCGTCGCCCACGTCCGGGAGGTCTTCGCGGACTGCGCGCTGAGCGGGTTCGACGTCGTCGACCACAGCCCGGCCGCGATGCCCGGACTCTCCCACCCGGCGGCCAAGGCGTTCATCGAGGCGGTCGGCGGCACCCCGATGCCGAAGTACGGCTGGACCGACGTCTCCCGCTTCTCCGCCCTGGGCGTCCCCGCGGTCAACTACGGCCCCGGCAACCCCCTCCTGGCGCACAAGCGGGACGAGCGCGTGGAGGTCGCCAAGATCCTGGCGGGCGAGGAGTGCCTGCGGAACTGGCTCACCACCTGACCCGGCGGTCACCCCGGCGGGTTTACGCCGCTGTATCGCGGACATGCTCACGTCCCTCGTTCGTAACCCGCGTAGATCTACGCTGAGGTGGAAAGACAGGCACGACGGAGGGAGCGCACATGGCGACCGGCAACCCCGAGGGGAAGAAGCAGCCGCCGGAGGAACAGCGCCTGGGCCCGGTCCTCCGCAGGCGGGACCAGGTGCAGCCGGCGACGACGGACCAGCGGCTGCTCGACGAGCGCGCCCCCTCCGACTGGGTGCACACCGACCCCTGGCGGGTGCTGCGCATCCAGTCGGAGTTCATCGAGGGCTTCGGCACGCTGGCCGAACTGCCGCCCGCCATCAGCGTGTTCGGCTCCGCCCGCACCCCGGCGGACTCCCCGGAGTACGAGGCCGGCGTCCAGCTGGGCCGGGGCCTGGTGGAGGCCGGTTTCGCGGTCATCACCGGCGGCGGGCCGGGCGCCATGGAGGCCGCGAACAAGGGCGCCTGCGAGGCCAAGGGCGTCTCGGTCGGCCTCGGCATCGAGCTGCCGTTCGAGCAGGGGCTCAACCCGTACGTCGACATCGGGCTCAACTTCCGCTACTTCTTCGTCCGGAAGATGATGTTCGTCAAGTACGCGCAGGGCTTCGTGGTCCTGCCCGGCGGCCTCGGCACCCTCGACGAGCTCTTCGAGGCCCTCACCCTGGTGCAGACGCAGAAGGTCACCCGGTTCCCCATCGTGCTCTTCGGCACGGACTACTGGGGCGGCCTGGTGGAGTGGCTGCGCGACACGGTGATCGCCCAGGGCAAGGCGGCGGACAAGGACCTGCTGCTGTTCCACGTGACGGACGACGTGGACGAGGCGGTGGCCCTGGTGTCGAAGGAAGCGGGCAGGTAGAGGGCTCGTCGCGTCCGGGCTCCTGGCGGACCCCGCCGGGCCGTCGCGTGGGCGGAGCCGGGAGCACCGGGGGCGGAAACCCCCTGGTGGCCCTAGGCCAGCCCGCGCCGCGCGACGGCGGGGACCCGGTGCCCCGCGATCGCCGCCACCATCTCCAGCACCTGCCGCGTCTCCGCCACCTCGTGCACCCGGTACACCTGCGCGCCCAGCCACGCGGAGACGGCCGTGGTCGCCAGCGTCCCCACCACCCGCTCCTTCACGGGCCGGTCCAGCGTCTCCCCGACGAAGTCCTTGTTCGACAGCGACACCAGCACCGGCCATCCCGTGGCGACCATCTCGTCCAGTCGCCGCGTCGCCTCCAGGCTGTGCCGCGTGTTCTTGCCGAAGTCGTGGCCGGGGTCGATCATGACCGACTCCCGCGGCACGCCCAGCGCCACCGCCCGCTCCGCCAGCCCGACCGTGACCTCGAGGATGTCGGCCATGACATCGGCGTACTCGACCCGGTGCGGGCGGGTGCGCGGCTCGGCGCCCCCGGCGTGCGTGCACACCAGACCCGCCCCGTACTCGGCGGCGACCTCCGCCAGGGCCGGGTCGACACCGCCCCACGCGTCGTTCAGCACGTCCGCGCCGGCCTCGCACACCGCTCGGCCGACCTCGGCCCGCCAGGTGTCCACGCTGATGATCACGTCCGGGAACCGGCGGCGCACCTCCGCCACGAACCCGACCGTGCGGCGGGCCTCCTCCTCGGCCGTGACCTCCTCGCCCGGCCCGGCCTTGACCCCGCCGATGTCGATGATCGCGGCGCCGTCGGCCACGGCCTGCTCCACGCGGGCGAGGGCCGGCTCGTCGCGGAACGTGGCGCCCCGGTCGTAGAAGGAGTCCGGAGTCCGGTTGACGATCGCCATGATCACCGGCTCGTGGGGTCCGAATTCCCGCCTGCCCAGCCTGAGCATCCGCTGTGACCTTTCCTGGTAGGTGCCCCTCTTCCGCCGCCTGCGACCCTAACCGGCACACTCGCATGGCACGATCGGACCCTGACACCGTCCGTCCGAGAAGACTCAAGTTCCGTGCGACCGTGGGGGCCCGCGATGGTTATGTTCCTGTTCCTGGTCGTCGCGCTCGCCGTCGTGGTCGCCGCCGTGACCCTCGCCGTGGTCGGCGGCGGCGAGAACGGCCCGCTGCCCGAGGCCGCGCCCGAGCGGCTGCGCGACCCGCTGCCCCCGGACCGCCCGGTCGAGCGCGCCGACGTGGAGGGCCTGCGCTTCCCGCTGGCCGCCCGCGGCTACCGGATGGCCGACGTGGACGACGCCCTGAGCCGTCTGGGCGCGGAACTGGCCGAGCGCGACGCCCGCATCGCCGACCTGGAGTCGGCCCTGGCCGGGGCCCGCTCGGCCGCCGCCCACGGGCCGGTGCACGGCTCCGGCGAGCACCACGTCCCCCTCGACAAGCCCGCCCCCGGCCGGGAGGACCGCACGTGACCACGGGTGCCGCCCTCGCCGGCCCGGACGGCGCGCTGCGCTGCCCCTGGGCCCTGTCCGCCCCCGAGTACGTGGCCTACCACGACGAGGAGTGGGGCCGCCCGGTCCACGGCGACGACGCGCTCTTCGAGCGGCTGAGCCTCGAGGCGTTCCAGTCCGGGCTGTCCTGGATCACCATCCTGCGCCGCCGCCCGGGCTTCCGCGCCGCCTTCGCCGACTTCGAGATCTCCGCGGTGGCCGCCTTCACCGACGAGGACCGCGCACGCCTGCTGGCCGACGCCGGCATCATCCGCAACCGCGCCAAGGTCGACGCGACGATGGCCAACGCCCGGGTGCTGGCCGGGTGGTCCCCGGGCGAGCTGGACGAGCTGATCTGGTCCCACGCCCCCGACCCCGCCACCCGCCCGGCCCCCAAGGCCCTCTCCGACGTCCCGCCGGTCACCCCCGAGTCGACCGCCCTGTCCAAGACGCTGAAGAAGCGGGGCCTGCGCTTCGTCGGCCCGACGACGGCGTACGCGCTGATGCAGGCGTGCGGGCTGGTCGACGACCACCTGGAGGCGTGCGTGGCGAGGAGAGCCCGGTAAAGGAGCCCGGCAGAGGGCGGCCCGGCGGGGAAGCCGGGCGGGGGACAGCCCGGAAAGGGGGCGTCGCCGCCCCCCGGTCGGGCCTAGCGGCCCAGGTACTTGGGCTTCTCCTTGTCGACGAAGGCCTGCACGGCGATCGCGTGGTCCTCGGAGGAGCCCGCCCGGGTCTGCAGCTCGTCCTCCTTCTCCAGGGTCTCCTCGAGGGAGTGGGTCAGCCCGTGGGCCACCGACTCCTTCAGCGCCGCGTAGGCCACTGTGGGCCCCTCGGCCAGCGCCCGCGCCACCTTCTCGGCCTCCGCGCGCAGCTCCCCGGCCGGCACCAGCCGGTTGGCGACCCCGAGCTCGTAGGCCTCCTGCGCGCTGATGCTGCGCGGGAAGAGCAGCAGGTCGGTGGCGCGGGAGGGGCCGACCACCCGCGGCAGCGTCCAGGAGATGCCCGAGTCGGCGGTCAGCGCGACCCCGGCGAACGAGGTGTTGAACGAGGCCGTGTCCGCCACGATCCGGTAGTCCGCCGCGAGCGCGAAGCCGAAGCCCGCCCCGGCCGCCACCCCGTTCACCGCGGCGACTACCGGCTTCCGCGCCCCGGCCAGGGCCCGCACGATGGGGTTGTAGTGCTCCCGGACCGTGCTCATGGTCTGCCCCGAGCCGGTCTCCCGGTCCCGCACCAGCAGGCCGATGTGCTCCTTGAGGTCCTGGCCCACGCAGAACGCCCGGTCACCGGCGGCGGTCAGCAGCACCGCCCGCACCGCGGCGTCGCCCGCCGCGGACTCGACCGCCTCCCGCAGGGCGACCTTGGCCGCCACGTTCAGCGCGTTCATCGCCTCCGGGCGGTTCAGCGTGATCGTCGCGAGTCCGTCGCTCACCTCGTAGAGCACGGTGTCGGCCATGGCGTATCCCCTCCGGGTCGCGGATCGGGCCCGTACCGGCCGGTACGTCCCGGGTCTGCAGGACAGCATGACGGAGATCGCGGAGGGAAGACCGGCCCCGCCGTGTGACCTGCGTCAAAGAATTCTCGTCCGGATCTGTTCGGCGGATGTGCGTGCGGTGGCGGAGTATCGCAGCCTCACCGCCGAATTGAGTGGTTTTGCTCGCGTGCGTTGCCCAAGCGATGCCGACCGATGTTGGTCATCGGGTCCTGGGATGCGGGATAATGGCTGGGAAGCAATGTGTTCGATGCCGGTGTCGCGTGTCCTGCCACAAGGGCCGCACGTGTGCCCTTCTCAGGGCCGTCGGCTTTGACGATGAGCTGGGTTTCAGGAAGGGGAACGAGCATGGCGGCCATGAAGCCGCGGACGGGTGATGGCCCGCTCGAGGTGACCAAGGAGGGGCGGGGCATCGTCATGCGCGTTCCGCTCGAAGGCGGCGGTCGGCTCGTCGTCGAGCTGACCCCGGACGAGGCCGACGCCCTCGGCGACGCCCTCAAGAAGGTCGTCGGCTGACGCGCAAGCGACCATACCCTTTCAGCTGCCCCGGCATCACATGAGGTGCCGGGGCAGCTGTTTTCCCCTCCGGCACCGTGGGGCAGGGCGGCCCGGGCGTCCGCTAGCGCTTCACCGCGCACAGCAGGCCGTCGCCCACCGGCAGCAGCGACGGCACCAGCTCCTGGCTCTCGCGCACGGAGCGCAGCAGCTCCCGCAGCCGCAGCACCTCGGTGGGCTGCGGGCCGGAGTCCACGGTCCGCCCGTTGGCGAACGCGCCTTCGAAGACGACCAGTCCGCCGGGGCGCAGAAGCCGCAACGATTCAGCGAGGTAGTCCATGACCTCGAGGCGGTCGCCGTCGCAGAAGACCAGGTCGTAGCCGGCGTCCGCGAGGCGGGGCAGGACGTCCAGGGCGCGGCCCGGGATGAAGCGCGCCCGGTTGCTGGCGAAGCCGCAGGCACGGAAGGCCTGCCGGGCGAACTGCTGGTGCTCCGGCTCCGGGTCGACGGTCGTCAGCACGCCGTCCGGCCGCATGCCGTGCAGGAGGTGGATCCCGGAGACCCCGCAGCCGGTCCCGATCTCCGCGACGGCCTTCGCGTCGACGGAGGCGGCCAGCAAGCGCAGCGCGGCGCCCGTGCCGGGCGTCACCGAGCGCAGCCCTGCCTCGCGGGCCCGGTCCCGGGCCCACAGCAGCGCTTCGTCCTCGGCGACATAGGCGTCGGCGAACGCCCAGCTCGTCTGCCGGTTGCCGGTAATGACCCTCTCCTGTCCCCGTGAATGCCTGGGCGTGACTGTATCCGTTGGGCGCGGGAACCCGCAGATGGGACCGGTCGTTTAAGGGGATGAGCGACAGGTGTGGGCCGTGACGGGGGGCGGACGGTGGATCAGGACGGCGAGCAAGTCCCGACGCAGCAGTACGAGGCGTATCAGCCCACATCAATTTCTCGTAAAACCGCTTATCCGGTCCTAACGGGCGAGGTGGCTATGGTAGGGGCTCCACTGGACACCACCAGAGCTGACAGGGGAGGTGCGGCTGCGTCCGGCGATCGCGCAGGGGTGCTCAGGCGCTTCCTCGGATCAGCGGGCAGGCCGACATCTGTGAACGACACCGTTGCCGACCAGAGCCACGCCGGCTTCACCCAGACCGCGACCTTCACCAGCGACGCGGACGGGCAGGCGTGGACTCCGCCCACCTGGGAGGAGATCGTCAGCACGCACAGCGGCCGGGTCTACCGGCTCGCCTACCGTCTGACCGGCAACCAGCACGACGCGGAGGACCTCACGCAGGAGGTCTTCGTCCGCGTCTTCCGTTCCCTGTCGACGTACACGCCCGGCACCTTCGAGGGCTGGCTGCACCGCATCACCACGAACCTGTTCCTGGACATGGTCCGCCGCAAGCAGCGCATCCGGTTCGACGCGCTCGGCGACGACGCGGCCGAGCGGCTCCCCAGCAAGGAGCCCACCCCCCAGCAGGTGTTCAACGACGCCCACTTCGACGCGGACGTCCAGCAGGCCCTCGACACCCTGGCCCCCGAGTTCCGCGCCGCGGTCGTGCTGTGCGACATCGAGGGGCTGTCGTACGAGGAGATCGCCGCGACCCTCGGGGTGAAGCTCGGCACCGTCCGTTCGCGCATCCACCGCGGCCGCTCCCAGCTGCGCAAGGCCCTCGCGCACCGCTCGCCGGAGGCGCGCGCCGGGCGCCGCTCCTTCGTGCCCCGTGTCCCCGCCCTGGGAGGAGGGGGCGCGAGCGCGTGAGCGGAACACGACCGAAGGCTTCCGAGGGACACCTCGCAGAGCAGCATCTGGGAGACCGACTCTCCGCCCTGGTGGACGGCGAGCTCGGTCATGACGCGCGTGAGCGCGTACTGGCGCACGTGGCCACCTGCCCGAAGTGCAAGGCGGAGGTGGACGCCCAGCGCCGGCTGAAGAACGTGTTCGCGGAGGCGGCCCCGCCGCCCCCCTCCGAGAGCTTCCTGGCCCGCCTGCAGGGACTACCCGCGGGCGGCGGCCCGGACGGTGATGCCACGCCGCCGGGCCGGGGAGGGCTGCCCGACGTGTCCGGGCGGTTCGCCTCGTCCGGTGCCTTCGGGGTCAGGCGCGGCGACCGGTTCGACTTCGGCTACGCCCCGTCCCGCGACCACGTGCCGGCCCTGCCGTCCGACCAGCGCGGTCTCCCCTCGGGCAGCCGGGGTTTCCGCATCCACGACGTGGGACGGCCCGACACGGACCGGTCCTCCTCGCGGCTGCGGTTCGCCTTTGTGGCCGCCGGGGCGGTGTCCCTGGCCGCGATCGCGCTGGGCGGTGTCGCCGCCGTCACCCCGACCGACACCGAGGCCCGCAGCGGCTCCGGCTCGGGGAGCAACGTGACGCCGACGCGCACGCCGGGCACGGGAGCGGCCGCGGCGGCGCCCGAGTCCCAGCGGCGCCGCACCCCCGTCCCCCTGCTCACCCCGAACGGGCTGGGCCAGGCCCCGGTCGCCCCGACCGAGGTGTCCGCGCCCCTGCTGCCCGGAGTACCGGTGTCCGCCGCCCCGCAGCAGGCCGTGCACGCATTGGCCGCCCCGGTCATGGCAGGCGCGGCGGTCGTGTCCCCGCTGATACGTCCCCTGGAGGCGGCCACGCCGGCCGCTCTGACCTCGTGGTCCGCGGTCCCCGAGCTCACGGCGCCCCTGCTCGCTGTGCCCCTGACGGATCCCACCGCGGCCCCCTCCCCGGCGCCCTCCTCCCGCACGTCCCGCTGACCGGTCCCTGCGCGGTGGCCGGGGAACCTGATTGAATCCGGGGGTTGCCGCCCGCGGCCGAGGCAGTGGCCGGGGCGCCGATTCGACGAACCGCGGCCACCGCGACGGGCCGTGCCGCGGCTGTGGGGAGAGCATGGACGAGGGGAAGCCCACGAAGGGGAAGTGGTGGGGCAGGCCGCGGGCGCAGGAACCCGCGGGTGAGCCGGAGGACAGCACCCCGCAGCAGGCGACGGACCGGCACGACACGGGCCGCCCGGCGGACACCGCCGGGCCGGCACCCGCCGACACGGACGGGGACTTCGAACTGGCCCGGCCGGCAGCGCGTCACGCAGCCGAGGCGCAGGCGGACCGAGTCGCCTCGGGGGACCGGACCGGCCGGGGTGACGGCGACTACGAGTTGCGGAGCCCCGAGGTTCCTGTGCCTGCTGTCGCTGACACCAGTGCCTCGGCTGATGGGGAGGCCGGGGAGGCGGACAGGTCGTGCGCCCCCGCCGAGGACGACACCCTGCACGGGGGTTCCACCCCGGCCGCGGCGTCCGTACCCTCACCGTCCCCGTCCGTCCCAGCGTCCCCGTCCGTCCCTGCCGGAAGCGGTCCCCAGCCCCTGCACGACCCGGACCCGTACAGCACCCCGCCCTACGGCGAACCGGGCCCCTGGGCGCCCGCACCGCCCGTGCAGCACCCCGCGACGGCGGCGGGACAGGCCCTGGCAGCCCCCGTCCACCCGGCCGCGCCGGGCGCTCCCGTACCGGCGACCCACGCCGCGCCGCCGATGACGCCCCCGAGCGGGCCGGCAGCGGTGGCGCCTGGTGAGCCGCCGATGCCGCCGGCCGGGGCTCCCGCCCACCCCGGCGCCCCGCTGCCCACGCAGGCCCAGCCCACTGCCCAGCTCCCGGCGCAGGCCGAGCCCACCGCCCAGGACCCCGCGCAGGCCCCGCCCAGTACCCAGGCTGCTGCCCAGGCCCCGTCGGCCGCCGCTCCGGTGCCGGCTCAGGCGCCGCCCCCGGGTGGCCCCGCGGCTGCGCCGCCGCCGGATGCGGCCCACGGTGAAGGCGGCGCCGCGCCGGCGGCCCCCGAGACCGCCCCCGATACCGCCCCCGACCCCTGGCAGCGCTACGACCCCTGGGCCGTACCCGGGGGAAGTCAGGGGCCGTTGCAGCAGACCGGCGCCGCCGTGCTCAGCACCGCGCAGCGGCGCAGGAAGGGACGGAAGTCGCTCGTCGCCGCCGGTCTGGTGATCGCGCTCGTGTCCGGGGGCATCGGCGGCGCCGTGGGGACGTACCTGGAACGCAACGGCGGCGTCGGCGCCGTCGAGTTGCCGCAGGCGGGGAAGGAGCCCGCGGGCCGGGACGCCGAGAGTGTCGCCGGGATCGCCGGCCGGGCCCTGCCCAGCGTGGTCACCCTGCACGTGAGCGGCTCGGGCGAGCAGGGCACCGGCACCGGCTTCGTGCTCGACACCCGCGGCCACATCCTCACCAACAACCACGTCGTCCAGCCGGCCGGATCGGGCGGCGACATCACCGTCACCTTCGACGGCGGCCAGACGGCCCGGGCCGAGGTCGTCGGCCGGGACAGCGGCTACGACCTCGCCGTCGTGAAGGTGAAGGGCGTGCGCGGCCTCACCCCCCTGCCCCTCGGCAACTCGGACAACGTGCGCGTCGGCGACCCGGTCGTGGCCATCGGCGCGCCCTTCGACCTGGCCGGCACGGTCACCTCCGGCATCATCAGCGCCAAGCAGCGGCCCATCACGGCCGGCGGCGAGAAGGGCGACGGCAGCGACGTGTCCTACGTCGACGCGCTGCAGACCGACGCGCCCATCAACCCGGGCAACTCCGGCGGGCCCCTCCTCGACGCCCGGGCCCGGGTCATCGGCATCAACTCGGCCATCCGCTCGGCGGAGAGCGGCTCCGGCCCGGACAGCGGACAGTCCGGCTCGATAGGCCTGGGCTTCGCCATACCGATCAACCAGGGCAAGCGCGTCGCCGAGGAGCTGATCAACACCGGCCGGGCGACCCACCCCGTCATCGGCATCACCCTTGACATGGACTACTCGGGCGACGGCGCCCGGGTCGCCGCCGAGGGCGGCGAGGGAGGCCCGCCCGTGGCCAAGGGCGGCCCCGGCGCCGAGGCCGGCATCAAGGCGGGAGACGTCATCACCGAGGTGGACGGCCAGCGGGTCCACTCCGGGGAGGAGCTGATCGTCAAGACCCGGGCGCACCGCCCCGGGGACCGGCTGGAACTCACCCTGGAGCGGAACGGCAGGGAACGGACCGTCTCCCTGGTCCTCGGATCGTCCGGCGGCTGAGGGACGACGTGCCGGACGGACGCAGCCGACGCCGCGGCTCCCCCCGGGCGCCGGCGAGGCGAACAATCGGGAAAGCGCTCCCACCGCGCACACCCGGAGATCCCGGGACAGTACCGGTCGGACGGGATCGCCGGGTACCGTGGATCCGGCCCGGACCACGGCAGGACCCGCACCGACCACGAGGGCCGAGGACCGAGGACATCGCTAGGAGCTTCAGGTGTTCAATGACATAGGACCACTCGAGCTGGTGACGCTCATCGTCCTTGCCGTGCTCGTCTTCGGTCCGGACAAGCTCCCCAAGGTCATTCAGGACGTGACACGCACGATCCGGAAGATCCGTGAGTTCTCGGAGAGCGCCAAGAACGACATCCGGGAGGAACTCGGCCCGGAGTTCAAGGACTTCGAGTTCGAGGACCTCAACCCCAAGACGTTCATCCGCAAGCAGCTGGACAACGAGGACCTGGGGCTCAAGGAGATCCGCAACGGCTTCGACCTGAAGAAGGAGATGGCCGAGGTCACCGACGCCGTCCACGGCCGTGACTCCGACACGTCCTCCTCGTCCTCCTCGTCGTCCGGCTCCGCCGGCGGCCGGATCGACATGACGAAGAAGCCCGAGACGCCGGACCGGGACGACCGCCCGCCCTTCGACGCGGACGCCACCTGAGCACCGCCCCGGCCCGGGGCGGTGCGCCGGGCGGGAGTGACGCGTCTCATACTCCGGTCGGGGCGAGTACGGCCTGATCCGGGCGCTCGTGCGGCCCACGCGCCGGGCGCTTTCCCTGCTGCTCGCGGCGGGGTGGCTATGCTGCCCAGTTGACGGGTGGCCGCATACGGACCAGCAGCGCCACCCGAGGGGGGCGGGCCCACCGGCCCGACGAGAGCGAGGAGGCGTCCGGGCACATGGAGACGACGAGTCGGGCAGTCGCGCAGGCGCCGGCCGCGGAGGGTGGACAACCGGTCCCCTTCGCACGGCGTACGGTCGACGGCTACCTGCGTGCGCCCTTCCCGTGGTACGGCCTCGACGAGGCCTTCACGGGACCGCGCTGGCTGATGCAGGTCGGGACCACGGCCGACGGCGCCGTGGAGCACGGGTCCATCGGACACGGCGACGAGCCCACGGTGCGCAACGAGCACGCCGCCGGGGGCGATCAGGAGTCCAAGGAGAAGTTCGCGGTCGTGGTGACCGTGGCGGCCAACCCGCAGCGGCGCACCGCCGACGGCACGGGGCTGCTGGAGGCCACGTCGGTGTCGTCCGCGGCCTGGCTCGCGGGTGTGGGACTGCTGTCCTTCACCTGGCCCGGCCAGATGGACCACGCCCTGCGGGACGACTGGCTGGAGCAGCAGACCGAGACGGCGTGGGTGCTGGCCGACGACCTCGACGGGCCCGACTGGTCGACGCTGTCGCTGCCCGTGGACGGGGTGCCGACGGCCTTCCACTACCGGGAGTCGGAGTTCGGCTGGGTGCTCGCCGGGTCCACCGCGGCCGGGGTGCACGTCGGTGCGTACGGCCGGGGCATGAGCGCGTACGGGCTCGGGTTCGCCGTGGTGAAGGACATCGCCGCGTACGAGTGAGTTCGTTCGCGTACGAGTGAGTTCGTTCGCGTGCGCGTGAGTTCGCTGGGGCGCCGGGTTTCCGGCGCCCCTTCGCCGTGGGGCCTCGGCCTGGGGTGTCCGACGGGCGTCTCGGTCAGAACTTGTTGCGGGGAGTGATGCCCAGCGACAGGCCCGACAGGCCGCGCTGGCGGCCGCCCAGCTTGCCCGCGATCGCGCGCAGGGCCGAGCCCGCCGGGGAGTCCGGGTCCGTCAGCACGACCGGCTTGCCCTCGTCGCCGCCCTCGCGCAGGCGGACGTCGATCGGGATGCTGCCGAGGACCGGGACGTTCGCGCCGGTCGTGCGCGTCAGGCCGTCGGCGACGAGCTGGCCGCCTCCGGTGCCGAACACGTCGACCATCTCGCCGCAGTGCGGGCAGGGCAGCCCCGACATGTTCTCGACGACGCCGACGATCTTCTGGTGGGTCTGCACGGCGATGGAGCCCGCGCGCTCGGCGACCTCGGCGGCGGCCTGCTGCGGCGTCGTCACGACCAGGATCTCCGCGTTCGGGACCAGCTGGGCGACGGAGATCGCGATGTCGCCGGTGCCGGGCGGCAGGTCCAGGAGCAGGACGTCCAGGTCGCCCCAGTACACGTCGGCCAGGAACTGCTGAAGGGCTCGGTGCAGCATCGGGCCGCGCCACACGACCGGGGCGTTGCCCGGGGTGAACATGCCGATGGAGATGACCTTCACGCCGTTCGCGGACGGCGGCATGATCATGTTCTCGACCTGGGTGGGCCGGCCGTCGGCGCCCAGCATGCGCGGCACGGAGTGGCCGTAGATGTCGGCGTCCACGACACCGACCTTCAGGCCGTCGGCCGCCATCGCCGCGGCCAGGTTGACCGTCACCGAGGACTTGCCGACGCCGCCCTTGCCGGAGGCGACCGCGTAGACGCGGGTCAGGCTGCCCGGCTTGGCGAAGGGGACCTCGCGCTCCGTCTGCCCGCCGCGCAGGGCGGAGGCCAGCTCGCGGCGCTGCTCGTCGCTCATCACGTCCAGCGTGACGTCGACGCGGGTGACGCCCTCGACGGCGGAGACCGCGTCGGTCACGCGCTGCGTGATCGTGTCCCGCATCGGGCAGCCCGAGACCGTGAGGTACACGGTGACCGCGACCGCCCCGTCAGCACCGATCTCGACCGACTTGACCATCCCCAGCTCGGTGATGGGCTTGTGGATCTCGGGGTCGTTCACCGTCGCCAGTGCCTCGCGCACCGCGTCTTCCATAGCCATAGGGTCGATGGTACGGCGCCGTACCGGGGCGTAGGAAAGCGTCTCAGCGGTCGTCTGCGTCACGTCCCCGTGACCGTTCCGCCGGGAATACGACGGGGTCGTGGCGGTGGCCGTTCTGCCGCTCCTCCAGCTCCTTGACCATGTCCTGCAGCTCGGAGCGGATCCAGTCGCGGGTGGCGACCTCGCCCAGGCCGATGCGCAGGGCGGCGATCTCCCGCGTGAGGTACTCGGTGTCGGCGATCGACCGCTCGTTCTGCTTGCGGTCCTGCTCCAGGTTGACCCGGTCGCGGTCGTCCTGCCGGTTCTGCGCGAGCAGGATCAGCGGGGCGGCGTAGGAGGCCTGGAGGGACAGCATCAGGGTCAGGAAGATGAACGGGTACTCGTCGAAGCGCAGCTGACCCGGCGCGAAGACGTTCCACACCACCCACAGGATGATGACGACCGTCATCCAGACGATGAACCGCCCGGTGCCCAGGAAGCGCGCGATCCGCTCCGACAGCCGCCCGAACGCCTCCGGGTCGTACTCGGGCAGGAACCGCCGCCTGCGCAGCAGCGGCTGGTCCAGGCGGGTGCGCGGCCGGGAGGCGGCGGTGGCGCCCGAGGGGGCCCGGTCGCGTGCGGGGTCGCGCTCAGGAGCCATCGGTCGCCACCTCCTCGTCCAGGTGGAACTCCTGCTCGCGCCAGTCCTCCGGGAGCATGTGGTCGAGCACGTCGTCCACCGTCACCGCGCCCAGCAGCGACCCCGCCTCGTCGACGACGGGGGCGGCGACCATGTCGTACGTGGCGAAGAACCCGGCGATGGCGGGCAGGTCCGCCTGCGGGTCCAGCGGCTGCAGGTCGGTGTCCACGATGGAACTGACCAGGGACGGCGGTGGCTCGCGCAGCAGGCGCTGGAAGTGGACCGTGCCCAGGTACTTGCCGGTCGGGGTCTCGTCCGGCGGCCGGCAGACGTAGATCTGGGCGGCCAGGGCGGGCGACAGGTCGGGGTTGCGGACGCGGGCCAGGGCGTCGGCGACGGTGGCGTCCGGACGCAGCACGATCGGCTCGGTGGTCATCAGCCCGCCCGCCGTGCGGTCCTCGTACGACATCAGCCGCCGCATGTCGGCCGCGTCGCCGGGCTGCATCAGGCTCAGCAGCCGCTCCTGCTCGTCCGTCGGCAGCTCGCCCAGCAGGTCGGCCGCGTCGTCCGGGTCCATGGCCTCCAGCACGTCGGCGGCCCGCTCCTCCTTCAGCTTGCCGAGGATCTCGATCTGGTCGTCCTCCGGCAGCTCCTCCAGCACGTCGGCCAGCCGGTCGTCGTCCAGGGCGGCGGCGACCTCGGCCCGGCGCTTGGGGGAGAGGTGGTGCAGCACGTTGGCCAGGTCGGCGGCGCGCAGCTGCTCCAGCGTGGCCAGCAGGTTCTCCGCGCCCTGCCCCTGCTCCTCCAGCGAGAAGCCGGTGACGGCCGACCACTCCACGGTCAGCGCCTCGCCCTTGGCCCGCCGGAAGGCGCCGCCGCGCTTGCCCTTGCGGACGAAGACCCGGTCGATCTCCCAGTCCCGGCGGGCCGGCAGCTGGTGCACCGACAGGTCCAGGACGGTGGCCTCCTCACCCGTCTCGGTCAGCGTCACGCGCCGGTCCAGCAGCTCCCCGAACACCAGCCGCTCGGTGGGACGCTGCTCGAAGCGCCGCACGTTGAGCACGCCGGTGGTGATGACCTGGCCGGACTGGATGGCGGTGACCCGGGTCATCGGCAGGAAGATGCGGCGGCGGGTGGCGAGTTCGACGACCAGGCCGAGCAGTCTCGGCGGCCGCTGGCCCACCCGCAGCATGACGACCAGATCGCGCACCCGCCCCACCTGGTCGCCGGCGGGATCGAACACGGCGATGCCGGAGAGGTGCGATACGAAGATCCGGGGGGCGCCCGCTGCCATGGCCGCGGCTCCTTTTCGTGCGGGGTGGTTCGTGGTGCCTGTGTGTGGGGCTGTGCTGCTGCCTGTCTCTTCCGAATTGCCCGCTCGGGTGGGCTTCAGGCTAGCCCGTCCCGATCGGGGTTGCGTCGGCGGACGGTCCGGACGGACCGGCTCCGACCTGCCCGCACGACCCCGGTACCCTGCGGTACGCCGTTCAGGTCTCCCGTCAGAGAGGCAGCCCCACCTGTGACTCCGATTCGCCACGGCCGCAACCGCACTGCCGCACTCGCGAGCGCGACGTGCGCGCTGCTCGTGACGGGGACGGTGCTCACGGGCTGCGCGGAGGATCCGAACGAGGGCACCAACGGCGTCGGCCGGCTCCCGGCGGCGAAGATCCAGGCCAAGACCCGTGCGGTGGCCCAGTCCGCCGGGGCGGTGCGGGTGCACGGCAACGTCGTCAGCGGCGGCCGGACGTACGCCCTGGACATGCGGCTGAAGGACGACGGCGGCACCGGGTCGGTCACCACCAAGGGGGCGACCTTCAGGCTGCTGCGCGTCGGCGAGCAGCTCTTCGTCATGGCGGACGCGGAGTTCTGGAGTCACGGCAGCGGCCAGGGCGAGGGGGGTGCGTCGGACGCGGCGGCGGCCTCCAAGCTGAGCGGGAAGTTCGTGAAGGTGCCGCAGGGCGACCCCTCGTACAAGAAGTTCACCGGGTTCACGGACAAGGGGGTCCTCCTCGACGGTCTGCTGACCCTGCACGGCACGCTCGCCACGGACGGCCACGACGAGCAGGCGGGCGTCCGCACCATCCGGGTCACCGGCGACAAGGGCTCCGGCGGCACCCTGGAGGTCTCCCTGGAGGGCAGGCCGTACCCGCTGCGCCTGGAGCGGGCCGGCGGGGCCGGCACCCTCACGTTCTCCGCCTGGGGGCAGGACTTCGAGCTGAAGGAGCCGGACAAGGGCGAGACGGTGGACTACGGCCGGCAGCTGCCGGCGTCGTAGGCCGTCAGCCCCGTTTGCGCTTCTTCTTCAGCAGCAGCCGGGGCAGGCCCGCCGGGACCGGCCGGCGGGTGGTCGCCGGGGTGGGCACGGGCGCCTCGGCCAGGGAGCCGTCGGGCAGCGGCTCCCTCGCCCCGGTCGGCTCCAGCCGCAGTACCCGGCACTCGCGGGCCCAGCGCTCGGTCATGGCCTCGCCGTCGGGCGCGTTCAGCCGCTTGCCCTTCAGCTCCGCGACGGCCGCCTCCCACGCCTCGGTGCCCGGTCGGAGCTGGGTGATCCGGGCGGTCCAGGAGACCAGCCGGCCCCCCTTGTCCTTGCTGCGGACCGTCACCCGCGCCTCGCCGCCGTCGGCCAGGCCGGGCAGGGGCTGCTCGCCCGGCCCGTCGCCGACCAGGCAGGCGGCGCCCTCGTGCCACACGTGCCACAGGGCACGCGCCGGGCCGTCGGGGCCCTGGACCCAGACGAGGCCGGACTTCTTGGTGGCCTCCTCGACGAGGGCCTGGCCGAGCAGCTCGCTTGTCATGGGCACCAGCCTATCCAGGCCGCTCACAGCCAGCCGTTGCGCTTCAGGGTGCGGTGGATGCCGAGGCAGACGACCACCGTGAACCCCAGGATCACCGGATAGCCGTAGCGCCAGTGCAGCTCCGGCATGTGGTCGAAGTTCATGCCGTACACCCCGCACACCATCGTCGGCACGGCGATGATCGCGGCCCAGGAGGTGATCTTGCGCATGTCCTCGTTCTGCGCGACGGACGCCTGCGCCAGGTTGGCCTGGAGGATGGAGTTGAGCAGTTCGTCGAAGCCGAGGACCTGCTCCTGGACGCGGGCCAGGTGGTCGGCGACGTCCCGGAAGTACTTCTGGATGTCCGGGTCGATCAGCCGCATCGGCCGCTCGCTGAGCAACTGCATGGGCCGCAGCAGCGGCGACACGGCCCGCTTGAACTCCAGCACCTCGCGCTTGAGTTGGTAGATCCGGCCGGCGTCCGACCCGCGCGGAGCGCCCTTGCGCCCCGGGGAGAACACGTCGGTCTCGACCTCGTCGATGTCGTCCTGCACGGCGTCGGCGACGGCGATGTACCCGTCGACGACGTGGTCGGCGATGGCGTGCAGCACGGCCGAGGGGCCCTTGGCGAGCAGCTCGGGGTCGTCCTGGAGGCGGTGGCGCAGCGCCCGCAGCGAGCCCTGGCCGCCGTGCCGGACGGTGATGAAGAAGTCCCGGCCGGTGAAGCACATGACCTCGCCGGACTCCACGACCTCGCTGTTGGCGTCGAGTTGGTCGTGCTCCACGTAGTGGATGGTCTTGAACACCGTGAACAGCGAGTCGTCATAGCGCTCCAGCTTGGGCCGCTGGTGGGCCTGCACGGCGTCCTCCACGGCCAGCGGGTGCAGCCCGAACTCCCGGGCGATGCCGGAGAATTCGTCCTCCGTCGGCTCGTGCAGCCCGATCCACACGAAGCCGCCGTCGCGGCGCACCAGGCGGACCGCCTCGTGCGGGGTGAGCGGGGTCTCCGTCTCGATGCGGCGACCGTCGCGGTAGACGGCGCAGTCGACGACGGCGGTGGCCGCCGCGGGGCTGCGGGTGGTGTCGTACGTCCCGCCGTCCTTGCGCAGCGACACGCGGGAGGGACGGACAACGGCGCGCAGGTCGCGGATCATCGACATGGCGGGCTCCTTCGCGGGCGGGCGACGAACGGCGCCGGCGACGGCTGGAACCACCCGGAATGAAGACGTGGTGACTGCGGAGGTTTGGCACGTCCACAAAGCGGGGAGCACCGCACCGTCGCGGTGGCTTGTTCGTCACTGATTCAGCTACTGAGGCAGATCAGGCAAAGCGAAACGAAGCGCTCTTCCGCGTGGGGCGAGTGCGAGAGGTGGCAGCCGGCCAGAAGACGGAGCAGCTACATCAGCGGCGGGAGAGCGTGGTGCTACTGCACGGTCGACTTCGATCCATTGCAGCCCCACCTCCTCCGGCCGGTCCCTCGTGAGGGAGTTCCTTCGGCGTCGGGGCTTGACCGCGACTCCCCCAGTGCTTCAAGAACCTGGGGGGACCCACGTCTGCGCGCTGCCCCGAACCACCGGGCAAGAGTAGCAGCCGACACACCTGTCAAGGCGCTGCTTTGCCCGCTACTGACGAGTTCTATGCTCGCGGCATGGCAGATGTTCTTCCTCTGGTCGAGGCCCGGTTGCGCACCGCGCTGGGCGAACCGGACGCGCGGGCGGCGGTCACCTTCCTCGGCACGGACCGCATCGAGGTGCTCCGCTTCCAGGAGGGCGACATCGTCCGCTACGCCTCGCTCGGCATGTCCGCCCACCCCATGACGGACCCCACCGCGGTCGTCGCCGACCCGGTCCGGGGCCCGCGGGCCGAGCTGGTCCTGTCGGTGCGCTCCGGGCGCGCCGACACCGACAAGGTGCTGCGCCCGCTCGCGGTGCTGGCCGCCTCGCCGCAGGTGGAGGGCCTGGTGGTGGCTCCCGGCGCGTCCCTGGACGTCGGCGACCCGCTGTGGCCCGGGGCGCCGTTCACCTCGGTCCTGGTCGCCGAACCGGGCGGCCTGGTCGAGGACCTGGAACTGGACGAGCCCCTGGACCCGGTCCGCTTCCTGCCGCTGCTGCCGATGACGCCGAACGAGGCCGCCTGGAAGCGGGTGCACGGCGCGCAGGCGCTCCAGGAGCGCTGGCTGAACCACGGCACGGACCTGCGGGACCCGTCCCGCACGTCCGTGCCGCTGGGGTGAGCAAGCTCACCAACTTCGATGCCGGGGGCTCCAGTTGGCCTAACCGGCGAACACGCCGACCCCGTCCTCGGTCGCGTGCCGGGGCCGGAGCTCCTCGGCCTCGTGGGTGAGGGCCTCGCGCCGTACGGCGACCACGGCGGCACCGAGGACCGCGGTGACGGCCGCCACCACGAACGGCACGTGCGGGTCGGTCCACTCCTCGATCTTCGGCGCGAACCAGGGCGCGGCAGCCGCCGCGAACCAGCGGACGAAGTTGTAGCCCGCGCTCGCCACCGGCCGGGGCGCGTCCGAGACGCCGAGGGCCAGTTCGGTGTAGACGGTGTTGTTCACGCCGATGAAGGCACCGGACAGCACGGTGCACACGACGGCGGTGGTGTGCGAGCCGTAGCCGAGCACGAGGACGTCGGCCGCGAGCAGCACCAGCGAGCCGCCCAGCACCTTCAGGGAGCCGAACCGCTTCTGCAGCCGGGGCGCCACGACGACCGAGAAGACGGCGAGCAGCACACCCCAGGCGAAGAACACCGCGCCCGACCGGTAGGGGCTCATGTTCAGCACGAACGGCGTGAAGGCCAGCACGGTGAAGAACGTGTAGTTGTAGAAGAACGCCGAGATCGCCGCCGAGGCCAGGCCGCCGTGGCCGAGGGCCTTGAGGGGGTCGAGCAGCGAGGTCCTGCGGGCCGGCTTGGGCTGCTCCTTCAGGAACACCGTGATGCACAGGAAGCCGACGGCCATCAGGAACGCCGTGCCGAAGAACGGGTAGCGCCAGCTGGCGTCGCCGAGCAGGGCGCCCAGCAGCGGACCGCAGGCCATGCCGAGCCCGAGGGCCGACTCGTACAGCAGGATCGCCGCGGCGCTGCCGCCGGCCGCCGCGCCGACGATGACCGCCAGGGCCGTGGAGACGAACAGCGCGTTGCCGAGGCCCCAGCCCGCCCGGAAGCCGACCAGCTCGCCCACCGAGCCGGAGGTCCCGGAGAGTCCGGCGAACACCACCACGAGCGCCAGGCCGAGCAGCAGGGTCCTGCGCCCGCCGATCCGGCTGGAGACGAAGCCGGTCACCAGCATGGCGACGGCGGTGATCAGGAAGTACGAGGTGAAGAGCAGGGAGACCTGGCTCGCCGTGGCGTCCAGGCCACGGGCGATGGACGGCAGGATCGGGTCGACGAGTCCGATGCCCATGAAGGCGACGACGGACGCCCCGGCGGTCGCCCATACGGACTTGGGCTGCCTGAGGAGGCCGCCCGCTCCGGCGTCGAAGGGGTCCATGCTCGCTCCCTTTCCCGAGACACAGGTAGTTGGTATATACACATACTAAGTTAGCCGCGCTAATTAATGCAAGGTACATCTTGTTTTGGGGTGAAGGGTTCCGTCCGGTTGGGTGATCGTCCTTGACGCGGCGGGGTGTGGGTAGGACCGTGGGGCCCTATGAGGGGCGAACCCAGTTGCCCGAAGTGCGGTGGCCGGGTCAGGGCTCCCGGCCTCTTCTCCGATTCGTGGCAGTGCGATGCGCACGGCACCGTCCATCCGGTGCAGCCCGTGATACCGCCGAGCGTGGACGCCCTCGAAGTCGTGGTGCACCGCACGCAGGTGCCGGTGTGGATGCCGTGGCCGCTGCCCGTCGGGTGGCTGTTCACCGGGGTGGCCTGCGCGGGCGACGACCGTACGGGCGGCCGTGCGACCGCGGTGGCGTGCACCGGACCCGGGCCGCTCGGCGGGATGGGCGAGCTGATCCTGGTCGCCGAGGAGCTCGGCGTCGGACTCGGCGCGCGCTACGCCGGCGTGGACGGCCCCGACCCCGGTCCTCTCATCGACGTCGGCAAACCGGCGCAGGCGAAGGTGCTCGCGGCCGGGCGCCCCACCCCGCTGTGGCACGTGACCGGGGCGCCCGAGGACCGGGCCGTGTTCGCCGGCGAGGCCCTCGGGATGTGGCTGTGGGCCGTGGTCTGGCCGGAGCAGTCGGGCCTGCTGATGTACGACGAGCTGGTGCTGGCGGACCTGCGGGAGGCGGGTGCCGAGGTCGAACTGGTGCCGTGCGGGGCGCTGTCGCCGCGGCTGCTCCAGCCGTAGCGGCCGCTCGGTCCCTGGGCCGCACCGGGCGGCGGGGTCGGTCTGTAGGGGGCACATGGGCCGAGCGGGTGTGACAGGGCGGCGTGAAAAGACAGTTATCCTGAAGCGTCCGTGTCCGTCGTCCCCCGTTGGGAGTCAGCGTCGTGCGTATCGATCTGCACACCCACTCCACGGCCTCCGACGGGACGGACACGCCGGCCGAGCTGGTCCGCAAGGCCGCCGCCGCCGGCCTGGACGTCGTCGCGCTCACGGACCACGACACCACGCGCGGCCATGCCGAGGCGGTCGCCGCCGTACCCGGCGGGCTGACGCTGGTCACCGGGGCCGAGCTGTCCTGCCGCATCGACGGCATCAGCATGCACATGCTGGCCTACCTCTTCGACCCCGAGGAGCCCGCGCTGCTCGCCGAGCGCGAGCTCGTGCGCGACGACCGGGTGCCGCGCGCCCAGGGCATGATCGCCAAGCTCCAGGAGCTGGGCGTGCCCGTGACCTGGGAGCAGGTGGAGCGGATCGCGGGCGGCGGGTCGGTCGGGAGGCCGCACGTGGCCAGCGCGCTCGTCGAGCTGGGTGTCGTGGCCACTGTCGACGAGGCCTTCACCCGGGACTGGCTCGCCGACGGCGGCCGGGTCTTCGTGGAGAAGCACGAGACGGACCCCTTCGAGGCGATCCGGCTGGTCAAGGGCGCGGGCGGGGTCGCGGTGTTCGCCCACCCCGGCGCGAGCAAGCGCGGACGCACCGTGCCGGACACCGCCATCGCGAAGATGGCCGAAGCCGGGCTGGACGGCATCGAGGTCGACCACATGGACCACGACGCCGACACCCGGGCGAGGCTGCGCGGCCTCGCCAAGGAGCTGGGGCTGCTGGTGACCGGCTCCTCGGACTACCACGGCAGCCGGAAGACCTGCGTGCTCGGCGAGTACACGACGGACCCCGAGGTCTACGGGGAGATCACCCGGCGGGCGTTCGGGGCGTTCCCCGTGCCCGGCGCCGGCGGAACCGTCTGACCTCCTCCTCACCCTGATCCCCGACGGGCACCCGGCGTGATCCGCCGTGCCCTCGTCGCTCCCTCATTCCACGTCCGTGCGGCCGGTCCGGTGCCTTCCTCCGCCCTGCCGCGGGGACGCCTGCCCACAGCGGTGGCACCGGCGGCCGCGTCGCTCGCGGCCCGCCGTCCCGCCCCGCCCTCCGCTCACTCGCAAGGCCACTACGCACATGTTCGACGTCGCCGTCTTCGGCTCCCTCTTCCTCACCCTGTTCGTCATCATGGACCCGCCGGGCATCACCCCGATCTTCCTCGCGCTCACCGCGGGGCGGCCCGGGAAGGTGCAGAAGCGGATGGCCTTCCAGGCCGTCTGCGTCGCCGGCGGGGTGATCACGGTGTTCGGGCTGCTCGGGCACCAGATCCTGAACTACCTGCACGTCTCGGTGCCCGCCCTGATGATCGCGGGCGGGCTGCTGCTTCTGCTCATCGCGCTGGACCTGCTCACCGGCAAGACCGACGAGCCGCAGCAGACCAAGGACGTCAACGTCGCCCTGGTGCCGCTCGGCATGCCGCTGCTGGCCGGGCCGGGCGCGATCGTGTCGGTCATCCTCGCCGTGCAGAAGGCCGACAGCGTCGCCACGCAGGTGTCGGTGTGGACGGCGATCCTCGCCATCCACGTCGTGCTGTGGCTGGTGATGCGCTACTCGCTGGTCATCATCCGCATCATCAAGGACGGCGGTGTGGTCCTGGTGACGCGGCTGGCGGGCATGATGCTCTCCGCGATCGCCGTGCAGCAGATCATCAACGGCGTCACGCAGGTGATCCAGGGCAGCTGAGGCGTCCGGTGCGCCGCCGCGAACCGCCTTGAGGCGTCCGGTGCGCCGCCGCGAGACGGCCTCGGGGTGGCTCGGCTGGTGCGCACCGCGCACCTGCCGACGCGCCCGCGCCCGCGCGGGGGAACCCCCTGAACAGCGCAGCCCCCGCTCGGCCGGTGCCGGGCGGGGGCTGCGAAGCATGAAGAGCGCTGAGCGCGTTATGAGGCCGTGGTCTCGGCCGGGCGTATCCACAGGCGCTGCCCGATGGCGGCGGCCTGCTGCACGATGTGGTTGACGGAGGCGGCGTCCACAACGGTCGAGTCCACGGGTGTGCCGTCGACGTCGTCGAGTCGCATGATTTCGAAGCGCAAGGGCTTCTCCCTTCGTCTGGTCATCCTCCTGAGGAGAACTACTTGAGTGGCGGCCCACCAGGCTGCGGCGCTCGGTGTTCCGTATGAGTCAACAGGGGAGGGTGCGTCAAACATTCCCTACGCTAAGGAAAATTTTCGAACGGCTAATTACCGAGCCGTAAGAGTGTCGTTACGGGACCGACCGGGACCGGTTGTGTCCGCTGTGTGACCGCCCGGACAATGGCAGAGATGAACGACGACCTGGCGGCCCTCAGCGCCCGCATCGACCGCACCAACGAGCTGCTGCAGCGCATGCTCGCCGAGGTGGCGAAGACGCCCTCCACGCACGCGATCTTCGTCGATGCCGGGTACCTCTACGCGGCCGCGGGGCGCCTGGTGGCCGGGACGGAGGACCGGCGCGCCTTCGACCTGGACGCCGAGGGGCTGATCGACGCGCTCATCGACAAGGCCCGCACGATCTTCGCGGACAGCAGGCTGCTGCGCGTCTACTGGTACGACGGTGCCCGCCGCCGCATCCACACCGCCGAGCAGCAGATCATCGCCGAGCTGCCCGACGTCAAGGTGCGGCTGGGCAATCTGAACGCCAACAACCAGCAGAAGGGCGTCGACTCCCTCATCCGCACCGATCTGGAGTCCCTCGCCCGGCACCGCGCCATCAGCGACGCGGCCCTCCTCGGCGGTGACGAGGACCTGGTCTCCGCCGTCGAGGCCGCCCAGGGCTACGGCGCCCGGGTCCACCTGTGGGGCATCGAGGCCCCGGAGGGCCGCAACCAGGCGGAGCCGCTGCTGTGGGAGGTCGACAGCCAGCGCACCCTCGACCTCGACTTCTTCAAGCCGTACGTCTCCCGCCGCACGGCCGCCGCCCACGAGCCGGCCGCGGGCCGTCCCACCCGGGACGACGTGCGGTTCGTGGGCGCGCAGATCGCGGCGAAATGGCTGGCGGCCCGCGGCCGGAACGCCCTGGTGGAACTGCTGCCCGGCCACCCCTACCTGCCCGGCTCGGTGGACCAGGACCTGCTCGTGGAGGCGGAGGGCCTTCTGCAGTACTCCCTCCGCGGCCAGGCGGACCTGCGCCGCGCCCTGCGCGACGGCTTCTGGGAGCACCTGCAGACGCAGTTCTAGGGTCCGGCGGACGCCGGGTCCTCACCCGCGCCGCGTGCCGTCCCAGAAGTCGGCCAGGGCGTGGGCCGTCGGCAGGGGGCGCTCGGCGTTGGGGGAGTGCTCGGCGCCCTCGACCACCGTGCGGTGCGCGCCCAGGCGTACGGCCATGTCGTCCAGGACCGGCACCGGCCAGGTGTCGTCGTACGCGCCGGACAGGACGTGCATCGGCAGCGGTACGGCGGCGAGTTCGGCCACGCGGTCCGGCTCGCTGCACAACTGCCTTCCTGTCGCCAGCAGTTGGGCCGGCTTGTTGCCCAGCCAGCGGCGCCGCATCTGCTCCTCGTCGCCGAACCCGCGGGCCGGCCCGCCCACTTCCTCCGGCGGGCCCATCGCCCGGATGGCCTCCCACACCTCGTCCATCGACATCACGGCCAGCGCGTCGCGCAGCAGCTTCACGCGCTGCTGCTGGGAGACGGAGATCTCCGCCGGGCCGGACGACATCAGGGTGAACGACAGGAAGGGGGAGTGGTCGAGCAGCACGGCCGCACGGGCGATCTGCCCGCCGAGCGAGTGCCCGACGAGGTGCACGGGCACCCCGAGCGCCGCGGCCTGGGCCTGCACGTCCCGGGCCAGTTCCCGCTGTGCGTAGGCGGTTTCGTCGTGCTCGGGCCCGTCCGACTCGTGCTGGCCGCGGCCGTCCACGGCGACGAGCCGGTACCCGCGCTCCGCGAGCGGCTCGTGCAGCAGCCGGAAGTCCTCCTTGCTCCCGGTGAACCCGGGCAGCATCAGCACGACCCCCGCGACGTCCCTGCCCTCCCCCGGCGACGAGTCGACGGCGGCGAACTCACCGCGGTCGGTGCGCAGTCGGTAGGCACGGGCGCCGGGGGGCGGGGGGAAGGCGGGGTGGCTGGTCACGGGGTGAGGGTAGCGGGTGGGGGCCCGGTCCCCGAGTCGGCGGGTCCACGCCGAGAACGCGTCCCCGGGGTTCCGGAAGCCGGTCCACGGCCCCTCTCGTGAGGCTCCGAGGACGGTGGGCAGCCGTTGTTCCGCGCTGGTCGGGTCGGCATCGGGGCTGGGGCGGGCGGTCGGCGGTGGGCGCGTGGTCCGCGGTGTCGCGACTCCCTGCGCGAGCGTAGGGGGTCAGCCGGGCCGCGCGACGGCTGGGGCCTTCTCGGAGCGGCTTCATCGGACGTCTGCGGCATCGCCGGCTCGGCGTGCTTCAGCCCGGCGGGGAAGACGCCGACGGCCCGGCCCCCGGTGGTGCGTGGGGGCCGGGCCGTTCGGTGAGGGGGTCAGCCCTCCGTGGTCTCCGCGGTGGCCGCGGCCTTGCGGGTGCGGCGTGCCTTCGGCTTCGCCTCGGCCGTCTCCTCCGGCGCGGCGGCCTTGGCGGCCGTGGCCTTGCGGGTGCGGCGGGGCTTGGCCTCGGCGGCGTCCGGCTCCTGGACCGTCTGGGCCGGGATCCCGGCGGTGGCGGTCTCGGCGGTGTCGGCGGCCTTGCGGGTGCGGCGGCGCGGCTTGGCCTCGGTGGCCTCGGCCGTGTCGACGACTTCCTGGGCCGCGGCGGCCGTCTTGCGGGTGCGGCGGGGCTTGGCCTCGACGGCCGTGTCCGTGTCCGCGTCCGCCACCACAGCGGCCGTCTTGCGGGTCCGGCGCGGCTTGGCCTCGACGGCCTCCGCCGTGTCGACCGCTGCCTCGGCCTTGGCGGCCGCGGTCTTGCGGGTGCGGCGGGGCTTGGCCTCGGCGGCGTCCGGCTCCTGGACCGTCTGGGCCGGGATCCCGGCGGTGGCGGTGTCGGCGGCCTTGCGGGTGCGGCGGCGCGGCTTGGCCTCGGTGGCCCCGGCCGTGTCGACGACTTCCTGGGCCGCGGCGGCCGTCTTGCGGGTGCGGCGGGGCTTGGCCTCGACGGCCTCCGCCGTGTCGACCGCTGCCTCGGCCTTGGCGGCCGCGGTCTTGCGGGTGCGGCGCGGCTTGGCCTCGACGGTTTCCTCCGCGTCGGCCACTGCGTCGGCCTCGGCCGGTGCTGCGGCCGCCTTGCGGGTGCGGCGCGGCTTCGGCTCCGCCGGAGCGGCCTCCGTGGTGCCCTCGGCCGTGTCGACCGCTTCCTGTGCCGCGGCGGCCGTCTTGCGCGTGCGGCGACGCGGCGCCCGGGCGGGGGCCTCCGGCTCGGCGGCCACCGGCTCGGCCACCGGGGTGGCGACCGGCGCGGCCTCAGCGGCCGGCGGCTCCTGCACGGTGGTCTCCGCCGCCTCCGGCGTCACCTCCGCGGCCGTCTCCGAGCGGCGCGTACGGCGCCGGCGCGGCGTGGTCTCCGTCTCGGCGACCGCCGCGGGCTCCGGGGCCGTGCTCTCGGCCGTCGCCACGGCCGCTTCCGCCTGCTCGGTCACCGGTGCCTCGGCAGCCGTGACCGGAGCGGCTCCGGCCGCGGCACCGCCGCGCGTGCGGCGACGGCGGCGCGGGGTGCGCGGCGCCGTGACGGCCTCGGCCTCGGCCGTACCGGCGGCGGTGGCCTCCGGTGCGCCGGTGCCCGCGGACGCCGGAGCGCCCTCCAGCGGGGCACCGCCACGGGTGCGGCGCCGGCGCCGCGGCGTGCGCTCGGAGCGCTCGCGGTCGCCGGAACGGGACTCGTCCCGCCCGCCGCGCGCGTCGCGGCCACCACGGCCGTCCCGGCCGTCCCGGCCACTGCGACCGCGCGGCCCGCGGCCGCCCGGCTCGCCCAGGTCCTCCAGCACCTCGGCGTCCAGCCCGGCGCGCGTACGCTCCGAGCGCGGCAGGATGCCCTTGGTGCCCTCGGGGATGCCGAGGTCGGAGAAGAGGTGCGGGGACGTGGAGTACGTCTCCGGCGGGTCGTTGAAGCCCAGCTGCAGCGCCTTGTTGATCAGCTGCCAGCGGGGGATGTCGTCCCAGTCGACGAGCGTGATGGCCGTGCCCTTCGCACCCGCGCGGCCCGTACGGCCGATGCGGTGCAGGTACGTCTTCTCCTCTTCCGGCGACTGGTAGTTGATGACGTGCGTGACGCCCTCGACGTCGATGCCGCGTGCGGCGACGTCGGTGCAGACGAGCACGTCCACCTTGCCGTTGCGGAACGCGCGCAGCGCCTGCTCGCGCGCGCCCTGGCCCAGGTCGCCGTGGACCGCGCCGGAGGCGAAACCGCGCTGCTTGAGCTGGTCGGCGAGGTCGGCCGCCGTGCGCTTGGTGCGGCAGAAGACCATGGCCAGCCCGCGGCCCTCGGCCTGGAGGATGCGCGCGACCATCTCGGGCTTGTCCATGTTGTGCGCGCGGTAGATGTACTGCTTGGTGTTCGCGACGGTCGCGCCCTCGTCGTCCGGCGCGGTGGCGCGGATGTGGGTGGGCTGCGACATGTAGCGGCGGGCGAGACCGATGACCGCGCCGGGCATGGTGGCCGAGAACAGCATCGTCTGGCGCCGCACCGGCAGCATGTTGATGATCTTCTCGACGTCGGGCAGGAAGCCCAGGTCGAGCATCTCGTCGGCCTCGTCGAGGACCAGGCTCTTGACGTGCTTCAGGTTCAGCTTCTTCTGCCCGGCGAGGTCGAGCAGCCGGCCCGGGGTGCCGACGACCACGTCGACGCCCTTCTTCAGGGCCTCGACCTGGGGCTCGTAGGCCCGGCCGCCGTAGATGGCGAGGACGCGCACGTTGCGGACCTTGCCCGCGGTCAGCAGGTCGTTGGTCACCTGCGTGCACAGCTCGCGCGTGGGGACGACGACGAGCGCCTGCGGGGCCTCGGTGAGGGCCTCGGGCTCGGCGCGTCCGGCCTCGACGTCGGCGGGGACGGTGACGCGCTCCAGGAGCGGCAGGCCGAAGCCGAGCGTCTTGCCGGTGCCGGTCTTGGCCTGGCCGATGACGTCCGTGCCCGAGAGGGCGACGGGGAGCGTCATCTCCTGGATGGGGAAGGGGTTGATGATGCCGACGGCCTCCAGGGCCTCGGCGGTCTCGGGAAGGATTCCGAGCTCTCGGAACGTCGTAGTCAGGGTGCTGCCTCTTCTGTGTGGGCGGCGCGAGGCGAGCGCGGGGTCGTGTCAAGACCGTGCCGGGGACGTCGGCTGCCTACGGGCGGGCCGTAGAGCACGGGACCGCGCCGACGCTCTAGCGCTCGTGCCGCTGAGGGTGTCCTCCGGCTTCCGTACGCACAGTGCCGTACGGGCTGGAGGTCTGTCGGGTCGGAGCCGATCGGGCCACCGACCGGGCATCCTCATACGTGCGGCCTGTCGAGGTACGTCGACGTACCAGCAGGCGCATTACCACCATACCCCGGATTCGCGCACATGCGATGGCCGATTTGGTCACGTAGTCGTCGTCACAGTGATTGACCAGGGCCTTACACCCCCCGGCGGGCGGGCTATTGTGCGCTGCATGACGAGCTCTGACAAGCCTGAGAACGCCTCGGACACCGCCGCCTCCGCGGCCACCCCGGTCGCCGCCCGCGACTGGGCGACGGCCTCCGCCGACCCGCAGTACCGCGCCGCGGTCGTGGACCTGCTGGGCGCGCTGGCGTACGGGGAGCTGGCGGCGTTCGAGCGGCTGGCGGAGGACGCCAAGCTGGCGCCGACGCTGGCGGACAAGGCGGAGCTGGCCAAGATGGCGTCGGCCGAGTTCCACCACTTCGAGCGGCTGCGCGACCGGCTCGCCGAGATCGGGGAGGAGCCGACGCGGGCGATGGAACCGTTCGTCGCCGCGTACGACGGCTTCCACAAGCAGACGGCCCCCTCGGACTGGCTGGAGGGCCTGGTCAAGGCCTACGTCGGGGACTCCATCGCCAGCGACTTCTACCGTGAGGTCGCCGCCCGGCTGGACTCCGACTCCCGCGACCTGGTCCTGGCCGTGCTGGACGACACGGGGCACGGCGGCTTCGCCGTGGAGAAGGTGCGGGCCGCGATCGACGCCGACCCGCGGGTGGGCGGCCGGCTGGCGCTGTGGGCGCGGCGGCTGATGGGCGAGGCCCTGTCGCAGTCGCAGCGGGTGGTCGCGGACCGCGACGCGCTGTCGACCATGCTGGTGGGCGGCGTCGCGGACGGCTTCGACCTCGCGGAGGTCGGCAAGATGTTCTCCCGGATCACCGAGGCGCACACCAAGCGGATGGCCGCTCTGGGGCTGGCCGCCTAGCCGACGAACACCGGGTCGCGGACGGGACCGGCTCCAGGGCCCTGGTCCCGTCGCCCCGAGAGCCGGGGGCCGGCGGCCGCTCGGACGAGATCCTGAGGCGGGGCGGTCCGCTCGGGTGATCTTCAGGCGGCCACTGGGGTGCGAGGGATCAGGCGGTCACTCGGGTGTGAGGGGTGCGAGGAAGCGAGCGGTCGCTCGGGCCGCGCCTCAGGCGGTCGCCGATCGGCGGCGCAGCCGTCCCGCGGGGCGCAGCAGCAGCGACAGCGAGGCGACCGAGACGATCACCGCGCCGAGGAGCACCACCAGCAGGTGCCCCGCGTCCAGTGCGCTGTGCATGACGAACGCCCCGAACAGGGCGCCCATGACCCCGGTCGACAGGACCAGGTGGCGGGCCGGGAGGCGGTGCGGCAGGCGGTGTGCGGCCGCCCAGCCCAGAGCGAGGCCGAGGATCGCGGAACTCAGCGTTTCCAGGAGCATGTCGGGGGTCCCTCCCACATGGCCGGCCTACCCGAATCGGTCGTAGCCCGTCTTACCCCTGACCTGCGGAATCCAATCACCCTGTGAGCCGCCTGTGCGCCATTCGTGGAGAAACGCGGGGGAAGCCGGAGGCGGGAACCCGCGAGTGTGAACAAGAACGCGAACGGGGCGGGACGGCCACCGGCCGTCCCGCCCCGTTCGCGTGCAAGCGCCTACAGCGCGCCGAAGCCCACCTTGCGCGGAGCCGGCTCGCCGATCTCCACGTAGGCGAGACGGTCGGCCGGGACCAGAATCTTGCGGCCGTGCTCGTCCACGAGGCTCAGCAGCGCCGACTTCCCGGCGAGCGCCTCGGACACGGCGCGCTCGACCTCCTCGGCACTCTGACCGCTCTCCAGAACGATCTCGCGGGGCGCGTGCTGCACGCCGATCTTGACCTCCACGGCTATGTCCCTCCGACGGTCAGTGATGTGCGCGACCTTCCGCGCCGTACGCAGCACACATTAGCCCGGTGAGGGGACGTACATGCTCCGCCCGAGAACGCCACGAGCGAACACCGGGCGGGAACAGAGCACCGTCAGTGCTGCTGCTGGTCCGTGCCGTGCAGCGGGAAGCCCGCGATGCCCCGCCACGCCAGCGAGGTGAGCAGCTGCACCGCCTGGTCGCGGGGCACGCTGCGGTCGCTGTGCAGCCAGGAGCGCGCCACCACCTGGGCGAGGCCGCCCATGCCCGAGGCGAGGAGCATCGACTCCGCCCGCGACAGGCCGGTGTCCTCGGCGATCACGTCGCAGATCGCCTCGGCGCACTCGTTGGTGACCTTGTCGACGCGCTCGCGCACGGCGGGCTCGTTGGTCAGGTCCGACTCGAAGACCAGGCGGAAGGCGCCGCCGTCGTCCTCGACGTACGCGAAGTAGGCGTCCATCGTGGCGCGGACGCGCTGCTTGTTGTCGGTCGTCGAGGCGAGCGCGCTGCGCACGGACTGGATGAGCGACTCGCAGTGCTGGTCCAGCAGGGCGAGATAGAGGTCCAGCTTGCCCGGGAAGTGCTGGTAGAGCACCGGCTTGCTGACGCCGGCCCGCTCCGCGATGTCGTCCATCGCGGCGGCGTGGTAGCCCTGGGCCACGAAAACCTCCTGGGCGGCGCCCAGGAGCTGGTTGCGTCGGGCACGGCGCGGCAGGCGTGTGCCCCGCGGGCGAACCGCCTCTGTCTGCTCGATGGCTGTCACGCCGCCTCCCATAGTCGTCCACATGCGGATCTGGCCGCGTCGCCATCGTACTTTTCGGTAACCGTGCTGTGCGCGGTGAGAGCGCAGAATTTCACGGACCGGACGGTTACGAAAGCGGTTGAGAAGGTTTCAAACAGGGTCAGAGCGGGCAAAATGCGGCCCCTTTCCTGCTCAGTGGTGCGTTGCGTCGCCCGTCGGCGGCGTGCGTCACCGGTAGTCGTCCTCGTCGAGGGAGACGACCCGCGCCTGTTCCGCCATGTCGGCCTCGTTGGCGCGTTCCGGGTCGACGACGGTCAGCGGGTCGTCGCGGTCCGGCGCGATGTCCGCGTGCTGCTCGGCCGCGTCGACCTCGGGCGCCTCGACGTCGAACTCCGGCGCCTGCGGCGCCTCCTCGGCCTCGAACGTCTCCGGGTCGGTGGGGTCAACGGCCATGCTGGGCTCCCTTCCTCCGTACGTCCCTGGGAATGCAGGGGCCACAAGCGGGTGCCCTCTCCACGAGCCTAGGAGACACCCGATCCGGACGCTATGCGATCCGCGTCCGGGGCGTGACCCGTTGTGCGTCCCGTCGACTGCTTTCCATGGTGCTCCCGAGTGCCTCCTGTGCGACCCCCCATCCGGCCCATTCCTGTGACGGCGAACACACGGGTCGCCGCGTGATCGTCTCGTAACATTGCCGCATGTCTTCGACCGAGCTGCCGTTCGTGCCGCCTGCCAATGTGCTGCCGAAGGTGGGGACCGTCCGGGTCGCCGAGGGCGAGCGGCTGCGCTCGGTGGAGCTGCCCGGGGTCACCCTGACCGTGCGGTCGAGGCCGCCGGCGCGCGAGGGCCTGCCCCCCGCCTTGTACGTGCACGGGCTCGGGGGTTCGTCGCAGAACTGGTCGGCGCTGATGCCGCTGCTGGAGGACGCCCTCGACAGCGAGGCCCTGGACCTGCCGGGCTTCGGCGACTCCCCTCCGCCGGACGACGGCGACTACTCGGTCACCGGGCACGCGCGCGCGGTCATCCGCTACCTCGACGCCTCCGGCCGCGGCGCCGTGCACCTGTTCGGCAACTCGCTCGGTGGCGCCATCGCCACCCGTGTCGCCGCCGTTCGTCCCGATCTGGTCCGTACGCTCACGCTTGTGTCGCCCGCTCTCCCGGAAATCCGCGTCCAGCGCTCCGCCGTCCCCACGGGGCTCCTGGCGGTGCCCGGCGTGGCCCCGCTCTTCACCCGGCTCACCCGGGCCTGGACGGCCGAGCAGCGGGTCCGCGGCGTCATGGCGCTCTGCTACGGCGACCCCGGACGGGTGACGCCGGAAGGGTTCCGCAACGCCGTGCAGGAGATGGAACGGCGGCTGAAGCTGCCGTACTTCTGGGACGCGATGGCGCGTTCCGCGCGGGGGATCGTCAACGCCTACACCCTGGGCGGCCAGCACGGACTGTGGCGCCAGGCCGAGCGGGTCCTGGCGCCGACCCTGCTCGTCTACGGCGGCCGCGACCAGCTCGTCGGCTTCCGCATGGCGCAGCGGGCCGCCCGGGTCTTCCGTGACTCCCGGCTGGTGACGTTGCCGGACGCGGGTCATGTGGCGATGATGGAGTACCCGGAGACGGTGGCCACGGCAGTTCGCGAACTCCTCGCCGATGCGGGAGAGTTGGGCACCGAGCGGGCGCGGCGGGCCGAGGGCGCCGCGCAGGACGGGCCACAGCCGGAGAGCACCGACGAGAGCATGGGGGGCTGAGGCGCGACGTGGGACGCCACAGCCGCCGCGGGCCGGTCGCCAAGGGCGACACCGCGGAGAGCAGGGCCGCTTCGGCGCAGAGGCCGGCGCAGGGCCCCGAGGCGAGCCGGGGCGGCAGCGGCGTGCCGCGCGGCGCCGCGCAGGGCGGCTGGCCGCCGCCCGCCCCTCGCAGGGTCCCCGGACCGCGCCCGGCGCCCGCGGCGCCGCCCCGCGGCGCGGCGCCCCACACCGCGGGCCGCTTCCCCGACGGCACCCCGGCGCACGGTTTCCCGCGTCTGCCGGACGGCACTCCCGCGCAGGGCCTTCCGCGTCTGCCGGACGGCACTCCCGCGCACGGTCTTCCGCGCCTGCCGGACGGCACTCCGGCGCAGGGCCTTCCGCGTCTGCCCGACGGGACTCCGGCGCACGGTCTTCCGCGGCTGCCGGACAGCACTCCTGCCGGCGGGATGCCGCGCATGCCTGACGGGCCTCCGGCCGGTGGGGTGGCGCGGACGTCCGGTGGGACTCCGGCTCGTGGGGTGCCGCGTGTGCCCGGCGGGTCGCCGGTTCAGGGTGTGCCTCGGCCGGGGGACGGGACGCCGTCCCGCGGGTTTCCGCAGGTGCGGGGCGGTCACCCCGAGCAGCGGGAAGCAGGGGGCGGCTGGGGTGAGTCGAGGGGGACCGGTGGGGGACCCGCCGGAGTCGGTACTCCCATACCGCGGCAGCGCCGGGCGTCCGTACCCGCGCCGCGGCAGGAGTATCTCGACGCCTTCGACGAGGAGGACGACGTCTTCGCGCCCCGTACGCCCGCCTCCGCGCACGCAGCGGACGCCGGCGGCTCCGCTCCGGACCGGTACGCCGGCACCCCGGCCGGTTCCGGCGACGCCGGCCGGCCCGTCGGCACGCCCGCGTCCGGCAAGGGCGGCAAGGGCCGCACCTTCACCGGCATCGCGGCCGCCGCCGTGACCACCGTGCTGGCCGTCGTGGTCGCCGGTCAGGTCGCCGACGACCAGGACCGCACCGACGTGCAGTCGCAGTCCGCCGCCGATCAGGCCCGCGACCTGCGTGACGCCGCCTCGCGCGCGGACGGCAGGGCGCCCGCCCCGCTGCCCGCCGCGCCCCCGCTGACGTACGACGAGAAGATGGGCCGGATCTACACGCTCGGCGCCACGTACACCGGGTCGGGGAAGTTCGACGCCGTGCCCGGCATCGCCAAGGCGCCCGGCACCGGGCAGAAGTACACCTACCGCGTGGACGTGGAGCAGGGACTCGGCCTGGACGGGGAGCTGTTCGCCGAGGCCGTGCAGAAGACGCTCAACGACCGGCGCAGCTGGGCCCACGGCGGCGCCCGGACCTTCGAGCGCATCCACTCCGGCGAGCCCGACTTCGTCATCACGCTCGCCAGCCCCGGCACCACCGCCGAGTGGTGCGCCAAGTCGGGTCTGGACACCACCGTGGACAACGTCTCCTGCGACTCGGCCGCCACCGAGCGCGTGATGATCAACGCCTACCGGTGGGCCCAGGGCTCGGAGACCTACGGCGACGGCAAGATCCACGCCTACCGGCAGATGCTGATCAACCACGAGATCGGTCACCGTCTCGGATACGGCCACGTCACCTGCGACAAGGACGGCGACCTCGCCCCGGTCATGCAGCAGCAGACCAAGTTCCTGGAGCACGACGGCATCAGCTGCCGCGCCAACGCCTGGCCGTATCCGGGCAGTTGACCCGCAGGGCAGGGGTGTGGCGCGGCTCGCGTTGACATGCGCAGAGAGTTCGTACATATTTCTGGGCATGTCCGCCCGTCACGTCTCCGTTCGCGCCGCCATCGAGCTGGCGCTCATCGGCGTGACCCCGCTCTGCGTGGCCGACATCCACTGTTGCTGACGCCCGCCCGAGGCGCGCGTCGCGAATCAGCACCCTCTTCCGCGTGACCCCGTCACGCCCTCTTCGACGACCCGGCGCCGGGCAGACGTCTGTCTTCATCCGTCTCACCCTTCGTCACTCCGTCTCGCCATCCGGGATCGACCGATCCGGAACGCGCGGGACGCCCTTCCGAGAGGTCGTCATTCCGATGCGCCAACCGTCCGTCACAGCGCGCCGCGTGGCCGCGGCATCCGTCAGCCTGGTCCTGGCAGCGGGTGCCGCCGCCTGCGGGCCGGAGGACAACGATGCCAAGGCCGCCGGCGGCGACGCGACGCCCCACAAGGGCGGCACCCTCACGGTGCTGAACTCCAACCCGCAGCAGGACTTCGACCCCGCCCGCCTCTACACCTCCGGCGGCGGCAACGTCCCGTCCCTGGTCTTCCGCACCCTCACCACCCGCAACCGCGAGGACGGCGCCGCCGGCGCGAAGGTCGTCCCCGACCTGGCCACCGACACCGGGCGCCCCAACAAGGACGCGACGGTGTGGACGTACACCCTGAAGGAGGGCCTGAAGTACGAGGACGGCACGCCGATCACCTCCGCCGACATCAAGTACGGCATCGAGCGCTCCTTCGCCCCCGAGCTGTCCGGCGGCGCCCCCTACCTGCGCGACTGGCTGACCGGCGCCGCCGACTACCAGGGCCCCTACAAGGACAAGAAGGGCCTGGACGCGATCGAGACGCCGGACGAGCGGACCATCGTCTTCCACCTGAACAAGCCCGAGGGCGAGTTCCCCTACCTCGCCACCCAGACGCAGTTCACGCCCGTCCCGAAGGCCAAGGACACGGGCACCGCGTACGAGGAGCACCCGGTCTCGTCCGGGCCGTACAAGGTCGTGCGGAACGAGAACGACGGCGAGCGGCTGGTCCTGGAGCGCAACCCGCACTGGTCCGCCGCGACCGACGCCGAGCGCAAGGCGTACCCGGACAAGGTCGACGTCCGGTCCGGGCTCGACTCGTCCGTGATCAACCAGCGGCTGTCCGCGTCCCGGGGAGCGGACGCCGCCGCCGTCACCACGGACACCAACCTCGGCCCGGCCGAACTCGCCAAGGTCACCGGCGACAAGGACCTCGCCGCGCGGGTCGGCACCGGGCACTTCGGCTACACCAACTACCTGGCGTTCAACCCGCGGATCAAGCCGTTCGACGACGTCAAGGTGCGCCAGGCGATCTCGTACGCCATCGACCGGTCCTCCGTGGTCAACGCGGCCGGCGGGTCCGCCCTGGCCGAGCCCGCCACGACCTTCCTGCCGAACCAGAAGTCCTTCGGCCACACGCCCTACGACCTCTTCCCGGCCGGCAAGGCCGGCGACCCGGCCAAGGCGAAGCAGCTGCTGAAGGAGGCCGGGCACCCGAACGGCCTGACCATCACCCTGACGCACTCCAACGCCAAGGACTTCGAGACCAGCCCGGAGATCGCCACCGCCGTCCAGGACGCCCTCAAGAAGGCCGGCATCACCGTCAAGCTCCAGGGCCTGGAGGAGAACGACTACTCCGACAAGATCCACGACGTGAAGACCGAGCCGGGCCTCTTCCTCGCCCACTGGGGTGCCGACTGGCCCTCCGGCGGTCCCTTCCTCGCCCCGATCTTCGACGGCCGGCAGATCGTCGAGGACGGCGCCAACTTCAACACCGGCCTGCTGAACGACAAGTCGGTCAACGCCGAGATCGACGCGATCAACAAGCTGACCGACCTCGGCGAGGCCGCGAAGCGGTGGGGCGCGCTGGACAAGAAGATCGGTGCGAAGGCGCTGACCGTCCCGCTGTTCCACCCCGTCTACAAGCGCCTCTACGGCGAGAACATCAAGAACGTCGTGATCAGCGACTGGACCGGCGTGCTGGACATCTCGCAGGTCGCGGTGAAGTGACGCCGTGAGCGAGGCACTCGTCACCGTCGAGGCGGCCCGGACGGACACCACCGTCCCGGCCGCCTCGGGGGCCCGTCAGTTCTGGCGGCGGCTGCGCTCGCAGCGCGCCGCCCTCGTCGCGGCGGTCGTCGTCGCGGCTCTCGTCCTGGTCGCGCTCGCCGCACCCCTGCTCACCGCCCTCGAGGGCCAGGACCCGACCACCTACCACCCCGCACTGGTCGACTCCGCGCGCGGCGGCGTGCCCGTCGGCCCGTTCGGCGGAGCGGGCGCCGACCACTGGCTCGGCGTCGAACCCCAGACCGGCCGGGACCTGTTCGCCCGGCTGGTCTACGGGGCGCGGGTGTCGCTCGGCGTCGCGCTCGCCGCCACCGTCGTGCAGCTCGTGCTCGGTGTCGTCGTCGGTGTCGCGGCCGGGCTGGGCAACCGCTGGGTGGACCTCGTCCTGACCCGGGTCGCCGACATCTTCGTGGCCATGCCGCTGATGGTCGTCGCCCTCGCCCTGCTCGCCGTCGTGCCCACCGCCTTTCCGCGCCCCGTGCTGGTGGCGCTGGTCGTCGGGCTGGTCTCCGGCTGGGGCACGCTCGCCAAGATGGTGCGCGCGCAGACCCTCACCCTGAAGGAACTCGACTACGTCGCCGCCGCCCGGCTCAGCGGCTGGGGCACCGTCCGCATCGCCCGGCGCGAACTGCTGCCCGGGCTCGCCGCACCCGTGATCACCTTCGCGGCCATCCTCGTCCCGACGAACATCACCGTCGAGGCGGCCCTGTCCTTCCTCGGCGTGGGCGTGAAGCCGCCGACCCCCTCGTGGGGCCAGATGCTCACCTCCGCCGACGTCTGGTACCAGGCCGCGCCGCAGTACCTGCTGCTGCCCGCGGGCGCGCTGTTCGCCACCGTCCTCGCCCTCACCGTGCTCGGCGACGGCGTGCGCACGGCCCTGGACCCGCGCGCCTCCTCGCGTCTGCGCGTCGGAACGGGCCGCAGGAAGGAGGCCGCCTCGTGAGCGGCCTCGGAGGATTCGTGCTGCGCCGCGCCGCTGGCGCCCTCGTCACCCTGTTCGCCCTCTCGGTGATCATCTACGTCGTCTTCTACGTCACCCCCGGCGACGTCGCCCAGATCACCTGCGGCCCCCGCTGCTCACCCGCCCAGGTGCAGCAGGTCGCGGAGCAACTCCGCCTCGGCGACCCGCTGTACGAGCGCTACTGGCACTTCCTGCAGGGCCTCGTCGCCGGCCAGGACTACTCCACCGGCACCGCGGTACAGCACTGCTCCGCCCCCTGCCTCGGGCTGTCCTACCAGAGCGACCAGCAGGTCACCGCGCTGATCCTGGCCAAGCTGCCGGTCACGGCCTCCCTCGCGCTCGGCGCGATGGTGCTGTGGCTGATCATCGGCGTCGGCACCGGCGTGCTGTCGGTGTGGCGGCGCGGGCGGCTCACCGAACGGCTGCTGACCACGCTGACCCTCGCGGGCATGTCCACGCCGGTGTTCGTCATCGGCCTGGTGCTGATGATCGTCGTCTGCGGCCAGCTCGAACTGCTGCCCTTCCCGCAGTACGTCGCCTTCACCGACGACCCCGAGCAGTGGGCCTGGAACCTGCTGCTGCCCTGGCTGTCGCTCGCGCTCATCGAGTCCGCGACGTACGCCCGGCTGACCCGGGCCTCCATGCTGGAGACCCTCGCGGAGGACCACGTGCGCACCTTCCGCGCCTACGGCGTCGGCGAGCGGGCCGTGATCGGGCGGCACGCGCTGCGCGGCGCCGTGGCACCGCTCATCGCCGTGAACGCCAACAACATCGGCGTGCTGTTCGGCGGTGCGGTGCTCACCGAGTCGCTGTTCGGCCTGCCCGGCGTGGGCCGGGAGATGGTCGAGGCGGTCAAGGTCGTCGACCTTCCGGTGGTCGTCGGCATGGTGCTGGTCACCGGCTTCTTCGTGGTCCTCGCCAACGCCGTCGCGGACGTGCTGTACGCGGTGGCCGACCGACGGGTGGTACTGACATGAGCCTGGTCGAGGTGACCGGTCTCCAGGTGGACTTCGGCGGGCTGCGGGCCGTCGACGGGCTCTCCTTCCGGCTGGAGCAGGGCGCCGCCCTGGCCCTGGTCGGCGAGTCCGGGTCCGGCAAGTCGACGGTGGCGTCCGCCCTGCTCGGCCTGCACCGCGGCACGGGGGCCCGGGTGCGCGGCCGGGTCGAGGTGGCCGGCACCGACGTGCAGGCCGCCACCGACGAGGAGCTGCGGCGCCTGCGCGGCGGCAAGGCCGCCATGGTGTTCCAGGACCCGCTGTCCTCCCTCGACCCGTACTACGCGATCGGCGACCAGATCGCCGAGGTCCACCGGGTGCACGCGCGCGTGTCCCGCCGGGCGGCACGCGCGCGTGCGGTGGAGGTCCTGGACCGGGTGGGCATCCCCGACGCGGCACGCCGCGCGCGCTCCCGCCCCCACGAGTTCAGCGGCGGCATGCGCCAGCGCGCCCTCATCGCCATGGCGCTCGCCTGCGAGCCCGCCCTGCTGATCGCCGACGAGCCGACCACCGCCCTCGACGTCACCGTGCAGGCCCAGGTCCTCGACCTGCTGCACGACCTGCGCACCGAGACCGGCATGGGGCTGCTGCTCGTCACGCACGACGTGGGCGTCGCCGCCGAGAGCGTGGACGAGGTGCTGGTGATGCGGCACGGGCGCGCGGTCGAGCACGGCCCGGTCACCACCGTCCTCGGCGCTCCCGAGCGGCCTTACACCCGCGAACTGCTGGCCGCCGTGCCGCGGCTGGACGTGCCGCGGGTGGACGTGCCGCGGGCGCGGACGGCTACCCCCGAGGGCCTGCCGGGGAGCTTCCGTGGGGGCCTGCCGGGGGACGTTCCCGGGAGCCTGGCGGGCGACGTCCCCGGGAGCCTGCCGGGGGACCTCACCGGGGAGATCGTGCTGGAGGCGAGCGGGCTGCGGCGCGACTTCGGGCGGGGCAAGCGGGCGGTCACGGCCGTGGACGACGTGTCGCTGACCCTGCGCCGGGGCGAGACCCTCGGCGTCGTGGGCGAGAGCGGCAGCGGGAAGACGACCCTGGGCCGCATGCTCGTCGGACTGCTGGAACCGACGGCCGGGTCCCTCACCTTCGACGGCCGTCCGCACACCGGGGTGAACCCGGCCGTGCAGATGGTGTTCCAGGACCCCGTGTCCTCGCTCAACCCGCGGCGCAGCGTGGGCGAGTCCGTCGCCGACCCGCTGCGGGCGCGCGGCGAGCGCGACGGCAACCGCGTGCGTCAGCGGGTGGGAGAACTGCTGCAACGCGTCGGGCTCGACGCGGCGCACCAGGACCGTTACCCGCACGAGTTCAGCGGGGGCCAGCGCCAGCGCGTCGGCATCGCCCGGGCCCTGGCGGCGGACCCGCGCGTCATCGTCTGCGACGAGCCGGTCTCCGCGCTCGACGTCACCACGCAGGCCCATGTGGTGTCCCTGCTGGCGGAGTTGCAGCGGGAGCTCGGCCTCGCGCTGGTCTTCGTGGCCCACGACCTGGCCGTGGTGCGCCAGGTCAGCGACCGGGTCGCGGTGATGCGGCGGGGCAGGATCGTCGAGGAAGGACCGGCCGACGAGGTCTACGTCTCGCCGCGCGACCCGTACACCCGGCAGCTGCTGGCCGCCGTACCGGCCCTCGACCCCGAGGCCGCGGCCCGGCGCCGGGCGGAACGGCGGGAGCCGGCGGTCGCGTGAGCGCCGCCTGTGCGGCATGCGCGCCAGGAGTGACCTCGGTGGCACGAGTGGAGGGGCGGGCGGGTCCGGCGCTGCCCGGACGACAGGAGTTGGCCGGGGCGTGACGATCCGTGTCCGGTTGATCTCCTAGCGCGACGGAACGCGACCTGCACGGGAAAGTTACGACCGTTCACCCCTTTTGGTGGTGCGACGGACAACCGTCCATCGCACCCCCGCCTTGTCCGCATACGTTCGTCCCGCTGCGAGCCGCCGGGCAACGGCGGCTCCCCATACGGGAGATCGGGGGTGCACTCGTGCGCATCGGACTGCTGACGGAGGGTGGCTATCCGTACGTGAGCGGTGACGCCAGGCTCTGGTGCGACCGGCTCGTACACGGGCTCGCCCAGCACGAGTTCGACGTCTACGCGCTCAGCCGCAGCCGGCACCAGGAGGACGAGGGCTGGGTCCCGCTGCCGCCCAACGTCCGCAGGGTGCGCACCGCTTCCCCCTGGTCCGCCGAGGACGACGAGCCCGTGCTGGGCCGCCGGGCCCGGCGGCGCTTCACCGAGTGCTTCGCCGAACTGGCGGCGGTCCTGTGCAGTGTGGGCCCGGGTGCGGGCGCAGGTGCGGGTGCGGGTGCGGGTGCTGGTGTGTCCGGTGGCGGGGCGGCCACCGCCTCCGGGGCTCCCGAGGAGGGGTTCACCCCAGAGGCGGACCGTTTCGCCAACGCTCTGTACGCGCTCGCCGAACTGGCCCGCGAGGAGGGCTCTCTGGTCGGAGCGCTCCGCTCGGAGGCCGCCGTGCGCACGCTGGAGCGCGCCTGCCGCGCGCCCGGCGCACAACGGGCGGCCCGCGAGGCCCGCGTGCCCGACCTCCTGGCGGTCACCGCCCAGCTGGAAGGCGCCCTGCGCCCCCTCTCCCTCGACTGGTACGAGGACGACGGCCTCGGCGCGGTCGACGTGTGCCACGCCGCGTCCGGCGGCACGGCCGCCCTGCCGGGCCTGCTGGCCCACCACTTCACCGGCGTGCCGCTGATGGTGTCCGAGTACGGCGTACGCCTGCGCACGCACTACCTCTCCGCCCCGGACGCCCCGCCCGCCGTGCGGTCCCTCCTCGCCGCCTTCCACGGCCTGCTCACGGCGGAGGCCTACCGGCGCGCCGAGGCCGTCACCGCCGGCAACACCCACGCCCGGCGCTGGCAGGAGCGCTGCGGCGCCGACCGCGCCAAGCTCCGCACGGTCTACCCGGGCATGGACGCCCGGCCGTTCGCAGAGCTGGGGGAGACCCCCGAGTACGCGGACCCCCACACGCTCGTCTGGGTCGGCCGCATCGAGCCGGCGAAGGACCTGGTCTCCCTGCTGCACGCCTTCGCGGAGATCCGCAGGCAGGAACCGCGCACGCGTCTGCGCGTCGTCTGCGCGGCCGTCGGTGACGAGGGCGCCGCCTACCTCGGCCACTGCCGGACCCTGGCCGCCCAGCTGTTCCCGGACGAGGCCGCGGGGCCGCACGCCGCCGGCGACAACCCGGTCTCCTTCGAGGAGATCGGCGGCCCGGAACTGCCGTCCTCCGCCGAGGCCTATGCCTCCGGAGCCGTGACCGTCCTGTCCAGCGTCGTCGAGGGCTTCCCGGCCGGTCTCGTCGAATCCATGCTGTGCGGGCGCGCCACGGTCTCCACCGATGTCGGTGCGGTCGTGGAGATCATCGGCGGCACCGGGCTGGTCGTCCCGCCGCGCAACCCCCGGGCGCTCGCCGACGCGTGCGTGGCGCTGCTGCGCGACCCCGAGCGCCGTCAGCGCCTCGGTGCCGCCGCTCGCGCCCGGGCGCTCGAACTGTTCACGGTCGAGCAGAACGTCGAGGCCTTCCACGGCCTCTACCTGGAGATCGTCTCCCGCGCGCCGGTCCGCCGGGTCCTCGACGGCACGGGCGAACCGCTGCTCTTCGCCGTGCCCGCCGAGGCGCGGGTGCCGGTGCGGTGGTCCTCCCCGTCACCCCACCTCGCCGCGCGCAGCGCACCCGGCTGGGCCGCGGGCAGTCCCGTCCGGGCGACCACGCCCGTGCCCGCCCCGGAGGGAGCGCGATGAAGGATCTGGGCGCACTGCACCGGCCGGGCACCCCGGCGGGACCCGGGGCACGGGACGCCGACTCGGAGCGGACACCGGCTTCGGGGCGGACGCCTGCTTCGGGGCGGGCGCCGGCTTCGGGGCGGCCTGGACAGACGGACAGCGGTTCGGAGAGGGCGAGTTCGGGGGCCGCTAGGGCTCCGGGGCCGGGGCGTGCGGGACTGGAGAGGGCTGTGTCGGAGAAGGCCGTGTCGGAGGGAGCGGTGTCACGGACACGCCGTGCGGAGGGGGAGGCACCGGTGTCCGAGCTTGGGGAACAGGGGGCGTCGGTGCTCGCGTCGGTGCCGAAGCGCGCGGAGTCCGCGTCCGCGGTGACGGGAGGGGCTGAGGCGGTGGCCGCGGTGACGGAAGGCGCGGAGGCGATGGCCCTCGCGGTGACCGGGCAAGAGGGCATCTCGCGGGTGACGGTGTCCGGCGCTCCTGCTGCCGTGACGTCCGATGAGGCCGCTGTCATGACCCCCGGTGCCGCCGCTGCGGTGGCGGCGGGGGAGGCCGCTGCCATGGCACCCGGTCAGGCCGCCGCGGTGGCTGCCGGGGAGGCTGCCGCTCTGGCGTCCGCGGCCGCTGCCGTCAGGGCGTCCGGCGAGGCCGCCGGCGCGGCACCCGCTGCGCGTCGGGGCGCGGCCGACCCCGTCAAGGCCCTCATGCACCGCCACCGCGAGCTCTGCGAACGGGCGGTGGACCCGCTCGAGATCGCCGCTGGTCTGGAAGCACACGGCATCACCGACCGCACCGCCGCCCGGTTCCGCCACCGGGACGTCTTCTCCCTCGCCGAGGAGATGTACGCACGTGTCTCCCGGGAGAACGACGCGCCCCCGCCCATCCCGACCGCCGCTCCCCGCGTGCGCGCCGGCTGGGTCGTGCTGACGCTGCTGCCCGGCGCGCTGTGCGCCGCAGCCGTGACCGCCCTGGACTTCACTCAAGGCCGGGCACGCCTGGGCGTGGCGGTCGCCGGGGCCCTCGCCGTGGCCCTGGCCCTCCGCGCAGCCCTGCGCCGCGGCCCCCTGAGCACCACCGAGGGAGGCGGGCCGGGGCCCCGGCCCGCCTCCGCCCAGGGCAGGACCGCCCTCTGGACGCTGTGGCTCCTCGGCTACGCCCTGCTCGGCGACGGCCTGCTCCGCAGCGCCCTCGCCGGCGGCCCGGACCTTCCGCCCACCGGCGCAGCGGACGGGCCCTGGCCCGTCGCCACCGCCCCGGCCCTGGCGCTCGCCCTGGCGTGCGCGCCGGCGGCATGGAGCGCCCACCTCCTCACCGCGCGCGCCCGGCGCAAACTCGCCGCCAGCCGAGGCCTGGAGGACTTCGCCGACTCCGTCCGGCCACTGGTGCTCGGCACATTCGCCCTGTTCCTGGCCGCCCTGACCGCTCTGGCCCTCCTCAGCACCGTCTTCCTGGACGAGCCCTCGGCCCACGCGCAGGTGCTCACTCTCGGGGCGCTGCTCTACCTGGCCCGCCTCCTCACCGTCCACGGCTTCACCTACGCGCCCGCCCTCGTCCTCACGGCCACCGCCCTGGCGGAGGCGGCCGCTCTCGCCGCGGTGTTCGTCTCCCGCCTGCCCGGATGCGGTTTCGTCGCCACCCCCGTCGAGGCCCTCGTCACCACTTGGGGGGCCGGCAGCATCCCGGCCCTTGCCTGCGGCGCGGCGGCCTCGGCCCTCCTGCTCCACACCACGCGCAAGCTGACCCGGGCCTCGGCTCACGCACCGCCGGGACAGCCACGATGACTACACCCGGGTGATCGGCCGGCCGGACCCCCGCCGCCGCAGCCACCTCTCCCAACGCCTCGAAGAGGCACCCCCACTGCCTCGAAAAGCTCCACCCCCCACTCCTCGGACACCACCCCCCACACCTCTTCCGCCCGCCTTCAAGGAGAACCCGCATGATCACCCGCCCAGGAGCCCCCGCCGCCTCGGGAGCCGCGCGATGAGAGTCCTGCTGATCGGAGCCAACGGCTACATCGGCCGCTTCGTCGCCGACCGTCTCCTCGCCGACCCGGCCGTCCAGCTCACCGCCCTCGGCCGCGGCGACGACGCCGACGTCCGCTTCGACCTCGCCTCGGGCAGCCCCGGCGCCCTGACCCGCTTCCTCGACGCGGTCCACCCCGGAGTCGTCGTCAACTGCGCGGGCGCCACCCGCGGCGGCGCACGCGAACTCACCCGCCACAACACCGTCGCCGTCGCCACCGTCTGCGAAGCCCTGCGCCGCAGCGGCTGCGGCGCCCGTCTGGTGCAGATCGGCTGCAGCGCCGAGTACGGGCCCAGCCAGCCCGGCTCCTCCACCGCGGAGGACGCCGTGCCCCGGCCGGGCGGCCCGTACGGCGTCAGCAAGCTCGCCGCCACGGAACTCGTCCTCGGTTCCGGACTGGACGCCGTCGTCCTGCGCGTCTTCTCACCTGCCGGCCCCGGCACCCCCGCCGGCTCCCCTCTCGGCCGGCTCGCCGAGGCCATGCGCCGCGCCATGCAGTCCGGCGACGGCGAGCTGAAACTCGGCGGCCTCGGCGCCCAGCGCGACTTCGTCGACGTCCGCGACGTGGCCCGCGCCGTGCACGCCGCCTCCCTCTCCGCCGCGCAGGGCGTCATCAACATCGGCTCCGGGCGCGCCGTGCGGCTGCGCGACGCCGCCGCGGTCCTCGCCCGCGTGGCCGGCTACGGCGGTGCCCTCCACGAACTCGACGGCCCGCCCGGCGCCCTGCGCCCCGCCATCGGCCATCCCCGGCCCGACTCCGACCACGCGGCCCCGGTCGCGTACCCGTACCCGGACGGCTGCGGCAGCTGGCAGCAGGCCGATGTGCGCACCGCCCGCGACCGGCTCGGCTGGCGCCCCCGGATCGGTCTGGAGGAGTCCCTGGCCGACATCTGGATGGAGGCGGCATGCCGTATCTGACCCGGACCCGGCCCCGCACCTCCGGCACGGAACTCCGCCAGGGTGTCGGCGTCCCCGGCTACGCCCATCCCCTCCTCGCCCGGACCGAATGGGGCGAGCTGACCAGACCCGGCACCCCGCTGCACTGGGTGGTCCTCAACGTGGCCGACGGGCCCGGCACCCGCCCCGACCCGCACTGCCTGGAGGCCGCCGGCCGCCTGCGCAACGCGGGCGTCCGCGTCCTCGGGCACCTCGACACCCGCTACGGCACCCGGAACTTCGGCGAGGTGATCTCGGACGCCCACCGGTTCGTCGACTGGTACCGGGTCGACGGCTTCCTCCTCGACCGCTGCCCGGCCGACCACGTGGGGCTGCCCGAGGTGCGCCGCACCGTCGCCACGCTCCGCGTGATCCGTGACAAGGCCCACATCGTCCTCGGCCACGGCATCCACCCGCACCCCGGATACGCCGACCTCGCCGACCAACTCGTCACCTTCTCCGGCCCGTGGAGCGACTACCGCTGGTCGCAGGTGGCCGAGTGGACCGCCGAGTACGGACCCGAGCGCTTCTGCCACTTCGTGCACGGCGTGCCCCGGCCCCACCTGGAGGAGGCGCTGCGCATCGCCCGCCGGCAGGGAGCCGCGACGGTCTGGTTCACCGACCACACCGACCGGGGTGGCCGGGCCGACCCCTACGAGGCCATGCCCGGCTACTGGGACGACATCGTCTCGCTGGTCGGAACGGGTGTCTCGGAATGAAAAAGGGCATGGCAGTGTTACGGGGAGAACAACCGTAGTGATTGACCGACCAACGGAGTCCCCGTGTCGTTGCCACCCCTGGTCGAGCCGGCTGCCGAGCTCACCGTAGACGAGGTCCGCAGGTACTCCCGCCACCTGATCATCCCCGACGTGGGCATGGACGGGCAGAAGCGGCTGAAGAACGCCAAGGTGCTGTGTGTCGGCGCCGGCGGCCTGGGCTCGCCGGCGCTGATGTACCTGGCCGCAGCGGGCGTCGGCACCCTGGGCATCGTGGAGTTCGACGAGGTCGACGAGTCGAACCTGCAGCGTCAGATCATCCACAGCCAGGCCGACATCGGCCGTTCGAAGGCCGAGTCCGCCCGCGACAGCGTCAAGGGCATCAACCCGTACGTGAACGTGGTCCTTCACGAGGAGCGGCTCGAGGCCGACAACGTGATGGACATCTTCAGCCAGTACGACCTGATCGTCGACGGCACGGACAACTTCGCGACCCGCTACCTGGTCAACGACGCCTGCGTGCTGCTGAACAAGCCGTATGTGTGGGGTTCGATCTACCGCTTCGACGGTCAGGCCTCCGTCTTCTGGTCCGAGCACGGCCCCTGCTACCGGTGCCTCTACCCGGAGCCCCCGCCCCCCGGCATGGTCCCCTCCTGCGCCGAGGGCGGCGTCCTGGGCGTGCTGTGCGCGTCCATCGGCTCCATCCAGGTCAACGAGGCCATCAAGCTCCTCGCCGGCATCGGCGAACCGCTCGTCGGCCGCCTGATGATCTACGACGCCCTGGAGATGCAGTACCGCCAGGTCAAGGTCCGCAAGGACCCCAACTGCGCGGTCTGCGGCGAGAACCCGACCGTCACCGAGCTCATCGACTACGAGGCCTTCTGCGGCGTCGTGTCCGAGGAGGCCCAGGCGGCCGCCGCCGACTCCACGATCACTCCGAAGCAGCTCAAGGAGTGGATCGACGACGGCGAGAGCATCGACATCATCGATGTCCGCGAGCCGAACGAGTACGAGATCGTCTCCATCCCGGGCGCCCGGCTGATCCCGAAGAACGAGTTCCTCATGGGCACCGCCCTGGAGAGCCTGCCGCAGGACAAGAAGATCGTCCTGCACTGCAAGACGGGTGTCCGCAGTGCGGAAGTCCTCGCGGTCCTGAAGTCCGCGGGCTTCTCCGACGCCGTCCACGTCGGCGGCGGCGTCATCGGCTGGGTCAACCAGATCGAGCCGAGCAAGCCGGTCTACTGACACCGGCCCCACGGTCCGGCGTACCGCGCCGGACCGTGACGCCCGGTTCCGGCGGCGGGGGTCCCGCGCACCACGCGTGTGCGGGGCCCCCGCCGTCGTCATGAGCAGACCTTGCCGTCCTTCGGCACCGAGCCGTCCAGCAGGTACGCGTCCACCGTGGCGTCCACGCAGTCGCTCCCGCTGCCGTACGCCCCGTGGCCCTCGCCCCGCCAGGTGAGCATCACGCCGACCCCCTCGCCCAGTTCGTCGGCCATCCTCCGGGCACCTTCGTAGGGCGTCGCCGGGTCGCCCGTGTTGCCCACCACCAGGACCGGAGCCGCTCCGGGGGCGCTGACCTCCGGGGTGTCGTGCTGCCCGGAAACCGGCCAGTCGTGGCACCAGCCGGCCGTGTCCCAGGCGAGGAACGCGCCGAAGACCGGGGAGACCTTCTCGAACCGGGGCAGCAGCTTCTTCGTCTCGGCAGCGGTCGGCCGCTGCCTGTCGTCCCGGCACGATATGACCCGCTGGGAGTGGGTCGTCGTGCCGTAGCGCCCCGAGGGGTCCCGTTCGTTGTAGCCGTCGGCCAGGGCAAGCAGTTCCGAGCCGTCGCCCTTCCGCGCCGCGTCGAGGGCACTGGTCAGGGTCGGCCAGCTGTCCTTGCTGTACAGGGGCAGGACGATGCCCGTGACGGCGAGCGTCTGGGTCAGTTTCCGCCCGGGTGAGCCCGTCGGGAGGGGCCGTTCGTCGATCCGGCGCAGCAGGGCCGCGATGTCCCGCGAGCCCTCTTCCGGGTCCTGGCCGGTGGACGTGAGGTAGTTGTCCAGCGCGCGCTGGAAGCCCCGGGCCTGGTTCTCGGCGTGCCCCACGGTGTCGGCGCCGGGGTCGACGACCGCGTCCAGGGTCATGCGCCCCACGTTCTCCGGGAAGAGGTGGGCGTACGTGCCGCCCAGTTCGGTGCCGTAGGAGATGCCGAAGTAGTGCATCTTCGCGTCGCCGAGCACTTCGCGGATGCGGTCCATGTCGCGCGCCGAGTCGGCGGTGGAGACGTGCGCCAGCAGCTTGCCGGCGTCCTCCTGGCAGCCCTCGGCGAAGTCCGCGGCGTCGGCGAGGTACGCCTTCTCCTCGGCCGGCGTGTCCGGTGTGACGTCCACCGCCTCGGCCGTCTGGATCTCCTTGTCGCCGCGGCAGCGCACCCCTTCGCTGGCGCCCACGCCGCGCGGATCCCAGCTCACCAGGTCGTAACGCTCCCCCAGGCGTGAGACCGTCGGGGCGTAGGAAGGCATCATGGACACGCCGGAGGCGCCGGGGCCGCCGAAGTTGAACAGCAGCGAGCCCACACGGTCGCCGCCTCGGGCCTTGGCGCGGATCAGCCCCAGGCCGATCGTCTCGCCGTCCGGCTTCGACCAGTCCAGCGGCACCTCGAGCGTGGCGCACTGCCACTCGCTGCTCGGCGCGGGCCCGTCCGCGGTGGCCTTGCAGCGGCCCCAGGACAGCCCGCCCTTGCCGTCGTCCGGCGTGTCACCGCCGCTGCAGCCCGCGGCCAGCAGGCCCGTGGCAGCCGCCAGAGCGGCCCACCGTACGAAGCGCGTCATCGCCCATCCCCCCTCACAGGCCGTCCGCTTCGTGCCGCGGATGGCGGTCAGGCCATGGTAGGCAGAACCCGCAGCCACCGTTTCGGCCTGTGGATAACGCTCTGACCTGCGCCTTTTCTGCAAGTCGTCGCGGGGTCAGGTGCACACGGTGCCGGCCGGCGGCACCTTGCCGTCCAGCAGATAGCCGTTGACGGCGTCCTGCACGCACGTGCTCCCGCTGTCGTAGGCCCCGTGCCCCTGCCCCCGGTACGTCAGTTCGACGCCGACCCCCTTGCCCAGCGCCTCCACCATGGCCCGTGCTCCCTCGTACGGGGTGGCCGGGTCACCGGTGTTGCCGACGACCAGGATGGGGGCCGAGCCCGGAGCGCTCACGTCCGGGTGGTCGGCGGCGCCCGGCACCGCCCAGTCGGTGCAACTGATCATGCCCCAGGCCAGGTAGTCGCCGAACAGCTCCGACGCGGCGCGGAACTCGGGCAGCTTCCGCTCCACGTAGGCGGTGTCGTACCGCGCCTTGTCGTCGGCGCAGTTGATGGCCGCGTTGGCGGCGGCGATGTTGCTGTACTCGCCGTTCTCGCTGCGTCCGTTCATCGAGTCGGACAGCAGCATGAGGATCTGGCCGTTGCCGTCGTAGGCCTGCTCCAGGCCCTCGGTGAGGTACTCCCAGAAGTCCTTCGAGTACAGCGCCTGCGCGATGCCGCTGGTCGCGGCCGTCTGGGTCAGGTCGCGGGGGAAGATGCCCGGGATCGGCCTGCGGTCGAGGTCGGCCAGCAGCTTGGCGATCCGGTCCTTCACGTCCTGCGCGCTGTCGCCGACGGGACACTCCTCCGTCTTGGACACACAGTCCTCGGCGAAGTTGTCGAGGGCCAGCTGGAATCCCTCGGCCTGCCCGAGCGAGCCCTGCTCGGCGGTCTCCGAAGGGTCGACGACGGCGTCGAACAGGGCCCGGCCGACGCGCTTGGGGAACAGGTGGGCGTACACGCCCCCGAGCTCGGTGCCGTAGGAGATGCCGAAGTAGTACAGCTTGTCGTCGCCGAGGACCTGGCGCATCAGGTCGAGGTCGCGGGCCGCGTCGGTCGTGCGGACGTTCGGCAGCATCTTCTGCGAGTTGTCCTCGCAGGCGGCGTTGAACTCCTTGGTGTTGTCCAGCAGCGTGGTGCGCTCCGCGGCGTCGTCGGGTGTGGCGTCCTGCTGGAAGTAGGCGTCGAGCTGCTGGTCGTTCTCGCAGATCACGGGCGCGCTGCGGCCGACTCCGCGGGGGTCGAAGCTGACCAGGTCGTAGCGGGTGCGCAGCTTCTCGTAGCCCTCCGCGAAGGCGGGCAGCGAGGTGACGCCCGAGCCGCCGGGGCCGCCGAAGTTGAAGATGAGGGAGCCGATGCGCGCGCTGCCGGTGCCGGTGGTGCGGACCCGGATCAGTTCCAGGCCGATCGTGTCCCCGTCGGGGTCGTCCCAGTCCAGTGGCGCCTTCATGGTGGTGCACTCCCACTCGCCGTCGTCGGGCAGCGGGGAGGGTGCGGAACCGCCGCCCTGGGCCTCGTCCGGGGCGGGGCAGGCCTTCCAGTCCAGGGTCTGCCGCGTGAGGTCCTCGTCCTTGGCGTCGTCGCCCCCGCAGCCCGCCAGGACGGCGGACAGCAGTGCGGCGGAAGCGGTCAGGGCGGTGGCGCGCAGGCGGAGGCGGGTCGGCATGGTTCCATCCTGCGGCGGCCCGCACCGCTCCGCGCGGGACGCGTGCCGTACGAGGTAGGAGGGGCCCATGGGACCTTTGGAGGCCAGGGAGCGGCGGCCGGGCGACGGGTCTAGAGCGCCTGCTTGCGGGTCAGGTGGTTGAAGGCCAGCCAGCCCGGCAGGACGGGCAGCCACAGCGTCAGCAGGCGGAACAGCAGGACCGCCGGAGCCGCGACCTCCTTGGGCAGCCCCACGGCGATGAGACCCACCGTGAGCGTCGCCTCGACCGCCCCCACACCGCCCGGTGTCGGCGCCGCCGAGCCGAGGGCGTTGCCCGCGAGGAAGACGACGGCGACGCTGGCGATGCTGATCGAGGTGGTCTCGTCGCCGAACGCGCGGATGGAGGCGTCCAGGCACATCACGAAGCAGGCGGTCAGCAGCAGCATGCCGCCGATGCCGGTGACCAGCTTCTGCGGCCGCTGCAGCACGTCCAGCATGCGCGGCACTACACCGGCGAACAGCGACCGCACGCGCGTGACGACGAACTTGCGCAGGAACGGCACCGAGGTCACCACGAGAACCAGCACCGCCACCGTCAGCAGACCCGCGATGACCGTGCGGGAGGGCGACAGGGACGGCGTCTTCTCCGTGCCGGTGAGGTAGCCGAAGGACAGCAGCATCAGGATGTGGCAGCCGAGACCGAACAGCTGCGAGGCGCCCACACTCGCCACCGCGAGCCCCGGGCGCACTCCCGCGCGCTGCAGGAAGCGCGTGTTCAGGGCGACACCGCCCACCGCCGCCGGGGCGACGATCTTGACGAACGAGCCCGCGACCTGGGCCGCCACGGTCCGCAGGAACGGCACCCGCTCGGGCACGAAGCCCAGCAGGGCCATCGCCGCCGCGACATAGCTGGCCATCGAGAACAGCACGGCGGCGGCCACCCAGCCCCACTCGGCGTTCGCGATGAGCGGCCCGAACTCGATGTGCGTGAGCTGCGTGAGCAGGAAGTACGCGCCGATCGCACCGGCGATGAGACTGATCAGGGTGCGCGGCCGCACCCGCTCCAGCCGGGCCGGCTCGACCGGGGCCTGCGGCCTGATGCGCAGCACCTCGTGGCGGATCTGGGTGAGCAGGTCCTCCTCGCGCGCCTCCTCCAGCGCCTCGTCGATCGCTCGCTTCTCGGCCCGCTGCTCGGCGCGCACGGCCTTCTTGGCGGGCTTCTCCGGAGCTGCCGGCGCCTGGCCGGCGGCCTCGTCCAGCCGGGCCTGCTTGGCCTGCCGGGACGCCTCCAGGACCGCCTCGCGCTCGCGCTCCGCCCGTTCCCGGGCGAGCCGGCGCAGCGTCGCGCGCGTGGAGCGGCTGAGCGCGATCGGCTGGAGCATCGGCAGGCAGTCCGCCACCGCGTCGGGGCCGAGCACGCCCACCGCCGAGGCGACCGCGCGCTCACCCCCGACGCGCAGGCCCAGGGTCACCAGCAGCTGGGAGATGTCCATGCGCAGCAGCAGATCCCCGGCCGCGATCTCGCCGACCCGCAGGTCGGTGAGGATCACCGTGCCGGAACGATCCACCAGGATGGCGTCGCCGACCAGCCTGCGGTGCGCGATCCGCCGCGACTGCAGGGCCTTGACCTGGTCCCAGGTGTCGCGCAGCAGATCGTCGGTGATCTCCTCGTCGGACAGCGAGTCGAGGCTGCGGCCGCCGCTGTGCTCGTAGACGAGCATCACCGCGTCGGGGCCCAGCTCGGAGGTGGCGATCAGTTTGGGCGCGTTGGCGCCGGCCGCGATGGCCGCGTACGCGAGCAGTGCCTCCTGCTCCAGCGCCTGCCGCAGCGACTGCAGGCTGCTGCGGGTGGCGAAACCGCGCAGGGTCAGGTTGCGCCAGGCTCGGTAGAAGAAGCCCTGGGCCTGCTGCTCACGGTCGACCACGGTGACGTCCAGGGGAGGGCCGTCCTCCAGGGTGACGAAGTAGCGGCGGCCCCGGTCGCCGGTGTCGGGGTTGTCCGAGGTGTCCTCGCGGGAGGCGCTGACCGGCCGGAAGCCGACCGTGCGCAGGCCCGCCATCAGGGTCCGCCCGGTGGGCCGGACGTTGGGTGAGCCGACCGCGTAGAGCGTGCCGTAGGCCACCGTCCAGCCGATCAGCACCGTGAGGATGATCGAGAACGGGGTCGTGTACCCGGTGACGAGCATCGAGAAGGCGTCGAGCAGCAGGACGACCCACAGCACCGCACGCCATCTCGGCCGGCGCGACATGCCGACTGCGGTCATGTACGCGATGACCGGCGCCAGATAGCCGTGCACGGGGTCGGTCAGCGCGTGGACGTCGCCCGGGGAGGGCTGGGTGAGCGCCTCCTGGATGGAGTCCGGGGCCGCCCGGGCGACCCACAGGTCGGTGGCCAGCGTCACACCGTGGGCGAGGACGGCCGCGAGGACACCGTCGGCGATCCTCAGACCGTCCCGTTTGATCAGCCGCTCGATGGCGAAGGCGACCGGCACCAGCAGGATCGCGATGCTGGAGGCCAGTCCCGCGATCTTGATGAGCAGGTCGGGCGCCTGCCCGGTGCCCTTGTTGATGTCCTGTTCGAGGCCCGAGGTGGTGCCGTGCGCGAACGCGGCGATCCCGATGAGCAGCGCGACGGCGAGCACGCCCACCAGCAGCCGCATGAGGTCGGACGGCCGGTGCACGCGCGCGGGGAGCAGCGGTTCGTCGCCCTCGACCTGATCGATGTGGGCGACGTCCGGCTCTTCGGGGGCCGGCCGGCTCCGCCTGGGGGCCGCCTTGCGGCCGTCGTCCGCGGGTCCCGGGCGCGACGAAGCGTCAGAGGTGCCCTCCGTGTCCTGTGCACCCTGCTGCTTCATCGTCTCTTCTTGGTCTCGTATCACCGGTCACCGCCCGCACGATGGTGGCATGCCGCACCGATGCGCGCGGGCATCAGGGTGCACATGCGGGGGCGGACAGTCTGCCCGACGCGCCTGTGCCGGGCGATTCGCAAGCCTGTGCGCATCCGCGGCCCGTTGTCGGTGGGGTGAGGCAGGATGGGGCGGATGAGCGAGCAGAGCCCTGAGGGCGACGGGTTCGACGACGAGGGCGCGCAGGCGCTGCCCGCGTACGCCGAGCGGGTCCTCGACGTCGCGGAACTGATCCCGCCGGGTCGCGTCCTCACCTACGGCGACGTCGCCGAATGGCTGGAGGAGGGCGGTCCGCGCCAGGTGGGCCGGGTGATGGCGCTCTACGGGGGAGCCGTGCCGTGGTGGCGTGTCGTCCGCGCGGACGGCGTCCTGCTCCCGGGGCACGAGCAGAGCGCGCTCGGGCACTACCGGGAGGAGGGCACGCCCCTGAAGCAGGCGAGCCGGGCCGCCGAGGGTCACCTGCCGCGCATCGACATGAGACGCGCGCGGTGGGACGGCGGCGATCGCGCGGAGGGTCACACCTGACAGCTTCCGCCATCGCGGGCACGCTCGTGTGACACATGATCCGGACGGGGGACACGAGGCACGTCGGTGGCATGACGTACGTTCGTGAGGCGAGGGACTCGAGTGCCGAGCGTGTCCCGGGTGACCGGAGGGAAGAAGGGGAAGCCCTGCCTCCGCCTCACTCGGCGGCGTAGCGTCGGCCGCACCTGTCCCCGTCATCCCGCGGTCACCGCCCGCCACGCGCGGTGGCCCGCCAACCAGCACTTCCACCAGGACCGGCGAACCACGTGAGCTCCTCTTCCTCCACCAGCGGCCTGACGCACCCCCGGGTGCGGCGGGGGAGCCGTGGCGCTTACCGACTGGTACGTACCCCTCCCGCCCGGGTGGATCCCCCTGTGATGGACGCGACGCAGCGCTCCGTGGTTGACCACCGGGCCGGTCCGCTGCTCGTCCTCGCAGGTCCGGGTACCGGCAAGACCACCACGCTCGTGGAGTCCGTGACCGAGCGGATCGCCCGTGGGGCGGACCCCGAGCGCATCCTGGTGCTGACGTTCAGCCGCCGCGCCGCCGTCGAGCTGCGCGACCGCATGGCCCTGCGGGCCGGCGCGGCCCGCGCCCCCCGGGCGGCCACGTTCCACTCCTTCTGCTACGCGCTGGTCCGGGCCCACCAGGACGACGACCTGTTCGTCGAGCCGATGCGCCTGCTGTCCGGCCCCGAGCAGGACGTCTCCGTCCGGGAGCTGCTCGCGGGCCAGGTGGACCTGGAGCGGCTCGGGCTGGCGCACGTGCGCTGGCCGGACGAACTGCGCGCCTGCCTCACCACCCGGGGGTTCGCCGACGAGGTCCGCGCGGTCCTCGCCCGCAGCCGCGAACTGGGCCTCGGCCCCGACGCCCTGGACGCCTTCGCACGCCGCACGGGCCGCCCCGACTGGCGCGCCGCGGCGGCCTTCCTCGCCGAGTACCTGGACGTGCTCGACCTGCAGGGCGTGATCGACTACGCCGAACTGGTGCACCGCGCGGTGCTCCTCGCCCGCCGCCCCCAGGTCGCCGCCTGGCTGGCCGCCCGGTACGACGCCGTCTACGTCGACGAGTACCAGGACACCGACCCCGCCCAGGTGCGGCTCCTGCACGCGCTGGCCGGCGGAGGCCGCACCCTCGTCGCGTTCGGCGACCCCGACCAGTCGATCTACGCGTTCCGCGGGGCGGACGTCAACGGCATCCTGGAGTTCCCGCACGCCTTCCCGCGCGCGGACGGCCGCCCCGCACCCGTGGCGGTGCTGCGCACCTCCCGCCGCTCCGGGGCCGCCCTGCTGGCCGCGACCCGGCTGCTCACCCAGCGCATGCCGCTGACCCGGCTGCCCGCCGAGAAGGTCCGCGCCCACCGGGAGCTCGCCCCCGTGCGGGACGGCGGCCGCGTCGAGGCGTACACCTACCCGACGTCCGGCACGGAACTGGACAACATCGCCGACATCCTGCGCCGGGCCCACCTGGAGGACGGTGTCCGGTGGAGCGACATGGCCGTCCTGGTGCGCGCCGGCTCCCGCACCATCCCGACGATCCGCCGCGCCCTCACGGCGGCGGGCGTCCCCGTGGACGTCGACGGCGACGACGTGCCGCTGCGGCACGAACCCGCGGTGGCGCCGCTGCTGACCGCGCTGCGGGCGGTGGCCGGCGCGGAGGCCGGGGCGCCCCGGACGGCGGACGAGGCGACCCGGGGTGCGGACGGCGCGGCGGCCTCCGGCCCCGGAGACGGCACCGGCTCCGCCTCTGGCGGTGAAGGCACTGACTCCGCCTCTGGCTCCGGTGGCGGCACCGGCTCCGCCTCTGGCTCCGGAGAGGGGTCCGCGTCCGGTGAGGGGTCCGCGTCCGCTTCCGCCTCCTGGGAGGCGACCGCATCCGCTTCCGGCTCCGCTGACGGCACGGTTCCCGCGTCCGGCTCAGCTGAGGAATCCGCCTCCACCTCCGGCGACGACCTCGCCCGCGCCTCCGATGGCAGCCCCGCCCCGGACTCCGATGTCGGCGACGGTCCCGTCGGCCAGGCCGACCCCTGCTGGCTCGACACCGAGACCGCCCTCACTCTGCTCACCTCCCCCCTCGCCGGCATGGACGCCGCCGACCTGCGCCGGCTCGGCCGCGCCCTGCGCGACGAGGAACGGGCCGCGGGCAACCCCCTGCCCCCGCCCTCGGACGTGCTGCTCGCGCAGGCGCTCGCCGAGCCCGAGCGGCTCGCCGTCCACGACCCCGCGTACGCGCGCGGTGCCCAGCGTCTCGGCGCCCTGCTGCGCAAGGCCCGGGAACGGCTGGCCGGCGGCGGCACCGCCGAGGAGGCGCTCTGGGACCTCTGGGACGGCACGCCGTGGCCCGCCCGGCTGGAGCGGACCGCCCGCAGGGGCGGCGCGGCGGGACGCAACGCGGACCGCGACCTGGACGCCGTCTGCGCGCTGTTCGCCACCGCGGCCCGGGCCGAGGAGCGCATCGGCGGCCGGGGCGCGCTGAACTTCCTGGAGGAGATCGACGCCGAGGACATCGCCGCCGACACGCTCACCCGGCGGGCCGTGCGCCCGGACGCCGTGCGCCTGATGACCGCTCACCGTGCCAAGGGCCTGGAGTGGCGCCTCGTGGTCGTCGCGGGCGTCCAGGAGGGCCTGTGGCCGGACCTGCGCCGCCGCGGCTCCCTGCTGGAGGCCGACCGCATCGGCCGCGACGGACTCGCCGAACCCCTCACCCCGGGCGCGCTGCTCGCCGAGGAGCGACGCCTGTTCTACGTGGCGGCCACCCGCGCGCGTGAACGGCTCGTCGTCACCGCCGTCAAGGCCCCGGCGGACGACGGCGACCAGCCGTCCCGGTTCCTCACCGAGCTCGGCGTCGAACCCAAGGACGTCACCGGGCGTCCCCGCCGCCCGCTGTCCGTCGCCGCGCTCGTCGCCGAGCTGCGCGCCACCACGGTCGACCCGCGCGTCTCCGACGCCCTCAGGGAGGCCGCCGCCCGCCGCCTGGCCCGGCTCGCCGCCCTCTCCGACGAGGACGGCCGGCCCCTGGTGCCGTCGGCCCACCCCTACCGCTGGTGGGGCATGTTCGAGCCGACCGCGTCGAAGGTGCCGCTGCGCGATCGCGACCAGCCCGTCGTCCTGTCCGGCAGCGCCCTCGACCAGCTGGCCAACACCTGCGCCCTCCAGTGGTTCCTGGGACGGGAGGTGAAGGCCGACGCGCCCGCGACCGCCGCGCAGGGGTTCGGCAACGTGGTGCACGTCCTCGCCGACGAGGTGGCCTCCGGCCGCACCCCGGCCGACCTGTCCGTCCTCATGGAACGACTCGACTCCGTGTGGAACGCCCTGGCCTTCGACGCGCCCTGGAAATCGGAGCAGGAGAAGGCCAACGCGCGCGTGGCGCTCGAACGCTTCCTCCAGTGGCACGTCATGGACCGCACCGGACGCACACCCGTGGCCAGCGAGCACGACTTCGACGTCACCCTCGAGGCGGGCGAGTACCAAGTGCGCATCCGCGGCCAGATGGACCGGGTCGAGGCGGACGGCGACGGCCGCGCCTACGTGGTCGACTTCAAGACCGGCAAGCAGGCGCCCACCTCCAAGGAGGTCGAGCGCCACCCGCAGCTGGCCGTCTACCAGCTGGCCGTCCGCGAGGGCGCCGTCGACGAGGTCTTCGACGGGCTGCGCCCCGAGCCGGGCGGGGCAGAACTGGTCCATCTCCGGCAGGGGGCGGCCAAGCGCGACGGCGGCGAGAGCCTGCCCAAGGTGCAGGCGCAGGAGCCGCTGCAGGGCGAGTGGGTCGGCGACCTGCTGGCCACGGCCGCCGGCAAGGTCCTCGACGAGCGGTTCACCCCGACCGCCGGGCAGCACTGCACGCACTGCGCGTTCCGGGCCTCGTGCAGTGCCCGCCAGGAAGGGCGCCACGTGGTGGAGTGACCCATCGCACCACCCGTGCCGACCTGCGCTTCCTCCGCCCCGCAGGCCGATCCGGTCACCGCTGTCAGTGACCGCCGCTAGCCTCTTCGACGTGCCCGCCCGTATCACCGACCCCGAACAGCTCAACGAGCTCCTCGGCATCCCGTTCACCCCGGAGCAGACGGCCTGCATCACCGCGCCGCCCGCCCCGCAGGTGATCGTGGCCGGGGCCGGCTCGGGCAAGACGACGGTGATGGCGGCGCGCGTGGTGTGGCTGGTCGGCACCGGCCAGGTCGCCCCCGAGCAGGTGCTCGGCCTCACCTTCACCAACAAGGCCGCCGCCGAACTCGCCGAGCGCGTGCGCAAGGCCCTGGTCAAGGCCGGCGTCACCGACCCCGACGCCATCGACCCGGACAACCCGCCCGGCGAGCCGGTGATCTCCACCTACCACGCCTTCGCGGGCCGGCTGCTGACCGACCACGGCCTGCGCATCGGCCTGGAGCCCACGTCCCGCCTCCTCGCCGACGCCACCCGCTTCCAGCTCGCCGCGCGCGTGCTGCGCGAGTCGCCCGGGCCCTACCCGGCCCTGACCCGGTCCTTCCCGGACCTGGTGGGCGACCTCCTCGCCCTGGACGCCGAGCTCTCCGAGCACCTCGTCCGCCCGCAGGCACTGCGCGCCCACGACGCCGAGCTGCTGCTCACCCTGCGCGGCGCCAAGCTCAGCAACGCCGACCTGCGCAAGGTGCCCGAGGCGACCGCCGCCCGCCGGGAACTCGCCGAGCTCGTCACCCGCTACCGGGCCGCCAAACGCGAGCGGGACCTGCTCGACTTCGGCGACCAGATCGCCCTGTCGGCCCGACTCGCCGAGAACGCCGAGGTGGGACGCCTGCTGCGCGGCGAATTCCGGGTGGTCCTGCTCGACGAGTACCAGGACACCTCCGTCGCCCAGCGCGTCCTGCTGGCGGGCCTGTTCGGCGAGGGCACCGGCCATCCCGTCACCGCCGTCGGCGACCCCTGCCAGGCCATCTACGGCTGGCGCGGCGCCTCCGTCGCCAACCTCGACGACTTCCCCGAGCACTTCGCCCACGCCGACGGCCGCCCCGCGACCCGGCAGGCCCTCAGCCAGAACCGCCGCAGCGGTGGCCGCCTCCTCGACCTCGCCAACGGCCTCGCGGAGCCCCTGCGCGAGCTGCACGCGGGCGTGGAGGCCCTCCGCCCGGCCCCGGGAGCCGAACGCGACGGCATGGTGCGGTGCGCCCTGCTGCGCACCCACGCCGAGGAGCTCGACTGGGCCGCCGACTCCGTCGCCCACCTCGTGCGGACGGGCACTCCGCCCGGCGAGATCGCCGTGCTGTGCCGCACGGCCACCGACTTCGCGGAGATCCAGGGCGCCCTGGTCGCGCGGGACGTCCCCGTCGAGGTCGTGGGCCTGTCCGGGCTGCTGCACCTGCCGGAGATCGCCGACCTCGTGGCCGTCTGCGAGGTCCTGCAGGACCCCGGCGCCAACGCCTCCCTGGTCCGCCTGCTGACCGGCCCCCGCTGGCGCATCGGCCCCCGCGACCTCGCCCTCCTGGGACGGCGCGCCCGGCTGCTGGTGGCCCACGCGCGCGTGGAGGGCGACGACGACCCGGACCGCCGGCTCGCCGAGGCGGTCGAGGGCACCGACCCGTCCGAGGTGGTCTCCCTCGCGGATGCCCTCGACACCTTCCTGGAGACACCGCTCGACGGCCGCGGGGACGACGACGGGCTGCCGTTCTCGCCCGACGCGCGCGTGCGTTTCGCCCGGCTGGCCACCGAACTGCGCGAGCTGCGCCGCTCCCTGTCCGATCCGCTGATGGACGTCCTGCACCGCGTCCTCGCCGTCACCGGCCTCGAGGTCGAGCTGTCGGCGTCCCCGCACGCCCTGGCGGCCCGCCGCCGCGAGACCCTGTCGAACTTCCTCGACGTCGCCGCCTCCTTCGCCGCCGGCGACAACGAGGCGACCCTGCTCGCCTTCCTCGGCTTCCTGCGCACCGCCGCCCAGTACGAGAAGGGCCTCGACAACGCGCTGCCCGGCGGGGAGAACACCGTCAAGGTGCTCACCGCGCACAAGTCCAAGGGCCTGGAGTGGGACGTCGTGGTCGTCCCGGGCCTGGTCACCGGCACCTTCCCGAGCAGCCAGGGCCGCGAGAAGTGGACCTCCCAGGGCAAGGTGCTGCCGCACGGGCTGCGCGGCGACGCCGACACCCTGCCCGACGTCACCTCCTGGGACGCCCGGGGCCTGAAGGCCTTCCACGAGGCCATGAAGGACCACCAGCACACCGAGGAACTGCGCCTCGGCTACGTCACCTTCACCCGCCCCCGCTCCCTGCTGCTGGGCTCCGGCCACTGGTGGGGCCCGACCCAGAAGAAGCGCCGCGGCCCCTCGGCGTTCCTCCAGGCCCTCTACGAGCACTGCGAAGCGGGCCACGGCGAGATCGAGGCCTGGGCGGAGGAGCCCGCCGAGGACGAGGAGAACCCGGCCCTGCACCAGGCCTCCGCCGACCAGGTGTGGCCCCTGCCCCTGGACGACGCGGCCCTGGCCCGCCGCCGTGCGGCCGCCGAGACCGTCCTGGCCCACCTGGAGGACCTCGCCACCCACACGGACACCCACTCCGCCGCGGTGCACGACCCCGGCGCCCTCGACGACCCGGAGTGGCCCCCGCCGCCCGAGGACGACGAGCCCCCCTACGACGAGCCCTCATACGACGAGCCTCCCTTCGAGGAAGCCCCTCACGACGAGCCTCCCTACGACGAGGACGTACTCGACGAGGGCGTGCACGACGAGCCCTTGTACGACGAGCCGGACCCCTTCGCCGAGCCGGGCGCGTCCGACGACCGCGACCGCCCGGCCGGACCGGGCACCGGGGACGCCGGACCCGGACACCGCCGCCCCACCGTCCCCCACCAGGCCGCCCCGCCCGAGACCACCCACTTCCGGGGCGACCCGCGCCTGACCCCCGAGGAGGCCCGCACCGTCGCCTCCTGGGACCGCGACCTCGACGCCCTCGCGGGAGAACTGCTGCGCGCCCGCGACAGCGTCACCGAGGTCCCCCTGCCGGCCTCGCTCACGGCCTCCCAGCTGATGCACCTGGCCGAGGACCCGGACGGCTTCGCCCAGGAACTGGCCCGCCCCATGCCGCGCCCGCCCCAGCCCGCGGCCCGCCGCGGCACCCGCTTCCACGCCTGGGTCGAGGCCCGCTTCGAGGAACTCACCCTCCCGATGCTGGAGCCGGAAGAGCTGCCCGGCACCGACGCCGAGATCGCCGACGAACGCGACCTGGAAGCGCTCAAGGACGCCTTCGAGCGCACCGAGTACGCACACCGCACGCCCTACCGGGTGGAAGCGCCCTTCCAGCTCGCGATCGCGGGCCGGGTCGTCCGGGGCCGCATCGACGCCGTCTACAAGGAGGGCGACGGACCGGAGGCGACGTACGAGATCGTCGACTGGAAGACCAGCCGTACCCGCTCCGCCGACCCGCTCCAGCTGGCGGTCTACCGCGTCGCCTGGGCCGAGCAGCAGGGCGTCCCCCCGGAGAGGGTGACGGCAGCCTTCCTCTACGTGCGGGGCGGAGAGGTCGTGCGCCCCAGGCACCTGCCCGGCCGGGCCGACCTGGAGCGGCTGCTCCTGGACGAACCCCGGGGAGGGCCGCTCGGTGAGGAACCGCACTCCGACGACGTCGGTGCGGGCCGATAGGCTCGTGACCATGAGCCAGACCCCGGACAGCGTCGTCCGTACGTACATCGAGCAGCACCGCGCCGCCTTCCTCGACGACCTCGCCGAGTGGCTGCGCATCCCGTCGGTGTCGGCCCAGCCCGACCACGCGCCCGACGTACGACGCAGCGCCGACTGGCTCGCCGGCAAGCTCGAGGAGACCGGTTTCCCGACGGCCGAGGTCTGGCCGACCCAGGGCGCGCCCGCGGTCTACGCCGAGTGGCCCTGCGACGACCCGCAGGCGCCCACGGTGCTGGTCTACGGCCACCACGACGTGCAGCCGGCCGCCCGCGAGGACGGCTGGGACAGCGAGCCGTTCGAGCCGGTCGTGCGCGGCAACCGCCTCTACGCGCGCGGGGCCGCCGACGACAAGGGACAGGTGTTCTTTCACACCCTCGGGGTGCGGGCCCACCTGGCCGCCACCGGCCGCACCGCCCCGGCCGTGCATCTGAAGCTGCTGATCGAGGGCGAGGAGGAGTCCGGCTCGCCGCACTTCCGGGATCTGGTCGAGCAGCACGCGGAGCGGCTCGCCGCCGACGCGGTCATCGTCTCCGACACCGGCATGTGGTCCGAGGACACCCCCACGGTGTGCACGGGCATGCGCGGCCTCGCCGAGTGCGAGATACGGCTGCACGGTCCCGACCAGGACATCCACTCCGGCTCCTTCGGCGGCGCCGTGCCCAACCCGGCGACGGCCGCCGCCCGCCTGGTCGCCGCCCTGCACGACGAGCACGGGCGCGTGGCGATCCCCGGTTTCTACGACGGCGTGGTCGAACTGACCGACCGTGAGCGCGAGCTCTTCGCCGAACTCCCCTTCGACGAGGGACGGTGGCTGCGCGGAGCCAAGTCCCACGCGGCGCACGGCGAGGCCGGCTACAGCACCCTGGAGCGCGTCTGGGCCCGCCCCACCGCAGAGGTGAACGGCATCGGCGGCGGCTACCAGGGCCCCGGCAGCAAGACGATCATCCCGTCCTCCGCCTTCGTGAAGTTGTCCTTCCGCCTGGTGGCGGGTCAGGACCCCGGCCACGTCGAGAAGGCCGTCCGCGCCTGGGCCGGGCAGCAGGTGCCCGACGGGATCCGCTGCGAGATCACCTTCAGCGGGGCCACGCGCCCGTGCCTGACGCCGCTGGACCACCCGGCCCTGCAGTCGGTCGTGCGGGCCATGGGCCGGGCCTTCGGCAAGCCGGTCCGCTTCACCCGCGAGGGCGGCTCCGGCCCCGCCGCCGACCTGCAGGACGTCCTCGGCGCCCCGGTGCTGTTCCTGGGCATCTCCGTGCCGTCCGACGGCTGGCACGCGCCGAACGAGAAGGTCGACCTGGACCTGCTCCTCAAGGGCGTCGAAACCGCCGCGTACCTCTGGGGCGACCTCGCCGAGCACTGGCGCCACGCCCCCTGAGCCTCCCGCGCCGTCCGGACCGGGCACGCGCGCGGGGCACACTGGAAGGGCCGGCGCGCACCGCCCGGACCACTTCGTCTCCCGCCGTACAGCCCGCCGATCAGTCCGCCGAAACAACCGTTCCACCGGGGGAGTTGGAAGCACCCGTGACCACCTGGACCGACCACAACGCCGACCGTCCCATCTCGCTCACCGCCCCGAGCGGCATCGACCGGGCCGCCCACCACCGGCTCGACGAGGCCTGGCTCGCGGCGGCGTGGAGCCACCCCTCCACGCGCTGTTTCGTGGTCTCCGGCGGCCAGGTCCTCATCGACGAGACGGCGGACGGGCGTACCGAACTCGTCATGACCCCCTCCTTCGAGGCCCCCCTCACCGAGGCGCACCGCTATTTCCTCGGCATCGACGAGGACGGCGTCAGCTACTTCGCGCTGCAGAAGGACGCCCTGCCCGGGCGCATGGACCAGTCGGCGCGCCCGGCGGGCCTGCGCGAGGCGGGCCTGCTGCTGTCGGCCCGGGACATCGGCCTGATGGTGCACGCCGTGGGCCTGGAGAACTGGCAGCGCACCCACCGCTTCTGCTCCCGCTGCGGCGAGCGCACCGTCATCGCCGCGGCCGGCCACATCCGCCGCTGCCCGGCCTGCGGCGCCGAGCACTACCCGCGCACCGACCCGGCCGTGATCATGGCCGTGACCGACGAGGACGACCGCATCCTGCTCGGCCGCCAGGTGCACTGGCCCGAAGGCCGCTTCTCGACGCTCGCCGGTTTCGTCGAGCCCGGAGAGTCGATCGAGCAGTCGGTGCGCCGCGAGGTCCAGGAGGAGGTCGGCATCACCGTCGGCCACGTCGAGTACGTCGCCAGCCAGCCCTGGCCCTTCCCGTCCAGCCTCATGCTGGGCTTCCTGGCGCGCGCCACCTCGACGGAGATCGACGTCGACGGCGACGAGATCCACGAGGCCCGCTGGTTCTCCCGCGACGAACTGCGCGCCGCCTTCGAGTCGGGCGAGGTCCTGCCGCCCTACGGCATCTCGATCGCCGCCCGCCTGATCGAGCTCTGGTACGGCAAGCCGCTGACGACGAGGACGGCCGCCTGACGGGGCTCCGGCACGAAACACGAGAAGGCGGCTCCTGAGCACTCAGGAGCCGCCTTCCTCGTATGCGCGTGCGGTTACGCGCCGATCTTCTGCTTGACCTGGGCCAGCGAAGGGTTGGTCAGGGTGGAGCCGTCAGGGAACAGCACGGTGGGAACCGTCTGGTTTCCGCCGTTCGCCTTCTCCACGAACGCGGCGGACTCCGGGTCCTGCTCGATGTTGATCTCGTCGTACGCGATGCCCTCGCGGTCCATCTGGCTCTTCAGCCGGCGGCAGTAGCCGCACCACGTGGTGCTGTACATCGTCACAGTGCCCGGCATGTCGCTCGTGCTCCTTCGGTGACTCGGGGACGGGTTCGCAGTGGGGGGAACGTATGTGAAACGTCCACCATTCCCGCTGCCCCGCCGGCCCCGCTTCCCACCGGCTCCCCGGCTGCCCGCGTCTGTGACGCCTGTCGCACGGGTCGGCCTGATGCCCGTCGCACCGGTCGGTCGTGATGCCCGTTGCACCCGTCGACGTGATGCCTGTCGCATCAGTACGACTATCGGTGCGTGCCTGTGGACAACCTGCGCAGCCGCCTCCCGCGACCTGGCAGCATGGCCGTGTGACAGCAGCAACGCACTCCCCCCTCTTCCCGCGGGTACCGGACTCGGCCGACGCGGTGCTCGAAGGGCTCGACCCGGAGCAGCGCGAGGTGGCCACCGCCCTGCACGGTCCGGTGTGCGTCCTGGCGGGCGCCGGTACGGGCAAGACCCGGGCGATCACCCATCGCATCGCCTACGGCGTGCGCGCCGGCATCCTGCACCCCTCCAGCGTGCTCGCCGTCACCTTCACCAACCGTGCCGCGGGGGAGATGCGCGGCCGGCTGCGCCAGCTGGGCGCCGAGGGCGTCCAGGCCCGCACCTTCCACTCGGCGGCGCTGCGTCAGCTCCAGTACTTCTGGCCGAAAGCCGTCGGTGGCTCCATGCCGCGGCTCGTCGACCGCAAGATCCAGCTCGTCGCCGACGCGGCCGCCGCCTGCCGCATCCGGCTGGACCGGGGCGAGCTGCGGGACGTCACCGCCGAGATCGAGTGGTCGAAGGTCACCCAGACCGTCCCCGCCGACTACGCGCCCGCCGCGGCCAAGGCCGGTCGTGAGACCCCCCGCGACCCGGCCGAGATCGCCCAGCTCTACGCCGCCTACGAGGACGTCAAGCGCGAGCGCGCCGTCATCGACTTCGAGGACGTCCTGCTGCTGACCGTGGCCGTCCTGCAGGACCGGCACGACATCGCCGAACAGGTCCGCGCCCAGTACCAGCACTTCGTGGTCGACGAGTACCAGGACGTCAGCCCCCTGCAGCAGCGCCTGCTCGAACTGTGGCTGGGCGACCGGGACGACCTCTGCGTGGTCGGCGACGCCAGCCAGACCATCTACTCCTTCACCGGCGCGACCCCCGATCACCTGCTGGACTTCCGCACCCGCCACCCCGGGGCGACGGTCGTCAAGCTGGTCCGCGACTACCGCTCCACGCCCCAGGTCGTCCACCTCGCCAACGGCCTTCTCGCCCAGGCCCGGGGCCGGGCCGCCGACCACCGCCTGGAACTGGTCTCGCAGCGCGGCTCCGGCCCCGAGCCCGTCTACACCGAGTACACCGACGAGCCGGCCGAAGCCGAAGGCGCCGCCCGCCGCATCCGCGAGCTCATCGCATCGGGTGTCCCGGCCGCCGAGATCGCCGTCCTGTTCCGCACGAACGCGCAGTCCGAGACCTACGAGCAGGCGCTCGCCGATGCCGGGGTGCCCTATCAGCTGCGCGGCGCCGAGCGGTTCTTCGACCGCCCGGAGGTGCGCAAGGCGGGCGTCGCCCTGCGCGGCGCGGCCCGCTTCGGCGGCAACGACTCCCTGCTGGACGACGTCGTCGACCTGCCCTCCCAGGTCCGCGCGGTGCTGTCGGGCGAGGGCTGGACCCCGCAGCCGCCGGCCGGCTCCGGCGCCGTGCGCGAACGCTGGGAGTCGCTGGCCGCCCTGGTGAACCTCGCCCACGACTTCGCCGCCGCCCGGCCCGGCGCCACCCTCGCGGACCTCGTCGCCGAGCTCGACGAACGCGCCAACGCCCAGCACGCCCCCACGGTGCAGGGCGTCACCCTGGCCTCCCTGCACTCCGCCAAGGGCCTGGAATGGGACGTGGTGTTCCTCGTCGGTGTCGCCGAGGGCATGATGCCGATCACCTACGCGAAGACCGACGAGCAGATCGAGGAAGAGCGCCGTCTGCTCTACGTCGGCGTCACCCGCGCCCGGGAGCGCCTCCACGTCTCCTGGTCGCTCTCCCGCTCACCCGGCGGCCGGCCGAACCGCCGCCCGAGCCGCTTCCTCGACGGACTGCGCCCCGGCTCCACGGCCACCACGGGGCGCTCCGCCGCGGGCGGAGCGGGCGGAATCGAGCGCGGCATCCCCGGAACCAGGGGCTCCGCCCCGAGACGCACGCGCCGCGTCCCCGCGCGCTGCCGGGTCTGCGGCCGCACCCTGACCGACGCCGGCGAGATGAAGCTGATGCGCTGCGACGGCTGCCCCTCCGACATGAACGAGGGCCTCTACGAGCGGCTGCGCGAATGGCGCGCGGACCAGGCACGCACCAGTGGTCAGCCCGCCTTCTGCGTCTTCACCGACCGCACCCTGATGGCGATCGCGGAGACCGCCCCGGACGACGCTCACGAGCTGGCCCGCATCCCGGGCGTGGGCCAGCGCAAGCTCAACCGCTACGGGGCCGAGGTGCTGGCCATCTGCGCAGGCCAGTACGGGGCGCCGGACACCGATGAGGACTGACACGAACTCGTCGAAAAAATAGTTTGCGCATGCCCCAGCGATCCCCATAGGTTCTTAGGCACGAGAGCAGCGGCCTTCTCGAAGGCCCTGACTCCGTGTTGTACTTGCATATCCGCAGGACTGGTCCGTCCAGTCCCCCGAGACGCCGAGAGGAGGCGAGTCCAGTGATCAGCATCAACACCAGCTCCTTCAGCACCGTGAAAATGACCGATCGCTCGGCCGTCTCCACGTGCATGCTCGGCGTCTCCAACCTGGGCACCGGTCTGTCCGGCATTCCTGCCGCCGTTCCGGCTGCCTTCTCCCTTGCTCCCGCGGCCCTTCCTGTCCGCGAGCGCAATGAGCGACCGACCAAGGCACTGGAAGCAGCAGTAGTGGCACAGGCGCAGGCCTATGCCTTTGCGGCGGCCGGTGCCGGATTCCGGAAGCAGACGACGCAGCACCACCAGATGTGGGCCTTCCGTGGGCCAGAACCCTGGAGTGATCCAGCCTGATCGACGATCAGGCCGGCGCCTTCAGGGCCGCGGAACCCCATCCGGGATCCGCGGCCCTTCTGTTTGTCCCCGACCAGGGACGACAGACCGAAGGAGCCTCGGGACAAGAAAAGAACCCGGTACCAGCCGCCCCCGGCCAACAGGCCGGAACGACCAGACGAGGAAGACGAACCGTGCAACTCGAAGCGCACGCACCGTCCGTACCGCCTTCCGACACGATCCCCAAGCCCGGCTCCACGGAGGACTCCGCCTTGACCCCGCTCACCGCGCTCACCGCGCTCGACGACGCCATCGAGAACCTCGGCGTACCCGTCCCGTGCCGCTCCTACGACCCGGAGGTCTTCTTCGCCGAGTCGCCCGCGGACGTCGAGTACGCCAAGTCCCTCTGCCGTACCTGCCCGCTGGTCGAGGCCTGCCTCGCCGGTGCCAAGGAGCGGCGTGAGCCCTGGGGCGTCTGGGGTGGCGAGCTGTTCGTCCAGGGTGTCGTCGTCGCCCGGAAGCGGCCGCGTGGCCGCCCGCGCAAGAACCCGGTCACGGCATGAACACCGCAGGAACGATCGACCGCCCCCTCACGCACGACCCCCAGAAGCAGGCCCCGATGAAGCCGTCCACCGACGAGCCCGCAGGCTCCGCGACCCGCGATTTCACCACCACCGGCGCGAAGGACTCGCGTCAGAACAGGACCCGAGAGATGCAACTCATCCCAGAAGCCCTGGCCCGTGCGCATATGCACGAGCGCTTGCACGAGGCGGAGCAGGAACGCCGGGCCGTGCGCCTGGTGACCGCCCGCCGGATGCAGCGCAGGGCGGAGCGCGCCTCGCGGCGTGCCCGCCGGGCGCTCGCCATGGCGGTCATGCAGTGACCGGCCGCATCTGACGAAGCACAAGGCCTCCCGAGCCGGAGGCCGGGCTTTCCTCGCGGGGGCCGGTCCGCACCGACGGACCGGCCCCCGTGGCGTAGCGGCAGTGGGGCGCACGACGTCACCCCGGTGTCCGCAGCCGGTGTCGCGGCGTATCGTCGCCGCGTGGTCAGTTCGCATGGTCCTGGTGGGGCCGGTGACGACGGTGCGCCTGCCGTGCCGTCGCCGCCGGTGTGCGCCCGCTGCGGCGCGGCGGCGGACGCCGGGGCGCAGGGCCCGCCGCCGACCTGGACGTTCTCGGTGGAGCACGGCGTCGGCCGCCACTACTGCGACACCTGCTCCCGGGAGAACCTCAGGTCCATCGAAGGACGGCTGGACTCCGACTGGTGGTGAAGTCCGGGCCGGACCGCGGCGCGTCGCTCACGCCTGGGCGACCGACTCCTCACCGTCCGCCGGATCCTCCGGGAGGAACCCCGGCAGCCACTCCTCGAGTTCCTCGCGTAGCCGCACCGTCGACCCCAGCTGGCACAGCACGCCGATGGTGCTCAGCGTCACCCGGTGGATCAGCAGGTAGGACGGGGGCAGGTTGAGGCGCTTGCCGAGCTGGTAGGCGGGGGAGCGGGGATCGGCGACCCGGGCCGCCTGGCTGCGCATCCAGCCGCGGGTGAAGGTGAACTCCTCGACCTGGGCCGGTTCGATGATCGGCAGCAGGTAGTCGAGGACGGCGTCGGCCTCCAGCTCGATCGTCTCCTTGACGAACCCTTCCGCGCACAGCAGCTCGTAGACCGTCTCGGCCTCCCCGTCGAGGGTCAGCCGCAGGCACTCGCCGATGGTGACGGGCAGTCCGCCGGGCAGGCGGTCGACCGTGCCGAAGTCGAGCACGCCCAGGCGCCAGTCGTCCTCACCGTCGGGACCGCCGGGCAGGAGGCGGAAGTTTCCCGGGTGCGGATCGGCGTGCAGCAGGCCGGTGCGGGCGGGGCCGGAGAACAGGAAACGGGCCAGGAGCTGACCGGCCCGGTCACGTTGCTCCTGAGTGCCGTCCGAGATGATCTCCGACAGCGGGATGCCGTCGATCCACTCCGTGATCAGGACCTGTTCGGACTGATGCACCACCTGGGGCACCAGGACGTCCGGGTCGTCGACGAACTCGTCGGCGTGGGCCTGCTGGGCCTGCGCCTCCAGCCCGTAGTCCAGTTCCTCCGAGACGCGGTCCTTCAGCTCGGTGATCAGCGGCTTGATGTCCATGCCGGGGATCAGCGGGCCGAGGAGGCGGGAGAAGCGGCTCAGCTGGTTCAGGTCGGACAGCAGGGCTTCGCCCGCACCCGGGTACTGCACCTTGACCGCCACCTCGCGGCCGTCGTGCCACACCGCGCGGTGCACCTGGCCGATCGAGGCGGCCGCGGCCGGCTTGTCCTCGAACTCCAGGAACAGCTCCTGCCAGTCCTGCCCGAGCCGCTCGCGCAGCACCGTGTGCACGGTGCGGGTGGGCATCGGCGGCGCGGCTTCCTGGAGCTTGGTCAGAGCGGCCCGATAAGGCCCTGCCACCTCCTCCGGCAGGGCGGACTCGAAGACGGACAGGGCCTGCCCGAACTTCATCGCGCCGCCCTTGAGCTCGCCGAGCACCTTGAACAGCTGCTCGGCGGTGCGCTGCTGGAGCTCACGGCCGACGAGATCGGCGGACTCGCCGACGATCCGCTTGCCGAACCCCCAGGTCGCCCGCCCGGCGATGCCGAGCGGGAGCGCGGCGAGCTTGGCGGTCCGGGTGACCGCCTTCCGGGGAAGATCAGACATGCGCCCTCCAAGTCCCAGCCGACCGCTCCGCCGCTGCCTCACGGCACTGCGTCGGCGGCCGTTGCACAGCCATTGTCTCGTGCGGCTCCCCGTCCTCGGAAAGGTGCTCCTCGTTTCGTCTCGCCGTCGCCCCGCACGGACATGCAGCATGCGGGTAGACGGGCCGTGCGTGCCAGTGCAGCTCGGGAACCGAGACCTCCCAGCGTGCCCCGGCGCTCGACGGGAGCCGGCCGTCAAGGAAGGCGAGCGCGTGGGCGGCCGCGAGCCCGGCCACGGTGGTGGCCAGGGCCAGGTCGCACGGCCGCACCTGAGGCTGCCGGCCCGAACGCCACTGGGCGACGAGGCGGGGCCAGGTCGGGTCCCGGTCGGTGCGGCTGTGGTGCAGGCACTCGGCACAGCCGGTCTCTCCGGGCAGGACGAACGGTCCGACGACACCCGTTCCCTCCACGACACCGGCGTACAGATGAGGTGTCCCGGAGGACATGAGGGGCTCCGCGGCGGCAGGGTCCGGCGCATGCACGGCGACGTCGTCGCGAGGCGCGAGGACCACCAGTGAGAAGCCCGGGTCCCCCTCCGCGGGAGGCGACCCGGAAGCCGGTCGGCGCGGTGGCCGGTCCGGGGCGGCCCGTCGCGCGGCACGGCCGGCCGCCGCGTCCCTGCGGTCCCCGACCGACTCCGCGGCCAGCCCGCCCGGGGCGACGTCCCATGGCTCCACGCAGCCGCCGTCGAGCACCTCGACCCCGCCCACGCCGGCTCCGGACAGCAGTGAGGCGAGCACGGCACCCACCCGCCCCGCACCCCGCACCTGCACCCGCTGCGCGCGCCGGGCGGCCAGCCGGCCCATCGCCTCGCCGGGCCGGGAGGTCGTCAGGGAAAGGGTCGCCAGGTCCGGGCGCAGACGGTCGAGAACCTCCTTGTTCTGCCGCAGGGTGTCGGCGTCCGCCCCGCCGCCCCGGGCGTCGTCGAGCAGCCCGGCTTCGGCGAGGCCGCGCACCAGCCGGTCGACGTGGCCGTCGGGCAGGTCCATCCGACGGCCCTCCTCCCGCAGCAGCTCCATGCCCCGCGTGCCGTTCAGCAGGTCGAGGAAATACCCGGACGCCTGGTCCAATGGACCGAGCGTCATCGCGTGCGCCGGCGCCATGCCGAACTGCACGGTCTTGAGATCACGCCAACCGCGCCTGAGCGCGGGCTTCACCACCGGATGCATGACAACCCCCGTATGTCATAGTTCGTTATGTTTCGTTAGCGTTTCTCCCGCGTCCGGGACGTGTTCCGCCGGGACTCGGGCCGCTGGCTCGAGACCGTCATGAGGGCCGCCCCAGCGCTCGCCGACGCGATTCAGGATGCCCGCACCCCAAGATCCGCTGCCGAAAGTTGTCCACAGGCCAGGGGATTCGTCGTACAAATCCGGCGGCCGGTGGCGGTGTCGGCACGGAAGCGTCCCGCAGCCGGGACTTCCCCCGGCCCAGCGGGTACCGTCGGGGCGTGCCCGCCGACCCACTGCACCGCGCCGCGACCCCACAGCGCAGCACGACGAGCCAGCCGCCGAGCGGCTCCGGGGCGAGCGCGATCGAGGTCCGCCGGAGCACCCGCCGCCGCAGAACGGTCTCCGCGTACCGCGAGGGCGATCGCACCGTGGTGCTCATCCCCGCCCGGATGTCCGAGGCCGAGGAACAGCGCTGGGTCGACGTCATGCTCGCCAAACTGGCGGCCCAGGAGAGCAAGCGGTCCCTCGGCGACGCCGAGCTGGCCGAGCGGGCCCGGCGCCTGTCGGAGCAGTACTTCGCAGGGCGGGCCCGGCCCGCGACGGTGCGCTGGGTGACCAACCAGAACACCCGCTGGGGGTCCTGCACCCCGTCCGAGGGCAGCATCCGCCTGTCGCACCGGCTGCAGGGGATGCCCGAGTACGTCGTCGACTACGTCCTGCTGCACGAACTGGCCCATCTCCTCGTCCCCGGGCACGGCCCCCGCTTCTGGGCGCTGCTGGAGGCGTATCCGCGGACCGAACGCGCGCGGGGCTACCTCGAAGGCGTGGTCGCCGCCGGGCGGCTGCCCCACGTGCCCGGCGCCAGGGGCGAACCCGACACGGGTGAGTGACCGCTCACCGGGAGCGAGCAGCGGATACGGCCGGGCGCGGGTTCTGTACCGGGTCTGTACCGACCCCTACCGGTGTCCGGATTTGCCGTTAGCCTGGCGCGACGCACTCACAGTTCTGGATGGGGGACGGTCGTTACGCATGGCCAGGGAATTCCAACGCGGCCACAAGGCCAGGATCAGTGACCTCACCGCGGGCACGGATCTGTACGTAGGCGTGCAGATCTCCGGCCCCGGCCTGAGCTTCGACATCAGCTGCTTCGGTCTCGACGCCGACGAACGGCTCTCCGACGACCGGTACTTCGTCTTCTTCAACCAGCCGAAGTCCCCCGAGGAATCCATCCAGCTCCTGGGTGCCCAGGCGGGCGACACCGAGTCCTTCCGCGTCACGCTCGACCGGATCCCGCCGCAGATCCAGAAGCTGTCCTTCACGGCGACCATCGACGGCGCCGGACAGATGTCGCAGATCGCCGCCGGGTACATCCGGATCGTCGCGGGCGGCGAAGAGGTGGCCCGCTACTCCTTCAACGGCTCCGAGTTCTCCACCGAGCGGGCCGTGATGCTGGGTGACTTCTACCTCAAGGACGTGTGGCGGTTCGCCGCTGTCGGACAGGGCTTCGACGGCGGCCTCGAGGCACTGCTGAAGAACTTCGGCGGCGAGGTGGCCGAGGAGGAGACACCGGCTCCCGCCCCGCAGCAGCCGCAGTCCGGTGCCGCCCCCGGCTTCGCCCCGCCCGCGTTCGCCGCTCCGGCCGGACCGGCAGCCCCGCCGGCTCCCACGCCGGCCGCGCCTCCGGCTCCCGCCCCGGCCGCGCCTCCCGCTCCCGCGCCGCAGCCCGCCGCGCAGGGCTTCGCGCCCCCGCCGGGCGCCACGCCGCCCCCGGCGCCCGCGCCCCAGGTGCACGCCGCACCCACCATCGTCGCGCCCCTGCACACCCCGCCCGGCGGTTCGCCGGTGCCCCCGCCGACCGCGGCACCCCCGCCCTACGGCCAGCCCGGCCAGCCGGCCCCCTACGGCCAGCCCCCGGGCCAGACGCCCCCGCCGCCGCCCGGCTACGGCCAGCCCCCGGCCCCGCAGGCACCCCACGCCCCGGCCCCGCCCCCCGGCTACGGCCAGCCCACCCCGCCTCCGGGTCACGGGCAGCAGCAGCCGTACGGCCAGGCGCCCTACGGCGTCCCCCAGCAGGGCGTGCCTCAGCCCGGTGCCGCACAGGGGCCCGGCGTGGCCGCCGCGCTGCAGCAGTTCAAGGAGACGCCCACCGGCCAGCGCTGGACCCAGCAGAACAAGAAGCTGGTGCGCGTCGACCTCGGCGTCGGCGGGCAGCCCGTCCTGGCGCGCCAGGGCAGCATGGTGCTCTACCAGGGCAAGGTCGACTTCAGCTACAAGGGAGCCGGCTTCTCCGGCCGGATCGTCGGCAACGCCACCGGCCAGGAGATGCAGCTGATGCGCTGCACCGGCCAGGGGCAGGTCTTCCTCGCCGAGAACTCGACGATGCTGCACCCCATCGAGCTGCAGGGCGACGGCATCTGCGTCTCCGCCGAGAACGTCCTGGCGTTCGACGAGAGCCTGCAGTACGAGGTCCGCCGCATCGAGGGGCACGGCATCCCCGGCGGCGCGCTGTTCACGATGCAGTTCACCGGCACCGGCACGATCGTCGTCAAGACGCACGGCACACCCGTGGTGCTTCCGGTCACGCCCACCACGTTCGCCGACTGCAACGCCGTGGTCGCCTGGTCGGCCGCCTCCCAGGTGGTCGTCTCCAGCCAGGTGCGCATGCGCCGCAACGCCTACCCCGGCGACACCGGAGAGAGCGTGAACCTCCAGTTCCGGGGCGCCCCCGGCAACTTCATCGTCGTCCAGCCGTACGAGATCTGAGGGAGAGCCCGTCATGAACCAGCCGCTCGCGGGCTACGCTCCCGCACCCGTCACCGCCCGCATGGAGAACCACGGCAACCACATGCTGAAGGTCGCCATGCAGACAGGCAACGATCTCCTCGCGCGCGTGGGGTCGATGGTCGCCTACGAAGGGTTCGTCCAGTACGAGCCCAACCCGCCGGCCGTGCGCCAGGTCGCCAAGGACTGGCTCACCGGCGAGGGCGCCCCCCTGATGAAGTGCTCCGGTGACGGCCTGCTCTACCTGGCCGACTACGGGGCGAACGTCGTCGTCATCAACCTCAACGGCGACGGCATCTCCGTCAACGCCACCAATCTGCTGGCCTTCGACGCCCACCTGAACTGGGGCGTGGAGCGGGTCAAGGGCCTGGCGAAGTTCGCCGGCCAGGGCCTGTGGAACACCCGGATCTCCGGACAGGGCTGGGTCGCGCTGACCTCCCGGGGCAAGCCCATCGTCGTCGACTGCGGGGGCGGCGAGGACGAGACCTACGTCGACCCCGACGCGCTCGTCGCCTGGTCCCCGAACCTCAAGGTGAAGGGCAAGCGCAGCTTCCGGGCCCAGTCGCTGATCGGCCGCGGCAGCGGCGAGGCCTACCAGATGGCCTTCTCCGGTCAGGGCATCGTCGTCGTCCAGCCCAGCGAGGACAGCACCGACCGCCTCCGGTTCCGGGGCTGAGGGGGAGCAACACACCATGCAGAGCCCGATTTTCGCCTACAACGACCAGCAGACCCAGGAACGCTGGAGCCTGCAGAACAAGCAGATGCTGCGCGTCACCCTGGAGGGCCACGACGACATCCTGGCCCGCAAGGGGACCATGGTCGCCTACCAGGGGCTCGTCGAGTTCGACGCCGAGTTCCAGACGAACCAGCAGTCACGCGCGCGTGCGCAGACCGGGGAAGGGCTGGACCTGATGCGCTGCCACGGGCAGGGCACGGTCTACCTGGCCAACCTCAAGCAGCACGTGCACATCATGGAGGTGGACCAGGAGGGCCTGACCGTCGACAGCAGCTACGTGCTGGCGATGGGCTCCTCCCTGCACCACGAGGTCATCGCCGTGGACAGCCTCTACGGCATCGCCGGCTCCGGGAAGTACCAGCTCAACATCAGCGGCCGGGGCAAGGTCGCCCTGATGACCTCGGGCATGCCGCTGCTGATGCAGGTGACGCCCGACAAGTACGTCAACTGCGACGCCGACGCGATCGTCGCCTGGTCGACGAGTCTGCGGGTCCAGATGCAGGCACAGACGCATTCGTCCGGCGTGTGGCGGCGGCGCGGCAGCACCGGCGAGGGCTGGGAGCTCAGCTTCATGGGTTCCGGCTTCGCGCTGGTGCAGCCGAGTGAACTCCTGCCGCCGCAGAACGCGCAGATCGGCTCGGGCCTCGCCGCGCAGTACGGGATGGGCCAGCAGGGGGCACGGGGCCAGAACCAGGGCAACGTCTGGAGCTGAGTGCTCCGCAGGAGCGCCGATCGGGGGCCGGGGAGCCGCGCATCCCTGCCCTCGGGTGCGGGCCGTGGGCGGCTGGTCGCGCAGTTCCCCGCGCCCGGGAGAGGCGCATCCGTCCGACTGGCAGGAGCCGTGAGGGGCGGCCGCCGAAGCGGTCGCCCCTCACGCGCCGTGGTCAGACGGAGAGCCTCGCGCGCGTGGCCTGCAAGAGCCGGACGACCGACTCGTCGGCCACGTCCGCGACCTCGTCGTAGCCGAACCAGCGCACGTCGAGGGACTCGTCGCTGACGGCGTGCGCGGCGTCCGGGGGCGCCAGGACGCCGTACTGCACGTCGAAGTGCCAGTGGCACGGGGCCGGGATCGGGTGCCGATCCAGACGCACCGGACCGCCGGGCAGCAGGGACAGCCCCGTGACGCCGGACTCCTCCGTCGCCTCGCGCAGGGCCGCGGCCGCGAGCGAGGTGTCACCGGGCTCGCAGTGGCCGCCCATCTGCAGCCACATCCGCAGCTTCCGGTGCAGGGTCAGCAGCACCCGGCCGCGCTCCGGGTCGACGACCAGACCGCTCGCCGTGAGGTGACCGGCGTGGCAGGCCTTCCACAGACCGTCCGGGTGTTCCGCCAGATGGGTGAGATAGGCCTCGCGCAGCTCCGTCTGGTCCTCGTACCCCTTCAGCACGAGGACCGCGTCGTCGTACAGGCTCACCCGGCGTCGTCACCCTTGCGCTCGTCCTCGCCGCCGTCCTCGGTCCCGGGCTTCTTGAGGTCCGGCTTGTCGGCGGCCTCGCCGAGCATCTTGTCCAGCTCGGAGAAGTCGATCTGCTCGCGGTGCACGAAGCCGTCCGGGTCGTCCAGGTCGGTCGCCGTCGGCAGCATGTCCGGGTGGTGCCACAGGGCGTCGCGGCCGTCGACCCCGCGCGCGTCCGTGAGCGAGGCCCACAGGCGGGAGGCGTCCCGCAGGCGGCGCGGACGCAGCTCCAGGCCGATCAGCGTGGCGAACGTCTGCTCGGCCGGGCCGCCCGAGGCGCGGCGGCGCCGCAGCGTCTCGCGCAGGGCGTCGGCGGACGACAGACGCGGCTTCGCCGCGGCGTGGACCACCGCGTCCACCCAGCCCTCCACGAGTGCCAGCGCGGTCTCCAGGCGGGCCAGGGCGGCCTTCTGCTCGGGCGTGTCCTCGGGCTGGAACATGCCCTGCTGGAGGGCCTCCTGCAGCTGCTCGGGGTTCTGCGGGTCGAACTGGCCGACCACGTCCTCCAGCTTGGCCGTGTCGACCTTGATGCCGCGGGCGTAGCCGTCGACCGCGCCGAACAGGTGCGAGCGCAGCCACGGCACGTGCGCGAAGAGGCGCTGGTGGGCGGCCTCGCGCAGGGCGAGGTAGAGCCGCACCTCCTCCTGGGGGACGCTCAGGTCCTTGCCGAACGTCTCGATGTTGACCGGCAGCAGCGCGGCCTTGCGGGCCGGGCCCAGCGGCAGGCCGATGTCGGACGAGCCGACGACCTCGCCGGCGAGCACGCCGACGGCCTGCCCGATCTGCGTGCCGAACATCGCGCCGCCCATCGAGCGCATCATGCCGATCAGCGGGCCGGCCATGGCCTGCATCTCCTCCGGCAGGACGTCGCCCATGGCGGTGCCGACGCGCTCGGCGACCGGGTCGACGAGCTCCTTCCAGGCGGGCAGGGTGGCCTCGACCCACTCCGCGCGGCTCCAGGCCACCGCCGAGGCGGCGCCGGAGGGCAGGGAGGTGGCGTCGTCGAGCCACAGGTCGGCCAGGCGGACGGCCTCCTCGACGGCGCGGCGCTCGGCGGGGCCGACGCTCGCGTCCTTGGTGCCGTCGGGGGAGCCCTGGGACACCGTCTGGCGGGCGATCTGCTTGGCCATGTCCCAGTTCACCGGGCCGCCCTCGTAGGAGAGCATCTGGCCCAGCTGCTGGAATGCGGCGCCCAGGTCGGTGGGGTTCAGCGACCCGAACATGGCTGCGAACGGATTGTCCGCACCGGGGCCGCCGGGGCCGCCGGGGCCACCGCCGAAGCCTCCGGCTCCGGGCAGGCCGCCGAAACCGAACGGGTTGGCCGGTCCCTGACCACCACCGCTCTGCTGGTCCTTCTTCTTGCCCTCGTCGCCGTCGTCCGGCTCCTCCGGCGGAAGGCCGAATCCGAATGGGGTGTCACTCACGGGATTCCTCGGCTGGTAGGGCCGCCGGTTCTTTCCGGCGGCACGGCTGCCCGACAACACCACCCAGCGTAGACACCCGGGGCGGATCGGGCCTCGGTGCTTCGCCGACTGACGGCCTGCGGCAGGATGGATGCCACCTGGTACGCACGCGTGGCACGCGCTCGTACTGAAGACAACCGCTGGAGACGCCCGGTGAGTTCCCCAGATCCGCAGGTTCGCGCAGCGCGAAACCAGTCAACCAGTTCCGCGAGCCCCGGCGCGCGCGGACCCGTCGTCGCGGTCACCGGCGCCGCGTACGGCGTAGGAGCCCTGCTCACGGAGCGGCTCGCGGCGTCCGACGAGGTCAAGCAGGTCGTGGCCATCGACGAGCGGCGCGGCGAGTGCGCCGCCGCGCAGTGGCACATCCTCGACGTCCGGGACCCGGCCATCGCCGACAAGCTGCGCGGCGCCGACGTGGTCGTCCACCTGGCGCTGGACCTCGACCTGGAGACCGACGCGGCCGCCCGGACGGCCTACAACGTCCGGGGGACCCAGACCGTTCTGACGGCTGCCGCGGCGGCCGGCGTGCACCGGGTCGTGCTGTGCACCTCGACGATGGTCTACGGGGCCCTGCCGGACAACGAGCTGCCGCTGTCGGAGGACGCGGAGCTGCGGGCCACGGCGGAGGCGACGGGCGTCGGCGACCTGCTGGAGGTCGAGCGGCTGGCGCGCCGGGCGCCTCGCGCGCACCCCGGGCTGAACGTCACCGTGGTGCGGCCCGCCGTCCTGGTCGGCGGCACCGACACGGCACTGACCCGGTACTTCGAGTCGCCCCGGCTGCTCGTCGTCGCCGGTTCGCGCCCCGCCTGGCAGTTCTGCCACGTCGAGGACCTGTGCAGCGCGCTGGAGTACGCCGTGCTGGAGAAGGTCGACGGGGAGCTGGCCGTCGGCTGCGACGGATGGCTGGAGCAGGAGGAGGTGGAGGAGCTCAGCGGTATCCGGCGCATGGAGCTGCCGTCGGCGGTCGCGCTGGGGGCGGCGGCGCGGCTGCACCGCATCGGGCTCACCCCGTCCCCCGCGGGCGACCTGGCCTACACGATGTACCCCTGGGTGGTGAGCGGCAGCCGGCTGCACGACGCGGGCTGGCGGCCGCGCCACACCAACGAGGAGGTGCTGGCGCAGCTCCTGGAGGAGGTCTCGGGCCGGCACACGGTCGCGGGACGCCGGCTGGGCCGCAAGGACGCGACGGCCGCGGGTGCCGCCGGCGCGACGGTGGCGCTGCTGGGCGCGGCCGCGGTGGTGCGGCGCGCCCGCAAGGCCCGGCGGCGCATCTGACCTTCGCCTCAAGGCGAGGTGCCTGGTGCGGCGGCGCGCCTGTAGGAGGCTCCAAACGCGTACGCGCGCGTGCCGGTCGATAGCTCTATTCCTCGCTGTCGGTGCCGTACGGCACGATGGGGGCATGGCACCCACGAGCGAGCACCCCGGTGAGCAGGCCGCGCAGGATCCGATCCGGCTGATCGGCATCCGTGAGACGCCCCTCTCCGTGGACGAGGTGTTCCGGGCCGTCGGGGACGACGCGGCCGGGGGCACCGCCCTCTTCGTGGGGACCGTGCGCAACCACGACGGCGGCGCCGACGTCGAGGAGCTCGGCTACTCGTGCCACCCCAGCGCCGAGGCGGAGATGCGGCGGATCGCCGAGAAGGTCGCCGCCGAGTACCCGGTACGGGCGCTGGCCGCCGTGCACCGGGTCGGCGACCTGGCGGTCGGCGACCTCGCCGTGGTCGTCGCCGTGTCCTGCCCGCACCGCGGGGAGGCCTTCGAGGCGTGCCGCAAGCTGATCGACGATCTCAAGCACGAGGTGCCCATCTGGAAGCACCAGAGGTTCTCCGACGGCACCGAGGAGTGGGTCGGCGCCTGCTGATCCCGGGAGCCGGTTTTCCGGTTGCGTAACCGCACCCCTGGCGTGAGCGTTGTCACTGCGGATGGTTAATCTGCTGATCAGTCAGTTCGCGGAGCTCGATGGGGTTGGAGGTCGGCATGGCGGCGCTCGCCTGGTTGCTGATTCCGCTTGTGGCTGCGATCGGCGCCGGTCTGTGGGGAAGTTGGGCCAACCGGACCCGCAAGGTCCGCAACGACGGCCCGGAACTCGTCGGGTACGCCCGCTTCCGCGAGGCCATGGAAAAGCCCCCGGTCCGCTAGCTCAGGGCGGGAAACCAGCAGGTCACAAGCGTTTGACGCCGCAGGGCCGCCCCGGACGGGCGGCCCTGACGGTGCGCTGACAGAGCCGTCCCGTACTGTCGAGTCATGCCACGCCGCACCGCGACGATGCTCGCCTCCACCCTGATGCTGATCGCGCTGCTGTGCGCGGGAGTCTTCATCCCCGTGCCGTACGCGGAGATGTCCCCGGGGCCGACGGTGAACACGCTGGGCGACCACGACGGCGAGCCGGTGCTGCACATCTCGGGGCGCAAGACCTACGCGACCAGCGGCCACCTGAACATGACCACGGTCCGGGTCACCAGCGCCGACTACCGCATGAACCTGGTCGAGGCGGTCTACGGCTGGCTCGCGCACGACAACAAGGTCGTGCCGCACGACACGCTCTATCCGGACGGCAAGACCGAGGAGCAGTCCACCCAGGAGAACGCCGAGGAGTTCAGCCAGTCCCAGGAGAGCGCCAAGGTCGCGGCGCTGAAGGAACTCGACGTGCCGGTGAAGTCCTGGGTGATCGTCTCCACGGTCGTCAAGGGCTCACCGGCCGAGGGCAAGCTGCACGCCGGTGACGTGATCAAGACCGTCGACGGCACGGCGGTCAAGGAGCCGGCCGACGTCGCGAAGCTGGTCACCAAGCACAAGGCCGGCCAGGACGTGCGCTTCACGATCGTGCCGGCCAAGGAGCAGGCCGCCGCGGAGAAGGAGAAGCGGACGCCCACCCGGACGGAGGACGTCACCATCACCACGGCGACGTCCGACGACACGGGCGAGAGGCGCGCCATCGTCGGCATCTCCGCGGGCACGGACCACACGTTCCCGTTCACCATCGACATCAAGCTGGCCGACGTCGGCGGTCCCAGCGCCGGGCTGATGTTCGCGCTCGGCATCTACGACAAGCTCACGCCCGGCAGCCTGACCGGCGGCAAGTTCGTGGCGGGCACCGGCACGATCGACGACCAGGGCAAGGTCGGGCCGATCGGCGGCATCGAGATGAAGACCGTCGGCGCACGGAGCAAGGGCGCCCAGTACTTCCTGACGCCTGCCGACAACTGCGCGGCCGCCGCCAAGGACACCCCCGAGGGCCTCACCCTGATCAAGGTGGACACCATCGAGGACGCCCTCGGCGCGCTGAAGGACCTGCGCAGCGGAGACACCGCGGACCTGCCGACGTGCGGTAAGTAGACCGGGGCCCCGGCAGGCGGCCAGGGCGCAGGGTCGGCCGGGACGTGCGACGAGACGCCCGCGCCCCGGCCGGGCGGAGAGGCGGCCGCTACTCCTCGAAGGTCGCCGTCAGGGCCTGAGCCAGGCCCGGGACCAGGTCCGAGCCGGTCAGGACCTCCGTGGGAGAGTCCTTCTCCTTCAGGCGCAGGGCCGAGTCACGGGTGCCGTCGCGCAGGACCGCGACCGTCATCCGGACCTCCTGGCGGTCCGGGTGGTCCGCCACCCACTTCGTCAGCGCGGCCTCGTCCAGGTCCTTCGGGACCTGCGCCTCCGCGGACGGCGGCAGCATCAGGCGCTCGACGGTGAGGGCGCAGCCGGCCACCGCGTCCGGCCAGGCGATGGTGGCGAGGAACTCGTCGAGGGGCTTGCCCGTCGGGACCTCGTCCTGCTCGATCGGGGTGAGGCCGGCGCTGTCCGGCTCGTCACCGAGACCGAGCCGGTCCGCCAGCGAGGGCTGTTCGGCCTTGAGCCGTGCGGTGTCGACGAGGGCGAAAAGGCGGGCAGGCTGGTCCCAGCCGAGGCCGGAGACGTACTCGTCGATCTCGAGAACGGCCCGGGTGAGCGGGTTCGCAGCCATGGGAGTGTTGGACATGGTCACAATCCTCTCTCGTTCCTCGCCGAAATCGGGAACCGAGTAAACGGTGAGTAAGTTGCATAGGTGGGGGCCCACGATCACGGGGGCCGCTGACGGTCCGTGAAGACGCGGGCCCGACGAATCGACAGCGACTTCGAGGTGCGCACCTTGGCTTTCCAGATGCCGGACCGCGGCGGAGGCCCGACAGGGCCGCGGATGAGAGTGGGCCGCCCGTCCCGGCGTGTCCGGACCCTGCTCATGACGCTGGGCGTCCTGGCCGTCCTCGGCATGGCGTTCACCATGTTCGCGGGGTTCTGGACGGACTGGCTGTGGTACCGGTCGGTGAACTACTCGTCGGTCTTCACCACCACCCTGTGGACCAAGATCGGGCTCTTCTTCGTCTTCGGGCTGCTGATGGCTCTCGCCGTCGGCTTCAACATCTGGCTGGCCCACCGGCTGCGCCCGCCGCTGAGCGCGATGTCGATGGAGCAGCAGAACCTCGACCGCTACCGCATGGGTATCGCGCCCTACAAGAAGTGGCTGCTGCTGGGGATCACCGCCCTTGTGGGCCTGATCGCCGGCGCCTCGGCCTCGGGGCAGTGGCGCACCTGGCTCATGTGGGTCAACGGCGTGCCCTTCGGCCAGAAGGACCCCCAGTTCAAGCTGGACGTCTCCTTCTACGCCTTCGACCTGCCCTGGTACCGGTTCCTGCTCGGCTTCGGCTTCGCCGCCGCGATCCTGTCCCTGATCGCCGCCGCGCTCACCCACTACCTGTACGGCGGGCTGCGCGTCACCAGCCCCGGCGCCCGCGCCACGGCCGCCGCCACCGGCCACCTGTCGGTGCTGCTCGGCATCTTCGTGGCCCTGAAGGCGGTCGCCTACTGGCTCGACCGCTACGGGCTCGCCGTGAAGTCCAGTGACTTCCGGGCCACCGACAACTGGACCGGCCTGCGGTACGTCGACGCCAACGCCTATCTGCCGGCCAAGACGATCCTGTTCTGCATCGCCGTGATCTGCGCGCTGCTGTTCTTCGCCACCCTGTGGCGGCGCACCTGGCAGCTGCCGGTCATCGGCTTCGGCCTGATGGTCCTGTCCGCCATCCTCATCGGCGGCCTCTACCCGGCGATCGTCCAGAAGTTCCAGGTCCAGCCGAACGAGCAGGCCAAGGAAGCGCCGTACGTCGAGAAGAACCTCGAGGCGACGCGCAAGGCCTACGGCATCGACGGCACGAAGGTCACCGACTACTCGGGTACCAGCCCGACCGAGGACAAGTCCACGCTCCGCGACGACGTCGGCTCCACGGCGAGCATCCGCATCATGGACCCGAACATCGTCTCGCCGACCTTCCAGCAGCTCCAGCAGATCAGGAACTACTACGCGTTCCCGACCAACCTGGACGTCGACCGCTACCCCAAGAACGGCAAGGACCAGGACACGGTCCTCGGCCTGCGTGAGATCAACCTCGCGGGCATCCCGAAGAAGAACTGGATCAACAACCACTTCCGCTACACCCACGGCTTCGGCGTGGTCGCCGCCGAGGGCACCAGCGCCGACGCCCAGGGCCGGCCGAACTTCACCGAGTCCGACCTGCCGTCCAAGGGCGACCTCGGCACGTACGAGCAGCGGGTCTACTACGGCGAGAAGACGACCACGTACTCGATCGTCGGCGGTCCCCAGAAGGAGATCGACTACTCCGACGACAACGGCGAGAAGACCACCAGCTACAAGGGCGACAGCGGCGTCAACCTCGCCAACCCGGTCAACCGGGCCGCGTACGCGGTGGCGTTCGGCGAGCCGCAGATCCTGTACTCCGGTGCCATCGGCGAGGGTTCGCGGGTCCTGTACAACCGCACGCCCAAGGAGCGCGTCGAGGCGGTCGCCCCGTGGCTGACCATCGACGGCGACGCCTACCCCGCGGTGGTCAACAAGCGCATCCAGTGGATCGTCGACGCGTACACGACGACGAACGGCTACCCGTACTCCTCGCGCACGACGCTCGGCGACACCACGGCCGACTCGCTGACCGCCACCAACGACAACCGCGCGGTGGTGGCCCAGCAGAACCAGGTCAACTACATCCGCAACTCGGTGAAGGCGACCGTCGACGCCTACACCGGCGAGGTCAAGCTCTACCAGTGGGACACCGAGGACCCCGTCCTGAAGACCTGGATGAAGGCCTTCCCGGACACGGTCGAGCCCAAGAGCGACATCTCCCCGCAGCTGATGGACCACCTGCGCTACCCGCAGGACCTGTTCAAGGTCCAGCGTGAGCTGCTCACCCGCTACCACGTGAAGGACGCCACGACCTTCCTCAGCGGCAGCGAGGTGTGGCAGGTGCCGGACGACCCGACGAACCGGTCGGGCAGCGCGGTTCCGCCGTACTACCTCAGCATGAAGATGCCCGACCAGAAGGCGCAGGCGTTCTCGCTGACGACGACCTTCACGCCCAACGGCCGGGACAACCTCAGTGCGTTCATGGCGGTCGACGCGGAGGCCGGCACCGCCGGCTACGGCAAGATCAGAATCCTGAAACTGCCGACCAACACCACGGTGAACGGACCCAAGCAGGTCCAGAGCCAGTTCAACTCCCAAGAGGACATCGCCGAGTCCATCAGGCTCCTGAGAGGCGGCGACTCCGAAGTCGAGTACGGCAACCTGCTGACGGTCCCGCTCGACGGAGGACTGCTCTACGTGGAGCCGGTCTACGTACGCGGTGGTGGACTGAAGTACCCGCTGCTGCGCAAGGTCCTGGTGACCTACGGAGGCCAGACCGCCTTCGAGAACACGCTCGACGAGGCGCTCAACAAGGTGTTCGGGACGGAGGGTGCGACGCCCGAACCGCCGGACGAGGGCGACAACGACCCGACGCCGCCACCGCCGTCGTCGAAGAACCCGACGGTCCAAGAGGCCCTGGAGGACGCCCAGAAGGCGTTCGACGCGGGCCAGGAAGCCCTGAAGGACAACGACTGGGAGGCGTACGGCCGGGCGCAGGAGGACCTCGAGGACGCCCTGAAGAGGGCCGAGGACGCGCAGGCCGAGGCGGATCGGGGAGCCGGGGGCGGCGCGAGCAAGCCCAGCGGCAGCCCGAGCCCGAAGCCGAGCAGTTAGCGCTCCGGCCTGCGTAAACGACCCACTCCGCGCCGTGATACGGTGGTGAACACAACGGCGCGGGGTGGAGCAGCTCGGTAGCTCGCTGGGCTCATAACCCAGAGGTCGCAGGTTCAAATCCTGTCCCCGCTACTGAAGTCGCGATGTCCGAGTGACGAAGCGGCGACGAAGGCCCGGATTCCACACAGGAATCCGGGCCTTCGTGATGTGTGAACGCATGTACTGGCGGGAGTTGTGGCCGTGCCGCCGGGGGGAGTTGGGCAATCTGTGTTTGACTTGTCTCTCTGTGGGCATGTCGACAAAACGCTGTAGTGACCTCACTGGCTGCGGTATACCAGGTGTACCCAGGTTGCAGGTGGTGCGACGATGGACGTTATGGGGGACAAGGCAACTCTGTTCGAGACAGGGCGTTTTGTGCAGCCTTCCAGCCGGGAGGACACCGAGACCCCGGACGAGACCGGGGAGATCGCCGACGAGGCGGCCGAAGAGCTGCGTCAGCGGCTCGCCGCGGAGGCCGGCGACGTCGAGGCGATGAGTGTCCTCGGGGCCATGCTGCTGCGCCGTGGTGATCTCGACGGTGCCGAACCCCATCTGCGTGCCGCCACCGCCGCGGGCGACCGGGCCGCGGCCAACAACCTGGGAGTCCTCCTCCACCAGCGCGGATACGCCGACGAGGCCGCCGGCTGGTGGCGGATCGCCGCCGTGGCCGGATCCGCGGCGGCCGCGCACGCCCTCGGCCGGCACCACCGCGAGCGCGGGGACGAGCCCGCCGCCGAGTACTGGCTGCGCCAGTCCGCCGAACAGGGCCACACCCTGGGCGCGTACGCGCTCGCCGATCTGCTGGAGCACCGCGCCGACGCCGGGGCCGAGCGGTGGATGCGGGTCGCGGCCGAGCGCGGCCACCGGGAGGCGGCGTACCGGCTGGCGCGGGCACTGGACCGCAGGGCGGCGGGGGAGAACGACGCTGACAACGGTGTCCACGGGGCCGCCGAGGCGGAGCAGTGGTACCGGCAGGCCGCCGCGCGCGGCCACCGCCGGGCGGCGCTGCACCTCGGGACGATCCTGGAGCGGCGCGGTGAGCTGAAGGAGGCCGGGCGCTGGTACCTGACGTCCGCGAAGGACGGCGAGGCGCGGGCCGCCTGCGCGCTCGGCTTCCTGCTGCGTGACGCGGGCGACACCGAGAACGCCGCCGTGTGGTGGCTGCGGGCCGCCCAGGACGGCGACGGCAACGCGGCCAACGCGCTGGGCGCGCTGCACGCCGAGCGGGGCGAGACGCAGACGGCCGAGCGGTGGTACCGGGCGGCGATGGACGCCGGTGACGTGAACGGCGCCTACAACCTCGGGCTGCTCTGCGCCGAGCAGGGCCGGACCCCGCAGGCGGAGCAGTGGTACCGCCGGGCCGCCTACGCCGGGCACCGGGAGGCCGCGAACGCGCTGGCGATCCTGCTGCTGCAGGGAGGCGACGAGACGGGCGCCGAGCCGTGGTTCTCCAAGGCCGCGGAGGCCGGGAGCGTGGACGCCGCGTTCAACCTCGGCATCCTGCACGCCGGGCGGGGCGAGGACGAGGCCGCGCTGGGCTGGTACGAGCGGGCCGCCGCCGCGGGACACACCGAGGCGGCGCTCCAGGTGGGGATGGCGCGGCTGCGCGCCGGCGACGAGCAGGAGGCCGAGCGGCATCTGCGCTGCGCGGCCGGGGGCGGCAGCGCGGAGGCCGCGTATCGGCTGGCGACAGTGCTGGACGCGCGGCGGCCGCCGGAGCCGGCGCACGAGCTCGGGGAGCCGGTGCACCGCCGCAGCGAGTGCGAGGAGTGGTACGAGCGGGCTGCTTCCCAGGGCCACCGGCGGGCGCAGGTCCGGGTCGGCATGCTTGCCGCGGCACGGGGCGACGTCGTCGAGGCGGCCCGGTGGTACCGGGAGGCGGCCGAGGCCGGGTCCCGCAACGGGGCGTTCAACCTCGGGCTGCTGCTGGCGCGGGAAGGCAGTGAGCCGGAGGCGGCGGTCTGGTGGCAGCGTGCGGCCGACGCCGGTCACGGACGGGCGGCGCTGCGGCTCGCCCTGGTCTACGCGCGTCGTGGAGAGCTGGCGGAGGGCCAGCGCTGGGCCGACCGCGCGGCGACGCTCGGCCCCGAGTCCGTGGCGGAACGAGCGGCCCGCCTGCGCGACGCGCTGCGGCAGGAACTGTCGGCGTAGGGGGCGGGCGGGCAGCGACGGCCGGGCGGTGACGGCCGCGGGCGCGGCGTCGGCCGTCGGGTCCGCGCGCTGCGCGTCCTTCGGTCTGCTGCGCGTCCCTTTGCCCTACGTGTCGCGCGTTCGTCGGACCTGCGTGCCGTGCCGCGCGGTCACCGGCCGGCCCTGGGCGGTGAGCGGCCCCGACAGAGAGGGCCGCTGTGCCGCGACCGGGTTGCCGACCGCACCGGGTTCAGATTCGGCTTCGGGCCGGGGGACGCCGCAGTCACGCTCGTTCCGCCCGGTCCGGTGCGGGACAGGCGCGGGCCCGGTGCCTGTCCTGTGGGGCGGCCCCCCTGCCCTCGACACACTGTCCAGCGGAAAGCGATTTGCATCTGGTCTCGGCATTGACGTAACGTTGCATTCATCGCCGCGGGGTGGAGCAGCTCGGTAGCTCGCTGGGCTCATAACCCAGAGGTCGCAGGTTCAAATCCTGTCCCCGCTACTGATAGCCGAGGGCCGGAATCCGAAAGGGTTCCGGCCCTCGGTCGTTGGCGTGCTGTGCAGCCGCCCGGCTCTCCGTGCAGCAGAAAGCCCCGGCACCCATCGGTGCCGGGGCTTACGCGTGGAGACTCTAGGCCGCCGCGCAGTTCGGGCAGACGCCGCGGTACGTGACCTCGACGTCCGAGACGGTGAAGCCGAAACGCTCCGTGTCGGGCAGATCCGCCAGCGGGTTGCCGACCGGGTGGACGTCGCGGATCGCGCCGCACTGGGCGCAGACCAGGTGGTGATGCGGCCGGTGGGCGTTCGGGTCGTACCGCTTGGCGCGCTGGTCGGTGGAGACCTCCAGCACCTCACCGAGCGTCACGAGCTCACCGAGCGTGTTGTAGACGGTCGCCCGGGAGATCTCCGGCAGCTTGGCGACGGCCCGTGCGTGGACCTCGTCGGCCGTCAGATGGACGTGTTCGCCGTCGAGGACCTCGGCCACGACGCGCCGCTGCGCGGTCATCCGCCATCCGCGTCCGCGCAGGCGTTCCAGAAGGTCACTCATGGCCACCAGCCTAACAGCTAAGGGGACCAGGTCCCGAACAGGTGTGAGATTGGAGTCTCACTTGCTTTAGACAATGTCTATTGTAGGATCGAGAACGGCTTTGGCCAAGTAACAAGATTGACCAGGATCGGTGCAGGAGGCGCACGTGACGCAGGGACCGCTTACGACGGAGGCCGGGGCTCCGGTCGCCGACAATCAGAACAGCGAGACCGCGGGCGTCGGCGGCCCCGTACTCGTCCAGGACCAGCTGCTGCTGGAGAAGCTGGCCCACTTCAACCGGGAGCGGATCCCGGAGCGGGTGGTGCACGCCCGCGGCGCCGGCGCGTACGGCACGTTCACGGTGACGGCCGACGTCACGCCCTACACGCGCGCCGCGTTCCTCGGCGAGATCGGCAAGCAGACCGAGGTCTTCCTGCGCTTCTCGACCGTGGCCGGCAACCTCGGCGCGGCGGACGCCGTGCGCGACCCGCGCGGTTTCGCCCTCAAGTTCTACACCGAGGAGGGCAACTACGACCTCGTCGGCAACAACACCCCGGTGTTCTTCATCAAGGACGCCATCAAGTTCCCGGACTTCATCCACACCCAGAAGCGCGACCCGTACACCGGCTCGACCGAGGCGGACAACGTCTGGGACTTCTGGAGCCTGTCGCCCGAGTCCACGCACCAGGTGACCTGGCTGTTCGGTGACCGGGGCATCCCCGCCTCCTACCGCCACATGGACGGCTTCGGCTCGCACACCTTCCAGTGGAACAACGAGGCCGGCGAGGCCTTCTGGGTCAAGTACCACTTCAAGACCGACCAGGGCATCAAGAACCTGACCAGCGCGGAGGCCGCCCGGCTCGCCGGTGAGGACCCCGACTCCCACCAGCGCGACCTGCGCGAGGCCATCGAGCGGGGCGAGTACCCGAGCTGGACCGTCGGCGTGCAGATCATGCCGGTGGCCGACGCGGCGACGTACCGGTTCAACCCGTTCGACCTGACCAAGGTCTGGCCGCACGCGGACTACCCGGTCGTCGAGATAGGCAAGCTGGAGCTCAACCGCAACCCGGAGAACATCTTCGCCGAGGTCGAGCAGTCGATCTTCAGCCCCGCCCACTTCGTGCCGGGCATCGGTCCCTCCCCGGACAAGATGCTCCAGGGCCGCCTCTTCGCGTACGGCGACGCCCACCGCTACCGCGTCGGCATCAACGCCGACCACCTGCCGGTGAACCGCCCGCACGCCACCGTGGCGCGCACCCACTCGCGGGACGGCCGGCTCTACGACGGCCGCCACGGGGGCGCGAAGAACTACGAGCCGAACAGCTTCGGCGGGCCGTTCCAGACGGACCGTCCGCTGTGGTCGGCCGTCGCGGTCGGCGGTACCACCGGCAACCACGAGGCGCCCGTCCACGCCGAGGACGACGACTTCGTGCAGGCGGGCAACCTCTACCGGCTCATGTCGGAGGACGAGAAGGAGCGCCTGGTCGCCAACCTGGCGGGCTTCATCGCCAAGGTCTCCCGCGACGACATCGCCGAGCGGGCGATCGACAACTTCCGTCGTGCCGACGGAGACTACGGCAAGCGGCTGGAGGCCGCGGTCCAGGCCCTGCGCGGCTGAACTCCAGCACTGGACCGCTTGCGGTAGTGGACGGGCCGGGTCCCCCTGCGGGGGCCCGGCCCGTCCGTGCGTCTAGGCGGGAACGCGCTGACGCGCGGGCACCCAGCAGCGGATGATGTCGCGGACGGAGACGATGCCGGCGGGTTCGCCGCCGTCCAGCACGATCAGGTGCCGGAATCCGCCGTGTGTCATGGCGCTCGCCGCCTCCTCCAGGGTCCAGGCCGGAGCGGCGAACACGACGTCGGTGGTGGTGTGGGCGTGGGCGTGTTCCGTGTCCGGGTCCTGGCCCAGGCCCACGGAGTTGAGGATGTCGCGTTCGGTGAGGATGCCGATGCCGCCGGCGTCGGGGTCGTGCACGACGGCCGCGCCGACCCGGCGTGCCGACATCAGTGCGGCGGCCTGGCGCAGGGTGTGGGTCGGTCCGATGGTGAGGACGACGGTGCTCATGGCGTCACGGACGAGCATGAAAGGAGCCACCTCCTGGGAGTGTCCCGCAGCTTGTTCATGATTTCACAAGTTCACAAGCGGGGGGACTCTCAGAGTGGCAGGCAAAGGGACGGTCAAACAAGAGGGCGCTCGTAACAACAGGGCGCTCAGTAGCGCTGGTTGAGATATCCCAGCAGTTCGTCGTGGAGCAGGCCGTTGGACGCGGCCGCGTTGCCGCTGTGCGGGCCCGGGCGGGAGTCCAGCCCGGTGAAGGTGCCGCCGGCCTCCGTGACGATGATCGCCGTGGCGGCCATGTCCCACAGGGACAGCTCCGGTTCGGCGCACATGTCGACCGCGCCCTCCGCGACCATCATGTACGGCCAGAAGTCGCCGTACGCGCGCGTGCGCCACACCGCGCGGGTCAGGTCGAGGAAGCCGTCGAGGCGGCCCTGCTCCTCCCAGCCGCTGAGCGAGGAGTACGCGAAGGAGGCGTCGGCGAGCTTCGAGACGCGCGAGACCTGCAGCCGCGACGCCTTGGTGAGGCTGCGGCCGGTGAACGCGCCGTGGCCCTTCGCCGCCCACCAGCGGCGGCCCAGGGCCGGGGCGGAGACGACGCCCACCACGGGCTGGAAACCGCCCTCGCCGGCTTCCATCAGTGAGATGAGCGTGGCCCAGACGGGGACGCCGCGGACGTAGTTCTTCGTGCCGTCGATCGGGTCGATCACCCAGCGGCGCGGGCCGGTGCCCTCGACGCCGTACTCCTCGCCGAGGATCGCGTCCCTCGGCCGGGCGCGCTGGAGCTGGCCGCGGATGAGCTCCTCCGCGGCCTTGTCCGCCTCGCTGACCGGGGTCATGTCCGGTTTGGTCTCGACCTTGAGGTCGAGAGCCTTGAAGCGGTCCGTCGTCGCGGCGTCGGCGGCGTCGGCCAGGACGTGTGCGAGACGCAGGTCGTCGAGGTAGTCGGGCATGCGACGAACCTATCGGCCGAGGTGGGGGTGGGGCCACCGGGGCTTGGCGGGGGCGGGGGAGCAGGCGTGCGGCACGGCGGCACGGCGGTGGGCGGCGGGGTGCGGTGTGGCACGGCCTGGAGCGAACATCCCGCGCGGCGTGGACCGCCGGAGTGGACGCCCCGCGTGGTGCGGCCGGAACGCGCCCCCGCGCGCGTTCGTGAACCCTTGACAGTGGTCGCGTGCGCGTCAAACTTGGGGCGCAGAGCCGCTCGCCCCAAGGGGAGGCGATGATGCCTGCAGCGCGGGAATCGCTACTGGACGCCGCGTACACGGCGCTGACGCGCCGGCCCTGGTCCACCGTGCGGATGGTGGACGTGGCCGCGGCGGCGGGGGTGTCCCGGCAGACGCTGTACAACGAGTTCGGCAGCAAGGACGGCCTCGCCCGGGCCCTGGTGCGCCGTGAGGCCGACGGATACCTGGCCGGGGTCGACCGGGCGCTCGCCGCGCACGCCGATCCCCGGGAGCGGATCACCGCCGCCGCCGACTGGACTGCCTCGGCCGCCCGCGACAACGCCCTGGTCCGCGCCATGCTCACCGGCTGCTGGAGCGCACGCCTGCCCTCTCCGGTCCTGACGGCCGTACCGTCCGGGTCCGCCGTGCCGGCCCAGCGACGTGCCGACGGTCCGCTGCCCTCGCCCGGGGACTTCGTCGCCCTGGTCCGCGACCGGGCCGTCACGGCCCTGGCCGGCCCGGGCGCGCCCTCGTCCGAGACCGCCGACCTGGCCCGCTCCTGTGAACTCGCCGTCCGGCTCGCCCTGTCCTGCGTGGCCGCGCCACCCGCCGAGGGCGGCGTCGCCGACCTGGTCCGCGGCGCCCTGCACCGACAGGCCGGCTGACGTTCCGTCGGCAGCGGAGCGCCGGCCTGCCGACCGGCTCACGGATTCCGCCGGTTGACGTGCCGTCAGTGCGCCGACCCCGACAACTGCAGTCCGATCACGCCGATGATGACGAAACTGATCGACACGATCTTCAGTGTCGACACCAGGTCGCCCAGGAAGACCATGCCGTAGATCGCGGTGCCCGCCGCGCCGATGCCGGTCCACACGGCGTACGCGGGGCCCACGTCGAGTCTCTTCAGCGCCAGGGTCAGCAGGCCGAAACTGCCGAGCGCGAACGCGCAGAACGCGATGGTCGGCCAGAGCCGGGTGAAGCCGTGCGACAGCTTCAGGCACACGGCGAAGCCGGTCTCCAGCAGCCCTGCCACGATGACCAGCAGCCACGCCATGAGGTGTCCTCCCGTTTCCCACGTCCGGTGACCGCTACGTCCGGGTCCGTGGAGCTTTGGTCAGGCTTGCATCCGGCTCGGTGCGATTATGCACTTACCGTCCGCGGGCCAGGACAAACAACGCGGAGCTCAGTCCCCTTCGGTGCGCTCCCGCGTGGCCAGCAGCCGCCGCAGCGAGTACAGCCGGGCCGGATCGGCGTGGCCCTCGGCCACCCAGGCGTCCAGCGCGCAGTCCGGCTCGTCGTGGCTGCACGCGCGGGGGCAGCCCTCGGTGCCCGGCTCCAGGTCCGGGAAGGCGTGGATGACCCGGGACGGGTCGACGTGGTTGAGCCCGAAGGACCGCACGCCGGGGGTGTCGATCACCCAGCCGTCGCCCCCGGACAGCGGCAGGGCCAGCGCCGAGGTGGTGGTGTGCCGGCCGCGCCCCGTCACCGCGTTGACGTGCCCGGTCGAACGGCGCCGCTCCTGCGGCACCAGCGCGTTCACGAGGGTCGTCTTGCCCACCCCGGAGTGGCCGACGAACGCGGTGATCCTGCCGTCGAGCTGCTCGCGCACCCGGGCCACGGCCACACCGCTGTCCAGTTCCGCGCGGCTGGTGACCACGTAGGGGATGTCCAGGTCGCCGTACAGCTCCAGCAGCTTCTCGGGCGGGGCGAGGTCGGACTTGGTGAGGACCAGCAGCGGTTCGAGACCACCGTCGTAGGCCGCGACCAGGCAGCGGTCGATCAGCCGCGGGCGGGGCTCCGGATCGGCCAGGGCGGTGACGACCGCCAGCTGGTCGGCGTTGGCCACGACGACCCGCTCGAACGGGTCGTCGTCGTCGGCCGTGCGGCGCAGGACCGAGGTGCGCTCCTCGATGCGCACGATCCGCGCCAGCGTGTCCTTCTTCCCGGACAGGTCGCCCACCAGGGCCACCCGGTCGCCCACGACCGCGGCCTTGCGGCCCAGTTCGCGGGCCTTCATCGCCATGACCACGCGGTCCCCGACCAGGCACTTTAGGCGGCCCCGGTCGACGGTCAGCACGAGGCCCTCGGCGGCGTCCTCGTGCTTGGGCCGGATGTTCGTCCGGGGCCGGGTGTTGCGGCGGCCCGGACGGGTGCGGATGTCGTCCTCGTCGGTGTGCTTGCCGTAGCGGCGCATGACCTGGTCCCCGCGTCCTACGCCCCGAGCATCCCGGTCCACAGGTCGGGGAAGTCCGGCAGCGTCTTGGCCGTCGTCGCCACGTTCTCGATCTGCACGCCCTCGACCGCGAGGCCGATGATCGCGCCGGCCGTGGCCATGCGGTGGTCGTCGTAGGTGTGGAAGATGCCGCCGTGCAGCCGGCGCGGGCGGATGTGCAGGCCGTCGGCGGTCTCGGTGACGTCGCCGCCGAGTTCGTTGATCTCCTTGGTCAGCGCGGCCAGCCGGTCCGTCTCGTGCAGGCGCAGGTGGGCCACGCCGCGCAGGGTGGACGGGGAGTCGGCGAGGGCGGCGACGGCAGCGATGCCCGGGGTCAGCTCGCCGACCTCGCTCAGGTCGACGTCGATGCCGTGGATCGAGCCGGACCCGGTGAACACCAGGCCGGACTCGGTCAGTTCGCAGGATCCACCCATCTCGGTGAAGATCTCGCGCAGCTTGTCACCGGGCTGGGTGGTGCGGGCCGGCCAGTCCGGGACGACGACCCGGCCGCCGGTCACCAGCGCCGCCGCCAGGAACGGCTGGGCGTTGGACAGGTCCGGCTCGATCACCAGGTCCCGGCCCAGCAGCGCGCCCGGCGTCACGCGCCAGACGTTCGGCTCACCGCCCGACTCGGGCGTGTCCACCTGCGCGCCGACCGCGCGCAGCATGTCGACGGTCATGCGGATGTGCGGCAGGGAGGGCAGGGTGGCGCCGGTGTGGCGGACCTCCACGCCCTGGTTGAAGCGCGGGCCGGACAGCAGCAGGGCGCTGACGAACTGCGACGAGGAGGACGCGTCGACCGCCACGGGGCCGCCGTCCAGGGCGCCGCCGCCGTGCACCGTCATCGGCAGCGCGCCGCGTCCGTCGTCGTCGATCCGGGCGCCGAGCAGGCGCAGGGCGTCGATCACGCCGGTCAGGGGGCGCTCGTAGGAGCGGGGGTCACCGTCGAAGCGGACGGGGCCGTCGGCCAGCGCGGCCACCGGCGGCAGGAACCGCATCACCGTGCCGGCGTTGCCGACGTCGACCGTGGCCGGGCCGCGCAGACCCGTCGGCAGCACGCGCCAGGCCTCTCCGGTGCCGTCGGGGCCCACGCCCTCCTCGATCTCCACGCCCATCGCGCGCAGCGCGCCGGCCATCAGCAGCGTGTCGCGGGAGCGCAGCGGGCGCCGCAGCCAGCCGGGCTCGGAGGCGAGGGCGGCGAGCACCAGGGCACGGTTGGTGACGGACTTGGACCCCGGCACGTGGACCGTCGCGTCGACGGCTCCGCTCGCGTGCGGGGCGGGCCAGAGGGCGGTTTCTGCGGTGTTCGGGGCCATGCCCTCACTTTATCGGCAGGCCGTGCCGCGGATGGTGCGCCGTCGGGCCGGCAGCGCCCGCACGGCGGAGCCGGACGGCCGCGGACGGCGGTCGGGGCGGGCCGCGACCTGCGGGCCGCCCCACCCGCCGTGGAGGGTCCCCCGGTGAGGGAGCCGCGCCGCGGCACACCCCGTCCGGGTGCGCGCGCGGCCGCGGGGCGTCACAGGCCCAGCAGCCAGCGGCCGCCGCCGAGCAGGGAGCACAGCGACACCGCGTGGAACAGGAAGAACCACAGGCCCGCCGGTACGTGCGTCAGGCGGGACAACTGGTCCGCGTCCGAGTCACCCGCACCGCCCCGGGACCGCTTCGCCTGCAGCTCGAAGGCCGGCCGCACCCCGCCGACCAGCAGGAACCACACCACCGCGTACGCGAAGGCCGCCTGCACCTGCGGTCCGGCCAGCCACGACACCACGACGAACAGCCCCCCGGTGACGAGCATGGTCAGGGCGCCGTAGGCGTTGCGGATCATCACGAGCATCGCCAGCAGCAGGGCCGTCGCCAGCCACAGCAGGAGCGTGATGCGGCCGGTCCCCAGCAGGGCGGCGCCGCCCAGGCCGAGCAGGGGCGGGGCGGTGTAGCCGGCGGCGGCCGTGAGGATCATGCCGATGCCGTGCGGCTTGCCCCGGCTGACCGTCAGGCCGCTGGTGTCCGAGTGCAGCCGGATGCCGGTCAGCGTCCGGCCGGTGAGCAGGGCCACGAGCCCGTGCCCGCCCTCGTGGGCGATGGTGATGGCGTTGCGGGAGACGCGCCACAGACCGTGCGGGATCACCACGGCGAGCGCGGCGGCCAGGGTCGCGATCACCACCCACAGGTCGGGCTCGGGCTGGGTCCCGGCGACCTCGTCCCAGAGGGAGGCGAGCGAGGCGGATGCTATGTGGTCCATGTCGGCGGGGGGCTCCTCCGGGTCGCGCGGGTCTGGCAGTGTGGCACGTCTGCGCGGACGGTACCGAAAGACGCCTCGGGGCCGGCGATCGTTCCCGGCTCTGCCACCCTTGAACCCGTCCGGGCCGCGCCGGCCCGGAGGTGTTCTGGCGTGTGCGCAGGTCGGAGGGGTAGGACACACATGTGCGGACGGTATGCGGCCAGTCGCAGTCCGGAGGAGCTCGCGGAGATCTTCGGGATCGAGACGTGGGAGCCCGAGGAGACCCTGGAGCCCGACCACAACGTGGCGCCCACGAAAGAGGTCCACGCCGTCCTGGACCGCCCCCTGAAGGACACCGGCGACCCGCGGCCCGTCCGGCAGCTGCGCCGGCTGAAGTGGGGCCTGGTCCCGTCCTGGGCGAAGACCCCCGAGGGCGCAGCCCGGATGATCAACGCCCGCGCGGAGACCGTGCACGAGAAGCCCTCCTACCGCCGCGCCTTCACCTCCCGGCGCTGCATCCTGCCCGCCGACGGCTACTACGAGTGGGTCACCGGCACCCAGGAGCGCGAGCTGGAGGTCGAGGGACGCCGCAAGCGGCCCCGTAAGCAGCCCTACTTCGTGACCCCGGCCGACGGGTCGGTCTTCGCCATGGCGGGCCTCTACGAGTTCTGGCGGGACAGGACCCTGCCCGACGACCACCCGCTCGCCTGGTGGGTGACGTGCTCGGTGATCACCACGGAGGCCGAGACGAGCCCGCTGGCGGTGGCCCCGGCCGAGGGGCCGCGGGCACTGGCCGACATCCACCCGCGGATGCCGCTGATGCTGACCCCCGACCGCTGGGACGCCTGGCTGGACCCCGCCCGTACCGACCCCGACGGGTTGCGCGACCTGCTCGCGCCGCCGCCCGCCGGCCTGATGCGCGCCTACCCCGTCGCCACGGCCGTCAGCAACGTCCGCAACAACGGGCCGGAGCTGCTGAAGGAGCTGGACGGGCCCGAGGAGGGCACACTCTTCTGACGTGACGCAACGAACGAAGGCGGCCGGCCCGGACACCGAGACCGTCGAGACCGACGCCGGGACCGCCCGGATCACCTGGCATCGGGCCCCGCAGCCGCGGCTCGTGCTGGCCGTCGGCCACGGCGCCGGCGGCGGCATCGAGGCCCGCGACCTGGTGGCCCTGGCCGACGTCCTGCCCGCCCGCGGCGTGACCGTCGCCCTGGTCGAGCAGCCCTGGCGGGTGGCCGGCAAGAAGCTGGCGCCCGCACCGAAGACGCTGGACACCGGCTGGCGGGGCCTGTGGCACGCCCTGGCCGCCCCCGGGCTGCCGGTCGTCGCGGGCGGCCGCAGCGCCGGCGCCCGGGTGGCCTGCCGCACCGCCGGCGAGCTGGGCGCCCACGCCGTGCTCGCGCTGAGCTTCCCGCTCCACCCGCCCGGCAAGCCGGACCGGTCCCGCGCCGCGGAACTGCTGGGCGCGGGCGTGCCCACCCTGGTCGTGCAGGGCGGCAACGACCCCTTCGGCAGACCCGCGGAGTTTCCCGAAGGGCCGTACCGGCTCGTGGAGGTTCCGTACGGGGATCACGGCTTCGCCGTGCCGAAGCGTGCGGAGATCTCGCAGGACGAGGCCGTGGCGGTCCTCACCGACGCGGTCGCGCGGTGGACCGGGTCACTCGGGTAAAGCTTCGGGAATGCCGGGGCGGTGGTCGCTGTTGTGCGGGGCGTACGTGCTGGAGACCAGCAGCGACGCCGTAGGAGAGGGAGTCCGCCGCATGGGTTCGACCACCTGCCCGCCCCGCAGCAGCCGCGCCGACCTGGAGTGGACGGTGCTGCACGCGGCCAAGACCGCCCCTGTTCGGGCGGCGGGCGGACCGGATCGTCGTCTATCCTCCGATTCGGGTGGGACCGGCCTCGGTCTCACGAGAGCATTCGAGGAGGTGGGTCCGGTCACTGGGACCGACGCAGGGACCGACAACGGCCAGGCGGAGCAGCCCGAGGGCCAGGGCGGCACGAGCACGGAGACCGCGACCGAGCGCAGCGCGCGCTTCGAGCGGGACGCGCTCGAGTTCCTCGACCAGATGTACTCGGCCGCGCTGCGCATGACGCGCAACCCGGCCGACGCGGAGGACCTGGTGCAGGAGACGTACGCCAAGGCGTACGCGTCCTTCCACCAGTTCCGCGAGGGCACCAACCTCAAGGCGTGGCTGTACCGGATCCTCACCAACACCTTCATCAACTCCTACCGCAAGAAGCAGCGGGAACCGCAGCGCTCCGCGGCCGAGGAGATCGAGGACTGGCAGCTCGCCCGCGCCGAGTCGCACATGTCGACGGGTCTGCGCTCCGCCGAGTCGCAGGCGCTCGACCACCTGCCCGACTCGGACGTGAAGGAAGCACTCCAGGCGATCCCCGAGGAGTTCCGCATCGCCGTCTACCTGGCGGATGTCGAGGGGTTTGCCTACAAGGAGATCGCCGACATCATGGGGACACCCATCGGTACGGTGATGTCCCGGCTGCACCGGGGCCGCCGTCAGCTGCGCGGCATGCTGGAGGACTACGCCCGTGACCGCGGGATGGTCCCGGCCGGCGCCGGAGAGTCGAACGAAGCGAAAGGCTCGGGGTCATGAGCTGCGGAGAGCCGCACGAGACGGATTGCAGCGAAATCCTCGATCATCTCTACGAGTTCCTCGACCGTGAGATGCCGGACTCGGACTGCGTGAAGTTCGAGCACCACTTCGAGGAGTGCTCGCCCTGCCTCGAGAAGTACGGGCTCGAGCAGGCCGTCAAGAAGCTGGTCAAGCGGTGCTGCGGGCACGACGACGTGCCCGGCGACCTCCGGGACAAGGTCATGGGGCGGATCGAGCTGATCCGCTCCGGCCAGACGGTCCCCGAGCAGGACGTCACGGCCTCGCCCGTGACACCGCAGGAGTCCTGAACCCTCCGGACACCGCGGGAGTTCCGGTCCTCCCGCGCCGGGGCACCGCCCCGCTCCCGACGGGATCACCGTCGAACACGTCACTCGAACGTGCGATGTGCGGGCCGTCCGCCCGCCGAGCCCCCTCCCGCCGTCCTAGGCTCCGGGCCTGACGGACATGGCCGGGGAGGGGCACATGACAGCGGTACCGGCACGGGTACGTGCGTACGTCGTCTGTGTCGCCGGCGCCGCCCTCCTCTGCCTGCTGCCCCCGCCGGGGGGCCGGGCCCACGGGTGGGCGGCCCTGCTGCTGGCCCTGCTGTACGCGGCCTGCGAGCGCGCCGCGCGGTCCCGGTTCGCGGGGATCTCCCAGCCGGCCGGGACCTTCTACCCCGTGCTCCTCGCCGGTGCCTTCCTGCTCCCCGCGCCCGCCGCGGCCCTGGTGGCCGTGCCGGGCGCGCTGCTGTCCCACGTCGCGCACCGGCCCGTGGCGCTGAGACGGCTGTGGCGGGCCGCCCGGCTGGTCCTCGCCGTCCGGGCCGCCGCTGAGGTGCACCGCCTGCTCGGCGGCCGGGACGCGGTCGCCGCCGGCGACGTCCCCGGCGCGCTCGGTCCCGCCGGGGCGGCGGTGCTGGCCTTCTGCCTGGTGCTCGCCGTCCTCGACGGCGGCATCCTGGCCGTCGGCCCGGGGGCACCGCCCACGCCCTTCGGGCAGCGGGGGAGGGGCCCGGTGCGGTGGGCCTGGCTCGGTCTGCTGGCCCGCTCGCTCGCCCCGGTCGCCGTGCACGGCCTGGCCGGACTGATGATGGCCGTCCTGTGGCGCAGCCCCTACGGACCCGTCGCCGCGCTGCTCGTCCTGCTGCCGATGTGCGTCTCGTGGTGGGCCTTCGCGCAGTACCACCGCGAACGCAGCGCCCACCAGGCGACCATCCGGGCGCTGGTGCAGGCCGTCGACATCAAGGACGGCTACACCCGCGGGCACAGCGAGCGCGTCGGGCAGGCCTCCATGATGATCGCCCGCCAGCTGGGCATGGACGACGAGCGCGTCGAGGTGCTGCGCTTCGCCGGGATCCTGCACGACGTCGGCAAGCTGGGCGTGCCCACCCGGCTGCTGCGGAAGGACGGGCCGCTGACCCCCGAGGAGCGGCGGGTCATCGAGCTGCATCCCGAGTACGGCCACGAGATGGTGCGCGGCATCGGCTTCCTCGGCGAGGCCCGCGCGGCCGTGCTGCACCACCACGAGCGGCTGGACGGCAGCGGCTACCCCTACGGACTGGCCGGGCGTCAGATCCCCGAGTCGGCCCGGGTCGTGGCGGTCGCCGACGCCTTCGACGCCATGACCTCCACCCGCAGCTACAGCAGGGCCCGGCCCGTCCCGGTGGCCCTGGCGGAGCTGGAGCGGTGTGCCGGAAGCCAGTTCGACCCGGCGATGGTCACGGCCCTGGTCGAGGCCGTGGGACGGTCCGGGTGGCACCCCGCGGTCACCGCCGGGGACGAGGACGAGGCCCGCGACCGCACCGGCCCGCCCCGCCTGCCCCCGCCCGGCCCGCCCTGCGTGCCCCCGCCCGGCCCGCCCTGCGTGCCCCCGCCCGGCCCGCCCTGCGTGCCCCCGCCCGGCGCCCCCGTGGCCGGCCGTCCCGGAGCCCACCGGTGAGCCCCCGGCCGCAGCCGCTGCTCCTCGCCCTCGTGCACACCTGCGCCGGCCTCCTCGCCGCCGGCTCCCTCGCCGCCACCCTCTACGGCGGACTGGAGGAACGCCGCGTCGCCCTGGCCTTCGGCGTCCTCGTCGCCGTCGGGGAACTCGCCCGGCGCAACGACACACAGGTGCGCGAACCCGCCCCGCTGGGCGCCGCCGGGGCCCTGTCCTACGCGCTGCTCGGCGAGGCGGGCGGGCACCCCACCCACCACGGCCTCGCCCAGGTCCTCGCCGTCGTGCTGGCCGCCTCGCTGCTCGGCAGCGTGCCGCACGTCGCCCGCGGGCAGGGCCCCACCCTCGACCACCTCTCCCGGCGCGTGCTGACCGTCGGATTCGTCGCCGTGTGCTTCCAGCTCCCCTACGGCCGCGGCATGTTCGACGACTGGAGCGGTCCCGCCTACGCCCTGCTGCTGCTCGCGCTGCTGTCCCTGACCGCCCTGTGCGACGCGGTGCTCGCCGCCGCCCTGGCCCACCTGCGCACCGGCTGGCCCTTCGGGCCGGTGCTGCGCGACGAGTTGCGGGCCGCGCTCGGCATCGGGACCGCCGTCATCGCCACCGGGGCGGTGATGGCCCTGGCCGTGGCCGTCGTGGGCCTGTGGGCGCTGCCCGTGTTCTCGGTGCCGCTGCTGCTCGCCCAGATGTCCTTCCGGCGCTACGCGGCCGTCCGGGCGACCTACCGGCAGACCATCGCCTCCCTCGCCCGGGCCACCGAGGTCGCCGGCTGCACCCCCGCCGGGCACGCCCGCCGCGTCGCCGCGGTCAGCCGGGCCGTCGGCCGCGACCTGGGCCTGACCGAGCCGGAGCTGGCGGTGCTGGAGTACGCCGCACTCATGCACGACATCGGCCAGCTGAGCCTCGTCGACCCCGTGCCCGCCGGAGCCACCGCCGCACTGCCCGCCGCCGAGCAGCGGCGCATCGCGCTGCTCGGCGCCGCCGTCGTCCGGCAGACCGGGGTCGACGAGGAGGTCGCCGTCATCGTGGAGCGGCAGGCCGACCCCTACCCCGGGCAGCCGCTCGCCGCGCGAATCGTCGGGGCCGTGAACGCGTACGAGGAGAAGTCCCGGGAAGGAGGGCCCGGCGGGCCGCTGACGGCGCTGGAGGAACTCCGGCTCGCCACCGCCGGGACGTATGCGCCGGAGGTGGTGGAATCACTGGCCCGTGTACTGGCAAGGAGCAGTCTGACGCTGCCCGTGGCTGGGTAACCCATGGGTAATGAGCGCCCCCGAGGCCGTACGTGGTTGGATGCGAAGGAGAAGGTGTCCGGGGGCTCGCAACACAGCTACGGCCAGCCCACCGCACGGAACTGGCAGGCGGGAATCGTGAGGATCTTCGGCAAGGGACGGCACCGGCCCTCCGCCTCCTGGCGGCAGGCCACGGACCGGGCGTTCACACTCATCGGCGACGGCCGGTACGAGGACGCGGGCGCACTGCTGACACGTGCCGCCGATCTGGAGCCCTGGCTTTCGGAGTCCTGGTTCAACCTCGCGCTGCTGCACAAGTTCCGGCACGACTGGGAGCAGGCGCGGGCGGCGGGCCTGAGGGCGGTGGCCCTGCTGGACCGGGACGCGGGCGCGCCGGACTGGTGGAACGTCGGCATCGCCGCGACGGCCCTGCAGGACTGGCCGCTGGCCCGGCGCGCCTGGCAGGCGTACGGGCTGCGCACACCGGGCCCGGCCAACGACGCGGGCGAGCCCGTCGGCATGGATCTCGGCAGCGCCGCCGTGCGGCTGTCCCCGGAGGGGGAGGCCGAGGTCGTGTGGGGGCGGCGGCTGGACCCGGCCCGCCTCGAGGTGCTGTCGATCCCCCTGCCGTCGTCCGGGCGGCGCTGGGGCGAGGTCGTCCTGCACGACGGCGTCCCGCACGGCGAGCGGACCACGGCCGCCGGCCACACCTACCCGGTGTTCGACGAGATCGAGCTGTGGGCGCCGTCGCCCGTGCCGACCTGGGTGGTGCTGCTGGAGGCGGCGACCGAGTCGGACCGGGACGCGTTGGAGCAGCTCGCCGGGGACGCGGGGTTCGCCGCGGAGGACTGGTCCTCCTCGGTGCGGCTGCTGTGCCGGATGTGCTCGGAGTCCCGGATGCCGTCCGACGAGGGAGACGGCGAGCACCTCGACCCGCACGACCACAGCGAGCCGGGGCATCCCGGGCCGCTGGGGCACCGGACCGACGGGCAGCTGTGGGTCCCCGAGCGGGAGTGCGGGCTGGCCGCGCCGGCTTCGCTGGTCCGGGGGCTGCTGGACGGGTGGGTGGCCGACAGCCCGGATTCCCGGGACTGGCGGGATCTGGAAGAGGTCTGCTGAGGCCGTCCGCCGCCGCGGCGGTGTGAGGGCCTCCCGCGCCCTTCCCCGCGCCCCTGAGGGGGCGCCTTCCCCGTACCCTGTATCAGCATCCCGGCTCGGATTTGTTCAGGAAGGCGTACGTACGTCATGGCTCAGCAGGACACCGATCAGCAGCACGAGGGCGTGCTCCCCGTCGACGACGAGGGGTACGTGATCGACACGGAGGACTGCGAGGAGCGCGAGGCCGCCTGGCGCGAGCGGGGTACCTCGCGGCCGATCACGGTCGTCGGCAACCCGGTGCTGCACAAGGAGTGCAAGGACGTCACCGAGTTCGGCGACGAGCTGCAGCAGCTCGTCGCCGACATGTTCGCCAGCCAGCGCACCGCCGAGGGCGTGGGCCTGGCCGCCAACCAGATCGGCGTCGACGCGAAGGTCTTCGTCTACGACTGCCCGGACGACGAGGGTGCCCGGCACGTGGGCGTCGTCTGCAACCCCAAGCTCGTCGAGCTGCCCGCCGACAGGCGCCGGCTGGACGACAGCAACGAGGGCTGCCTGTCGGTGCCCACCGCGTACGCGCCGCTGGCCCGGCCCGACTACGCCGAGGTGACCGGGCAGGACGAGAAGGGCAACCCGATCAGGGTGCGCGGCACCGGGTACTTCGCACGGTGTTTGCAGCACGAGACCGATCACCTCTACGGCTACCTGTACATCGACCGGCTCTCCAAGCGCGAGCGCAAGGACGCGCTGCGGCAGATGGCCGAGAACGAGCCCCGCTACCCCGTGGTGGCCAACGACTGAGCGGCCCCTGCCGCACCAGGCGCACGGCGTCTGTCCGGGTTCACCACCCCGGACAGGCGCCGTTCCTCTGTGTCGTTCGCCTGTCCGTCGCACGTTCGATCGCTTCTGCTCGTTCACCGATCCGGTAGCCGTCACTTACCGGGAGGATCCCGGCACTGTGGGGTAGTGAATGGAGCAAATGCGTTCCCAGAACGGTCAGTTGTAGTGCTGAATGGGATGAGCGGGGTATGCAACGGCGCACGCCCGGCACGAAGGGAGGGGCGCCCGCGCCAACCGGCGGCTGAGAGGGGTTAGTTCGTGCACGCTTTGTCACACGGCACCACAACGACACCGGCCAGGATCGCAGTTCCACCGTCGCTCTCGCTCCCGGTGATCGAGGAGTCGTTTCCACGGCAACTCCACCCGTATTGGCCCAAGTGCCAGGAGAAGACGAGGGCCTGGCTGCTCGAAAAGCGGCTCATGCCGGCGGACAAGGTCGAGGAATATGCCGACGGCTTGTGCTACACGGACCTGATGGCGGGGTACTACCTCGGCGCCCCCGACGAGGTCATGCAGGCGATCGCGGACTACAGCGCCTGGTTCTTCGTCTGGGACGACCGGCACGACCGCGACATCGTGCACGGCCGCCCGCACGCCTGGCGGCGGTTGCGGGACCTCCTGCACGCGGCGCTCGACCGCCCCGAGGAGTACCTGCACCACGAGGACCCACTGGTCGCCGGGTTCGCGGACAGCGTGCACCGGCTGTACGGGTTCCTGTCCGGCACGTGGAACCTCCGGTTCGCCCGGCACTTCCACGCGGTGATCGACGCGTACGACCGCGAGTTCCACAACCGTACGCACGGCATCGTGCCCACGGTCGAGGAGTACCTGCGGCTGCGCCGGCTCACCTTCGCCCACTGGATATGGACCGACCTGCTGGAGCCGGCTGCGGGATGTGAATTCCCCGAGGCCGTGCGCGCCTACCCGGCCTATCGGCGGGCGGCGCTGCTGAGCCAGGAATTCGCCGCCTGGTACAACGACCTCTGCTCGCTGCCGAAGGAAATAGCGGGCGACGAGGTGCACAATCTCGGAATCAGCCTCATCACTCATGAAGGACTGACCCTGGAACAGGCCGTGGGGGAAGTCCGGCGGCGCGTCGAGGAATGCATCACCGAATTCACGGCCGTGGAGAAGGATGTCCTGCGGTTCGCCGAGAGCCTTGACGACGGCACCGTGCGCGGAAAGGAATGGAGCGCCGCCGTGCGGGTCTGCCTGAGCAATATGCGGAACTGGTTCAGTTCCGTGTACTGGTTCCACCACGAGTCCGGCCGGTACATGGTCGACAGCTGGGACGACCGGTCCACGCCCCCGTACGTCCCCAACGAAGCGGCAGGTGAGAAATGACCCTCGATTCCCTCGAGTCCGTCGAGCCGGCGACCGCTCCCACCGCGGAGCCGCACGAACCGCCCCGGGCGGGCGGCGGGGTCCCCGTCCTCGGCCACGGCTGGCGACTGGCACGCGACCCGCTGGGGTTCATGTGCCGGCTGCGCGAGCACGGCGACGTGGTCCGCCTCCGGCTCGGCCCGAAGACCATCTACGCCGTCACCGCCCCGGACCTGACGGGCGCCCTCGCGCTGAGCAACGACTTCATCATCTCCGGGCCGCTGTGGGAGTCCCTGGAGGGGCTGCTGGGCAAGGAGGGCGTGGCCACGGCGAACGGCCCGCTCCACCGCCGCCAGCGGCGCACCATCCAGCCCGCGTTCCGGCTCGACGCGATACCCGCCTACGGGCCGATCATGGAGGAGGAGGCGCACGCCCTCACCGAGCGCTGGAAGTCCGGGGAGACCGTCGACTGCACCTCGGAGTCGTTCCGGGTGGCCGTGCGTATCGCGGCCCGCTGCCTGCTGCGCGGCGACTACATGGACGAGCGGGCGGAGCGGCTGTGCGTCGCCCTGGCCACCGTCTTCCGCGGCATGTACCGGCGGATGGTGATTCCCCTCGGGCCGCTCTACCGGCTGCCGCTGCCGGCCAACCGCGAATTCAACCGCGCCTTGGCCGATTTGCATCTCCTGGTCGACGAGATCGTCGCCGAGCGCCGCGCAAGCGGTCAAAAGCCGGACGATTTGCTGACGGCATTGCTGGAGGCGAAGGACGAGAATGGCGAGCCCATCGGGGAACAGGAGATCCACGATCAGGTCGTCGCGATCCTCACCCCCGGCAGCGAAACCATCGCCTCCACGATCATGTGGCTGCTGCACGTGCTCGCGGAACACCCGGAACACGCGGACCGGGTGCACGACGAAGTGCAGGAGGTCACCGGTGGCAGGCCCGTGGCATTCGACGACGTCCGCGCCCTGCGGCACACCAACAATGTCGTGGTCGAGTCCATGCGTTTGAGTCCGGCCGTCTGGATTCTGACCCGCCGGGCGGTAAGAGACACAAAACTCGGCGAATACCGCATTCCGGCCGGGGCGGACATCATCTACAGCCCCTACGCGATCCAGCGCGACGCGAAGTCCTACGACCGGAACCTGGAGTTCGACCCCGACCGCTGGCTCCCGGAGCGTGCGAAGACCGTGCCCAAGCACGCCATGAGCCCGTTCAGCGTCGGCAACCGCAAGTGCCCCAGCGACCACTTCTCGATGGCCCAGCTGACGCTGGTCACGGCGGCGCTGGCCGCGAAGTACCGCTTCGAGCAGGTGGCCGGTTCGAACGACAGCCCTCGGATCGGCATCACCCTGCGGCCGCACGAGCTGAAGGTGCGGCCGGTGGCGAGGTGACCGCCGGGCCGGCCGTCAGGCCGCCTCGGGGCCCCTGAACGTCCGCCGGTAGGCGTTCGGCGTGGTCCCGACGGCCCGGACGAAGTGGTGGCGCAGCGTGGCCGCGTTGCCGAACCCCGTCCGGCCGGCGATGGCGTCCATGGTCTCGTCCGTCGCCTCCAGCAGCCGCTGGGCCTGCAGCACGCGCTGCCGCAGGACCCAGCGGTAGGGCGTCGTCCCGGTCTCCTGGTGGAAGCGGCGGGCGAACGTGCGCGGGGACATCAGGGCCCGGGCGGCGAGCTGCTCGACGGTGACCTCCTCGTCGAGGTGGCGCTCCATCCAGGCCAGCACCTCGCCGATCGAGTCGGCCTCGGAGTGCGGCAGCGGACGCTCGATGTACTGGGCCTGGCCGCCGTCCCGGTGCGGCGGCACCACCATCCGCCGGGCGATCCTGTTCGCGACCTCGCTGCCCTGCTCCTTGCGGACCAGGTGCAGGCAGGCGTCGATGCCGGCGGCGGTGCCCGCGGAGGTGAACAGCGGGTCCTCGTCGACGTAGAGCACGTCCGGCTCGACGGTCACCCGCGGGTACCGGCGGGCGAGGTCCTCGGCGTGCTTCCAGTGCACGGCGCAGCGCCGCCCGTCCAGCAGCCCGGCCGCGGCCAGCACGTAGGCGCCGGAGCAGACGCTGAGCACCCGGGCGCCGCGGTCGACGCCGCGGCGCAGGGCCTCCAGCAACTCCGGCGGGTAGTCCCGGGTGGCGAAGCTGCGCCCGGCCGGCACGGCGATCAGATCGGCCGTCTCCAGGCGCTCCAGGCCGTGGTCGACCTGGAGCGAGAAGCCCGAGTTCATGCGCAGCGACGGACCCTCGGCCGAGGCGACGGCGAAGTCGTACACCGGCAGGCCGTCGTCGCTGCGGTCGGTGCCGAAGATCTCGCACACCACGCCGAGTTCGAAGGGGTTCACGCCGTCGAGGAGAGCGACGGCCACGTTCTGCAGCATGTCCCCAGTGTGCCTCGCCGCTGGCAGTAATTCGAGGGTCTACGGCAGTACTGCCACTGACGGTAAGGAGTCATCGGAGCGAGAGTGGTGTCCATGGACACGAACCAGACGCAGACACTCATCGCCATGATCTTCGTACTCGGGACGCTGGTCCTCCTGGTCCTCCCGTCCGTGATCGGCCTGATGCACGACAGGCGCATCGACCGGCAGATCCGGGAGGCCCAGGAAGCCCGAGGGAACGCGCCGGCTCAGAAGTCCTCGTCCAGGTCGACGGTGCCCTCCACCGCCACCTGGTACGCGGAGGGCCGCCGCTCGAAGAAGTTGGTCAGCTCCTGAACCCCCTGGAGCTCCATGAAGGAGAAGGGGTTCTCGGAGCCGTACACCGGAGCGAAGCCCAGGCGGGTCAGCCGCTGGTCGGCGACGCACTCCAGGTACTGCCGCATCGACTCGGTGTTCATGCCCGGGAGACCGTCACCGCACAGGTCGCGCGCGAACTGCAGCTCGGCCTCGACGGCCTCCCGGAGCATGTCCGTCACCTCCTGCCGCAGCCGGTCGTCGAACAGCTCCGGCTCCTCCTTGCGGACGGTGTCGACCACGTCGAAGGCGAACGACATGTGCATCGTCTCGTCGCGGAACACCCAGTTGGTGCCGGTCGCCAGGCCGTGCAGCAGGCCGCGGCTGCGGAACCAGTAGACGTAGGCGAAGGCGCCGTAGAAGAACAGGCCTTCGATGCAGGCCGCGAAGCAGATCAGGTTGAGCAGGAAGCGGCGCCGGTCGGCCTGTGACTCCAGCCGGTCCAGCTTCTCGACCGAGTCCATCCACCTGAAGCAGAACTCCGCCTTCTCGCGGATGGACGGGATGTTCTCCACCGCCGCGAAGGCCGCCGCGCGGTCCTCCGGGTCGGGCAGGTAGGTGTCGAGCAGCGTCAGGTAGAACTGGACGTGCACGGCCTCCTCGAACAGCTGACGGCTCAGATACAGCCGCGCCTCGGGGGAGTTGATGTGCTTGTACAGCGTCAGCACCAGGTTGTTCGCGACGATCGAGTCGCCCGTCGCGAAGAACGCCACCAGCCGGCCGATGAGGTGCTGCTCCGCGGGGGAGAGCTTGGCGAGGTCGGCGACGTCGGAGTGGAGGTCGACCTCCTCCACGGTCCAGGTGTTCTTGATGGCGTCCCGGTAGCGCTCGTAGAAGTCCGGGTAGCGCATGGGGCGCAGGGTCAGCTCGAAGCCGGGGTCGAGGAGATTCTGGTTGCTGGGCATTACTGGCAGGCCTCGCAGGACTCGGGGTTCTCCAGGGAGCAGGCGACCGCCTCGGGGTCGGGGGTGGCCTGCACGGGGACGGCGGCGCGGGCGGCCCGGGCGATGCGGGTCGCCGGGCGCGAGCGCAGGTAGTACGTGGTCTTCAGCCCGGACTTCCAGGCATAGGCGTACATCGAGGAGAGCTTGCCGATGGTCGGCGTCTCCAGGAACAGGTTCAGGGACTGCGACTGGTCCAGGAACGGGGTCCTGGCCGCCGCCATGTCGATCAGGCCGCGCTGCGGGATCTCCCAGGCCGTGCGGTAGAGGGCGCGCACGTCCTCGGGGATCCAGGCGAAGCCCTGCACCGAGCCGTTCGCCTCGCGCAGCGCCTCGCGGGTCCGGGCGTCCCACACGCCGAGCCGCTTCAGCTCCTCCACCAGGTAGGAGTTGACCTGGAGGAACTCGCCCGACAGCGTCTCGCGCTTGAACAGGTTCGACACCTGCGGCTCGATGCACTCGTACACGCCCGCGATCGAGGCGATGGTGGCCGTGGGGGCGATGGCGAGCAGCAGGGAGTTGCGCAGACCGGTCGTGGCGATCCGCTCGCGCAGGGCCGCCCAGCGCTCCGGCCAGGCCGGCTCCACGTCGTAGTGGTCGGGGTGCAGGACGCCCCGGGCGGTGCGGGTCTTCTCCCAGGCGGGCAGCGGGCCGTTGCGCTCGGCGAGGTCGGCGGAGGCCTCGTACGCGGCCAGCATGATGCGCTCGGCGATGCGGGTGGACAGGGCCTTGGCCTCGGGCGAGTCGAAGGGCAGGCGCAGCCGGAAGAAGACGTCCTGCAGGCCCATCGCGCCGAGGCCGACCGGGCGCCAGCGGGCGTTGGAGCGGCCCGCCTGCTCGGTCGGGTAGAAGTTGATGTCGACGACCCGGTCGAGGAAGGTGACGGCCGTGCGGACGGTCTCGTCCAGGCGCTCCCAGTCGATGTCCCCACCGGTCACGAACGCCCCGAGGTTGACCGAGCCCAGGTTGCAGACCGCCGTCTCCCCGTCGTCGGTGACCTCCAGGATCTCCGTGCAGAGGTTGGAGGAGTGCACGACGTGGCCCGGCTCGGCCGTCTGGTTGGCGGTGCGGTTGGCGGCGTCCTTGAAGGTCATCCAGCCGTTGCCGGTCTGCGCCAGTGTGCGCATCATGCGGCCGTACAGCTCGCGGGCGGGCAGGGTCTTGCGGGCGAGCCCCGCCGCCTCGGCCCTGCGGTACGCGGCGTCGAACTCCTCGCCCCACAGGTCGACCAGCTCCGGCACGTCCGAGGGCGAGAAGAGCGACCACTGCGCGTCGGCGTTCACGCGGCGCATGAACTCGTCCGGGATCCAGTGCGCCAGGTTCAGGTTGTGCGTGCGCCGGGCGTCCTCGCCGGTGTTGTCCCGCAGCTCCAGGAACTCCTCGATGTCCGCGTGCCAGGTCTCCAGGTAGACCGCCGCGGCGCCCTTGCGGCGGCCGCCCTGGTTCACGGCGGCGACCGAGGCGTCGAGGGTCTTCAGGAACGGGACGATGCCGTTGGAGTGGCCGTTCGTGCCGCGGATCAGCGAACCCCGGGCGCGGATGCGGGAGTAGGCGAGGCCGATGCCGCCGGCGTGCTTCGACAGGCGGGCGACCTGGTGGTAGCGGTCGTAGAGGGAGTCCAGCTCGTCCTTGGGGGAGTCGAGCAGGTAGCAGGACGACATCTGGGGGTGCCGGGTGCCGGAGTTGAAGAGGGTGGGGGAGGAGGGCAGGTAGTCGAGGCGGCTCATGAGCCCGTAGAGCGCCGCGACCTCGTCCACCGCCCGCGCGGTGTCGTCCTCGGCGAGCCCGCTCGCCACGCGCAGCAGGAAGTGCTGGGGGGTCTCGACCACCTTGCGGGTGATCGGGTGCCGCAGCAGGTAGCGGCTGTGCAGCGTGCGCAGGCCGAAGTAGCCGAAGCGGTCGTCGGCCGCGGTGTCGACCAGCGCGTCGAGCCGGGCCGCGTGCAGCTCGACGAATGCGGCGGTGCGGTCGGCGATGAGCCCCTCGCGGTGCCCGACCGCGACGGACGAGGTGAAGGACGTGACCCCCTGCGAGGCGGCCTCGTCGCGGATGCCGATGGTCAGCAGGCGGGCGGCCAGGCGGGAGTAGGCGGGGTCCTCCGAGATGAGGCCGGCCGCGGCCTCCGTCGCCAGGTCCCGCAGCTCCCGCTCGTCCGCCCGCGCGGACCGGCCGCGCAGCGCGGCGGCGGCCACCCGGCCGGGGTCGGCGTCGGGCAGGTCGGCGGTCAGTTCGGTCAGGGTCCGCAGCAGTGCGGCCCCGGGAGCGTCCTGCTCCTGCTCGGCGGCTGAGACCGGATCCGCTGGCGCGATGGTCACGTGGGGGCTCTCCCTCGCTCGGCACGGGGCCTCGCCGAGGGCAGGGGGCAGCACACGGACGCACACGGCGTCGCGCGTCCACCGGCCCATTCCACGAGGCCCGGACGTCAGGGCACACCGGCCGGCGGCCGGGTGCACTGTCGGCAGGTCCTCGGACTGACCCCCATGCGCACAGAAGGGCATGGGTACACCGTTGCGGGACAGTTCCGGATTCGCACCGGATTCCCCTGCGGCGACAGCGAGCATGAGCATACATCTTGTGCCGGGCGCGGGTGACACCCCCAGATGTAGTGTCGCGGTGGTGTCGGAGCGTCAGCTCCACGTGACAGCGGGCCGCCGTGACGGATGGTCACGGCGGCCCGCTGCGGGTGGTTCGCGGCCGGTCGCCGCCACGCGGCAGGGCCGTACCCCGACGCGGCACGGCCGCACCTCGACGCGGCCGGGCGCGCCCGGGTCAGTGCGACGAACCGGCGGTCGCCGGCGGAAGCTCCACCTGGACGCCCGGGTCGCCCGCGTCGGCCGTGTAGTCCTCCGGCTTGGTCTCGTCGACGCCGTCGGGGGCCTTCACGGCCCGCAGGACGAAGGTCAGGACGACCGTCACGACCACGTTGAGCACGAACGCCGTGAGGCCGATGTAGCCGATCTCGCCGATGCCGGGGATCTCCTTCGACGAGCCGCCGAAGTGCTTCTGCGTCGGGGAGGCCACACCGTAGGCGGCCGCCGTGCCGTAGACCATGCCGACCGCCCAGCCCGCGAGCAGGGCCCAGCGGTGGAACCAGCGCGTGAACAGGCCGCCGACCAGGGCCGGGAAGGTCTGCAGGATCCAGATGCCGCCCAGCAGCTGGAAGTTGATGGCGACCGTCTTGTCCATGGTGAGGACGAAGACCAGCGCGCCCACCTTCACCAGCAGGGAGACCACCTTGGAGACCTTGGTCTCCTGCGCGGGGGTGGCGTCCGGCTTGATGAAGTCCTTGTAGATGTTGCGGGTGAACAGGTTCGCGGCCGCGATGGACATGATGGCCGCGGGCACGAGCGCGCCGATGCCGATGGCCGCGAACGCCACACCGGCGAACCAGTCCGGGAACATCGTCTCGAACAGCTGCGGGATCGCCAGCTGGCCGTTCTGCACCTTGATGCCGGCCGCGACGGCCATGAAGCCGAGCAGCGCCAGCAGGCCCAGCATCAGCGAGTACAGCGGCAGGATCGTGGTGTTGCGGCGGATCACCTCACGGCTCTTGGAGGACAGCGTCGCCGTGATCGAGTGCGGGTACATGAACAGCGCCAGCGCGGAGCCCAGCGCCAGCGTGGCGTACGTCCACTGGCCCGCCTCCGGCGGCGTCAGCGCCCCGCGCGGCGCCCCCGTGGCCGGGTTGGTCTGGCTGAACGCCTCACCGGCCTTGGCGAAGATGTCGTCGAATCCGCCCAGCTTGATCGGGATGTAGATGATCGCCACCGCGATCACGAGGTAGATCAGCGTGTCCTTCACGAACGCGATGAGCGCCGGCGCCCGCAGGCCCGAGGAGTAGGTGTACGCCGCCAGCACGCCGAACGCGATGAGCAGCGGCAGGTCCTTGATGAACCAGTTGGTGTTCTCGCCGCCGCCGACGCCCATCACGTCCAGCACGGCCTGGATGCCGACCAGTTGGAGCGCGATGTACGGCATCGTCGCCAGGATGCCGGTGAGGGCCACGGCCAGGGACAGGCCCTTGGAGCCGAAGCGCCCGCGCACGAAGTCGGAGGTCGTCACGTACCCGTGCTTGTGGGACACCGACCACAGGCGGGGCAGGAAGGTGAAGATCAGCGGGTACACCAGGATCGTGTACGGGACGGCGAAGAAGCCGGCCGCGCCGGCCGCGTAGATCGCCGCGGGCACCGCGACGAACGTGTACGCGGTGTACAGGTCGCCGCCGAGCAGGAACCAGGTGACCCAGGTGCCGAACGAGCGGCCGCCCAGGCCCCATTCGTCCAGGCTGTGCTCGTTCTCGGCCTTGCGCCAGCGCGCGGCCAGGAAGCCCAGGACCGTCACGAGCAGGAAGAAGAAGATGAAGACGGCGAGTGCCACGCCGTTCACGCCGTCCTTCACTTCGACGCACCGCCCCTCGCGGCCGAGCGGGAGCGCTGGTCACGCTGCCACAGCTTGTAGGCGACCATCGTCAGGGCGGTGGAGATCAGCACCCACGCCATCTGGTACCAGTAGAAGAACGGGATCCCGATGAAGGCCGGGTCGGTCTTCGCGTACGAGCCGACCCACAGCATGGCCACGAAGGGTGCGACAAGGCAGAGCCCGATGACGACGCGCACGGGCGTCACCACCGGGCCTCTGCTGGTTTCTGGGGCTTGCGACATCAGGCGGCTCCGTCCCCTCAGTGATCACCTGGGCAATGCGCAGGCAATCTAGGTCAGGGCACGGCGCAAGCGGAACCCCTCGTCCGCAATGCGGTTCCCGCAGGGACCGGGGATCCGGCCGCCGCCGCGTCAGTCCTGGGGCCGCTTGAGACGGGCCACGAACTTGTAGCGGTCGCCCCGGTAGACCGAGCGCACCCACTCCACCGGCTGGCCGTCCCGGTCCAGCGAGTGCCGGGACAGCATCAGCATCGGCAGACCGACGTCCGTGCCGAGCAGTCCTGCCTCGCGCGGGGTCGCCAGCGACGTCTCGATGGTCTCCTCGGCCTCCGCGAGGTGGACGTCGTAGACCTCGGCGAGCGCGGTGTAGAGGGAGGTGTACTTCACCAGCGACCGGCGCAGCGCCGGGAAGCGCTTGGCGCTCAGGTGGGTGGTCTCGATGGCCATCGGCTCGCCGTTGGCCATGCGCAGCCGCTCGATGCGCAGCACCCGTCCGCCCGGCGTGATGTCGAGCAGCCCGGCGAGGCGGTCGTCGGCGGTGATGTAGCCGATGTCGAGCAGCTGCGAGGTGGGCTCCAGGCCCTGCGCGCGCATGTCCTCGGTGTACGAGGTGAGCTGCAGCGCCTGCGAGACCTTCGGCTTGGCGACGAACGTGCCCTTGCCCTGGATGCGTTCCAGCCGGCCCTCGACCACGAGCTCCTGCAGCGCCTGGCGCACGGTGGTGCGCGAGGTGTCGAACTCGGCCGCCAGGGTGCGCTCGGGCGGGACCGGCGTGCCCGGCGCCTGGGTCTCGGTCATGTCGAGCAGGTGCTTCTTCAGGCGGTAGTACTTGGGCACGCGTGCGGTACGGACGGGTGCCCCTGTCTCGTTCTCCGCACTGCTGACGTCGGTGCTCATGCTCCGCCTTCCCGGCTCGGTCCGCCGACACGATCCCACTTGTATACCGTCGGCGCCTCTTTTGGTCTAGTCCAGCCCTTGCTGTGGTCTACCCGCAGTATGCCGTGTACACCCGTGTTTTCGCTGGCTTCTTACTTAAAGGTTCCTGCATATGTAGGTCGCATAACGGCTGGTCAGGGCCTTCTCGCGACCCTTGACAGGCCTGCTGGTCTGGTCCAAGCTCCCGGTACTGGTCTACACCATTGGTCCAGGTCCTGGCGCCCCACGTCTCACCGCGGGGAGCAGGGGGGTTTGTGGCATCCCTGAGGAGGGTGGCGTGAAGCGCAAGCTGATATCCGCGATCGGTATCGCGGGCATGATGGTCTCCATCGCGGCGTGCGGGGGCGAGGGGGACGGGGGCTCCGACAAGGGAGCGGACGCCAAGGAACTCACGGTCTGGCTCACCGTCGACGCCCAGAACAACTGGCCGGAACTGGTGAAGGCCGCCGACGCCGCGGTGAAGAAGAAGCACCCCGGCGTCAAGATCAACCACGAGTACTACGGCTGGCCCGACAAGAACGCCAAGCTCGACGCCGTCCTCGCCACGGACAAGGCCCCCGACGTGGTCGAGATGGGCAACACCGAGATGCTCGGCTACATGGTCAAGGGCGCCTTCGCCCCCCTCGACCAGGGCGCGTTCGACAACTCGGACGCCTGGCTGGACGGCCTCAAGGCCTCGGTGACCTACGAGGGCAAGACCTACGGCGTCCCCTACTACGCCGGCGGCCGCGTGGCCAACTGGCGCAAGGACGTGGCGGCCTCGGCCGGCCTGAAGACGCCCCCGAAGACCTACCAGGACCTGACCGACGCCCTGGACAAGATCCAGAAGAAGCAGGGCGACAAGTTCAACGCCTGGTACCAGCCCACCCGCGACTGGTACGCGGCCATGTCCTTCGTCTACGACGCCGGCGGCGCCATCGCCACCGAGTCGGGCGGCAAGTGGAAGGCCTCCCTCTCCTCGCCCGAGTCGATCAAGGGCCTCAAGGAGTTCAAGAACGTCGTCGACAAGTACATGCACGGCGACAAGACCAAGGACGAGTCCGACCGCTACATCGTCTACGGCCAGGGCAAGTCCGCCATGATCTTCGCGGCGGCCTGGGAGGGCGCGACCGCCGAGGACCCGAAGAACGACAAGACCGGCAAGCTCAAGGGCAACCTCGAGAACTTCGTGATGCCCGGCCCGTCCGGCAAGAACATGCCCGTCTTCCTGGGCGGCTCCGACCTCGCCGTCCCGGTCAAGTCCGACGCCCAGGCCCTGGCCGCCGAGTGGATCAACGCGTTCACCGGCTCCTCCGGCCAGAAGGGCCTGATGGCCAAGGGCAACCTGCCCAACAACAAGACGGACCTCGCGACGCTGAAGAACGACCCGAAGACCGCCGTGCCCGCCACCGCGGCCGAGTCCAGCTGGTTCGTCCCCATGGCCCCCGGCTGGGGCCAGGTCGAGAAGGCGCAGGTCCTGCAGACCATGCTGCAGAGCATCGGCACCGGCAAGAAGTCCGTCGAGGCCGCCGCCAAGGAGGCGGACGCCGAGATCGACAAGGTCATCAACACCAAGTGACCTGCGGGTCCGTCGTCCGGGTCGAACCACGCCACGGTGCCTCCCCGCGTCTGCGGCGCGACCCGGACGACAGACCCACGGGCGGGGCTCCCGGTCAGCGGAGCCCCGCCGTTCGTCAGACCTGAGGGACCGCCGAGGAGCGCGCGATGAGTGCCGCAGACACCCACATTCCCGCCAAGGTGCCGCCATCGCGGCAGGTACCACCGCCGCCTCCCGAGGCGCGCCGCCCACGCGGCCGGCGCAGCTCGGGCGGGGCCGCCGCTCCCTGGCTGCTGCTCGCGCCCTGCCTGCTCATCCTGGCCCTGGTCATGGGCTATCCGCTGGCCCGCCTGGTCACCCTGTCCTTCCAGAAGTTCGGCCAGTCCCAGCTGTGGGGCTTCCAGCCCGCGGAGTCGGTCGGCTTCGACAACTTCGCCAAGGTGCTGGGCGACGGCGAGTTCTGGGCCGTCGTCGTGCGCACGATCGTCTTCGCGGCCGGCGCCGTCGTCTTCACCATGGTCATCGGCATGGCGCTCGCCCTGCTGCTGCAGCGGGTCTCCGGCTGGCTGAAGGTGCTCATCAACATCGTGCTGGTGGCCAGCTGGGGCATGCCGGTCATCGTGGCGACCACCGTCTTCAAGTGGCTCTTCGACTCCGATTACGGCGTCTTCAACGCGCTGCTCAGCAAGCTGCCGGGCGTCGACATGATCGGCCACAACTGGTTCGCCAGCGGGCCCGAGGGTCTCGCCGTGATCATGCTGCTGGTCATCTGGGGCGCCGTGCCCTTCGTGGTCATCACCCTCAGCGCCGGCCTCACCCAGGTCCCGAAGGAACTGGAGGAGGCCGCCCGGCTCGACGGCGCCAGTTCCTGGGGCGTCTTCCGCTTCGTCACCCTGCCCGTCCTGAAGCCGATCATCGTGATGCTCACGACTCTGTCGGTCATCTGGGACATGGGCGTCTTCCCCCAGGTGTTCGTCATGCGCAACGGCCACCCCGAGCCGGAGTTCCAGGTGCTCAACACCTACTCCTACGACCGGGCCTTCGTCGTCAACGACTACGCCCAGGGCTCGGCCATCGCGCTGATCACCGTCCTGCTGCTGCTCGGCGTCGTCGCCGTCTACATGCGGCAGATGCTGAAGATCGGAGAGGTCGAATGAGCACGCTCGCCGGAACCCGCCGCCGCCGCAGGAACCCGCGGCTCGGCTGGAACCTCCTCGGCCTGCTGGTCTTCCTCGTCGCGGGCTTCCCCCTCTACTGGATGCTCAACACGGCGTTCAAGCCGGCCAAGGACGCCATCGACCCCGACCCCAGCCTGCTGCCGACCGGCCTGACCTTCGACAACTTCGGCCGGGCACTGGACATCGCCGACTTCTGGGGCCCGGTGGGCCGCAGCCTCGTGGTGTCCCTCGCGGTCGTCGTCATCGGCATGGCCGTCGGGCTGCTGGCCGCGCTCGCCATCTCCCGCTTCGCCTTCCGCGGCCGCAAGATCGTGATCGTCGGCATCCTCGCGGTCCAGATGGTCCCGCTGGTCGCCATGATCATCCCGGTCTTCCTGCTCCTGAACGACCTGGGCCAGTACGACAGGCTCACCGGCATCATCATCACCTACCTGACCTTCGTCCTGCCCTTCACGGTCTGGACCCTGCGCGGCTTCATCGTCAACATCCCCAAGGAGCTGGAGGAGGCCGCCATGGTCGACGGCTGCTCCCGCACCAGCGCCTTCCTGCGGGTCGTCTTCCCCCTCCTCGCCCCCGGCATGGTCGCCACCTCGGTCTACGGTTTCATCCAGGCCTGGAACGAGTACCTCTACGCCCTGATGCTCCTCAGCCAGAAGAACCAGACCGCGACCGTCTGGCTCGGCAACTTCACCACCAAGCACGGCACCGAATACGCGCCGATGATGGCCGGAGCCACGATGATGGCCGTGCCGATCGTCGCCCTCTTCCTCCTCGTCCAGCGCAAGATGGCCGCGGGCCTGACCGCGGGCGCCGTGAAGGGATGACCTCACCCGATGACGACACTCGCCAGCGGCACCGACACGCTCACCCGCGACGCCCTGACCGTCCTGCAGCCCGGCTTCACCGGCACCACCGCCCCCGACTGGCTGCTGCGCCGGCTCGGTGAAGGCCTCGCCTCCGTCGGGCTCTTCGGCCGCAACATCGCCTCCCCCGGCCAACTCGCCGCCCTGACCGCCCAGCTGCGGGCCGAGCGCGACGACGTCCTCGTCGCCATCGACGAGGAAGGCGGCGACGTGACCCGGCTGGAGGTGCGCAGCGGCTCCTCCTTCCCCGGCAACCACGCCCTCGGCGCGGTCGACGACGTCGAGCTGACCCGGCAGGTCGCCCACGAGCTGGGCCGCCGCCTCGCCGCCTGCGGCGTCAACCTCAACTGGGCCCCCTCCGCCGACGTCAACTCCGACCCCCGCAACCCGGTCATCGGCGTCCGCTCCTTCGGCGCCGACACGGCCCTGGCCGCCCGGCACACCGCCGCCTACGTCACCGGCCTGCAGTCCGCCGGCGTCGCCGCCTGCACCAAGCACTTCCCGGGCCACGGCGACACCGCCGTCGACTCCCACCACGCCCTGCCGCGCATCGACGTCTCCGCCGAGGTCCTGGCCGAACGCGAACTGGTCCCCTTCCGCGCCGCCATCGCCGCCGGCAGCCGGGCCGTCATGAGCGCCCACATCCTGGTTCCGGCACTCGACCCCGAGCACCCGGCCACCCTCTCCCGCCGCATCCTCACCGGCCTCCTCCGCGGCGAACTCGGCTACGACGGCCTCATCGTCACCGACGGCATGGAGATGCGCGCCATCGCCGGCACCTACGGCATCGAACGCGGCAGCGTCCTCGCCGTCGCCGCGGGCGCCGACGCGATCTGCGTCGGCGGCGGACTGGCCGACGACGCGACCGTCCTGCGGCTGCGCGACGCCCTGGTCTCCGCCGTGCGCACCGGCGAACTCCCCGAGGAACGCCTGGCCGACGCGGCCGAACGCGTCCGCGCCCTGGCCCGCTGGACCGGCACCGCCGACCGCTCGGCCGACGGCACCCACGGCACCGAGGTCGGGCTGGAGGCCGCCCGCCGCGCCCTGACGGTGACCGCCGCACCCGGCCTCGGCGACCCCGCGACCTTCGAGCCCCTCACCGAGCCCCCCTACGTCGCCGCCCTCACCCCCGTCGCCAACATCGCCGTCGGCGACGAGACACCGTGGGGCGTCGCCGCCGAACTCGTCCACCTCCTGCCCGGCACCGTCACCGGCCGCTTCACCGCCGAGGACACCGACGGGGGAGAGGCCGGGCACCACGCGGGCCGGGCCGCTCTCCAGGCCGCCGGCACGCGCCGCATCGTCGCCGTCGTCCGTGACGAGCACCGCCATCCCTGGATGGCCGGCGCCCTCGACGTCCTGCTGTCGGCCCGCCCCGACACCGTCGTCGTCGAGATGGGCGTCCCCCAGGCCGCCCCGCGCGGCGCCCTGCACATCGCGACCCACGGTGCGGCCCGCGTCTGCGGCCGGGCGGCGGCCGAGGTGATCGCCGGAGCCACCGGCCGCTAGAGAAGTCCCCGGATCAGGGGGCCGTCGTCGATCCGAGTGGTTGCACTGCTGCTCACGGATGTAGTAGTTCTTATACATGAGTGAGCAGGTGCACAACAGGTTGGCCGTGGTGCGCGCCGAACGGAAGGTGTCGCGCCAGAGCCTGGCCGAGGCAGTGGGAGCCCACTACCAGACCATCGGCTACATCGAGCGGGGGCAGTACAACCCGAGCCTCGACCTGGCGCTGAAGGTCTCCAAGTTCTTCGGGCTCCCGGTCGAGGCCCTGTTCTCCCTCGAACCGTTCCGGCCGCTCACGGACGAGGTCTGCGGGAAGAACCAGCCATGACGGAACCGGCCATGACGACGACACGCCTGACCCGCTACGACCGGACCATGCTGCGGCTGATGAACGACCGCCGAGGAGCGGCCTGGTACGCCACCGCCGTGCGCCGCCGCCTGGCCGTCGCCACGCACATCACCCTGACCGCGGTCATCGGCGGGCTGATGGCCGTCTTCTTCCTCACCGAGGGCGAGCCGCTGTGGCCGGTGGCCGTGGCGGCGGTTCTGCTCCTCCCCTGGATGGTCACCACCGGCGTGATCAACACCGCCACCCGTGGCCTGCTGGAACTGCGCGAACGCGCCCTGGACGAGCGCCAGTCCGCAGAGCGCACCCGCGTGCTGGCCCTGGCCCACCGCGCGACGACCCTGCTCCTGATCGCCGGTGCGGCCGCCCTGCTGATCGGCGGCGGACTGAACGGCGACGCGCCCAAGGCCTACGCCGCGCCCCTGCTCGTCGCCGTCCTGGTCGTGCACTGGCTCATGCCCCTGTGGATGGCCGGCTGGCGCGCCCAGGACGAGCCGGGCGACGACGAGGTGGCGGAGGCCTGAGACCCGTCCGGGCCGTGGAGGGGGTCAGCGGTCGCGCAGGCCGAGCGGCAGGGGTTGGTGCAGAGGAAAGCGGGCTGCCAGGGCCTCGCCTCAGATTCCCTGCCAATCCGGCTTGTTGGCGTACGTGTGGCGGAAGTAGTCCGCCAGCTTGAGCTTCGACGCCGCGGCCTCGTCGACGACCACGGTCGCGTGCGAGTGGAGCTGCAGCGCCGAGGCCGGGCACACCGCCGCGACCGGCCCTTCCACCGTCGCCGCGACCGCGTCGGCCTTGCCCTCACCCGTCGCGAGCAGCACCAGGTGCCGGGCTTCCAGGATGGTGCCGATGCCCTGCGTGATCACGTGGTGCGGGACCTGGTCGATGTCCCCGTCGAAGAAGCGCGCGTTGTCGATCCGGGTCTGCTCGGTCAGCGTCTTGATGCGGGTCCGTGAGGCCAGCGACGAGCACGGCTCGTTGAACCCTATGTGCCCGTCGGTCCCGATTCCGAGCAACTGGAGGTCCACACCGCCGGCCTCCGCGAGGGCCTTGTCGTAGGCCTCGCACGCCCCCTGGACGTCGTCCGCCGTACCGTCCGGGCCGGTGAACTTGTCCATGCCGATCCCGAGGGGCTCCAGCACCTCACGCCGCAGCACCGAGCGGTAGGACTCCGGATGGTCGGCGGGCAGCCCCACGTACTCGTCGAGCTGGGCGATGCGCGCCCGTGTCACGTCCACGGCACCGGAGCGCACCTTGCCGGCCAGGGCCTCGTACACGGGCAGCGGCGTCGAACCGGTGGCCACGCCCAGCAGGGCGTCGGGCTTGCGCCGGAGCAGCTGCGCCATGGCCTCGGCGATCAGCTCGCCGCCCGCCTTGGCGTCCGGGACGATGACAACTTCCACGCTGGGCCTGCCGATCTGAGAGGGGGGCTCGACTGGGAGGGGACCCGGGGGAGGGTCATGTGGTTTAGACCAATCTAACAGAGCTGGGGCCTCCCTCCCAGGGTGCCGGACGCCCCTGCGACGTGAGGCGCCCGCCCGGTGCGGGGCAGGCTGCCGGCAGGGAAACGGCCATGCGGGCCCGGGGTCCGCGCCGCACGGCTACGTCAGGGATCCCCCTGTCACGTCCACCCAGCTTCCCGTCACCCAGCGCCCGGCGTCCGAGACCAGGAAGGCCACCACGTCCGCCACCTCGGCCGGCTCGCCGACGCCTCCCAGTGCCGATATCGCCTCGGCCCGGCGGCGTCCGTCGGGGCTGCGCAGCAGTGGGGCGGTGTTGTCGGTCTCGATGATCCCCGGGGCCACCGAGTTGACCGTGATGCCCCGAGGTCCCAGCACCTTGGACAGGTCACGGGAGAGGACGTCCAGCGCGCCCTTGGTCATCGCGTACGCCATGTTGTCCGGCATCACGGCCGTCCGTGCCAGGCCCGACGAGATGTTGACGACGCGGCCACCGTCCCGCAGGCGGGCCATGCCGTGCTTGAGGATGAAGAACGGTGCCTTCACGTTCACCGCGAAGACCGCGTCGTACTCCCGCTCCTCCAGTTGCCCGATGGGGCGGGTGCTCCCGATGCCCGCGTTGTTCACCAGGATGTCCAGGCCGTCCGCGTGCCGGTCGAACTCCTCCCACAGCGCCTCGGCGTCCCCCGGCACGCCCAGTTCGGCACCCAGGGTGAACGCCGAGCCGCCCTCCTCCTCGATCGCCGCGACCGCCTCCTTCGCCGCCGCCTCGTTCCTGCCGTAGTGCACCGCGACCCGCGCCCCGTCGCGGGCCAGCCGCTCGGCGATGCCGCGTCCGATTCCCCGGCTCGCTCCCGTGACCAGTGCCGTCCTGCCCGTGAGCACGCCCATGACTGCTCCCCCTTCGCATTTCCCTAGTGGTCGCTACAGAAATGACCGTACAACGACCCGCAGACATTTCTCTAGTGCCCGCTATAAAATGCACCCCATGGTGGACGACCAGGGATCGCCGCAGGAGCCGAAGGGGTCGGCGAGGCCTCAGGGGCGGAGGGGCCGGACGAGGCAGGAGGGCCGCACGGCTCCGGACGCCGCGGCGCCCGGCCGCACGAGGGGCAAGCCTCGCGGCCGCCCCCGGTCCTTCGATCGCGAGACGGCGCTGGAGAAGGCCCTTCTGGCGTTCTGGGAGCACGGTTACGAGGCCACTTCCGTCTCCGACCTGACTCGCGTGATGGACATCGGTGCCCCGAGCCTCTATGCCGCCTTCGGCGACAAGCGGTCCCTCTTCGACGAGGTCGTGCAGGTCTATGGCGCGCGGTACGGCTCCTTCGCCGACCGGGCTCTCGCGGAGGAGCCGACTGCTCGCGCCGCGGTGGAACGCACGCTGCGCGAGGCGGCGGCCGCTTACACCGAGCCGGGCCGGCCGCACGGCTGCCTCGTCGTCCACGCCGCCGCCAACTGCTCCACGCCGGAGGTCGAGCAGTCGCTGCGTGCCCGCCGGAACGCCAACATCGCCGCGTTCGAGCGGCGGATCGGCGCCGATGTCGCCGCCGGGACACTGCCCGCGCACACCGACGCCGCCGCCCTGGCCCGCCATACCGGCGCCATGATCCAGGGCATGTCACAACAGGCGCGGGACGGGGCAAGTCGGGAGGAACTGGAAGCCGTCGCCGACATTGCCATGACCGTCTGGCCCCGCACAGGAACCCACACGGGTTAGGCTGCCTGCTGGGCGCCGGTGCGTCCGGCACGTCGGAGAAAAAGGCAACAACGAACAGCCTCCCACGCATGGACACCCGTAAGTGGTCTAGTCCACAATGCGTGACGAGAGCGCGTGTCGCAGCGCGCAGCCAGCCTCCGTCCTCCCCGCACAGGAGGACGGACGAGGATCCGAGGCTCTCTGCCCTGACTGCCCCGGCTCCTCATCCTTCGGCCGACCGGGACCGCACACCCCACGGCCGATGTTGCTCCGGGCTGCGGTGCCGGGAGGGTTGAGGGTCCCTCTCAGGCGCCGCGGCCCGCGGGTGTTTCAGGGCCGTACAAACCGCCGGGTACGCTCGCACCCGTGCCCTCCATGAACGAACTCGTACGCCAGCACACCGCACTCGACGACACCGACCTCGAGTGGCTCCATCTGCTGGTCTCGGAGTGGCAGCTGCTCTCCGACCTCTCCTTCGCCGACCTGGTCCTGTGGGTCCCCACCAGCGACGGCACCCGGTACGTGTCGGTCGCCCAGATGCGGCCCAACACCGGGCCGACCTCCTACCAGGACGACATGGTCGGCCATCTCGTCCCGCGCGGACGCCGCCCCATGCTGGACGCCGCTCTCGACGAGGGCCGCATCGTGCGCGAGGGAGACCCCGAGTGGCGCGAGGAGGTCCCCGTCCGGGTCGAGTCGATCCCGGTACGCCGGGAGGGCCGGGTCCTCGGCGTCATCGCCCGCAACACCAACCTGCTCACCGTGCGCACCCCGAGCCGCCTGGAACTCACCTACCTGCAGAGCGCCTCGGACCTCGCGCAGATGATCGCGGCGGGCTCCTTCCCGTTCGCGAACCAGCAGCTCGACATGGACGCCTCGCCCCGGGTGGGCGACGGCCTGATCCGCCTCGACGCCGACGGCCTCGTCCAGTACGCCTCCCCGAACGCGCTGTCCGCCTACCACCGGCTCGGCCTCGCCTCCGACCTCGTCGGCCAGCACCTCGGCAGGACGACCGCCGAACTCGCCCCGACCCGGGGGCCGGTGGACGAGGCGCTGGCCAAGGTCGCCAGCGGCTGGGCGCCGCGCGAGTTCGAGATCGAGGCCAGCGACGGGGTCATCCAGTTCCGCGCGATCCCGCTCAAGCCCAAGGGCACCCGCATCGGCTCCCTCGTCCTGCTGCGCGACGTCACCGAACTGCGCCGGCGCGAACGCGAGTTGATCACCAAGGACGCGACGATCCGGGAGATCCACCACCGGGTCAAGAACAACCTCCAGACCGTCGCGGCCCTGCTCCGCCTGCAGGCCCGGCGCATCGAGTCCGACCGGGGGCGGGAAGCCCTGGAGGAAGCGGTGCGGCGCGTCGGTTCGATCGCGATCGTGCACGAGACGCTCTCCCAGAACCTGGACGAGCGCGTGGAGTTCGACGACATCGCCGACCGCGTCCTCGCGATGGTCGCGGAGATCTCCCCCGGCAAGGTCACCGGCCGGCGCACCGGACGCTTCGGCATCCTCGACGCCGAGGTCGCCACGCCGCTGTCGATGGTGCTGACCGAGGTGCTGCAGAACGCGCTGGAGCACGGCTTCCGCGAGGGCGACACCGGCACGGTCGAGGTGTCGGCGGTCCGCGGCGGCACCACGAAGGAGGCCCGGCTGCTGGTCACCGTCCAGGACGACGGCGTGGGACTGCCGGAGGGGTTCGACCCCCACACGGCCGGCAACCTGGGCCTGCAGATCGTGCGCACACTGGTGGAAGGCGAGTTGGGCGGCACCTTCGACATGGTCCCGGCCCCGGAGCACGGAACCCGGGTGATCCTGGACATCCCTGTCCGCGCCGACAAGTGACCCGCGCGGGGGCTCCCTGCGACAGACCGAGCCGCGCCGGCTCCGGCCACGACAGCTCCGGCCACGACAGACCGATCCGCAGCATGCTGAGCCCTTGAAGCCGGCCCCCTCGCAGGGAGCCGCAGTCGCCGGAGTCCGACGAAGACGAGCGCCGCGACCCCGTGCAGTGCTCGGAAAAGCATTGAGCCCCGGGCCGTCAATCGGCCCGGGGCTAAAGCTCGTTGTCGCTTGACTAAGCGCATCGGGGGAACTGCGCGCTGCGGCTCGGGGGCGGGAGATGCGTACGCGGTGTACGCGCCGCCAAGCTCAGGCTGTCAGCAGGGGTGGGTTGTCAGGCGGAGGCCTGACGAGCCCGGTTGCGAGCGGCGCGGCGCTTCATGGCGCGGCGCTCGTCCTCGCTGAGACCACCCCAGACGCCGGAGTCCTGGCCGGACTCGAGCGCCCACTGCAGACACTGCTCGATCACCGGGCAGCGACGGCAGACGGCCTTGGCTTCCTCGATCTGCAGCAGCGCAGGACCGGTGTTGCCGATGGGGAAGAAGAGCTCGGGGTCTTCCTCGCGGCAAACGGCGTTGTGACGCCAGTCCATGGCTGCTACCTCTCCTTGGTATTACGTGCAGGTGCTTGTGAATGTGAACGCTTTCACGAATCCCTCAACAAGTGAAGGGCCGACCGCCAGGTTCCCTGGCGTGGGTCCTGTGAGTTGATGAGGGGTTCTGGTGATCAGTGGAGGCCGATCCTGCGGGCCGTCCCGATCGCCACGTAGAGACTCGCAAACCTCAGCGGCGGATACAACCCCTTCCGGAAAGTTTTTTTTGATTCTTCGGTGTCGACTAGGTCACAGCCGTACTTCCATGGGGTGGATCCTGGCCTAAACGTTCGAGTGAAAGGACTTTAGCCAGTTCTGCTCACACAATCACACGCAGTGCACGGCGTACGCCTGTGAACGTCACGCTGGTTCGCAGCCCCAGGTGGTCACCGTCCATCTGGAGGGGGAGCGGGACCTTCGAATGCAAGGTGAACTGTGTCAAGTCGTGCAGCGAAGTGGCGTGCTTCCCATGGGGGCCACGCTCGGGGGACGAAGTGAGCAACTGGGTGCCATACCGGGCAACCGCCGCGGTCGAGAGGCGGCTGAGGGCGAAGACGTCGAGGCCGGTATCGAACGAGGCCTTAGGCGCCGCGTAGATCGGGCGATTCCCCAGAAACGTCCACGGTGAGGTGTTCGAGGCTATGGACAGCACCAGATCGGTGATCGGCTCCTCGCCGGCCCGCTCCAGCGTGATCGTCCCGTGCCGGCGGTTCGGCTCGCCGAGGAGCTGGCGCACCACCTGGCGCACGTACAGCGCGTGCGTGGACTTGCGGCCCCGTTCGCGGTGCTGCTCCACCCGCCCCACCACGCCGGCGTCGAAGCCGAGCCCGGCGTTGAAGGTGAACCAGCGGGACGGCACCGACTCGTCCCCCGTGCCGGCCGTGCCCGAGGTCAGGCCGAGGCCGACCGTCCGCTCCCTGCCCTCGCGCAGGGCGTCCAGCAGGACGCCCGTGGCCTCCACGGCGTCGTTCGGCAGCCCCAGGGCGCGGGCGAAGACGTTCGTGGAACCGCCCGGGACCACGGCGAGACCGGGCAGGTGCCCGGGGTTCGGGCCGGCGTGGAGGAGGCCGTTGACCACCTCGTTGACCGTGCCGTCGCCGCCGAGGGCCACCACCAGGTCGATGTCGTCGCTCTCCGCGGCATGCCGCCCCAGGTCACGGGCGTGGCCGCGGTACTCGGTGGTGACCGCTTCCAGCTTCATCTCGCTGGCGAGCGCGTGGATCAGTACGTCGCGTGTGCGCGCACTTGTGGTGGTTGCCGCCGGATTGACCACGAGAAGTGCACGCATGACTGGCAGCGTACCTACTGGGGGGTACCTGGCCCAGACCGAGGTGGGGATCAGGTGGGACAGCGGAGGTGAACCTGGCCACGGGGGGCGTGTGCGGCGAGGGCTACCCTTCAGGGGTGAGCAGTGAGCAGACCCCCACCACCGACGAAACCGCCGGCCCCCGTCCCAGGCGTCTGACGTACGCCGCGCTGCTCGCGGCGCTGGAAGGGCTCGCGCTGGTCGTCGGCGGCGTCTGGATCCTCGTCCTCGGGCTGAGCGGGCACCCGGACGACAGGCAGCAGGCCGTGACCGGCGGGATCACCCTGGTCGTGCTCGCGCTGCTGCCGCTGCTCGCGGCCCGCGGACTGCTGGCCCGCCGCAGCTGGAGCCGCGGACCGGCCGTCATCACGCAGCTCCTCGCGCTGCCGGTGGCCTACAACCTGCTGCAGGCCGACAGCATGGCCATCCCGGGCGGCATCGCCCTGGCCGTCGTCGCCGTCGCGGCGCTCGTGCTGCTGGTGAACCCCGAGACGACCCGGGCCCTCGGGATCCGCGGGCCCGGCAACACCGGCGAGAAGTAGCCGTCACTCCTCGACGAGGAGCTTCTCCCGCAGCTGGGCCAGGGTGCGCGCCAGCAGCCGGGACACGTGCATCTGGGAGATGCCGACCTCCTGCGCGATCTGCGACTGGGTCATGTTGCCGAAGAAGCGCAGCAGCAGGATCCGCTTCTCGCGCGGCGGGAGGTCCTCCAGCAGCGGCTTGAGGGACTCCCGGTACTCGACGCCCTCCAGCGCCTCGTCCTCCGCGCCGAGGGTGTCCGCCACCGCCGGCGACTCGTCGTCGGTGTCGGGGACGTCCAGGGACAGCGTGGAGTACGCGTTGGCCGACTCCAGGCCCTCCAGGACCTCCTCCTCCGAGATCGCCAGCTTCTCGGCGAGCTCGTGGACGGTGGGGGAGCGGCCGTGCAGCTGCGACAGCTCGGCCGTGGCGGTCGTCAGCGACAGGCGCAGCTCCTGCAGCCGGCGCGGAACACGCACCGCCCAGCCCTTGTCGCGGAAGTGCCGCTTGATCTCGCCGACGACCGTCGGGGTCGCGTACGTGGAGAACTCCACCCCGCGGTCCGGGTCGAAACGGTCGACCGACTTGATCAGGCCGATCGTCGCGACCTGGGTGAGGTCGTCCAGCGGCTCCCCCCTGTTGCGGAAGCGGCGGGCCAGATGCTCCACCAGCGGCAGGTGCATGCGGACCAGCTGATTGCGCAGCTCCGCGTACTCGGGGCTGCCGCTGCTCAAGGTGCGCAGCTTGAGGAACATCTCGCGCGCCCCGCTGCGGTCCGGGGAGGCGTGCTGCGCGCCCTGGGCGCGGTGCGCGTTCGGCGTCTCGTCCTCGGAGTGTCGCTCGTGCTCGCTCATCGTCCCGCCCGTCGCCCTTCCCCGAGCCCTCGCCTCCTCCGCCGCCCTCGACCTCTCGCGGGTTGCGGAGCCCCCTGGGGCCGGGGCTGCGGTGGCCTCCCCGCCCGGAGGCGCGCTCCGTACGGCGCCGTCCCGTTCCGGCCTCGCCCCACCCGGGAGGACGGCCCCCGCGGCGTCGTCCTCCGGGTGCGGGCGGGCCTGCTCGGGAATGCCGTCGATACCGTCCGCCATGCGCCGGGCCCCGCTCGGACCGCTCGTGCCCGCGCCCTCGGCCGGCAGCTCTCGTGTGCTGCGCTCTTCGTCCCGCACCGGCCCGTCCCCGTTCCTCACGCCGGCCCGGGTCCCGCGCCGCGCTGTTTGTAGAGGCTGATCGAAACGGTTCTGTCCTCGTCCACGGCGGAGGAGACCTTGCCCGCGAGAGCGGACAGAACGGTCCAGGCGAAGGTGTCCCGTGAAGGGGCGTGCCCGTCCGTGGTCGGCGCCGAGACGGTGACCTCGAGTGAGTCGTCGACGAGGCGGAAGACGCAACTGAGCACCGAGCCGGGCACGGCCTGCTGCAGCAGGATCGCGCAGGCCTCGTCCACCGCGATGCGCAGGTCCTCGATCTCGTCGAGGGTGAAGTCCAAACGGGCCGCGAGACCGGCCGTGGCCGTACGCAGCACCGACAGGTAGGCACCCGCGGCCGGCAGCCGGACTTCCACGAAGTCCTGGGTCGCGGGCTCGCCTGCGATCTGGGACACCCTCACCTCCATGGTGGTACAAGCGTTATAGGGCCGAGGGTCGCCCCCCGGAATCAACGCGTTACGTGGTTCAGCGGTGACGCTATCGCGCTCTCAACGGTCCTGTCCCCGGGACCCCAACCCCTTGCCGTCACTCACAGTAAACCTGCGGACACGCTCCGTGTCTAGGGGTCGGGCGGGCTCAAATGGGAAGAGCGCGCGCCGGGTTGACGTACCCAGACGTCAGACGGTCGAACCGTCCGGCGGCGGGGTCCTGCGGCGTCACACCAGAACATGGTCGACGAAGCACCACCGCCAGGTCTCACCGGGCTCGTGCGTCCGCATCACGGGGTGACCGGACTCGTCGTGGTGCCGCGCCGCGTGCCGCCCCGGTGAGGAGTCGCAGCAGCCGACGTGACCACAGCTGAGGCACAGCCGCAGCTGCACCGGATCCGTGCCCTCCGCCAGGCACTCCGGACAGGTCTCGGTGAGCGGACCCGGTTCGGGGTGCGGCAGCGCGTCGGCGTGCGTGCACTGTTTCATGATTGCCAGGTTACGACGGTCGAGCAGAAGACCGCGTCGAAAAAGAGGGCGGGCGAGAACGATGGACGTGATGCCACTGCTGCTTCTGGTGGCGGGCAGTGCCGCGATCGCCGCGGCCGCGCGGCGCACACCGGTGCCGGCGCCGCTGCTGCTGGTGGCGGCGGGACTGGCGGTCAGCTACGTCCCGGGGGTGCCCGACTACACGCTCGACCCCCACATCGTGCTGCCGCTCATCCTGCCCCCGCTGCTGCACACGGCCGCCAGCGACAGCTCCTACCTCGACCTGCGGGCGCAGTTGCGGCCGGTGGCGATGCTGTCCGTCGGGTACGTGCTGTTCGCGACGTTCGTCGTCGGCTGGGCCCTGTACGTGATCGTGCCGGACATGCCGCTGACGGCGGCGCTGGTCTTCGGCGCGGTCGTCGCGCCGCCGGACGCGGTCGCGGCGACGGCGGTGGCCCGCCGGGTGGGGCTGCCCTCCCGGATCACCACGATCCTCCAGGGCGAGTCCCTGCTGAACGACGCCACCGCCATCACCGCCTACCGGGTCGCCCTCGCGGCCGCCGTCGGCGAGGGCGCCACCTGGGCCGGGGGCATCGCCGAGTTCCTGCTCGCCGCCGTGGGCGGTGTCGTGGTCGGCCTCCTGCTGATGGCGCCCATCCACTGGCTGCGCACGCACGTGAAGGAGGCCCTGCTGCAGAACACCCTGTCCCTGCTCACCCCGTTCGTCGCCTACGCCGTCGCCGAGCAGGTGCACGCCTCCGGCGTCCTCGCGGTCGTGGTCGTCGCGCTCTACCTCGGGCACCGCGCGTGGGAGGTCGACTTCGCCACCCGCCTCCAGGAGGACGCCGTCTGGAAGATGGTCGCCTTCGTCCTGGAGTCGGCGGTGTTCGCACTGATCGGCCTGCAACTGCCGATCGTCCTCAGAGGGCTCGGGGAGTACGAGGGCACCGAGGCCGCCTGGTACGCCGTCGCGATCTTCCTGGTGGTGGTCGCGGCCCGGTTCGTGTGGGTGTACCCGTCCGCCTTCCTGCCGCGGCTGCTGTCGGCCAGGATCCGCGAACGCGAGGAGAAACTCACCTGGAAGGGGCCGTTCGTGATCGGCTGGGCCGGGATGCGGGGCGTGGTGTCCCTGGCCATCGCCTTCTCCATCCCGCTCACGCTGCCCGACGGCGACGAGCCCTTCCCGCAGCGCAACCTGATCCTCTTCCTCACCTTCACCACCGTCATCGGCACCCTCGTCGTGCAGGGCCTGACGCTGCCCCCGCTGATCCGCCTGCTGAAGTTCCCCGGGCGCGACGTCCAGGCCGAGACGCTCGCCGAGGCCAACGCCCAGGCGCAGGCCTCCCGGGCCGCCGAGCGACGGCTGGACGAACTCCTCACCGACGAGCGCAACGCCCTGCCGGGCCCGCTCGCCGAGCGGCTGCGCACGGTCCTGGAACGCCGCCGCAACGCCGTCTGGGAACGGCTCGGGCAGGCCAACCCGATCACCGGGGAGTCCGTCGACGACACGTACCGGCGGCTGTCGCGGGAGATGATCGGCGCCGAGCGCGAGGTGTTCGTCAAGCTGCGCGACGGCCGCTACATCGACGACGAGATGCTGCGGACCCTGCTGCGCAGGCTGGACCTGGAGGAGGCGGCAGCCTTCCGCGAGGCCGCCTGACGGCCCGGCCGGGCGGCACTGCCCGGTGACGGGGGAGTGCCCCGGTGACGGGGGAGCGCCCTGCCGCCGGGAGGGGTGGGAAAGCGGCCCGCCCCGGGCCCGGCCCGGGGGGCACGGCTGCCGGGCCGGGCCGCTGCTCCGTCCGTCACGGGAACGGGCGGCCCGTGATCACGGCCGCAACCGCCGTCCCGCGCGGGAAGGCGCCCTCCTCCGCCAGGGCGACGAGCCCGTACAGCAGCTTGGCGACGTAGAGCCGTTCGACGGGCAGGCCGTGGCGCTGCTCGAAGTCGGCCGCGAAGGCGTCCAGCCCGGCGGGCACGCGCGCGTAGCCGCCGAAGTGGAAACGGTCGTCCAGGGTCCAGGTGCCGCGCGGGCCGCCGAAGGCCCGGTGCTGCAGGACCTCGGTCTCCTTGTTCAGGAAGCCGCCCTTGAGCACCGGTACGCCCAGAGCCCGCTGCCCGGGGGCGAGACCGGCGGCCAGACCCGCCAGAGTCCCTCCCGTCCCGCAGGCCACGGCGACGGTGCCGGCCTCGCCGCGCAGCTCGGCACCCAGGTCCCGGCAGCCGCGCACGGCCTGCGCGTTGCTGCCGCCCTCGGGTACGACGTACGCCTCCTCGGCCCGTGCCGAGCGCAGGACGGCGGCCAGGGTCTCGGGCTCGGTCTTGCGGCGGTACGTCGACCGGTCGACGAAGTGCAGCCGCATCCCGTCGGCCGCGCAGCGCGCCAGGGAGGGGTTCAGGGGCCGGGTCGCCAGTTCGTCGCCGCGTACGACACCCACCGTGGGGACGCCGAGCAGCCGGCCGGCCGCTGCCGTGGCGCGCAGGTGGTTGGACCAGGCCCCGCCGAACGTGACGACGGTCCGGCCGGCCGCCGCCGCGAGGTTCGGCGCCAGCTTGCGCCACTTGTTGCCGATCAGCTCCGGATGTATCAGGTCGTCCCGCTTCAGCAGCAACCGCACGCCCCGCTGCTCGAAGCGGCCGTCCACCACCTCCTGCACCGGCGAGGGGAGCCGGGGGCGCAGTGAGGCAAGGTCCGGGGTGTCGGGGCTGGTCACCGCGCCATTGTCACCCGGGGGTGGCGGTCCCGCGGGCCGCGCCGACGACGGCCGCCGACCGTCGATCGGCAGGCGGCGTCCACGAACACCCGCGGGCGCCAACCGGCCGCTCCTGCGGGCTCCCGTCGCCCCGGCCGGTTCCGGCCGCCCACCCCCACCGGCAGGGAGGCAGGCCGCGACATCGGCGTTTTCGAACGTCAGACGCCGGAAGCGGCTCCCTGCCCATCACGGTGAAGATCCATTCCCGCTCTTTCGTGTAATAGCACTGACACGCTGCGTGAGGAAGGCTTGCTCCTGCACAGCGATGCCCGAGGCATAGGCGCGTCGGTCACAACCGGGGAGGCAGTTCTTTATGTCGGTAGGCGAAGAGGTCCGCACGGAGCAGACCAAGCCGCAGCAGAGTCTCGGCACGGCGGCCGCGCGGAACCTGGCCACCACCACCAAGTCCGTGCCGCAGATGCAGGAGATCAGCTCGCGCTGGCTGCTGCGCATGCTGCCCTGGGTCGACATCCAGGGCGGTACGTACCGGGTGAACCGGCGGCTCACGTTCGCCGTGGGCGACGGCCGGCTGACGTTCGTCAAGACCGGCGACCGTGTCGAGATCATCCCCGCCGAGCTGGGCGAACTGCCGGCGCTGCGGTCCTACGAGGACGAGGAGGTCCTCTTCGAGATCGCCCGCCGCTGCGAGCAGCGGGAATTCGCGGCGGGCGAGGTGATCACCTCGTTCGGCGGCCCGTCCGACGAGGTGTACCTGCTGGCGCACGGCCGGGTCGAGAAGGTCGGCACCGGCCCCTACGGCGACGACGAGTCGCTCGGCATCATCGCCGACGGCGCCTACTTCGGCGAGGACGCGCTGCTCGACGAGGACGCGATCTGGGAGTACACGGCCCGCGCGCTCACCGCCTGCACCGTCCTGGTCCTGCCCCGCGCGGAGTTCCAGCAGATCGCGGAGCGCTCGGACACCCTGCGCGAGCACCTCCGGCAGATCCGCTCGATCCCCTCGCAGCGCTCCAACAAGTACGGCGAGAAGGAGATCGACCTCGCCGCCGGCCACTCGGGCGAGCCGGACATCCCGCACACGTTCGTCGACTACGAGGCCCGGCCCCGTGAGTACGAACTGAGCGTCGCCCAGACCGTCCTGCGCATCCACACGCGCGTGGCCGACCTGTACAACCAGCCCATGAACCAGACCGAGCAGCAGATCCGGCTGACGGTCGAGGCGCTCAAGGAGCGCCAGGAGCACGAGCTCATCAACAACCGGGACTTCGGTCTGCTGCACAACTGCGAGTACGACCAGCGGATCCAGCCGCACGACGGCGTCCCCAGCCCGGACGACCTGGACGAGCTGCTCAGCCGGCGCCGCGGCACCAAGCTGCTGCTCGCACACCCCCGGGCCATCGCCGCGTTCGGCCGCGAGCTCAACAAGCGGGGACTCGTGCCCGAGACCATCGACATGGCCGGCAACCGCATCCCCACCTGGCGCGGCGTGCCGATCTTCCCGTGCAACAAGATCCCGGTCACCGAGGCACGGACGACCTCGATCATCGCCCTGCGTACCGGCGAGGCGGACCAGGGCGTCATCGGCCTGCGGGCCTCCGGCATCCCGGACGAGATCGAGCCGAGCCTGTCCGTGCGCTTCATGGGCATCAACGAACAGGCCATCATCAAGTACCTGGTCACGGCCTACTACTCGGCCGCGGTGCTGGTTCCCGACGCGCTCGGCGTCCTGGAGAACGTCGAGATCGGCCGCTGGCGGTGACCCTCCCGGTGCACCGCCCGTGTCCCCACCCGCCCGGGCGGGTACACCCTGGGGGTACGCGCGCAGCGGCAGCGCGGCCCTCACCGTCCGCTCACCTTCCGAGGCGGTCCCATGGGTGATTCCCTCACGGAGTCCAGGACGGAACCGGCGCTGCCCGCCCCCGGCGGGCGGCTCGGCACCGCGTCCCGGACCCCGGCCGGGACGCCGGACGGGCGAGGGCCGATCGGGACACAGCGGGACGGCCGGCCCCCACCGGCCGAGGAGCACGAAGCGGTGACGCTGCTGGAGCGCGCTCGCGCGGAGGTCGACCCGGTGCTGCGGGCCGCGCTCGGCACACTGCCCGCACCGATGCGCCGGGTCGCGCTCTACCACTTCGGCTGGGAGCAGGCCGACGGCAGCCCGGCCGACGGCGCTTCCGGCAAGGCCATCCGTCCCGCCCTGGTCCTCGCCGCGGCGTCCGCCCTCGGCGGACCCGAGGCGCGGGCCGGAGCGACCGCGGCAGCAGCCGCGGTGGAACTGGTCCACAACTTCACACTGCTGCACGACGACGTGATGGACCGGGACGCCACCCGGCGCCACCGGCCCACCGCCTGGAGCGTGTTCGGCGACGCGGACGCGATCCTGGCCGGTGACGCCCTGCATGCGCTGGCACTGAGGCTGCTGGCCGAGGACCCGCACCCGGTCGCCCGGGCGGCCGCCGCGCGGCTCGCCGACTGCGTCATCGAACTGTGCGCGGGACAGCACGCGGACACGGCCCTGGAGGGCAGCGTCCCCGGCGAGGTCACGCTCGCCGAGGTGCTCACCATGGCGGAGGCCAAGACGGGCGCGCTGCTCGGCAGTGCCTGCGCCATCGGCGGTCTCTACGCGGGCGCCTCCGACGACGAAGTGGCGGCACTGGACGCGTTCGGCCGGGAGGCCGGGCTCGCCTTCCAGCTCATCGACGACATCATCGGCATATGGGGCGATCCGCGCCGCACCGGCAAGCCCGTCGGCGCGGATCTGGCCGCCCGCAAGAAGTCCCTGCCCGTTGTCGCGGCCTTCGTCTCCGGCACCCCGGCCTCCGCCGAACTGGCCGAACTGTACGCACGGCCCAGCGAGAAGGAGGACCTCGACCACATCGCTGCCACTGTCGAGCGTGCGGGCGGCCGGGACTGGGCACAGATCCAGGCGGCCGACCGTATGGCCCGGGCGATGCAGCAGCTCTCCCGTGCGGTGCCGGATCCGGAGGCGGCGGGCGGGCTGCTGGCCCTCGCCGAGTTCGTGACGCGGCGCAGCAGTTGACGGCCGACGCCCGTCGGCGGTCACGGGTCGGCGGTCGGCGGGAAGCGGCCGCCGGCAGCACCTGACGACCTTCGGGCGACCGAAGGGCAAGACCCCGGGGTGCCGGGGCCGTGCGGCTCCTGACCCCGCACGGTCACCGGCCTCCGGTCCGCGGGTCCCGCACTGCCCCACGGTGTGCGGGGCCCGCTCCTTACGCGTGTCACGCACGCAAGACAGGGCACGTGTTCGACTGATTCACGCCAAGCTCTCCCGCTGCTCGCGCCGGAGATCCCCGACCCCCCCTACGATCAACGCCGATCGGACGAGCGAAGGGGCGGAACATGGGTGTGGCGATCCGGACGGCGGGCGAAGAGGACAGGGACCTGATCGTCCGTCTGCTGGACGAGGCGTTCCAGGACGACCCCGTGAGCGGCTGGGTCTTCCCCGACGTGCGGGACCGCCGCGCGCACCACCCCGGACTCATGGCCGCCTTCACCGACATCGTGTTCGAGGCGGGCCGTATCGACGTGATGGAGGACGGATCGGCCTGCGCGCTGTGGCTGTCCTTGCCCGAAGGCGATCCGCACCAGGACGACGCCGCCGAGGACGACGGGCCGGCCCAGGTGCGGCAGGCCGTCGACCCGGACAACGAGCGTATCGAGCTGATCGGCCGGCTCACCGCGGACATCCATCCCTCGGGGCGTGCCCACGAGTACCTGTGGATGATCGGCGTCGCACCCGGCCGGCAGGGCGAGGGGCTCGGCACCGCGCTCATCGAGTCGGTCCTGGACCGCTGCGACCGCGAGGGGACCGGGGCGTACCTGGAGGCGAGCAGCGCGCGCAGTCGCAAGCTGTACGAGCGCCTCGGGTTCGCATCCTGCGGCCCGGCCCTGCAACTCCCCGACGGCCCGCAGATGTGGCCGATGTGGCGCGAACCGGCGTCGGGCACGGTCTAGCCCGGATCCCGAAGCCGAGCCCTGCTTCGAACCCGGGCACCGAGCCCTGCTTCGAACCCGGGCACCGAGCCCGGCTCGGAACCCGGGCACCGAGCCTCCCCGCCTCTGGCCTGCCGTGGGCGGGACGCCTCACGCCGGCCTCGGCGAGCGGTCGCGGGAGCGCAGGTCCGAACGCACACGGCCGGCAGGGAGCGCCCGCACCCGGACCGGCCTACGCTGAGGACATGGGCAGCAGCGACGAGCACGTCTGTCCCACCTGCGGACAGCCAGTGGAGACGGTCGTCCGGCGGCACAAGACGCTGGGCACATGGGTCCCGCGGTGGGTGGCGGGCCCCTGCCGCAATCCGGACTGCGCGGCCCGGGAGGCCGGGGACGCGGACACCGCGGCGGTCCTCCCGGCGCCCGAGCCACACCCGGCCGGGTCCCCCACAGCCACGACGACCGCCCCGCCCGGGGCGGCGCCGCCCGGAAGCGGCTCTAGCGGAAACACCCCACCCCCAACCATGTGACCCTGAGCCGCGCCGCCCGGAACGACCACACCCGGGGCGGTGGCCCAGGAGACCTCCGCACGGCGTCCTGGAGCACGACCGCCCGGTCCAGCCCGGCTCGTCCCGAGCCCGCCGACCCAGGTCCCGAGCGGGCGGCTGGTGTGCCACCCGTGGGCTCACCGGCCGCTGTGGGCGCTGACCGTATGGGCGCTGGCCGTATAGGCGCGGGACGCGGCGGTAGCGGGCGGGCCGCACGTCCGGCAGGAGACCGAGCCCGGGGGAGACCTCCGCCCTGCCCCTCCGCCCGCCGGGGGCACGCTCGCCTCCCGCGCGCACACCGCTCGCGCTCGCCCCGAGCGTCAGGCCGTCTCCGCGGACGCGGCCCGCACGCCGCCCGTCGCCGGGTCGCGGGAGGTCAGGCAGTACAGGCCGCCCGCAGGGTCGCGCATCACCGTCCAGCCGGGGAAGGCGGCCACGAAAGCGGCTCCGAGGGTCTCGTGCCGCGCCCTGGTCCCGGCCGGGTCCGCGCAGGCGAGGTCGAGGTGGGCGGAGACCGGCCGCTCCTCGTCGAGGCGTTGCAGCAGCAGACGGACCGGCAGGCCGGACGGCGGCTCGATCACATGGAACTCGGGCAGGGACCCGGGCCGCGACTCCCAGCCGGCCAGCAGCGCGCTCCAGAAGGCGACTTCGGCGCCGTACGCCGACGGCGGGACGTCCACGCACACCTGGTCGAGGCGGCTGCCCCGCACCACGCCCGGCCGTGCCGCCTGGCCGCGCCACGGGTCCGCGCAGAACAACTGGCCGCCCGGTGAGCGCAGTACGACGAGCGAGCCGAGATCCGTCACCACGCTCGCGCCGAGCCGGACCGCCGCGGCGGCGAACTCCGCCACGTCGTCCACGCAGAAGTCCGGATGGGCGCCGCCCGGCCCGGGCCCCACCGCCTGCACCTTCACGCAGGCGTCGGCGCCGCCGTCCGGGAGCAGGGTGACGAACTCCTGTTGCTCACCGCGCAGTTCGGACAGCCGGGTGTCCGTGACCGCCGTCCAGAAGGCGCAGGCGGCGCCGAAGCCGGGGCGCGGGCGGTCGATGAAGGCGTAGGTCCAGCGGATCGTCATGGGCGCGATCGTAGAGGGCCCGCCACGGCCACCTGCGTGAACCTTGCGCCCGCTCCGCCTCGCCGGTCCCGCCCGTCGGCCCGGACTTGTTTGCATACTGCAATGGACCACATCACGTTCCTCGTGGCGGCCGTGATCGTCACGGCACTCGTCTTCGACTTCACCAACGGTTTCCACGACACGGCGAACGCGATGGCCACCTCCATCGCCACCGGCGCGCTCGCTCCCCGGACGGCGGTCCTGATCAGCGGAGTCCTCAACGTCGCCGGTGCGTTCCTGTCGACCGAGGTCGCCCGGACCATCTCGGGCGGCATCGTGGACGACGGCCTGGTCACCCCGGGCATGATCTTCGCGGGGCTGGTCGGCGCCATCCTGTGGAACCTGCTGACCTGGCTCCTCGGGCTGCCGTCCAGTTCCTCCCATGCCCTGTTCGGGGGGCTGATCGGCGCGGTGTGGGCGGGAGCGGGCAGCCAGGGCGTGCACGCCGGCAAGGTCGTCGAGAAGGTCCTGGTGCCGGCGGTGGCCTCACCGCTCGTGGCGGGAGTGGCGGCGCTGCTGGCCACCGGCCTCGCCTACCGGCTCTCCCGCCGGGCCCGCCGGGAGACCGTGGCCAAGGGCTTCCGCGCCGGCCAGATCGCCTCCGCCTCGCTGGTCTCGCTCGCCCACGGCACGAACGACGCGCAGAAGACCATGGGCGTCATCACCCTCACCCTCGTCTCCGCAGGCGCGCTCGGCGCGGACGCCGGGCCGCCCCTGTGGGTGGTCGCCTCCGCGGGCCTGGCCATGGGGCTCGGCACCTACCTCGGCGGCTGGCGCATCATCCGCACCCTGGGCAAGGGCCTGACGGAGATCCGCTCACCCCAGGGCTTCGCGGCGGAGACCGCGTCCACGGCCGTCATCCTCACCTCCGCCCACCTCGGCTTCGCCCTGTCCACCACGCAGGTGGCCTCGGGCAGCATCCTCGGCGCGGGGCTCGGCCGCCGGGCCGCGGAGATCCGCTGGGGCGTGGCGGGCCGCATGGTGGTGGCGTGGGCGGTCACCCTGCCCGCGGCCGGCCTGATCGGCGCGCTGGCCGCCGTGGTCGTCCGCCTCGGCGGCGACCTCGGTACGGCCGCCGTGGGGCTCGCGGGCGCCGCGCTCGCCGCCGGCATGGTGGTCGTCTCGCGCCGCAGCCCGGTGAACGCGCACAACGTCAACGACGTGCACGAGGCCGCCCTCCACGGCGAACGGCCGGCCAAGGTCGGCTCGGCCGCGTGAGACCGCGTGTACGACGAAGGGGCCCGGCCGCCGATCCGGCCGGGCCCCTTCACCGCACGCGGCGATCAGGCCTTCTTGGTCTCCCAGAAGATCTTGTCGATCTGCGCGATGTAGTCCAGCGCCTTCTGGCCGGTGGCCGGGTCGGTCGACGCCTTGGCGGCCGAGAGGGCCTTCAGGGTGTCGTTGACCAGCTGGTGCAGCTCCGGGTACTTCTCGAAGTGCGGGGGCTTGAAGTAGTCGCTCCAGAGCACCGAGACGTGGTGCTTGGCAAGCTCCGCGCGCTGCTCCTTGATGACGGTGGCGCGGGCCTGGAAGTGCGGGTCGTCGTTTCCGGCCATCTTCTCCTGGACGGCCTTGACCGACTCCGCCTCGATGCGGGCCTGGGCGGGGTCGTAGACACCGCAGGGAAGGTCGCAGTGCGCGCTGACCTTGACCTTGGGTGCAAACAGGCGGGAAAGCATGGAGCATTCCTTCCTCGTGATCGTCTTCTCACAGGGGACATTACTCCGTGACGGAGGGGTTTTCGCGGGTGCCCCCTGGGGCTTAGGACAAAAGTCCGGGGTGAGACTGAGACTGGTGGAGGAAAGAACCGGGGAGGTGCCGGGTGATGCCGGAGCTGTCGCACGATTCCGAACGCGGAGGAACGGCCCCGCCCTTCGGGATCGCCGAGGTCACGGGTCCGTCCATGGTGCCCACGCTGTACCACGGCGACCGCCTCCTGGTGCACTACGGCGCCCGGATCAGGACCGGTGACGTCGTCGTGCTGCGCCACCCCTTCCAGCAGGACCTGCTCGTGGTGAAGCGGGCCGCCCAGCGCCGCGGTGACGGCTGGTGGGTGCTCGGCGACAACGCCCGCGCCGGCGGCGACAGCACCGACTACGGCGTGGTGCCCGACGACCTGGTGCTCGGCCGGGTCCGGTTCCGCTACCGGCCGCTCAAGCCCGGGCGGCGCTCGCCCTGGGCGCTGCTCGGCTGGGTGCTGTCCGCGGCCAGGCCCGTCTCGGGCAGGTCGGGCCGGGCCGTCTCCAGGCGCTTGCGGGCCCGGTAGGCCGCCACGTTGGCGCGCGTCGCGCAGCGGTCGGAGCAGTAGCGCCGGGAGCGGTTGGTGGAGGTGTCCAGGTAGGCGTTGCGGCAGGGGGCGGCCTCGCACAGGCCGAGGCGGTCCACGCCGTACTCGGTGAGGTGGAAGGCCAGGCCCATCGCGGCGATCGCCGCGTAGCCGGCCGTCGCGTTGGACGGGTGGTCCGCCAGGTGCATGTGCCACAGGGGGCGGCCGTCGTCGTCGCGGAAGTCGTGCCCGGAGATCTGGGGGCTGACCGGGAACTCCAGCAGCAGGGAGTTGAGCAGGTCGACGGCGAGCGTCTCGTCGCCGGTGTCGGCGGCCTCGAAGACGGCGCGCAGCCGGGCCCGGATCGAGCGGAACCGCGTGACGTCGGCCTCCGTGGCGCGCCGGGCCGCCGACCGGCTGGTGCCGAACAGGTCGCGAACGGCCTCGACCGACGTCAGGGCGTCCTTGCCCCGGACCGGCTCCTCGGTGTTGACGAGACGCACGGCGTAGTCCGAGTAATAGGCCAGTTCCACTTGTAGTCCTTACGGAGGGGCTTTATCGTCGTCAACGCACGGGTAAGAGCTGATGGTGCTTCCAGGGTATTACGACGGAGGGGCTCGACGACGGACGCGGACACCACCACGCCGGCCGCCGACTGGCAGGCCTGGCAACGCAGCTGGGACCGCCAGCAGGAGTGGTACATGCCCGACCGCGAGGAGCGGTTCGCGATCATGCTCGACATGGTGGAGGCCCTCGTGGGCACCGCCCCGCGCGTTCTGGACCTCGCCTGCGGCACGGGGAGCATCACCGCCCGGCTGCTCGACCGGTTCCCCGACGCCACCAGCACGGGCGTCGACCTGGACCCGGCGCTCCTCGCCATCGCCGAAGGCACCTTCGCCGGCGACGACCGGGTCACCCTCGTCACCGCCGACCTCAAGGACCCCGGCTGGCCGGCACGACTGCCCCACGAGGCCTACGACGCCGTCCTGACCGCGACGGCCCTGCACTGGCTGCACCGGGAACCCCTCGCGGACCTCTACGGACAACTCGCGGAACTCCTCCGCGACGGCGGCGTCCTGATGAACGCGGACCACATGATCGACGAGACGACGCCCCGGATCAACGCGGCGGAGCGGGCCCGGCGCCACGCCCGCATGGATCAGGCCAAGCGGCAGGGCGTCCTCGACTGGGCGCAGTGGTGGCAGCTCGCCGCCCGGGACCCGGTCCTCGCGGGCCCCACCGCCCGCCGCCACGAGATCTACGGCGAGCACGCCGAGGGGGACGCGCCTTCGGCGCAGTGGCACGCCCGGACCCTGCGCGAGAAGGGCTTCGCCGAGGTCAGGCCGGTGTGGTGCTCACCCTCGGACACCCTGCTGCTGGCCCTGAAGTAGCACGGCGGCAGCACGGCGGAAGGGGCGGTACGGAGACTCCGTACCGCCCCTTCGCTGTGCGAACCGTCAGAGCACCTTGGACAGGAAGGACTTCGTCCGCTCGTGCTGCGGGTTGGTGAGCACCTCGCGCGGGTTGCCCGCCTCGACCACCACGCCGCCGTCCATGAAGACCAGGCTGTCGCCCACCTCGCGGGCGAAGCCCATCTCGTGGGTGACGACGACCATCGTCATGCCGGACTCGGCCAGGTCGCGCATGACGTCCAGGACGTCACCCACCAGCTCCGGGTCGAGCGCCGAGGTCGGCTCGTCGAACAGCATCAGCTTCGGGTCCATGGCCAGGGCACGGGCGATGGCGACGCGCTGCTGCTGGCCGCCGGAGAGCTGGGAGGGGTAGTTGCCCGCCTTGTCGGCCAGGCCCACCCGGTCCAGCAGCTCCAGCGCGCGCTGCCGCGCCTGGCCCTTGTTCACGCCCTTGACCTGGACCGGCGCCTCCATGACGTTCTCCACGGCCGTCATGTGCGGGAACAGGTTGAAGCGCTGGAAGACCATGCCGATGTCCCGGCGCTTCAGCGCGACCTCGCTGTCCTTCAGCTCGTAGAGCTTGTCGCCCTTCTGGCGGTAGCCCACCAGCTCGCCGTCGACGTAGAGGCGGCCGGCGTTGATCTTCTCGAGGTGGTTGATGCACCTCAGGAACGTCGACTTGCCGGAGCCGGAGGGGCCGATGAGGCAGAACACCTCGCCGGTCTTCACCTCCAGGTCGATGCCCTTGAGCACCTCGACCGGACCGAAGGACTTGTGGACGCCCTCGGCCTTCACCATGGCGGTCATGCGGTGCCTCCCGTCGTCGACGAGCGGTTGGACAGGGACAGCACGTTGGCCTTGATCTTCTGGAACGGCGTGGCCGGGAGCGCCCGGCTCGAACCGCGGGCGTAGTAGCGCTCCAGGTAGTACTGGCCGACGCTGAAGATCGAGGTCAGCAGCAGGTACCAGGCCGCGGCCAGGAACAGCATCTCGGCGGGGGCGCCGGAGGTCTGGCCGATGTCCTGGGCGGCGCGCAGCAGCTCGGGATACTGGACGACCGAGACCAGCGAGGTCGTCTTCAGCATGTTGATGACCTCGTTGCCCGTCGGCGGCACGATCACGCGCATCGCCTGCGGGATGACGATGCGGCGCAGCGTCTTGGAGTGGCTCATGCCGAGCGCGTGCGACGCCTCGGTCTGGCCCTCGTCGACCGAGAGCAGACCGGCACGGCAGATCTCCGCCATGTACGCGGCCTCGTTCAGGCCGAGGCCCAGCAGCGCCGTCAGGAACGGGGTCATGAAGTCCGACCACTCGTCCTTGTAGAACGGCCCGAGGTTGATGTACTCGAAGACCAGGCCCAGGTTGAACCAGACGATCAGCTGGACCAGGACCGGGGTGCCGCGGAAGAACCAGATGTAGAACCACGCGATCGACGAGGTCACCGGGTTCTTCGACAGGCGCATCACGGCGAGCAGGACGCCGCCGACGATGCCGATCGCCATGGACAGCACGGTCAGCAGCAGCGTCTTGCCGACGCCGTCCAGGATGCGGTCGTCGAAGAAGTAGTCCGGGATCGCACCCCAGTTGATCTTGCCCTGGGCGAACGCGTAGACGATGCCGCCCAGCAGGGCGACGGCGACGACGGCGGAGATGTACCGCCCGTAGTGCCGGACCGGGATGGCCTTGATGGCCTCCGGTCCGGCCGGGGGCGTGTCGCCCGCCGTCTTCTCGATGTCAACAGTCACGGGTAGTGCCTTTCAGTGCCGCTGCGTCGCGGTCACTTGCCGCCGTTGATCGTGGCCTCGTCGACGGAGCCGTCCGTGACGCCCCACTTCTTGAGGATCTTCTCGTACTCGCCGTTCTCGATGATGGCGTCGAGGGCGGCCTTGAGCGCGTCACGCAGCTCCGTCTGGTTCTTGGCGACCGCGATGCCGTACGGAGCGGCCTCGACCTGCTCGCCGACCAGCTGGAAGTCCTTGCCGCCGCCGGAGGTCTTCACGGCGTACGCGGCGACCGGGAAGTCGGACGAGCCGGCGGCGGCGCCGCCCGCGCGCAGACGGGTCTGGGCCTGCTGGTCGTTGTCGAAGGCCTCGATGGCGATCTTCTTGCCGGCCGGGCACTTCTTCGACTCCGCCTTGGCGAGGTCCTCGGAGACCGTGCCGCGCTGCAGCACGATCTTCTTGCCGCACAGGTCCGACCAGCTCTTGATGCCCTGGTCGTCGCCCTTCTTGGTGTAGATCGACACACCGGCGGTGAAGTAGTCGACGAAGTCGACGCCCTCGCCGACCTTCTTGCCGGTGTCGGAGTCGATGCCCTCCTGCCGGTCCTTGGTGTCGGTCATCGCGGACATGGCGATGTCGTACCGCTTCGAGCGCAGACCCGTGATCAGCGTGTCGAAGGTGCCGTTCTCGAACTGGAAGTCGACACCGAGCTGCTTGCCCATGGCGGCGGCGATGTCCGGGTCGATGCCGACGACCTTGCCGGAGCTGTCCTTGAACTCGACCGGGGCGTAGGCGATGTCCGAACCGACCTTGATGACGCCCTTGTCGCGGATGGCCTGGGGCAGCTTGCCGGCGAGCGGGGCGGTGGAGGCGGTGTCGCTCTCCGAGCCGGTGTCCTTGGTCTGGTCACCGCATCCGGTGAGCATCAGCGCGCCTGCGACCGCGATCGCACCGACCGCTGCTAGCCGGGAGCGGGCGGCGGTCGTACGACGGGTGGAGCTTGCGGTCATGGTGGGTTCCTCCGGCGGATGGGTGGAGTTGCCGATGGGGCTGTGCGCCGCCGATGGGATCGGCGGCGCGTGCGCTGCCGACGGTGCCGGCAGAGCCGCAGGTCGACGGGAGCACACGTCTTCGAGTGTCGCGACCTCGTGTGATTACGGCATCTTGCCATTCGGACTGCGCCATTCTGGGGGCCAGCCATGTCAAAATCGGATAACGGGCGATCCCCGAACCGCACCACTCCGGTACATCACGGCCGGACCTTCTATGGGAATCTTTCGTTCCGGCCGGAAGATCTTCGGTTCATCCCCGGATTTCGAGACGGGGCCCGAGTGCTTCGCCGCTGCTTGAGTGGTTCTCCACGGTTCGTCCAGGCCTTGTACCGATATTGGACGAAGAGTCAGGGCACCGTCATGTGACCTTGGCGTTATGGACTCGTCCCAGATGCCTTCCGTCCGGTAAGAAGGGTCTTTACACCCCTCATCCGGGGCTCAGGGCGCGTGTGCGGCGCGCCCGTCGCGTGCGCGCCCGTACGTCACACGTACAGAGCACCACCACGGCGGTACGCGGTCCCGCCCACCCCTCACCAGGAGTGGCAACCCTCAAACCAATGAAGATTTAAGGGGTAAAAGAAAGTGGCAGCGGAGATCGTCAATCCTCGCAGCGAGAGCAAGACCGGCGATACGGATCCCGAGGGCGGTGCGGAGCCCCTCGACTCCTTCGATCCGGCGTTCGCGCTGCACCGCGGCGGCAAGATGGCCGTGCAGGCCACGGTGCCGGTCCGCGACAAGGACGACCTGTCCCTGGCGTACACGCCCGGCGTCGCGAAGGTGTGCAGCGCGATCGCGGAGCAGCCGGAGCTCGTGCACGACTACACGTGGAAGTCGTCGGTCGTGGCCGTCGTGACGGACGGTACGGCCGTTCTGGGGCTCGGTGACATCGGGCCCGAGGCCTCCCTCCCGGTGATGGAGGGCAAGGCCATCCTGTTCAAGCAGTTCGGCGGTGTGGACGCCGTTCCGATCGCGCTGAACTGCACGGACGTCGACGAGATCGTCGAGACGGTGGTGCGGCTCGCGCCCTCGTTCGGCGGAGTCAACCTGGAGGACATCTCGGCGCCCCGGTGCTTCGAGATCGAGCGGAAGCTGCAGGAGCGGCTGGACATCCCGGTCTTCCACGACGACCAGCACGGCACGGCGGTCGTGACCCTCGCCGCCCTGCGCAACGCCGCGCGGCTGAGCGGGCGGGCGGTGGGCGACCTGCGGGCCGTCATCTCCGGCGCCGGCGCGGCCGGTGTCGCGATCGCGAAGATGCTGGTCGAGGCCGGCATCGGGGACGTCGCGGTGGCCGACCGCAAGGGCGTCGTGTCGGCGGACCGCGAGGACCTCACCGCGGTGAAGCGGGAGCTGGCCGGGTTCACGAACAAGGCCGGGCTCACCGGGTCGCTGGAGTCGGCGCTGGCCGGTGCGGACGTCTTCATCGGCGTCTCCGGCGGGACCGTCCCGGAGTCCGCGGTCGCCACGATGGCCGAGGGCGCCTTCGTCTTCGCCATGGCCAACCCGAACCCCGAAGTCCACCCCGAGGTCGCGCACAAGTACGCGGCGGTCGTCGCCACCGGGCGGTCGGACTTCCCGAACCAGATCAACAACGTCCTCGCGTTCCCGGGGATCTTCGCGGGCGCCCTGCAGGTGCGCGCGTCCCGGATCACCGAGGGGATGAAGCTGGCCGCCGCCGAGGCGCTGGCCGCCGTGGTCGGGGACGACCTCGCCCCCGACTACGTGATCCCGTCGCCCTTCGACGAGCGCGTCGCGCCGGCCGTGACCGCGGCGGTCGCGGCGGCGGCCCGGGCGGAGGGCGTGGCCCGGCGCTGACAGCGCCGACCGTGCCGTGAGGTGACCCCGTCCGGATGCGGACGGGGTCATTTCTTTGCCGGGCGGTACGGCTGAACGGGTGGAGCGGGCCGGTGGTGCGCCGGCCCGGCCCTGTCCCGTCGGCGTCCGGCCGCTGCGGACCCGGGAACCCCGCACCTTCACGGGCGGCGCGTGCGGGTCCCGCCGCGGCGGCTCCGGGACACCGCCCAGGCCCTCCTGGCAAGAGGGTGTGTCTCACAGGGGCACGTGGTTCCTTCACCGCGGCGGGGAACCTATCGTCAAGGTCATGTTCGCCGTCTACGCCGCCCGAATCGACCGCGACCAGCCGCTCTCCGGCCTGGAGTTGGGGGAGCGTCCGGCCCCCGAGGCCCGTCCCGGCTGGAGCACCGTCACCGTCAAGGCCGCCTCCCTCAACCACCACGACCTCTGGTCCCTGCGCGGGGTGGGCCTCGCCGAGGACAAACTGCCGATGATCCTCGGCTGCGACGCCGCCGGTGTCGACGAGGACGGCAACGAGGTCGTCCTGCACTCCGTCATCGGACAGAGCGGGCACGGGGTCGGCCCGAAGGAGCCCCGTTCCATCCTCACCGAGCGCTACCAGGGGACGTTCGCCGAGCAGGTCTCCGTGCCGACCTGGAACATCCTGCCGAAGCCGAAGGGGCTCTCCTTCGAGGAGGCCGCCTGTCTGCCGACGGCCTGGCTGACCGCCTATCGGATGCTGTTCACCAACGCGGGCGTCCGGCCCGGCGACTCCGTGCTCGTGCAGGGCGCCGGCGGCGGTGTCGCCACGGCCGCCATCGTGCTGGGCAAGGCCGCCGGCCTGAAGGTGTTCGCCACCAGCCGGGACGAGGCCCGGCGCAAGCGGGCCCTGGAGCTGGGGGCCGTGGAGGCGCTGGAGTCGGGCGCGCGGCTGCCCCAGCGGGTCGACGCCGTGATCGAGACGGTGGGCGCCGCCACCTGGTCGCACTCGGTGAAGTCGCTGAGGCCGGGGGGCACCCTCGTCATCTCCGGGGCCACGAGCGGCGACCGGCCCCCGCACGCCGAACTGACGCGGATCTTCTTCCTGGAGCTGAAGGTCGTCGGCTCCACGATGGGCACCAAGGACGAGCTGGAGGACCTGCTGTCCTTCTGCGCCGCCACGGGTGTGCGGCCCGTCATCGACGAGGTGCTTCCCCTGGACCGCGCCCGTGAGGGCTTCGAGCGGCTGGCCGCGGGTGAGCAGTTCGGAAAGGTCGTGCTGACCAACCCCTGAGCGACACCTGCGCGCAGGCGCGCTGCTCGACGGCCGGCCCGGGAACGGGCCGGCCGTTTCGCATGTCAACCGGGGTTGACGGGTCGGGCGATGTCAACGTAAGTTGACGTCATGACCGAAGCAACCGATCTGGCCGAGCGGGCCGGCGACCGGGACCCGCGGATCGGCCTGCGGGCCGTCGCCGCCCTGCGCCGGCTGCTGGAGCAGTTGGAGGCCGTGCAGGTGCGCAACGCGCGCCACCAGGGCTGGTCGTGGCAGGAGATCGCCACCGAGCTCGGCGTGAGCAGGCAGGCCGTGCACAAGAAGTACGGGAGGCATTGATGTTCGAGCGGTTCACCAAGGACGCACGGGACGTGGTGAAGGGCGCCTTCGCCCATGTGGAGGGCGGGCGGAGCGTGGGGCCGGAGCATCTGCTGCTGGCCCTGCTCGACCGGCAGGGCAGTCGCGGGTCGTTCGCGCTCGCGGCGCTGGGCCTCGGGGAGGACCGGGAGCCCGTGCGCGAGGCGCTGAGACAGGCGCGGCGGCGGGCCGGGCTGTCCCGGGCCGAGAGCGACGCACTCGCCGGGCTGGGGATCGACGTGACGGAGATCGTCGCCCGGGTGGAGGACCTGCACGGCGTCGGGGCGATGTCCGGTGACACCAAGGACAAGCGCTGGTGGTCCGCCGGGCGCCCCTCCTTCGGGCGGGGCGCCAAGGACGTGCTCGAACGCTCCCTGCGGGCCGCCCTGGCCCAGCGCGACCGGCACATCGGCGACGAGCACATCCTGCTGGCCCTGACCGCCCGGCCCGGCGTGCCGGCCGAGGTCCTCGCCGACCACGGGGTGACGTACGAGTCCCTGGTGCGGGTGCTGTACGGACCGGGTGGCGAGGCCAAGGCCGGCTGACCGGCGGGCGCCGGGCGACAGTCGCCGGTGGCGGTGGTGGTGGGATCCGGGCGGCGGGCATCGGGCGGCGGGCGCTGGTGGCCTTCTGCCGGGCGTCGGGTGGCTACTTCTTCGGGGTGCGCAGGAGCGCCCCTATGTGGGCCGCCGCCGTCGACAGGTGGCGGCGGGCGTCCCGCAACTGGTCGGGAGTCACGCCGTTGTCCCGGGCGGCGTCCCGGATGTCGTCCCGGAAACGGTCCAGCAGCCGGTCCAGGTCCCGGGCCGGGTCACCGGTGGAGTCCGCGGTGTCCTCATGGGCCCAGGCCGGCTCGTAGGCGGCCGGGAAGTCCTCCGCGGAGGGTGCGGACTGTGCGGAGGGTGCGGGCGTCGGGTCCGGGGCCGTCGGGCCCGTCCGGCCCGTGCCGGACCAGTCGAAGCCGAAGTCCTTGCCGTAGTCCTTGCCGAACTCGCCCATCTCCTTGACCAGTTCGCTCAGGCCCTCGCGCAGTCCCGCGGGCCAGTCGCCGCGGGCGAAGCGGTCCTGCACCTGCTCCTGGACCCGGCGGGTGATGCGCTGCATCTGCTCCTGGGCCTGGGCGCGTGCCTGCTCCTGGGCCTCCTTCGCCTGGCGGCGGGCCCGCTGGGCGTCCTCGCGGGCCCGGCGGCTCTCGTCCTTGGCGCGCCGGGCCTGCTCCTTCCACTCCTGCCGGGCGCGGCGCATCTCCTCCTTGGCGATGCGCCAGGCCTCCTTGTCGCCGAAGGGCGGGGCGTCGCCGGGGGAGGCGCCGCCCTCCGCCCCGCTGCCGGAGGGGCCCCGGCGGGCCTCCGTCGCCGCCGCGCGCATCTCGCGGCGCAGGTCCCCCGCGGCTCCGCGCACGTCGGCCTGGATCTCGGCGGCCAGCTCCGCGACCGACTCGCGGATCTCCAGCTCCAGATCGGCGAGTTCACCGCTGCGGTCGGCCAGTTCGGCGCGGCCCGCGTCCGTGATCGAGTAGACCTTGCGGCCGCCCTCGGTGGTGTGGGTGACCAGGCCCTCGGCCTCCAGCTTGGCCAGCCGGGGGTACACCGTGCCCGCCGACGGCGCGTACAGCCCCTGGAAGCGCTCCTCGAGGAGGCGGATCACCTCGTAGCCGTGGCGCGGGGCCTCGTCGAGCAGCTTCAGCAGGTAGAGGCGGAGGCGGCCGTGGGCGAAGACGGGAGGCATGTCAGAGCACCTTCTTGTCGGTCGAGCCGTCGGCCGGGGCGCCGTCGGCGCCGGTGTCCCGGCCGGAGACGGAATTGTCTCCCGAGCCGTCGGGCGGGCCGCCCCGCGGGTCGGCGGACGGGGTGCCGGGCCGGGCGTCGGCGGGGCCGGTGTCCTCGTCCTCCCGGGCCGGGCGGCGCAGCAGGGCGATGGAGCCGGAGACGGTGGTCGCCCGCAGCCGGCCGGTGCCCGCGCCGAGCCTCCCGGCGATCTTGTGCGCGCCCCACTGCCCGTAGACCCGCAGGCCCTCGAAGGCGTTGGAGATGGCACCGCTGGCCGTGTTCGCCTCGACCTCCGCGTCCGCCGGGTACGGCAGGCGCATGGCGATCTCGCCCGAGACGCTGGTCAGCCGGACATCCGTCGGGCCGTCCGGGTCGAGGTCGACGATCATGGAGCCGCTGACCGAGTCGGCCCGCACGGAGGGGCCGGAACCCTCGACCACGGTGAGGTCGCCGGAGACGGATTGGAACCGGAGCTCGCCCGTCACGTCCTGCGCCTCCAGGCTGCCGGAGACCGTGTCGGCGCGGACCGGGCCGGACAGGCCCACCAGCGTCGTGTCGCCGGTGACGCCCCTGACCACCGACGGGCCCCGGATGCCGGAGATCACCGCCGCCGCGCCGACCACCCCCACCTCGACGCGGGTGCCCGCCGGGACGGCCAGGGAGACCACCGCGCTGCGCTGCCAGCCCTTGCGGTCCAGCCACTTCAGGAAGCCCTTCCAGGGCAGGTCCTCGTACGCCACGGTGAGGACGCCGTCCTGCTGGGTGACCACCAGGGGTGGTCCCTCGATTGCGGAGACCTCCAGCCGGGCGGAACCCTCGTCGGTGCCCACCACGTTCACCGTGCCGTTGACCAGGCGCACGTGAAGATCGCGCACGGGCTCGTCGAAGGCGAGCTTCACCGGCTCCGTGACGGACCACTCGGACATGGCAGACCTCCCTGATCCGACGCGCCATATCGCGTCCTCTCGCATTCACGATATATCGCGGACAGGCAAAGTCAAGACACCCGTTCTGCGGACCGGCGGTGGTCATAAGTGCTCATCATCGGGCGAATCGCCCTAACGTGTGACCATGCCGACGGATGCCGCCCCTGCGGACCCCGCCTCCGGTGCGCTGCTGCTGTGCCGGGCGGCGCCCGGGGCCGTCGCCGCCGTGGCCCCGCTGCTGCGCGAACCCATGCAACTCACGCGCGCGGGGGAGGGATGGAGCGTGCTGGTCCCCGAGGGCGGTCCCTGGCGGGAGGGCGGAGAGCCGGTCGACCGGGTGGTCACCGGCTGGGCCGGCGCCCTCGCCGTCGGCGCGCCCTGGCCCGTTCTCGCGCTGTGGTGGGACGCGGACCACGCGGGTTTCACGCTGGCGTCCGGGTTCCGCCGCCCGGTCGGCTTCGTCTGGCTCTCCAGCGGCGTCCCGGCGGGGGAGGACGAGGCGATGCGGACCTTCGCCGCCCGGGTGGGGCTCGATCCCGTCCTGGACGTCCAGGCCCTCGACCGGCTGAGCGAACCCGACGCGGCGGCCGACGCCCGCGCCCGGCTGCGCGGCCTGCTGGCGGTCCTCGCGCGCGTGGGCGTCTCGATGCCCCCGGAACTCGTGCCCGGCCTGCCCGCCGACCGCCTCCGCGAAGCCGTCGCGCTCCAGCCGGACAGCCGGCCCGTCGAGCGGCCCGGCCTGCGGGAGGCGGTGAGGGAGCACGGAACCGTCGGGCACAGCCGCCTGGGTCCCTTGCTGCCCTGGACCGGCGCCCCCGGAGCCCCTGCCGCGGCCCTGGCCCAGATGGCGGCGGGCGTGCCCCTGCTGGTCTGGGGCCTGCGCCGGCACGGCGGGCGCTGGGGCTGGATCACGGCCGGCGCACTGCTCCTCGCGCACGGCACGGTGGGTCTGGCCTACACCGTCACCCATCCGCGCGACTGAGGCGGTGGTCGCGGGCGGCGACAGGGCCCGGAGGGCGTCGCGCGTGGGTGCGGTGCCGGACTCGGGCGGCGAGGCGGGGCGGGCGGCGCCTCACGGACCCTCGGGCTGCTCTTCGTCGCCGGTCGTGGCCGCTACTCGTCGTCCTCGTCGTCCAGCCGGGCCAGCCAGGTCGCCAGGCGTTCGACCGGGACCTCGAAGTCGGGGTTGAGGTCCACGAACGTGCGCAGCTGCTCGGCCAGCCACTCGAAGGTGACTTCCTCCTCGCCGCGCCGCTTCTCCAGTTCCTCGATGCCACGGTCCGTGAAGTACATGCCGTCCAGGATATGCGGCCGGGCCGCACCCCCCGACGGGGATGCGGCCCGGTGACGTGCGACGCGGCGCGAGGGCTACGCCTCGAACACCTCACGCACCAACTGCTCCTGCTCGGCCTGGTGCCGCTTGGCGGAACCCACGGCCGGGGACGAGGAGTGCGGGCGCGAGATGCGGCGCAGGCGCTCGCCGTGCGGCACCTCGGCGCCGACCGCCAGGTCCAGGTGGTCGATCAGGTTGAGCGCGATGAACGGCCAGGCACCCTGGTTCGCCGGCTCCTCCTGGGCCCACAGGTACTTCTCGGCGTTCGGGTACTTCTTGATCTCCGCCTGGAGCTCGGTGCCCGGCAGCGGGTACAGGCGCTCGATGCGGATGATCGCCGTGTCCGTCACACCGCGCTTCTGACGCTCGGCCTCCAGGTCGTAGTAGACCTTGCCGGCGCAGAAGACGACCTTCTTCACCGCGGCCGGGTCGACCGAGGCGTCGCCGATGACCGGCTGGAACTGGCCCGTCGTGAACTCCTCCGCCTTGGCCGCCGCCGCCTTCAGGCGCAGCATCGACTTGGGCGTGAAGACCACCAGCGGCTTGTGGTGCGGGTTGTGCACCTGCCACCGCAGGAGGTGGAAGTAGTTCGACGGCGACGTCGGCATGGCGACCGTCATGTTGTTCTGCGCGCACATCTGCAGGAAGCGCTCGGGGCGGGCCGAGGAGTGGTCCGGGCCCTGGCCCTCGTAGCCGTGCGGCAGCAGCAGGACGACACCGGAGGTCTGGGCCCACTTCTGCTCGGCGGAGGAGATGAACTCGTCCACGACCGTCTGGGCGCCGTTGACGAAGTCGCCGAACTGCGCCTCCCACATCACGAGCGCCTCGGGGCGGGCCAGCGAGTAGCCGTACTCGAAGCCCATCGCCGCGTACTCGGAGAGCAGGGAGTTGTAGACGTTGAGCCGCGCCTGGTCCTCGGAGAGGTACTGCAGCGGCGTGTACTCCTCGCCCGTGCTGCGGTCGATGATGACCGCGTGGCGCTGGCCGAACGTACCGCGCTGCGAGTCCTGGCCGGCCAGGCGGACCGGGACGCCCTCCAGCAGGAGGGAGCCGATCGCGAGCGTCTCGCCCATGCCCCAGTCGATGGTGCCGTCCTCGACCATCGCCGCCCGGCGCTGCAGCTGCGGCAGCAGACGCGGGTGGACGGTGATGTGGTCGGGGATGTTGACCTGGGACTCGGCGATCCGCTTGACGACCTCCGTGGTCACCGCGGTGTTCACGGCGACCGGGAACTCGGCCTGCGGGTCGGAGGTCTCCACCGTGTTCGGCTGCGAGGTGGCCTCGCGGACCTCGGTGAAGACCTTCTCCAGCTGGCCCTGGTAGTCCTGCAGCGCCTGCTCGGCCTCTTCCAGGGTGATGTCGCCGCGACCGATCAGGGACTCGGTGTAGAGCTTGCGCACCGAGCGCTTCTTGTCGATCAGGTCGTACATCAGCGGCTGGGTGAAGGCCGGGTTGTCCGACTCGTTGTGACCGCGGCGGCGGTAGCAGATGAGGTCGATCACCACGTCCTTGTTGAACGCCTGGCGGAACTCGAAGGCGAGCCGCGCGACGCGGACCACGGCCTCCGGGTCGTCGCCGTTCACGTGGAAGATCGGGGCCTCGATCATGCGGGCCACGTCCGTCGCGTACATGGAGGAGCGCGAGGACTCGGGGGCCGCGGTGAAGCCGACCTGGTTGTTGATGACGATGTGGACCGTGCCGCCGGTGCGGTAGCCGCGCAGCTGCGACATGTTCAGGGTCTCGGCCACCACGCCCTGGCCCGCGAAGGCCGCGTCGCCGTGGATCGCCACCGGCAGGACCGTGAAGTCGGTGCCGCCCTTGTTGATGATGTCCTGCTTGGCGCGCGAGACGCCCTCCAGGACCGGGTCCACCGCCTCCAGGTGCGAGGGGTTCGCGACTAGGGAGACCTTGATCTGCTCGCCGTCGAGACCGGTGAAGGTGCCCTCGGCGCCCAGGTGGTACTTCACGTCACCGGAGCCGTGCATCGACTTCGGGTCGAGGTTGCCCTCGAACTCGCGGAAGATCTGGGCGTACGACTTGCCGACGATGTTCGCCAGGACGTTCAGGCGGCCGCGGTGGGCCATGCCGATGACGACCTCGTCCAGGCGGGACTCCGCGGCGCTGTCGAGGACCGCGTCCAGCAGCGGGATGACGGACTCGCCGCCCTCCAGCGAGAAGCGCTTCTGGCCGACGTACTTGGTCTGCAGGAACGTCTCGAACGCCTCGGCCGCGTTCAGCCGGCGCAGGATGCGCAGCTGCTCCTCGCGCTCCGGCTTGGAGTGCGGGCGCTCCACGCGGTCCTGGATCCACTTGCGCTGCTTCGGGTCCTGGATGTGCATGAACTCGATGCCGGTGGTGCGGCAGTACGAGTCGCGCAGGACGCCGAGGATGTCGCGCAGCTTCATCATCGACTTGCCGGCGAAGCCGCCGACGGCGAACTCCCGCTCCAGGTCCCAGAGCGTCAGGCCGTGCTCGGTGATGTCCAGGTCGGGGTGCTTGCGCTGCTGGTACTCCAGCGGGTCGGTGTCGGCCATGACGTGGCCGCGGACCCGGTAGGAGTGGATCAGCTCGAAGACGCGGGCGGCCTTGGTGACGTCGTCGTCGTGGCTGGCGTCGATGTCCTTGAGCCAGCGGACCGGCTCGTAGGGGATGCGCAGCGCCTCGAAGACGTCGTCGTAGAAGCCGTTCTCGCCGAGGAGGAGGTTGGCGACGATCCGCAGGAACTCGCCGGAGGCCGCGCCCTGGATGACCCGGTGGTCGTAGGTCGACGTGAGCGTCATGACCTTCGAGATGCCGAGCTTGTTCAGGGTGTCCTGGGAGGTGCCCTGGAACTCCGCGGGGTAGTCCATGGAGCCGACGCCCATGATCACGGACTGGCCGGGCATCAGGCGCGGCACGGAGTGGACGGTGCCGAGGCCACCGGGGTTGGTCAGGGAGACCGTCACACCGGTGAAGTCGTCCATGCCCAGCTTGCCGTCGCGGGCGCGGCGGACGATGTCCTCGTAGGCCTGCCAGAACTCGAAGAAGTTCAGCGTCTCGGCCTTCTTGATGCCCGCGACCACGAGCTGGCGGTCGCCGTTGGGCTTGACCAGGTCGATGGCGAGGCCGAAGTTGATGTGCTCCGGCTTGACCAGGGTCGGCTTGCCGTCCTTCTCCGCGTAGGAGTAGTTCATCGACGGCATGGCCTTGATGGCCTGCACCATCGCGTAGCCGATCAGGTGCGTGAAGGAGATCTTCCCGCCCCGGGCCCGCTTCAGGTGGTTGTTGATGACGATGCGGTTGTCGAACAGCAGCTTCACCGGGACCGCGCGCACGGACGTGGCCGTGGGCACCTCCAGGGAGGCGTTCATGTTCTTCGCGACCGCGGCGGCCGGGCCGCGCAGCACGACCTGCTCGGGGCCAGCGGGGGCCCCGGCGGCGGGCTCCGCCTTCTTCGCCGGGGCGGCCTGCTTGGCGGCGGCCGGCTTCGCGGGGGCCGGAGCGGCCTTCGCGGGAGCGGCGGCCGGGGCCTGGGCGGCGGGCTTCGGCTGGGCCGGGGCCTGCGCCTGGGCGGGGGCCGGAGCGGCGGCGGGCTTGTCGGTCCTCTCGGCCGCGGGCGCGGGGGCCTGGGCGGGAGCGGCCGGGGCCGCCTGCTGAGCGGTGGTGGTGGTCCCCGCGGCCCCCGCGGCCGCGGTACCCGCCGGAGCCGGGGCGCCAGCGGCGCCCGGCTTGTAGTCGGCGAAGAAGTCCCACCAGGCTCGGTCTACCGAATTGGGGTCCTGGAGGTACTGCTGATAGATCTCGTCGACGAGCCACTCGTTGGCACCGAACGACGCAGCAGGGTTCTTGCCCGCTTGGTCGGTGTCGGTCGAGATGCTCGAGTTACTGGGGGACTGTGGCGACACGGCGGCAACCGCCCTCTTCCGCTTCACAAGATGATGGACAGCGGGAATCAAGGCTACGCCTCCCCGACGGCGAAGGTCAGGCCGGGCCCGTTCAACGTCGTGCAAGTCACATCTTCAAGCGTGTTTCGGGGCTTGAAATGGCGGGAAACAAGCGTGGTTCCGCTACAGCAGGCAAGGGTGGAGCGGGGCCTGGCGCGCCGTCGGCGCGGGCCTGTGCCTGATCACACGTGTCCGTCAGCGCGGACGCTCGTGGATCTTGTGACTCCGGTTCGAACTTTACGTCAACTTGGCGTTGAGGTAACTCCCGGAAGGGTGACAAGAATCCGGCAACCCCGCTCGGATTCGGCCACTCCTATCCGGCCGCCGTGCAGATCGACCGCCCAGCGGGCGATCGCCAGCCCCAGCCCCGTGCCCCCGTCGCTGCCCGGCCCCTGCGTGCGCTTGGCGCTGCCGCGGTTGAACCGCTCGAAGACGCGGTGCCACTCCGACTTGGGGATGCCGGGGCCCTCGTCCAGGACCTCCAGCTCCAGGGACTCCGGCAGCGCCCCGCGCCGCGCCTTGACCGTCACCCGGCCGTGCGGCGGACTGTGCTTGACCGCGTTGTCGATGAGGTTGGCGACGACCTGGTGGATGCGCTCCGGGTCCGCGTGCGCGGTCAGCTCCGGCGGATGGACGTCGAGGTGCAGATGGACGTCCGTGCGGGTGTGGCTGCCCGAGCCGGTGGCGATGCCGGCGCGCACCGAGGCGACCATGTTGGCCTCCTTCAGTACGCCGGACAGATACGGCCACACCTCGAACCGCCGCTTCTTCAGCGGCACCACGCCGTTGTCCAGGCGGGACAGGTCCAGCAGCGTCTCCACCAGCCGGCCGAGCCGCTCGGTCTGCTTCAGCGCCGTGCGCATGGTCTCCGGGTCGGCCTGCGTGACGCCGTCGACGATGTTCTCCAGCACCGCGCGCAGCCCCGCGATGGGGGTGCGCAGCTCGTGCGAGACGTTCGCCACCAGCTCCTTGCGCTGGCTGTCCTGCGCCTCAAGCTCGTCGGCCATGGCGTTGATCGTCACGGCCAGGTCGCCGAGCTCGTCACGGCGGTTCTCCCGCGTGCGGCGGGTGTAGTCGCCCTGGGAGATGGAGCGGGCCACCGCCGTCATCTCGTCCAGGGGCGCGGTGAGCGAATGGGCCACGAACTGCGTGATGAGCAGCGTGGCGATCATCGAGAAGACCGTGATGAAGCGCAGTTCGGTCTTGGTGTGCACCGCGATCACCGACAGACCCGTGGTGATCAGGACCGAGATGACGACCAGCGCGCCCAGCTTCGTCTTGATCGAGAACGGGCTCACCCTGCCCCAGGGCTCCGGCTCCCGGGGGTTCCTCCGTGCGGCCGGCCCGCGGCTCATGGCGTCGGGGTCTCCAGGGCGTAGCCCACGCCGTGCACCGTGCGGATCCGCTCCGCGCCGATCTTCCGGCGCAGCGCCTTGATGTGGCTGTCGACCGTGCGGGTGCCGGACGCGTCCGCCCAGTCCCAGACCTCGGCCAGCAGCTGCTCGCGCGAGAGGACCGCGCGGGGGGTGTTCGCCAGGCACACCAGCAGGTCGAATTCGGTGGGCGTCAGGTGGACGTCCTCACTGCGCACCCGCACCCGGCGCTGGGCGTGGTCGATCTCCAGCTCGCCCAGGCGCAGGATGCCGGAGCGGGGGGTGGCCGCCGCGATGGCGGCCCGTTCCACCCGGCGCAGCAGCACGTGCACGCGCGCCGCCAGTTCCCGCATCGAGAACGGCTTGGTCATGTAGTCGTCGGCGCCGACGCCGAGCCCGACCAGCATGTCGGTCTCGTCGTCCCGCGCGGTCAGCATCAGCACCGGCACCGGGCGGGCGGCCTGCACGCGACGGCAGACCTCCAGGCCGTCGAAGCCGGGCAGCATGATGTCGAGGATCAGCAGGTCGGGCTGCCATGCCTCGGCCGTGTCGACCGCGGACGGACCGTCGCCGGCGGTTTGCACGAGGAATCCCTCGGCTCGCAGACGGGTCGCGATGGCATCCACGATCGTGGCGTCGTCCTCGACGACGAGAACCCGGCGCTGCGCGCCGGGTGCAGCCGTCGCCGAACCGTTGTGGGAGGTGTGTGTCTGCTCCATCGCCCGCCCCTGGGGTGTGCTTTCCGGAATCAGTGGGGTGATTCCTTCTGACTGGCTGTGCCTGCGCATGGTTGCGATTGACGCTTGAATGATCGGCGCCCGGGGAGCAGCGTACGGGGATGCGGTACGCCTTTGCTATCCAGGGCGGATGCCGAGGTGGACGACGTCCGGAACGCCCCGGGCAACGGGGATCTCTTCGGTACGCACCTGCTGGAACCCGGCATTCCGCAAGGTTCCCTCGAATTCCGGGGACGGCTGCGCGGACCACACCGCGAGCACTCCGCCGGGCCTCAACACCCGGGTGCAGGCCGCCAGTCCGGCCTTCCCGTAGAGCGCGCCGTTGTCCTCCGTGACGGTCCAGTCGGGCCCGTTGTCGATGTCGAGGCACAGGGCGTCGTACGTGGCGGATGTCTCATGGAGGTGCGCCACGAGGTCCGCTTCGACGACGTCGGTGCGCGGGTCGGCGAGGGCCTCGGCGGACAGGGCCCCGAGCGGGCCGGAGCGGTGCCACTCGACGATCGCGTGCTCGCGCTCCACCACCGTGATCCGTCCCCAGCGCGGGTCCGCCGCGGCGTGGGCGAGGGAGAAGCCGACGCCGAGCCCGCCGATCAGCACGTCGGGGTGGTCGCGGCCGGGCAGGGCGGCCAGCGCCGCGTCGACCAGCAGCCGCTCCGAACGGCCGTCGGAGGTGTCCATCAGGAAGGTGCCGTTGGCGATGATCTCCAGCCGGCCGCCGTGCCGTCGCAGCACGACCTCGCCGTGCGGGCCCTCGCGCCGGTCCAGTACTTCTGGCGTGTCGTGGAAGGTGGGCATCGGATCATCCTGGCAGGTCTGGGGCGCGTGCGGCGGGGAATTACCGGGGGGACGCGACGGGCTGCTGCGGGAAGCGGCTCTCGCGCCGCGCCCGTCACGGACGGCGGAACGGGTGGGGCGCAGGCCCGGGACGAGGGAAGGAGCGCCCGTGCTGGAACGCACCGCACCGCCGCCGGACGGGACGACCCCGTCCTCGGCGCCCGCTTCTGCGACGGGTGAGGTGCCCGAGCCGTGCGGCGGGGCGGGCTCACGGGTGCCGGACGACGCGCCCGCGGGCGACGCGCCCCCGCCGCTCGACGGAGTGCCGCGCCAGCGGCGCACGCGCGGGCACCCGGACGGCGGCGTGCGCCCCGAGGCCGGCGCGGGGGAGGCGGCGCCGGCCGCGGGCTCGCGCGGGACCCCGGTGGCGGGCAGGCGCCGGTCCGCGGCGCGCGGCATGCGGCCCTGGCGGCTGCTGCCCACGCCCGCCGGGACGCCCTTCACCTTCTGGTACACCGCCGTGCTCTGCGCGACCGCGCTGATCGCCGAGCGGGCCGATCCCGCCCTGGTGCACGCGCTGCTCCAGGGCTCCAGCACCGACGTGGCCCACCTGGTGCGCACCCCGGAGCTGGTGCTGGTCGGCAGCGCGCTGTGGGTCGCCGGCGGGGTGGCGTCGCCGTTCACCGCCGGCTTCGTCCTGGTGCTGACGGCGCTGGAGCGGCGGGTCGGCGGGCTGCGCACGGCCGGCGTCTTCCTGCTGGGGCACGTCGTGGCCACCCTGGCGACCGAGGTGCCGGTGGGCCTCGCGGTGCTGGCCGGGGGCCTCCCCGGCTCCTCCCTGCACCGCCTCGACTACGGCGTCAGCTTCGGTGCCGCCGCCGCCTGCGGCGCCCTGGCCGGGCTGCTGCCGCTGTGGCTGCGCCTGCCGCTGCTGACCGCCGCCTGCGGCGCCCTCCTCGAGGACCTGCTCGCCTTCACCGACCCGATGACCGGATGGGGGCACCTGATCGCCCTGCTCGTCGGGATGGCGACCTGGCCGGCGGTGCGCCGGTGGCACGCCGCCCGGCGGCTCCCGGCCGGTGCCCGGCGGGGGGCTCCTCAAGCCTGAGCGGAGGGCGGCGGGCCGTACCGGGCGCTGGTCAGCGGGGCGGCGACCGTCCAGCCCAGCGCCTCGTAGAGCCCGCGGCCCGCGGGTGTGCCGGCCAGGACGCCGGTGTGCGCGCCGTGCCGGACCGCGATCTGCTGCAGCGTCCGCATCACGAGGCTGCCCAGGCCCCTGCGGCGGTGCGCGGCGGCCGTCTCGATCTGGTCGACGACGGCGGTGCCGCCCGTCGGGGCGATCTGGCCGCGCGCCGCGAGGGACCCGTCGGGCGCGGCCACCATCAGCCGCGTCACCCCGCCGCGCGACCAGGTGCGCAGCCGGTAGCCGTCGGGAACCCGCGGGACGTCCTCCTCGGTCAGCGGCAGGGTCATCAGCCAGCCGGTCTCCGGGTCGATCCACCAGTCGCCGCCGAGCCAGCCGGAGACCACCGCCGGGTCCCGGAAGACCTTGAGCCACACCCCGTGCCCGGTCACCGCGCCCGCCACCTTGCGGACCGTCGTCTCGTCCACGGCGTCTCCCCTGGCGCCGAGGACGTGCCGGGTGACGTGCCCGTACATCCCCACGTCGATCGTCCAGCCCCACGGCTCGGCCGCGGGCGGGGCCGCCCCGCGCGACACCACCCAGCCGTCCACCCACGCCCGCACGGTTCCGTCCATGCCATCCCCCGTAACAACCGAATTGGTTCTTCACCTATTACTGGGAGCACCTTAGGGGCCCGGCGATCCGCCGCGTGAGAGGTGATCGCTGACAGCGAACAGGGGCGGGGGAACATTCGGCCGCGCCCGAGCATTGAGTCGGCATAGCTCAACTTGACTGCCGAAGGGGAGATCATGGCTGCTGAGTCCACGGCGTTCACACCGCTCACCCTGCCCGTGCTGCCGCTCGACGGAGAGGTCGTGCTGCCCGGGATGGTGGTCCCGCTGGACCTGAGCGATTCCGAGGTCCGTGCGGCGGTGGAGGCCGCTCAGGCCGCTGCCCGCACAACACCCGGAAAGCCCCGGGTACTCCTGGTGCCACGCATCGACGGCACGTACGCGAACACCGGTGTCCTCGGCACCGTCGAGCAGGTCGGCCGGCTGGCCGACGGCGACCCGGGCGCGCTGATCCGCGGCCGGGGGCGGGTGAGGATCGGTGCGGGGACCACGGGTCCCGGCGCGGCCCTCTGGGTCGAGGGCACCAGCGTCGACGAGACCGTCCCGGAGCCGGTGCCCGGGCAGGTCGCCGAGCTGGTCAAGGAGTACAAGGCCCTCGCCACCGCCTGGCTGCGCAAGCGCGGCGCCTGGCAGGTCGTCGACCGGGTCCAGGCCATCGACGACGTCTCGGCGCTGGCCGACAACTCCGGCTACTCGCCGTTCCTGACCACCGACCAGAAGGTCGAACTGCTGGAGACCACCGACCCGGTGGCCCGGCTCAAGCTCGCCACCCAGCAGCTGCGCGACCACCTCGCCGAGCAGGACGTGGCCGAGACCATCGCCAAGGACGTCCAGGAGGGCGTCGACAAGCAGCAGCGCGAGTTCCTGCTGCGGCGCCAGCTCGAAGCCGTCCGCAAGGAGCTGCGCGAGCTGAACGGCGAGGCGGGCAAGGACCCCGCCGAGGAGTCCGACGACTACCGGGCCCGGGTCGAGGCCGCCGACCTGCCCGAGAAGGTCCGCGAGGCCGCCCTGAAGGAGGTCGACAAGCTGGAGCGCTCCTCCGACCAGTCGCCCGAGGGCTCGTGGATCCGGACCTGGCTCGACACGGTCCTGGAGATGCCGTGGAACGAGCGCACCGAGGACGCCTACGACATCCAGGGCGCCAAGGCCGTACTCGACGCCGAGCACTCCGGCCTGGAGGACGTCAAGGAGCGCATCACCGAGTACCTGGCGGTGCGCAAGCGGCGCAACGACCGGGGGCTGGGCGTCATCGGCGGCCGGCGCGGCGGTGCCGTGCTCGCGCTCGTCGGCCCGCCCGGCGTCGGCAAGACCAGCCTCGGCGAGTCCGTCGCCCACGCGATGGGCCGCAAGTTCGTCCGCGTCGCCCTCGGCGGCGTGCGCGACGAGGCCGAGATCCGCGGCCACCGGCGCACCTACGTCGGAGCGCTGCCCGGCCGGATCGTCCGCGCCATCAAGGAGGCCGGCTCGATGAATCCGGTCGTGCTCCTCGACGAGATCGACAAGGTCGGCTCGGACTTCCGGGGCGACCCGGCCGCCGCCCTGCTCGAAGTGCTCGACCCGGCGCAGAACCACACCTTCCGGGACCACTACCTGGAGGTCGAACTGGACCTGTCGGACGTGGTCTTCCTCGCCACCGCCAACGTCCTGGAGGCGATCCCCGAGGCCCTGGCCGACCGCATGGAGATCGTCCGCCTGGACGGCTACACCGAGGACGAGAAGGTCGTCATCGCCCGCGACCACCTGCTCCCGCGCCAGCTGGAGCGGGCCGGACTGGGCACCGACGAGGTGACCATCGACGAGAGCGCCCTGCGCAAGCTCGCCGGCGAGTACACCCGCGAGGCGGGCGTGCGCACCCTGGAGCGGTCGATCGCGCGGCTGCTGCGCAAGGTCGCCGCCCAGCACGAACTGGGCGAGCGGGACCTGCCCTTCACCGTCCGCGACGAGGACCTGCGCGACCTGATCGGCCGCCCGCACCACGTGCCCGAGTCCGCCCAGGACCCGGCCGAGCGGCGGACGTCCGTGCCGGGCGTGGCGACCGGGCTCGCGGTGACGGGCGCGGGCGGTGACGTCCTGTACGTCGAGGCGTCCCTGGCCGACCCCGAGACCGGCGCCGCCGGACTGACCCTGACCGGTCAGCTGGGCGACGTGATGAAGGAGTCCGCGCAGATCGCGCTGAGCTTCCTGCGCTCCCACGGCGCCGAGCTCGAACTGCCGGTGGCCGACCTGAAGGACCGGGGCGTGCACATCCACTTCCCGGCGGGCGCGGTGCCGAAGGACGGCCCGAGCGCGGGCATCACGATGACCACGGCCCTGGCGTCCCTGCTCTCCGGCCGGCTGGTCCGCACGGACGTGGCGATGACCGGCGAGGTCTCGCTCACCGGGCGGGTGCTGCCGATCGGCGGTGTGAAGCAGAAGCTGCTCGCCGCGCACCGGGCGGGGGTCACCACGGTGATCATCCCCAAGCGCAACGAGCCCGACCTGGACGACGTCCCGGCGGAGGTGCTGGACAAGCTCGACGTCCACGCCGTCACCGACGTCCGCCAGGTCCTGGAACTGGCGCTCGCGCCCGCGACCAACGGTGCGGCGCCCGAGGTTCCGGTGGCCGCGTGACGGAGGTCATCGGATGAGGGAAGGCCCGGGCCCCGTGAGGGAGGCCCGGGCCTTCACCGTGTGAGGACCCTGTGAGCACGACTCCCGTGAGCTGCGGAATACTTGCCGAGCTGCGGCGATGCCCGCGGCCGGCGGAGAATTCAGGTAGCGGGCGACGACCGAGGCAGGGCTGACGTGCACGACGACGGCAACGACGACGACCGCCGGGACGCCGGCACGGGCGGACGCGGCGTGGACCAGCCCGCGTTCCTCGCGCTGGAGCGCGAGCTGACCGTGTTGCTGCGGCGCGCCCGGGCCAACCAGGGCGAGATGGCCCGCGAGGTCCACCCCGACCTGGAGTCGTCCGCGTACGGGCTGCTCGTGCGCCTGGACGAGTGCGGCAAGCAGCGGGCCACCGAGCTCGCCGGCTACATCGGCGTCGGCAAGGCCACCATGTCCCGGCAGCTGCGCGCCTTGGAGGAGCTCGGGCTCGTCGCCCGCGAGCCCGACCCGGCCGACGGACGGGCCTGGCTGGTCGCCCTCACCCAGGAGGGGCACGACCGGGTCCGCCGCGTCCGCCAGGCCCGCCGCGCCCGCTACGCCGGCCGCCTCGCCGACTGGGACGCCCGCGAGGTCACCGAACTGGCCCGCCTGCTGCACCAGCTCAACCGCAGCATGGAGAAGTAGCCGGCGGGAGCGGGCAGACGCAGCGGGGGAGCGCGGAGCGGCCGCCGGGGGAGCGCGGCGCCGCAGCGGAGGGCCCCACCCGCGCCCGCGGGGCGCGGTCGTGGTGTCGTCCGACCGGCGGCGGATCTAGAGCTCGGCGTACACGACCGTCGCGTCGTCGTGCGTCTTGCTCCCGCCCAGGAACGTGCGGGCGGCGTCCGCGCGCTCCAGCTCCCGCACGCGGTCCAGCAGCGCCCGCGGCCCCTCCTTGCGCACCAGCCGGAAGCAGTCCGTCCAGTCGCCCTCCCGGAACAGCTCCACCCAGCGGCCGGCGCCGTCCGTGAGGGCGGCCAGGGCGCGCACCTCGCCGCGGGGCAGGGTGCCGGTCACCGCCCGCGCGGCGACGGACGGATCGGCCGCCGCGGTGAAGAAGCCGCCCTCCTTGTTGCGCAGCGTCGCGTCCACCAGCGCGTCCGTCGCCAGGGCCGAACGGGGCAGCAGGGCCAGCCGGTCGTCCAGCACCGGCGTCACCACCCCCTCCGGCGACTCCACCAGGAGGGCCGAGTCCGACAGGACCAGGTACTCCACCGCGGCCGGGTTCCAGCGGGCCAGGACCACCGTGGCCTGCGGCGTCCGGGGGTGAGAAAGGTCACAGGTTGCCGCGTGGGCCGCGGCGGTACGCGCGATCGCCTGGGACAGCGCGTCGGCCAGGGGAACATCCGGGAGTGAAACGGTCAGTTCGGTCAGCGCACCGCCGAGGCGCGCGGTGAACCAGGGAACGGAATGCAGACAGCCCGTCCCGCCCTTCGGCGGTGTGACCCCGTCCAGCACGACGACCGAACCGCCCTGTCCCGAGGCCGGTAGCCCGACGGCGGCGAAGTCCTCGTTCGGGCGGCCCGCGTCCGACGGTTCCGAGGCGAGTTCCGTACGCATCCGGCCAGTCTGCACGAGGCCTTCACACGGTTCGCCGGGGGGCGGCAACGGTCGCCGGACCGACACACCCGGGCAGGTCAGACGCCCTGTTTGGGAGGTAATGCCGTGGAACGGGAAGGCGTGGCGGCGAATACTGCCACCGCCCGTCGCCGCCGTCCAACCGGCGTGCCGCGCGCGGCGGCTGCACAGGCCGCTGGAACTTGCCCCTCAACTCCCCTCCGATGTTCACTCCTTCGGGTGGCGGGTCAGGTGATGCGCGTGCGTGGCACACCGGCGCTGGGAGGGTCGGGAAGTGTACCGGGAGTACGCGCCAGTTGACGGAGCGTCACCCGGACCCAAGGGTTCACGAGTCAGGAATGCGAGCACCGGTGCAGAAGACGCGGCCTCGTCGCACAGGCAAGCAGACGGCCCCCCAGCAGAACGCCGAGCCGACGCCCCCCACCGGCAAGGGCCGCCCCACCCACGTGCGCAACCGGCTGATCGTGGCCGTGGCCGTGGTCGCCGCGGCCATCGCCGGCGCGGGCACCCCGGCCGTCCTGGCCGCCTCCGGGCAACTGCACGACTCGCAGGGGCTGGTGACGCTCGCCGAGCAGACGCGGGACGCCCTCGTGCTCGCCCACTCCCTGGCCGACGAGCGCGACGACGTCACCGCCTACATCGCGGCCGGCCGCCCCAAGTCCAAGGCCCCCTCCGAGCAGCGCAGCGCCCGCGTGGACCGGCAGGTCGAGGAGTTGCGCGCCGACACCGACACGCCCGCCGACCTGCGGGACGGGCTCGACGGCATAGCGGCCGTGCGCCGCGCCGCGCTCACCGGCAAGAGCAGCGCCCTGGAGGCGCACCAGGCGTACTCCGCCGCCATCACCGAACTCCACCGGCTCGCCGAGGACCTGGCCGAGCGCACGCCGCCGCGCGCCGGCGCCGGCGGGCACGCCCTGGCCGAACTCGACTCCGCCGTGCAGCAGGCCGCCGCGGCCCGCGGGCTGCTGCTCGCCGCGCTGAGCGTGCCGCGCAGCACCGGGACGGTCATCGACCCGGTCACCGGGCTGCCCACCCAGACCTCCACCTCCTCGGACGCCGACACCCGGCAGCGCGACCGGCTGAGCGCCGCCGCCCAGCAGGCCCGGCTGCGCTCCGACGCGGCGCTGGCCGACTTCCGCGCCACCGCGCCCAAGGCCGCCCGCACCTCCTTCGACAGCACGGTCACCGGCGCCGAGGTCAACTCCGCCGACACGTACCTGGCGGCCCTGACCGACCAGCCGGCCCTCTCCGGCCGCGAACTGTCCACCAGTACCAAGAAGCTGAACACCGCCCTGTCCGCCCGCGTCGACCTGATGCGCGGCGTGGAGTCGGCCCTCTACGACCGGCGCACCAAGGACCTCGAGGCGCTGCGCGACGACGACGTCACCGCGCTGGAGATCCGCGTCGCCCTCCTCGGCGCCCTCATGCTGCTCGCCGTCGGCGTCGCCACGGGCATGGCCCGCAGCCTCACCCGGCCGCTCGCCGTGCTGCGCCTGGGCTCCAAGCGCCTCGCCGAGGCCGAGGACCCGGCGGCGGAGGAGCCGGTCAAGTTCACCGGCCGCAACGACGAGTTCGCCCAGGTCGTCCGCTCCGTCAACGCCCTGCACGCGCACGCCGCCGCCCTGACCGAGCGCATCACCACGCTGGAGTCCGACCGCAAGCACCTCGTCGGCCAGCGCCAGAAGATGGCCGACGCCCGCGAGGAGCTGCGCGGCCAACTCGCCGAGTCCGCGGCCCAGCTGGAGCGGCTGCGCACCGCCATCGGCGGCACGTTCGTCAACCTCGCGCTGCGCACCCTGGGCCTGGTCGAGCGGCAACTCGCCGTCATCGAGAACCTGGAGGAGCGCGAGCAGGACCCGGACCGCCTGTCCACGCTGTTCAAGCTCGACCACTTCGCGACCGTCATGCGCCGGCACAGCGAGAACCTCCTGGTCCTCGCCGGCACCGAGCACGTCCAGCACACGGCCGGTCCCGTACCGCTCGTGGACGTCGTCCGCGCCGCGGTCAGCGAGATCGAGCGCTACGAGCGGGTCCGCATCGCCGCCCTGCCGCCGCACGCCCACATCGCCGGGTTCGCCGCCGACGACCTCTCCCACCTGCTGGCCGAACTCCTGGAGAACGCCACCTCGTTCTCCCCGCCCGACCTGCCCGTCGAGATCTCCGGCTGGCTGCTGGAGAACGGCGAGGTCATGCTCTCCGTGCAGGACGAGGGCATCGGCATGACCGAGGACCGCATGGAGCGCCTCAACGCCCGGCTGTCCGACTTCGACCCGGAGGCGCCCTACGACCAGGAGGGCGAGGACGGCCTGGGCCTCGGCCTGTACGTCGTCGCCCGCCTCGCCCACCGCCACGGCGTGCGCGCGCAGCTGCGCGAGCAGAAGCAGGGCGGTGTCGCGGCGGTCGTCGTCCTGCCCCGCACCCTGCTGGCGGCGGCCACCCCGGGCGCCGTCCCGGCCTCCGGCCCCGTCACCGGCGCCGCCCACTCCGTCTCCCTGCCGGGTGCCGACGCCGAGGCCAACTCCAACGTCCTGCACGGCCGCGCCGAGAGCGGCGACCCGCTGGTCGCCCTGGCGGAGAAGGCCGTACGCCGCCAGGAGGCCGACGAGCGCGGCACGGCGGCCGAGCACCCCGACCCGGCCGGCACCACCGGACCGGACGGCACGGCGCGACCCGCCGGCGGGGAACCCACACGGATCCCGGCGGAGACCCCGTCGGAGACCACGATGGAGCTGCTGGCTCCGATACCGCAGGGCGAGCCGGAGGACGTGCAGCACACATCCGCTGCCGCCGACGGCGGGGACGCCCCGCAGGAGCCGGCCGCGCAGGAACACGAAGGCCGCACGGGGGGTGCGGCCGGGGACCAGACCGCCGGAGGGGAAGCCGCGGCGGAGGCCGGCGCCGAACACGAGCGCGTCACCGACAAGGGCCTCCCCAAGCGCACGCCGAAGATCACCGCACCGGCCACCGCGCCACGCCAGCGCAGCGGCTCCGTCGACGCCGAGGCCCTGCGCCGGCGCCTCGGCGGCTTCCGCCAGGGCGCCCAGGCGGGCTACCGGGACGTCAGTGCGGAGATCGCCGAGCAGACGGCCTCGCACCAGCGGCCGCCGGCCACCGGCACATCTGGACCAGCTGAATCCGAAGAAGCCACGGGGGGCACAGTCGAGGAGGCAAGCAGTTGACCGCTCCCAGTACCTTCGGACTGATCGGACTGAGCAGCGAGGCACGAAACCTGCACTGGCTGCTGACCAACCTCGTCGAGGAGGTCCCCGGCATCCTGTCGGTCGCGGTCGTCTCGTCCGACGGACTGCTCCTGCTGTCCTCCGACGCGGACCGCAACAAGGAGGCCCGGGAAGCCCGGCAGACCCGAGGGACCCGGCAGGCCGGCCCGCGCGGATCCGCCGCCGACCTGGCGACCATCGTCTCCGGCATCGGCAGCCTCACCGTCGGGGCCGCCAAGCTGATGGACTTCGGCGGGGTCAAGCACACCATGATCGCCATGGACGAGGGCAGCCTGTTCGTCATGTCGATCAGCGACGGCTCGCTGCTCGGCGTGCACGGCTCCGCGGACTGCGACATGAGCGTGGTGGCCTACCACATGGCGCTGTTCGTGGGCCGGGCCGGCCACGTCCTGACGCCCGAACTGCGCAGCGAGCTGCGCGCCTCCCTCGAGGAGTCGCAGACGGCGGAGGACGCCCGATGAGCAGGACGCCCAAACAGCAGCTCCCCGTGCGCGGCGGCGACCGCAAACCCGCCCGGGTGCGCCCCTACTCGCTCACCGGCGGCCGCACCCGCTTCGGCCACGTCCTCCTCGTGGAGACCTTCGTGGCGAGCACGGCCGCCCTCGAAGCGGCCGAGGAGCGCAGGGAACTGACGAACGGCCACCTCTCCAGCCGCGTGATGCCGGAGCTGCGGGCCATCGTCGAACTGTGCCGCCGGATGCGTACGGTGGCCGAGATCGCCGCGCTGCTGAAGATGCCGCTCGGCGTGGTCCGCGTGCTCCTCAGCGACCTCGCGGACCAGGGAAAGATCCGTGTGTACGGCACGGGGACCGGCCACGGCACGGGCCGCCCCGACCGCGCTCTGCTGGAAAGGGTGCTGAGTGGACTCCGTCGTCTCTGACGCCGCTCACGGCGTCTCCGGTTCCTCTCCGTTCGCGCAGCCCGACGAGGGCATGCACGCCTGGGAGACGGACCGCACCCGGGCCCCCATAGCCACGAAGATCGTGGTGGCGGGCGGCTTCGGCGTGGGCAAGACCACGCTGGTCACCTCCGCCTCGGAGATCACGCCCCTGCAGACCGAGGCGCTGATGACCGAGGCGAGCGAGGCCACCGACGACCTCACCGCCACGCCGGGCAAGACCTCCACCACCGTCGCCATGGACTTCGGTCGCATCACGCTCGACGACGACCTGGTGCTGTACCTGTTCGGCACGCCGGGCCAGCAGCGGTTCTGGTTCATGTGGGACGACATCGTGCGCGGAGCGATCGGCGCCGTCGTCCTGGCCGACACCCGGCGTCTGAAGGACTGCTTCCCGGTCCTGGACTACTTCGAGAGCTCCGGACTGCCGTACGTGGTCGCCGTCAACCACTTCGACGGCAGCGAGCTGTTCGAGCCGGAGGACGTGCGGGAGGCCCTGACCATCCCGCGGCACATACCTGTCATGATCATGGACGCGCGTCGCCGGATCTCCGTGATCGAGACCCTCCTGGCCCTGGTGGGCCACGCGCTCGACGAAACCCCCGAGTAGGAGACAGCCCCGCATGCGGAAGATACTCGTCGTCGGAGCCGGTCAGTCCGGCCTCCAGATCGCCCTCGGCCTGCAGTCCCAGGGGTACGAGGTCACCCTGATGTCGAACCGGACCGCGGACGAGATCCGCACCGGCCGGGTCATGTCCACGCAGTGCATGTTCCACACCGCCCTGCAGCACGAGCGTGACCTCCAGCTGAACTTCTGGGAGTCCCAGGCCCCGAAGATCGAAGGACTCGGCGTCTCGGTCGCCGCCCCCGGCTCCTGGGCCGAGGGCCCCGCCGCCCGGGCCATCGACTGGCTGGGCCGGCTCGACGGGTTCGCGCAGTCCGTGGACCAGCGCGTGAAGATGGCCGGCTGGATGGAGACCTTCGCCCAGCGCGGCGGGCAGCTGGTCATCCACGGCGCGGCCGTCGGCGACCTCGACTACTTCTCCCGCACCTACGACCTGGTGCTGGTCGCGGCCGGCAAGGGCGAACTGGTGCAGATGTTCGCCCGCGACGCCGAGCGCTCCCCGTACGGCGAGCCGCAGCGCGCGCTCGCCGTGGCCTACGTCCACGGCCTCGGCCCGCGTCCCGAGCACCCGGGCACGGAAGCGGTCCGCTGCAACCTCGTGCCGGGCGTCGGCGAGCTGTTCGTGATGCCGACCCTGACCACCTCCGGCCGCGCCGACATCCTCTTCTGGGAGGGCATACCCGGCGGCCCGCTCGACGTCTTCGCCGGCGTCAAGGACCCCGCCGAGCACCTCTCCCTGACCCTGGAACTCATGGAGCGGTACGTCCCGTGGGAGTACGCGCGGGCCACCAAGGTCGAACTGACCGACGCCGGCGGCACGCTGGCCGGGCGCTACGCCCCCACCGTCCGCAACCCCATCGGGCGCCTGCCGGGCGGCGGCCTGGTGCTCGGCGTCGCCGACGTGGTCGTGGCGAACGACCCGATCACCGGGCAGGGCTCCAACTCGGCGTCCAAGTGCGCCGCCGCCTACCTCGCCTCGATCGTCGAGCACGGCGACAAGCCGTTCGACGAGGAGTGGATGCGGGCCACCTTCGACCGCTACTGGAACACCGCGCAGCACGTCACCAAGTGGACCAACGCGATGCTCGCGCCGCCGCCGGAGCACATCCTGAACCTCATCGGCGCCGCCGGCGAGATCCAGCCGGTCGCCGACCGCTTCGCGAACGGCTTCAACGACCCCTCCGACTTCGAGAACTTCTTCTACGACCCGGACAAGACGCAGGCCTACCTGGCCGAGGTGTCCGGCGCGGGCGCCGCGTAGGCCCCGTAGCCCTTGTCCGACCCGCGCACGGCGCTCTCGGGGAGCTCCGGCGGCCGGTAGCGCCGCAGGGGCTTCCCGCCCGGGTCGGGGCGTACGGCGCCCAGGACCGGATTGGCCGCGATCGGGGACACCTTCACCCGCGCGCCGGGGCGGGGGGCCTGGACGACCATGCCGTCGCCCAGGTAGACCGCCACGTGCGTGGCCTCGGGGAAGTACACGACCAGGTCACCGGGGCGCAGCCGGTTCAGCGGGACCCGGGCGAGCCGCTTCCACTGCTGCTGACTGGTCCGGGGCACCGTCTTCCCGGCGGCGGCCCACGCCCGCGAGGTCAGCCCCGAGCAGTCGTACGACTTCGGGCCCTCCGCGCCCCACTCGTAGGGCTTGCCCAGCTGCCGCACCGCGTAGCGGACGGCCCGGGCGCCCGCCGCGGAAGGCCGGCGCACGCCCTCCCGGCCGCCGGCCTTCCGGTGGTCGCGGTTCTTCCCGTCACCGCCGCCGCCGTCCTCGTCACCCCCGTCCTCGTCACCCCCGTCGTCCTTCTCGGCGGTCTTGTCGGCGGTCTCTTCGTCGCCTGCGCGTTCGTCCTCGGTGGTCCCGCCGAGGGCTCCGGAAGCCAGGAACTCCTGCTGCGCCTTCGTGATGCCGTCCGCCTCCAGCTCGGCCAGGGCGGTCAGCTGCTCCCGGCTGAGCGACGTCAGCATCTTCTCCACCTCCCTCAGGCGCTCGCGGACCTCGTCGCGGGCCTTCCTGCGCCGCTCGGCGAGGACGAGCTGCCGGTCCAGCGCCTTGCGGGAGGTGCGGGCCAGCTCACCGGCCGCGCGCTCGGCACCGGTCAGCCGGCCGACGGCCTCGGCGCGCTCCCGCGCGAGCCGGCCGATCACCTGCCCCTGCTCGATCGCGTGCTGCGGGTCCCGGGCCAGGAGCAGGCGCACGTAGGGGGAGATGTCCGTGCTGCTCTGGTACTGCTGGCGGGCCAGCCGGCCGGCCGCGCCCCGGCTGTCGTACAGGGAGAGCCGGGCCCGGACCAGGGCGCGCTCCAGCCGGCCGGTCTCGGCCCGCTGCTCCTTCAGCCTCTCCTCGGCGGCGTTGTAGGCCTCGGTGGCCTTCTCCGTCTTCCGGTAAAGCTTCTGAAGGTCCGTCAGCAGTGTGGCGACGGAGGCGTCCTCGGCCGGTTCCGGCTTCGGGGCCGCGGTGGCGGGGGCGGGTGCGAGGACCGTGGTCGCCGCGGCCGCCGAGGCCGCCACGACACAGACCAGACGCACGAGCCTTCCTGACATGCCATCACCTCCGGTGCGGGGGCGGCCCTTCGGCCACCGGACACTCGTGAGGATCAGGCGTGCGCGCGGAGCGCGCGCGGCGACTGTGCGCGGTTCGGCGCAACGGGGTCACCCGTCGGCGTCGTCCGGCTTGCCGGGCGGCGTGGCGTCTGGCCTCCGCGGCTTGGACCACGGCCAGTTCAGCCGGCGGGGCGGCACGCCCTCCGGGGCGTACACGTACTTCCAGCGGTTGGTCAGGCCGACCTTGCCCGGTCCGCGGGGGACGCGCCGGTAGACCAGGACCGTGGACGGGCCGCCGGCGGGGTCCGGGACGGGGATGCGGTACGTCTTGGGCGGGTGGCCGGTGATGCCGACGAGGACGGGCAGGACCCTGCCGTCCATCGGGCCGCCCTCGAAGGGGGTCTCTTCGCTCTTCACGGGATCAGTGTCAGACATCCTCGGCGAGGGCCCGGACCAGGCCGTCGGTCTGCGGGTCGCGCCGGGCGGTGACCGTCAGCACCGCGACGAACTGCTCCACCAGCCAGTCGCGCAGCTCCCCGGCCGGGGGCTGCTTGCCCTCGTCGAGCCACATGAGCGACGAGGCCTCCACCGCGGTGATCCACATGCGGACGGTCATGCGCAGGCTCGGGCCGGGGCGCGTGACGCCCAGGTGGCTGAGGATGTGCTCGGCGGCGGCCCGGCGGACCCCGTCGACGATGGAGCTCGTGCGCGAGGTCTCCACGACACTGCCGCCCTGGAGCAGGGCGCTGAAGCCGGTGTCGTGCTCGTCGACGAAGGTGAGGTAGCGGTCCAGGGCCCGGGACAAGCGGGCGAGCAGCGGGCCCTCGCGGGGTTCGTCGAAGCAGTGCTGCAACTCGTCGGCGGCGGAGCGCAGGGCGGCCTCGTACAGCTGCTGCTTGCCGCCGGGGAAGTAGCGGTACACCAGCGGCCGCGACACCCCGGCCGCCTCCGCCACGTCGTCCAGCGAGACCTCGTCCGGGGCGCGGTGCGCGAAGAGGCCCAGCGCGGAGGAGAGCAGCTGGCTGCGCCGCTCCTCGACACTGAGTCGCCGGTAGGCGGGACTGGAGGCGGCTGGCGTCATGCCCAGCAGCGTAATCGGGGCACCGGTCACCGCACAGCGGGCGGATCCGGGCACCGGTCGCCGCGCGCGGGCGGATCCGGGGTGCGGCCCGTGCGGCGGCCGCCCGGCGGTCGCGGTCCTCTCCCGGCCGGGGCGCTACGCCAGCAGGCCCGAGGACTTCCACAGGCGGCGGCCGACGCCGCGCAGCACGCCGATGTCGTCGAGGAAGTCCGTCAGGCGCTTGGAGCCGGTCTGCATGACCTCGCGGCGGTGCCCGCTCGCCCGCACCTGCGCGAGGGCCTCCCGCTTGTCGAGCCCGACGTTCGTGTAGACGTCGGGGTTCACGAACGCCACCGAGAACACCCGGGCGAACTCGCCGGAGGTGATGCGGGTGAACTCCTGGGACCACTTGGGGGCCGTCACCATCTGGCGGCGCAGTTCCTCACGCGCGTAGCGGACGTGCCGGGCCTCCTCCACGACGTGGATGCGCGTGACGCCCCGGATCAGGGGCTGGACCCGCTCGTCGGGGAACGTCAGGCGCTGCATCCAGTCGAGCACCTCCTCGCCCAGCAGAGTCGCGGTGAAGGAACCCGGCGTGGTGGAGACGGTCTTGAACACGCGGCCGAGCTGCTGGTGGACGCGGCTGACCGGGTACCAGGGCGTGTCGCCGCGGGAGATCAGGCGGGCGAACATCTTGGAGTGGCGGCACTCGTCCTCGATCTCGGTGAGCGCGTAGCGCACGTGCGCGCTCGTGGCCGCCTTGTCGTAGATGTGCCGCACCAGCAGCTGCATGAGGATGATCTCGAACCAGATGCCGAGGGAGGCGAGCGCCGCCGCCTCGTGCCGGGAGAGCAGGATGCGCTGCTCCTCACCCATCCGCTTCCACAACGGCGTGCCGTAGAGCGACACCAGCTCCGGCGGCCAGAACCACTTGCCCTCCTCGAAGGGCGCGTCCCAGTCCAGCTCCTCGTCCGGGTCGAAGGAGTGCTTGGCGGAGGAGTCGAGCAGCCGCTGGGCCACCTGCTCCCGGTCCTTCAGCAGGCCCAGGGCGTCGCGCAGGCCGTCGAGCGCGTCGGCTTCCGTCAGGGTCGTCATGGCTGCCCCACCTCGTTGTGCACACGTCACCGTCCCACTTATGAGACTGCCTGTCAGCAAGCTCGTCAATCCCCCGTGCGCGAGTTGCCGGCCCGTGCCGGCCGGGCGCACCGCTCAGCGGGGGGACGTGAGCACCGCCTCCATCACCGCCCGGGCGATCGGGGCCGCGTCGCCGCCCCCGCTGATCTCCCGGCGCTCCGCCTCCGCGTCCTCCACCACCACCGCCACCGCCACCCGCGGCTCCAGGTCACGGTCGCCCTGTGCCCAGGAGATGAACCAGGCGTACGGCGTGCCGGAGTTGCGGCGGCCGTGCTGGGCCGTGCCCGTCTTGCCGCCCACCTCGGCGCCGCGGATCGCGGCCCGGTGCCCGGTGCCCTTCTCCACCACCTCCCGCATCAGCGCCCGCAGCCGCACCGCGGTCGAGGGGTACATCGCCTGACGGGCCGCGCGCGGCCCCGCGGTCGCGAGCGTGCCGCCGCCCGGCCGGGTCGTGCGCTCCACCAGGTACGGCTCGCGCACCTGCCCGCCGTTGGCCACCGCCGCCGCGACCATCGCCATCTGCAGCGGTGTGGCACGGGTGTTGTACTGGCCGATCGACGACAGCCCGAGCTGCGCCCGGTCCAGCGCGGTGTCGAACGTGGAGCGGGCCACCGTGAACGGCACGCGCAGGTCCGGGTCGTTGAAGCCGAAGTCGTGGGCCGTGGCCGTCATGTCCGCCACCCCCACCTCCACGCCGAGCTTGGCGAACACCGTGTTGCAGGACAGGGTGAACGCCTTGCGCAGGGAAGCGTCCCGGCACCCCTCGGCGGCGTTCGTCAGCCGCGTCCGCGTCCCCGGCAGGGTGTACGGGTCGGGCGAGCCGGTCGGCGCGTCCAGGTCCGTCACCACGCCCGCGTCCAGCGCGGCGGCCGCGGTGACCACCTTGAACGTGGAGCCCGGCGGATACGTCTGCCGCACCGCCCGGTTGAGCATCGGCCGGTCCTCGTCCGCGTTGAGCCGCTTCCAGGCCCGGGTCGCCTCGGCCCCGTTGCCGGACAGCGGCTGGGGATCGTAGGACGGGGTCGACACCAGGGCCAGGATGCGGCCGCTGGTGGGATCCACCGCGGCGACGGCCCCCTTCAGTCCGGTGAGGCCCTTGAACGCGGCCCGCTGCGCACCCGGGTGGAGCGTCGTCACGACGTCCCCGCCGGTGCGGCGCGCCCGCGTGAACTCGTCCCACAGCGGGAACGGAGTGAGCATCGGGTCCGAGCCGGACAGGACGCCGTCCTGGGCGTCCTCCAGCAGCGTCGTCCCGTACAGCTGGGAGGCGAAGCCGGTCACCGGCGCGTACAGCGCCCCGTCCGTGTAGGTCCGTTCGAAGCGCAGGTGCTCGCGGGTGTCGCGGGAGCCCGTGACGGGCCTGCCGCCGACCAGGATGTCACCGCGGGGCTGCTCGTAACGGGCGATGTCGGGGCGGCGGTTGGCCGGGCTGCGGTCGTACTCGGGGGCCCGGACGAGCTGGACGCGGGCGGCGTTCAGCAGCAGGGCCGCCAGCAGCAGCGCGCAGAACAGGCGGGCGTGCCGGATGTGCCGGGTCACCGGGTCTCCCGCCCGTCCTGCTGGCGCCGGGCGGAGTCGCTGACCCGGACCAGCAGCGCCACGATCGCCCAGTTGGTCACCACCGACGAGCCGCCCTGCGCCAGGAACGGCATCGCCATGCCGGTCAGCGGGATCAGCCCGGTCACCCCGCCCGCGATCACGAACACCTGCAGCGCCACCAGCGAGGCGAGACCGACCGCGAGCAGCCGGCCGAACGGCTCGCGCAGGGCGAGGCCCGCCCGGTAGCCGCGCTCCACCAGCAGGCCGTACAGGAGGAAGATCGCGGACAGGCCGGCCAGGCCCAGCTCCTCACCGGCCGTGGCCAGGATGAAGTCGGACTTCACGGCGAACCCGATGAGGACGGAGTGGCCGAGGCCCAGGCCCGTACCGAGCAGGCCGCCCTCCGCGAAGGCGAACAGCGACTGGGCGAGCTGGTTCGCCCCCTCGCCCGCCTCGACGGAGGCGAAGGGGTGCAGCCAGGTCTCGATCCTGCTGTGCACGTGCGGCTCCAGCCGGCCCACGGCGACCGCGCCCAGCGCCGCCAGCAGCAGCCCCAGGGCGATCCAGCCGGTGCGGCCGGTGGCGACGTAGAGGAGGACCACGAACAGGCCGAAGAACAGCAGGGAGGTCCCCAGGTCGCGTTCCAGGACCAGCACGCCCACGCTCACCAGCCAGACGGCGACGATCGGCCCGAGGACCCGCCCGGTGGGGAACTGCAGCTTCCACAGGCGGCGGCCCGTGTAGGCCAGGGCGTTGCGGTTGGCCGCCAGGTAGGCGGCGAAGAACACCGCCAGCAGCACCTTCGCGAACTCGCCCGGCTGGATGGAGAACCCGGCGACCCGGATCCAGATGCGGGCCCCGTTCACCGCCGGGAACAGGATCGGCGCGGTGAGCAGCACCAGCGCGGCGGCGACACAGACGTACGTGTAGCGCTGGAGCACCCGGTGGTCGCGCAGGACCAGCACCACCAGGGTGAACAGCGCGACGCCCAGCGTCGACCACACCAGCTGGGCCGGTGCCGCCCGGTCGCCGGGGGTCTCCAGGTCGAGCCGGTAGATCAGCACCAGGCCGAGCCCGTTGAGCAGCACGCCGATGGGCAGCAGCAGGGGATCGGCGTACGGGGCCCGCAGGCGCACGGCCAGATGGGCCACCAGGGCCAGCACGCCGAGCCCGGCGCCGTAGCCGGCCGCGCCCGGGGGCAGGGTGCCGTGCCGGGCCAGGCCCACGGCGCAGTAGCCGTAGACCGACAGCAGGACGGCCAGGACGATGAGGGAGAGTTCGACGCCCCGGCGCCGGGGAGGGCGGTGGACGGCGGGCGCGGGCGGGTCCGCCGTCGCCACGGTGATTCCGGCCTTGCTCATGTCCGGAACCTACCCAAACCGTGCGCCTTGTGGGTCTTTGGGTGACGGAGTGTCAGCACCGGTGTGGCGCCGGGTCGGTGCGGGTGATCCGGTCCTGCCGGCTGTCGCCGCCGCCGGAGCCCCGGTCGTCGGACGCGGCGGCGGGCGTGAAGCCGGCAGCGGTGGCGGGCGGACCTGCGGCGGTGGGCGTACCTGCGGCGGTGGCTGTCGGGAGGCTGGAGCGCAGGGACACGGGAACCTCCATGGGCGGGCGAACGCGGCGAAGCCCGCCGATCGCCACCTTAGGAGCGCCCCGCGGGCCCCGCTTCCCGCACTGGGCCAGGAGAGGGCTCGGGCTCACGACGACGGGCGAGTGCGGGTGTAGCGGATGCGGGTGCGGGTGCAGCTACAGGCGCGACGGCCGTCACCCGGACGGCAGCCGCAGCGTCGTCACGGCGCCGCCGTCCGGCGCGTTCGCGAACTCCAGCCCCGCGCCCAGCACCTCGGCCTGCCCGGCCGCGATGGTCAGCCCCAGCCCGTGCCCCCGCGTACCGCCCTCCGTGCGGAAGCGCTGCGGACCGTGCGCCACCAGGTACTCCGGGAAGCCCTCACCGTGATCCCGCACCGTCACCACCGGGCCGTCCACGGTCAGGACCACCGGCCCCCGCCCGTGCTGGTGCGCGTTGGCCACGAGATTGCCCAGCACCCGCTCCAGCCGCCGCCGGTCCGTCTCCACGCACACGTCCCGGACCACCCTGACCTCCGTGTCGCTCCCCGCCGCCCGCACCACCCGTCCGGCCAGCGGCCCCAGCTGCTCGGTGTCCAGCTCCAGCCGCTCCCGTCCGGTGTCCAGCCGGGAGATCTCCAGCAGGTCCTCCGTGAGGGTGCGCAGTGCCGCCACCCGGTCCCGGACCAGCTCCGTCGGCCGGCCGGGCGGCAGCAGCTCAGCCGCCGCGTGCAGCCCGGTCAGCGGGGTGCGCAGTTCGTGCGCGACGTCGGCCGTGAACCGCTGCTCGGCGAGGAGCTTGCCCTGCAGCGAGGACGCCATGGAGTCCAGCGCGGCGGCGACCGCGGCCACCTCGTCCTGCGGACGCGCCCGGCCCTCGGCCCGCGCTCCGGTACGGGAGCCGGTACGGGGATCCGTGCCGGAGCCGGCACGGGGCCCTGTGGTGGCGGCGTCACGAGGGCCGGTACGGGGGTCGTTCACGCGGGCGTCGAGATCGCCCGCGCTGATCCGCCGGGCCACCCGTGCCGTCGCGTGCAGCCGCCGCGTCACCCGTGTCACCGCGAACGCGCCGACCAGCAGCGTCGCACCGATCGCCAGGGCCGAGGACCACAGGATCGCCCGGTCCAGGCCCGCGATGGTGCGGGCCTGCTGCGAGTAGTCCACCGCCACGGCCAGCGCCCTGCCCCCGTCGGCGGGCCCGGCCGCCCACATCGTCGGCCGCCCCTCCCGGTCGGCGACCATCGTGCCCCGGTCCCCGGAGACCGCCAGGTCCCGCAGCTCGCGCGGCAGTCCCCGCGGATCCAGCCCCGTGTCCGGCCGCAGGGCGTCCCCGGCCTCGTACCGCTGCGTGGCCTGCGTCAGCCGCTCCAGCGCCTGGTGGCGGGCCTGCCCGACGGTCTGGTTCGTCACCTGCACGTGCACCAGGACGCCGAGCAGCGCGGCCAGCGCGCAGCACATCACCGTGATGAAGGCGGCGGCCTTCACGGCGAGCGTCCCGGACCACCGGGGGAGGACGGGTCTCTTCATCCGGTGCTCGCGGAGGGCGGGCCGGACGGCGTCGCGGAGGGCGTCCCGGAAGCCGAGGCGGACGGGGCGGGGAAGGGCGACGGGCGGTGGGAGGGTGTGTGCGGGGGCTTGCGCGAGCCGGTGCGCAGCATCTCGTCGTGCGTGAGGAGCATCGCCCCCTGGTCCCGGTCCCAGGTCCACTGGAGCCGGTACTCGTAGCCGGCCACCTCGGAGGGCGAGCGGATCACCAGGGACCGCCCGGCCAGCTCGACGCCGCTCAGCGCGTCCTCCCAGGCCATCACCTGTTCGATCCGGTGCCGGACGACCGTGTAGACGCGTACGGCCGTGGTCTTGCCCGGCAGCAGCCGGAAGCCCAGCACGAGGTCGTCGCGCCCGTCCCCGGTCAGGTCGCGGTAGTACGGGGCGAGGACGGGGCAGTCGCCGTGCCCGGGCCCTTCCGCGCAGTCGGCCATCCGGGCCTCCGTGTCGCGGTAGGGGGCCTTGGCGCCCTCGTAGTCGCCGGGGTGGGCGGCGATCTCGGCCCGGACGATGCGGACCGGGTCCACCTTGCCGATGTCGTCGCCGGGGACCTTCACCCCCTTGACGACCTCGGTGTCCACCTCGCCGATCTCGAAGGCCGGGCTGGACGCCGGTGTCATCTGCGGCCAGAGCCGGACCGGCCCGGCCGCCGTCGGGGTGGCCCCCGCACCTTCGAGACCGCCGGCGTCCCCGCAGCCCACGGCCCCGGCCAGCAGCAGCACGGCGACCGCGGTGGCACGGACGGCCCGGCCGCGGCGGCCGCGGGTCGCGGCGGGACCGGCGGTGAGGTGGCCGCGGGAGCGTGCGAGTCGGCGCGTGAAGGGGCCGAGGCGATCGTGGCTGTGGCTGTGGCTGTGGCTGTGGCTGTGGCTGTGGCTGTGGCGACGGCTGCCGGGGCGGCGGCTGAGGGGCACTGCACTCCTGCGGTTGGTGATTGATCACGCGGCTCGGGCGCGACCGCCGGCCGCGTACACCTTATTCGCGGGGACGTCCCATTTGCGCGCGAGGGCGCCCGTATGCCGTGCACGCGACGACCCCCGACGCCTGGCAGGACAGCATCCCTGCCCTGCCCTGCTCGGTCGCCAGCCGCCAGCCGCCAGCCGCCACCGCCAGCCGCCAGCGGTCAGCCCGTGCCCTGCTGCTCGGTCAGTTCCTCCAGCAGCCGGGCCGTCGCCAGCCCGGACCGCAGGTAGGCGACGAACAGGTCGTTGTGCAGCGCCCAGGGCGAGCGGCGGTCCCGGATCAGCCGGATCGCCTCCTCGGCCGAACTGCCCCGCCGCATCAGCACGTGCGCGACCACCAGCCCCGAACGGTTGTACCCGTGGAAGCAGCGGACCAGAACCCTGCGGCCGTCGTCCAGCGCCTCGCACGCGGCCTCGGCCAGCCGCATCACCCCGGCCAGCTGCGTACCGTCCAGCGGCCCGTCCGGGATCGGCCACACCTGGTGCGGCACGCCGGGGTCGGGCCCGTGCCCCGGCAGCCGCAGCAGCGTCTGCACCAGGTCGAACTCGTCCCGCACGACGGCGAACTCCCGGTGGCCCGAGCCGCCGGTGTACTCGTGGCCGCCCATCCACAGGCCGGGGACCACCTCGCTCCACGCGCTCTGCGGAGCCGGAACATCGGGTTTTCCGCGGGTACGCACCGACGCCTCCCACCTGACCGCCGAGGACCCGCACCACGCTGACCAGGCACGGTGTCCATTCCGCGCCCCGTCGCCGGACGGGTCCAACTCGTTCCCAAGGTAACCGGGTTCTTGCCCCCGCAGCACCCCGCCTGTTCCCATGGTCGGGGGTGATGGTGCATGCGAGGACTGCGCGTCATACCGACCTGGAGGCACGGCCGGGAGCTCCTCTACGTCTGCCTCCCGGACGGCGGGAACGTCGCCTGGTACGACCGGGAGGCCGCCCGGGTCAGCCTGCTCGGCGAGGACCGCGAGGACGAGGTCCTGCGGGTCCTCCAGCCCTTCCTCACCGGCCCGGTGACGGTCGGGCCGCCCCCGGTGCCGACCCCCGCCGAACTCGCCCGCCTCAGCCTCCACCCCGACGACGACCTCGCCCCCAACCGCCCCGGGGAGGCCCTCGTCGTCGCCCTGGAGAGGGACCCGGGCCCGGCCCACCGGCTGCGGCCCGACCCGCGCCGCCGCGCCCTCGCCGCCGAGCAGACCGTGGGCGACGCCCTCGACGCCCTGGACGGCGCGGGCTGGCACGCCCTGCACTCGGTACCGCTCCCGGGCGGCGACCGCGTCCACCACCTGCTGATCGGCCCCGGCGGCGTGTACGCCGTCCACACGCTGTACGCCCGCAAGCAGCGCGTCCGGGTCTCCGACCCCCTCGTCGCCCTGGGCCGCCGCGACCCCGGACCCCTGCTGCGCCGCGTCCGCTCCGACGCCGCCCGCGCCTCCTACGCCCTGACCGCGGAGGTCCGCCCGGTCCTCGCCCTGGTGGAGCCGGCGGCCGTGTCGGTCCCCGTCGCGCCCCGCGGGGTGCGCGTGCTGACGGACGGTGACCTGCCGGGCCTGTCCCGCCAGGGCGGCGTCCTCAAACCGGCGGACGTGAAGGCCCTGCACGCCATGGCCCGGGACCGCCACACCTGGGCACGGGTGTGACACAGCGCAGCGACCGGCGCCGGAGCCGGGGCGCCCCGGCGGGCGGAGGGCTCGTCGCCTACGACGGCAGCGACCCCGCCTCCTCCGGGTCCAGCAGCGGGGCCAGGAGGTCGCCGAAGTCCTGCACCCGGGGCGGTACGTCCCCGGCCCGGAAGTCCAGCCGCCCGGGGGCCCGGCACTCCTCGATCTCCTCCCAGGTCACCGGCGCCGACACGGTCGGTTCGGGGCGGGCCCGCAGGGTGTAGGGCGCCGCGGTCGTCTTGCGGGCCGCGTTCTGGCTCCAGTCGACGAACACCTTCCCGGGCCGCAGACTCCGCGTCATCCGGTGCAGGGCGAGGCGCGGCATGGCCTTCTCCGCCTCGACGGCGAGGGCCTTGGCGTACTCGGAGACCTGCTCGGAGGACGCCCCGCGCACCGCCGTGAGCAGGTGCAGCCCTTTCGAGCCGGAGGTCTTCGCGTACGTCTCGAAGCCGTCCCGGCCGAGCCGCTCGCGCAGCCACAGGGCCACCTCGCAGCACTGCACGATGGTCGCCGGCGCCCCCGGGTCGAGGTCGAAGACGATCCGGTCGGCCTCGTGCGAGCTGCCGACGAGCCACTGGTGGGTGTGGAACTCGGTCACCAGGTTGGCCGCCCACATCAGGCTCGGCAGGTCCTGCACCAGCACCATCCGCGAGGGCCCCTCGACCCGGGGCACCTCGGCGGTGGTGACCCACTCGGGCGTACCCGGCGGCACGTTCTTCGCGAAGAACAGCTGCCCGTCCGGCCCGTCCGGATACCGCAGGAAGGACACCGCCCGGTCGTGCAGATGGGGCAGCAGGACCCCGGCGACGGTCGCGTAGTAGTGCAGCACCTCGCCCTTGGTGAAGCCGGTGGCGGGATACAGCACCTTCTCCAGGTTGCTCAGCGCGAGCCGTCGCCCCTCCACCACTGTCATAGGCGCCATACGATAAGAATCCCACGCAAACCGTGACAAACACTCCCGAGCGTGACCGGAAGGGTGCTGCACGTGAGATCCATCTGGAACGGCGCCATCTCCTTCGGCCTGGTCAGCATCCCGATCAAGCTGGTGAACGCCACCGAGAGCCATTCGATCTCCTTCCGCCAGATCCACAGCGAGGACGGCGGGCGCATCCGCTACCGCAAGTTCTGCGAACTGGAGGACCGCGAGGTCACCCAAGGGGAGATCGGCAAGGGCTACGAGGACGCGGACGGCACGATCATCCCGATCACCGAGGAGGACCTCTCCAGCCTGCCGCTGCCCACGGCCAAGACGATCGAGATCGTGGCGTTCGTCCCGGCCGACCGGATCGACCCCCTCCAGATGGACGCCGCGTACTACCTCCAGGCCAGTGGCGCCCCCGCGGCCAAGCCGTACACCCTGCTGCGCGAGGCGCTCAAGCGCAGCAACCGGGTGGCGATCGCCAAGTACGCCCTGCGCGGCCGGGAGCGCCTCGGCATGCTCCGGGTCGTCGACGACGCCATCGCCATGCACGGCCTGCTGTGGCCGGACGAGGTGCGCGCCCCCGAGGGCGTCGCCCCCGACGCCGACGTCACCGTCCGCGACCAGGAGCTGGACCTCGCCGACGCCCTGATGGACACCCTGGGCGAGGTCGACCTGGAGGACCTGCACGACGAGTACCGCGAGGCCGTGGAGGAGGTCATCGCCGCGAAGGTGGCCGGCGAGGCCCCGCCGCAGGCCCCGGAACCGGCCGCCGGGGGCAAGGTCCTGGACCTGATGGCGGCCCTGGAGAACAGCGTCCGCGCCGCCCGCGAGTCCCGCGGCGAGGAGGCCGGCGACCACGCCGAGGTCAAGGCGCTCCCGGCCCGCAAGTCGTCCCGCGCGGCGCCCAAGCAGACCGGCGGGAAGAAGTCGACGTCCACCGCGAAGAAGACGGCGGCGAAGAAGACGACGGCGTCCTCGAAGAAGTCCACGGCCAAGTCGACGTCGGCGCAGAGCGCGAAGAAGACGACGGCGAAGAGCACGGCGAAGAAGACACCGGCGAAGAAGTCGACCCCGCGCAAACGCTCGGCCTGAACGCCCGGGCCGGGGGTACCCCGCCCCGGGACGGGCGGGAACCGCGGCGGCCGGCACCGCGCGGGCCGGGCCGGTCCCGGCCGAGCCGGTCACGGGAACGCGGTTCCGCAGAAGCTGCACGACGTACGTCCGCGCCACCGCGTCCGGGAAGACGGGAGAGCGCCATGCCGCGCGACACCGACAGCCGTACTGACGCCGGTGCCCCCACCGACGGGTGGGCCGACACACTCGACGTCCACTTCATCGGCAACGCGACCGTGCTGCTGACGTACGGCCCCCTCACCCTGCTCACCGACCCGAACTTCCTGCACCGGGGCCAGTACGCCTACCTGGGCTACGGCCTGCTCAGCCGCCGCGTGACCGAACCGGCCCTGGACGTGCACGAACTGCCGCGCCTCGACGGAATCGTCCTCTCCCATCTGCACGGGGACCACTGGGACCGCCGCGCCCGCCGCCACCTGGACCACACGGTGCCGATCCTGACGACCCCGCACGCGGCCCGCCGCCTCAAGGTGCTCCACCGCTTCGCACGCACGGCGGGCCTGCGCACGTGGAAGTCGCTCACCCTCCACCGCGGCGGTGCGCAGGTCACGGTCACCGCGCTGCCGGGCCGCCACGCCGGCCACGCCGCACTGCGCCGCCTGCTGCCGCCGGTGATGGGCAGCATGCTGGAGTTCGGCCCGACCGGCGGCCCGCCCCGGCTGCGCCTCTACATCTCCGGCGACACCCTCGTCTACGACGGCCTGGACGAGATCACCCGCCATTTCCCCACCGCCGACCTGGCCGTCCTCCACCTCGGCGGCACACGCCTGCCGGGCGGCTTCGTCGTCACGATGGACGGCTCCCAGGGCGCCGAACTGGCCCGCCGCCTGCGCCCCCGCCTGATCCTGCCGGTCCACTACGGCGACTACACGGTGATGCGCTCACCGCTGTCGGAGTTCCTGGCGGAGGCGGAGAAGATCGGCCTCGGAGACCGCATCATCCACTGCGCCCACGGGGAACGAGCCCGCATCTCGGCGGAGGCGGGCCTGACCCCGAGCGTGCACGAGGGCTGAGCGCGCACGAGGGCTGAGAAGGGGGCACGCCCGAAACCGCGGCCGGCTGGCGGATCAAAGCCAACGGCAGTCACCGAAGCCGTGTCCCCAACGGCCTCCCCCTCCCCGCAAGGAGAGACCCCCGACGTGCCACCCGCCACGCCGGGGAAGTGAAGGGACGACAAGGAGGCGATCAGAACGGGGACGGGTCGCGCGACGAGAATCAGGACACCCGCTTCCCGCTGCCCTCCTCCTCGTCCTCCTCGTCGGGCAGATGGACGTCGTCGACGGAGATGTTGACCTCCACGACCTCCAGCCCGGTCATCCGCTCCACCGCGTTGATGACATTGCTGCGGACCTCGGCTGAGGTGTCGACGATGGCGGCGCCGTACTCCACGACGACATCCAGATCGACGGCGGCCTGACGCTCGCCGACCTCCACCTTCACGCCCTGCGTGACACCGCCGCCCGAGCCGGGCACGCGCTGACGCACGGCACCGAAGGCCCTGGTCATCCCGCCGCCGAGAGCGTAGATCTCGGGAATCTCCCGGGCCGCCATGCCCGCGATCTTCGCCACGACCGTGTCCGCGATCGCGGTGCTCCCACGAGTCTCGGGGGCGCCTTTACCGCCCCGCGACGCGGAGCCTGGCCCGGTTGCGGCGTTGCTGCGCTGAGTGGTCTCCGTCATGACCGTCACCTCGATGGTGGGTGAGGGGGTACGAGCAGCGTCTCCCTTCCACGGTAGAACAGAGGGACAGATGGGGCGAAAGTGCAGAACCCGCCGCGGGTACTTTCTCCTCTGACTGGAGGGAGGCGCCATGACGGACCCCCGCACCATGCTGTGGCAGGCACGCAAGGGACCCGTACCGCGGGACTGGCGCGTGTTCACCAAGAGGCGCGGCAAGCTGTCCGGCTTCTTCCACGGCACGACGGACGACCCGGACCCACTCCTGGTGATCACACCGGCCGGCTCGGTCGAGTACATCAGCGAGGCGAAGCCACTGGCGATCGTCGCCTTCGAAGACCTGACGGACGTAAAGCTGCGAGTCTCCACGACGGACTCGTCATCCTTCGTCTCCACCTGGCTGGACCTGCGCTACAGCAACGGCACCAAGAAGAGATGGACTTCATCCGGCTTCACGAACAACCTGGAAGCGCTCCAAGCCTTCCTCGAGGCGTACGGAGCCCACAAGGCACTGCGGGGGTACGCCTGAGCGAGGACGCGGCGAAGTAGCCGCGGGCCGGGACGCCCGGCTCTCGCATCCAGTCCCGAGCAGGCCGCCCGGCTCACCCTTGCCGACCCGGCCGCGCCCGCACCGCTCTCGAGAGGGCCGAGGGTCATGCCGTCATTCCGCTCAAACGCACGGCAACATAAGGCGATTGTCTGCTGACCGTGCCCTGGGGGTTGGGCCAGTACCGGAATCCGCAAAGCCACCGAACACCGCTCCCGAGCGACACACGCCCGCCCATACGCGAAGACCCCGCATCCAGCGCTTCCGCTGGTGACGGGGTCTTTGGGCACCTGTTGGTGGGTGCCCCCGGCAGGATTCGAACCTGCGCACACGGCTCCGGAGGCACGTTGCGTGTTGGGCGGAGTAGCAGGTAGGAGCCTTGTCCAGGGCGGACTTGGCGGGCCCGTCCACGGATAGTGATAGTCCACAGGCCTAGCGAGCCCTGCTCGCGAGAGCGGACTGTGAGTGGACCGAGGCCCGCCGCTACGCGGGCCGCGACTTCGCACTTGCAAACGGCGGGTAACTGATGTGGCCCTGCATCTGCAAGCGTCGAAGGCATCGAGCGCAGTTCGGTTTAGCGCGCTACTCTTATCCCTATACAACCTCATCGGGATTGCGATCGACCGGCCAGCACGGGAGGTAGGCGGCAGACGGCCTCTCCAGCCTTGCTGCTGCTAGTGCCTCTGGCCTCTCTGTACGGACGGTACGAGGTAGGCGTATGCGCTCTGTATTTTCCCGGGGTGCCTCAATCTCAGTGCATGGCCAAACACCGGCCTCTTCGCCATCTATGATGCTCGTCTGATCAGCGCGATGGGGGTTGATGACGACGCAATCATCTTCTGACAGGACCAATGAGCGCGAACGGCTGCTGGACGCAGTGTGGGGGCCAGTCAGCGAGGCGTACTACGCCGAGCGCGTCCGATCAGGCAGCGGAGCGCGAGCCAGGGCGCAGGCGGCCCAGTCCACGGTCACGTTGTTTGCGGGCGGCATCGTTGCGGCACTGACTTTCACCCAGCTCGCTGACCGGCCGTTGAGTACGCAGGTAGCCGGTGTCGGAGCGGTGGCCATGTGGTTGTTCGCTGCCGTCCTCTATCTGCGTGCAGTGGCACAGCCGGTCGGGGCCTTGGCGGGGCCGAGCCATGCGCGCGACCGGTTGGACCTGCTCAACGCCGTACTGAAGAGGGCTGACGACGAAGCCGCCCAGGTCGACAAGCGACAGAAGGAGGCGAACTTGGTGGTCATGGGGGCGTTGGCTGTAAGTGTGCTTACGATCGCACTCGCGGCCATAGGAGGCCCGAAGGAGGAGAAGGCCTCCGGATCGATTGTCGTCTCGCCCACCTCTGCACAGAGCATCCGGGCGTTGTGCGCCAAGAAGGGCGAGCTAGTAATCACCGGCCGGATCGACAAGGCCTCGCTCGGCACTCCATTCGTGAGCATCACGGTCGCCTCTAAGGAATGCGGTGGCAAGACGGACAAGGAAACCAAGCTGGTGATACCTAAGTCCGCCATCCAAGCAATTGCAGTGGCAGGGGAGTGACCACCGAAATGAGTGCGGTCTTCCATCTCTTGTGCTTTACGCCGCTTGTCCAACGCGAATCCGCGCTTGAGACCGTGCGATCCGTGAACGCCAAGGGTGATCGAATAGACGGCGTCTTCGTGTTGGGTTCCTGCGCCTATGAGCCACGACACGTGACGCCTGCCGAGACTGATGACTTTCTCGACACAGTGATGTTGGAGTGCCTGGAGGCCGGCGCAGACCTGTTGCCTCCGGTGGTAACCGTGCCAGGGCGGCACGACATTCACCGGCTCGGTCCCGGCCACGGCATGCTCACCAAAGCGCTCACCCGCTATTGGAGTGACACGGAGCGAGGGCTGTGGCGGGGGGATGAGGAAGACATTGTAGAAGCCGTTCGCGATGTCTCGTTGGCTAGCTTCGTTGCGTGGTCCGAACCCCACGCGAACTTTCCGCAATGGCGATCGGGCGCTCTGCCAGGCGAGGGATCCGTCAGGCTCGGGACGAGCGCAGGCGCCCTCGGCATCGTTGCCGCCAATACCATCTTCCGCATGGCGGTACCTGACAGCACTGCCGAATTGGCCACCTGCACTTTGGGACAACTGGACAGAGCGGTCGGTGGCGAGTACCTCCAGTGGGCCGACGCGAATGATCTCACGCTCGTGGTTGCGGGACACTCCGCCGTCGTTCCGGCGTCACTCACACCTGTGCTGCCGAAAACCGTGCTGATCGCTCCCGACGGAGAGTCAGCTCAGTTCGGTTCGGCCGCACAATGGCTGGTCACTTCCCGCAGTACGACGCGGCAACACAGGCTTTTGCGCGTGGAGTTTACGGATGGCGGGCGGCCAAAGATCCGTGATCTCGCGGCACCCCCTGCTGAGCAGCCGGTTCCTCTGCCAAGCTCCAGGCGCACCGTAAATCGCGTCGCGGAGGTCAGCCCGACCACACTGGAGGCTTACGACGAGCAGACCGCGGTGGAGGAGTTCTACCAACAGATCGGCACTGGCCGAATGATCCTGGTAGCTGTCTCGGGCGTCCACGGCGAAAGTAGCCCCATCGACACCGACACGCTCACCCGGCGGCTTACACAGGCGGTGTACGGCGAGGTGCCTGACCCGGCGCCCACCACTTCCGAGATCTGGAACACCGCTCTCGCCGAACTGGGCCCCCAGATGGTTGACCAGCACGTCGCCGAACTGCGCGGCGCGGACCTCGAGTCGACGGCGGCCGCACGTCGTGTCCTGCAGACCCCTTGGTGGCGCATCTACGACTTCACCGCGACTGACATCTTCTCGTCGCTTCTCGAACTTGACCCGCAGATCGCGGAAACCAACACGTTCACCAATGCCTTGCTGCGCAAACCCGCAGCAGGCAACGCCACGGTCGAGACGGTGGCCATGCACGGCAATCCCACCGGCCACGAAGCCCTCAACTTCACCATTCCCGCGGACGACGACCTTTCGCCACGCGCTCTGTGGTTCCGAAGGCTGAAAGCGGAACTACTGACCCATCCCACGGTATTCATGGCTGCCTCCCCTAGTAGCTGGTCGCTGTGGAACACCCTCGCCCTGACTCAGCCGCAGACCGAGGCGGAGCAGTTTCCCCGATTCCTTATCACAGGACCAGGGACTGCGGCGGATCGCGCTCGGATACGGCGGGCTGGCCTGACACACATTCAGGTCCTTCCGCACGAGTTTGCCAAGCAGCAACTGAGGCCGGGACTGGAAATACTCCAACAGGGCAAGAAACGACTGGCAGACATTCGACTCGGAGCACGACGGGGCTCTGGAATCAAGCTTGTCTCGTCCCTCGTCGACAAAGCGCCGACGGGCAGTGTGGAGTTCCTGAAGGGCCAAGACCCGACGTGGGGTGACATCAAGGACGGCTTCGCAGTGAAGCTCTCGATCACGGACCGCATCCGTGCCAGTGCCCGACCCGCCGAGGACGGAAGGCACCGGATCCTCGTGGTAGAGGGCCGGGCCGGCTCAGGCAAGACCACAGCCCTCATGCAGTACGCATACGAACTCCATCAGGCAGGGCGAACCGTGGCCTGGATCGACCGCGAGGCAACCGATCCGCTGCCGAATCTGAAGGCGCAGGCCCTCAGCATGTCGGCGGACGCTATTTTCGTGGACGATGTCGATATCTTCGGAAGCCTGGGTGCCTCCCTACTCAGAGAGCTCAGTAACGGCGGTAAAGCGCTGGTTGTCGCGGCGATCCGTACGAGCCGTTCCGACGAACTGGATGTCACCTTCCAATCCCAGCGGGTCTCGGCGGACGAACCCTTGAAGGACGAGGACCTGGGGCACATCGTCGACGTGCTACACACGCACGGTCTGCCGGGGATACTCAAGAAGCAGAGGCTCCGGCCCGAGAAAATCGAGAAACTCCGGGAGCTGTGCGACCGCAGTCTGCTCGTGGCCATGATCCAGGTGGTCACAGGTAAGCGCTTCGAGGAAAAGGTCGCCAGTGAGTACCGCGAATTGGATCCCGAGCACGTCTCGGTTTACGCGACCGTGTGCGTCTTCGAATCTGCCATCGTCTTCAAGAAACGGGGAATCGAGCAAGAGGACCTGCTCCAGATAGTCTCCGGGCGGAGTGCCCCAAAACCATCATTGAACCGGGCGATCAGCCGGCTCGTGGACAGGCGCTTTCTAGCCCTCGCCCCGGACGGGACCGTACGGTGCCGTCAGCGCACCATTGCGGACACCGTGGTAGAAACGGTCCTCAAGAAAAACCCGAAACAGCTGGCCAGCGTCATCGAGTACCTGCTGAGATTCTACGCGCAGTACGCGGCTGGCGTCCGCGACAACGACGACCCCTATCGCAGAGTCCTGATCAGACTGCTCAATCACTCCCTCATGGTGTCGCTCCGGCTCGCCCACACAGGTCCGGGACATCTACAGTACGGTGCACGAACTACTCCAGGATAACTTCCACTATTGGTTGCAGCGTGGTGAGTACGAGCTCGAACGGGGTGATCTCGGCATAGCCGAGAACCACCTAGAAACTGCCCAGGGATGTGAAGGAGGGGCGACGGATCACTTCGTACTCACGGCGTGGAGTGCGATACGACTGCGCCGGTCCACTGAGAACCCTACCGACGGCAGCCTGCGTGATCGTGCGTTCGAGGCCGTAGGTGTGCTGGAGGATGTTACGCGGCACCACGGTGGTGCCTCTCCGCACTCTTTCTCGGTGATCGCACGACGGGGGACCGAGTGGGTCGAGGCATGCGAGTTGTCACTGTCCGTAGGACAGGTCGATGACACTCTTCGTAGGATCCTCGCAGTCGTCGAGGTCGGCCGACGGTTCTGCAAGGATAACCATGAATTCATGCGAATTGCCGACGAGTTCGAGCCGAAGTTGAACCGACTGTTGGAGCGCAGCAAGGGAATTCCGTTGTAGTGTGACGAAATCGAACTCGGCTGTCAGCAGCAGGCCCCCGAGACGGTGAATGGGGTATTCCGCGTTGAGGTGGAAGCGGAGCCGGCGGGGGAGCCGTGGGTGCCGCCGGAGGAGAAGTGGACCGCCGCGTACGCGAACTGTGCTGAGGCGCGAGCCCCATGGCCACGTCCGGTCCGAACGGGCGAGAAGGGCTATGCACCGTGGCTCGACGCAGACGGGGATGGCGTTGGCTGTGAGTGGGGGTGAATCCTGGTTTCCCGAGTTGAGTGCCAAGCCTGTGGCGGTTGTGGTCGGGACTACTTGACATCGCCCGAGAAAATCGCGGTTTGGTACTCGATGGCCTCGGGCGTGACCTTGATCTGCACCTTGTGCGCGTCCTTCGGGAGAGGGCAGGCGTCCTTCCAGGTGGCGTCCTCCCCCGGGTCCACGTAGCTTTTCGCCCCCCAGGTCGCCGACCCCGCCGCTTCGAGTCCCTGAGTGCTGTCGTAGACCGGCTCGCCGTCGGCGCAGGAGAGGGAGAACCGGGTGAGGTCCATTATCTCGCTGGCGCCGTTGTGCACGGTCACCTTGAAGGCGGCGAACGGCTGCGGCTTGACAGAGGCGTACTCGCTCGTGACGCCCCGAGTGAAGTCGGACAGGGTGGCGGTCGTACCGTCGGGCCACTTGGCTTTGTGGCCCAGGGCGACGGTCAGGGTGCGGCTGTCCATGGTCTGCTCGTTGCCCTTGGCGTTGCCGTCGGTCTCCTTGGATGCGGTGCCCGCGCCGTGGCCGCAGGCGGTCACCGAGCCCAGGACTGCCACGAGTAGGAGGGACAGGCACACGGTACGCGTCTGCATACGGGGGCTCTTTCCGTGTGGTGGGGGCTACTTGACTTCACCGTAGAAGATGGCGGTGGGCATGCTACTCATGCCCTCGTCGTGCGGGCTGATCGCGATCTGCGTCTTACAGACCGTCTCATCTGGTGAGTTTGCGGTGGCAGATGAGGGTGCAGGCAATGCTGGTGAAGGTCAGGAAGTGACTGGCTTTGCGCTCGTAGCGACGGTGTAGACGTCGGCATCCTGCGAGCCAGGCCATGGTGCGTTCGATGGTCCAGCGGTGCTGGCCCAGCCGCTGGCCGGAGTCCGTGCCCTTGCGAGCGATGCGTGGTGTGATGCCGCGGCCGCGTAACCAACGCCGCAGGTGGTCGTAGTCGTAGCCCTTTGTCGCCGTGGAGCAAGCGCGGTGTGGAACTGGCGCCGTTCGCGGCCCGCCTCTCGGCGCTGGCGACCGAACCGCAGCAGGCCGCCGAGCTGCTGCCCGTGCTTGTGAAGGAAATGGAGGACCGCTACGACCTGATCAAGGCCCGGCAGGGCATCGCCCCGGATACCCCGGCCGAAGAGATCACCTCCGATATCTGAGGACTGTCCGAGTCCGAACGGCCCGTACCTCTCGTGCTGTTCGTGGACGAGGTGGCCGAGCTGTCCCTCGTCGCCACCAGGAAGGACGAGGAACGGCGCGACGAGATGGTCACCCCAGCTCATCTGGCTCGCTCAACTCGGCCGCGCGGCCGGCATCTACCTGGAGGTCTGCGGGCAGCGCTTCGGCGCTGAGCAGGGCAAGGGGGCCACCATGCTGAGGGCCCAGTTGACCGGCCGCGTCTGCCACCGAGTGAACGACGAAGCCTCCGCGAAGATGGCGCTCGGCGACATCGCACCCGAAGCGTTCATGGCCGCATGTGCCATCGCCCCCTAACGGCCCGGCCTCGCCGTGGCAGGTGACACCTCGGGCGGCTAGTCCCGCATCCGGACGCCGTACCTGTCCCTCGGCAATGCCGCCGAGACTTGCCGCGAGTACGCGCACCTGGTGCCGGACCTGCCCGTGCTCAAGCCCTTCCAGCCCGAGGTGACGGTACGGCCGGTCGAGTCCCCGGCCCCAACCACCGAACCTCGCCCGGCAACCGGCTGACCTCCTCCACCAACCCGGTCGGCGTGACCGTCTCACGCCAAGTCCCTACTCTTCGCATGCCTGAATCCGGAAGGAGCCGCATCATGCGCGCCCAATTGGCCCGCGTGGACGCGGTGCTCATCCAAGCCGTCATCGCTGCCGCACTGTCCTTCGCTCACCTACATGACATCGCCTCGGCGGCCGGGCAGGACGGATGGAAAGCCTGGGCCTACCCGATCAGCGTCGACCTGCTGCTCGTCGCCGCCTGGCGTCGACTGCGGTCCGGGGAAGCGAAAGCGGCCGGGTGGTGCTGGTTCCTCATCGCGCTCACGGCCTCACTCGGCGCCAACGTCGCCACCGCCGGCCTTCTCGACATGAACCACGTCCCGGCCTGGCTGCGCATCCTCGTGGCGGGCTGGCCTGCGGTCGCCTTCCTCGGCGGCACCCTGCTCGCACACTCCGCACCGAAGACGATCGACCACGCCGCCGAACCCGACACAGACGACGAGGTCCACGACCAGGCGGAGGAACCAGAACTCGTCCCCGAGCCACCCCTCCACCCGGCACCCGAGCAAACCCCGCCCCAGTGCCCGGCCAACGAACCCGAACCGCCTGAGCGTCCCGCCCTGCCCGTTCCGGCCGCTCTCGTCGCACACGCCCGCAAGGTCGCCGCCGAACACCACACCCGCACCGGCACCCCCATCGACACCTCCGCCCTCCGCGCCCGCCTCGGCGTCCCCGCACCCATGGCCGAAGCCATCGCCACCCACCTCTGAAGGGGACCTGCGTGACCGCCAACCGCCGCTTCCGCAACGTCGTCCGCATCGGCCCCGTCCAGGTCGGCACGTACTACGACGGCCGGGGCCGGGAGAAGCACACCGCCGCCTGCACCGCCCCCCGCTGCGGCTTCTCCACCGACTACGACGGCCGTGCCGCCGCTGAGCTTGCCGCCCGCACCCACCGCTGCCCCGTCCGCTGAAAGGGAGTCCGCCCATGACTGTCAGCCTGCCGCTGGTCGTCGGCCTCGGCTTCTTCGCCTGGGGAGCAGTCAGGTTCCTCGGTGTCCGCGTCTGGATCGTCGCCCTGATCGCCCTCTTCGGCTTCTGGCTCTCCCGCACCTTCCTCGCACCCGCCATCGAGTCCGGCACGCGCTCCGGCGTGAGCGACATAAACGGCTCACGCGCCTAGACGAGTAGATAAGGAGTCCTGACCGTGTTCCTCCCGGAGTACCCCGACAGCCCTACCCCGCCGCCCGCGCACACCCACACCCCGATCGAGACAGCACCCGTTCGGCGCTCGCTGCCCTCGGTCTCCATCGATCAGAAGACCGTCGTCGCCCTGGTCGTCGGCGGGGTCGTCCTCACCGCGTTCCTGGCCGCCGTCGCCGTCACGGCCCCCTCCGTTGCCGTGGCCGCCGTCGTCCTGCGCTCCATGCTCCGCGACCACCACCGCCGCTGAAACGCGCTGGCCTCTGGGGCGGCGGCACACGACCAAGCATTTCGCCGTCCCGGGGCCTGTTCCTCCCGACCGAGCCAGCCAGAAGGGGAATCGCCATCTTCACCCGCACCACTCCGGCCCCACTCCCGGAACTCGCGAACCTGGCCACGCAGGGCACACTGCCGGGTATCCTCCGCCAGCTCTCCGGACTCGGCGGCTGCACCAACCCGATCCGCCTCGACGGCCACCGCACCGAGTACGACGTCGACACCACGACCGGCGAGATCGGCAACGTCCTCCACCGCCTCGAATCGACCAGCCTCCCGGCCGGACAGCTCCTCGTCCGCTGCAACAACCGCCGCACGACCCGCTGCGCCGCCTGCGCAGAGGTCTACCGCCGCGACACCTTCCACCTGATCACCTCCGGGCTGCGTGGCGGCAAGGGCATCCCCGAACACGTCGCCGCCCACCCGCGGGTGTTCGCCACCTTCACCGCGCCGAGCTTCGGTCCGGTCCACAACCGTCGCTCCAGCGGGCGCCCGTGCCGCTGCGGCACCCACCACGACTAGGACGACGAGGCACTCGGCACCGCGCTCGACCCGGACACCTACGACTGCGAAGCCGCGGTGCTCTGGAACGCCCACGCCGGTCCACTCTGGCGGCGCTTCTCCACCTACCTGCGCCGAGAGGTCGCCAAGCGCGCCGGCCTCTCCCAGCGGCGCTTCCGCGAGCACGCCCGCGTGTCCTTCGCCAAGGTCGCCGAGTACCAGAAGCGTGGCGCAGTCCACTTCCACGCCGTCATCCGCATCGACGGCCCGAGCGGCGGCGACACTCCACCCCCTACTTGGGCAACAGCCGAGCTGCTCACCGACGCCATCCGTGCTGCCACCGCCAAGGTCCGAGTGGACGGCCCGACCATCGACGGCCGCGCCCACACCTTCACCTTCGGTCGCCAGCTCGACGTACGCACCATCCGCTCGGCCGACTTCGACGGCGGCCAGGAACTGACCGAACGGGCTGTCGCCGCTTACATCGCCAAGTACGCCACCAAGGGCGCCGAGACGGCGACAGGAGCTCTCGACCGCCCGCTCAAGTTCGCCGCCGAACTCGCCCAGCTCGACATCAGCGACCACGCCCGCCGCCTCATCCGCACCGCATGGTTCCTCGGCGCACGCAAGGACCTCGAACACCTCCGCCTGCGCGCCTGGGCCCACATGCTCGGATTCCGCGGCCACTTCTCCACCAAGTCCCGCCGCTACTCCACCACCCTCGGCGCCCTCCGCGACGCCCGCGCCCAGTGGCGCCGCGCCCAAGCCGAAACACCCAACGGCCCCGAGCCCGAGACGACCTACGTCCTCGCGCACTGGGTCTTCGCCGGAACCGGCCTGTCCGACACCGAAGCCTGGCTGGCCGCATCCCTCGAACCCGCCCCCGGAACGGAAGGAGAACCGACATGGACCGCCGTCGGGACGAACTGATGACTGTCCCGCAGATCCTCGCCGAGCTCGGCGGAGTGTCCCGCCGAACCTTCTACCGCTGGCGCGAGCTGGGTCAGGCTCCGGAAGCGATCAAGCTTCCGAATGGTGAGCTCCGCGTTTGGCGCAGTGACTTCGACGCGTGGCTCCATGGGCTCGCGGAGGCGGCGTGAAGTCGCATGACGTGAGGGTGTGGGGCATCCGCAAGCGGCCCTACAAGACGCCGTCCTATGACGTGCGATGGAAGGTCGGCGATGCCCCGCCGTTCTCCGAGACCTTCCGGACCAAGGCACTCGCCGACAACTTCCGCGCCAAGCTTCTTCGGGCTGCGCAGAAGGGCGAGGCCTTCGACACGGAAACTGGTCTGCCGGACTCGATGGCACCCGTCAAAGCGTCCCGTACCTGGTACGACTTCGCGCGGGCGTACGTCGTCATGAAGTGGCCGCACGCGGCTCCGAACTCCCGTGACAGCTTGAACGAGACGATGACGCTCGTCACGACTCAGCTGCTGGGTGATCGGCCTGGGCGGCCTGCTGACGACGTCTTGCGCCGTGCGCTGCGGGGCTGGGCTTTCGTCGTCCAAGCCTCGGACGAGGAAGCTCCGCCGGTCGACATCGCGAACGCTCTTCGCTGGGTGGCCAAGGCCTCGCTGCCGTTGGCGACGCTCAAGAACCCGGCAGACATCCGCCGCGTCCTCGACTCGCTCAAGCTCAAGCTGTCGGGCGCTCCAGCGGCCGCCGAGACGGTGCGGCGTAAGCGGGCGGTCCTCTTCAACGCCCTCGCGTACGCGGTCGAACTGGGGGAGCTCCCGGAGAACCCGGTCACGCTCGTGAAGTGGAAGCCGCCGAAGGTGACCAAGGAAGTCGACCGCAGGGTCGTGGTGAACCCTCGGCAGGCGCGCGAACTCCTGGCCGCAGTCTCATACGTGGGCGGCTACCGCAGAGCCCGTGGGCGGCGCCTGGTCGCGCTCTTCGCCTGCATGTACTTCGGTGGGCTGCGGCCGGCGGAAGCTGTGGCGCTGCGTCGTCCGGACTGCACGCTGCCGGAGACCGGGTGGGGTTCGCTGATCCTGGAGAAGACCCGCCCGACCGTCGGGAAGCGCTGGACCGGAACCGGGGAGGTACACGACAACCGCGGCCTCAAGAATCGCCCCACGAATGAAACCCGCATCGTCCCGATCCCACCTCGCCTCGTCCGCATGCTCCTCGCCCACATCGAGGAGTTCGGCACCGCCAAGGACGGGCGGCTGTTTGCCAACGAACGTGGGGGAGTGGTCGCCTCCACTACGTACTGGCGCGTCTGGGACGAGGCCCGGCACCTGGCGCTCACGCCGGAACAGGTGGCTTCGCCGCTGGCCGCTCGACCGTACGACCTGAGGCACGCCGCGCTCTCCTCCTGGCTCAACGCCGGCGTCGACCCCACCGAGGTCGCGGAGCGCGCGGGCAACAGCGTCGAAGTGCTGCTGAGCCGGTACGCGAAGTGTCTCGACGGCCGCCAGGACGTTGCCAACCGCCGGATCGCCGAGCTCCTCGGTGAGGGCGACGGCCAGGAGGACGAGCCCGGCGACGGGACCTGATCCCGGCACACCTCGGACACGCGCACCTGAGGCATGATGGCCCCTGGACTATGGTCCGGGGGCCTCGGCGTTTTCCGGCCCTGACCTGCGGATTCCTGGCCTGTGGCCAGTCCACGGATAGTCCACGGCCCCCGACATACAGCTGCTCCGAGCGGCACACGCCTGCACATACGCGAAGACCCCGTCCCAGCGAAAGCGCTGATGGCGGGGTCTTTGGGCACCTGAATCAAGGTGCCCCCGGCAGGATTCGAACCTGCGCACACGGCTCCGGAGGCCGTTGCTCTATCCCCTGAGCTACGGGGGCGTGTCGGGCGGGAGCTGTTCGCTCGCGGCGACGGGTAGAACACTACCAGCTCCCCTGGGGTGGTCATGAACCACTTTCCGCTGCCGGCGACGCGTCGGCGGCACGGGGTGGCAGTCGCTCCTGCGGGGTGGAAGTGGGGAAAACCCGGACGCGACGGCCGGGGTCGACCTACTCTCGAGTTGTGCCAGGCGCGTCGGGTCGGGTGCTTGTTGTGGACGACAACAAGGTCATCCGGCAGTTGATCAGGGTCAACCTCGAGCTGGAGGGGCTGGAGGTCGTGACCGCTGCCGACGGTGCCGAGTGTCTGGATGTCGTTCATCAGGTGCGGCCCGATGTCGTGACGCTCGATGTCGTTATGCCCCGCCTCGACGGGCTCCGGACCGCCGCCCGGCTCCGGGCCGACCCGCGCACCCGTGACGTACCCCTCGCCATCGTCAGCGCCTGCAGCCACCACGAGATCGAGTCCGGCCTCGAAGTCGGCGTCGACGCCTTCCTCTCCAAGCCGTTCGAGCCCGCCGAGCTGGTCGTCCTGGTGCGGCAGTTGGTCGAGCGCGCCCGGGCCGGAGGGCGGCAGCACCGGGGTGGTGGTTCCGGCGTCGGCAAGGAGGGTGACGCCTCCGTCCATGCGCCGGTGGTCGAGTCGTCGGCCACGGTCGATCGGTCGGCCATGGGCCGTCCGTCCTTCGCCGAGCGCGCCGTTGATCAGTCGGCCCTGTCGTAGGAGCCGGGCTTCCCGTCCGTCAGGTCATTCCGCCAGGTGATTCCGGGGGTCCTCCCACCCCCTGTCCGCTGGAAACGCCTTGCCTGCATACATCAGGTGCGTCCGCCCGTCCTCGCGGTGATCTCCCTCCTCCGTCCGCCGCCCGTGTGCTCCGCGTCCACATCCCGGGACCCTGGGTAAACCGGCTCGCATACCCACCCCCCTCCTCCCATACGCTTGACCCGTGACCCCCGTCGAGCTCTCGCGCACCGTGCTGCACGCCGTGCGTCGTGCTGTCGACGAGGGTGCGCTCAGCGTGACCGTTCCCGAGCGGGTTGTGGTCACGCCGCCCGGGCCCGGAGGGTGCGGCGACTACGCCACCCCCATCGCCCTGCAGCTGGCCGGTGCGGCGGGGGAGTCCCCGCAGCGCGTCGCCGGCATCCTGCGTACGCGGCTGCTCGACGAACGCCGGATCACCGACGTGGTCGTCACGGGGCCGGGGTTCCTCAATCTCAGCCTGCGCAGCGACTCCGCCGCCGACCTCGTCGCCGAGGTCCTGCGGTGCGGGGAGCTGTACGGGCACGCCGTCGACCCCCGTCCCTCCGGCGTCCTGCTCCGGTGCCCCGCCGAGGCCCGGGCCGTCGTCGTCGGCGACGCCCTCGCCCGCGTGCTGCGGAGCCAGGGGTACGCCGTCCGCGTCGAATGCGACGGCCCCGGCGACCCGCAGTGGGCAACCGTCCTCGGCCTCGACGCCCACGGCGCCGCGCACGCCGACCCCCTCCCGCTCGGCCCCGACGCCCACAGCGCCACGAACGCCGGCAGCGCCACGACCGCCCCGAGCGCACCCAACACCCCGAGCGCGACCAACGCCCCCAGCAGAGCGAGCGCCCACCGCACAGCAAGCGCCCACCCCCAAGCCCCCACCTCCCTCCGCTCCCTGCCCGCCCCCACCGTCACCCCCCTCCGCCCCGTACCCGCCCCCGCCGACCCCCTCCCGCTCGGCCGGGACGCCGCCCGGTGGGCGCTGCTGTACCCCGCCGGACACGACCGGCCCCGGATCACGCGTGAGCACCTCGCGCAGCGGGAGAGCAACCCCCTGTTCCGGGTGCGGTACGCCCACGCCCGTACCCGGGCCCTCCTGCGCAACGCCGCCGACCTGGGCTTCCACCCCGAGCCCGGCCCCGTGGACGCGCCCACCACCGCCGCTCCGCTCCTCACCGCCCTCCGCGACCACCCCCGCGTCCTCGCCGCCACCGCCGCGCACCGCGCGCCCGACCGGCTCGCCCGGCATCTCGTCGCCGTCGCCGACGCCGTCCTGCCCGTGCTGCACTCCGTGCTGCCCCTGGGTGAGGAGAAACCCTCGGCCGCCCACCGTGCCCGGCTCGCTCTCGCCGAAGCCGCCGGGACGGTGCTGGCCGGCGGCCTGTCCCTGCTCGGCATCGACGCACCCGAACACCTCTGAGAGCCAAGAAGAGGCACACGACACCATGAGCCGTTCCGCACACCCCGCCGGGCCCCGTCACGCCGACGTCCTCCCCGAGGGCCACTACTCCGCCCCGCCCGCCGACCTCAACGCGCTCGACCCGAAGGTGTGGGCCGAGACGGTGACGCGCGACGAGGACGGTGTCGTCACCGTCGGCGGGATCCCCGTCACGCGGCTGGCCGAGGAGATCGGCACCCCGGCGTACGTCCTCGACGAGGCCGACTTCCGGGCCCGGGCGCGGGCCTGGCGCACCGCCTTCGGGACCGGCGCCGACGTGTTCTACGCCGGCAAGGCGTTCCTGTCCCGGGCCGTCGTGCGCTGGCTGCACGAGGAGGGGCTGAACGTGGACGTCTGCTCCGGCGGCGAGCTGGCCACCGCGCTGTCGGCCGGCATGCCCGCCGAGCGCATCGCCTTCCACGGCAACAACAAGTCGGTCGCGGAGATCACACGGGCCGTCGAGGCCGGGGTGGGGCACATCGTGCTCGACTCGTTCCAGGAGATCGTGCGCGTCGCCCACATCGCGCAGGGCCTGGGCACGCGGCAGAAGGTGCTCATCCGCATCACCGTCGGCGTCGAGGCGCACACCCACGAGTTCATCGCCACGGCCCATGAGGACCAGAAGTTCGGCATCCCGCTGGCCGGCGGGCAGGCCGCCGAGGCCGTACGGCGGGCGCTGCAGCTCGACGGCCTGGAGCTGGTCGGCATCCACAGCCACATCGGGTCGCAGATCTTCGACATGTCCGGGTTCGAGGTCGCCGCCCACCGGGTGGTCGGGCTGCTGAAGGACATCCGCGACGAGCACGGCGTCGAGCTGCCCGAGATCGACCTCGGCGGCGGGCTCGGCATCGCGTACACGAGCGACGACGACCCGCGCGAGCCGCACGAGATCGCCAAGGCGCTCACCGAGATCGTCACCCGGGAGTGCGAGGCCGCGAAGCTGCGCACGCCCCGCATCTCCGTCGAGCCGGGGCGGGCCATCGTCGGGCCGACCGCCTTCACGCTCTACGAGGTGGGCACGGTCAAGCCGCTCGACGGGCTGCGCACGTACGTCTCCGTGGACGGCGGCATGTCGGACAACATCCGCACCGCGCTGTACGACGCCGAGTACAGCGTCGCGCTGGTCTCCCGCACCTCCGACGCCGAGCCGATGCTGGCGCGCGTCGTGGGCAAGCACTGCGAGAGCGGGGACATCGTGGTCAAGGACGCGTTCCTGCCGGCCGACCTGGCGCCGGGCGACCTGGTCGCCGTGCCCGCGACGGGCGCGTACTGCCGGTCCATGGCCAGCAACTACAACCACGTGCTGCGCCCGCCGGTCGTCGCCGTGCGCGACGGCGAGGCCCGGGTGATCGTCCGCCGCGAGACGGAGGAGGACCTGCTGCGTCTCGACGTCGGCTGAGCGGGCGGGCAGGGCCGGGGCGGTGGAGGATCTCCTGTCCGCCGCCCCGCGGAAATGAAATAGATGTCTCAGGATCCGGACTCTGGACAGAAACTCCAGTCCGGTGAGTGAGACTGGTTCCACCGATGACGGTAATGAGGAAACGAGGTCGGATGATGCGTACGCGTCCGCTGAAGGTGGCGCTGCTGGGCTGTGGAGTGGTCGGCTCAGAGGTGGCGCGCATCATGACGACGCACGCCGGCGACCTCGCGGCCCGCATCGGCGCCCCGGTGGAGCTCGCGGGCGTGGCCGTCCGCCGGCCCGACCGCGTCCGCGAGGGCATCGACCCCGCGCTCATCACCACCGACGCCACCGCCCTGGTCAAACGCGGCGACATCGACGTGGTCGTCGAGGTCATCGGCGGCATCGAGCCGGCCCGGGCCCTCATCACCACCGCCTTCGAGCACGGCGCCTCCGTCGTCTCCGCCAACAAGGCGCTGCTCGCCCAGGACGGGGCGGCCCTGCACGCGGCCGCCGAGCAGCACGGCAAGGACCTCTACTACGAGGCCGCCGTCGCCGGCGCCATCCCGCTGATCCGGCCGCTGCGCGAGTCCCTCGCCGGCGACAAGATCAACCGCGTGATGGGCATCGTCAACGGCACCACCAACTTCATCCTCGACAAGATGGACTCCACGGGCGCGGGCTACCAGGAGGCCCTGGACGAGGCCACCGCCCTGGGGTACGCGGAGGCCGACCCGACCGCCGACGTCGAGGGCTTCGACGCCGCCGCCAAGGCCGCCATCCTGGCGGGGATCGCCTTCCACACGCGCGTGCGCCTCGACGACGTCTACCGCGAGGGCATGACCGAGGTGACGGCGGCCGACTTCGCCTCCGCCAAGGAGATGGGCTGCACCATCAAACTGCTCGCCATCTGCGAGCGGGCCGGGGACGGCGCGTCCGTCACCGCGCGCGTGCACCCCGCGATGATCCCGCTGAGCCACCCGCTGGCCTCCGTGCGCGGCGCCTACAACGCCGTGTTCGTCGAGTCCGACGCCGCCGGGCAGCTCATGTTCTACGGGCCCGGGGCGGGCGGTTCCCCCACGGCCTCGGCCGTGCTCGGCGACCTCGTCGCCGTCTGCCGCAACCGGATCGGCGGCGCGACCGGACCGGGTGAGTCCGCCTACGCCGCGCTGCCGGTGTCGCCCATGGGCGACGTGGTCACGCGCTACCACATCAGCCTCGATGTGGCCGACAAGCCGGGCGTCCTCGCCCAGGTCGCGACCGTCTTCGCCGAGCACGGGGTCTCGATCGACACGGTTCGCCAGTCGGGGAAGGACGGCGAGGCCTCCCTCGTCGTCGTCACGCACCGCGCGTCCGACGCCGCCCTCACCGGGACCGTCGAGGCGTTGCGCAAGCTCGACACCGTGCGCGGTGTCGCCAGCATCATGCGGGTTGAAGGAGAGTAACCAGCAATGACCCACCAGTGGCGCGGAATCATCGAGGAGTACCGGGACAGGCTGCCGGTCTCCGACACGACGCCGGTCGTGACGCTCCGTGAGGGCGGCACGCCGCTCGTGCCCGCGCAGGTGCTCTCCGAGCGCACGGGCTGCGAGGTCCACCTCAAGGTGGAGGGCGCGAACCCGACCGGTTCCTTCAAGGACCGCGGCATGACCATGGCCATCACGCGTGCCAAGGAGGAGGGCGCCCAGGCCGTCATCTGCGCCTCCACGGGCAACACCTCCGCCTCGGCCGCCGCGTACGCCGTGCGGGCCGGGATGGTGTGCGCCGTGCTCGTGCCGACGGGCAAGATCGCGCTCGGCAAGATGGGCCAGGCGCTGGTCCACGGCGCGAAGATCCTCCAGGTCGACGGCAACTTCGACGACTGCCTCACCCTCGCCCGCGGCCTCAGCGACAACTACCCGGTGGCGCTGGTCAATTCGGTCAATCCGGTGCGGATCGAGGGCCAGAAGACGGCCGCGTTCGAGATCGTGGACATGCTCGGCGACGCGCCCGACATCCACGTCCTGCCGGTGGGCAACGCGGGCAACATCACCGCCTACTGGAAGGGCTACACGGAGTACGCCGCGGACGGCATCGCCTCCCGCAAGCCCCGCATGTGGGGTTTCCAGGCCTCCGGCAGCGCCCCGATCGTGCGCGGCGAGGTGGTCAAGGACCCCTCGACCATCGCCACCGCCATCCGCATCGGCAACCCCGCCTCGTGGAACTACGCGCTCGCCGCGCGCGACGAGTCGGGCGGCTTCATCGACGAGGTGACGGACCGTGAGATTCTGCGCGCCTACCGGCTGTTGGCCGCGCAGGAGGGCGTCTTCGTCGAGCCGGCGTCCGCCGCGTCCGTCGCCGGTCTGCTGAAGGCCGCCGAGCAGGGCAAGGTCGACCCGGGCCAGCGGATCGTCTGCACGGTCACCGGCAACGGCCTGAAGGACCCCGACTGGGCCGTCGCCGGCGCCCCGCAGCCGGTCACCGTCCCGGTCGACGCGGCCGCCGCGGCGGAGCGCCTGGGTCTGGCCTGAGGGCGCCCGGGCCCGCCCGCGACGTGCGCCGACGCCGCGGGCGCCGGTGCCCGCCGGGCACGGTCCGGCGTAAGGCGGCGCCCGCCGGGGAAGGGTTCTCGCGGGGGGTGCACAGGGGGCTTGCGACACGCATCGTGCGCCTGCTGTGCGCCCTATGTCGCCGCAGAACCTTCCTTCGATAGGCTGTACTGAACCCGCCCGCCGCATATGCCTCCACACGGAGCGCGCGGTGCCGCGCCGTCTCCGCGGCCGGGCAGCGGCCGGCCCTCCCGGCCGGCGGCGGCCCCCGGGGTTCCCGTACGGCCTCGAATGTCCATCCACCGTCATGCGACGAAACACGCAGCTCAAGGAGAGTCATCGAGCGATGGCCGGTCCAGCGTTCCGCGCCGCCGCCGTCCGGGTGCGCGTCCCCGCCACCAGCGCCAACCTCGGCCCGGGCTTCGACGCCCTCGGCCTCGCGCTGGGCTTGTACGACGACGTCGTCGTCCGGGTGGCCGACTCCGGGCTGCACATCGACATCGCGGGTGAGGGCAGCGAGACGCTCCCGCGCGACGAGCGGCACCTTCTCGTACGGTCCCTGCGCACCGCCTTCGACCTGCTGGGCGGTCAGCCGCGCGGACTGGAGATCGTCTGCGCCAACCGCATCCCCCACGGCCGCGGCCTCGGCTCCTCCTCGGCCGCCATCTGCGCCGGGATCGTCGCCGCCCGCGCCGTGACCATAGGCGCCGAGGCCAAGCTCGACGACACCGCGCTGCTGGAACTGGCCACCGAGATCGAGGGCCACCCCGACAACGTCGCGGCCTGCCTGCTGGGCGGCTTCACGCTGTCCTGGATGGAGGGCGGCGCCGCCCGCGCCATCAGGATGGACCCGGCCGATTCCATCGTTCCGGTGGTTTTCGTCCCCGGAAAGCCGGTCCTCACCGAGACGGCGCGCGGACTGCTCCCGCGCACCGTCCCGCATGTCGACGCGGCCGCCAACGCCGGCCGGGCCGCCCTGCTCGTCGAGGCCCTCACCCGCCGCCCCGAGCTGCTGCTGCCCGCGACCGAGGACCGGCTGCACCAGGAGTACCGCGCCCCGGCTATGCCCGAGAGCGCGGCGCTGGTGGAGCGGCTGCGCGGCGACGGCGTCCCCGCGGTCATCTCCGGCGCGGGACCCACGGTCATGGCGCTGGCCGACGCGGACACGGCCGACAAGGTCGAGGCCCTCGCCGGCGCCGACTGGGCCGCCAACCGGCTCGCCCTCGACGCGCAGGGCGCGAGCGTGCTGCCACTGGCAGCCCCCGGCGACATGTGACGCCACGGTTGCCGGATTTCGAGAGGGGGAATGTTTGTTGGATCCGGTAGTGTTAATCTCAAGTCTGCACCCGACCCCACCATGGCGAGGTGCCTCGTGTCCCCGTCCGGGACAGACATTCTTCCGGGAGCCCCCCAAGCCGCACTGTGTTCCGTACGTCGGACCGTACGCCGTACGCGGACACTGAGCGGGGCGCAGGGCACGCTCCGGAACCGGTGCTCCCACGCCGCGTGACACTGACACTGGGTGCCACGACTCAAGGAAGCGCCATCACCAGATTCCTCCGCCGCTTAGGCGGACCACCGCCCCGGCACGGTTCACACCACACGGACCGAAGCCGGACAGCACAACCGGTCGCCGAGCCAGACAGGCCGACGTCCGCTCCAGGGAAGGACCCTTCGTGAGCGACACCACCGATCTGATGGGCGCACGTGTCGAGGAGACCGCTGCCGCGCCCGCCACGGACGCCTCCGCGCCTGCCACCGGTGCCGGCTCCCGGCGGCGCCGCGGTACCGGCCTCGAGGGCATGGTGCTGGCCGAGCTGCAGCAGGTCGCATCCGGCCTCGGCATCAGGGGCACCGCGCGTATGCGCAAGAGCCAGCTGATCGAGGTCATCAAGGAGGCGCAGGCGTCCGGCGGCGCCGCCCCGGCGGCGAAGGCCGACGCGGGTGCGGAGACCAAGCCCAAGCGCCGCGCGACGTCCCGAACCCGTACGGGCGACAACGCCGACGGTGCCGGCAAGGCCGAGAAGAAGGACGCGACGGAGGCCCCGCAGGCCCCCGCGGACCAGGCCGACAAGGCCGCGGCCCAGCAGCAGATCGAGATTCCGGGACAGCCCGCCGGCGGCGAGGACGCCCCGGCCGAGCGCCGTCGCCGCCGCGCCACCGCCGACGCCGGAGCCCCTGCTTCCGCCCCCGAGACGGTCGCGGCCGAGGCGAAGAACGACGGCAAGGCCGAGAACCCGGCCCAGCAGCAGTCGCAGCACACCAACGACGCCAAGTCCGACGCCGGTGACGGCGGCGAGGGCCGCCGGCGCGACCGCCGTGACCGGGACCGCGACCGCGGCCGGGACCGCGACCGCGGCCGCGGCGGCAAGGGCGACGACCAGCAGGGCGGCCGGCAGGACCGCGGCCAGCAGAACCAGCAGGGCGGCGGCCGCCAGGACCGCGGCCAGCAGCGGGCCGACGAGGACGGGGACGACTTCGAGGGCGGCCGCCGGGGCCGCCGCGGCCGCTACCGCGACCGCCGGGGCCGCCGCGGCCGCGACGAGATGGGTGCCGCCGAGCCGCAGATCAACGAGGACGACGTCCTGATCCCCGTCGCGGGCATCCTCGACATCCTCGACAACTACGCGTTCATCCGGACCTCCGGCTACCTGCCCGGCCCCAACGACGTGTACGTCTCCCTCGCCCAGGTCCGCAAGAACGGCCTGCGCAAGGGCGACCACATCACCGGCGCGGTCCGCCAGCCCAAGGAAGGCGAGCGGCGCGAGAAGTTCAACGCGCTGGTGCGCCTGGACTCCGTCAACGGCATGGCGCCCGAACACGGCCGCGGCCGCCCGGAGTTCAACAAGCTCACCCCGCTGTACCCGCAGGACCGCCTCCGTCTGGAGACGGACCCGGGCGTGCTGACCACCCGCATCATCGACCTCGTCTCGCCGATCGGCAAGGGCCAGCGCGGTCTGATCGTGGCCCCGCCGAAGACCGGCAAGACCATGATCATGCAGGCGATCGCCAACGCGATCACGCACAACAACCCCGAGTGCCACCTGATGGTCGTCCTCGTCGACGAGCGTCCGGAAGAGGTCACCGACATGCAGCGGTCGGTCAAGGGCGAGGTCATCTCCTCGACCTTCGACCGCCCGGCCGAGGACCACACCACCGTCGCCGAGCTGGCCATCGAGCGCGCCAAGCGCCTGGTGGAGCTGGGTCACGACGTGGTCGTGCTGCTCGACTCGATCACGCGTCTGGGCCGTGCGTACAACCTCGCCGCACCGGCCTCCGGCCGCATCCTCTCCGGTGGTGTCGACTCGACGGCGCTGTACCCGCCGAAGCGGTTCTTCGGTGCCGCGCGCAACATCGAGGACGGCGGTTCGCTGACCATCCTCGCCACCGCGCTCGTCGACACCGGCTCCCGCATGGACGAGGTGATCTTCGAGGAGTTCAAGGGCACCGGCAACATGGAGCTCAAGCTCGACCGGAAGCTCGCCGACAAGCGCATCTTCCCGGCGGTGGACGTCGACGCGTCCGGCACCCGCAAGGAGGAGATCCTGCTCGGCAACGAGGAGCTCGCGGTCGTCTGGAAGCTGCGCCGGGTGCTGCACGCGCTCGACCAGCAGCAGGCCATCGAGCTGCTCCTCGACAAGATGAAGCAGACCAAGTCGAACGTCGAGTTCCTGATGCAGATCCAGAAGACGACGCCGACGCCCGGCAACGGCGACTGACGCCGCCGGCACCACGCACGAAGGGCCGCTCCCGTACGGGGGCGGCCCTTCGTGATGGTCGTGTACACGTTAGGATCACGCTCTCTTCGAACCTGTGATCCCGAGGGGGGACATACGTGGGTACACCCATGTCCGGGGGCGGTCGGCACAGACGCCGCATACGTTTCGCGCTGCCCGTCGCCGCCGCCGGCATCGCGGCCGCCGTGGCCGGCACGCTGCTGACGACGTCCGCGGGGGCCGCCACCCCGCTGCCGCAGCCGAAGGTCCAGCCGGCCGTCACGTCGCCGTCGCTCGCCGAGCTGCACCAGCGCGTCGCCGGCGCCATGGCCGGTGACGACGTCGCCGGCCGGACGAGCAAGTCCTCGCTCAGCGCGGGCACCGTCGCCGGCGACATCGACCCGAAGATCATCGGCGGCACCGAGACCACCATCAGCACGGCCCCCTGGATGGCGCAGCTCCTCTACAGCGACGACCGGGGCACCTCCAGCACCGGCGACGACATCGGGTTCTTCTGCGGCGGCGCGGTGGTCGCGCCGACGAAGATCCTCACCGCCGCGCACTGCGTCAAGGGCTACGACTGGAAGGGCAACGGCGCCGTCGTCACCGGCACCTCCCAGCTGCCCGACGGCGACGACCTGCACGGCGGCACGGTCACCGGTGTCTGGCGCCAGTGGAGCCACCCCTCCTACAGCGCCACGACCATCGACAACGACATCGCGGTGCTGACCCTGCCCGTCCCGGTCAAGGCCACCCCGATCCGCATGACGACGTCCGGCGACACCACGTCGTACCAGGCCGGCACCAGCGCCAAGGTCTACGGCTGGGGCCGCACCAGCTCCACCAGCGACGCCATCTCCGACACCCTCAAGACCGCCACGCTGCCCCTCCAGTCCGACACCACCTGCTCCGGCGCGTACGGTGCGGACTTCGTCAAGGGGCACATGGTCTGCGCGGGCAAGCCCGCCACCGGCAGCGACACCGGGACCACCACCGCCTGCAACGGCGACTCGGGCGGTCCCCTGGTCGTGAACAACCGGATCGTGGGCGTGGTGTCCTGGGGCGTGACCGACTGCGTCGCCCAGGGCGCCTACAGCGTCTTCGCCAAGGTCAGCACCTACGTCGGCGCCGCCTACCCGCGCCTGGACGACACCAACATCAGCGGCGACCACAAGGCCGACCTGTGGGTGCGCAACGCCTCCACCAAGACCGGCTACTCCAAGGACTCCCAGGGCACCTCGTTCGCCACCCGCGAGTCCTGGGGCGACTGGAGCGGCGTCAACGTCGTCCTCCAGAACGACCTCGACCGCGACGGGTACCAGGACCTGGTCTACCGGCGCAGCAGTGACGGCGACGTCTTCTGGACGCACTTCGTCGTCTCCAGCGGCACCTGGACCACCCAGCGGATCTTCGACAACTGGGCGACCCGCACGCGGATCGTCACCCCCGGTGACGTCACCGGCGACTACCTGCCCGACCTGCTCTCGGTCGACTCCGCCGGCGTGCTGTGGATCTACCCGGGCAAGGGCAACGGCACGTTCGCCACGCGCGTGCAGGTCGGCTCCGGCTGGAACCAGTACAACTCCGTGCGCGGCAAGGGCGACTTCAACGGCGACGGCAAGACCGACCTCATCGCCCGCGCCAAGACCGGCAGCGCCCTCTACCTGTACAAGGGCACCGGCAAGTCCGGCTCCGCCGCCTTCTCCACCCGCGTCAAGGTGCGCACGTGGGCCGACTACAACGCCTTCGACGCGCCCGGCGACGTGACCGGCGACGGCAAGGCCGACTTCCTGGCCCGCACCCCCGGCGGCACGCTCTACCTGTACGCCGGCACCGGCAAGGGGACCAGCGAGATCTTCGCCACACGCAAGTCCGTCGGCACCGGTTTCCAGCAGTACGACATCTTCGGCTGAAATCCCAGGTGAGCGGGTACGCCCCGCGACGCCCGGCCACGCACTGTGCCCACCGCCCCACGCGGTGGGCACAGTCCGTTGTGCAACCCTTTCCCGGGTTTCTCCGTCTGACCGGGCGGAGCGACGATGGTGCGAGGAGGAGGTCCGTCTCCACGCCTGGCGCTGACCGCAGGGGGTAATCGACCGTAGACGAGCTGAGGAGCACATGTCTGCCGAGAGCACACCGGGCCCGGACATACCGGGCGGGACCGGCACCGACGGAACGCGCGGCCGCGCTACGGGGCGCCGCCGCAGGCCCCGCAAGCGCCACAAGGGGCTGGTGATCGCGGCCTGGACCGCGGCGGGCGTGGTCGTCCTGGGCGGCACCGGGGCCGGCTACCTGTACTTCAAGCTCAACGGCAACCTCAAGAGCGTCGACATCGACCAGGCCCTCGGCACCGACCGGCCCGACAAGGCCGACAACGGCTCCGAGAACATCCTCGTCCTCGGCTCCGACACCCGCGCCGGCGGCAACAGGAAGCTCGGCGGCGGCACCGACGACGGCAGCGCCCGCTCGGACACGGCGATGATCGTGCACCTCTACAAGGGCCACAAGAAGGCCACCGTCGTCTCCGTGCCCCGCGACACCCTCATCGACCGCCCGGCCTGCACGGACACGGAGGGCAAGGAGTACCCCGCCGCACGCGGCGTGATGTTCAACTCCGCCTACTCCACCGGCGGGGCCGCCTGCGCCGTGAAGACCGTCGAGTCGATCACGGACCTGCGCATGGACCACTACCTGGAGGTCGACTTCGCCGGCTTCCAGAAGCTCGTCGACGACCTCGGCGGCGTCGAGATCACCACGACCAAGGCCATCGACGACCCCGACAGCCACCTGAAGCTCGAGGCCGGCACGCACAGACTCGACGGGGAGCAGGCCCTCGGCCTGGTCCGCACCCGACACGGCGTCGGCGACGGCTCCGACCTCGGCCGCATCCAGCTCCAGCAGGCGTTCCTCAAGGCCCTGGTCCACCGGATCAACGACATCGGCGTCTTCTCCCACCCCAAGAAGCTGCTCGACCTCGCCGAGACCGCGACCAGGACGGTGACCACCGACTCCGACCTCGGCTCGGTCAACCGGCTCGCGTCCTTCGCGAACGGCCTCAAGGGCATCAGCCCCTCCCACCTGCACATGGTGACGATGCCGGTCGCCTACGACCCGGCCGACCCCAACCGCGTGCTCCTCCAGGAGAAGAAGGCCGACCGGATCTGGAAGGCACTGGCCGAGGACAAGCCGATCCCGAGGAGCGCCACCGAGGGCAACGCCACCGGAGAGGCCAAGGGCGTCGTCAGCAGCTCCTGAGGGTCACGCCCCGCGAGGGCCCCGCCCCGAGGAACAAACGACGGCAACCCCCGGTTTTGGGAGTAGGCCCCAGTCCTGGCAGACTGGTACGTCGGCCCCGGTTCACGCCCCCGCAGCCCGCGGCGGCGACCCGGTGCCCTCCCGGAACCTAGGAGACACCTTGAAGCGCGACATCCACCCCGCGTACGTCGAGACGCAGGTCAGCTGCACCTGCGGCGCGTCGTTCACCACCCGCAGCACCATCGAGTCCGGCACGATCCGCGCCGATGTCTGCTCCGAGTGCCACCCGTTCTACACGGGCAAGCAGAAGATCCTCGACACCGGTGGCCGCGTGGCCCGCTTCGAGGCCCGCTTCGGCAAGGCCGCCGGCTCCAAGAAGTAGCGAGCCCCGAACCGCCGGTCCGCGGACGCGCCCCCTCAGCGGGCGCTCCGGGACCGGCGTTTTTGGTCGCCCGCCCTTCACCCCCGTCCCGCACAGGAGCCCAAGATGTTCGAGGCCGTCGAGGAACTCGTCGCCGAGCACGCCGACCTGGAGAAGAAGCTCGCCGACCCGTCGGTCCACTCCGACCAGGCCAACGCGCGCAAGCTGAACAAGCGTTACGCCGAGCTCACCCCCATCGTCGCCACCTACCGCTCCTGGACGCAGACGGGCGACGACATCGAGACCGCGCGCGAACTCGCCGCCGACGACCCCGACTTCGCGGCCGAGGTCAAGGAGCTGGAGCAGCGCCGCGAGGAGCTGACGGAGAAGCTGCGCCTGCTGCTCGTGCCGCGCGACCCCAGCGACGACAAGGACGTCATCCTCGAGATCAAGGCGGGCGCGGGCGGCGACGAGTCGGCCCTGTTCGCCGGCGACCTGCTGCGGATGTACCTGCGCTACGCCGAGCGCGTCGGCTGGAAGACCGAGATCATCGACGCCACCGAGTCCGAGCTCGGCGGCTACAAGGACGTCCAGGTCGCCGTGAAGACCAAGGGCGGCCAGGGCGCCACCGAGCCCGGCCAGGGCGTGTGGGCGCGGCTGAAGTACGAGGGCGGTGTGCACCGCGTGCAGCGCGTGCCCGCCACCGAGTCCCAGGGCCGGATCCACACCTCCGCGGCCGGTGTCCTCGTGACACCCGAGGCCGAGGAGATCGACGTCGAGATCAACCCCAACGACCTGCGCATCGACGTCTACCGCTCCTCCGGCCCGGGCGGGCAGTCCGTCAACACCACCGACTCCGCCGTGCGCATCACCCACCTGCCCACCGGGGTCGTCGCCTCCTGCCAGAACGAGAAGAGCCAGCTGCAGAACAAGGAGCAGGCCCTGCGTATCCTGCGCTCCAGGCTCCTCGCGGCCGCGCAGGAGGAGGCGGAGAAGAACGCCGCCGACGCCCGCCGCAGCCAGGTCCGCACCGTCGACCGCTCCGAGAAGATCCGCACGTACAACTTCCCGGAGAACCGCATCTCGGACCACCGCGTCGGCTTCAAGGCGTACAACCTGGACCAGGTTCTGGACGGCGACCTCGACGCGGTGATCCAGGCCTGCGTCGACGCCGACTCGGCGGCGAAGCTGGCCGCCGCGTAAGACCCGTGCGAGCGCGCACGAGCACGGACGAGCACTACGGAGGACTTGCGTGAACCTGCTGCTCGCGGAGGTGGCCCAGGCCACCCAGCGGCTCGCCGACGCCGGCGTGCCCTCGCCGCGCACCGACGCGGAGGAGCTCGCCGCGTTCGTGCACGGCGTCAAGCGCGGCGAGCTGCACTCCGTCAAGGACTCCGACTTCGACGCCCGCTACTGGGAGGTCATCGCCCGCCGCGAGGCGCGCGAACCCCTCCAGCACATCACCGGGCGCGCCTACTTCCGCTACCTGGAACTCCAGGTGGGGCCCGGGGTGTTCGTGCCCCGGCCCGAGACGGAGTCGGTGGTCGGCTGGGCCATAGACGCCGTACGCGCCATGGACGTCGTCGAGCCGTGCATCGTCGACCTGTGCACCGGCTCGGGCGCCATCGCGCTCGCCCTCGCCCAGGAGGTCCCGCGCTCGCGCGTGCACGCCGTCGAGCTGTCCGAGGACGCCCTGCAGTGGACGCGCAAGAACGTCGAGGGGTCCAGGGTCGACCTGCGCCAGGGCAACGCCCTGACGGCCTTCCCGGACCTCGACGGCCAGGTCGACCTGGTCATCACCAACCCGCCGTACATCCCGCTCACCGAGTGGGAGTACGTGGCTCCCGAGGCGCGCGACTACGACCCCGACATGGCCCTGTTCTCCGGCGAGGACGGCCTGGACCTCATCCGGGGCCTGGAGCGCACCGCGCACCGGCTGCTGCGCCCCGGCGGCGTCGTCGTCGTGGAGCACGCCGACACCCAGGGCGGCCAGGTGCCGTGGATCTTCGCCGAGGACCGCGGCTGGACCGACGCCGCCGACCACCCGGACCTGAACAACCGCCCGCGCTTCGCCACGGCCCGCAAGGCACTGCCGTGAGCCCGGCGCGGTCCCCGCGAACTTCGACCCAGCAGTACGTGTACGAGGAGGCCAGCTGAAGATGGCACGGCGATACGACACCAACGACGCGACCGACCGTGTGACCGGTCTGCGCGAGGCAGCGTCCGCCGTCCGCCGAGGCGAGCTCGTGGTGCTGCCGACGGACACCGTGTACGGCATCGGCGCGGACGCGTTCTCCGCGGAGGCGGTCGCCGACCTGCTGGAGGCCAAGGGCCGGGGCCGCAACATGCCCACGCCCGTCCTCATCGGCTCCCCGAACACCCTGCACGGCCTCGTCACCGACTTCTCCGAGCTGGCCTGGGAGCTGGTCGACGCCTTCTGGCCCGGCGCCCTGACGCTGGTCGCCCGGCACCAGCCGTCGCTGCAGTGGGACCTCGGGGACACCCGGGGCACCGTCGCCGTGCGCATGCCGCTGCACCCGGTCGCCATCGAGCTGCTCACCGAGGTCGGCCCCATGGCGGTGTCCTCGGCGAACCTCACCGGCCACCCGGCGCCGGAGGACTGCGACGCCGCGCAGCAGATGCTCGGCGACTCCGTCTCCGTCTACCTCGACGGCGGCCCGACCCCCGGCAACGTCCCGTCGTCCATCGTCGACGTCACCCGCGAGGTCCCGCTGCTGCTGCGCGCCGGCGCCCTCTCGGCGGACGAGCTGCGCAAGGTCGTACCCGACCTCGAGGTGGCGAATTGACGTCCCCCGGAACGGGGCGCGGCATAGGCAACGGGGAAAGCGCGGCGGAGATCACGACGACCTTCGTGGGACTTCCGCGCGACAGCTTCCGCATCCTTCACGTCAGCACCGGAAACGTGTGCCGCTCACCCATCACCGAGCGGCTGACCCGCCATTTCGTCACGGAGCGGCTGGGTGTGCTCGGCGGCGGGCTCATCGTGGAGAGCGCCGGCACCTGGGGCCACGAGGGCGCGCCCATGGAGGCCCACGCCGAGACCGTCCTCGCCGACTTCGGCGCGGACGCCTCCGGCTTCACCGGGCGCGAGCTCCTCGACGAGCACGTGATCCGCGCCGACCTGGTGCTGACCGCCACCCGGGACCACCGCGCCCAGGTCATCTCCATGGGCCACTCGGCGGGCCTGCGCACCTTCACGCTCAAGGAGTTCACCCGCCTGGTGAAGGCCATCGACCCGGCGACCCTGCCCCCGCTGGAGGAGGGCGTGGTCACCCGCGCGCGTGCCCTGGTGCGCGCCGCGGCCGCGCTGCGCGGCTGGCTCCTGGCCCCGGACGCCGAGGCGGACGAGGTCTACGACCCGTACGGGGCGCCGCTGACGTTCTTCCGCTCCATCGGCGACGAGATACACCAGGCGCTCGACCCGGTCGTCACGGCGCTCACCGGGGTTCCCGCACGGACGTAGCGGCCGAGCGCCCCGGGGGCCCCGGGCCTACATTGGACGTACGTCACCGTCGACGCCGCCCGGAGCCCACCATGACGGTCACCCCTGCCATCGAGGCCGACGTCCTGCGCCGTCAGGACCCCGAGCTCGCCGACCTCCTGCTCGCCGAGCGCGAGCGGCAGGCGACCACGTTGCAGCTGATCGCCGCGGAGAACTTCAGCTCACCGGCCGTGCTGGCCGCCCTCGGCTCGCCGCTGGCCAACAAGTACGCCGAGGGCTACCCGGGCGCGCGCCACCACGGCGGCTGCGAGATCGCCGACGCCGCCGAGCGCCTCGCCGCCGAACGGGCCCGGGCCCTGTTCGGCGCCGACCACGCCAACGTCCAGCCCCACTCCGGCTCGTCGGCCGTCCTGGCCGCCTACGCGGCCCTGCTGCGCCCCGGGGACACCGTCCTGGCCCTCGGCCTGCCGCACGGCGGCCATCTCACGCACGGCTCGCCCGCCAACTTCTCGGGCCGCTGGTTCGACTTCGTCGGCTACGGCCTGGAAGCCGACTCCGGGCTCGTCGACCACGAGCAGGTGCGCACCCTGGCCCGCACGCGCCGGCCCAAGGCGATCGTCTGCGGCTCCATCGCCTACCCCCGCCACTTCGACCACGCCTTCTTCCGCGAGGTCGCCGACGAGGTGGGCGCCTACCTCATCGCGGACGCCGCGCACCCGCTCGGGCTGGTGGCCGGGGGAGCGGCGCCGAACCCGGTGCCGTACGCGGACGTGGTGTGCGGGACCACGCACAAGGTGCTGCGCGGTCCGCGCGGCGGGCTGATCCTGTGCCGGGCGGAACTGGCCGAGCGGGTCGACCGGGCCGTGTTCCCCTTCACCCAGGGGGGCGCCCAGATGCACACGGTCGCCGCCAAGGCCGTCGCCTTCGGGGAGGCGGCAACCCCGGCGTTCTCCGCGTACGCCCATCAGGTGGTGGCGAACGCGCGGGTCCTGGCGGCCCGGCTGGCCGCCGAGGGCCTGGCGGTCACCACGGGCGGCACGGACACCCACCTCATCACCGCCGACCCGGCCCCGCTCGGCGTCGACGGCCGGGCCGCCCGGGGCCGCCTGGCCGCGGCCGGACTGGTCCTGGACTGCTGCGCGCTGCCGCACGGCGACGCCCGGGGGCTGCGCCTGGGCACCGCCGCCGTCACCACGCAGGGCATGGGCGAGACGGAGATGGCGCGGATCGCGCAGCTGCTGGCGTCGGTGCTGAGGAACGTGACGGATCCCTCGACGGCCCGTGAAGAAGTGCGGGAACTGGCCGGGGCATTCCCGCCGTATCCCTACTGAGCCGGGGCAGGCGGACCAGGACGCACAGCCGATCGTGCAACCATCGTCGCTACCCGGAAGTCCCCACTCATATGCGCGCATCGCTAGGGTGTGGGGCTGAGATGGCCAGCGAGACCTGTGGGGAAGCCCGTGCGTGAATACCTGCTGACGCTCTGCATCACGGCCGCGGTGACGTACCTGCTCACAGGGCCGGTGCGGAAGTTCGCGATCGTGGCGGGCGCGATGCCGGAGATCCGGGCACGTGACGTGCACCGGGAACCCACGCCGCGGCTCGGCGGGATCGCGATGTTCTTCGGGCTGTGCGCGGGCCTGCTGGTCGCCGACCACCTGACCAACCTCAACCAGGTCTTCGAGACGTCGAACGAACCCCGGGCCCTGCTGTCCGGTGCGGCCCTGATCTGGCTGATCGGCGTGCTGGACGACAAGTTCGAGATCGACGCCCTGATCAAGCTGGGCGGCCAGATGATCGCCGCGGGCGTGATGGTCGTGCAGGGTCTGACCATCCTGTGGCTGCCGATCCCGGGCGTCGGCTCGGTCGCGCTCACCCAGTGGCAGGGCACGCTGCTCACGGTCGCCCTGGTCGTCATCACGATCAACGCGGTCAACTTCGTCGACGGCCTGGACGGCCTCGCGGCCGGCATGGTCTGCATCGCGGCCACGGCGTTCTTCCTGTATGCCTACCGCATCTGGTACTCGTACGGCATCGAGGCCGCCGCCCCGGCCACGCTGTTCTCGGCGATCCTGATGGGCATGTGCCTGGGCTTCCTGCCGCACAACATGCACCCGGCGCGGATCTTCATGGGCGACTCGGGCTCCATGCTGATCGGCCTGGTCCTGGCCGCCGGTGCGATCTCCATCACGGGGCAGGTCGACCCGGACGCGCTGAACCTGTACGCGGGATCCGAGAAGGAGGCCGTGCACCAGACGGTCCCCGTCTACATCCCGCTGCTGCTGCCGCTGACGATCATCGCGGTGCCGGCCGCGGACCTGATCCTGGCGATCGTGCGCCGGACCTGGCGGGGTCAGTCCCCGTTCGCCGCCGACCGCGGGCACCTGCACCACCGGCTGCTGGAGATCGGGCACTCGCACAGCCGGGCGGTGCTGATCATGTACTTCTGGTCCGCGCTGATCGCCTTCGGGGCACTGGCCTACTCGGTCAACTCGGCGTCCATGTGGATCGTGCTGGGTGTGGTCTTCCTCAGCGCGATCGGGCTGATCCTGCTCCTGCTGCCGCGGTTCACGCCGCGCACGCCGCGCTGGATGGAGCGGTTCGTGCCGCCGCGCTACCGGCGTCGCGGGGTGGTGGCGGTGGTCGCGCACGGTGGCGCGTCACCGGCGCCGGCGACGGACGAGCCGGCCCTCACGGACCCGGCGGACCGCACACCGGTCGGCTCGGGAGTGGCCGGCGCCAACGGCGCAACGGCCCTGGGTGCCCGTTCGCGTCTCCTCGGCGACACCGACGATCCCGACCTCGTGGGCCGGTCCTCAACCGCCCGGCGAAGTGGTCGCCCGTAGCGCAGGCCTGCAGGCGGTGCCTTCGCACCGCCGGGGTTTGGCTGAAACGTTCCTGCTGTCATTCCTGAAGCCGATCGATGCGGCGCCCCTGAGGCCTGCGGTCACGCGCATCCTTCCCGGAAGTGAACGCCTTGCTTCCAGGGACCAGTGAACAAACAAGCCTGGAATGAGTCATTCCAGGCGTGATCATGGCGCTGTGCTGGGCTTATGCTTTTGCGTCCTCCAATAGGGTGATCTAGGGTCTCTGTCCAGGCGACGTGTTCATGACCAGAGCACGCGATGTCGCCTGCGAACAGAGAAAACGGAGGGAACATGCGTAAGTTCGTCAGCGGGATCTTGGCGACGGTGGCCTTGAGTGGCTCGCTCGGCCTTGTGGGTTCGACCCAGGCGGTGGCTGCTCCGCAGGTCGCGCAGGATGCGCGTGCCGCTCAGGCCAGCTGCGTGAAGCTGCTCGACCGCTACAACAAGGACTTCAACCGCTACGTCAAGGTGAAGAACACCTGTGGCCGCAAAGCCTGCTTCAGTGTGACCGTGGCAGCGAGCCGGGATCCGGAGTTCTCCATCGGCGCCAACAAGACGGACAGCTTCAGCTACGGCGGGATCGCCTGGACCAAGGCGAGCGGCATCAAGAACATCGCTTGCTGAACCCGAGAAGGAGGCCGGGGTCGTAAAGCGCCTCGGCTGACGCCGCGCCCCAGTGGGACACTTGTCCCGCTGGGGCGCGGTCGTCTGGGGAGCGCATGAGGCACGCTTCACGGCGCAGGTAAGAATCTGACTAGAGCATTGCCAAGTCGTGGGATGGTGATGGGGGTGCAAAGCGTCCCAATACCAGACATGTCGGCGCTGTTCACGCTCAGACGCGCGTGTTCACTCTCATGTGTGACGGTACGCACACCTTCAGGTAAAGACTGCATCAAATAGTTTGTGATACGGTTCACGAGAACCCCCCGGATAGAGCCGAAGGACCGTAGTGCGACGGTCCACCGGCGTGAGGTCTCCACTCAGCCCGGGACTACGCTCGTCCATGACGACACCCCTGCCCCCTGCGAAAGCGGAGTTGCCGCCATGCCGTCCAATGACGTCCGGATCCTGGCCCAGGCTGCCGTGCCCACGGCTGCTGTCGGTGCTGTCGCCGCCGTCATCAGTGGTGTGGTCGCCGGCGGCAAGGGCGCGATCGGGGCGGTCGTCGCCACCTTCGTGGTGATCCTCTTCATGGGGATCGGTCTCTACGTTCTGCAGCGCACCGCCAAATCGCTTCCGCATCTTTTCCAGGCGATGGGCCTGATGCTCTACGCCGCGCAGATCCTGCTGCTGTTCATCTTCATGGCCGCCTTCAAGAACACGACGCTGTTCAACCCGAGGGCCTTCGCCATCACGCTCGTCGCGGGCACCCTCGCGTGGATCGCCGCGCAGACGCGTGCCCACATGAAGGCCAAGATCCTTTACGTGGAGCCCGATTCGACGACGGGCACCAAGCCCGAAAAGTCGGAGCACTCCTCGTGAGGGGTAGGGCCGGGATAAAGAGGCGTGAGATCTCCTGCTATCGTCCGGTGCCAACTGCGGCATCGCGGGCGCGGGCATCCGAGCTGACGCCTGCTCTATCGCGAGGCGAGATGCCCCACTGCCGCCCCCACATCCGTAACACCAGTCCCGTGCCGAACCGCGGCCCTGCGCCGCGCCGACACAACGAGGTTGCCGTACCTATGCGCCACGCTGAAGGAGCCCGCGGTGAGTGCTGACCCGACGCAGGTGCTCGCCTTCGACACCAACTGCCACCTCTTCGACGGGTGTGGTTTCGCCGATGTGTCCCCGGGCCTGCACTCGTTCCTGTTCCAGCCCCTGTGGGGCGACGGCGACAGCAACGTGTACTTCAACAAGACGATGCTGCTGGCGCTGCTCGGCTCGATCATCATCGTCGGCTTCTTCTGGGCGGCCTTCCGCAAGCCGCAGGTCGTCCCCGGCAAGCTCCAGATGGTCGCCGAGGCGGGCTACGACTTCATCCGCCGCGGAGTGGTCTACGAGACCATCGGCAAGAAGGAAGGCGAGAAGTACGTCCCGCTGGTCGTCTCGCTGTTCTTCTTCGTCTGGATGATGAACCTCTGGTCGATCATCCCGGTCGCCCAGTTCCCGGTCACCTCGATCATCTCGTACCCGCTGGTCCTGGCCCTGCTGGTCTACATCGTGTGGGTCACGCTGACCTTCAAGCGACAGGGCTTCGTCGGCTTCTGGAAGAACGTCACCGGCTACGACAAGTCGCTCGGCCCGGTGCTGCCGCTGGCCATGCTGATCGAGCTCTTCTCGAACCTGCTGATCCGGCCGTTCACGCACGCCGTGCGACTCTTCGCGAACATGTTCGCCGGGCACACCCTGCTGCTGCTGTTCACCATCGCCAGCTGGTACATGCTGAACGGCATCGGTATCGCCTACGCGGGTGTCTCGTTCGTGATGGTCGTCGTGATGACCGCCTTCGAGCTGTTCATCCAGGCGCTGCAGGCCTACGTGTTCGTCCTGCTGACCTGCACCTACATTCAGGGCGCTCTCGCCGAGCACCACTGATCAGGCGCACCACCGACCCCCAATCGTCCGGTGGCCAACCCCCACCGGTCCGTAAAGAAAAGGAAGAACTGGCATGTCCCAGACCCTTGCTGCTGTCGAAGGCTCCCTCGGCTCCATCGGTTACGGCCTCGCCGCGATCGGCCCGGGCGTCGGCGTCGGCATCATCTTCGGTAACGGCACCCAGGCTCTCGCCCGCCAGCCCGAGGCTGCCGGCCTGATCCGTGCCAACCAGATCCTCGGCTTCGCCTTCTGTGAGGCGCTCGCCCTGATCGGTCTGGTCATGCCGTTCGTCTACGGCTACTGATCACCGACACCAGTCCAGCCGACTAGACGAAAGGCACTCACATGAGCCAGCTGCTCATTGCGGCGAGTGAGGGAGAGAACCCCCTCATCCCGCCGATCCCTGAGCTTGTCATCGGCCTGCTCGCCTTCGTCATCGTCTTCGGCTTCCTCGCCAAGAAGCTCCTCCCGAACATCAACAAGGTTCTGGACGAGCGGCGTGAGGCCATCGAGGGCGGTATCGAGAAGGCCGAGGCCGCCCAGACCGAGGCCCAGAGCGTCCTTGAGCAGTACAAGGCACAGCTCGCCGAGGCCCGGCACGAGGCCGCGCGTCTGCGCCAGGAGGCGCAGGAGCAGGGTGCCACCCTCATCGCCGAGATGCGGGCCGAGGGCCAGCGGCAGCGCGAGGAGATCGTCGCCGCCGGTCACGCCCAGATCGAGGCCGACCGCAAGGCCGCCGCGTCCGCGCTGCGCCAGGACGTCGGCAAGCTCGCCACCGACCTGGCCGGCAAGCTCGTCGGCGAGTCCCTCGAGGACCACGCCCGGCAGAGCCGCGTCATCGACCGGTTCCTCGACGAGCTCGAGGAGAAGGCCGAGGCAGGGCGATGAACGGAGCGAGCCGCGAGGCCCTGGCAGCCGCACGAGAGCGTCTCGACGCGCTGACGGACTCCACGTCCGTGAACGCGGGCTCGCTCGCCGACGAGCTGGCCGCCGTCACCGCGCTGCTCGACCGCGAGGTGTCGCTGCGTCGGGTCCTGACCGACCCGGCGCAGGACGGTCAGGCCAAGGCCGAGCTGGCCCAGCGCCTGCTCGGCACCCAGGTCAGCGGCCCGGCCGCCGACCTGGTGGCCGGCATGGTGCGCTCGCGCTGGTCGCGTTCGCGCGACCTGGTGGACGCGCTGGAGGAACTGGCCAACACCGCCGACCTCACCGCCGCCCAGCAGGCCGGCAAGCTCGACGACGTCGAGGACGAGCTGTTCCGGTTCGGCCGGATCGTCTCCGGCAGCACCGAGCTGCGCGCCGCGCTGACCGACCGCAAGGCCACCACCTCGGCCAAGAGCGAGCTGCTGCGCAGCCTCCTCGGCGGCCGTGCGCAGTCGGCCACCGAGCGTCTGGTCACGCGCCTCGTGACCGTGCCGCGTGGACGTAGCCTGGAGACGGGACTCGAGTCCCTGTCCAAGCTCGCCGCCGGACGCCGGGACCGCATGGTCGCCATCGTGACCTCGGCGGTTCCGCTGAGCGACCCGCAGAAGCAGCGCCTGGGTGCCGCCCTCGCGAAGCTCTACGGCCGCCAGATGCACCTCAACCTGGACGTGGACCCCGAGGTCCTCGGCGGGATCCGGGTGCAGGTCGGCGACGAGGTGATCAACGGCTCCCTCGCGGACCGCATCGAGGACGCCAGCCGCCGGCTTGCCGGCTGAGCAGCAACTCAATAGGCACAACGTACTTACGACGGCCCTGGTTGGGCCGTGCAGAAGAATCCTGGGGGTCGCCCCCAGACCCCCTAAGAAACTTCGGGCCCAACAAGGAGAGCAGGGAACCCAGATGGCGGAGCTCACGATCCGGCCGGAGGAGATCCGGGACGCGCTGGAGAACTTCGTCCAGGCGTACAAGCCGGACGCGGCCTCGCGCGAGGAGGTCGGTACGGTCACCTTTGCCGGCGACGGCATCGCGAAGGTCGAGGGCCTGCCCTCGACCATGGCCAACGAGCTGCTGAAGTTCGAGGACGGCACCCTCGGCCTCGCCCTCAACCTCGAGGAGCGCGAGATCGGTGCCATCGTCCTCGGTGAGTTCAGCGGCATCGAGGAGGGTCAGCCGGTCTCCCGCACCGGTGAGGTTCTCTCCGTCGCGGTGGGCGAGGGCTACCTCGGCCGCGTGGTCGACCCCCTCGGCAACCCGATCGACGGCCTCGGCGAGATCGAGTCCGAAGGCCGCCGCGCCCTCGAGCTGCAGGCCCCCACGGTCATGCAGCGCAAGTCGGTGCACGAGCCGATGGAGACGGGCTACAAGGCCGTCGACGCGATGACCCCCGTCGGCCGCGGTCAGCGTCAGCTGATCATCGGCGACCGCCAGACCGGCAAGACCGCCCTGGCCGTCGACACCATCATCAACCAGCGCGACAACTGGCGTACCGGCGACCCGAACAAGCAGGTCCGCTGCATCTACGTCGCCATCGGCCAGAAGGGCTCCACCATCGCCGGCGTGCGCGGCGCTCTGGAGGAGGCCGGCGCGCTGGAGTACACGACCATCGTCGCCGCCCCGGCGTCCGACCCGGCCGGCTTCAAGTACCTGGCGCCGTACACCGGTTCGGCCATCGGCCAGCACTGGATGTACCAGGGCAAGCACGTCCTGATCATCTTCGACGACCTGTCGAAGCAGGCCGACGCCTACCGCGCCGTGTCGCTGCTGCTGCGCCGCCCGCCGGGCCGTGAGGCCTACCCGGGTGACGTCTTCTACCTGCACTCCCGTCTGCTGGAGCGCTGCGCCAAGCTCTCCGACGAGATGGGCGCGGGTTCGATGACCGGTCTGCCGATCGTCGAGACCAAGGCCAACGACGTCTCGGCGTTCATCCCGACCAACGTCATCTCCATCACCGACGGCCAGTGCTTCCTGGAGTCGGACCTGTTCAACGCCGGTCAGCGCCCCGCGCTGAACGTCGGTATCTCCGTCTCCCGAGTCGGTGGTTCCGCGCAGCACAAGGCGATGAAGCAGGTCTCCGGCCGCCTGCGCGTGGACCTGGCCCAGTTCCGTGAGCTGGAGGCGTTCGCCGCCTTCGGTTCCGACCTGGACGCCGCCTCCAAGGCCTCGCTCGAGCGCGGTCAGCGCATGGTCGAGCTGCTGAAGCAGCCGCAGTACCAGCCGATGGCCACCGAGGACCAGGTCGTCTCCGTCTGGGCCGGCACCACCGGCAAGATGGACGACGTGCCCGTCGCCGACATCCGCCGCTTCGAGTCGGAGCTCCTGGACTACCTGCACCGCAAGGAGCAGGGTCTGATGACCTCCATCCGCGAGGGCGGCAAGATGTCCGACGACACCCTGCAGGCCGTGGCGGACGCCATCACGGAGTTCAAGAAGCAGTTCGAGACCTCCGACGGCAAGCTGCTCGGCGAGGACGCCCCGGCTGCCGGCAAGTGACGACGGAAGGGACCTGACTCATGGGAGCCCAGCTCCGGGTCTACAAGCGTCGCATCCGATCCGTCTCCGCGACCAAGAAGATCACCAAGGCGATGGAGATGATCGCTGCCTCGCGCGTCGTCAAGGCGCAGCGCAAGGTGGCGGCCTCCACCCCGTACGCGACCGAGCTCACCCGCGCGGTCACGGCGGTCGCCACCGGCTCTAACACCAAGCACCCGCTGACGACGGAGGCGGAGAACCCGGCCCGTGCCGCGGTCCTGCTCCTCACGAGCGACCGCGGTCTGGCCGGCGCCTTCAACGCCAACGCCATCAAGGCGGCGGAAAGGCTCACGGCGAAGCTGGAGTCGGAGGGCAAGGAGGTCGTCAGCTACATCGTCGGCCGCCGCGGTGTCGCCCACTACAACTTCCGCGAGCGCAAGATCGCGGAGACGTTCACGGGCTTCACCGACGAGCCGTCGTACGCGGACGCCAAGAAGGTCGCGGCCCCGCTGATCGAGGCCATCGAGACGGAGACGGCCGAGGGCGGCGTGGACGAGCTCCACATCGTCTACACCGAGTTCGTGTCGATGATGACGCAGACGGCGATCGAGGACCGGCTCCTGCCGCTCAGCCTCGACGAGGTGGCGGCGGAGGCCGCGCCCAAGGGCGAGATCCTCCCGCTGTTCGACTTCGAGCCCTCGGCGGAGGACGTCCTGGACGCCCTGCTGCCGCGCTACGTGGAGAGCCGCATCTACAACGCGCTGCTCCAGTCGGCCGCCTCCAAGCACGCCGCCACGCGGCGCGCGATGAAGTCGGCCACCGACAACGCCGGCGAGCTCATCGAGACGCTCACCCGGCTTGCCAACCAGGCCCGCCAGGCCGAAATCACCCAGGAAATCAGCGAGATCGTCGGTGGCGCCAGTGCCCTGGCCGACGCGACCGCGGGGAGTGACTGACAAATGACCACCACTGTTGAGCCGACCGCTCCTGCTGGCGTGGCCACTGGCCGCGTCGCGCGGGTCATCGGCCCGGTCGTCGACGTGGAGTTCCCCGTCGACGCGATGCCGGAGATCTACAACGCCCTGCACGTCGAGGTCGCCGACCCGGCGCTCGCGGGCGAGAAGAAGACGCTGACCCTGGAGGTCGCGCAGCACCTGGGCGACGGCCTGGTCCGCGCCATCTCGATGCAGCCCACCGACGGTCTGGTCCGCCAGGCCCCGGTGACCGACACCGGTACGGGCATCACCGTGCCCGTCGGCGACTTCACCAAGGGCAAGGTGTTCAACACCCTCGGTGAGGTGCTGAACACGGACGAGGTCCACACGGGCGAGCGCTGGTCCATCCACCGCAAGGCCCCCGCGTTCGACCAGCTCGAGTCGAAGACCGAGATGTTCGAGACGGGCCTGAAGGTCGTCGACCTCCTGACCCCGTACGTCAAGGGCGGCAAGATCGGTCTGTTCGGTGGTGCCGGTGTCGGCAAGACCGTGCTGATCCAGGAAATGATCATGCGTGTCGCCAACCTCCACGAGGGCGTCTCCGTCTTCGCGGGCGTCGGCGAGCGCACCCGTGAGGGCAACGACCTCATCGCGGAGATGGAAGAGTCCGGCGTTCTGGACAAGACCGCCCTGGTCTTCGGCCAGATGGACGAGCCCCCGGGCACCCGTCTGCGCGTGGCCCTGGCCGGCCTGACGATGGCGGAGTACTTCCGTGACGTCCAGAAGCAGGACGTGCTGTTCTTCATCGACAACATCTTCCGCTTCACCCAGGCCGGTTCCGAGGTGTCGACCCTGCTCGGCCGCATGCCCTCCGCGGTGGGCTACCAGCCGAACCTGGCCGACGAGATGGGCCTCCTCCAGGAGCGCATCACCTCGACCCGTGGTCACTCGATCACCTCGATGCAGGCGATCTACGTCCCCGCGGACGACCTGACCGACCCGGCCCCGGCCACCACCTTCGCCCACCTCGACGCGACGACGGTGCTGTCCCGTCCGATCTCCGAGAAGGGCATCTACCCGGCCGTGGACCCGCTGGACTCGACGTCCCGCATCCTCGACCCGCGGTACATCTCGGCGGACCACTACAACGCCGCGATGCGCGTGAAGAACATCCTGCAGAAGTACAAGGACCTGCAGGACATCATCGCGATCCTCGGTATCGACGAGCTCGGCGAGGAGGACAAGCTCGTCGTCCACCGTGCCCGTCGCGTGGAGCGCTTCCTGTCCCAGAACACCCACGCCGCCAAGCAGTTCACCGGTGTGGACGGTTCGGACGTGCCGCTGGACGAGTCGATCGCGGCGTTCAACGCGATCTGCGACGGCGAGTACGACCACTTCCCGGAGCAGGCGTTCTTCATGTGCGGTGGTCTCGAGGACCTGAAGAAGAACGCGAAGGAGCTCGGCGTCTCCTGAGCCTCGTGCTCGATGTGAGCCTCGTGCTCACGGCGGAGGGGGCGGGGAACGTCCCGCCCCCTCTGTCACGCCTACTAGACTTGTAACCCACACCCGGCACTCCCGCCGGGTGGTGACCCGAGGAGCCATCTTGGCTGCTGAGCTGCACGTCGCGCTGGTCGCGGCCGACCGTGAGGTCTGGTCCGGCCAGGCCACCCTGGTCGTCGCGCGCACCACGTCCGGCGACATCGGCGTCATGCCCGGTCACCAGCCGCTGCTCGGTGTGCTGGAGTCGGGCCCGGTGACCATCCGCACGAGCGAGGGCGGGACGGTCGTCGCCGCGGTCCACGGCGGATTCATCTCGTTCGCGGACGACAAGCTCTCCCTGCTGGCCGAAGTCGCCGAGCTGTCGGACGAGATCGACGTCCAGCGCGCCGAGCAGGAGCTGGAGCGCGCGAAGGCGGAGGACGACGCGGAGGCCCGGCGCCGCGCGGACGTCCGTCTGCGGGCTGCGACGGCGGCGCGCTGACCGCGCTCGCCGTGTGATGACGTCACTCAGCCGCGGCTGGGTACCGGAGAGATCCGGACCCGGCCGCGGCTGAGGCGGATGTGGGTGTTTTTTACGTTCCGTTACCTAGGAGACGAGGAGGTCGGTGTCGATGGTCCTCGCTCTGACTGTGTGCGGAATCGTGGTGGCCCTCGTGGTGGTGGGCCTGTTCGTCTTCGGTCTGCGCCGCCGGCTGATCCAGCGCTCGGGCGGCACCTTCGACGCGAGCCTGCGCTGGGACGCCCCCACCGAGGGCGACAGCAACGGCAAGGGCTGGGCGTACGGAGTGGCGCGGTACAACGGCGACCGCGTCGAGTGGTACCGCGTCTTCTCGTACTCGCCGCGCCCCCGCCGCGTCCTGGAGCGGTCCGCGATCGAGGTCGTCGGCCGCCGGGTCCCGGAGGGTGAGGAGGAGCTGGCGCTCCTCTCCGACCACGTGATCCTGGCCTGTCTGCACCGGGGCACGCGCCTGGAGCTCGCGATGAGCGAGGACGCGCTGACCGGTTTCCTCGCGTGGCTCGAGGCAGCCCCGCCCGGTCAGCGGGTGAATGTGGCGTAGCCGCGCCCACCGACAAGGTGACGCTCCCCCGGAGGGATCCCGGGGGAGCGTCAGTGTCGGTCAGGGTCTATGACCCTTCGAACTTCTCTCTGATCCGGCCTACTTCAGACCGCTGTCGATGGCGGCCGCCAGCTCTCCGTTGGCGGTGTCGCCGCTGAACTCCCAGAAGAACGCGCCGCCCAGGCCCTGGCCCTTGGCCCAGCTCATCTTGGAGGCGATGGTCGACGGGGTGTCGTACGACCACCAGTTGCTGCCGCAGTGGGCGTACGCGGTGCCGCCGATGGTGCCGGTTGCGGGGCAGGAGTTCTTGAGGATCTTGTAGTCCTCGATGCCGGCCTCGTAGGTGCCGGGCGCGGGGCCGGTCGCGGTGCCGCCGGGGGCGGCCTGGGTGACACCGGTCCAGCCGCGGCCGTAGAAGCCGATGCCGAGCAGGAGCTTGCTCGCCGGGACGCCCTTGGCCTTGAGCTTGGCGATGGCGGCCGCGGAGTTGAAGCCGTCCTTCGGAATGCCGCTGTACGAGGTCAGCGGGGAGTGCGGGGCCGTCGGGCCGGTCTTGTCCCAGGCGCCGAAGTAGTCGTAGGTCATCACGTTGTACCAGTCGAGGTACTGGGCGGCGCCGCCGTAGTCGGCCGCGTCGATCTTGCCGCCGGAGGAGCCGTCGGCGGTGATGGCCGCGGTGACCAGGTAGTTCGGGCCGAACTCGGTGCGCAGGGCCTGGGAGAGGTTCTTGAAGGCCGCCGGTCCGGAGGTGTCGCAGGTCAGACCGCAGGCGTTCGGGTACTCCCAGTCGATGTCGATGCCGTCGAAGACGTCGGCCCAGCGCGGGTCCTCCACGACGGCCTTGCAGGACTTGGCGAACGCGGCCGCGTTCTGCGCGGCCTGGCCGAAGCCGCCGGAGTAGGTCCAGCCGCCGAAGGAGTACAGCACCTTGATGTGCGGGTACTTGGCCTTCAGCTGGCGCAGCTGGTTGAAGTTGCCGCGCAGCGGCTGGTCCCAGGTGTCGGCGGTGCCGCTGACGGACTGGTCGGCGGTGTACGCCTTGTCGTAGGCGGCGTAGGTGTCGTCGACGGTGCACTGACCGTTCTTGACGTTGCCGAACGCGTAGTTGATGTGGGTGATCTTCGACGCGGTGCCCGACGTCACGAGGTTCTTGACGTGGTAGTTGCGGCCGTAGACGCCCCACTCGGTGAAGTAGCCGAGCTTGACCTTGTCGCCGGGCGGCGGCTCGGTGGTGCCACCGGTCGTGCGGACCCGTACGGCGCCGCTGACCGGGCCGGTCTGGTCGGCGGTGTCACGCGCCTGGATCGAGTAGGAGTAGTCCGTGCCCTTGGTCAGGCCGGTGTCCGTGTAGGAGGTCGTCGTGACCGTGGCGACCTTGGCGCCGTCGCGCAGGACGTCGTAGTTCTTGACGCCCTTGTCGTCGGTGGCGGCGGACCAGGTCAGCTTCACCGAGGTGTCGGTGATGCCGGAGGCGGTCGGGGTGCCGGGGGCGCTCGGCGCGCTGTCCCCGGGCTCGCCGGTGCTGCCGTCGCAGCTGCCGCCGTTGAGCTTGCAGTTCGCGGGGGAGCCGGAGCCGGAGCCGTTGAAGCCGAAGGTGACGGAGGCGCCGGGGGCGAGGCTGCCGTTCCAGGACTTGTTCTTCGCCGTCCAGTGGGTGCCGGAGGAGGTGACGTCGGCGTCCCAGGCGGAGGTGACGGACGTGCCGGAGGGGAAGTCCCACTCGACGGTCCAGGAGCTGATGGCGGTGGTGCCGGTGTTCTTCACCGTCCACTTGCCCTCGAAGCCGGAGCCCCAGTCCTGGGTCTTGGCGTAGGTGGCGGTCGCGGACGTGGCTGCCTGGGCCGGGCTCGCCAGGCCGACGAGGCCGGCGAAGGGGAGCAACAGGGTCGCGAACCCTGCCGCGGCTCTGTGTCTGAAGCGCATGCTGCGCCTCCTTGATGGAGTTGTGGGGGGCGTGACTGAGCCTCACGCCACTCGTGGTGCGGTGAGAATAGAAAGGTCTGGACCACCGGTCAATAGGTCTGGACCACCACGACCTGTGCCGATCCGTGCCCGATCAGATCCCCAACTCCTGCGCGAGCACGGCCGCTTGCACCCGGCTGCGCAGCTCCAGCTTGGCCAGCAGGCGGCTGACGTGCGTCTTCACCGTCGCCTCCGCCATGTCGAGCCGCTCGGCGATGCCCGCGTTCGACAGGCCCTCACCGAGGCAGGACAGCACCTCGCGCTCGCGCCGGGTCAGCCGCTCCAGCACCGCCGGATCGGCCGCCGGCTCCCGCGCGGGCTTCGCGGCGAACTCCGCGATGAGCCGCCGCGTCACCGCCGGGGCGATCAGACCCTCCCCGCGCGCGACGGTCCGCACCGCCGCCAGCAGGTCCCCGGCCTCGGTGTTCTTCAGCAGGAAGCCGGAGGCGCCGGCGCGCAGCGCCCCGAAGACGTACGCGTCCAGGTCGAAGGTGGTCAGCACGAGCACGTCCGCGAGCCGGTCCGCGACGATCCGCCGGGTCGCCGACACCCCGTCCAGACGGGGCATCTGGACGTCCATCAGCACCACGTCCGGCCGCAGCTCCCGGGCCAGCTCCACCGCCTGCTCGCCGTCCGCCGCCTCGCCGGCCACCTCGATGTCGGGGGCGCTGCGCAGGATGAGCACCAAGCCCGCGCGGACGGCGGACTGGTCCTCGGCGACCAGGACGCGGATCATTCGGGTTCTCCTTCGACGACGGGCAGGGCGGCGCGCACGACCCAGATCCTGCCCCGGGGGGAGGTCTCGGGCCCGGCCTCGAACGTGCCGTCCAGCAGGGCGGCGCGTTCGCGCATGCCGACCAGGCCCGCGCCCGACCCGGGGGCGCCGGGCCCTTCCCGGTCGCCGTAGGGGCTCGTGACGGTGATGGCCAGCGACCCGTCGCGCCGGGCCAGGCGGACGGCGACCCGGCCCGGGCCGGCGTGCTTGAGGGCGTTGGTCAGGGACTCCTGGACGATGCGGTAGGCGGCGAGCTCGACCGGCGCGGGGACGGGGCCGGGGGACGCGTCCAGGTGGACGTCGAGGCCGTTGGTGCGGGCGGTGTCGACGAGGGCGCCGAGTCCGTCGAGGGTGGGGGCCGCGGCCGGCTCGGTGTCGCCGCCGGCGTCACGCAGGATGCCGATCAGCCGGCGCATCTCCGCGAGCCCTTCGACGCTGTTCTCGCGGATCACGGCCAGGGCGTCCCGGGAGGTCCCCGGGTCGTCCAGGGAGAGCGCGGCCGTGGAGTGGATGGCGATCGCGGAGAGGTGGTTGGCGACCATGTCGTGCAGTTCGCGGGCCATCCGGGCGCGCTCGGCGGTGACCGCCTGGACGCGGTCCATCTCGGCGAGCAGGGCGGTCTGCCCGGCCCGCAGCCGGGCCGCGTCGGCGGCCTCGCGGTGGTTGCGCACGATCAGCCCGGTGGAGGCGGGCCCGAAGGCGACCAGGCCGGTGACCACGCCGATCAGCAGTGCCTCGGGGTCGCGCCAGAGCGCGAACGGCACGACCGCCCCGGCCACGGCGAGCAGCCCGGTGATCCGCGGGATGCGGTGCGCCGAGGCGGGCGGTCCGTACAGCACGGCCGCGTACATCAGGTCGGTGTACATCAGGATCGTCACCAGGTTGCCCTGGGTGACGGTGTCCAGGACGATCGCGGGCGTGCCGATCAGCAGCGCCGTGCGCGGAGCGGTCCGCCGCAGCAGCTCGCACCCCGCCATGACGACCAGCGGCAGCAGGACGGGCCAGCGTCCCGGAAGCAGCACGTACGGCTCGGTGTGCGGGCGGACGGCCAGGCCGAGCCCCCACAGCAGCACCCCGCCGAGCAGGCCGCCCACCGCGACGGACACGTCGAAGCGGCTGGGGCGGGTCGGTCGCAGGGCCATGTCCCCATCCAACACGGCCGCGTGGCGGGCCGCCTGATCCCCGCGGAGGGTCCCCGACTGCATCTTTCGATGTACCGCGGCCTCGTCAGTGGCGACGACGATTCCGGCCCCGTCCGCCGGGAGCCTGGAAGGGTGACCGAGAGGAGCGAACCGTGATCGTCGCCTTGATCGCCGCCTGTGAGATCGGCTTCTGGGTGCTGCTGGCGGCCGGGCTGGCCTTCCGCTACGTGCTGCGCATGCCGCGTACGGGACTGGCGCTGCTGCTGTGCGAGCCGCTGCTGGAGGTCGTCCTGCTGGTGGCCACCGCGGTGGACCTGAGGAACGGCGCGGACCCGAACTGGACGCACGGGCTGGCCGCGCTGTACATCGGCTACACGGTGGGGCACGGCCACCGCACGGTGACCTGGCTGGACGGCCACGCGGCCCACCGGTTCGGCGGTGCGCCGCCGCCCCGGAAGCCGCCGCGGTACGGCACGGCCCGGGCCCGTCACGAGGGCAAGGTCTGGACGGGCACGCTGATCGGTGCCGCCGTCGCGACCGGACTGCTGCAACTGGCGATCTGGTACGTCGACGACCCGGCCCGCGTCACGTCCCTGGAGAGCTGGCGCTTCACCGCCTGGCGCGCCGCGGGCATCCACGGCCTGATCGCGCTGTCCTACTGGGTCTGGCCGCGGAAGGCTCCCGCGGGGGAGACCGGCGTGGCGGCGGAGCAGGAGCGGGAGGGGGTGCGCCGGTGAGCCGGGCGCGCGGGAACCTGCGGGAGGGGGCCGTCGTCTTCGCGGCGGGCCTGGCGCTGTGGCTGTTCGCCGGAGACGTGGAGGTGCCCGGGGTGACCCTCACGAAGGTGGGGGTGGTGATGATGTGCGTGGGCGGCGCGCAGGCCGTCGCGGGGGCGTGGCAGGGGGCGCGTCGGAGAACCTGAGCGCCGCCTGCCGTGCGGTTCCCCGCGCCCCTGCCCCGTCTGTCTAGCGCTCCCCGCCCGGAACCCACAGGACGTCGCCGATCTCCTTGTTCGCCGTCCTCGCCAGGATGAACAGCAGGTCGGAGAGGCGGTTGAGGTAGGTGGCGGTGAGCGGGTTCATCACGTCGCCGTGGGCCTCCAGGGCGGCCCAGGTGGAGCGCTCCGCCCGGCGGACCACCGTGCACGCCTGGTGGAGCAGGGCCGCGCCGGGGGTGCCGCCGGGGAGGATGAAGGAGCGGAGCTTCTCCAGGCCCTCCAGGAACCGGTCGCAGTCCGCCTCCAGCTTGTCGACGTAGGACTGCTCGACCCGCAGTGGCGGGAACTCGGGGTTCTCCACCACCGGCGTCGACAGGTCCGCGCCCACGTCGAACAGGTCGTTCTGCACGCGGGTGAGGACCTTGACGACCTCCTCGTCCAGACCGCCCAGCGCGATCGCCGTGCCGATCACCGCGTTCGCCTCGTTGGCGTCGGCGTACGCGGCGATCCGCAGGTCGGTCTTGGCGACCCGGCTCATGTCGCCGAGGGCGGTCGTGCCCCGGTCGCCGGTCCTGGTGTAGATGCGCGTCAGATTGACCATGCGGCCAGCGTAGTTACGCTCCGGCCGTTCGGAACACGCGTGTGCCCACTGTCACGGACAGCGCGGTGATCGGCACCCTGGCGAGCGGGGCGCGCAGGTCCGGATGCGGCGGCGGCCGACCGGTCGGCGGCGGGAGGTCCGGCAGAGCGCCGAGGACGCCCCGCGCGAGGAGGCCGGCGCCGGAGACCAGCTGCGCGCCCTGACCGCAGCTCAGCCGGACCGGCCGCACCACACCGCGACGGGCGGCACCGGCCGCGAGGCGGTCGAGGGCCGCGACCGTGCGGAGGTGTCCCGCGAGACGGGTGCTGCGGGACGAGAGGGAGGGGCTGTTGGGCGGGAAAGGGCTCAACTACGCCGTCCGGGGCGCCGCCTGACCCCTCTCGGTGTGATGTCCGTCATGTGAGACGTGACGCGCATTACTTACTGGTCACACAGGACCTCACGCCCGCTAATGTCCGCCGGAGAGGCAGACATGAACAGCGCGTCAGGGGAGTCGCACAGTGGCACGGAAGCTCGCCGTCATCGGAGCCGGCCTCATGGGATCCGGCATCGCTCAGGTCTCCGCGCAGGCGGGCTGGGAGGTGGTCCTGCGTGACGTCACCGACGAGGCGCTCAAGCGCGGCACCGACGGCATCAAGGCGTCGTACGACAAGTTCGTCGCCAAGGGGAAGCTGGAGGCGCACGACGCCGACGCGGCCCTGGCCCGCATCACCGCCACCACCGACCTGGACGCCGCGGCCGACGCGGACGTCGTCGTCGAGGCCGTGTTCGAGAAGCTCGAGGTCAAGCACGAGATCTTCCGCGCGCTCGACAAGATCGTGAAGGACGAGGCGATCCTCGCCTCCAACACCTCCGCCATCCCGATCACCAAGATCGCGGCCGCCACGGAGCGTCCCGAGCGGGTGGTCGGCACGCACTTCTTCTCGCCGGTGCCGATGATGCAGCTGTGCGAACTGGTCCGCGGCTACAAGACCAGCGACGAAACCCTCGCCACCGCCCGCGCCTTCGCGGAGTCGGTCGGCAAGACCTGCATCGTCGTCAACCGCGACGTCGCCGGGTTCGTGACGACCCGTCTCATCTGCGCCCTGGTCGTCGAGGCCGCCAAGCTCCAGGAGTCCGGCGTGGCCAGCGCCGAGGACATCGACCTGGCCTGCAAGCTGGGCTTCGGCCACGCCATGGGCCCGCTGGCCACGGCGGACCTGACGGGCGTCGACATCCTGCTGCACGCCACGAACAACATCTACACCGAGTCCCAGGACGAGAAGTTCGCCGCCCCCGAGTCGATGCGCCGGATGGTTGACGCCGGTGACATCGGCCGCAAGAGCGGGCAGGGCTTCTACAAGCACTGAAACCGCACACGCCCCGAGGGGATCACCCCTCGGGGTGAATTCGGTATCGGTTCGCTTACAAGAAGCAACCTCTGACTCCTCCACGCAGTCAGAGGTTGCATACCCAAACCAGAACGCGGAGCACGATTCGCACGCACGGGGAGCGCATATGTACATCAGGGGCGACCACGCCGAGCTGGTCGTCGGGGGCCGCCTCGACGTCCGCAGCGCGGCGGACGCCCGTACGGTTCTGCACTCGGCCGTCGACGACGGAGTCGGTGACCTCGTGCTCGATCTGTCCGAACTGGACTCCTGGGACGCCACCGGCCTCGGCGTGATCATGGGGGCCCACCGGCGCGCCGGCCGCTGCGGCCGGCGCCTGGTGCTGCGGGGCGTCCCGCCCCAGATGCAGCGCCTGCTCGTCGCCACCCGCCTGCACCGCATCCTCGCCATCGAGGGCGGCATCGGGGTGGAGACCCTGCCCCGCGTGTGACGCCCGCCCGGGTGTGAACCGGGGGACCGGGGAACCCGGCCCCGCAGCGCCGCACCGCGCGCCGCGCACAATCCTCACGACACCGTGACGTTACGGACGGAGCAGCACCCCGGGCTGTCGTAGATACTGTGCGAAGGTTTATGGTCTGGCTGCCCGCCTCACTGCACCCTTCGAGCGGGCCCGGACCAGAAGCGACAGCGCGGTGTGCAGCAAGGCCGGGAGGGGCTTTTCCGAGCACACACACGCCTCTGGGGGGCATGACCTATGGACCCTGACAACCGGGGACCCGAGGAGTACGGCCACGACGGCGACGGCGAGACGCCGCGTCAGCGCCCTCCCAGGGAATCCCTCACCTCCGACTTCGGGCAGCACGCACCGGCGCTCGCGCGCACCGTGCAGCTGGTCTCCGGCGACTTCCTGCTGACCGTCAACCCCGTCGACGGCAGCGAGATAGAGGTCTGCCCGCCCGCCGAGCGGCCCGCCGCTCCCGTGAAACTCACCCCGGCCGAGCGCGCCGAGGCCGAGCGCGCGTCCCGGCCGCCCGTGCCGCCCGGCCCCGCGCAGCCCGAGCTGCCGCTGCTGGCCCGCCAGGACGAGCGCGAGCAACTGGTCCGCCTCCTGGCCCGCGGCCGCTCCGTCCGGCTCACCGGCCCCGGTGGCTCCGGCCGCACCCGGCTGCTGGACCTCGTCGCCGAGGACTGCTCCGACCTCGCCCCCGACGGCGTCGTCCGCCTCAACGGCTTCGGCCGCGGCGCCGACGACCTGCTGCACGACCTCTTCCGCGCCGTGTACAGCGCCCCCCTGCACCGCCCGGGCCGGGACGAACTGGTCGCCCACGTCCGGGAGATCGGCGCCGTCGTCGTCCTGGACGACCTGGAGTTCGGCGGGGCCGCCCTCGACGAGCTGCTGGAGGCGACCCCCGAGTGCGCCTTCCTGTTCGGCGCCACCCCGGACGTGCCGGCCCCCTCCGCCGACTCCGGTGTCGAGGAGGTCCTCCTCGGCGGCCTGGACCGCGCCGACGGGCTCGACCTGCTGGAGCACGCCGTCGGCCGGCCTCTCACCGAGGAGGAGTCCAACTGGGCGGGCGACCTCTGGTTCGAGTCCGAGGGCCTGCCCCTGCGCTTCGCCCAGGCCGGCGCCCTGCTCCGCCAGCGCGACCGGCTGCGCGCCGGCACCAGCGCCGTCGACGAGTTCGGCGTCTTCGAGGACGCGCCCCCCTCCGAGACCTCCGACCCGGCCGACGGGGACGACGTCCCGCTGCCCTCGCTCGCCGAGGCCGCCGCGCCCGCGCCGCTGCTCGCCGCCCGGCTGAGCGCCTCCGCCCGCGCCACCCTGCGCTTCGCCGTCGCCCTCGGCGGCGAGATCCCGCACCAGGCGCACCTGCCCGCCCTGGTCGGCGACACCCACGCCGACGCCGCCCTCGGCGAACTGGCCGCCGGCGGCCTGGTCTCCCCGGTCGGCTCCCGCTACCGGCTCGCCGCGGGCGTGCAGGCGCAGCTGGAGGCCGCCGGCTACGGCGACGAGGCCGAGGCCGCCGCCCGCAGCGCCGCCCAGCACTACTCCTGGTGGGCCGGGCACCCTTCGGTCACTCCCGAGCGGGTGAGCGCCGAGGGCGACGCGGTCCTCGCCGCCCTGGCGATCCTCGGACCGGCCACCCGGCCGCCCGCCGGGGACGAGCGGAGCGCGGCCGTGCACCTGGCCCGCACCGCCGCCCCCGCCTTCGCCGCGGGACTGCACTGGAACGCCTGGGAGCGCAGCCTGCGCCACGGCGCCGAAGCGGCCCGGCTCGCCGGGGACGTCGCCGAGGAGGCCTACTTCCACCACGAGCTCGGCATCCTCGCCCTGTGCGAGGGCGGGCTCGACCGCGCCCGCGCCGAGTTGGAGGCCTCCATCGGCCTGCGCGGGGCCCTCGCCGACAAGCGCGGCACCGTCGCCGGACGCCGGGCCCTCGCCCTGGTCGCCGACCGCTCCGGCACCCCCCTCAGCCTCGGGCCGGCCGTGGCGGACGAGGTGCCCGAGGCCCGGCAGGAGGAGTCGGCGTCCCCGGCCGGGGCGGCCCCCGCGGCCTTCCCGACGCTCCAGCCGCCCACCACCCCGGCGGTCGTCACCCACCGCAGCACACCCGTGCCGCCGCCGAAGGCCCGGGGCGGACTGGGCGGCCTGGCCCGGCGCAACCTCGTGGCCGCCGGTGCCGGTGCACTGCTCGTCGCCGTCCTCGGCACGGTCGTGACGCTCGGCGCCACCTCCGACAACGACCCCGGCACCCCCTCGGACCGGGTGGGCGTCAACCCGTCCGCCAGCCAGGACGTGGGCGACGGCAGCCTGGGCGCCGACCGCCCGGCCGACGGGGGCAACGGCGACACCGAGCCGGCCGCGAGCCGCCCGACCGATCCGGGCCCCGACGGCACGCTCGGCACCTCGGACGACCCGACGCCGACGGGCGGCCCGAGCGGATCGGCGGATCCGAGCCGTTCCGCCTCCTCGTCGAAGCCGCCTGCCAGTTCCCGGCCGCCCGCCTCGTCGAAGCCGCCGACCTCCCGGCCGCCCACGTCGTCGAAGCCGCCGACGACGTCCAAGCCCCCGTCGACGTCCAAGCCGCCGACCTCCGAGCCGCCCACGTCCGAGCCGCCGACGTCCGACCCGCCGCCGTCCTCGCCCTCCACCTCGGACTCGGCGAGCGGCCCGGCCTCCAGTGCTCCCGCGAGCACGATGAGCGCACCGGCGGGCGGCAGCGGCGCGCCGGACGGCTCCCCGACGGTGATCTGACACACCGCCCGCACACGGCACAGGGCCGGGTCCGTTCCTCGGACCCGGCCCTGTGCCGTCGTCGTGCGGGTGCGCGCGGGGGCGTGCGGTCAGAACAGCCGCAGCTTGTCGTCCTCGATGCCGCGCAGCGCGTCGTAGTCGAGGACCTGGCAGCCGATGCCCCGGTCGGTGGCGAGGACGCGGGCCTGCGGCTTGATCTCCTGGGCGGCGAACACGCCGCGCACGGGGGCGAGACGGGGGTCGCGGTTCAGCAGCTCCAGGTACCGCGTGAGCTGCTCCACGCCGTCGATCTCGCCGCGCCGCTTGATCTCCACCGCGACCGTCCCGCCGTCGGCGTCCCGGCACAGGATGTCGACCGGGCCGATGGCCGTCGGGTACTCGCGGCGGATGAGCGTGTAGCCCTCGCCGAGTGTCTCGATACGGTCGGCGAGCAGCTCCTGGAGGTGTGCTTCCACGCCGTCCTTGATCAGGCCGGGATCCACGCCCAGTTCGTGGGAGGAGTCGTGGAGGACCTCCTCCATCGTGATGATGAGCTTCTCGCCCGCCTTGTTGACGACGGTCCAGACGCCTTCCTCCTCGCCGGTGCCCTCTTTCAGGGTGCAGGGCGGCGACATCCAGTTCAGGGGCTTGTAGGCCCGGTCGTCGGCGTGGATCGAGACGCTGCCGTCCGCCTTCACCAGGATCAGGCGCGGGGCCGAGGGAAGGTGGGCGGTGAGCCGCCCGGCGTAGTCCACGGAGCAGCGGGCAATGACGAGACGCATGGTCCGCAACGCTACTCGACGGGCCCCGGTGCACGCGATTCGCCCTGGAAAACGCATGTTCGGTATTGGCCGATTGTGTGCATGGCGTGCTCATTGGGAGTGTCTCATCTGCGCATTTTCCTGGTGCCGTTCCTCTTCGGTGCTTACCGTATGAGCGGGAGGTCGCGACGTGTGTACGCAGCGTGGCGAGATCGCGGGCTCCCCCATCTGTCAGGCAACCCCCGCTGGTTGGGGGTGCGAGAGGAGAACTCATGTCGCTCGACGTCTCACCGGCCCTACTCGAACAGGCCGAGCGAGGCGAGGTCGACGAAGCGGAATTCGTCGACTGCGTCCGGACCTCCCTGCCCTATGCGTGGGAGATGATCAGCTCCCTGGTGGCCCAGCTGAAGGTGGACGGCGGTGCGTTCGCCGACAACCAGACGCCTCCGCCGGACGAGCAGGCGCGCGGTCAGCTGCTGCGTGCGCTGGCGAGTGACGCGATACGCGGCGCGCTGCAGCGCCACTTCGGTGTGCGGCTGGCCTTCCAGAACTGCCACCGGGTGGCCGTGTTCCCGCTTGACTCCTCGGTCGACGAGAAGCTGACGCGCTTCACCTCGGTCCGCAGTCAGGTGCTCAACCAGTCTCCCGAGTTCCGGGACTGCTGACGCACCGTTCGCTTGCCGCTCCGTACGCGGGAGGTGCACTTTATGTACCGGAGCGGCAAGCCCCAGGGATCCACCGTGCTGTCAGACGAGTTGGGGGAGCACCTCGGCCCCCAGCCGCCGTACGTTCTCCTCCGTCGCGGCCAGGTCCCCGGAGCCCTCGACGAGGAGCGCGAAGCGGGAGATGCCGGTCCGCTCACTGGTGGCCGCGAGCCGGTCCGCGCACAGCCGCGGCGTGCCCACCGGGTGCAGCCCGCAGAGCAGTTCCGTGTACGCCAGGGGGTCGCGCATCCTGCGCGTGCGCCCGTCGACCGTCACGTGCGCCTCCAGCCCCTGCTTCAGCCAGCCCGGCATCGCCTTCATCAGCGTCTCCGCCGCGTCCTCCCGGCGGTCCGCGATCTGGCAGACACCGGCCGACACGTGCGGCGCGGCGAGGATCTCCTCGGCCGGCCGGCCGCTGTCCCGCGCGTGCCGCCGCCACAGCGCGACCATCTCGGCCTTCTCCTCGTCGCCCACGTGCATGCCGAGCAGCATCGGCAGCCCGCGCTCGGCCGCCAGCCGCACCGACGTCGGCGAGGTGCACGCGACGACCAGCTCCGGTCCCGCCACGTCGGTCAGGGCCTCCGACGGCCGGGGCACGACCGGGACCTCGCGGAAGCGGAAACGCTCTCCGTCGGCCGACACGGACGGCTCGCGCAGCCAGCGCACCAGGACGTCCAGCGACTCCGGGAAGCCCGTCTCGTAGGCCTCCAGGCCCGCGCCGAAGACCTCCAGGTCGACCCACGGGCCGCCGCGGCCGACGCCGAGGGTGAAGCGGCCGCCGCTCGTGTGGTGCAGCAGCGCCGCCTGCTCGCCCAGGGCCACCGGGTGGGCGGTGGGCAGGACGCTGACCGCCGTGCCGACCCGGATGCGGCGGGTGCGGCCGAGCAGCAGGGCGGCCAGGGTGACGGCCGACGGGCACGTGCCGTACGGCACGAAGTGGTGCTCGGCCAGCCAGACCGTGTCGAGCCCGGCCTCCTCGGCCACCTCGGCCGAGCGGACCGCGCGGTGCAGCGCCTCTCCCTCGCCCTGGCCGGGGAACCGGGCCCCCAGCACGAAACTTCCAACGCGCATTGCTTTCCTGCTTCCTTGGCTCCGACGCGGAGCTCCCCCACAGCGCATAACCGTCCGACACGTGCCGAGGACACGGCCGGGCGGAGTATTTTGCGGATTGTCTGCCGAATCGGCGGCTCCGCGGGGGCCGTGAGCGGTTCCGCGGGAACCGGGAGCGGTTCCGTGGAGGATCGTGGAGGACCGGGAGCACCGTCCCCGAGGACCGCGCGCGGTTCCGCCGGGGGGACCCGGACACGGCTCCGTGCGGACCCCTGGCGCGGCTGCGCGACGGATCGCGCAGTGCGGTGCGCCCCGTCCGCCGGAGGGCGTGCGGTGACGGCTGCCGTACGCGTACCCGCCGTCGCGCCGCGTAGGCTGGATGCGGCCTTTGCTCCCTGTACAGCCCCGAGAGGTGTCCCGTGTCCCCGCGTCGCAACCGACCCAAGGGCGCCGGATCGCCCGGCCGGACCTCCGAGGACGACGGCGGCCGCTACGGCGGCTGGCAGTCCTCCGAGGACTGGCGGGGCGAGAGCTGGAGCGTGCGCCACGTGGCCGGCGCGAGCGCGCAGGGCAAGGCCTACCGCTGCCCGGGCTGCGACCAGCTGATCCCGGACGGGGTGCCGCACCTGGTGGCCTGGTCCGAGCACGCGGGCGTCGACGACCGCCGGCACTGGCACAAGGCCTGCTGGAACGCGCGGGACCGCCGCACCCCCGGGGTGCAGCGGTCCCGTAACGCGCCGAGGTTCTGAACCGGGCTCAGACGTCCCGCTTCTCCAGCAGGGCGAAGGCGGCGGCGAACGCGGCCGCCGTGGCGCCCAGCATGATCCACAGCGGGTCCCAGCCGGACGGGCCGGACGAGCTGAGGGAGTTGGCGTAGAAAACGCTGAGCTGGTTCGGGATCGAGTACTCGAACAGGGCGTCGCGCACTCCCTGGAGCGACTCCGAGAACATGAACAGGGCGATCACCAGCGGGGCGAGCACGGCGCCGATCATGAGGGTGATGGCACCGGCCGAGTGGCGGATGATCGACCCGACGGCCAGCGAGAGCAGGCCCAGCAGGGCGACGTAGGCCGCGATGCCGACGGTGGCCTTGAGCCACTCGCCGCCGGAGGGAGTCCGGGCGCCGTTCCCCTCCAGCATCGCCACGTGCAGGAAGGCCACCAGGGACGCCGAGACCAGCGTCACCACGAAGGCGACCGCGAAGAACACCACACCCTTGGCCGCCAGCACCCGGCCGCGGCTCGGGCAGGCGACCATCGTGGTGCGGATCATCCCGGTGCCGTACTCCGAGGCCGTGGTCAGCACGCCCAGCGTGATGACGCACATGCTGCCGAGGAGCACCCCGAAGAAGCCCAGGCCGAGCGGGCTCTCGCCGCTCAGGGCCGGATCGGACTCGGCCACGATCACACCGGTCAGCGTGCCGATGCCGACGACGAGCAGCACGAACACGCCGAGCGTCCACATCGTGGAGCGCACCGACCTGATCTTCGTCCACTCGGAGGCGATGGCGTGCCCGAGGTGCGTGCGGACGACCGGGATCGGCGAGGTGTAGCCGGGTCCGGCCGGGCCGGCGGAAAACGGCGTGCCGGGCGCCGCCTGCCAGGCGGGCGCGGCCTGCGGCATCTGGGGCTGGGGGCTGCTCATCGGGCGTCCTCGGGCTTGGTCAGGTCGGTGGTCGGGGCGGCGGCCGGCGCGGAGGCGGGCGCGGACGGAGCCGCGGCGGGCGGCCCGGCCGGCTCTCCCGCGGCGGCGGGCGCGGCGGACGGCTGGGCCGCCGGAACCTGCGGCGCGGGCGAGGCGGCGGCCGGGGCGGCCGACGGGCCGTCCGAGGGAGCCTGGCCCGTGGCGCCCGGCGGGGTCGGGGGCGCGGCGGGCGCGCCCGCGGGCACCTGCTGAGCCGCGGGGGCGAAACCCTGCGGCGCGGGCTGGGCGTACGGGTTCGGCGTGCCCGGGGCGGCGCCGTGCGGCGTGCCGTACGGGCCGGAGGGGACCGGCGCGCCCTGCGGCAGCGGGGTGCCCTGCTGGGGCGGCGGCGGGGCGTACCAGCCGGGCTGGCCCTGGCCGGGGACGGGCATGGGCGGCTGCATGCCGGGCGGCAGCGGCTGCTGGAGCCCTTCCTTCTGGTCGATGGTCGAGCGGTAGTCGACGGCGCCCTGCGTCATCCGCATGTACGCCTCCTCCAGGGACGCCTGGTGCGGCGACAGCTCCCACAGGCGCACCTCGTGCTCGTGGGCGATGTCGCTGATGCGGGGGAGCGGCAGACCGGTCACGCGCAGCGCGCCGTCCTGCTCGGGCAGCACGTGGCCGCCCGACTCGGTCAGCGCGGCCGACAGCTTCTCGCGCTGCTGCGGCTCGCTGTCGGGCGTGCGCACCCGGGCGAAGTCGGCCGAGTTCGCCGAGATGAAGGCCGAGACGCTCATGTCGGCCAGCAGCTGGCCGCGGCCGATGACGATGAGGTGGTCGGCGGTCAGCGCCATCTCGCTCATCAGGTGGGAGGAGACGAAGACCGTGCGGCCCTCGGCGGCCAGGGCCTTCATCAGGTTGCGCACCCAGAGGATGCCCTCCGGGTCGAGGCCGTTGACCGGCTCGTCGAACAGCAGCACCTGCGGATCGCCGAGCAGCGCCGCGGCGATGCCGAGCCGCTGCCCCATGCCGAGGGAGAAGCCCTTGGACCGCCGCTTGGCCACGTCCTGCAGGCCGACCACGCCGAGCACCTCGTCCACCCGCCGGGCCGGGATGCCGGAGAGCTGGGCCAGGGACAGCAGGTGGTTGCGGGCGGAGCGGCCGCCGTGCACGGCCTTGGCGTCCAGCAGCGCGCCGACGTGCCGGGCCGCGTTGGGCAGCCTGCGGTAGGGGAAGCCGCCGATCGTCACGTGCCCGGCCGTCGGGTTGTCCAGACCGAGGATCATGCGCATGGTCGTCGACTTGCCGGAGCCGTTCGGGCCCAGGAAGCCGGTGACGGCACCCGGCCGCACCTGGAAGGAAAGGTTGTACACAGCGGTCTTGTCGCCGTAGCGCTTCGTCAGGCCGACTGCTTCGATCATGCTCCGCACCCATCGCAAGGTTCAGGACAGCAGGGCACACGCCCCCGTAAGGGTTAGGAGGATATCGAGGCGCTGACGGTTCCACTCAAGAGCAGGTAAAAGACCGGCCGCGTCCGTCCCCGCTAGGCGTCGCGCTTCTTCAGCAGCAGGTACCCGCCGGCCAGGGCCGCCAGCACCCACAGCGCCATGATCCCGAGCCCGCCCCAGGGCCCGTACGGCGTGTCGTCGCCGATGGGCGGAACCACCTGGAGGATCTTGCTGCCGGCCTGGTCGGGCAGGAACCGGCCGACCTTCTTCGTCGCCTCGACGTTGCCGAGGATGTTGGAGATCAGGAAGAAGAACGGCATCAGGATGCCCAGCGACAGCATCGGCGAGCGCAGCATCGCGGCGACGCCCATGGAGAACATCGCGATCAGCGCCATGTACAGCCCGCCGCCGAACACCGCCCGCAGCACCCCGGGGTCACCGATCTGCGCCCGGTGCTCGCCCAGCATGGCCTGCCCGAGGAAGAACGCGGCGAAGCTGGTGACGAGCCCGACCAGCAGGGCGAGGGCCGTGGCCACGGCGATCTTGCTGAACAGGAAGGAGCCGCGCCGGGGCACCGCCGCCAGCGAGATGCGGATCATGCCGGTGCTGTACTCGTTCGACACCACCAGCACGCCGAACACGATCATCGCCAGCTGCCCGAGGCTCATCCCCGCGAAGCTGATGAACGTCGGGTCGAACTCCGCCCGTTCCTGCGCGTTCATCGAGTCGAACTCGTTCTTCGACAGGGCCGAGATGAGCATGCCGAGGGCGACCGTCACGACCACCACCAGCGACAGCGTCCACACCGTGGACGCCACCGACCGGATCTTGGTCCATTCCGACCGGACGACCTGTGTCACCGCCATGCTCAGCCCCTCTTCCAGCCGTCGCCCCACTGCTGCTGCTGCTGCGGTGGCGGCGTCCCGGTGTTCGCTCCGCTGTGCGCGTGGTACTCCACCGACTCCGCCGTCAGCCGCATGAACGCCTCCTCCAGCGAAGCCTGTTGCGGGCTCAGTTCGTGCAGGGTGATGCGGTGCTGCGCCGCCAGTTCGCCGATCTGCTCGGCCTTGCCGCCGTCCACCTCCAGCACGCCCTCACCGCTCTCCACGGCCACCACCCCCGCCTGGTGCAGCACGTCCAGCAGCCGCTCCCGCTGCGGGCTGCGCACCCGGACGTACGAACGCGAGTTGCGGTCGATGAAGTCGGCCATGGAGGTGTCCGCGAGCAGCCGCCCCTGACCGATGACGACGAGGTGGTCGGCCGTCAGGGCCATCTCGCTCATCAGGTGCGAGGAGACGAACACGGTCCGGCCCTGCGCGGCGAGCGACTTCATCAGGGTGCGGATCCAGTGGATGCCCTCCGGGTCGAGGCCGTTGACCGGCTCGTCGAACATGAGGATCCGCGGGTCGCCGAGCAGCGCGGCGGCGATGCCGAGCCGCTGGCCCATGCCCATGGAGAAGCCCTTGGTCTTCTTCTTCGCGACGCCGGTCAGCCCGACCGTCTGGAGCACCTCGCCGACCCGGGCGCGCGGGATGCCGTTGCTCTGGGCGAGGCACAGCAGGTGGTTGTAGGCGGTGCGCCCGCCGTGCCAGGCCTTGGCCTCCAGGAGGGCGCCGATGCACGTCAGCGGGTCCTCGAGCTGGTGGTAGCGCTTGCCGTCGATCCGGACGCCGCCGGCGGTCGGGTGGTCCAGGCCCAGGATCATGCGCATGGTCGTGGACTTGCCCGCGCCGTTCGGTCCGAGGAAGCCGGTGACGATGCCCGGTCTCACGGTGAACGACAGGTTGTTGACCGCCACCTTCTCGCCGTAACGCTTGGTCAGCCCCTCCAGCTCAATCATGACGGCCACGCTAGAGGGCGGCAAAGCCCTCTGCCACCCGAGCGGCAGAGGGCTTTGCGGAGGTTCAGACTCCGTATGCCGGGCTGTTACCGGGACTGCTGAGCCGGCACCCCGCGGGAGATGGGCTCGTCCTCGGTCGGCGTGCCGGCGGCGGCCACCGCGGCGCCGGTGAGCGTCGCGAGCATCTCGCGGACGTTCGTCAGCTGCGCGTTGATGGAGTCGCGACGGTTCGTCAGCGCCGCCAGCTCGCGCTCGGATTCCGAGCGGATGCGGTCGGCCTTGGCGTTGGCGTCGGCCACGATGTCCTCGGCCTGGCGCTGGGCCGTCTCGACGGTCTGACGCGCGCGGCGCTCGGCGTCCGTGCGCAGCTTCTCGGCCTCCAGACGCAGCTGCTCGGCGCGGTGCTCGATCTCGGCGAGGCGCTTCTCGGCCTTGGCCTGACGCGACGCCAGGTCCCGCTCGGACTGCTCGCGGCGCTTGGCGAGGTTCGTCTCGAAGTCGGCGGCGGCCTGCGCGGCCTTGGCGCGGGTCTCCTCGAAGAGGGCGTCCGCCTCCTCGCGCTTGGACTGCGCGTCCTTCTGCGCCTCGGAGCGCAGCTGGGCGGCGTCGCTCTTGGCCTTCTCGACGATCCGCAGGCCCTCGTCCTCGGCCTTGGCCTTGCGGTCCGCGGAGTAGGACTCGGCGTCGTTGCGCACCTGCTGGGCCGCCGACTCGGCGAGCTCGCGGTGCTGCTCGGCCGCGCGCCGGGCCTCCTCGCGCAGGTCCTTCGCCTCCTCCTCGGCGAGGCGGAGGATCTTCTCCACGCGCGCGCCGAGACCCGCGTACGACGGCTCGGCGTCGGTGATCTGGGCCTGGGCGTTCTGCGTCTCGAGGTGGAGCTCCTCGATGCGCTTTTCCAGAGCGGTGATGCGGGCGAGAGCGCTGTCACGGTCGGAGACGAGCTTGGAGATACGTTCGTCCACCTGAGCGCGGTCGTACCCACGCCGCACAAGCTCGAAGCCGTAGGGGGAAGTGTCGCTCATGGGGTTCCTGTCGAATGAGACCGGTGAGGTGATAGGTGGAATCCTAGGGGCCGGAACGGTGTGTCATCGAGCGGATGCGCGTTTGATCTGGAAAATGAGACCCCTTTTGAGTGGCTAAGCGGCGGATCGCTTGCCAAAACCCGGGCAAAGCCCCCCGATGCCCCCGGAATCGGGCCTTCCGTCCCGGCCCGGACGATCGGCCCGGCCCGCTAGCCGTCCGCGGACTTGCCACCCGATCGGGGCGCGCCGACCGTCGCGCCCGCCTTGACCCCGCTGTCCTTGGGGCCGGCCGGCGCCTCGAAGGACTCCAACGCCTCCAGCACGTCCTGGACACGGGAGATCTCGGCGTTGATGTCCTCGCGGCGGCGGACCAGCACCTCCAGCTCGCGCTTGCCCTCCTCGACCGTGCGCTTGGCCTCGCGGATCGCCTCGGCCTTCAGCTCCTCGGCCTCCCGGACCAGCGTCGACTTCTTCTGCTCGGCCTCCTTGAGCAGCCCCTCGGCCTTCTTGACGGCGGCGATGCGCACCTTGCCCGCCTCGGAGTTGGCCTCCGACACGAGCTCCTTGGCCTTCGCCTGCGCCTTCGCCAGCTGCTCCTCGGCCGCCTTGACCAGGGCGTCGCAGCGGTCGCCCGCCGTCTTCATCGCCTCGGCCGACTCCCGGCGGGCCCGCTCGTGCAGCTGCTCGATCTCCGTGGTGATGCGGTCGCGCAGCTCCTCGGCCCGCTCCCTTATCCGGGTCGCGTCCCGGCGCGCGCCGACCAGCAGCTCATCGGCGTCCGTCCGGGCCTTCTCCACCAGCGAGTTGCCCTCGACCGTCGCCTCGGACACCAGCCGGTCGGCCTCCGTGCGCGCCGCGCCCACCATCGTGTCCGCCTGCGCCTCGGCCTCCGCGGTCGTCTTGTGCGCCTGCGCCTGCGCCTCGGTGAGCAGCTTGTCCGCCTCGGCGGTGGTCTCCGTGATGAGCTTGTCGACCTGCTCGGCCGCCTCGGAGCGCCGCTTGTTGGCGTCCTTGCGGGCCTCGTCCAGCGTGCGGTCGGCCTCCTCGCGCGCGTCGGCGACCAGGCGCTCCGCCTCCGCCCGGGCCTGCGACTTGACGCGCTCGGACTCGGTGCGGATCCGCTCCGCGTGCTGCTGCGCCGAGCCGACCGTCTCGGCGGCCTCGGCGCGCAGCCGCTCCGCCTCGCCGGTGGCCTCCCCGACGATCCGGTCGGCCTCCCCGGCCGCCTCGGATCGCACGCGCTCGGCCTCGGCGAGGGCCTCGGTGCGGACCCGCTCCGCCTCGGTGACCGTCTCCATCCGCAGCCGGTCGGTCTCCTGAACCGTCTCCGTGGTGAGCCGCTCGGCCTCGTTGCGGGCCTCGGTGATGAGGGTGTCCGCCTGCGTCGCCGCGTCCGAGCGGATGCGGTTGGCGTCCTCGCGGGCGTCCGCCCGGGTGCGCGAGGCGCTCTGCTCCGCCTCGGCGATCGTGTCGGACGCCTCGGTGCGCACCCGCTGGGCGTGCTCGGCGACATCCGCGCGGATCCGCTCCGCCTCGCTGATCGCCTCGGACATGGTCCGCTCGGCGAGCGCCTTGGCGGCCTCGGACTCCTCGTGCGCCTCGCGCCGCAGCCGGCCCGCGTCCTCGCTCGCCCGCTCGCGCTCGGCGTAGGCGTCCGCACGGACGCGGTCCGCCTCCTCCTGGGCCTCGCGGCGCGTGCGCTCCGCCGCGTGCTCGGCGGCCGAACGCAGTCCGGTGATCTCCTCCTGGGCCTGCTCGTGCAGCCCGGCGACGGAGTCGCGCACCTGCTGGGCGTGCTGCTCGGCCGCGGACACCATCTCCGTGGCGCGCCGGTCGGCCTCCTCGACCAGCCGGACGGCCTCGGTCTGGGCCTCCTCCACGCGCTTGCGCGCCGAGGCCAGCAGCTCCTCGCTCTGCTCGCGGGCCCGCTCGCGCTCCTGGTCGGCCTCCTGCCGGGCGCTGCCGAGGAGTTCCTCGGCCTCGCGGCGGCGCCGGTTGGCCTCCTCCTGGGCGGCGGCCAGCGTCTCGGACGCCTCCGCGGACAGCCGCTCGGCGGCGGCCTGGGCCTCGGCGCGCATCCGGTCGGCGCTCTCCTGCGCCTCCGACTTCAGCCGCTCCGCCTCGCTCGCGGCCTCCGTGCGCAGCCGCACGGCCACGGCCTCGCCCTCGGCACGCGCCGCGGACGCGTCCGCCGCGGCCTCGTCGCGCAGCCGCTCGGCCTCCGTCTCGGCCTGCTGCTGCAGGGCGCGGATGCGCTCGGCGGCCTCGGCGCGCAACCGCTCGTTCTCCTCGGCGGCCTCGCGGCGGATCCGCGCGGCCTCCTCGCGGGCATCGGAGAGCGCCTGCTCGGCCGCCGTCAGCCGCTCCTCGGCCTCCCGCTGCAGCCGCGCCAGCTCCTCGGCGGCCTCCGCCCGGCGCGCCTGGACGGCCCGCTCGGTCTCCTCGTGCAGCTCCAGCGCGGCGCGCTCGGCCTCCGCCTTGAGGGCCTCGGCCTGCTCGACGACCTCCTCGCGGTGCCGCTCGGCCTCCTGCCGGGTGCGCTGGAGGGTCTCCTCGGCCTGCCGGCGCAGGGTCGTGGCCCGCTCGATGGCCTCGGTGCGGACCTTCTCGCTGTCGGCCTGGGCCGTGGTGCGCAGCTCGTCCGCGTCCGCCTTGGCCTTGGCGAGCAGCTCCTCGGCGGACTTCGCCGCCTCCTCGATCTGCGCCACGGCCTCCTTGCGGGCCTCGGCGCGGATCTTCTCGCCCTCCTCGACGGCGTCCGCCCGCAGCTGCTCGGCCTCGCCGCGCAGCCGGCGGGCCTCCTCCTGCAGCTCGACCGTCTTGGCGCGGTACTCCTTGGTGTCGTCCTTCGCCGCGCCCTTGAGCTCCTCGGCGATGTCGTGCGCCTCGGCGCGCAGCCGGTCCGCCTCGGCCTCGGCCTCCTTGCGGATCCGCTCGGCCTCCTCGGCCGCGGCCCTGGTGGTCTTCTTGGCGTCCTCCGACGCCTTGTTGAGGACCTCCTCGGCCGTACGGGCCGCCTTGGACAGCTGGGTCGCGGTCTCCTCGGCGGTGAGCGTGCGGGCCTTCTCGGAGGCCTCCGCGACGATCTTCTCGGCCTCGGCCCGGGCGTCCGCGACGAGCTGCTCCGCCTCGGACTTGGTGTTCTCGGCCTCCTTCGTGGCCTCCTCGACCAGCCGGGCGACCTGCTCCTTGGCGGTGCGCGTGCGCGTCTCGTTGGCCGACTCGGCGCTCGCCAGGGCCTTGGCGGCGGCCTCCTTGGCCTGCGCGACCAGCTTCTCCGACTCGGACTGCGCCTTGCGCAGCGCCTCCTCGGCCTCGGCCATCCGCTGCTCGGCGGCCCTGGTCAGCTCCTGGGCCTCGCGGCGCGCGGACTCCGACTCCGAGACGGTGGAGGTGCGCAGCTGCTCGGCGTGGTCGGTGGCCTCCTGGGCCTGCGTGGAGGCCGCGTTGAGGAGCCGCTCGGCGTCGGTGCGGGCGCGGCGCAGGATCTGCTCGGCCTCCGCCCGGGCCTCCTCGGCCGCGCTGGTCAGCCGCTGCCGGGCCTCCCCGGCCACCCGCTCGGCCTCCGCGCGGGCGGTGGCCAGGGACTGCTCGGCCTCCGCGCGCGACTCCTCCAGCAGCCGGCGGGCCTGCTGCTCGGTGCGGGCGCGCAGCTGCTCGGCCCACGCGACGTTCTCGTTGACGTGCGACTCGACCGTGCGGCGGCGCTCGGCCAGCTCCTGATCCAGCTGCTGGCGGCGGGTGACCGCCTCCTGGTGCAGCTCCGCCTGGAGGCGGGCCGCCTGCTCGGCGTGCTCCTGCAGGATCCGCTGGGTCTGCGCCCGGGCCTCGCTCAGCTCCCGCTCGGCGTCCGTGCGGATCTGGTCGGCCTGCATCTGCGCGTTGCGCAGCAACTGCTCGGCCTGCCAGCCGATGTCGCCCCCGTCGAAGGAGGGCCGGGTCATGATGGTGCGCCGCGCCTCGTGCAGCTTGGCGCGCAGTACCTCGACCTGGTAGCCGAGGTCCTCGGCGTGCTGGATCGCCTTTTCCCGCTCGGTCTTCAGCCGCTTCATCTCGGCTTCGAACCGAGAGAGGTGGTCGACGTCAGCCGCCGGCTCTCGCTCCTGGCTCTCGTAGCCCCGCACTGCGCGGTCCCATCCGTCCCCTGGTCGAAACTCTTTCCGTACGAGCTCCGTCCATCCGCCGAACGGGGCCCCCGGGGAATGGTGTCAGATCATCGGCGGAGCAGAGGCTGCTGCCCCGACGCTCGTCCCCCGAAACCCGGACCCCGGTGGTCCTGCCGTCGCACGGCGGGACCGCGGTCACCCTGGCTGAGCGGCGACCGCACCCAACCCTACCGGCCCCTATGTACGAGGGTCAGTGCTCAGGTGACTCAACAGGCGCCGAAGTGACCAGTTCTGTCAGGACGCCGTGGCAGTCCTTGGGGTGCAGGAAGGTGATCCGTGACCCCATGGAACCGCGCCGGGGCTCTTCGTACAGCACGCGCACGCCCTTGTCCTTGATGTCCGCGGCGTCCGCGTCGACGTCGGCGGTGCCGAAGGCGATGTGGTGGACGCCCTCGCCGTTCTTGGCGAGCCACTTCGCGACGGTGGAGTCCTCCCGGGTCGGCTCCAGGAGCTGCAGGTAGGTGGCGCCCCCGTCCGACGTCTCGTTGATCTTGAGCATGGCCTCGCGCACCCCCTGCTCCTCGTTGATCTCGGAGTGGAACACCTCGAAGCCGTAGGTGGCACGGTAGAACTCGACGGTCTTGTCGAGGTCGAAACAGGCGATCCCGATGTGGTCGATTCGCGTCAGCATGAGTTCAGTGCAGCGCCCCGGAGGTGGTTACGCAACGTGCGCGCGATCACACCGACGGCCCGATGACGGCACGGAGTGCCACTCAGTACATTCGAAGTAAACCCTCGTTCACTCCTCGGCTGTGCAGCCGGTAAGGGGATCGCAGCTCATGTCTTCTGCAACGACCAGCTCGGTGATCGTCTCGGGTGCGCGTACGCCCATGGGACGGCTGCTGGGCTCCCTGAAGTCCTTCTCCGGAGCCGACCTCGGCGGCTTCGCGATCAAGGCCGCCCTCGACCGTGCGGGGATCGGCGGCGACCAGGTGCAGTACGTGATCATGGGGCAGGTCCTCCAGGCCGGAGCCGGGCAGATCCCCGCCCGCCAGGCCGCCGTCAAGGCCGGCATCCCGATGAACGTGCCGGCCCTGACCATCAACAAGGTCTGCCTGTCCGGCCTCGACGCGATCGCCCTCGCCGACCAGCTCATCCGCGCGGGCGAGTTCGACGTCGTCGTCGCCGGCGGCCAGGAGTCCATGACCAACGCCCCGCACCTGCTGCCCAAGTCCCGCGAGGGCTTCAAGTACGGCGCGGTCCAGATGCTCGACGCCATGGCCCACGACGGTCTGACCGACTCCTTCGACGGCGTCGCCATGGGCGAGTCGACCGAGAAGCACAACACGCGCCTGGGCATCGGCCGGGCCGAGCAGGACGAGATCGCCGCGCTGTCGCACCAGCGGGCCGCCGCCGCGCAGAAGAACGGCCTGTTCGAAGCCGAGATCACGCCCGTCGAGATCCCGCAGCGCAAGGGCGACCCGGTGCTGTTCAGCAAGGACGAGGGCATCCGCGGCGACACGACCGCCGAGTCGCTCGGCAAGCTGCGCCCCGCGTTCTCCAAGGACGGCACCATCACGGCCGGCTCCGCCTCGCAGATCTCCGACGGCGCCGCCGCCGTGGTGGTGATGAGCAAGGCCAAGGCGCAGGAGCTCGGCCTGGACTGGATCGCCGAGATCGGCGCGCACGGCAACGTGGCCGGACCGGACAACTCGCTCCAGTCGCAGCCGTCCAACGCGATCCTGCACGCCCTGAAGAAGGAGGGGCTGGAGGTCTCCGACCTCGACCTCGTCGAGATCAACGAGGCGTTCGCGGCGGTCGCGGTGCAGTCCATGAAGGACCTGGGAGTATCCACCGAAAAGGTGAATGTCAACGGTGGTGCCATCGCGCTGGGTCACCCGATCGGGATGTCCGGTGCCCGGCTGGTGCTGCACCTCGCGCTGGAGCTGAAGCGGCGCGGCGGCGGTGTCGGCGCGGCCGCGCTGTGCGGCGGCGGCGGCCAGGGCGACGCGCTGATCGTGCGCGTGCCCAAGGCCTGAGTCCCGTAGGTCCCTGATCTTCTGAACGGAGCTGTGATGCAGGACGTCTCCACGCTGGTGGCCCAGGCCAGGGAAGGCCGGCCCCGGGCCGTGGCCCGGCTGATCTCCCTGGTGGAGGGGGCGTCCCCGCAGCTGCGGGAGGTCATGGAGGCACTCGCGCCCCTGACGGGCGGCGCGTACGTGGTCGGGCTGACCGGGTCGCCGGGCGTCGGCAAGTCGACGTCGACCTCGGCGCTGGTCAGCGCCTACCGCAAGCAGGGCAGGCGGGTCGGCGTGCTCGCCGTCGACCCGTCCTCCCCGTTCTCCGGGGGAGCGCTGCTCGGCGACCGGGTGCGGATGTCGGAGCACGCGTCGGACCCGGGCGTCTACATCCGCTCGATGGCCACGCGCGGGCACCTGGGCGGGCTGGCCTGGGCCGCGCCCCAGGCGATCCGCGTCCTGGACGCGGCCGGGTGCGACGTGATCCTCGTCGAGACGGTGGGGGTCGGGCAGTCGGAGGTGGAGATCGCCTCGCAGGCCGACACCTCCGTGGTGCTGCTGGCACCCGGCATGGGCGACGGCATCCAGGCGGCCAAGGCCGGGATCCTGGAGATCGGTGACGTGTACGTCGTCAACAAGGCCGACCGGGACGGCGCGGACGCGACGGCCCGCGAGCTGAACCACATGCTGGGCCTGGGGGAGGCGCGGGGCCCGGGGGACTGGCGTCCGCCGATCGTGAAGACCGTCGCGGCGCGCGGCGAGGGGGTCGACGAGGTCGTCGAGGCGCTGGAGAAGCACCGGGCCTGGATGGAGGAGCGGGGTGTCCTCGCGGAGCGGCGGACGGCCCGGGCCTCGCGCGAGGTCGAGACGATCGCCGTGACGGCGCTGCGCGAGCGGATCGGCGACCTGCACGGCGACCGCCGGCTGGGGGCCCTGGCGGAACGGATCGTGGCGGGCGAGCTGGACCCCTACCGGGCGGCCGACGAACTGGTGGCGAGCCTGACGGAGGGCTGAGCCGGGCGCCCGCGGCGGCCGCTGCGGGGGTGCGGGTGCGCGTGGCGCGGTGGCACTCGACGCCGGGGCGCGGGTCGGGACCGGGCCGGAGTGTGTCCGTCCGCGGAACGGCGCGACGGGGTCGGACATCGACTCGCTGTCCGTCGACCCGCCGACCGCTGCGGGCGGACACCACCCGACGCGTTCCCTTGCGTAAGCGGCGGGTGCGGGTGCGTCCGGCGGCCGCGACAGGCCCGCCGTCGGCCCGGCCGCGCCCCGGCGTGCCTCACCCGGTGCCTCAGGCGCCGGCGGTTCCCGTCCGGCACCGGGTCGCACGGCGCCCCGGCGCGACTAAGGGCGCCGGGGCGGGTGCGGTACGGGGTGGGCGGTCAGTCCTGGTCGTCGTCGGTGTCGTCGTCCCGGGCGTCCGAGCGGTCCGCGCTGACGTCGGCCTTGTCGAGGCCGATCCTCCAGTCCTGCTCGGGGCCGCCCTGCTTGCGGGTCTCGGCCTCCCAGGCCCGGCCGTCGCCGTCGTCGTCGAGGTCGACGGACGTCACCACGCCCTTGCCGGCCGCGGCCTTCGCCGCCTCCTCGGCCGTCACCGCCGAGCCCTTCAGCGCGGCGCGCACCTGCGCCGTGTCGTCCTCGTCGTCCTGCTGCGCGCCGAGGACCTTGCCGCTCGACGGGTCGACGCCGACGCTGCGCCAGGTGCCGTCGCCGGACAGCACCTCGACCTGCCACACCGCCTTGCCGCCGTCGTCCTCGTCGTCGAGTTCGGCGGAGACGGCCGTGCCCGGGGTGTGCCGCAGCGCGGAGGCGATGGCCTCGGCCGCCGTGACGTCCGCCTCTGCGGCCTGCGCGGCGGCGTCGCCCCGGTCGTCGCGGTCGTTCCGGTCGTCTGCCTCGTCACGGTCGTCGCGGTCGTCGCGGCCGTCGTCGTCCGCCACCCGGGTGTTCGCCGTCTGGCGGGCCGGACCCTCGTCGTCCCCCGTGGTCGCGAGAGCCGTGGCCGTGCCGCCTCCGATCAGCGCGGCGGCGGTGACGGCGGCGATCACGATGTTGCGCTTCATGAGGGTTCCTCCCGAGTCGTTTCGTTTGCGATGTCTCCGACTCTGGCCGACGGAGGCTGAGAGGAACCTGAAGCCCCCTGAAGGGTTCTTCAGCTTCGCTTTGCCACCCTGGACGCATGCGCCTGTTGATCGTGGAGGACGAGAAGCGGCTTGCCCTGTCGCTCGCGAGGGGCCTGACGGCCGAGGGGTACGCCGTGGACGTCGTCCACGACGGCCTGGAAGGGCTGCACCGGGCCTCGGAGGGCGTCCACGACCTGGTGATCCTGGACATCATGCTGCCGGGACTCAACGGCTACCGGGTCTGCGCCGCCCTGCGCGCCGCCGGCCACGACGTGCCGATCCTGATGCTGACCGCCAAGGACGGCGAGTACGACGAGGCCGAGGGCCTCGACACCGGCGCGGACGACTACCTGACCAAGCCGTTCTCCTACGTCGTGCTGGTCGCCCGGGTGAAGGCGCTGCTGCGGCGGCGCGGGCAGGGCGGCGGGGCGTCGCCCGTGCACGCGCACGGGGACCTGAAGGTCGACACGGCCGCCCGCCGGGTCTTCCTCGCCGAGGCCGAGATCGCCCTCACGGCCAAGGAGTTCTCCGTGCTGGAGCAGCTCGTGCTGCGGCCCGGCGAGGTCGTGTCCAAGGCGGAGATCCTGGAGCACGTCTGGGACTTCGCCTACGACGGCGACCCCAACATCGTCGAGGTGTACGTCAGCAGCCTGCGGCGCAAGCTGCGCCCGGGGCTGATCCGGACCGTGCGCGGGGCCGGGTACCGGCTGGAGACGGCGCCGTGAGCCGGCTGTTCGGGTCGGTGCGGGCCCGGGCGACGCTGGGCGCCACGCTCGTCGTCGCGGTGGCGCTGGTCGCGGCCGGGGCCGCCGTGCTGCTGTCCCTGCGGTCCAACCTCATCGGCGAGGCCGGCACCCAGGCCGAGCGCTCCGCCCGCGCGGTGGCCTCCGAACTCGCCGCCGGCACGCCGTACGACAAGCTGTCCGGGCTCGACGGGGACGACGGCCCCGTGCAGGTGCTGGACGAGGACGGGCGGCTGGTCGCGGCCAGCGAGGACCTGGAGCGGATCAGCGGCACGGACAGCACCCAGGTGAAGCCGCGGCCGGCCGCGTCGCCCGACGGGGGCGACCGGGACGACCGGGACGACGGGGACGACTCCGGGAGCACGGGCGAGAGCCTCGAACCAGGCGAGATCTCCGGGGAGAGCGTCTTCAGCAACGGCTCCGCCACGATCGACGGGGACGCGGAGGACTACCGGTTCGCCGCCGTCGAGGTGGAAACGCCGGACCGCGGCTCCCTCGAGGTCCACGCGGGCTGGCCGCTGGCCGCCGAGCACGGGGCGGTGCGCACCGCGCTGACGGTGATGCTGATCGGCTTCCCGCTGCTGCTCGCCGTCGTCGCCGGGGTGACCTGGCTGGTGACCCGCCGGGCCCTGCGCCCCGTGGAGGGCATCCGGCGCGAGATGGCCGCCATCACCCGGTCCGAGGACCTGGCGCGGCGGGTGCCCGAGCCGGACACGCACGACGAGATCGCCCGGCTCGCCAGCACCACCAACGAGACGCTCGCTGCCCTGGAGACCTCCGTGGAACGGCAGCGGCGCTTCGTCGCGGACGCCTCGCACGAGCTGCGCAGCCCGATCGCCTCCCTGCGCACGCAGCTGGAGGTGGCGGCCGCGCACCCGGAGCTGCTGGACCTCGACGGAGCCGTGGAGGACACCGTGCGGCTCCAGCGCCTCGCCGCCGACCTGCTGCTGCTCGCCCGGCTCGACGCGGGCGAGCGGCCCGCGGACGCGCGGGTCGACCTCGCCGCGCTGGCCCGGGAGGAGGCCGAGGGGCGGACGGGGGTGAGCGTGGAGGCGGAACCGGTGGAGGTGGCCGGCTCGCGGGGGCAGCTGGGGCGGGTGCTGGCCAATCTCCTCGACAACGCCGAGCGGCACGCCCGGTCGGCCGTGACGGTCGGCGTGCGGCGCGAGGGCGGCCTGGCCGTGGTCGCGGTGGCGGACGACGGCGACGGAGTGCCCGAGGCGGACCGGGAGCGGATCTTCGAACGGTTCGTCCGGCTGGACGCGGCCCGCAGCCGCGACGACGGAGGCGCCGGCCTCGGCCTGGCCATCGCCCGGGACGTCGCCGTCCGGCACGGCGGCACGCTCACCGCCGGACGGGGACCCGCAGGCGGAGCCCTGTTCGAACTCCGCCTGCCGCTCGTCGAACGGGTCAGGGGCGCCCGCGCTGACCGCGCAGATGCTCCGCGATCGGCTTGAGGGCCTTGTCGAGCTCCGTGAGGGTCTCGGCGGACAGCAGGTCGATGAAGTGCCTGCGCACGGACGCCACGTGGTGGGGCGCGACCTTCTGCATCGTCGCCATGCCGTGGTCGGTGAGGACCGCGTAGAGCCCCCGGCGGTCCGACTCGCAGTTCTCGCGCCTGACCAGGTGGGCGTTCTCCATACGCGTGATCTGGTGCGACAGGCGGCTCTTGGACTGCATGGTGGCGGTGGCGAGGTCGCTCATCCGCATCCGCAGGTCGTCGGACTCGGACAGGTTCACGAGGATCTCGTAGTCGTTCATCGTCAGGCCGAACGGCTGCAGGTCCTTCTCGAGCTGGTACGTCAACAGCCTGTTGACCTCCAGGTGGGTGCGCCAAGCGCACTGCTCCGCATCGGTCAGCCAGCGGGTGGCCGTCTCGGTCTCCATGAATGAAGTCTACCTAAAATGTTGAATAGCGAACTAGTGAGGGGTGGCGTGTGACATCCCCCACCTGGCGAACAAGCGTGCGCAGGCGTTCGATGTCACACTCCGCAGACTACCGCTCACAGCCCGAAGCGACGCTGGAGGTCTCCCAGCTGTCCGGGAAGGCGCGGTACGCCGGACTGCCCTGCTTGCGGCGTGTGCGCCCCTCCGCCGGGCACCCCCGCCTGGTGCGGGACCGCCCCTGTCGCCTGCTCCGCCATCAACGTCTCGGACGACTGCAGCAGCACCGTCCCCGCGCCCACGAACTCGAACTGGTGCTCCTCGCCGGAGGCGCCCCCGAGGCCCGTCAGCGCACGTAGGCCGCCCATCACGCCGCTCATGTAGCCGTGGTCGTAGTGGTGGCAGGGCGACGGGCAGTCGGCCCAGCCGACCAGCGCCTGCGGGTCGACCCGGATGGGGGGTTCCATGAACACCACCGGGCCGTTGGACGCGGCCACGAACTTGCCCGTGCCGATGAGCGTCAGGAAACCCGGCACGATCGACTGCTTCAGCGCAAGACTTGGCTGAAAAGCAAGCAAGTTGCCCGAGCGAATGGTCAGGTTGCCGTCCTCGAGGTCGTACGAATTGACGTCGAAAGCCCGGTCGGCCAGGAGCATCTTCCCCGACCCCTCGGCCACGACCCAGTCGCTCGCGTGCAGTGGCGAATGGAACGAGGTGCGCACGAGACGGTCCAGCCGGCCGTGCCCCACGCCGTTGAAGTCGATCGAGCCGTAGTAGGCGATCATCTTCCCCTTCTGCAGGAACCACTGGCTCCCCTTGAGCTCCACGCAGAAGGTGTACGGGTTGACGTTGTCGTCGGGGGGCAGCGTCGCCGGGTCGAAGACCGCGGGGCCGGCGCCCGGGGTTCCGTAGGTGCTCACAGCTTCTCCTCCGACGCCTGGACGTACACCGCACCGCTGCCGCTCAGCTCCAGCTGGAACGCCTCGCCCGAGCCGCGGCCCACCATGTCCCGCCAGCCCAGGGCGGTGGACAGCTTGTTGCGGACCTCGCCGTGGTGGGCGACGTAGGCCTGCGGGTCGACGTGCACCGGGCGCTGCGGGGTGATCGGGATCTCGATGACGCCGCCGTGGGCCATGACCGCCACGGACCCGTGCCCCTTCAGCGTGGTCGTGAACAGCCCCTGGCCGCTGACCTGGCCGCGCACCATGCCCATCACGCCGCCCTGCGAGCCCAGGAACATCGTGCCCTGCTGGAGCGTGCCCTCGAAGGCCAGCAGGCGGTCGGCCTCGACGTACAGGGTGTCGCCGGCGAGCTGGATCACCTGGATGTGGTGGCCGCCGTGCCCGAACAGGACCGTGCCGCTGCCCTCGACCGTCATCAGCGGGGTGTCCTCGTCGGCGACCCGGCGGCCGATCATCGACATGATCCCGCCCTGGCCGCCCGCCGTGTTGGGCGTGAAGGACACCTCGCCCTTGTACGCGAGCATCGCGCCGCGCTGGCTGAACAGCCGCTGACCCGGTGCGACCGTCGCCTCGACCATCTTCCCGTTGATCTCCCGGAAGCCCATCTCACACGTCTCCCGCGATCGTGTTCCGCTCGCTCGGCTGCACGTACACCAGGCCGTCCCCCTCGAACCGCATCTGGAACGCCTCGCCGCCGCCCTCCCCGAGCAGCGTGCGGAAGGTCACACCGGACTGGAAGGACTGCCGCAGGTTCCCCTGGTGCGCCACGTACGCGCCCGGGTCCACCGTCAGCGGGTACTGCGGGCTGACCCGCAGCACCACCGCCGGCCCGTCCGACATGATCGCCGCCTGGCCGTGCCCCTCCAGGGTCGTGGTGAACAGCCCGTTGCCCTGGGAGGCGCCGCGCAGGCCGGTGAACTCGGTCCCGGTGCGCAGCCCGCCGTCGGTGGCGAGCAGGTTGCTCGACTCCACGTACAGCTTGTCGCCCTGCACGGTGACCAGGTTGATCTCGGAGGCGCGGTCCGCGAACCAGCAGGTCCCCCGGCCCTTCACCTCCATCAACGTCATCTGCTCGCCGGTCAGCCGCCGGGTCACCATGCCCCGGATGCCCTCGCCGCCGCCGCTGAGTTTCTTGAAGGCCATCTCGCCGTCGTACGCGACCATCGAGCCGTTCTTCGCCTTCACGGCGTCCCCGGTCATGTCGACGGCGAGCACCTTGCTGCTCTGAAGTCGGAACATCGCCACGTAGGCGAAGGTATCCGCAGGTCGGGCCCCGCGGACAGGGCCTGTGGACGGAGAACGACCCTGACCGCACCCCTAGGGGCCGGGGGTCCCGGGCTGTTTGCCACAATGGGCGGGACGCTTGTGCGTGCGTTCACAAACCGTTTCTCTCCCACCGAAGGTGACCCGTGGACCTCAAGACCGCCACCGCCCTCCGCCGCCTCCGCCTGGTCTCGGCCCCCGAGGCGATCTCGTTCCTGCTCCTGCTGGTCTGCTCGGTGCTGAAGCGGACCACGGACTTCAACGCCGTGCCGGTGATGGGAGCGGTGCACGGTGCGCTGTTCGTCCTCTACGTCGTCTTCTGGGCGGATGCCTGGAACCGCGCCAAGTGGCCGCTGGGCACCGCCGCGCTGTACTTCGTGCTCTCGGTGCTCCCGGCCGGCGGCTTCTTCGCCGAGCGCCGGCTGCGGCGTGAGGCCGAGGACGCGGTCATCGCCTTCCGCGTGCGCAAGGAAGGCGCGGTGAAGGCGTGATCGTCGCCTTCTCCGTGACGCCGCTGGGCGTCGGCGAGGACGTGGGGGAGTACGTCGCCGACGCCGTGCGGGTGGTGCGGGAGTCCGGGCTGCCGAACCGCACGGACGCGATGTTCACCTCCGTCGAGGGGGAGTGGGACGAGGTGATGGACGTCGTCCGGCGCGCGGTCGCCGCGGTCGAGCGGCGGGCGCCGCGGGTCTCCCTCGTCCTGAAGGCGGACATCCGCCCCGGCGTGAGCGACGGGCTGACGTCCAAGGTGGAGACGGTGGAGCGGCACCTCGCGCGGTAGCGCCCGCCGGGGCGCGCGCCAAGGCGCCTCCCGATGAGCGGACCGAAGGGCGAGACAGAGCTGACCACCATGTGACCGGCCGGTAAGGTCTGGTCCGTGCCGAAGCCGCTCAGTCTCTCCTTCGATCCGATCGCGCGCGCCGACGAACGCTGGAAGCAGCGCTGGGGGAGCGTGCCGTCCATGGCCGCGATCACCTCGATCATGCGCGCCCAGCAGATCCTGCTCGCCGAGGTCGACGCGGTGGTCAAGCCGTACGGGCTGACGTTCGCCCGCTACGAGGCCCTGGTGCTGCTCACCTTCTCCAAGTCGGGCGAGCTGCCGATGTCCAAGATCGGCGAGCGGCTCATGGTGCACCCCACGTCCGTGACGAACACCGTGGACCGGCTGGTCCGCTCCGGCCTGGTCGCCAAGCGGCCCAACCCCAACGACGGCCGCGGCACCCTGGCCAGCATCACCGCCAAGGGCCGCGAGGTGGTCGAGTCGGCCACGCGCGACCTGATGGCGATGGACTTCGGCCTCGGCGCGTACGACGCGGAGGAGTGCGCGGAGATCTTCGCGATGCTGCGCCCCCTGCGGGTGGCGGCCGGAGACTTCCAGGAGCAGTGACCCGGGGCAAGATCTCCCGGAACGGGTCGTTACGCTCGACGGCATGAAGAAGAGCGTGCTGACCCGCTACCGGGTCATGGCCTACGTCACCGGCGTGCTGCTCGTCGCGCTGACCCTGGGAATGATCGGCAAGTACGTCCTGGACCTGGGCGGCGCGGCCGACTTCACGCAGGTGGTCAGCATCGCGCACGGCTGGCTGTACGTCGTGTACCTGATTTTCGCCTTCGACCTGGGCTCCAAGGCGAAGTGGCCGGTCAAGAAGCAGCTGTGGGTGCTGCTGGCCGGCACGATCCCCACGGCCGCGTTCTTCGTCGAGCGCCGGATCAGCCACGAGCTGGAGGGCCGGCTCGCCGACGACGCGCCCGCCCCGGTCAAGGCCTAGGGCCTGGCGTTTGGATCATGACGCAGACGCGGGGAGATCCAAACGACAGGCCCTGGCCCGGACCGCCGGCCGCCGCCGTACGCGCGCCTACGGCGGCCGATCGCCGTCACCCGTTCGCCAGGTCACTCCCGTCAGCCATCGACATTTACTAGGACGTCCAAGTAAATTCGGGGGTATGGACGCTGACGCCATCGAGGAGGGCCGCCGTCGCTGGCAGGCCCGGTACGACGCCGCACGCAAGCGCGAGGCCGACTTCACCACGCTCTCCGGGGACGCCGTGGAGCCGGTGTACGGGCCCCGGCCCGGGGACCGTTACGACGGCTTCGAGCGGATCGGCTGGCCCGGGGAGTACCCCTTCACCCGCGGCCTGTACGCGACGGGCTACCGGGGGCGCACCTGGACCATCCGGCAGTTCGCCGGGTTCGGCAACGCCGAGCAGACCAACGAGCGCTACAAGATGATCCTGCGCAACGGCGGAGGCGGGCTCTCGGTCGCCTTCGACATGCCGACCCTGATGGGCCGCGACTCCGACGACCCGCGCTCGCTGGGCGAGGTCGGGCACTGCGGTGTGGCCATCGACTCGGCGGCCGACATGGAGGTCCTGTTCAAGGACATCCCGCTGGGCGACGTCACGACGTCCATGACCATCAGCGGCCCGGCCGTGCCGGTGTTCTGCATGTACCTGGTCGCCGCCGAGCGGCAGGGCGTCGACCCGTCCGTCCTCAACGGCACGCTCCAGACGGACATCTTCAAGGAGTACATCGCCCAGAAGGAGTGGCTCTTCCAGCCCGAGCCCCACCTGCGGCTCATCGGCGACCTCATGGAGTACTGCGCGGGCGGGATCCCGGCGTACAAGCCGCTGTCCGTCTCCGGCTACCACATCCGCGAGGCCGGGGCGACGGCCGCCCAGGAGCTGGCCTACACGCTGGCCGACGGCTTCGGCTACGTGGAGCTGGGCCTCTCGCGCGGCCTGGACGTCGACGTCTTCGCGCCCGGCCTGTCCTTCTTCTTCGACGCGCACGTCGACTTCTTCGAGGAGATCGCCAAGTTCCGCGCGGCCCGCCGCATCTGGGCCCGCTGGATGCGCGACGTCTACGGCGCCACGTCCGACAAGGCCCAGTGGCTGCGCTTCCACACCCAGACCGCCGGCGTCTCCCTCACCGCCCAGCAGCCGTACAACAACGTCGTGCGCACGGCCGTCGAGGCCCTGGCCGCCGTCCTCGGCGGGACCAACTCGCTGCACACCAACGCCCTCGACGAGACCCTGGCCCTGCCGAGCGAGCAGGCCGCCGAGATCGCGCTGCGCACGCAGCAGGTGCTGATGGAGGAGACCGGCGTCGCCAACGTCGCCGACCCGCTGGGCGGTTCCTGGTACATCGAGCAGCTCACCGACCGCATCGAGGCCGACGCCGAGAAGATCTTCGACCAGATCAAGGAGCGCGGCCTGCGGGCGCACCCCGACGGGCAGCACCCGATCGGCCCGATCACCTCCGGCATCCTGCGCGGCATCGAGGACGGCTGGTTCACCGGCGAGATCGCCGAGTCGGCGTTCCGGTACCAGCAGGCGCTGGAGAAGGGCGACAAGAGGGTCGTCGGCGTCAACGTCCACACCGGTTCGGTGACCGGGGACCTGGAGATCCTGCGCGTCAGCCACGAGGTGGAGCGCGAGCAGGTGCGGGTGCTGGCCGGCCGGAAGGCGGCGCGGGACGACGCGGCGGTGCGCACCGCCCTGGACGCCATGCTGGCCGCCGCCCGCAGCGGCGCCAACATGATCGAGCCGATGCTGGACGCCGTCCGCGCGGAGGCGACCCTCGGCGAGATCTGCGGGGTGCTCCGCGACGAATGGGGCGTCTACACGGAGCCGCCCGGCTTCTGAGGGGCTACGAGCCCAGCCCCTGCAACAGCACCCTGGTGAAGTCGCGGACCCACTCCTCGTCGGCGGGCTCGGCGCTCACCAGGGTGCGGTGCACCACCGCGCCCGCCACCATGTCGAAGATCAGGTCCACCGTGCGGGCGGCCGACTCCGGGTCCTCCTCCGCCGGGAGTTCGCCCCGCGCCTGCGCCCGGGCGCGGCCCTCCAGGACCAGCCGCTTCTGCCGGTCGACCACGGAGGCGCGGATGCGTTCGCGCAGCGCCTCGTCGCGGGTGGCCTCCGCGACCACCGCCATCAGGCCGCTCCGCGCCTCCGGAAGCGCCAGGATCGCGGCGAACTGCAGCACCACGCCCTCGATGTCGGCGGCCAGCGAGCCGCAGTCGGGCAGCTCCAGCGCGTCGAACAGCTCGGCCACCGCGTCGACGACCAGTTCGTTCTTGCCCGCCCAGCGGCGGTACAGCGTCGTCTTCGCCACCCCGGCGCGCGTCGCGACGTCCCCGAGGGTGAGTTTGGACCAGCCCAGCTCCACCAGCGCCTCGCGGGTCGCGGCCAGGATCGCGGCGTCCGCCGCGGCGCTGCGCGGGCGCCCGGAACGGCCGGACGGGCTGCGACTGTGCATGTCCTGACCATAAACCGGCGGTTCCCGCACGGCCCCGTGAGGGAGATCACGGGGGGACGGTGCCCGAGAGCCCCGGTCCGGTATTACGCTACGACTCGTAGCGAAAGCCCGTGCCGGACGTACACGGGCCTCGACACGCACGGCGTGGGGTGGGGACCCGGCGCCGAAGGGCACCGACCGGCCCGGCTTCCACACCGCGTTTTCACACGCGCGCGCACTACGGGGGAGGATAGGCGCATGCAGCCACGGAACATGTCCATGAGCGGAGTCGTCGACCTCGCCGCGGTGAAGGCGGCCCAGGAGGCCAAGGCGAAGGCGGAGCAGGCGCGGGCCCAGTCGGCCCGCGAGGGCGGCACGGGGGCCATCTCCCCGGCCGACCTGGTCATCGACGTCGACGAGGCGGGCTTCGAGAGCGACGTTCTGCAGCGGTCCGCCGAGGTGCCCGTCGTCATCGACTTCTGGGCCGAGTGGTGTCAGCCCTGCAAGCAGCTGAGCCCCGTCCTGGAGCGGCTGGCCGTCGAGTACAACGGCCGCTTCCTGCTCGCCAAGATCGACGTCGACGCCAACCAGATGCTGATGCAGCAGTTCGGCGTCCAGGGGATCCCCGCGGTGTTCGCGGTGGTCGCCGGGCAGGCCCTGCCGCTCTTCCAGGGCGCCGCGGGCGAGGCGCAGATCCGGCAGACCCTGGACCAGCTGGTGCAGGTCGCCGAGCAGCGCTTCGGCCTGACCGGTCTCACCGTCGACCCGGAGGCCGAGCCGGGCGGCGCCCGCCCGGCCCCCGAGCGTCCCGCCGGTCCGCACGACGCGCTCCTCGAAGCCGCCGTGCAGGCGCTGGACTCGGGCGATCTGGGCGGCGCGGTCCAGGCCTACCGCAACGTGCTGAACGAGGACCCGGCCAACGAGGAGGCCAAACTGGGCCTCGCCCAGGCCGAGTTGCTGCAGCGGGTGCAGGGTGCCGACCCGCAGCGCGTGCGCCGGGAGGCGGCCGAGAAGCCGTCCGACGTGCAGGCGCAGATCGCCGCCGCCGACCTGGACCTGGTGGGCGGTCACGTCGAGGACGCGTTCGGGCGGCTCATCGAGACGGTCGCCCGCACGGCCGGCGACGACCGGGACGCCGTGCGCGTGCGGCTGCTGGAGCTGTTCGAGGTCGTCGGACCCGAGGACCCGCGGGTGATCGCGGCGCGCCGGGCCCTGGCGCGCGCCCTGTTCTGACCAGTCGTTAAACGCCCGGGCCTGTGGTGCCCGCGTGAAAAGTCTGCTGTGAAGGCGTCACTGCGGCCGCGCTTTGCCAAATCTTGGCAATCGCGGCCGCTGTTACTACCAGTAAGTTCAGGGCGTTGATCTGTCGGATTCTGTCCAGCGATCAACAGCTTTGTGCCGGCGTCCGGCGCCACCCTGAGTCGCCGTCCGAGACCGTTGGGTCGTTGTTCGGTTATCCCGCCGTTACTAGTGAGTAACGAACCCCCTTGTGCGGGCGGCGAGAATGCACCACGATCGGCCACGCTCGGTCCAATCCCGCACCCCGGCAGCCGGTTGGGTCGCGGGACGTCCTGGGTCCCCACCGAGCAGAGCCGGCGGCAGTGGCGCCGGCTCTAGGGCAGGGGGGTCTTCACCCACCGGGTGAAGCCTGTCCAGCAGGGTTGTGCGTGATGCGTGTCAGGCGCGACCAGTGGTTGTCGCTCGGGGGTGATCGCCGGTGATTCGGGCGCAGTTGCGCCGCCGAGTGCAGGCGCTCTCCTTCCCGAGGACGTAGCACTTCTCCCATCCCTGTCCGGCCGAGCCGCGATGCGTAGCGAGCCGGGACAGGAGATGTACGTCCGAGAAGGAGGAAATATGGAGTCCCAGGTGCGTGGCGGGACCAGATGGAAGCGGTTCGCTGTGGTCATGGTGCCCAGCGTCGCCGCCGCGGCATGTGTGGGTGTCGGACTCGCTCAGGGGGCGCTCGCCGCGTCGTTCAGCGTCTCCGGCCAGCAGTTCAAGGTGTCGGCCGGTCATCTGCACGGTGAGGGTTTCGCCCAGTACGGCGGCATCGACACCGTCTACAAGACGACCGAGGGCAAGGAGAAGGTGCCGGTTCCGGTCGCCATCTCCTCGTTCGACTCGGCGACCATCAAGAAGATGTGTCAGTCGGTCGCGACGCCGATCCCGCTCCTCGGCAAGACGGTCTACCTCCGTCTCGAGGCGGGCAACGACAAGCCGGTCACGGCCGAGAACCTCTACATCGACGTCGCCCAGCTCGACGCCGACGCGAAGTTCAAGAACATCGACATCGGCGTCGCCGTCAAGGACAAGACCCGCGGTCCCGCGGTCAAGCAGGGCGAGAACGTCCTGCCGGGCGGCTTCGCCCAGCAGGCCGAGTCGGCCGACCTGACGAAGGTCCAGCAGACGGCGTGGGCGACGTCCGCGGGCACGTTCACGCTGAACGGTCTGTCGATGAAGCTCGGCATGGACAAGGGCATGGAGTGCTTCTGACGGCCTCCGGCCGACAGACACCCCCAGGGCCGAAACGCCTCTGAAGGGCGGGGGAGCCGCTGCTTCCCCGCCCCGCCGCCCGGCCCGGCCGTACGCCGGGCACCTCCACAGACTCACAACTTCCGGCTACTGAACGCCTACGGCCGAGCCGGTACGTACCTCCACCGGACCGAGGGAGCTGTTTTCCATGAGTGCCGAGACTCCGGTCCAGAGCGCCGGGACCTTCACCCGGCTGCGTCGGCGATTCCGTGACTGGCGGGGCAACCGGCCGTTCTGGGCAGGGCTGTTCACCATCCTCGGCGGCGTGCCGATCGCCTACTTCCCTTACGCCACCCTGAAGCTGGGAACCATGTCGCTCACCATGGCGACCACCGCGGGTGCCGGCTCCCTCATCATCGGCGTCCTGCTCGTGACGCTGGGCCTGACCATGTGGTTCCAGCAGGCGACGCGCATCTTCGCGGGTGTGGCGGCGATCATCCTGGCCCTGGTGTCGCTGGTGGTCTCCAACATCGGTGGCTTCATCGTCGGCTTCCTGTTCGCCATGCTCGGCGGCGCGCTGGCGGTGGCCTGGGCGCCCGGCAGGGCGGACGGCACCGGGAACGGGCAGCAGCCGGCCGGTCAGGGACCCGCCGACAAGGCCGCCTGGGAGCCCGCTCCCGCCGCGGAGCCCGCGGAGCCGGGCCACCCGCAGGCCGCCCCCGAGGCCGGTGACGGCGGCGAGGCCGACGACGCGCGGCCCGAGGCTCACCACGGGGGGCACCGTGTCGGCTGACGCCCGCGACCAGTTCCCCGGGACGCAGGACCGGCCGAGAACGGGTCCCCGTCACGCGGCCCCCAAGAAGCCGCTGTTCACCAGGTTCCAGATGCCGGCCGGCAAGGCGATAGCCATGGCGGCGATGCCCACCGCGGTCCTCATGGGCATGGGCTTCACCCCGACGCTGGCCCTCGCCGACGACCAGCCGGCGACGTCCAACAGCCTCAAGGCGGACGAGTACAAGGACTGCGTCGAGGCGCTCGACAAGGACGGCAAGGACGACAAGGACAAGGCCGACGCCTCGCCCTCCCCCTCGCCCTCGGCGAGCAGCAGTGCGGACGACGGTGACGAGGACACCCCCACGGCCGAGCCCAACCCGTCGGCGTCCGCGGGCGGTTCGGACGCGGACGCGGACAAGGGCCCGACGGGCTCCTCCGGTTCGTCAGGTTCGTCGGATTCAGGTTCCGACGACCCGGGCGACGAGAGCGAGCCCGCGCCCGCGCCCTCCGCCTCCGGGGACACCTCGGGGGAGAAGGAGGACGAGGCGGCGCCCAGCCCGTCGGAGTCCGAGAGCGGCGGCGGCCTCCTGGAGGACATCGGCGACGCGATCGGCGGCATCCTCACCGGCGGCAAGTCCACCGAGAGCCCGAGCCCCACGCCGTCGGCGTCCGCGTCGCCGTCCGAGCAGGCCAGCACGCCGGAGAAGACGCAGGAGCCGTCCGGCACGGACACCTCCGACGCGTCCGGCAGCGTCGGGAAGACCGCGGGCAAGGCCACCGGGACGGCGAAGGACGCCGTCGAGGACACCGCGAAGGACGTCACCGACGCGGCGTCGGAGGCGGCCGAGGACGCCGAGGACGAGGCCGGGGAGGCGGCCGGCGAGGCCACCGCTTCGCCCAGCCCCTCCGAGAGCCCCTCGGTCGACCCCGAGGACTGCCCGGCCGCCACCGACGCCGAGGGGGGCGTCGACAACCGGATCCTCGTGCCCGACGACCCGTGGTACCTGGAGGCCAGCTCCCTGACCCTCAAGGGCGCCGACTACCAGGGCATCGTCGAGGTGAGAACGGCGAGCGGGGCCACCAAGAAGGTGCTCAAGTACGTCATCAACGACGGCACCGACATCGGGGACCTGCACCAGCTGGTGAAGGACCGGCAGTCCGGCAAGACGCACCACGTCCAGGCCGCCAAGGGGTCGACCTCCACGATCGACGACGGCAAGACCGTGATGTACACGGAGAGGATCTCCGGCAACCTGCTCGGGCTGATCCCGGTCACCTTCGACCCGGAGCACCCGCCGCCCCTGAACATCCCGCTCATCTACTTCACCAAGGTGAAGGTCACCCAGGCCGCCCAGTTCGGCGGCACGCTGACGGTGCCGGGGCTGCGCCAGTACGTCACGGGCTGACGCCGCCCGCGAGGTCTTCCAGGGAGCCGCAACGAGCTGTGCCCCGCCGGAGTCGTCCGGCGGGGCACAGTCGGTTTGTCGACCGGGTCAGTCGTCCTCGTCCTCGTCGTCGGCGATGCGCGGCAGGACGTCGGTGTCCATGCCGTATTCGCCGAAGAGATCGACCAAGGCTCTGGTCATGGCCTCCAGACCGCCTTCACGGACAATCACGAGGTCGGGGATCTGCAGGTACAGGCCGTCGGCGCACTCCCCAGTGGTGGACCAGCGGTCCATCACCTCCGCGATCTTCCGAGGGGTCATGAAGCTTGCGGTCCAACCCTTGCCGTCACGGGCGCGGATGGTCGCGTCGACGTCCTCGACGGTGTCGGCGTCATCCTCCAGGCCGAGTATGTAGGTGACGGAGAAGTCGGCTGTTTCCACGACAACCAGAGGATCATGCGCCATAGATCTTCCTCAACTCCTCGATGACGTGCGGCTCGCTGGCCTGCCAGACTTCCCGACGACCTCGCATGCGCCGTCGACCTCTCGTGAACGCCAGTGAGGGCGCCCCCCGTTCGCAAGGGGCGCCCTCGGGCGTGTGGTGGGGTGGGGCGGGGTCAGGCCGTCGTGCCGCCCAGGTGGTGGACGCGGACCATGTTGGTCGTGCCGGGGACGCCGGGGGGCGAACCGGCGGTGATCACCACGATGTCGCCGGCGTTGAAGCGGTTGAGCTTGACCAGCTCCTGCTCGACCAGTTCGACCATCTCGTCGGTGCTGTTCACGAACGGCACGACGTGCGGCTCGACGCCCCAGCTGAGGGCCATCTGGTTGCGGGTGCCCTCGTCGGTGGTGAAGGCGATGATCGGCTGCTGGGCGCGGTAGCGGGACAGCCGGCGGGCGGTGTCGCCGGACTGCGTGAAGGCCACCAGGCCGCGGCCGCCGAGGAAGTCGGCGATCTCGCAGGCCGCGCGGGCGACCGAACCGCCCTGCGTGCGCGGCTTCTTGCCCGGCACCAGCGGCTGCAGGCCCTTGGACATCAGCTCCTGCTCGGCCGCCGTGACGATCTTCGACATCGTCTTGACGGTCTCGATCGGGTACGCGCCCACGCTCGACTCGGCGGACAGCATGACCGCGTCGGCGCCGTCCAGGATCGCGTTGGCCACGTCGGAGGCCTCGGCGCGGGTCGGACGGGAGTTGGTGATCATCGACTCCATCATCTGGGTCGCCACGATCACCGGCTTGGCGTTGCGCCGGCACAGCTCGATCAGGCGCTTCTGCACCATGGGGACCTTCTCGAGCGGGTACTCGACGGCCAGGTCACCGCGGGCGACCATCACGCCGTCGAACGCCATCACGACGTCCTCCATGTTCTGCACCGCCTGCGGCTTCTCCACCTTGGCGATGACCGGGACGCGGCGCCCCTCCTCGTCCATGACGCGGTGCACGTCCTGGACGTCCTTGGCGTCGCGGACGAAGGACAGCGCGACCAGGTCGCAGCCCATGCGGAGGGCGAAGCGCAGGTCCTCGATGTCCTTCTCCGACAGGGCGGGCACGTTGACGGCCGCGCCGGGCAGGTTGATGCCCTTGTGGTCGGAGATGACGCCGCCCTCGATGACGATCGTCTTCACCCGGTGGCCGGTGACCTCGGTGACCTTCAGCTCGACGTTGCCGTCGTTGATGAGGATCTGGTCGCCCTTGTTGACGTCGCCGGGCAGGCCCTTGTAGGTGGTCCCGCAGATCGTCTTGTCGCCGGGGACGTCCTCGGTGGTGATGGTGAACTCGTCACCGCGGACCAGCTCCACGGGACCCTCGGCGAAGGTCTCCAGCCGGATCTTCGGGCCCTGGAGGTCGGCGAGGACACCGATGGCCCGGCCGGTCTCCTTGGCGGCGGCCCGGACCCGGTCGTACCGGCCCTGGTGCTCGGCGTGCGAGCCGTGGCTGAAGTTGAAGCGGGCCACGTTCATCCCGGCTTCGATCAACGCGACAAGCTGCTCGTGGGAGTCGACCGCGGGGCCGAGAGTACAGACGATTTTCGAACGGCGCATGGGGGCGATCCTATCGGTTTGTTTCCCAGCGGAATATTCCGTCTGGCGGAAAATACAAAAGGGCGGGTTGCCGCTCAGGTGTGATTCCCCGAACCAATTACCAGCGCGTAGGTCTGGGTCGCGATCTCCATTTCCTCGTCGGTGGGGACCACGGCCACCGCCACCCGGGCACTGTCGGGCGAGATCAGCCGCGCCTCGTCCGAGCGCACCGCGTTGCGCCCGGGGTCCACGGCGAGGCCCAGCTCCTCCAGGCCCGCCACGGCGGCCTCGCGCACGGGCGCCGCGTTCTCGCCGACACCGGCGGTGAAGGCGACCGCGTCCACCCGCCCGAGAACGGCGTAATAGGCGCCGATGTACTTCTTCAGCCGGTGAATGTAGATGTCGAACGCCAGCTCCGCCTGCTCGTCGCCCGCGTCGACACGACGGCGGATCTCCCGCATGTCGTTGTCGCCGCACAGCCCGATCAGCCCGCTCCTCTTGTTGAGGAGAGTGTCGATCTCGTCGGCGGACATTCCGCCGACGCGCATCAAATGGAAGATGACGGCCGGGTCCATGTCTCCCGAGCGCGTACCCATCACGAGCCCCTCCAAAGGCGTCAGCCCCATGGAGGTGTCCACGCAGCGGCCGCCCCGCACGGCCGAGGCCGACGCCCCGTTGCCCAGGTGCAGCACGATCAGGTTGGTCTCGGACGGGTCCTTGCCCAGCAGCGCGGCGGTGGCGCGGGAGACGTAGGCGTGCGAGGTGCCGTGGAAGCCGTAGCGGCGGATGCGGTGCTCGTCGGCGGTCTTCACGTCGATCGCGTAGCGGGCGGCCGACTCCGGCATCGTCGTGTGGAACGCGGTGTCGAAGACGGCGACCTGCGGCAGGTCCGGGCGCAGGGCCCGGGCCGTGCGGATGCCGGTGAGGTTGGCCGGGTTGTGCAGCGGCGCCACCGGGATGAGCCGCTCGATCTCGGCGAGCACGGCGTCGTCGACCACGGTCGGCTCGGTGAAGGACTTCCCCCCGTGCACCACCCGGTGCCCGATGGCGGCCAGTTCGGGCGAGTCCAGCCCGAGCCCGTCCTTGGCCAGTTCCTCCGCGACGGCCTTCAGGGCGGCGTCGTGGTCGGCGATCGCGCCGCCGCGCTCCCGGCTCCCGCCGCCCGCCGGCGTGTGCTTGAGCCGGGAGGTCCCCTCGCCGATGCGCTCGACCAGGCCCATCGCCAGCCGGCTGCTGTCGCGCATGTCGAGCAGCTGGTACTTCACCGACGAGGAGCCGGAGTTGAGGACGAGGACACGGGTGGGACTCACGGGGCGGTCGCCTTCTCGCTCGGGGACTGGGCCTGGATCGCCGTGATGGCGACGGTGTTGACGATGTCCTGCACCAGGGCACCCCGGGACAGGTCGTTGACCGGCTTGCGCAGACCCTGCAGGACCGGCCCGACGGCGATCGCGCCGGCCGAGCGCTGCACGGCCTTGTAGGTGTTGTTGCCGGTGTTCAGGTCGGGGAAGATCAGCACGCTCGCCTGCCCGGCGACCTCCGAGCCGGGCAGCTTGGTCGCCGCGACCGACGGCTCCACGGCGGCGTCGTACTGGATCGGGCCCTCGATCTTCAGGTCGGGCCGGCGGGCGCGCACCAGCTCGGTGGCCTCGCGCACCTTGTCGACGTCGGCGCCCGAGCCCGAGGTGCCCGTCGAGTACGACAGCATGGCGATCCGCGGCTCGACCCCGAACTGCGCGGCCGTCGTGGCCGACTGGATGGCGATGTCGGCCAGCTGCTGGGCATCCGGGTCCGGGTTGACCGCGCAGTCGCCGTAGACGAGCACCTTGTCGGCCAGGCACATGAAGAACACCGACGAGACGATGTCCGCGTCCGGCTTCGTCTTGATGATCTCGAAGGCCGGGCGGATCGTCGCGGCCGTGGAGTGCACCGAGCCGGACACCATGCCGTCGGCAAGGCCCTCCTGGACCATCAGCGTGCCGAAGTAGTTCACGTCCGAGACGACGTCGTACGCCAGCTCCACGGTCACGCCCCGGTGGGCGCGCAGGGCCGCGTACTTCTCGGCGAAGGAGTCGCGCAGCTCGGAGGTGGCCGGGTCGATCAGCCGGGACTCGCCGAGGTCGACGCCGAGGTCGGCGGCCTTCTTGCGGATCTGGTCGACCGGCCCGAGCAGGGTCAGCTCGCACACGCCCCGGCGCAGCAGCACCTCCGCGGCGTGCAGCACCCGCTCCTCGGTGCCCTCGGGCAGCACGACCCGGCGCAGGTCGGACCGGGCCTGCTCCAGCAGCTTGTGCTCGAACATCATCGGCGTGACGCGGTCGCTGCTCGGCGCGGAGACGCGGCCGGCCAGGGCGGCGGTGTCGGTGTACCGCTCGAACAGGCCGAGGGCGCGCTCCGCCTTGCGCGGGGTGGCCGCGTTCAGCTTGCCCTCCAGGGAGAACAGCTGCTCGGCGGTGGGGAAGCTGGTGCCGGCCACCGACAGCACCGGGGTGCCGGGGGCGAGGCGGTCGGCCAGGGTCAGGATGTCCCGGCCGGGCACCTCGTCCAGGGTGAGCAGCACGCCCGCGATCGGCGGGGTCCCGGCGCTGTGCGCGGCGAGCGCGCCGACGACGAGGTCCGCCCGGTCGCCCGGGGTGACGACCAGGCAGCCCGGCGTCAGGGCGTTGAGGAAGTTCGGCAGCATCGCACCGCCGAAGACGAAGCCGAGCACGTCCCGGGCGAGCCCCGAGTCGTCGCCGAGCACCACCCGGGCGCCGAGGGCGTGACTGATCTGCGAGACGGTCGGGGCGGAGAGCGCGGGCTCGTCGGGCAGGACGTAACAGGGCGCGGGGAGCCGGGAGTCGAGCTGGGCGGCGATCGTGTCCCGGTCCTCGCGGGCCACCCGGTTGGTGACCATCGCCAGGACGTCGCAGCCCAGGGTGTCGTAGGCCCGGTAGGCGTTGCGCGTCTCCGCGAGCACCCCCTCCACGCTCTGTCCGCGCCCGCCGACGACGGGGATCACGGAGGCGCCGAACTCGTTGGCCAGCCGGGCGTTGAGCGACAGTTCGTCCGGCAGCTGGGTGTGGGCGTAGTCGGTGCCCAGGACGAGGACCACGTCGTAGTCGCGGGCGACCAGGTGGAAGCGGTCGACCAGGGTGGAGACCAGCTCGTCCGTGCCGGCCTCGGCCTGCAGGGCGGACGCCTCGTGGTAGTCCATGCCGTAGACGGTGGCCGGGTCCTGGGTGAGGCGGTAGCGGGCGCGCAGCAGCTCGAAGAGTCGGTCGGGCCCGTCGTGCACCAGGGGCCGGAAGACGCCGACCCGGTCGACCTGCCGGGTGAGGAGTTCCATGACCCCCAGTTCGACGACCTGGCGGCCGTCGCCGCGGTCGATGCCGGTCACGTACACGCTGCGGGTCACGCGCGCTCTCCGTTTCGTCTCGGTCGGGGGTGTCGGTCGGGGGGTGTGCGGTCCAAGGGTGGCGGCCCTGCCCCACGGCTATCCAGCCAGAGGCACAAAAATCGCCCACCGAGGTGAGCAGAACCCTCTTGACAATACCTCCGGCGCTATATAAGGCGCCCGTCAGACCGGGGTTCCCCAGCGGGGTCCGGGGCGTGAAACAATCGGCAGAGGCTCACCGGCGTCAACAGCGAGCAGGAGACACAGCACGATGCGTATCGGAGTTCTCACCGCAGGCGGCGACTGCCCCGGACTGAACGCCGTGATCCGCTCGGTCGTGCACCGGGCGGTCGACAACTACGGCGACGAGGTCATCGGCTTCGAGGACGGGTACGCGGGGCTGCTGGACGGGCGCTACCGCAACCTCGACCTGGAGTCCGTCAGCGGCATCCTCGCCCGCGGCGGGACGATCCTCGGCTCGTCGCGGCTGGAGCGCGACCGGCTCCGCGAGGCCTGCGAGAACGCCTCCGACATGATCCACCAGTTCGGGATCGACGCGCTCATCCCGATCGGCGGCGAGGGCACGCTCACGGCGGCCCGCATGCTGTCCGACGCCGGTCTGCCCGTCGTGGGCGTGCCGAAGACGATCGACAACGACATCTCCTCCACGGACCGCACCTTCGGCTTCGACACCGCGGTCGGCGTCGCCACCGAGGCGATGGACCGCCTGAAGACCACCGCCGAGTCCCACCAGCGGGTGATGGTGGTCGAGGTCATGGGCCGCCACGCCGGCTGGATCGCCCTGGAGTCCGGCATGGCCGCCGGTGCGCACGGCATCTGCCTGCCGGAGCGCCCGTTCGACCCGGCCGACCTGGTGAAGATGGTCGAGGAGCGCTTCTCCCGCGGCAAGAAGTTCGCCGTGGTCTGCGTGGCCGAGGGCGCGCACCCCGTGGACGGCTCCATGGACTACGGCAAGGGCGCCATAGACAAGTTCGGGCACGAGCGCTTCCTGGGCATCGGCACCGCCCTCGCCCACGAACTGGAGCGGCGCCTGGGCAAGGAGGCCAAGCCGGTCATCCTCGGCCACGTCCAGCGCGGCGGTGTGCCGACCGCCTACGACCGGGTGCTCGCCACGCGGTTCGGGTGGCACGCGGTGGAGGCCGCCCACCAGGGCCGCTTCGGCCGGATGACGGCGCTGCGCGGGACGGACATCGTGATGGTGCCGCTCGCGGAGGCCGTGACCGAGCTGAAGACGGTCCCGAAGGACCGCATGGACGAGGCCGAGTCGGTCTTCTAGACCCGGCCTGCGGGCCTGTCGCTCCGCCGGGCCGTCGCCCTGTCGGTGGACGGGGCGCGGCCCGCCGCGGGCGTCAGGTCGCCTCCCGGGCGTCGGCGTCCTGGAGCTTCGTCCAGAAGTGCTCGACGATCCGCTCCAGGAAGTCCTGGCCGGCGCCGCCCGCGTCGCCGCTGCCGCCGCCCCAGCTGAGGGTGGCGGCCATGTGGCCCTGGTAGTCCTCGTGCAGGCCGTGCAGGGCCGTCTCCAGCGCCCGCCGGGTCAGCGGCACCAGCCGGGCCACCGGGCGCACGTACGCCTGCCAGCGGGTGGTGGCCGCGCTGCGCAGCAGTTCCCCGAGCCGGCGCTCGCGTCCCGTGACGGTGACGAAGTCGGCCAGGCTCAGGCCGAGCACCTCGGCCAGGGCCGTCGACTGGCGCTCGGTGCCGCGCCAGTGATCGGTCTCCTCCATCCGCAGGTAGGCGTGCACGTCGTGTCCCACGGCGCGGGCCACGTCCTCGGGCGCGAGGCAGCGCGCGACGCGGTGTTCGCGCAGCGTGCGCGGCCTGCCGATGAGTTCGGCGGGGGAGCACCACAGCACGCCCGCGAGAGCGGTGAGTTCGGAGGCCGCGGGGGCGGTCAGACCGCGCTCCCAGGCGACGACGTGGTCGGGGGTGATGTGGGTGTGCCCGTAGGAGACCCGCATGCCGTAGGCGACATGCTCGGGGGCCATGCCGAGGGCGGCACGCAGGCGGCGGGCGGCGGAGGCGTCGAAGGGCGGGGGTGTGGTCGGGGGAGGGGGATCGCTCGGACGGGGTGTTGGTCGGCGCACGGGCCACAAGCTAGGGGCGCGCGACCGCGCCGACTACGGTCTGTTCGGCCAGGATCACGGATTGTAGGAACGTACGGCTACCGGCCGGTTCGCACGAAGCGGGGGAGCGCCTGTCGGGTGGACGGGTGTGCGGCCGTGCCGCGTGCGCGAGCCGGTGTGCGCGGGCGCACGGGCGCCCCGGACGCGGGAACGGCAAGCTCAAGGGGCATATGCGTGGACGTCGTGCCGGTCCGGCCCCCGGCCGGCCCGTGCCGCCGGGCCGGGGGAGCGGACGGAAGGGGATCGTCCGTGCGGGCGGTGGTCGAAGGCAGGTGCGTCTCCGTCAACCCCCCGTGCGCGTACGGAGGGCCGCACTCCGCGGCGCGATCCGTACGCTGCACCGCCCCCGGTCCTCCTGGGCGTGGCCGGCCGGGCCCTCATCGCCCCGGACGGAACGAGCGGCAGCCGGGACGCGGCGAAGCGATGCTGGCGAGGCAGGCGAGGCGGGCGAGGTGGGCCCGAGTCGTCCGGTCAGGAGGACCCGTGCCCGGCTGAGGGGCCGTCACGGGCCGGTGACCCAGCGGTACTGCAGCTCCGGCCGTCCCACCGTGCCGTACTGCGGGCGGCGGGCCGCGCGGCCGGCGTCGACCAGGTGCTCCAGGTAACGGCGGGCGGTGATGCGGGAGATGCCGATGCTCTCGGCGACCCCGGCGGCCGTCAGGCCCTCGGCGCTGTCGCGCAGGGCGAGGGTCACCCGCTCCAGGGTCGGTGCGCTCAGGCCCTTGGGCAGGGCGGCCGGGCCGGGTGCGCGCAGGGCCGCGAGCGCCCGGTCCACCTCGTCCTGCCCGCTCGCCTCGCCGACCGCCGCGTGGAACTCGGCGTAGCGCACGAGCCGGTCGCGCAGGGTGGCGAAGGTGAACGGCTTCAGCACGTACTGCACCACCCCGAGCGAGACGCCCTCGCGGACGACGGCCAGGTCGCGGGCCGACGTCACCGCTATCACGTCGGCCTGGTGCCCGGCCGCCCGCAGGGAGCGCGCCAGCTGCAGTCCGTGCACGTCCGGCAGGTGCAGGTCCAGCAGGAGCAGGTCGACCGGGGTGCGTTCCAGCACCCGGCGGGCCTCCGCGCCCGTGTGGGCCTTGCCCACGGCGACGAACCCGGGCACCCGGCCGACGTAGAGGACGTGCGCGTCGGCGGCGACCGGGTCGTCCTCCACCACCAGGACGCGGATGGCCTGCTCGCTGCTCGTCATGCGTCGCCTCCGGCGCCTGTGACCGCCGGGGCCGCGGCGGGCACGTCCCCGCCCGTTCCCGGCTCCCGCAGCGGCAGCCGTACCTCGAACTCCGCTCCGCCCCCGTCGGCCTCCGCCACGGAGAGCGAGCCGCCGTGCCGCACGGCCGTCTGCCGGACCAGCGCGAGGCCCAGGCCCCGGCCGCCCGGCCCGGCCGGCTTGGTCGAGAAGCCGCGCTCGAAGACCGCCTCGGCGTGCGCGGGGTCGACGCCCGGACCGGTGTCGCAGACCCGCAGCACCAGTTCCGGGCCGGTGGCGGGGCACTGCGTGCGGGCCGTGACCGTCACCCGGGCCCGCACGGTGCCCTGGGCCGCGTCCACGGCGTTGTCGATCAGGTTGCCCAGGATGGTGACCAGGTCCCGGGCGGGCAGGGTGTCGGGCAGCAGACCGTCGTCCAGGCTGCTGTCCTGCGCCACCACCAGCTCCACGCCCCGCTCGTTCGCCTGGGCCGTCTTGCCCAGCAGCAGCGCCGCCAGCACCGGCTCGCTCACCGCCGCCACGACCTGGTCGGTCAGCGCCTGCGCCAGCTCCAGCTCGGCCGTGGCGAACTCCACCGCCTCCTGCGCCCGGCCCAGTTCGATCAGCGAGACGACCGTGTGCAGCCGGTTCGCCGCCTCGTGCGCCTGGGAGCGCAGGGCCTGGGTGAAGCCCCGCTCGGAGTCCAGCTCGCCCGTCAGGGACTGCAGTTCGGTGACGTCGCGCAGGGTGACCACCGTGCCGCGGCGCTCCCCGCCCGACACCGGCGAGGTGTTGACCACCAGCACCCGGGACGCCGTCAGATGCACCTCGTCCACCCGCGGTTCCGACGCCAGCAGCGCCCCCGTGAGCGGCGCGGGCAGCTCCAGGGACGCCACCGACCGGCCCACCACGTCCCCCGCCACGCCGAGCAACTCGCGCCCCCCGTCGTTGATCAGCGCCACACGGTACTGCCCGTCCAGCATCAGCAGCCCTTCGCGGACTGCGTGCAGGGCGGCCTGATGGTAGTCGTGCATCCGGCTCAGCTCGGTGGCGTTCATGCCATGGGTGTGGCGGCGCAGCCGGGCGTTGACGACGTAGGTGCCGACCGCGCCCAGCAGCAGCGCGCCGGCCGCGACGCCGAGCAGGGCCGTGAGCTGCTCCTGCACGCGCTGCGTGATCTGCTCGACCCGGATGCCCGCGCTGACCAGGCCGACCACCGCGTCGCCGTCCCGGATCGGGGTGACCGCGCGGACCGACGGGCCGAGGGTGCCGGTGTAGGTCTCGGTGAAGGTCCGGCCCCGCAGGGCGCGCTCGGTGTGCCCCTGGAAGGTCTGGCCGATCTGCCGGGGGTCGGGGTGGGTCCAGCGGATGCCCCGCGGATCCATGATCGTGACGAAGTCGACCTCGGTGTCCCGCATGACCTTGAGCGCGTACGGCTGAAGCTCGGCGGTCGGATCGGGGGTGCGGGCCGCCGCGAGCACGGAAGGGGAGTCCGCGACGGACCGGGCCACCGCCCGGGCCTGGCGCGCCGCGGCCTCCTCGGCCTGGCTGCGGTCGCTGACGTAGGTGAACAGCGCGTATCCGGCCACGACGACCGCTATCAGCACGGCCTGCATGGCGAAGAGCTGCCCCGCCAGGCTGCGGGGGCGGGGGACGGTGAGGCGCATGCCGTCAGTCTGCACCGTGGCCGATTGTGAACTAAATGAACGGAAGGGTGACCGCGCTCACAGCGCACGACATAGTCACGGCATTCCCCACAACGCATCTCCGGGAGCTTCGTGCTGTTCTCCCGGAGTGCCCCGGACGTGAGCCGCACGCCGGTGATGCCGACGACGTCGTCAAGGAGGGCCGCCGTGACCAGCGCAGCCGATACGGCACCTGCCGCACCCCCCGTCAAGCGGGACCGCACCCACTATCTCTACATCGCGGTGATCATCGCGGTGGCCGCCGGTATCGCGGTGGGCCTGGCCGCACCGGACTTCGCCCAGGAGCTGAAGCCCATCGGCACCGGGTTCGTGGCCCTGATCAAGATGATGATCTCGCCGATCATCTTCTGCACGATCGTGCTGGGCATCGGCTCGGTCCGCAAGGCCGCCAAGGTCGGTGCCGTCGGCGGCATCGCCCTGGGCTACTTCATGGTCATGTCGCTGGTGGCGCTGGCCATCGGCCTGGTCGTCGGCAACATCCTGGAGCCGGGCACCGGCCTCGCGGTGACCGACGCCGTCAAGGACGCCGGGCACGCGCAGGTCGACTCCGAGGCGAAGGACACCACGGAGTTCCTGCTGGGGATCATCCCGACCACGATCGTGTCGGCCTTCACCAGCGAGTCGGTGCTGCAGACCCTGCTGATCGCGCTGCTCGCCGGCTTCGCGCTCCAGGGCATGGGCGCGGCCGGCCGGCCGATCCTGCGCGGGATCGAGCACATCCAGCGGCTCGTCTTCCGCATCCTGGCCATGGTGATGTGGGCCGCTCCCATCGGTGCGTTCGGCGCGATCGCCGCCGTCACCGGCTCCGCGGGCGTGGACGCGCTCAAGAGCCTCGCCGTGCTGATGCTGGGCTTCTACGTCACCTGCTTCCTCTTCGTCTTCCTGGTGCTCGGCGCCCTGCTGCGCGTCGTGTCCGGCCTGAACGTCTTCACCCTGTTCAAGTACCTGGGCCGCGAGTTCCTGCTGATCCTGTCCACGTCCTCCTCCGAGTCCGCGCTGCCGCGGCTCATCGCCAAGATGGAGCACCTGGGCGTCAGCAAGCCGGTCGTCGGCATCACCGTCCCGACCGGCTACTCCTTCAACCTCGACGGCACCATGATCTACATGACCATGGCCTCGCTGTTCATCGCCGACGCCATGGGCACCCCGATGTCCGTCGGCGAGCAGATCCCGCTGCTGCTGTTCCTGCTGGTCGCCTCCAAGGGCGCCGCCGGTGTCACCGGCGCCGGTCTCGCGACCCTGGCCGGCGGTCTGCAGTCGCACAAGCCGGCCCTGGTGGACGGCATCGGCCTCATCGTCGGCATCGACCGCTTCATGAGCGAGGCCCGCGCCCTGACGAACTTCGCGGGCAACGCGGTGGCCACCGTGCTGATCGGCACCTGGACCAAGGAGATCGACCGGGACCGCGTCGAGCAGGTCCTCTCCGGCCGGCTGCCCTTCGACGAGAAGACGCTGCTGGACGACGGGCACGGCGGGCACGGCGGGCACGACGACCGGGCCGCGGACGACCCGGCCGAGGAACTGCCCGGCCGGGGCGAGGCGCCCGGGCAGGGCGGTGAGAAGGAGCTGGCGAAGGCCTGACGGCCGCTTCACCCCGCGGACGCCGGGCGGCCGGGTGTCCCCCCCCAGTCGCTCGGCCGCCCGGTCGCACCCCCCGCAGTTCAGTCGTTCAGCTTCGCCACCAGCGCGGTGGCATCGGAGGCGGGCACGCCCGCCGCGGTCAGGATGGTGACCGCGGCGCAGCGGCCCGCCTCCCGCGCTTCCACCAGACCGTCGTTCACCGCCTCCATCAGCGCCACCAGCATCTGCTCGTGTACGTACGCCAGGGCCGGCGGAGGCAGCGGGGAGCTGAAGACGCCCTGCTCGACCCCGTGCCGCAGCACCTCGGTGGCGGCCTCGCGGACGGGGGCGAGCCGCTCCCTGATGCCCTGCATGGTGACCGTGCGCTGGGCGAGCGCGATCAGCAGCCGGTAGCGGTCGGCCAGTTCCCAGACCGCCAGCACCGAGCGCGCCACGGCTTCCGCCGGCTCCCGCACGCCCTGCCTGCCCGCGGCGTGCGCGACCGAGAGGGCCTGCACCGCCTCGTCGACGAGCGTGCTGATCAGCGCCTCGCGGTTGGGGAAGTGCCCGTACACCGTCCGCCGGACGACACCGGCGGCGCGGGCGATCTGGTCCATGGACGCGTCGGGGTCGCGCAGCAGCTCGGCCAGGGCGACGTCGAGGATGCGGCGCCGGTTGGCGTCGGCGCGGCTGGTGTGGCCGGGGGCGCGGCCGGAGTGACCGGTGGGCATGCCAGCCATTCTGCACGCCCCGCCCGGGGAGCGCCTCCGCCATTTGCACACTGATGTGCAACCGGCGTACATTGCACACCTCTGAGCAATTGCACAGCGCTGTGCAATCACCGTCGCACACCCGGAGGAAGGCGACCCCTGCATGCGACTCGTCGTGACCGAACCGGCCGACAGGACGGACCAGCCCTACGCGCGCCGCTGGTGGGCGCTGCTGGTGCTCTGCCTGAGCCTGCTGATCATCGTGATGGCGAACACGGCCCTGACCGTCGCCGCGCCCGCCATGACCGAGGATCTCGGCCTGAGCAGCGCCGACCTGCAATGGGTGATCGACGGCTACACCGTCCCCTACGCGGCGCTGATGCTGCTGCTCGGCGCGATCGGCGACAAGTACAGCCGCCGCGGCGCGCTCGTCCTCGGACTGGCCGTCTTCGCGGGCGGCTCCGTCTTCGGCTTCCTCGCCGGCAGCGCCGCGACCGTCATCGCCGCCCGGGCCGTGATGGGCGCCGGCGCCGCCATGATCATGCCCGCCACGCTCTCCCTGCTCGCCGCGACCTTCCCGCGGGCCGAGCGCGCCCGGGCCATCACCCTGTGGACCGCCACCGCCGGGCTCGCCATCGCGGCCGGGCCCCTGGTCGCCGGGGCCCTGCTGGAGCGGCACGGCTGGTCGTCCACGTTCCTCATCAACGTGCCCGTCGCGGCCCTCGCCCTGGTCGGCGCCTTCGTCCTCGTCCCGCCGTCCCGGGCCGGCCACCGCGGCCGCATCGACTACGTCGGCGGGCTGCTGTCGGTGGTGTGGATCGCCGCGCTGGTCTACATGATCATCGAGGGCCCCCACTTCGGCTGGGGTGCGAAGGCCGTCACGGCCGCGGTCGTCGCCGGGGCCGGCCTCGTGGCCTTCGTCCTGTGGGAGCTGCGCCACCCGCGCCCGGTCCTCGACGTCCGTCGCTTCACCGACCGGGGCTTCGCCGGCTCCAACCTCGCCGTCGCGCTGTTCTTCCTGGCCGTCTTCGGCGCCTTCTACTACCTGACCCAGCACCTGCAGTTCGTGCTCGGCTACGACGCGCTGGACACCGGGCTGCGCATGCTGCCGCTGGCCGGCGCCGTCTTCGCCGGCTCGGCGCTGACCGGGTACCTCACGCCCCGGGTCGGCATGAAGTGGACCGTCACGGCAGGCATGGCCGGCGGCACGGCGGCCCTGGCCCTGCTCACCGGGGTCGACTCGGGCTCCACGTACGGCGACTTCGTCGCACCCCTGATCGTCCTGGGCCTGGCGATCGGGCTGGCGCTGTCGCCCTGCACCGACGCGATCATGGGGGCGTTCCCGGAGTCGGAGCTGGGCGTCGGCGGCGCCGTCAACGACACCTCGCTGGAGCTGGGCGGCTCCCTGGGCATCGCCGTCCTCGGCTCGCTGCTGGCGACCTCCTACTCCGGCCACCTGTCCGACGCCACGTCCGGCAGCAAGCTGCCCGCCTCCGCCCTGGACGCCGCCCAGGACTCGGTCGGCGCCGGGTACGCCGTCGCCCGGGGCATCGGCGACAAGGCGCGGCAGCTGGCCGAGCAGGCCGCCCACACCGGCGACCCCCAGCAGGCGGAACGACTGCGCGCCCAGGCCGGGCAACTCGGCGGCGGAGCACGGCAGATGGCCGACGCCGTGGGGTCCGCCTTCTCCGACGCGGTCGCGCACACCAGCCTGGTCGGCGCGGTGATCCTGGGCATCGGCACCCTGCTGGTCGCCCTGCTCCTCCCCGGCAGGAGCAAGCCGCAGGCCGAGCCCGCCGAGGAGAGGGAACCGGAGACCGCCGGGGCACGCTAGTCCGGGAGCCGGCCGACGTGCTGGAGCGCACCGGCGGACGCCCCGCCCGGAAACGGGAAATCCCCCGAGCAATTGCGCTCGGGGGATTTCCTTGCGTATATTTGTCTGTTCGTGACTTCAAGTCCATTGCAGTCACAGTGAAGTTCAGTGAGCACAGTATATCCGGGCGGGAGCGGAATTGTCAAACACCGAGTTTCCGGACGATGAATTGCGACAGGAACAGGAATTCATCGACGAGTTGTACGCGCGCGTGGACGCGCTGCGCGGCGACGCCGAGACCTCCGTCACGGACGCGCTCGCGCAGGGCAACACGCCCATGCAGGCGCGACTCGAGCGGGACATCCTCGTCGCCGAGCGCTCCGGGCTGCTCGCCGCGCTGAACGCGGTGGACGGCTCCCTGTGCTTCGGCCGGATCGACCTCACCTCGGGCATCACCCACCACATCGGCCGCATCGGCCTGCGCACCGACGACGCCGAGCGCACCCCCGTCCTGATCGACTGGCGCGCCGAGGTCGCCCGCCCCTTCTACCTGGCCACCGGGCACACCCCGATGGGGCTCCGGCGCCGGCGGCACATCGCCACCGAGGGCCGCCGCGTCACCCACCTGCACGACGAGATCCTCGACCTCGGCGACCGGACGCGCACCGGCCACGAGGACCCCACCGGCGACGCCGTCCTGCTCGCCGCGCTCGACTCCGCCCGCACCGGCCGCATGGGCGACATCGTGCGGACCATCCAGGCCGACCAGGACCGCATCATCCGCGCCCCGCACCGCGGCGTGCTGGTCGTGGAGGGCGGCCCGGGTACCGGCAAGACGGCCGTCGCCCTGCACCGCGCCGCCTACCTGCTCTACGAGCACCGGGAGCTGCTCGCCAAGCGGGCCGTTCTGATCGTCGGACCCAACCCGGCGTTCCTCGGCTACATCGGCGAGGTGCTGCCCTCCCTCGGCGAGACCGGCGTGCTCCTCGCGACCGTCGGCGAGCTGTACCCGGGCGTGAAGGCGACCGCCGCCGACACCCCCGAGGCCGCCGCCGTGAAGGGGCGGGCGGACATGGCCGACGTGCTCGCCGAGGCCGTCCGCGCCCGGCAGGCGCTGCCCGACCCGGTCGTCACCATCGAGCACGACCGCGAGGTCCTCATGCTCGACGACGGCCTGGTCAACGTCGCCCGCGAGCGCACCCGGGCCGCCGGGCTGCCGCACAACGCGGCCCGCGAGCACTTCGAGGGCCACATCCTCAACGCGCTCACCGACCTGTACGCCGAGCGGATCGGCACCGACCCCTTCGACGGTTCCAGCCTGCTCGACCCCAGCGACATCACCCAGATCCGCGACGACCTCGCCGAGAACCCCGAAGTGTGGGCCGCCGTCGACCGGTTGTGGCCGGTGCTGACCCCGCAGCGGCTCGTCGCCGACCTCCTCGCGGCCCCCGAGGAGTTCCTGCCCGCCGAGGACGCCGACGCCGTACGCCGGCCCGTCACCCGGCACTGGACCGTCGCGGACGTGCCGCTGCTGGACGAGGCCGCCGAACTCCTCGGCGAGGACGACCGGCTCGCCCGGGACCGCGCCGCGCGCGAACGGGAGCGGCAGATCGCCTACGCGCAGGGCGTGCTGGACGTGTCGTACGCCTCCCGGACCTACGAGTTCGAGGACAAGGAGGAGGACGATCCCGAGAGCTCCGAGGTGCTGTCGGCGCACGACATCATCGACGCCGAGCGGTTCGCCGAGCGGCACGAGGAGGACGACCACCGCAGCGCCGCCGAGCGCGCGGCGGCCGACCGCACCTGGGCGTTCGGGCACATCATCGTCGACGAGGCGCAGGAGCTGTCGCCGATGGCGTGGCGGCTGCTGATGCGTCGCAGCCCCACCCGCTCCATGACCCTGGTCGGCGACCCCGCCCAGACGGCGGAGGCGGCCGGGGTCGGCTCCTGGGCCGGCATCCTCGCCCCGTACGTGGAGGACCGCTGGGAGCACACCCGGCTGGGCGTCAACTACCGCACCCCCGCGGAGATCATGGACGTCGCGGCGGCCGTGGTGCGGGCGGACAGCCCGGAGTTCGAGCCGCCCAGCTCCGTCCGCTCCACCGGTGTGCGCCCCTGGGCCCGCGCCGCCGACGACCTCCCCGGCGCCGTCGCCAAGGCGGTCGGGGAACTCACCCCCGCCGAGGGGCGGCTCGCGGTGATCGCCCCGCGCGAGCTGCACCGCTCCCTGGCGGCGCGGCTGGACGGCGTCACGGCGGGCGAGGAACCCGACCTCACGCGCGGCGTCGTGCTGCTGGACCCGCGGCAGGCCAAGGGCCTGGAGTTCGACTCCGTGCTCGTCGTCGAACCCGGCCGCTACGGCACCAGCGACCTGTACGTCGCACTGACCCGGGCCACCCAGCGGCTCGGCGTGGTGCACACCGGTCCGCTGCCGAAGGTGCTCGCCGACGTCCTGGCGTGACGCACCCGGAGCCGTACCCGGCCACCCCCGGCCGGGTACGGCCCTTCACCGCGTGTCACACACCCCTCAGGCCGGCCGCAGCCACACCGTGGCCAGCGGGGGCAGGGTCAGGCGGATGCTCGCCGGGCGGCCGTGCCAGGGCTGGGGCTCCGGCTTGACCGGGTCGGGAGCCGTCACGTCGCTGCCGCCGTAGCGGGCGGCGTCGGTGTTGAGGACCTCGTGCCAGGCGGGGATCTCCTCGGGGACGCCGAGGCGGTAGTCGTGGCGGATCACCGGGGCGAAGTTGGAGACCGCCAGCAGCGGGTTGCCCTCCGGGTCCAGCCGCAGGAACGCCAGGACGTTGTCGTCGGCGGCGTCCCCGACGATCCACTCGAAGCCCGCCGGGTCGGTGTCCAGCCGCCACAGCGCCGGTGTGGCGCGGTAGACGGCGTTGAGGTCGCGGACCAGGTCGCGCACGCCCCGGTGGTCCGCCTCCGCCCCGTAGCCGGGGTCGAGCAGCCACCAGTCCGGGCCGTGCACCTCGGACCACTCGGCGCCCTGCGCGAACTCCTGGCCCATGAACAGCAGCTGCTTGCCCGGGTGGGCCCACATGAAGCCGAGGTAGGAGCGCACCCCGGCCCGCTGCTGCCACCAGTCGCCCGGCATCTTCGACACCAGGGAGCCCTTGCCGTGCACGACCTCGTCGTGCGAGATCGGCAGCACGTAGTTCTCGCTGTAGGCGTACACCATGGAGAAGGTCATCTCGCCGTGGTGGTACTTGCGGTACACCGGCTCGTGGCTCATGTACTGCAGCGAGTCGTGCATCCAGCCCATGTTCCACTTCAGCCCGAAGCCGAGGCCGCCGAAGCCGCTCGGGCCCTTGTGGTGGGTGGCCCGCGTGACGCCGTCCCACGCGGTGGACTCCTCGGCGACGGTCACCACGCCGGGCACCCTGCGGTACACCGTCGCGTTCATCTCCTGCAGGAACGCCACCGCGTCCAGGTTCTCCCGGCCGCCGTGCTCGTTCGGCGTCCACTGGCCCGGCTCGCGCGAGTAGTCCAGGTAGAGCATCGAGGCGACCGCGTCCACGCGCAGCCCGTCGATGTGGAACTCCTCGCACCAGTAGACGGCGTTGGCCACGAGGAAGTTGCGCACCTCGTTGCGCCCGAAGTCGAACTCCAGCGTGCCCCAGTCGGGGTGCGCGGCCCGCAGCGGGTCCTCGTGCTCGTACAGCGGACGCCCGTCGAACTCGGCCAGCGCCCAGGCGTCGCGCGGGAAGTGCGCCGGCACCCAGTCCATGAGGACGCCGATGCCCGCCTGGTGCAGCTTGTCGACCAGGTGGCGGAAGTCGTCCGGGGTGCCCAGCCGGGCCGTCGGCGCGTAGAAGCCGGTGACCTGGTAACCCCAGGACCCGCCGAAGGGGTGCTCGGCGACCGGCATCAGCTCGACGTGCGTGAACCCCAGGTCCTTCACGTACGCGGGCAGCTGCTCGGCGAGCTGACGGTAGGTCAGTCCCGGCCGCCAGGAGGGCAGGTGCACCTCGTAGACCGAGAACGGCGCCTCGTGCGCCGGGGCCTGCGCGCGGCGCTCCAGCCACTCGGCGTCGCCCCACTCGTAGTGCGAGGAGGTGATGACCGACGACGTCGCGGGGGGCACCTCGGTACGGCGGGCCAGCGGGTCGGCGCGCATCGTCTTCGAGCCGTCCGGCCGGGTGATCTCGAACTTGTACAGCTCGCCCTCGCCGACGTCCGGCAGGAACAGCTCCCACACACCGGACGAACCCAGCGAGCGCATGACGTGCCCGGTGCCGTCCCAGAAGTTGAACGTGCCGGCCACACGCACACCGCGCGCGTTCGGCGCCCACACCGCGAACCGGGTGCCGGTCACGCCCTCGTGGGTCGTCGGGTGGGCGCCCAGCGCCGTCCACAGCTCCTCGTGCCGGCCCTCACCGATCAGGTGCAGGTCGAGATCGCCGAGCGTGGGCAGGAAGCGGTAGGCGTCCTCCGTCTCCAGCAGCGTCCCCTCGTACTGCACCAGCAGCCGGTACGCCGGGACCTCCGTCAGCGGCAGCAGCCCCGAGAAGAAGCCCTCGCCGTCGTCGTGCAGCTCGGCCCGCACCTCCCCGGCGACGACCGTCACCGACAACGCGTACGGCCGGAACGCCCGGAAGGCGATGCCGCCGGGGACGGGGTGGGCGCCGAGTACGGAGTGCGGGTCGTGGTGCGCGCCGTCGAGCAGCCGGGCGCGGTCCTCGGGGCCGACGGCGGGGGAGACGGCGACCTCCATCTCCGGGGGGACCGTCTGGGCTGCGGTGCCCTGCCCGCCGGCGGACGCCGTCCCGGCGGCGGCCTTCGGCGCCGGAGCCGCGGCGCCCGGGGCCTTCGAGCCCGGTGCCTTCCGGACGGCCTTCTTGACGGCCTTCTTCACGGCCGCGGTCTTCACCGGAGCCGCCTTCTTCGTGGCGGCCTTCCTCGCCGTGGTCTTCTTCGCCGCGGTCGTCGCGGGCGGCTCGGGGGCCGTCACCGCAGCGGTCGCGACCTCGGCCGTCTTCTTGGCCGCGGCCTTCCTGACGGCGGCCTTCTCGGCAGGGGGCTTCTCGGCCGTGGTGCTCGTCGCGGTGGCCTTCTCGGCGGCAGTCCTCACCGCGGCCGCCCCGGTGGCCGTCGCCTTCTTCGTCGTGGCCTTCTTCGCCGCGGCGGCCTTCTTGGCGGGCGCCGCCGGGCCGGCGGCGGTCTTCCGCCCCGCCGCCCCGGTCACCGCCGCCTTCTCGGCCGTCGGCTTCACCGTGGCCGACTTCGCCGCCGTCTTCTTCGCCGCTGCCGCCGGTTTCGCCGCCGCCGGCTTCGCGGTCGCGGCCTTCGCGCTGGCCGCCTTCTTCGTGACGGCCTTCTTCGCGGCCGCCGCCTTGACGGGGGCCGCCTTCCCGGCGCTCGCCGTCTTCTTGACGGCTGCCTTCTTCGCGGCCGCCGTCTTCTTCGCCGCTGCCTGCTTCGGCACCGCCGTCTTCTTCGCGGCGCTCTTCTGCTGCGCGGCTGTGGGCTGCTCGGGGATCTTCTCCCCGGCTGTCCCCTTGGGACGCGGACCGCTGGACTCAGGGCGGGGGGTCACGGGCGGAGCCTCCAGGGCGAGGGGGTGGGTCAGGTCAGGTGGCCGGACGTGGCCAGCCGCTCCACGGCGGCCATCGGCACCGGCAGCCAGTCGGGGCGGTGCCGGGCCTCGTACACCACCTCGTAGATCGCCTTGTCCGTCTCGAAGGCGCGCAGCAGCACCGGGTCGGTGCGCGGGTCGCGGCCCGAGGCGTCGGCATAGCCGGAGCAGAAGGCGGCCCGGCAGGTCTCGGCCCACTCCGGCTGGGCCGGGTCCACCGAGCGCGCGGCGTAGTCGAAGGAGCGCAGCATCCCGGCGACGTCCCGCACCGCCGGCTGCGGCATGCGCCGCTCGGGCAGGGGACGGGCCGGTTCGCCCTCGAAGTCGATCAGCCACCACTCGCCGGACGGCGAGCGCAGGCACTGCCCCAGGTGGAGATCGCCGTGCACGCGCTGCGCGATCCAGGTACGGCCCTCCGAGGCCAGGTCGTCCAGCGCCGTGAACGCGGACCGCAGGCCGCCGGCATAGGGCCGCAGCGCGGGCACCGCCTGGACGGCCGCGTCCAGGCGCTCGATCATGCCGTCGACCATGAAGCGCAGCTGCGCGTGACCGAGCGTGACGGTGGGCAGCGCGCGGGCCAGCGCGGTGTGGACCTCGGCGGTGGCCCGCCCCAGGGCCCGCGCCTCGGCGGCGAAGTCCTCGCCCTTGGCCAGTTCGCGCAGGGCCAGCTCCCATCCGTCGGAGGCGCCCTGCAGGAACGGCTGCAGGACCCCCAGCACGTACGGCTGCCCGGCGAGGTCCGCCGGACCGCCCGTGCCGACCGGGTCGGCCGCGGGGTCGACGTCCGCGACCATCCAGGCCGTCGGCGCGGGCACCCGGGGGCAGCCCTCGCGGGACAGGGCCAGCGGCAGCTCCAGGTCGGGGTTGACCCCCGGCACGATCCGCCGCAGCAGCTTCAGGATGAACGTATCTCCGTAGACGATCGACGAGTTGGACTGCTCGGCGGTCATCACGCGCGGCACCAGCCCGGAGCGGATCTCCTGCTGCGGGTCCCGGTCGAAGCGGAGCCCGCCGATCCGTGCCCGGGTGCGCAGCGCCTCCAGGAGGAGTTCGGCGGGCCTGGTGTCGTGCAGGGCGTCATAGACCGTGCGGCCGGCCAGCGGCCCCGTCGGCACGTGTCCGATGAGCGCGGGCGCCAGCCGAGGCGGCAGCGCCTCGCGCACGCCTATGAGCAGCTGGTAGCAGTCACCGGGGTGGTTCGGCGCCCCGTGGGACCGCACGAGCGGCTGGTGGGCACGCACGAGCAGGTGGTAGAGACCGAGCTTCGCCGTGCCCGGGAGCAGCTCGGTGGCCGCGACCAGGGTGAAACCCGTGACCGGCCGTCCTTTGCCCGCGAACCAGCGCTGCCGCGGCAGCCATTCCCGCAGCAGCGGCTCCAGGGATGCGAGAAGGCCGGGCGGGGTGGCGACGGTGCGTGTGGCGGCTTCCGACATGGCCTCGCGTCCTTTCACCCATTCTTGATGCGCCCCCTGATGCCTGCAACCGGCCCGGACGGCGCTCCTCCGGCATACGCGGGTGGGCGGGGTGTTACTAGTGCGTGCCCCGGGCGGGGCGGAGGAAACGCCCCGCCACGGGGGTTTGCGGCCCGCCGCGCGGATCAGGCCTCAGCGGGCCTGTCGTTCGGGTTTCACACGGCGTCCTTGCGGAGCCGGAACCAGTAGAAGCCGTGCCCGCCGAGGGTCAGCAGGTAGGGCAGTTCGCCGATGGCGGGGAAGCGGACCCCGCCGAACAGCTCCACCGGGTGCCGGCCCTCGAAGGCGCTCAGATCCAGCTCCGTGGGCTGCGCGAAGCGCGAGAAGTTGTTCACGCACAGCACCAGGTCGTCCTCGTACTCCCGCAGGAAGGCCAGCACGGCCGGGTTGGACGAGGGCAGTTCGGTGTAGGAGCCGAGGCCGAACGCGGGGTTCTGCTTGCGGATCTCGATCATGCGCCGGGTCCAGTGCAGCAGCGACGACGGCGAGGCCATGGACGCCTCGACGTTGGTCACCTGGTAGCCGTAGACCGGGTCCATGATCGTGGGCAGGAACAGCCGCCCGGGATCGGACGAGGAGAAGCCCGCGTTGCGGTCGGGCGTCCACTGCATCGGCGTGCGCACCGCGTCGCGGTCGCCGAGCCAGATGTTGTCGCCCATGCCGATCTCGTCGCCGTAGTAGAGGATCGGCGAGCCGGGCAGCGACAGCAGCAGGGCCGTGAACAGCTCGATCTGGTTGCGGTCGTTGTCCAGCAGCGGGGCGAGCCGGCGGCGGATGCCGATGTTGGCCCGCATCCGCGGGTCCTTGGCGTACTCGGCCCACATGTAGTCGCGCTCTTCGTCGGTCACCATCTCGAGCGTCAGCTCGTCGTGGTTGCGCAGGAAGATGCCCCACTGGCAGCGCTCGGGGATGGCCGGGGTCTTGGCCAGGATCTCGGAGACGGGGTAGCGGGACTCGCGCCGCACGGCCATGAAGATGCGCGGCATGACCGGGAAGTGGAACGCCATGTGGCACTCGTCGCCGCCGCTCGGGTAGTCGCCGAAGTAGTCGACGACGTCCTCGGGCCACTGGTTGGCCTCCGCCAGCAGCACGGTGTCCGGGTACTGGGCGTCGATCTCCTTGCGGACCCGCTTGAGGAAGGCATGGGTCGCCGGAAGGTTCTCGCAGTTGGTGCCCTCCTCCTGGTACAGGTAGGGCACCGCGTCCAGCCGGAACCCGTCGATCCCGAGGTCCAGCCAGAACTTCAGCGCGGAGATCATCTCCTCCTGCACGGCCGGGTTCTCGTAGTTGAGGTCCGGCTGGTGGGAGAAGAAGCGGTGCCAGAAGTACTGCTTGCGGACCGGGTCGTAGGTCCAGTTGGAGGCCTCGGTGTCGACGAAGATGATCCGCGCGTCCTGGAACTGCTTGTCGTCGTCGGCCCACACGTAGTAGTCGCCGTAGGGCCCGTCGGGGTCCTTCCTCGACTCCTGGAACCACGGGTGCTGGTCGCTGGTGTGGTTCATGACGAAGTCGATGATGACGCGCATGCCCCGCTGGTGGGCGGCGTCGACGAACTCCACGAAGTCGGCGAGGTCGCCGAACTCGGGCAGCACGGCGGTGTAGTCGCTGACGTCGTAGCCGCCGTCCCGCAGGGGCGACTTGAAGAAGGGCGGCAGCCACAGGCAGTCCACACCGAGCCACTGGAGGTAGTCCAGCTTGGCGGTCAGGCCCTTGAGGTCGCCGACGCCGTCGCCGTTGCTGTCCTGGAACGAGCGGACCAGCACCTCGTAGAAGACGGCGCGCTTGAACCAGTCGGGGTCGCGGTCCCTGGCGGGAGTGTCCTCGAACGTGTCCTGCACGGGTTCGTTGACGATCATGTTGTGGGTGACCCTCCGATCTGCGGGGTGGACGGTCGCAGCACCGAGAAGACGTGCGCGGGACGGTGTCCCGGCTCCAGGCGCACGTAGTTGCTCCGGCCCCAGTGATATGTCTCGCCGGTGAGCTCGTCGCGCACCGGCACCGACTCGTGCCAGTCCAGGCCGAGTTGCGGCATGTCCAACGAGACCGTGGCCTCCTGGGTGTGGTGGGGATCGAGGTTCGCGACCACCAGAACCGTGTTCGAACCCTGCCGCTTCGAGTACACGATCACCGCGTCCTGGTCCGCGTGGTGGAAGTGCAGGTCGCGCAGCTGCTGCAGGGCCGGATTCTCCCTGCGGACGGTGTTGAGGCGGGTGATCAGTGGGGCGATGCTGCGTCCCTGCCGCTCGGCCGCCTCCCAGTCGCGGGGGCGCAGCTGGTACTTCTCCGAGTCCAGGTACTCCTCGCTGCCCTCCTTCAACGGCACGTTCTCGCACAGCTCGTACCCCGAGTAGATGCCCCACGCCGGCGACAGCGTCGCGGCGAGCACGGCCCGCACCTCGAAGGCCGGCCGCCCGCCGTGCTGCAGATAGGCGTGCAGGATGTCGGGGGTGTTGGCGAAGAAGTTCGGCCGCATGTAGGAGGCCGCCTCACCCGACAGCTCCGTCAGGTACTCCGTCAGCTCCTGCTTGGTGTTGCGCCAGGTGAAGTACGTGTACGACTGCTGGAAGCCGATCTGCGCCAGCGTGTGCATCATCGCCGGCCGGGTGAACGCCTCCGCCAGGAAGATCACATCCGGGTCGGTGCGGTTGATCTCCCCGATCACCCGCTCCCAGAACACCACCGGCTTGGTGTGCGGATTGTCCACTCGGAAGATCCGCACGCCCGCGTCCATCCAGTGCCGCAGCACCCGGCACGTCTCCGCCACCAGGCCGTCCATGTCCGCGTCGAAGGCGATGGGGTAGATGTCCTGGTACTTCTTCGGCGGATTCTCCGCGTAGGCGATCGTGCCGTCGGGACGGTGGTGGAACCACTCCGGGTGCTTGTGCACCCACGGATGGTCCGGCGAGCACTGCAACGCGAAGTCCAGCGCGATCTCCAGCCCCAGCTCCCGCGCCTGCCCGACGAACCACACGAAGTCGTCCATCGTGCCCAGATCGGGGTGCACCGCGTCGTGGCCGCCCTCGGGCGAACCGATCGCCCACGGCACCCCCACGTCCTCCGGGCCGGGGGAGAGGGTGTTGTTGCGGCCCTTGCGGAACGTGGTGCCGATCGGGTGGATCGGCGGCAGGTAGACCACGTCGAAACCCATCGCCGCGATCGCCGGCAACCGCCGCGCCGCCGTCCGGAACGTCCCGTGCGGCCGTTCCTCGGTGCCCTCCGAACGCGGGAAGAACTCGTACCACGACCCGTACAGCGCCCGCTCCCGCTCCACCAGCAGCGGCAGGGGATCGCTGCTCGTCACCGGGTCGCGCAGCGGGTACCGGGCCAGGACCTCGTCGACCTCCGGCGTCAGCGCGGCCGCCAGGCGCGACGCCGCGGGACGCGTCTCGTCCCGCAGGGCGGCGACAGCGGCCGTGACCACGTCGCGCGGTCCCTCCTCGGGCACCCCGGCGGCCGCCCGCTCGTACAGGCGCGCGCCCTCCTCCAGGACGACGTCGGTGTCGATGCCCGCCGGGATCTTGATCCGGGCGTGGTGGCGCCAGGTGCTGACGGGGTCGCCCCACGCCTCCACGGTGAACGTCCACAGACCGGGTTCCCCGGCGGTGACCGTCGCGCCCCACCGGTCCGTGCCGGGCGCCAGCTCCCGCATCGGCGTCCACGGCCCGGGACGGCCCTCGGGGTCCTTCAGGACGACATTGGCCGCGACCGCGTCGTGCCCCTCCCGGAACACGGTCGCCGAGACCTCGAAGCTCTCGCCCGTGACGGCCTTGGCCGGGCGGCGCCCTCTCAGGACGGCGGGGCGGACGTCGAGGACGGGTATGCGCCCGACGGCCGTCGCCCCGTCCCCGGACGGTGGCGCCGGCGCCGGCGAGCCGGCGTCCGGCGGGGGCGCGGGGCGTGCGGCGCCGCCGGGTGCGCGCGCCCCGGTGGTACGGCGGTTCGGGGGTGCTGGCGAATGGTGCTTGGCGGGCATGACCGCTCCTGTCCGCGTCAACGTGGGTGGGCGGATGACTGTGGGGAGGTGGGTCCTGCGTGGTGTTCCCGAGAGGAGTACCCGCTGGAGCCTTCCCACCCTGTTCGGGTGGGCAATCCGGCACTTTGTTAACTACTCACGCGTATGTCGACACACAAGACCGGCCTCCTCCGGGGCAGACGGGACCGGCCCTTCCGAGTGGCCGCTCCTTCGCCCTACCCCCGTCTTCCGCGCAGTAACTTGTCCGATCAACGTCCGTTCGGGGCCGGCCCCCCGAGGGCCGCCACCGCGCCGGCCCTACCCCGCCCGACCTGGGCCGGAGCCCGTGCCGCCGGGTCGGGCGGACGGAGAGCGCCCGACGTCACGGCATGGACCCGCGCCGTCGCGGTACCCGGTCGGGCTGTCCCCGAGGACGAGCGCGGGGGCGGGAGCGGGGCTCCCCGGGGGCCGCACGGCCGGCGCCGGACCGGGCTCCGAGAAGTCCGGTTTCCTACCCCCCGAGGCCGGTCGCCCCACGGTATGCGCCCCCTCTTCGCTCCGGCGCACGGGCGCCGCGGGGCGGCGCGCGCCGCGGACGGGGGCCGGAGCGCCGCGAGCGGCCTTCCGTGCCGTGTGCGACCCGGGGGAAGGCCCGGGCGCAGGAATCCGGCCAGGTCCGGGCACGGCGGCGTTCGGGCCGATCGGGGGTCGGGTCGCGGAGCCTCAGCGGAGGCGGCGCCGACGCCGGTAGTGTCGTAGACGACGTCGATGAAGCCCTGCGTCGAAGCCCAGCGTGACGAGGTGGAAAGTGAAGGCGATCCGTCGGTTCACCGTCCGACCCGTGCTCCCCGAACCCCTCAGGCCGCTCAGCGATCTCGCCCGCAACCTGCGCTGGTCGTGGCATGCCGAGACCCGCGACCTGTTCCAGTCCGTCGACCCCGGGCGCTGGTCCGCCTCGGGGGGCGACCCGGTCCGCCTGCTGGGGAGCGTGCCGCCGGCACGCCTCGCCGAGCTGGCCGGGGACCGCCGCTTCCTGCGCCGCCTCGCCGCGGTCGCGGGCGACCTGCACGACTACACCACCGGCGACCGCTGGTACCAGGCCCAGACCGAGGCCCTGCCCGCCGCCATCGCCTACTTCTCACCCGAGTTCGGCATCACGGCCGCCCTGCCGCAGTACTCCGGCGGCCTCGGCATCCTCGCCGGCGACCACCTGAAGGCGGCCAGCGACCTCGGCGTCCCGCTGATCGGGGTCGGCCTGCTCTACCGGCACGGCTACTTCCGCCAGACCCTGTCCCGGGACGGCTGGCAGCAGGAGCACTACCCGGTCCTCGACCCCAACGAGCTGCCCGTCGCCCAGCTCGAGGAGCCCGGCGGCGCCCCCGCCCAGGTCGCCCTCGCCCTGCCCGGCGGCCGCCAGCTGCACGCCCGGATCTGGCTGGCGCAGGTCGGCCGGGTCCCGCTGCTCCTGCTGGACTCCGACGTCGAGGAGAACGACCTCGGCGAACGCGGCGTGACCGACCGCCTCTACGGCGGCGGCAGCGAGCACCGGCTGCTGCAGGAGATGCTCCTCGGCATAGGAGGCGTCCGGGCGGTACGGACGTACTGCCGGCTGACCGGCCATCCCGAGCCGGAGGTGTTCCACACCAACGAGGGGCACGCCGGGTTCCTCGGCCTGGAGCGCATCGCCGAACTGTGCGACGGCGGGCTCGACTTCGACTCGGCGCTGGAGTCCGTCCGGGCCGGCACCGTCTTCACCACCCACACGCCCGTGCCGGCCGGCATCGACCGCTTCGACCGGGAGCTGGTCGCCCGGCACTTCGGCCCCGACGCCGAGCTGCCCCGCATCGACGTGGACCGCGTCCTGCGGCTGGGCATGGAGACCTACCCGGGCGGCGAGCCCAACCTGTTCAACATGGCCGTGATGGGCCTGCGCCTGGCCCAGCGCGCCAACGGGGTGTCGCTGCTGCACGGCAACGTCAGCCGCGAGATGTTCTCCGGCCTGTGGCCCGGGTTCGACGCCGACGAGGTGCCGATCACCTCCGTCACCAACGGTGTGCACGCCCCCACCTGGGTCGCGCCCGAGGTGTTCCGGCTCGGTGCCCGGCAGATCGGCGTCCAGCGCGCAGAGGACGCGATGAGCGTCGGCGGCTCGGAGCGCTGGGACTCGGTGGCCGACATCCCCGACCAGGACATCTGGGACCTGCGGCGGGTCCTGCGCGAGCAGCTCGTCGAGGAGGTCCGCGAGCGGCTGCGCGCCTCCTGGCGGCAGCGCGGCGCCGGCACGGCCGAACTGGGCTGGATCGACGGCGTGCTCGACCCGGACGTGCTCACCATCGGCTTCGCCCGGCGCGTGCCGTCGTACAAGCGGCTGACGCTGATGCTGCGCGACCGGGACCGGCTGATGGACCTGCTGCTGCACCCCGAGCGGCCGATCCAGATCGTCGTCGCCGGCAAGGCGCACCCCGCCGACGACGGCGGCAAGCGGCTGGTGCAGGAACTGGTGCGGTTCACGGACGACCCGCGGGTGCGCCACCGCATCGTGTTCCTGCCCGACTACGGCATGGCGATGGCGCAGAAGCTCTACCCGGGCTGCGACATCTGGCTGAACAACCCGCTCAGGCCGCTGGAGGCGTGCGGCACGTCCGGTATGAAGGCCGCCCTCAACGGCTGCCTCAACCTGTCCGTCCTGGACGGCTGGTGGGACGAGTGGTTCCAGCCCGACTTCGGCTGGGCCATCCCCACGGCCGACGGCGCCGGGACCGACCCGGACCACCGCGACGACATAGAGGCCGCGGCGCTGTACGAGCTGCTGGAGCAGCGGGTGACGCCCCGCTTCTACGAGCGCGGCCGCAGCGGCCTGCCCGACCGCTGGATCGAGATGGTCCGGCACACGCTCGGCTCGCTCGGGCCGAAGGTGCTGGCCGGGCGGATGGTCCGCGAGTACGTCGAGCGGCTCTACACGCCGGCGGCCGTGGCCCACCGGGCCCTCGGACCGGACACCGCACGGGACCTCGCCGAGTGGAAGGCCCGGGTGCGCGCGGCCTGGCCGGGCGTCACCGTCGACCACGTGGAGACGTCGGCCTCCGAGACCCTGGCGGAGCTGGGCACGACCCTCGGGCTGCGGGTGCGGGTCGGGCTCGGCGGGCTCGGTCCCGACGACGTCGAGGTCCAGGTGGTGTCGGGGCGGGTCGACGAGCAGGACCGCATCGGCGACGCGACGGTCGTCCCGCTTAAGGCGGTGGGTTCCGCCGAGCAGGACGGGCGGTGGGTCTACGAGGGGCCCCTGTCGCTGGACCGGACCGGGCCGTTCGGGTACACCGTGCGGATCCTCCCGGCGCACCGGCTGCTGGCGTCGAGCGCGGAGCTGGGCCTGGTGGCCGGGCCGTCCGAGGAACTGGTGGCCGCCGGAGGGCTGCTGATGCGGTGAGCCCGCCGCCCGCGGGTGCGTGGGCGCGGGACCGGACCCGGCGGCGGACGCCGCGCGGTGGTCCGGTCCCGCGCCCCTCAGCTCTCGGTGCCGCCCTGCGCCACCAGGGTGCGCAGGACGGTGCCGCACCGGCGGGCGTAGGCGTGCTGGAAGCCCCGCGTCGCGGGGCCGCCGGCCTTCGCGTACCACTTGGCGGGCCGGCTGAAGGCGCTCACCGTCAGCCAGACGGTCCCGTCGCCCGTGCGGTCCACCACGAAGGACTCCTCGCCGCTCTCCGGGTGGCCGGGCAGCGTGCCGTACGCCCAGCCGGCGCGGCGGGGTTCCTCCACGGCCCACACGACGCGGCAGGGCGCCTTGATCATGCCGGCCAGGGTGACGGTGACGTCCACGCCCGGGGCCGCGCGCTCCGCGCCCGCGTCGAGGCCCACGCCCAGGGCGCGGTGCATCTCCCAGGTGAGGACGGCCTGCGAGGCCCGGCGGAAGACGTCCTCGCCCTCGCCGAGCCGGGTGCGCACGTGCAGGGAACGGAAGCCCGGCGGGCAGAAGCCCCGCTCACGGGTGGCGCCGACATCGGCGTAGGTGAAGTCCTGCGGATCCGTAGAAGACACGGTTCCCAAGAGTAGGGCGGTACCCGGACCCGCCCGGGGTCCGGGTACCGCCCTCGGGCCGTGCCCCGGTCAGTTGACGTTCACGGCGGACCAGGCGGCCGCGACCGTCTTGTACTCGGTGCTGGACGCGCCGTACAGGGCCGAGGCGGCGTTCAGGGTCGCCGTACGGGCCTGCGCGTACTTCGTCGTCGACGTCATGTACGTCGTCAGCGCCTTGTACCAGATCTGCAGCGCCTTGGTGCGGCCGATGCCGGTGACCGTGGAGCCGTTGGAGGTGGGCGAGTTGTAGGTCACGCCGTTGATGGTCTTCGTGCCGCTGCCCTCGGACAGCAGGTAGAAGAAGTGGTTGGCGGGACCGGACGAGTAGTGCACGTCCACGCCGCCCAGGCCGGAGGACCAGGCGTCCTTGGACGAGCCGTCCTTGCTGGGCTTGTCCATGTAGCGCAGCGGCGTGCCGTCGCCGTTGATGTCGATCTCCTCGCCGATGAGGTAGTCACCGGCGTCGGAGGAGTTGCCGGCGAAGAACTCCGCGCCCGCGCCGAAGATGTCGCTGGTCGCCTCGTTCAGGCCGCCGGACTCGCCGCTGTAGTTCAGGCCCGCGGTGGCCGAGGTCAGGCCGTGGCTCATCTCGTGGGCCGCCACGTCGAGCGAGGTCAGCGGGTTGGCGTTGCCGGAGCCGTCGCCGTAGGTCATGCAGAAGCAGCTGTCGGACCAGAACGCGTTGACGTAGTTGTTGCCGTAGTGGACGCGGGAGTAGGCGGCCCTGCCGTCGTTGCGGATGCCGTTGCGGCCGAACACGCTCTTGTAGAAGTCCCAGGTGACCTGGGCCCCGTAGTGGGCGTCGGCGCCGGCGGTCTCCGCGTTGGAGGGGCTGCCGTTGCCCCAGATGTCGTCGGAGCCGGAGAAGAGGGTGCCGGTGCCGGAGGTGCCGCGGTTGAGGTTGTACGTCTTGTGGCCGCCGCGGGTGCCGTCGGTGAGGTTGTACGAGGTGCCCGACCTGGTGGTGCTCAGGGTGACCTGGCCGCTGTAGGTGGTGTTGCCCGTGCCGGTCTCGACGGCCTGGTACTCGTACAGCTTCTTGCCGGTGGCGGCGTCGGTGATGACGTGCAGCTCGTTGGGGGTGCCGTCCTCCTGGAGGCCGCCGACGACGGTCTCGTAGGCGAGGACCGGCTTGCCGCTCGCGGCCCAGATCACCTTGCGGGGCGCGGAGGCGGGCTCGGTCTTCTCCGAGCCGGCCGCCTCGGCGCGGGCCACGGCCTGCTTCTCGGCCTTGGCGGCGGCGATCGCGGGCTTGAGCGAGGCGACCTCGACGGCGGCCTTCGTCGCCCGGGTGACGCCCTTGGCGGCGCCGGACTTCGAGGTGTGCACCACGAGGTCGCCGCCGAGGACCGGCAGGCCCGCGTAGGTGCGCTCGTAGCGGGTGTGGACGGTGCCGTCGGCGTCCTTCACGACGTCCTTGACGACGAGTTCCTCCTGGGAGCCGAGGCCTATCGCGTCGGCGGTCCGCGAGGCGCCGGCCTGCTGCTCCTGGACGAGCGCGGCGCGGGCGGGCGCCGAGAGCAGGACGGGCGCGGCGGCGGGCGTGCCGGGGGAGTCGGCCGCGACGCTGCTGCCCGAGGTGAGGCCGGTGGTGAGGAGGGCGCCGGAGGCGACGGCGGTGGCGATGGCCAGCGTGGCGCGCCTGCGACGGGTGGGACGAGGGGTGGACACACAGGCTCCTAGTGGTGGGGGAAGCTGCGGTGCTGTGCGGTGGGTGGGGGAAGAGTGGCATTCAAGACGCGTACATGTCAGGAGTGACAGGTGATGTTGGCCGGAAATCGACGGCGCCTGATCGCCTCCGCACGGAAAGCGGGCGCCGCCCCGGGGGATTCGAACCCACCGGGGCGACGCCCTGACTCGAGGCAGGTGACCTGCCGCTTTACGGGAAGGTCAGCTTCCAGCTGTTGATGTAGCCGGTGTCGGCGGCCGCGTTGTCCTGCACCCGCAGCTTCCAGACGCCGTCGGCCGCTTCGGAGGAGGCGTTCACCGTGTAGGTGGTGTTGATGTTGTCCGCACTGCCGCCGGTGCCGTAGCCCTTGAGGGTGTACGCCGTTCCGTCGGGGGCGACCAGGTCGACCTTGAGGTCACCGATGTAGGTGTGGACGATGTCCACGGCGACCTGGAGGTTGGACGGCGCGTTGCCCGTCCGGCCGGAGACGGTGATCGAGGAGGTCACCGCCGAGCCGCGGTCCGGTATCGCCACGTCGGCGGTGTTCTCGAACGAGGTGCCCCCGCCGCCCCCGCCGCCGGAGCGGGTGCCGACGTTGACGCCCGCCCACGCGTCCTGGACCGCCTTGTACTCGGCGCTGTCCGCGCCGTACAGCTCACCGGTGGCCGCGAGGGTGCCGGTGCGGGCGCCCGCGTAGTTGGTGTTCGAGGTGAACTTCGTGGTGAGCGCGCGGAACCAGATCTTCTCCGCCTTGTCCCGGCCGATGCCGGTGACCGGAAGGCCGTCCGAGGTGGGCGAGTCGTACGTGACACCGTTGATCGTCTTGGTGCCGCTGCCCTCGCTCAGCAGGTAGAAGAAGTGGTTCGCCGGGCCCGAGGAGTAGTGCACGTCGATCGAGCCGATGCCCGAGTACCAGGCGTCCTTGGACGAGCCGTCCTTGCTGGGCTTGTCCATGTAGCGCAGCGGCGTGCCGTCGCCGTTGATGTTGATCTCCTCGCCGATGAGGTAGTCACCGACGTCGGAGGAGTTCTTGGCGTGGAACTCGACGGTCGAACCGAAGATGTCGGAGGTCGCCTCGTTCAGGCCGCCGGACTCGCCGGAGTAGACGAGCTTGGCCGTGTTCGACGTGAGGCCGTGGGTCATCTCGTGCGCGGCCACGTCGATCGACGTCAGCGGGTTGGCGTTGCCGGAGCCGTCGCCGTAGGTCATGCAGAAGCAGCTGTCCGACCAGAACGCGTTGACGTAGTTGTTGCCGTAGTGGACGCGCGAGTACGCGCCCACGCCGTCGCCGCGGATGCCGGAGCGCCCGTGCACGTTCTTGTAGTAGTCCCAGGTGAGCGCGGCGCCGTAGTGGGCGTCGGCGCCGGCGGACTCCAGGTTGGAGGGGCTGCCGTTGCCCCAGACGTCGTCCGGGCCGGAGAAGAGGGTGCCGGTGCCGGAGGTGCCGCGGTTGAGGTTGTACGTCTTGTGGCCGCCGCGGGCGCCGTCGGTGAGGTTGTACGTCGACCCGGACTGGGTGGTGGTGAGGTCGACCGTGCCGGAGTACACCGTGTTGCCGGTGCCGGTCTCGATCGCCTCCCACTCGTACAGCTTCTCGCCGGTGGTGGCGTCGGTGACGACGTGCAGTTCCTGCGGTGTGCCGTCGTGCTGGAAGCCGCCGACGACCGTCTCGTAGGCCACGACCGGCTTGCCGCTCGCGGCCCAGACGACCTTGCGGGGCTCGCGGTTGATGTCCGCGGTCCGGGCCTCGGCCTTGCCGGCGGTCAGCGCCTGCTTGCGGGCCTTGGCGGCGGGCAGCGCGGCGGTGGTGGTGGCCGGCTTCACCGCGGTCCGGGTCGCCTTGACGACGTCCCTGGTCGCACCGGACTTCGCCGCCTCGACCACCAGGTCCCCGCCGAGGACGGGCAGGCCGTCGTAGGTGCGCTCGTAGCGGGTGTGGACCGTGCCGTCACGGTCCTTGACCACGTCCCGGACGACCAGCTTCTCCTTGGCGCCGAGACCCAGCTCCTTCGCCGTCTCCGCCTTGGCGGCGTCGGCCTCCCGGATCAGCGCGGCGCGCTGGGCGGGGGTCAGCTTCACCGACTCGGAGCCGGGGTTCGCCTTGCTCGCGGCCGACGGTGCCTTCTCCGGGGCTGCGACGGCGGTGCCGCTCTGGACGGCGGCGGCGATCAGCGCGGCGACGCCGGCCAGGGCCACGGCCGCGGTGCGGCGGGTGCGAGGAGCGGGTCTGTGGGAGGTGGCTCTGCGCGAGGAACTGCTTCTCAACACGGACTCCTTCTGCGGGACCGGGGGTCGCCCGGCCTGGGGAGGTGGAGGTGTTGCTGTGGGGTTGCTGTGGAGCAGTCGCCACGGAAGCGTGGCAGGGGACCGCGCTTTCTGTCAGGAGCGCGTCAACACTATGGCCGGAAACGGTTCGTTGACCGGAAGTTCATGTCCGCAATACGAACGCTTCGCCCGGCCGGGACCGGACATGAACCGGACCGGGAGCGGCCGGAATCGGCCGGGACGGGCCCAGGGGGCCCGCGCGTCCTACGCCAGGCTCTCCCGCCAGGCCCGGTGCAGATCCGCGAACCTGCCCGTGCCGTCGACGAGTGCGGCCGGGGTGCCGTCCTCGACGACCACGCCCCGCTCCATCACCAGGACGCGGTCGGCGATCTCCACCGTGGACAGCCGGTGGGCGATGACCACCGCCGTACGGCCCTTCAGCACCGTCGCCATCGCCCGCTGCACCGCGCGCTCGCCCGGGATGTCCAGCGAGCTGGTCGCCTCGTCGAGGATCAGCACCGCCGGGTCGGCCAGCAACGCCCGGGCGAACGCCACCAGTTGCCGCTGCCCGGCCGAAATGCGCCCACCCCGCTTGCGCACGTCGGTGTCGTAGCCGTCGGGCAGCGCGGCGATGAAGTCGTGCGCGCCGATGGCCTTCGCCGCCTGCTCCATCTCCGCGCGGGTCGCGTCCGGGCGGCCGATCGCGATGTTGTCGGCGACCGTGCCCGAGAACAGGAACGCCTCCTGCGTCACCATGACCACCCCGCGCCGCAGTTCGGGCACGGCCAGGTCGCGCAGGTCGACGCCGTCGAGCAGCACCCGGCCCTCGGACGGGTCGTAGAACCGGGCCAGCAGCTTGGCCAGGGTCGACTTGCCGGCGCCCGTGGAGCCCACCACCGCGACCGTCTGGCCGGCCGGGATCGTCAGGTCGAAGCGGGGCAGGATCTCGCCCCCCGTGCGGTAGGCGAAGCGCACACCGTCGAAGACGACCTCGCGGCCCGGGTGCTCGCCCTCCAGCGGCGGCAGCTGCCGCGGGTGCGCCGGCTCCGGCACGGACGGGCTCTGGGCCAGCAGGCCCGCGATCTTCTCCAGGGAGGCCGCCGCCGACTGGTACGAGTTGAGGAACATCCCGAGCCGGTCGATCGGGTCGTACAGCCGCCGCAGGTACAGCACCGCCGCCGCCAGCACCCCGAGGGCCAGCGTGCCGTCCGCGACCCGGTGGGCGCCCCACAGCACGATGGCCGCGACCGCCGTGTTCGCGATCAGGCGCGAGCCGGTGACGTAGCGGGCCATCTCCAGCAGCGCGTCGCCGTTGGTGCGCTCGTGCCGCCGGTTCAGCACGCCGAACTCGGCGTCGTTGGCCGCCTCGCGGCGAAAGGCGCGCACCGGCCGGATCCCGTTCATCGTCTCGACGAACTTGACGATGACGGCGGCGATCGCGGTCGACCGCGCCCGGTACACCCGCCCCGCCCGCCGCTGGTACAGCCGCACGAGCGCGTACAGCGGCACCAGCGACGCCACCGCCACGCCCCCGAGGCCGAGATCCAGCCACAGCAGCATCGCCGAGATGTAGACGAACGACAGGACGACCGTCACCAGCTCCTGCAGGCCCTCGTCCAGCAGCTCGCGCAGCGACTCCACGTCCGTCGTGGAGCGGGAGATGAGCCGGCCCGAGGTGTAGCGCTCGTGGAAGTCCACGCTGAGTGCCTGGGCGTGCCGGAAGATCCGGCCCCGCAGGTCCAGCAGCACGTCCTGGCTGACCCGGGCCGCCGCGGCGACGAAGGCGAACTGCAGCCCGCCCGCCGCCAGCGCGCAGGCCAGGTACCCGGCGGCCACCGCGACGAGCGGCCCGTGGTCCTGCGCCCGGAAGGCCGGCACGGCCCGGTCGATGGCGTACGCCACCAGCAGCGGACCGGCCTGCACCACCGCCTGCTGCACCAGCAGGAGCAGTGTCGTCACGGCGACCCGCGCCCTCATCGGCGCGAGCAGGGACCGCAGCAGCGCGGCGGTGGCGCCCGGCGGAGTGGGCAGGAGGTCCTGGTCGAAGGGGTCGCCGGCGGCTGCCGCCGGGTCCCCGGGCCGCCGGTCCGCCGGTGCCGTGGTGGCCGCCGTCATCGTGCGTCCTCCTCTTCCCCCGCCGGCTCCCCGGCCATCAGGTGCGCGTACTCGGCGCTGGTGCGCAGCAGTTCGTGGTGGGTGCCGACCGCGGTGATCCGGCCGCCGGACAGCAGGGCGACGCGGTCGGCGAGCAGCACGGTCGACGGGCGGTGCGCCACGATCAGGGCCGTGGTGTCCGCGAGCACCTGCCGCAGGGCGGCCTCCACGGCGGCCTCGGTGTGCACGTCCAGGGCCGACAGCGGGTCGTCCAGCACCAGGAACTCGGGCTGCCCGACGACCGCCCGGGCCAGGGCCAGGCGCTGGCGCTGGCCGCCGGACAGGCTCAGGCCCTGCTCGCCGACCCGGGTGTCCGCGCCCTGCGGCAGCGCGTGCACGAAGTCGGCCTGCGCCACGGCCAGGGCGCGCTCCAGGTCGGCCGCCGAGGCGGTGTCGCCGGCGCCCATGAGGACGTTCTCGCCCACCGCGGCGGAGAACAGGGTGGGTTCCTCGAACGCCACCGCGACCTTGGCCCGCAGCGCCTTCCTGGACAGCTCGGTGATGTCGGTGCCGTCGAGGGTGATGCGCCCCGAGGTGACCTCGTAGAGCCGGGGGACGAGGGCCGTGAGGGTGGTCTTGCCGCTGCCGGTGGCGCCGACCAGGGCCATCGACTCACCGGGCCGGATGTGCAGGTCGATGTCGCGCAGGACGGGCGGGGTGCCCGGCGGCGCGTCGGGATAGCGGAAGGTGACGTCGTGGAAGCGCAGGCCCCGCTCGCGCACGGGTGCGGCGGGGACGGTGCGCGCCGGGGCCGCGCCGGCCTCGGCGCCCTCGGGCTGCTCGTCCATCACCTCGAAGTACCGCTCCGTGGCGGTCGCCGCCTCCTGGCTCATCGCCAGCAGGAAGCCGATCGACTCCACGGGCCAGCGCAGCGCCAGCGCCGTCGAGAGGAACGCCACCAGCGTCCCCGCCGACAGCGCCCCGTCGGCGACCTGCACGACCCCCACCACCAGGGCGGCGCCGATCGCCACCTCCGGCAGCGTGACGATCACGCCCCAGATCGCGGCCAGCAGCCGCGCCTTGCGCAGTTCCGTGCCGCGCAGGGTCCGCGACAGGTCCCGGAACGCCGTCGCCTGGCTGCGGTGGCGGCCGAAGCCCTTGATGATGCGGATGCCGAGCACGCTCTCCTCGACGACCGTCGTCAGGTCGCCGACCTGGTCCTGGGCGCGCCGGGCCACCGCCGCGTAGCGCTTCTCGAAGATCACGCACATGACGACGACGGGCACCGCGGGCCCGAGGACGACCAGCCCCAGCGTCACGTCCTGGACCAGCATGATGATCACGCCGACCAGAATGGTCACGCCGTTGACCAGCAGGAACGTCAGCGGGAAGGCGAGGAACATGCGCAGCAGCATCAGGTCCGTCGTCCCCCGGGACAGCAGCTGCCCCGAGGCCCACCGGTCGTGGAAGGCCACCGGCAGCCGCTGGAGGTGGCGGTACAGCTCCGCCCGCATCGACGCCTCGACCCGCGACAGCGGACGTGCCACCAGCCAGCGCCGCAGCCCGAACAGCAGGGCCTCCGCGAACCCGAGCAGCAGCAGGTACAGCGCGCCGAGCCGGACGCCGGCCGGGTCCCGGTCGGCGATCGGCCCGTCCACCATCCACTTGAGCACGAGCGGGATGACCAGCCCGACGCAGGAGGCGAGTATCGCGACGAACGCGGCGGTGAACAGCCGCACCCGGACGGGCCGTACGTACGGCCACAGGCGCAGCAGCGCACGCACGGCGGAGCGGTCCTGGGCGGGGGCGGGTGTCGTGGGCATCAGCAGCGAGCCTACGGTTCACCACTGACAGTGCCCACCGGATTTCCGCCGGATCCGCCTCCGCCTCCGGTCCTACGACCTGCCCGTCCGACCGGCCGGACGGCGTCAGCCCGTCACCCGCAGCAGCAGCACCGCCCGGGCCGGCATGGTGATCTCCGTCCCCGCGGGGTGCTCCACGCCCGGCGCCCGGCCCTGCTCCTCCAGGCTCGTGTCGACGACGACCTCGTACCGCTCCGCCCACGGCGGCCCCGGCAGCACGAAGTCCACCGGCCCCTCGCCCGCGTGCAGCACCGCGAGGAAGCTGTCGTCCAGGACCTGGTCCCCGCGCTCGTCCCGGCCCGGGATGTCCCGGCCGGACAGGTACATGCCGAGCGTGGCCGCCGGTGCGTACCAGTCCTGCTCCGTCATCTCCGTGCCCCGGGAGGTGAACCAGGCCAGATCGCGCAGCCCGTCGGCGGAGTGCGCCCGGCCGGAGAAGAACGCCCGGCGGCGCAGCACCGGGTGCCGGTGGCGCAGCGCGATCAGCCGGGAGGTCAGCTCGAACAGCGCCCGCCAGCCGGGGTCCTCCAGCAGCCCCCAGTCCATCCAGCTGATCTCGTTGTCCTGGCAGTAGGCGTTGTTGTTCCCGCGCTGGGTGCGGCCCAGCTCGTCGCCCGCGACCAGCATGGGCACGCCCGTGGACAGCAGCAGCGTGGTCAGCAGGTTCCTCAGCTGCCGGCGCCTGAGCGCCCGCACGCCCTCGTCGTCCGTCTCGCCCTCGGCGCCGCAGTTCCAGGCCCGGTTGTCGTCCGTGCCGTCCCGGTTGCCCTCGCCGTTGGCCTCGTTGTGCTTGCGCTCGTAGGACACCAGGTCGCGCAGGGTGAAGCCGTCGTGCGCGGTGATGAAGTTGACCGACGCGTACGGCCGGCGCCCGCCCCAGGCGTACAGGTCGCTGGAGCCCGACAGCCGGTAGCCCATCTCGCGCACGTCCGGCAGCGCGTGCCGCCAGAAGTCCCGCACGGCGTTGCGGTACCGGTCGTTCCACTCCGTCCACAGCGGTGGGAAGGCGCCCACCTGGTAGCCGCCCGAGCCCACGTCCCACGGCTCGGCGATCAGCTTCACCCGGCGCAGCACCGGGTCCTGGGCGATCACCGCCAGGAACGGGGAGAGCATGTCGACGTCGTGCATCGAGCGGGCCAGCGCCGCCGCCAGGTCGAAGCGGAAGCCGTCGACGCCCATCTCGGTGACCCAGTAGCGCAGCGAGTCCGTGATCAGGCGCAGCACGTGCGGCTGGACCACGTGCAGGGTGTTGCCGCAGCCGGTGTAGTCGGCGTAGCGGCGGGCGTCGTCCTGGAGGCGGTAGTAGCCGCGGTTGTCGATGCCCTTCAGGGACAGGGTCGGGCCGAGCTCGCCCGCCTCGGCGGTGTGGTTGTAGACCACGTCGAGGATGACCTCGATGCCGGCCGCGTGCAGGGCGCGCACCATCCGCTTGAACTCGCCGACCTGCTGGCCCCGCGTCCCCGAGGCGGCGTAGGCCGCGTGCGGGGCGAAGTAGCCGACGGAGTTGTACCCCCAGTAGTTGCGCAGGCTCCGGCGCAGCAGGTGGTCCTCGTGCGCGAACTGGTGCACCGGCAGCAGTTCCACCGCCGTCACGCCCAGCCTCACCAGGTGCTCCACGGCCGCCGGGTGGGCGAGGCCGGCGTAGGTGCCGCGCAGCTCCTCGGGGATGCCCGGGTGCAGCTGCGTGAAGCCCTTGACGTGCAGCTCGTAGATCACCGAGTCCGCCCAGGGCGTCTTGGGGCGCCGGTCGTCCGCCCAGTCGTCGTCGTCGTGGACGACCACGCCCTTCGGCACGTACGGCGCCGAGTCCCGGTCGTCGCGCACGGTGTCGGCGACGTGCTGCTGCGGCCAGTCACGGACGTGCCCGTACACCTCGGGCGGCAGCCCGAAGTCGCCGTCGACGGCCCGGGCATAGGGGTCCAGCAGCAGCTTGGCGGGGTTCCAGCGGGCGCCCGTCCAGGGGTCCCAGCGCCCCCGCACCCGGTAGCCGTAGCGCTGCCCGGGCAGGACGTCCGGCACGAAGCCGTGCCAGATCCCGTGGGTCAGCTCCGCCAGCCGCACCCGGGACTCCTTGCCCGCCTCGTCGAACAGGCACAGCTCCACCCCCTCCGCCCCGCCCGCCCACAACGCGAAGTTGGTCCCGGCCACCCCGTCCGGACCGACCCGGAACCGGGCGCCCAGCGGTGTCGGCGCACCCGGCCGGGCGGGCACGACGGGCGGCGGCGCGGCCCTCGGCGCGCCGTTCACGGCGGCGGGCCGGCGTCCCGCCTCGGTGGTCCGGCGACCGGCCACCGCCTCCTGCTCGGCTGCGCTGGACACCTGTCAGCCTCCCGCGGCTCGTGGAACGACGGGGAACAGGGGGGTGCGGCCCTGTGCTGCGGCCCGGGTCGCGGCTCCCCTGCGCGCCGTCCTCCCCACTGTTCTGCCCAGAGCGTGGGTCGCACTCACGTTTCCCCGGAGGCGGGCATGGTCGTTTCCCGGGGGCGCGGCCGGTCGTTGGGCACCCCGTGAGGCACGTACAAGGGCGCGCGCGGCGCGCGAGGGCCGCGCTGGCCGCCGTAGTGACATGGGCAGGGCTCCTCGCCGGAGCCACCGGCTGTACCTCGGACGGCGGCGGCGGCATCGCCGGCGCCTTCGGCGCGCCCCCGGCGCCCGAGGAGGTCATCAAGATCTCGCCCGGCGACGGGAGCCGCGGTGTGCGCCCCGGCCGGCAGCTGCGGGTGCGCGTGTCCGGCGGCCGGCTGGAGTCGGTGAAGGTCGTCCGCTCCCAGGACGCCCAGGACACCCCGGTGCCCGGGCGGATCTCCGCCGACGGCCTGAGCTGGGAGCCGGCGCAGGACCGGCTGGCGCTGGCCGCGAAGTACACGGTCGACGCGGTGGCCGTGGACGGCGCCGGCCGCCGCTCGGCCCGGCACACCACCTTCACCACGTACGTCCCGGAGGAGCGCTTCATCGGCTACGTCGCCCCGGAGCACCGCGCCACGGTCGGCACCGGGATGATCGTGTCGCTGGCGTTCAACCGGGCGATCGCGAACCGGGCCGCCGTGGAGCGCGCGGTGACGGTCACCGCCCGCCCCGCCGTCGAGGTCCGGCCGCACTGGTTCGGCCGCACCCGCCTGGACTTCCGCCCCGAGCACTACTGGAAGCCGGGCACCGAGGTCACCGTCTCCCTGCGCCTGCGGGACGTCGAGGGCGCACCCGGCGTCTACGGCCTGCAGCACAAGACGTTCGCGTTCACCGTCGGCCGCAGCCAGGTCTCGATCGTCGACGCCGCCGCCCACTCCATGGAGGTCCGGCGCGACGGCGAGCCGCTGGCCACCGTGCCCGTGACGGCGGGCGCCCCGAAGACCACCACCTACAACGGCAAGATGGTGGTGACCGAGATGCTGGACGTCACCCGCATGAACGGCGCCACGGTCGGCTTCAAGAAGCGCGACGGCAAGGGCGAGTACGACATCCCCGACGTCCCGCACGCCATGCGCCTGACCGACTCCGGCACCTTCCTGCACGGCAACTACTGGGCCCACCGCTCCGTCTTCGGCCGTACCAACGTCAGCCACGGCTGCATCGGGCTGCGCGACGTGAAGGGCGGCGGCGCGGACACCCCGGCCGGCTGGTTCTTCGACCGCAGCCTCGTCGGGGACGTGGTCGAGGTCGTCAACAGCAAGGACAAAGAGGTCGCTCCCGACAACGGGCTCGGAGGATGGAATATGGGCTGGAATGCCTGGAAGGCGGGCAGTGCCGTGAAGTAGCCCGACACGAGGGCGGGTTGACCCGGCGTTCCGTTGGGACCGAACAGTGACAATCGCGGGCCGCCGGGGCCGGGCGGCCAGTGGTTACTATTCGCCGGTGCGCGGGGGTCACGCGCCGGGGAGCGGGCCTGGTCAGGCCCTGGGAGGGGAGAACCACGTGAACGGGCGACCGATATCGGGGGCGTCGGTTGGGCGCAGGAGGGGACGTCTCGCACTGGCCGTCGGGGCGCTGCTGTTCGCCGTGACGGCCTGCGGGGGCGGGGACACCGGCTCGGGCTCCGGCTCGGGCGGCGGCGAGGGCAAGGACTCGGGCAGCGCGCAGAGCAAGCAGTCCGAGGCGGTCGTCAGCATCGCGCCGAAGGACGGCGCGAAGTCCGTCGACACCAGCGGCGCGCTGAAGGTCACGGCGGCCAAGGGCAAGCTGACCGAGGTCGAGGTCAAGAACTCCGAGGGCGAGAAGGTCGACGGGAAGATATCCGCCGACGGCGCCACCTGGACGCCGTCCACCCACCTGGCCGGCGCGACCAAGTACACCGTCCACGCGGTCGCCAAGGACTCCGAGGGCCGCACGGCCGCGGAGGACGCCGACTTCACCACGCTGACCCCGCAGAACACCTTCATCGGCACCTTCACCCCGGAGGACGGCTCGAAGGTCGGGGTCGGGATGCCGTTCTCGGTCCGCTTCTCCCGGGGCATCACCAACCCCGACGACGTCGAGCGGGCCATCCGCATCACCACGGAGCCCGCCGTCGAGGTCGAGGGCCACTGGTTCGGCAACGACCGGCTCGACTTCCGCCCCGAGAAGTACTGGAAGCCCGGCACCAAGGTGACCGTCGACTTCGGCCTCGACGGCGTGGAGGGCCGGCCCGGCGTCTACGGCGAGCAGGACAAGAAGGTCGAGTTCACCATCGGCCGCAACCAGGTCTCCGTCGTCGACGCCAAGAAGCTCACGATGAAGGTCACCCGCGACGGCAGGACCGTCAAGACGATCCCGGTCACCACCGGCAAGCCCGGCATGGAGACCTGGAACGGCCAGATGGTCGTCAGCGAGATGCTGAAGGTGACCCGGATGAACGGCGAGACCGTCGGCTACGGCGGCGAGTACGACATCAAGGACGTCCCGCACGCCGTCCGCCTCACCACCTCCGGCACGTTCCTGCACGGCAACTACTGGGCGAGCGGCGCCTTCGGCGAGTACAACGCCAGCCACGGCTGCATCGGACTGCGCGACGTGCGCGGCGGCTGGGACAAGAAGGTGCCCGCCGCGTGGTTCTTCGACAACACGATGGTCGGCGACGTGGTGGTCGTCAAGAACTCCGAGGACCGCACCGTCGCCCCGGACAACGGTCTCAACGGCTGGAACATGTCGTGGGAGAAGTGGAAGAACTAGCACCCCGCAGCTGACGGCAGGGCCCCGGTGTGACGGACCGCACCGGGGCCCCGGCCGTTAATCCCCGTTAACCTGCTGCCCATGACCGTCTCTCTCGAAGTCGCCGAAGGCGTCGGCACGCTCCGGCTGGACCGACCGCCCATGAACGCGCTGGACATCGCCACGCAGGACCGGCTCAAGGAACTCGCCGAGGAGGCCACGCGCCGCGAGGACGTGCGCGCCGTGGTGATCTACGGCGGCGAGAAGGTGTTCGCGGCGGGCGCGGACATCAAGGAGATGCAGGCGATGGACCACACCGCGATGGTCCTGCGCGCCCGCGCCCTGCAGGACGCGTTCACCGCGGTGGCCCGGATCCCCAAGCCGGTCGTCGCGGCCGTCACCGGCTACGCGCTGGGCGGCGGCTGCGAACTCGCCCTGTGCGCGGACTTCCGCATCGCCGCGGAGAACGTCAAGCTCGGCCAGCCGGAGATCCTGCTCGGCCTGATCCCCGGCGCGGGCGGCACCCAGCGCCTGGCCCGGCTGATCGGCCCGTCCAGGGCCAAGGACCTCATCTTCACGGGCCGGATGGTCAAGGCCGAGGAGGCCGAGCGGATCGGCCTGGTCGACCGGATCGTGCCCGCCGCCGAGGTGTACACGCAGGCGCACGCCTGGGCCGCCCAGCTGGCGCAGGGGCCCGCCCTGGCGCTGCGGGCGGCCAAGGAGTCGATCGACACGGGGCTGGAGACGGACATCGACACCGGCCTGGCGGTGGAACGGAACTGGTTCGCCGGCCTGTTCGCGACCGAGGACCGCGAGCGCGGGATGCGCAGCTTCGTCGAGGAGGGGCCGGGCAAGGCGAAGTTCCTCTGAACCTTCCCACGGGGGCTTGCAATTGACGCGGTGTCTCATCCGGGGTCCCTCGAAGGGGCGGTTTATGGCAGCCTTAACGCAGCCTTAAGCCCGGTCGGCCGAGGGAGTCCGTCGATTGCCCCGAAAAGGGACGTTCCCGCAGCTCGGAGAGGGTGCCGACGGCTCCGAAGTGCCGCCGGCACATGCCGGAGGACCACCTGACGGGGGGTCGTCCCCGGGGGCGTGTTCCCCGGGAACGGCCTCCCCGGCCACGTCAGACGGCCATGATGGGGGCATGGCGGGGCTGGAGGGTACGGAACAGCCGCGGGGGCACGCCCATGCGGCCGCGGCACGCTGGTCGCCGGCGGTCGAGGACGAACATGCGCTGAAGGCGCTGGAGTTGTACGGCAATCCGACGGAGGCGGAGGTCCCGCTGCCGTCCCTGCCCGAGTCCGCGGCCATCGCCCGGCGCCTCACCCAGGTCGTGGTCCTGCGCCAGTGGGGACTCACCCCCAGGATTACGGAGGACGCCGTCCTGCTCGTCTCCGAACTCGTCGGCAACGCCGTCCGCCACACCGGCGCCCGCGTCTTCGGGCTCCGCCTGCACCGGCGCCGCGGCTGGATCCGTGTCGAGGTGCGCGACCCCTCCCGGGGGCTGCCCTGCCTGATGCCGGTCCAGGAGCTGGACCTCAGCGGCCGGGGCCTGTTCCTCGTCGACAAGCTGGCCGACCGCTGGGGCGTCGACCTGCTGCCCCGGGGCAAGACCACCTGGTTCGAGATGCGGGTCGCCGAACGCTGACAGCCGGGGGGCACACCGCGGCGCACCCCACCCGGCCGCCGGACGGACGAATCACGGCTTTCAGCACCACGGTGCTCCTTGAATGGAGCGATGCACCGCCATCTCGCCAAGAGCGCCCTCGTCGCGGGCGCCGCCGTCGCCGTTCTCGCCGCCTGCGGCGCCCCGAGCGGGCAACGGGCCGCCGAGCCCCGCGGCACCCGGGCCGCCGTGCCCGCCCCGCCCGAGAAGAAGCCCGTCCGCGGTCTGCCCGGCATGCCGCCCGTGCTCGACCCGCGGGACGTGTACGCGGCCGACCGCCCCGGCCGGCTGTCGCCGGTGGTCAAGGACTTCCCCTCCCGGGTCTACGTCCCCAACACCGAGTCCGACACGGTGTCCGTCATCGACCCGAAGACCTACGAGATCGTCGAGACGATCAAGGTGGGCCGGCAGCCCCAGCACGTCGTGCCCTCCTGGGACCTCAAGACGCTCTGGGTCAACAACAACCGCGGCCACACCCTCACCCCGATCGACCCGAGGACCGGCAGGGCCGGCCGGGAGGTCGACGTCCACGACCCCTACAACCTCTACTTCACCCCCAACGGCAGGTACGCCGTCGTGATGGCCTCCCTCGACCGCGAGCTGGTCTTCCGCGACCCGCACACCATGAAGATCGAGAAGACCGTCCCGGTCTCCTGCTACGGCGTCAACCACGCCGACTTCTCCCTCGACGGCCGCTACTTCGTCGTCTCCTGCGAGTTCAGCGGCGAACTGCTCAAGGTCGACACCGAGAAGATGGAGGTCGTCGGGCAGCAGCGGCTGCCGCTCCAGGGCGCCATGCCGCAGGACGTGAAGCTCTCACCCGACGGCAGGAGGTTCTACATCGCCGACATGGCGGCCCACGGCATGTGGGTCCTCGACGGCGAGAAGTTCACCCCGCCCACGCTGCTGCCCACCGGCAAGGGCACCCACGGCCTGTACGTCAGCCGGGACTCGCGCGAGATGTACGTGTCCAACCGCGGCGAGGGCACGATCTCCGTCTTCGACTTCACGCGCAACGAGCTGACCAAGAAGTGGAAGCTGCCCGGCGGCGGCAGCCCCGACATGGGCGGCGTCTCCGCCGACGGCAAGGTGCTGTGGCTGTCCGGCCGCTACAACGGCGAGGTGTACGCCCTCGACACCCGCACCGGCACCCAGCTCGCCCGCATCAAGGTCGGCAGCGGGCCGCACGGCCTCGCCGTCTACCCCCAGCCCGGCCGCTACTCCCTCGGCCACACCGGCGTCTTCCGGTGAGGCGCGCCGTCCCGCGGTGAACGGCCCGGGGCCGGCGTCACGCCGCGCCCGGGCCGCCCTGCGGGGCCTGCGGGACAGGCGCCGCGTCGCAGGCCGGAGCGGGCGGATAACCTGACCTCCGTCGAAACCGCGTCATGAGGACGCACAGCACGAGAAGAGGGGCGGATCGGTGGCGGACATCGAGGAAGCACGCAAGCAGTTCGAGCGGATCGATACGGACGGTGACGGCTACATCACCGCTGCCGAGTTCAAGACCGCCCTGGCGCAGTCGGGCGACTGGAACGTCACCGAGTCGGTCGCCGAGGTCGTCATCAAGGCCCGTGACCTGGACGGCGACAAGCAGCTCAGCTTCGACGAGTTCTGGGCCTTCCTGAACAAGTAGGCCGGCGCCGCCCACGCGGCGCGAGGGGCCCGGTCCACGCCCGGACCGGGCCCCTCGGCGTGCGCGGGTCTCCCGCCTCGCCCGTCCGGGTGAGCGGCCCCGGGCGGCGGAATAGCCCGTCCCCGGGCGCGGTTGACGCCGGTCACAGACGTTTCGGCCGGCGTGACCGACCCCCGGAAGGGCAAGGCGAGGACATGAAGATCGGCATCATCGGCGCGGGCAACATCGGCGGCAACCTGACCCGGCGGCTCACCGCCCTCGGTCACGACGTGTCCGTCGCCAACTCCCGCGGACCGCACACGCTCACGGCCCTGGCCGAGGAGACCGGCGCGACGCCCGTACCCGTGGAGGAGGCGGCCCGGGGCGCGCAGGTGGTCGTGGTGACCGTCCCGCTGAAGGCCGTCCCGGACCTGCCGTCCGGCGTGCTCGACGGTGCCGCCGAGGGCGCGGCCGTCATCGACACGGGCAACTACTACCCGAAGCAGCGCGACGGCCGGATCGCCGCGATCGAGGACGACGGCCTCACCGAGAGCCGCTGGACCGAACGGCAGCTCGGCCACCCGGTGATCAAGGCGTTCAACGGCACGTACGCCCAGGACATCCTGGACCGCCACCGCCCGGCCGGTGACGCCGAGCGCATGGCCCTGCCGGTGGCCGGCGACGACGAAGCCGCCAAGCGCACGGTGCGCGCCCTCATCGACGAGCTGGGCTTCGACACCGTCGACGCCGGCGGCATCGACGACTCCTGGCGCCAGCAGCCCGGCACCCCGGTCTACGGACTGCGCGCCGGCACCGACGAGGTCGCCAAGGCGCTCGCGGAGGCCTCCCCGGAGCGCACCCCCGACTTCCGCGGCTAGGACCCGCCCGCCAACGCGTGGTCCGGACGACAGGCTCCGGGGCCGTCTCAGGCGCCGGCGGCCCAGCGGCGCAGGTCCGCCCTGCTCTCGAAGGCGGCGACGTTCTTGTCCAGTGGGTCGTCGGTGTACTGGTGGAAGCGCCACTTCGCCTTGATCCGGGGCTTGCCGGCGCTCACGTAGTCGGCGATCCACAGGCCGTCGCCCGCGTAGGAGGTCGTGTCGACGTTGAGCCAGAAGTCGCGGTTGCAGTAGAGCACCACCCGGTTGTCCGGGCGCAGTTGCTTCACCTTGCGCAGGAAGCGGTCCTTCTCGGCGTTGCTCGCGCGGGTCCCGTCGCCGGTCGTCTCCCAGTCGACGGCGAGGATGTCGCCCGGCCGGTCCGGGGCCCTGCCCACGAAGTACTCGGCCTGGTCGGTGAGGTTGCCGGGCCACAGGAAGTGGTAGAAGCCGACGACCAGCCCGGCGTCGCGCGCCCGCTTCGTCTGCGCGGCCAGCTTGGGATTGACGTACGACCGGCCCTCCGTGGCCTTGACGAAGACGAAGGACAGGCCGTCGGTGGAGTAGGACGAGGACTGGTACGCGCTCACGTCGATTCCGCGCAGCATGGGGGGGCTCCCTCACGTTCCGGTGGGGCGGAACTGCACCCGGGTGGAGGGTTGTTGTATGCCCGCCGGAACCGGCCGTACGCCGGGCGCGGGGAGGCTCCCGGCCCGGCGGGCGTGAGCGCCGGTGGGACTCAGGAGCCGGCGGAGGCGGCCGGGGCGGGGCTCGCCGCCCCGGCCGGGGCGGCCTGCGCGTCGTCGAGGGAGACGTGCCGGGTCTCCCCGCTCAGCAGCAGCGCGACCAGCGTCAGCAGCGCCATCGCCGAGAGGTAGACACCGACCAGCCACGGCGAGCCGTCCCCGGCCTCCCACAGCGCCACGGCGATGAACGGCGCGACCGCCGCCCCCAGGATCGAACTGACGTTGTACGAGATGCCCGATCCGGTGTACCGGACGCCGGTCGGGAACAGCTCGGGCAGCAGCGCGCCCATCGGGCCGAAGGTCAGGCCCATCAGGGTGAAGCCCAGCACGAGCCAGAGCACCACGCCCGGGGTGCCCAGACCGATCAGCGGCACCCAGACCAGCCCGAAGACCACGATCGCGGCGGTGGTCCACAGGAGGCAGGCGCGCCGCCCGTAGCGGTCCGCGAGAGGGCCCGAGACGAGGGTGAACGCGGCGAAGAACAGCACACCGAAGATCATCATGAGGACGAAGGTGATGTAGCCGTAGCCCAGTCCGGGCACGGCGGCGTCCTCGGGAGCGCGTCCGTAGCTCAGCGAGAACGTGGTCATCAGGTAGAAGAGCACGTAGGTCGCCAGCATGATGAAGGTGCCGAGGACCAGCTGCCTGCCGTGGCCGCGCACCACGGTGGCCAGCGGAAGCCGCCGCACCCCGCCCGCGTCGCGGGTCCTGGTGAACACCGCCGACTCCACGAGCCGGGAGCGCACCCACAGGCCGATGGCGACCATCACGGCGGAGAAGAGGAACGGCACCCGCCAGCCCCAGCTGACGAAGGCGTCCGAGGGCTGGGACGGGTCCGCGCCCGCCGCGGACGGCAGCAGCGCGCCCATGAGCAGGAAGAGCCCGTTGCCGATGATGAAGCCGAACGGGGCGCCCAGCTGCGGGAAGGTGCCGTACAGGGCCCGTTTGCCGCTCGGGGCGTTCTCGGTGGCGACCAGGGCCGCGCCGCTCCACTCGCCGCCGAGCGCGAAGCCCTGGGCGAGCCGCATCAGCACCAGCAGCGCGGTGGCCACCCAGCCGGCCTGGGCGTAGGTGGGCAGGACACCGATGAGGAAGGTGGCGACGCCCATGGTCAGCAGCGAGGCGACGAGGGTCTTCTTGCGGCCGAGACGGTCACCGAGGTGCCCGAAGACCACCGCCCCGACCGGCCGGGCGACCATCGCGGCGCCGAACACCGCGAAGGACGACAGCAGCGCGGTGGTCGGGTCGCTGCTCGGGAAGAACAGCTGCGGGAAGACGAGCACCGCTGCGGTCGCGTAGATGTAGAAGTCGTAGAACTCGATCGTCGTGCCGATGAGGCTGGCGACGAGGACACGGGACCGCGGGTTGACGGGTGCCGAGGCTGAACCGGAGGGGGGAGCGGACATCGATCGGTCTTTCACGCGCGAAACATGGCACGTACAACGATGTCAGCGATCTTGTGGCGCGGTACGGCCCTCTCGCGATGTGAGACACGGCCCGGCCGCCGCGCGGCCGGGGCCGCTCAGCACTCGATGATGTTCACCGCCAGCCCGCCCCGGGCCGTCTCCTTGTACTTGACCGACATGTCCGCGCCGGTGTCCTTCATGGTCTTGATGACCTTGTCCAGGGACACCTTGTGGGAGCCGTCGCCGCGCATCGCCATGCGGGCGGCGGTGACGGCCTTGACCGCGGCCATGCCGTTGCGCTCGATGCACGGGATCTGGACCAGCCCGCCCACCGGGTCGCAGGTGAGCCCGAGGTTGTGCTCCATGCCGATCTCCGCGGCGTTCTCGACCTGCTCGGGCGAGCCGCCGAGGACCTCCGCGAGGGCTCCCGCGGCCATGGAGCAGGCCGAGCCGACCTCGCCCTGGCAGCCGACCTCGGCGCCGGAGATCGAGGCGTTCTCCTTGAACAGCATGCCGATCGCGCCCGCGGCCAGCAGGAAGCGGACCACGCCCTCCTCGTCGGCGCCCGGCACGAAGTTCATGTAGTAGTGCAGCACCGCCGGGATGATGCCGGCCGCGCCGTTCGTCGGGGCCGTGACCACCCGGCCGCCGGCCGCGTTCTCCTCGTTCACGGCCATCGCGTAGAGGGTGATCCACTCCATCGACAGGGCCTGCGGGTCGCCCTCGGAGCGCAGCTTGCGCGCGGTGTTGGCGGCCCGCCGGCGCACCTTCAGACCGCCCGGCAGGATGCCCTCCCGGGACATCCCGCGCGCCACGCACGCCTGCATGACCCGCCAGATCTCCAGCAGGCCCTCCCGGATCTCCTCCTCCGTGCGCCAGGCCCGCTCGTTCTCCAGCATCAGCGCCGAGATGGACAGGCCGGTCTCCCGGGTGAGGCGCAGCAGCTCGTCGCCCGTGCGGAAGGGGTACTTCAGCACCGTGTCGTCGAGCTTGATGCGGTCCGCGCCGACCGCGTCCTCGTCGACGACGAACCCGCCGCCCACCGAGTAGTACGTCTTCGTCAGCAGCTCCGCGCCCGAGGCGTCGTACGCCCACAGGGTCATGCCGTTCGCGTGGTACGGCAGGGCCTTGCGGCGGTGCAGGACCATGTCGTCGTCGAAGGAGAAGGCGATCTCGTGCTCGCCGAGCAGGTTCAGCCGGCCGCCGGCCTTGATCGCCTCCACCCGCTCGTCGGCGCTCTCCACGTCCACCGTGCGCGGGGAGTCGCCCTCCAGGCCGAGCAGCACGGCCTTGGGTGTGCCGTGGCCGTGGCCGGTGGCGCCGAGCGAGCCGTACAGCTCCGCCCGGACCGAGGCGACGGACTCCAGGAGCTCCTCGTTGCGCAGCCGCCGGGCGAACAGGCCGGCCGCGCGCATCGGGCCGACGGTGTGGGAGCTGGACGGGCCGATGCCGATCGAGAACAGGTCGAAGACCGAGATGGCCACGGGGGGAACTCCTGACTACGGGGGTGGTGCCAAGGGGGTGGGCGCCGCGCCCGCTTGTGGCCGGCGCGGCGCCCGAAAGGTTTCTTCGTTACTTGTTCAGACCGGGGTACAGCGGGTGCCGGTCGGCCAGGGCCTTCACCCGGGCCTTGAGGGCCTCCGCGTCGTACGACGGCTTCAGCGCCTCGGCGATGACGTCCGCGACCTCGGCGAAGGCATCGGCACCGAAGCCGCGGGTGGCCAGGGCCGGGGTGCCGATCCGCAGACCGGACGTCACCATCGGCGGACGCGGGTCGTTCGGGATCGCGTTGCGGTTGACGGTGATGCCGATCTCGTGGAGCCGGTCCTCGGCCTGCTGCCCGTCGAGCTCGGAGTCGCGCAGGTCGACCAGGACCAGGTGCACGTCCGTGCCGCCGGACAGGACGTCCACGCCCACGGCCCGGACGTCGTCCTTCACCAGACGCTCGGCCAGGATGCGGGCACCCTCCAGCGTACGGCGCTGGCGCTCCTTGAAGTCGTCCGAGGCGGCGACCTTGAAGGCGACCGCCTTGGCGGCGACCACGTGCTCCAGCGGACCACCCTGCTGACCGGGGAAGACGGCGGAGTTGATCTTCTTGGCCAGCTCGGCCGTGGAGAGGATCACACCGCCGCGGGGGCCGCCGAGGGTCTTGTGGGTCGTGGTGGTGACCACGTGCGCGTGCGGCACCGGGTTGGGGTGCAGCCCGGCCGCGACGAGCCCGGCGAAGTGCGCCATGTCGACCATCAGGTACGCGCCGACCTCGTCGGCGATCCGGCGGAACTCGGCGAAGTCCAGCTGCCGCGGGTACGCCGACCAGCCGGCGACGATCAGCTTCGGCCGGGACTCCTTGGCCAGCCGCTCGACCTCGGCCATGTCGACCCGGCCGTCCTCGCCCACGTGGTAGGCGACGACGTCGTAGAGCTTGCCGGAGAAGTTGATCTTCATGCCGTGGGTCAGGTGACCGCCGTGGGCGAGGTTCAGGCCCATGATGGTGTCGCCCGGCTTGAGCAGCGCGAACATCGCCGCCGCGTTGGCCTGGGCGCCCGAGTGCGGCTGCACGTTGGCGTGCTCGGCGCCGAACAGCTCCTTGACGCGGTCGATCGCGATCTGCTCGACCACGTCGACGTGCTCGCAGCCGCCGTAGTAGCGGCGACCCGGGTAGCCCTCGGCGTACTTGTTGGTGAGGACCGAGCCCTGCGCCTCCATGACCGCGACCGGGGCGAAGTTCTCCGAGGCGATCATCTCGAGCGTGGACTGCTGGCGGTGCAGCTCGGCGTCGACCGCGGCGGCCACGGCCGGGTCGAGCTCGTGCAGGGGGGTGTTCAGGACGGACATACGGCTACGACCTCTCAGCCGGCGGAGAACGCGGTGTACTCGTCGGCGGAGAGCAGGTCGCCCGGCTCGTCCGTGATCCGCACCTTGAACAGCCAGCCGCCCTCGAAGGGGGCCGAGTTCACCAGGGACGGGTCGTTCACGACGTCCTCGTTGACCTCGGTGACCTCACCGGAGACCGGGGAGTACAGGTCGGACACCGACTTGGTCGACTCCAGCTCGCCGCAGGTCTCGCCCGCGGACACCGTGTCACCGACCTCGGGGAGCTGGACGAAGACCACGTCGCCGAGCGCGTTGGCCGCGTGCTCCGTGATGCCGACCGTCGACACGCCGTCCTCGGCGGCCGACAGCCACTCGTGCTCCTTGCTGTAGCGCAGCTGCGTGGGGTTGCTCATGGCCTGGATTCTCCTGTACGCGCGGGAGTGCTGTGAAAAGGGGGACTGCTGGTGAACGGGGTGACGACGGCCGGGCCACGGGGGCGGCCCCCGGCCAGTGTCTACTTCTGCCGCTTGTAGAACGGCAGCGCCACAACCTCGTACGGCTCGTGACTGCCCCTGATGTCCACACCGACGCCGGGGGTGCCGGGCGCGGCGTGCGCGGCGTCGACGTAGGCCATGGCGATCGGCTTGCCCAGGGTGGGGGAGGGGGCGCCGGAGGTGACCTCGCCGATCACCTCGCCGCCCGAGACGACGGCGTACCCGGCGCGCGGGACGCGGCGGCCCTCCGCGACCAGGCCCACGAGCACCCGCGGCGGGTTCTGCTCGGCCCGGGCGGCGGCCTCGCGCAGGGCCTCGCGGCCCACGAAGTCGCCCTCCTTCTCGAACTTCACCACGCGGCCGAGACCGGCGTCGAAGGGCGTCAGGGCGGTGGTCAGCTCGTGCCCGTACAGCGGCATGCCGGCCTCCAGGCGCAGCGTGTCGCGGCAGGACAGACCGCACGGCACCAGCCCGGCGCCCTCACCGGCCTTGGTCAGCGCCTGCCACAGCTCGACGGCGTGCTCCGGCTTCACGAACAGCTCGAAGCCGTCCTCGCCGGTGTAGCCGGTGCGGGCGATCAGGGCCGGGACCCCGGCGACCGTGCCGGGCAGGCCCGCGTAGTACTTCAGCCCGTCCAGGTCGGCGTCCGTGAGGGACGCCAGGATGCCGGGGGACTCCGGGCCCTGGACGGCGATCAGCGCGTAGGCGTCCCGGTCGTCGCGCACCTCGGCGTCGAAGCCGGCGGCGCGCTCGGTCAGCGCGTCCAGGACGACCTGGGCGTTGGAGGCGTTGGCGACCACCATGTACTCGGTCTCGCCCAGCCGGTAGACGATCAGGTCGTCGAGGATGCCGCCGTCGGCCCGGCAGATCATGGTGTAGCGGGCCCGGCCCGGCTTCACACCGCCGATGTTGCCCACCAGGGCGTGGTCGAGCAGGGCGGCGGCCTGGGGGCCGGTGACGGTGATCTCGCCCATGTGGGAGAGGTCGAAGAGCCCGGCCTTCGTGCGCACGGCCAGGTGCTCGTCGCGCTCGGAGCCGTAGCGCAGGGGCATGTCCCAGCCGGCGAAGTCGGTCATCGTCGCGCCGAGCGAGCGATGCAGGGCATCGAGCGCGGTGTGACGGAGTTCTCCTGTACTGCTCACAGTCGGTCGTCTCCCAGGGCGATGGGGCTACCTCCCGCGCGAACTCGTTCGAGCGTGAGGGAGGGCGAGGTCGGTCCTCCCCATCTGTCATCGGAACCTGAGAGGTTCGCCATGACCGCGCTGGTCCATGGCTTGCACCTTGGGTGGAGCCGGCCTGCCGGGGCAGGGGAGGGCCCGCTTTTCAGATGTGCCTCGCCCGCGCGGTAACGGGGCCTGAGAGATTCAAGGGAGGGACTTGCTCCTTCGGCGCCCCAGCGTCAGCGGTGCTGGGAACTCTCCCGCGCGGATTCAAACGGCCGGTATGCAGTTGGCGCGCACATCATTGCACGCATCCTTCTTGCGCGGCAGGGGGACCTTCTCAGCAAGTGCGCCGTCCCGCGCGCCGCGCCCGGAGACCTGTGGCAGCCCTGTTGCAGGAACCGGACCGAAATGAGAGGCCTGCGGCATTACCTTCTCTTTACACTCGGCGGGGACGGTACCGGCGTACCTGGCCCCAGGGGAGGACGATCACGGTGAACAGGTCCAGGGCGTACGCCACGACCACGGGCATCGCGCTGCCCGAGCAGCCGGCCGTGCCGGCGAGGGCGGCCCGGGCGGGCCGCGGCCCGGCGCCCACCGTCCGCGACCTGCGCGAGCGCGGCGGCCGCGGCCCGCGCGTGCTGGTCTTCGGCGCCCGCGACGTCGTCGTGGTCACCGGGCTGCCCGGCAGCGGCAAGTCCACGCTGATGCGGCGCGCCGTCCCGGGCCCGCGCGTCGACTCCCAGGACACCCGCGACCGCTGGGAGCGCCGCACCCCGCGCTTCCTGCCGTACGCGGTCTACCGCCCCCTGGTCCGCCTCTCCCACTACGCCGGGCTGCGCCGCGCGCTGCGCACCGGTGAGGGGCTCGTGGTGCACGACTGCGGCACCCAGGCGTGGGTGCGCCGCTGGGTCGCCCGCGAGGCCCGCCGCCGGGGCGGCGCCCTGCACCTGCTCCTCCTCGACGTCCCGCCCGAGCAGGCCCTGGCCGGCCAGCGGGACCGGGGCCGCGGCGTCTCCCGCTACGCCTTCCGCCGCCACCGCGCCGCCATGGACCGGCTGCTGCGCGCCGTGCAGCGCGGCCGCCTCCCGCAGGGCTGCGCCTCGGCCACGCTCACCGACCGCGACACGGCAGCGGCACTGCACCGGATCACCTTCACGGACCGGCGCTCCGAGGGCCGCTGATCCGGCGCCCCGGTGGGCCGGTCGCCCGCCCCACCGGGGCTGCCGACCGGGACACGTGCCCGGCCCTCGGCCCCCGGCCCCGGCCCCTGCCTCCGGCCGCGGTCCGTGCCCCCGACCCCGGCCCCCGACCCCGGCCCTCGGCGCCCGGCCCCCGGTCCCTGCACCGGCCCCCGGCCCTTGGTCCCTGCCCCCGACCCCTGCCCCCGGCCCCTGCCCGGCCCTCGGCGCCCGGCCCTCGGCCCCGGTCCCTGTCCCGGCCTCCGGCCCTTGGTCCCTGCCCCCTGCCCCGGCCCTCGGCCCCGGTCCCTGTCCCGGCCTCCGGCCCTTGGTCCCTGCCCCCTGCCCCGGCCCTCGGCCCTCGGCCCCGGTCCCTGTCCCGGCCCCCGACCCCGGCCCTCGGCGCCTGGCCCCGATCCCCGGCCCCCGGCCCCCGGCCCTCGGCCCCCGGTCCCTGTCCCAGCCCCCGGCCCCCGGTCCTCGGCTCCCGGCCCCCTGCCCCGGTCCCCGCCCCGGCGCGTGGCCCGTCCCGGTCGTGTCCGGCCCCGAGCCGTTAGCCTTCTGGCGGCACTGGCACTGGCGTGAGGCAGGCGGTAGGCAGATGGACGTTCCGGCGGACTTCCCGGCCGGGTTCCCGGCGCAGGCGCAGACCCGTTCGCACGGGGGATGGCCCGGCAACGAGCTGGAGGAGGTGCTCTCGGCCTCCCTGGGCGCCGGGCCCGCGGCCGGCGGCCGGATCGTCGAGGTGCTCGGGCGCAGCTTCGTCTGGGTCCCGCTGCCCAACGGCGGCGGCCCGCACAGCGGCCCCCTCGACCTGCCCGCCGTCGAGATGGACGGCCAGGCGTACGTGCCGGTGTTCAGCTCCGAGGAGCAGTTCCACCTCGTCGCCGGCTCCCACATGTCGTACACGATCGCGCCCGCCGTGGAGTTCGCCCGCGGGCTGCCCCCGCACGCCGGCATCGTGATCAATCCCGGCGGAGTGGTCGGCATCCCCCTGCCGCCCCCCGCTGTCGCCGAGCTGTGCCGCGCCGGGCGCACCCCGCTCGACGGACCCGGCAGCGGCGGCCGCGTCCGCCTGTACGAACCCGACTGGCAGGACGACCCGGTCGACTTCCTCGCCGCCGCCTCCACCGAGTTCGAGGCCATCGGCGTCGTCGTCACCGCCCGCCGCTGCCTCGCCGCGATCGAGACCGCCGACCCCGTGATGTTCGTGGGCGTCGAACTCTCCCGGTGGGAAGGGGACCTGCGCGCCCTGCCCCTGGAGGCGCTCACCCGGGCCGTCACCGCCGCGCCGGCCCCCTGGCCGGTCAACCTGGTGCTCCTGGACGTCACCGAGGACCCCGTGGGCGCCTGGATGAGGGAGCGGGTCCGGCCCTTCTACCAGCGGTAGCGGCCGGCCCGGCACCCCGGCGCACCCCCCTCGCGCCCGCACCGCCGCGCGCGGGCAAGTCCCGAGCCGGCGGGCGGGCTTAAGCTAGGTGACGGTCGAGGCGTTGTACGAAGGGGCGGTAAAGGTGAGCGCGAGCGGCACGGCCGCGGCCGGACAGGTCGAGCACATGCTGCGCCAGGTCACGCCCGGGCGCTACGACGCCTACGAGGCACTCCTGCGCGCGCTCGCGACCCCGCACACGGGCCAGATCTGGATGCTCCTGTGGCACGGCCAGGCCGGCTCCCCGGACGCCCAGTACGGAAAGATGGAGGTCGACGGCCACGGCTACGCGCCCTGCGTCACCTCCGCCCAGGAGCTGTCCGCCAGCGGCTGGAGCCGCTCCTACGAGGTGATCGACGGGCTGGACGTGGCCCGCGCCCTCTACCCCGACCACTACGGGCTCTGGCTCAACCCGCACGCCCCCGGCGGCGGCGTCGGCATCCCCTGGCTCGATCTGCGGCGGATCGCCACCGGCCTGGACCGCCAGCCGGCCGGCCCCCTGCGGCTGTCCGAACCGGCCATCGAGATCCCGCAGTTCTACGCCCTGCTCGCGCAGAACGCCCATCGCACCCCGGCCGTGCGCGCGCTGCGCCGGGCCTGGGTGCAGCCCGCGCTCGGCGCGCCCTACCTCGCCATCGGACTGGACGTGTACGACACGTCGCCGCCGGCCGTGGACGCCGTGCGCGCGATGATGCAGCAGTCCCTCGGCGCCGTGCCGGACGGGCTGCCCGTCTCGACCGTCGCCATGTCGGACGAGCACGACCCGGTCGCCATGTGGCTGCGGGTGAAGGCCCGCCCCTTCTACGACCGCGAGGCCCACGCCACCGCCCCCGTCCAGGCCCCCGCGTCCGGCTACGGCTACCCTCCCGCGCAGGGCAGGCTCTGAGGGCCTTCCCACCGCCCCGCCCGCGCGGCCGTATCGGGGCCCGGGGCCTCCTCTTCGCGCGTAGACGAGGGTGGAACGTCCCGACCCGATCAGGATGTCCCAACTTGCCTGTTACCGGTGGCCGTTACCCGCTGTCCGGATAACGGAATCCCCCAGACAGCATCACGTTTACGCATCCTTTCACCGCCAAGTCTGGCAGCAAAATGCCGAAGCGTTGAAGACTCCCCGCACCGGGGGTTGTTCGCCCCTGTGTACGACGGACAGACACGCCGCCACAGCGGAATGCGCGGACCGGCCACCGCCGGTTGAGAAGAGGGGTCCCTGCCTGATGACGGCACCATTGCACGAGCCGACCGCTGAAGCGGCTCCGAGTGCGGCCGAGGAAGCGGCAGTTACCGGCGTCAGTGCGAAAGCCGTACAGGGTCGTTCTCTGGGTCGGATCGCCTGGGAGCGCCTGAAACGGGACAAACTCGCACTGGCGGGTGGCGTCATGGTGCTCGCGCTCATAGCGATAGCACTCCTCGCGCCGGTCATCACGGGCCTGGTGGGCCAGGACCCCGAGTCCCGCCACGAGGATCTGATCGACCCGCTGTTCGGCACTCCCCGGGGGGCGTTGGGCGGCATCAGCGGCGAGCACCTGCTCGGCGTCGAGCCGGTGAGCGGCCGCGACATCTTCGCCCGCATCGTCTACGGCGCCCAGATCTCGCTCCTCGTGGGCTTCCTGTCCGCGATCGTCGCCGTCGTGATCGGCACCGTCCTGGGCGTCCTGGCCGGCTTCTTCGGCGGCTGGGTCGACGCCGTCATCAGCCGTGTGATGGACGGTCTGCTGGCCTTCCCGCAGCTGCTGTTCATCATCGCCCTGGTCTCCGTCATGCCGGGCGAGATGCTGGGGTTGACCGGCACCGGCGTGCGCCTGTTCGTGATGATCCTGGTCATCGGCTTCTTCGGCTGGCCGTACATCGGGCGCGTGGTGCGCGGCCAGACGCTCTCGCTGCGCGAGCGGGAGTACGTCGAGGCGGCCAGGTCGCTGGGCGCCGGCCGGTTCTACATCCTCTTCAAGGAACTGCTGCCCAACCTGGTCGCGCCCATCATCGTGTACACGACGATGATGATCCCCACCAACATCCTCACCGAGGCGGCGCTGAGCTTCCTGGGCGTGGGCGTCAAACCGCCCACGGCCTCCTGGGGGCAGATGCTCTCGAGCGCGATCGACTACTACGACTCGGACCCCATGTACATGGTGGTCCCGGGCGTGGCGATCTTCATCACCGTCCTTGCCTTCAATCTCTTCGGTGACGGCGTGCGTGACGCGCTCGACCCGAAGGGCTCCCGCTGAACTGCCGTACTCCAGCAACCCGTGGCATTTGGCACCGGGGCTCTCATCCAAATCCGGAGGATCCGAGATCGTGACTACCCAACGCACCTCAGGGCGGCGCAAGCAGGCCATGGCCGCTGCGGCCGTGGTCGCCGCACTGCTGACCACGGCGGCGTGCGGCGGCGGCAACGACGACGAGGGGTCGAAGAACGGCGCGGCCGGCTTCAACGCCGCCAACAACAAGGTCGCGCAGGCCTCGCTCGCCAAGAAGGGCGGCACCCTGAAGTTCGCCGGTGCCCAGGACGCCGACTCGTGGGACACCACGCGCGGCTACTACGGCTTCATGTGGAACTTCTCCCGCTACTACAGCCGCCAGCTGGTCACGAGCAAGACGGAACCGGGCAGCGCCGGTACCAAGCTGACCCCGGACCTCGCCACCGGCCTGGCCAAGATCTCGGACGACGGCAAGACCTACACGTACACCCTGCGTGACGGCGTCACCTGGGAGGACGGCAAGCCGGTCACCTCCAAGGACATCAAGTACGGCATCCAGCGCGTCTGGGCGCAGGACGTGCTGTCCGGCGGCCCGGTCTACCTCAAGGACGTGCTCGACCCCAAGGGCGAGTACGCCGGTCCGTACAAGGACAAGTCCGCGGACAAGCTGGGCCTGAAGGCCATCGAGACCCCCGACGACAAGACCATCGTCTTCAAGCTGCCGAAGGCCAACTCGGACTTCGAGGAGATGCTGGCCCTGACCTCGGCCTCCCCGGTCCGCCAGGACAAGGACACCAAGTCCAAGTACGGCCTGCGCCCGTTCTCCTCCGGCCCGTACAAGTTCCAGTCGTACAACCCGGGCAAGGACCTGACGCTCGTCCGCAACACCGAGTGGAAGCAGGCCTCGGACCCGATCCGCAAGGCGTACCCGGACAAGATCACGGTCAAGTTCTTCTCCAACGCCAACGACATGGACGCGCGCCTGATCGCGGGCGACTACGACCTGGACATCAACCAGACCGGCATGTCCCCGCAGGGCCGCACCACCGCCCTGAAGAAGCACAAGGGCAACCTGGACAACCCGGTCTCCGGCTACATCCGATACGCGGTCTTCCCGCAGAGCGTGAAGCCGTTCGACAACATCGAGTGCCGCAAGGCCGTCATCTACGGCGCCGACCACGAGTCGCTGCAGACCGCCCGCGGCGGCCCCATCGCCGGTGGCGACATCGGCACCAACATGCTGCCGCCGGCCGTCCCGGGCGCCGAGGGCCAGAAGTACGACCCGTACGAGCTCGCCGGTGCCAACAAGAAGGGCAACGTCGACAAGGCCAAGGAAGCGCTGAAGGCCTGCGGTCAGCCGAACGGCTTCAAGACCACCATCGCGGTCCGCAACAACAAGCCGGCCGAGGTCGCCACCGCCGAGTCCCTGCAGGCGTCGCTGAAGAAGGTCGGCATCACCGCCGACATCGACCAGTACGACGGCTCGCAGACGGCCGGCATCATCGGCAGCCCTTCGAACGTGAAGAAGAAGGGCTACGGCATCATCATCATGGGCTGGGGTCCTGACTTCCCGTCCGTGCAGGGCTACGGCCTGCCGCTGTGGGACAGCAGCTACATCCTCGAGAGCGGCAACAACAACTACGCCCTGATCAAGGACAAGAAGATCGACGGCCTGTTCGACCAGTACACCACCACCCTGGACGACGCCGACAAGACCAAGATCGCCACGGAGATCAACCACAAGGTCATGGAGGGCGGCTACTACCTGCCCTTCGTCTTCGAGAAGTTCATCAACTGGCGCTCCAGCCGCCTGGCCAACGTCTACACGACGGACGCCTACAGCGGCATGTACGACTTCGTCAACCTCGGTCTGAAGTCCGCGAAGTAACCGGCACACCCGCCGTACGGCACGAAAGGCAGGTGAAGGCCGGCGCGGCGTGACCTCGGGCCACCGGAAGACCTCCGGTGGCCCGAGGTCCGCGGTGGGCCGAGATCTGTGCTCGCTTACCTGATCAGGCGGCTGTTCGCCGCCGTAGTGATGCTCGCGGTCATCATCATGGTGGTCTTCGGCATCTTCTTCCTCGTCCCCCAATGGGCGGGCGTCGACATCGCCAGCAGCTTCGTGGGCAAGCAGGCCGACCCGGCGGCCGTCGAGGCCGTGCGGCAGAAGCTCGGCCTGGGCGAACCGATCTACGTCCAGGTCTGGGAGTTCTTCAAGGGCATCTTCGTGGGCCGCACGTACGCGGCCGGCGGTGACGTCACCGACTGCGCCGCGCCGTGCTTCGGCTATTCGTTCCGCAGCGAGCAGGCCATCTGGCCGGTGCTGACCGACCGCTTCCCGGTGACCCTGGGTCTCGCGCTCGGCGCCGCCGTGCTGTGGCTGCTGTTCGGTATCGCGGCGGGTGTCCTGTCGGCGCTCAAGCGGGGCAGCCTGTGGGACCGCGGCGCGATGGTCGTCGCCCTCGCCGGTGTCTCCCTGCCCATCTACTTCACCGGCCTGCTGAGCCTCGCGATCTTCTCGTACGGGCTGGGCTGGATCAACGCGGAGTACGTGCCCCTGGAGGAGAGCGTCACCGGCTGGCTCGGCGGCATGATCCTTCCGTGGGTCACCCTGGCGTTCCTGTACGCCGCGATGTACGCCCGCATCACCCGCGCCACCATGCTGGAGATCCTCGGCGAGGACTACATCCGCACGGCCCGCGCCAAGGGCCTGCGCGAGCAGGTCGTCATCCGCAAGCACGCCATGCGCTCGACGATGACGCCCATCCTCACCATGCTCGGCATGGACCTCGGCGCCCTCATCGGCGGTGCCATCCTGACCGAGACCACGTTCAGCCTGCCGGGTCTGGGCCAGGCCGTCCTCAACGCGATCAAGAACCAGGACCTGCCCATCATCCTGGGCGTCACCCTGATCACCTCGCTCGCCGTGCTCGTCGCCAACCTCGTGGTGGACGTCCTGTATGCCGTGATCGACCCCCGAGTGAGGCTCGCATGACCGAACTCAGCAAGACCGGTGCAGCCGTGGGCGAGCCCACCGGCGACTCCCCGGCGCCCACCGCCTTCCTCGAAGTGCGCGACCTGAAGGTGCACTTCCCCACCGACGACGGCCTGGTCAAGTCCGTCGACGGGCTCAGCTTCCAGCTGGAGAAGGGCAAGACCCTCGGCATCGTGGGCGAGTCCGGCTCCGGCAAGTCGGTGACCTCGCTCGGCATCATGGGCCTGCACACCGCCGGGCAGTACGGCAAGCGCAAGGCCCGGATCTCCGGCGAGATCTGGCTCGACGGCACCGAGTTGCTGTCCGCCGACCCGGACTACGTGCGCAGGCTGCGCGGCCGCGAGATGGCGATGATCTTCCAGGACCCGCTGTCCGCGCTGCACCCGTACTACACGATCGGCCAGCAGATCGTGGAGGCGTACCGGATCCACCACGACGTCGACAAGAAGACCGCCCGGCGCCGGGCGGTCGAGATGCTCGACCGGGTGGGCATCCCGCAGCCCGACAAGCGGGTCGACAGCTACCCGCACGAGTTCTCGGGCGGTATGCGCCAGCGCGCCATGATCGCGATGTCGCTGGTCAACAACCCCGAACTGCTCATCGCGGACGAGCCGACGACCGCCCTGGACGTGACCGTCCAGGCGCAGATCCTCGACCTGATCCGGGACCTGCAGAAGGAGTTCGGGTCCGCGGTCATCGTCATCACCCACGACCTGGGCGTCGTCGCCGAGCTGGCCGACGACCTGCTGGTGATGTACGGAGGCCGGTGCGTCGAACGCGGCCCGGCCGAGAAGGTGTTCTACGAGCCCCGGCACCCCTACACCTGGGGCCTGCTCGGCTCGATGCCGCGCCTCGACCGCGAGCAGCAGGACCGCCTGATCCCGGTCAAGGGGTCCCCGCCCTCCCTGATCAACGTCCCGTCCGGCTGTGCCTTCAACCCGCGCTGCCCGTATGCCGACCTGCCCAAGGGCGACGTCACCCGCACGGTCCGCCCCGAGCTGACCGAGGTCGGCAGCTCGCACTGGGCCGCCTGCCACATGACCGCGGAGCAGCGGGAGCGTATCTGGACCGAAGAGATTGCGCCGAAGCTGTGAGCGAGAATTCCAAGGACACGGCCGTGACCACTCCCGCCGAGAGCGACGGCACCGAGGCGACCGCCGGGGGCGCAGCCACCCTCACCGCGGACGCCGCCCAGGGCGAGATCCTGCTGAAGGTGACCGGCCTGCAGAAGCACTTCCCGATCCGCAAGGGCCTGCTGCAGCGGCAGGTCGGCGCCGTACGGGCGGTCGACGGCATCGACTTCGAGGTCAGGGCCGGTGAGACCCTCGGTGTCGTGGGCGAGTCCGGCTGCGGCAAGTCGACGATGGGCCGGCTGATCACCCGGCTGCTGGAGCCCACCGCCGGCACGGTCGAGTTCGAGGGACGCGACATCACGCACCTCGGCGTCGGCGGCATGCGCCCGCTGCGCCGCGACGTGCAGATGATCTTCCAGGACCCCTACTCGTCGCTGAACCCGCGCCACACCATCGGCACCATCGTCGGCGCCCCCTTCCGGCTCCAGGGCGTCACGCCCGAGGGCGGCGTGAAGAAGGAGGTGCAGCGGCTGCTGGAGGTCGTGGGCCTCAACCCCGAGCACTACAACCGGTATCCGCACGAGTTCTCCGGCGGCCAGCGCCAGCGCATCGGCATCGCCCGCGCGCTCGCGCTCAACCCGAAGCTGGTGGTGGCGGACGAGCCGGTCTCCGCGCTGGACGTGTCGATCCAGGCGCAGGTGGTGAACCTGCTGGACGACCTCCAGCAGGAGCTGGGCCTGACGTACGTGATCATCGCGCACGACCTGTCGGTCGTCCGGCACGTCTCGGACCGGATCGCGGTGATGTACCTCGGCAAGATCGTCGAGCTGGCCGATCGCGAGCAGCTCTACAAGTCGCCGATGCACCCGTACACCAAGGCCCTGCTGTCGGCGGTGCCGATCCCGGACCCGCGGCGCAAGTCGGCCAAGAGCGAGCGCATCCTGCTCAAGGGCGACGTGCCCTCGCCGATCTCCCCGCCGAGCGGCTGCCGCTTCCACACCCGGTGCTGGAAGGCGACGGAGATCTGCAGGACGACCGAGCCGCCGCTGCTGGAGCTGCGTCCCGGCCAGCGGGTCGCCTGCCACCACCCGGAGAACTTCGCCGACCAGCAGCCGCAGGACACCGTGCTGCTCACCGCCGCCAAGGAGGCCGCCGAGCTGGTGGCCGACGAGGTGCTCGCCGCGCCGGGGCGGACGCCCGAGCCGGCGGCGGACGAGCCCCCGGCCGGCGCCGGCACCGCCGAGGGCATGGGCGCCGCCAAGAGCGAGGACACCGCCAAGAGCGGGGACTCCGCCAAGAGCGAGGACTCCGCCAAGGGCGTGGACAAGAGCGAGGACAAGTAAGCAGGGCCGATTCCTTGCCTTTCAACGGAAGGCAAGGGTCGGCCACTGCGTAAGAATGTAAGGGTGCTCCAGCAACTCTTCAGTCCGTCCGTCCAGCACACGCTCGACCTGATCGGCATCTTCGTCTTCGCGATCTCCGGCGCGCTGCTGGCCGTGCGCAAGAACTTCGACGTCTTCGGCATGGCCGTCCTCGCCGAGGTCACCGCGCTGGGCGGCGGGCTCTTCCGCGACCTGGTCATCGGGGCCGTCCCGCCCGCCGCCTTCACGGACCTGGGGTACTTCCTCACCCCGCTGCTCGCCACGCTGCTGGTGTTCTTCCTGCACCCCCAGGTGGAGCGCATCCAGGTCGCCGTGAACGTCTTCGACGCGGCGGGCCTCGGCCTGTTCTGCGTCGCCGGCACCACCAAGGCGTACGACTACGGGCTCGGCCTGACCGCCTCCGCCGGCCTGGGGCTGACCACCGCGGTGGGCGGGGGCGTGCTGCGGGACGTCCTCGCCAACGAGGTGCCCTCCCTGCTGCGCTGGGACCGCGACCTCTACGCGGTCCCGGCGATCGTCGGCGCCGCCCTGGTCGCCCTGTGCATCCGTTACGACGCCCTCAACCCGTTCACCAGCTCCCTGGCGGTGATCACCGCCTTCGTGCTGCGCCTGCTGGCGATGCGCTACCACTGGCGGGCTCCGCGGGCCTGGCACCGGCGCTCGACGGTGAGCGAGGAGGAACAGCCCGTGCTGCCCTGACGGCCCGGCGTCGACCCCGGGGGAGAGCGCAAAAGCTACCGCTTAGTAGCTGATTCTTGTACTGTTCAGCCATGCCAGAAGCAGCCTCCGCCCCGGCCGTCCGGGCCACGATCGGCGACAGCGAGTTCGACCGCGACACCGCGCTGACCCGCCGCGCGCCGGGTGTGTACGACATCGACCTGTCCGCCGGCTGGACGATCATCAGCGCCGTCAACGGCGGCTACCTGCTGGCCGTCCTCGGCCGCGCCCTCGCGGACGCCCTGCCGCACGCCGACCCCTTCACCGTCTCGGCGCACTACCTGACCGCGTCCCAGCCCGGTCCCGCCGTGGTCCGCACGGACGTCGTGCGCGCCGGCCGCACCCTGTCGACCGGCCAGGCCTCGCTCCTGCAGTACGACGACGAGGGCCGCGAGGTCGAGCGCATCCGCGTCCTGGCCTCCTACGGCGACCTGGACGCCCTGCCCGACGACGTCCGCACCACGGCGCGGCCGCCCGCCATGCCGCCGCCGGAGCACTGCTTCGGCCCCGAGGACGGGCCCGCTCCCGTCGACGGCAGCTCGGCCATCACCGAGCGCCTGATGCTCAAGCTCGACCCCTCCACCCTCGGCTGGGCCCTCGGGCAGCCGTCCGGCAAGGGCGAGATGCGGGCCTGGTTCGGCCTGAAGGACGGGCGCGACCCCGACCCGCTCTCCCTGCTGCTCGCGGTGGACGCCCTGCCGCCGACCGCGTTCGAGATGGGGCTGAAGGGCTGGGTGCCGACCGTCGAGCTGACCGTGCACGTGCGGTGCCGCCCCGCCCCGGGCCCGCTGCGGGTGTCGATCACCACGCGCAACCTCGCCGGCGGCTTCCTGGAGGAGGACGCCGAGGTCTGGGACAGCGCGGACCGGCTGGTGGCGCAGTCCCGGCAGCTGGCCCGGGTGCGGCTGGGCTGACCCCCGCCGGCCCGCCAGGGCCTTCCCCTACGGCAGAGGCGGCGCGCTCGTGAACGGGCGCGCCGCCCCTGTGCGTTCGCGGGCGTATCAATCGAGCCAATGACGGCGGCCCAGTCCGATCAGCCGCATCTGCCGCGCGGCCACCCGCTCGACCTGCCGCTTGCGGTCCTCGCGCTCCTCCTGCGGACCCTCCAGCGTCTCCAGGAACAGCGACGCCGTGCTCAGCATCTGGTCCACGTAGAGGTGGGCCAGCATCAGCAGGTCGTCCCCGCTCCAGCCCTGCGACACCGGGTCCTTGGCCAGCTCGTCCCTCACCTCCCGGGCGAACCGCGACAGTTGCTCCCGTATGGCCTCGCGCACCGGCTGGACCCCGCCGTGCCGTTCCCGGGCGATGAACCGGACGTGCGCGGGGTACCCGTCGACGTGACGGGCGATCAGTTCGATGGCGCGCGTGACGCGTTCCTCGTGGTCACCCGTCGCGGACACCGTCGTCCGGATCATCGGGTGCAGGCTGCCCAGCGCCTCCTCGACCAGGGCCACGCCCAGATCCGCCGTGGAGCGGAAGTGGCGGTAGAAGGCGGTCGGGGCGACCCCGACCGCGCGGGTGACCTCACGCAGTCCGAGGCTGCTCAGGCTCTGCTCCTCCAGCAGCCCCAGGGCCGCGTCGAGGAGCGCCTGACGGGTCTTCTGCTTCTGGGCCTGCCGGATCCCGAGGGTGTGACTCATACCATGCAGTTAACAACTGTTCTCTGGAATTGGAAAGTCATGAGAGACGCTAGACTGGGAAGTCAGTGAACAACTGTAACCACAATCGTTCACCGAACTCAGGGAGCTGTTTCCCGTGCTGTTCATCGTCGCCGCGCTCCTGCTGCTGGGTGTCCTGCTGGGCACCGTGGCCCACGCGCCGCTCACCTTCTCCGTCGGCGCGGGCGTCGTCATCGCCGTCTGGCTCGCCGTCTTCGCGCTGCGCGAGCGCGGCCGCCGCCGCCACACGCAGGCCCACTGACCACCACCGACCGCCGCACGACCGCACCCCCTCCGGGAGTCGATCACCATGCAGCTCACCGCCCCGGCCTCGCGCCGCACCGGTCTCCGCGACACCGACGGCATGGCCGTCGCGTCCTTCGTCCTCGGCCTGCTCGGCCTGCTCGTGCTGAACCTCCTGCTCGGCCCCATCGCCATCGTGCTGGCGAGCGTCGCCCTGTGGCGCGGCACCGAGCGCCGCGGCCGCGCCCTCCTCGGACTCGGTCTCGGCATCGCCGACCTCGTGGTCCTGGCGGCCTTCATGCAGGCCGACAGTTCCATCTCCTGGAGCCTGTAGCCCCGCGCGCGAGCCGCCCGCGCCGCGAGGCTGCCGGGCCCGTGGACGACGGGCCGTCGCCGCGCACCGCCGCGCACCGCCGCGCGCGAAGCGGCCCGGGTCCGGCCGGACGCGCGCCGGGACCCGTCCGAGGGGAGCCGTAGAATCGGGCTCACCATGGCTTACCTCGACCACGCCGCGACCACCCCGATGCTCCCGGAGGCGGTTGAGGCGTTCACCGCCCAGCTGGGTGCCACCGGCAACGCGTCGTCCCTCCACGCATCGGGCAGACAGGCCCGCCGCACCGTCGAGGAGGCCCGCGAGTCGCTCGCCGAGGCCCTCGGCGCCCGCCCCAGCGAGATCGTCTTCACCTCGGGCGGCACGGAGGCGGACAACCTGGCCGTCAAGGGCCTGTACTGGTCGCGCCGGGACGCCGACCCGGCCCGCACCCGCGTCCTCGCCAGCCCCGTCGAGCACCACGCGGTCCTCGACGCCGTGCACTGGCTCGGCGAACACGAGGGCGCCACCGTCGAGTACCTGCCCGTCGACGCCCACGGCCGCGTCCACCCCGACGCCCTGCGCGAGGCCATCGCCCGCAACCCCGGCGACGTGGCTCTCGCCACGGTCATGTGGGCCAACAACGAGATCGGGACGATCCTGCCGGTCCGCGAACTCGCCGACGTCGCAGCCGAGTTCGGCGTCCCGCTGCACTCGGACGCCGTCCAGGCCTTCGGCCAGATCCCCGTGGACTTCGCCGCGTCCGGCCTCGCCGCGATGACGGTGTCGGGCCACAAGATCGGCGGCCCGTACGGCATCGGCGCGCTCGTCCTCGGCCGGGAGCACACCCCCGTGCCCGTCCTGCACGGCGGCGGCCAGGAGCGGCACGTGCGCTCCGGCACCCTCGACGTGCCCGCCATCGCCTCCTTCGCAGTCGCCGGACGGCTCGCCGCCGAACAGCGCGCGTGGTTCGCCCGCGAGATCGGCGCCCTGCGCGACGCACTCGTCACCGCGGTCCTGCGCGCCGTCCCGGACGCCGTCCTCGGCGGCGACCCGGACCCGGCCGGACGCCTGCCCGCCAACGCCCACTTCACCTTCCCCGGCTGCGAGGGCGACTCCCTGCTGCTGCTCCTCGACGCCCAGGGCATCGAGTGCTCGACCGGCTCCGCCTGCACCGCCGGTGTCGCCCAGCCCAGTCACGTCCTCCTGGCCACCGGCACCGACCCGGACCTCGCCCGCGGCACGCTGCGCTTCTCCCTCGGCCACACCTCCACCGAGGCCGACGTCGAGTCCCTGGCCAAGGCCATCGGCCCGGCGGTGGAACGGGCCCGGGCGGCGGGCCTCACCTAGTCCCGGCCCCCGGCGGAACGCGCCGCGCGCACGAAGGGCGCGCGCGGCCCCCGGCGCGTGCCCTTGCCGCATCACGCGGCCGGGCGGACACTCCGGACGTGAGCGCCGTCATCCAGCTCCTCGCCCTGCTCGCCGCCCTGATCCACCTCGTCGTGGGCGTCCTGGAGCGCTTCCTCCACCATCGCCCGCAGGTCCGGCTCGTCCTCACCACGTCCACGGCGGACGCGCCCGAGGTGACGCTGTGGCGCTCCGGGGTCGCCGTGTACAACATGCTGCTCGGCCTCGGACTCGCCGCCGGGGTCGTGGTCTGGCACACCGGCGACGAGACCGCCGGGCGCACGCTCGTCCTCTTCCTCTGCGCCTTCCTGGTCGTCTCCGCCGTCGTCTTCGCCGTGTCGTTCCCGCGGTCGTGGCGCGGCGCGCTCGGCCAGGGGCCGGCGCCCGCCGTCGCCCTGCCGGCCGCCCCGTTCTGACGCCGGGCCGGTCAGGCGGGCGCGGTGCGCGCCCGGCGCACCAGCCGCATGTACCGGTCCCAGTCCCAGTGCCGGCCCGGGTCGGTGTGGTCCGTGCCCGGGACCTCCACGTGGCCGATGATGTGCTCGCGGTCGACGGGGATGTCGTAGCGGGCGCATATCCGGGCGGTGAGGCGGGCCGAGGCCTCGTACATCTCGTCGGTCAGATCCTGCGGGCGGTCCACGAAGCCCTCGTGCTCGATGCCGACACTGCGCTCGTTGTAGGAGCGGTTGCCCGCGTGGTAGGCCACGTCCAGCTCGCGGATCATCTGCGTGACGTGGCCGTCCTGGCGGACGATGTAGTGCGTGGCCGCCCGGTGGCCCGGGTCCTGGAAGGCCTTCACCGCGCTGGCGAAACTGCCCTGCGTCACATGGACGATCACCATGTCGATGCCGTAGTCGTCGGGCCGGTCCGCCCGGCGCCAGTTCGCCTCCGACGCCGCCACCCAGCGCGCGCCCGCGTGGTCGACCTCGCCCTCCTCACGGGGCTTCTCGACACCGGGGGTGCGCCACCACAACCGCGCCAGCTCGTCACGCGCCAGCACGGCCGAACCCGCCGCGGCCACCGTGCCGCCGATCAGCAGCGCGCGGCGGCCGACCTTCCGGTCGCCGTCCTTCGAAGCCTTCCGCTCTCCCATGTGATCGTCAACGGATACCCGGCGGCCCCGGTTCCCGCGCCCCCGTACCCTGGAGGGGTTATGACTGAGACCCCGCAGCGCTCCCGCCCCCTCCGCGTCCTGGCCGCCATGTCCGGCGGCGTCGACTCCGCCGTCGCCGCCGCCCGCGCGGCCGAAGCGGGCCACGACGTGACCGGCGTGCACCTCGCGCTCTCCGCCAACCCCCAGTCCTTCCGGACCGGCGCGCGGGGCTGCTGCACCATCGAGGACTCCCGCGACGCCCGCCGCGCCGCCGACGTCATCGGCATCCCCTTCTACGTGTGGGACCTCGCCGACCGCTTCCGCGAGGACGTCGTCGAGGACTTCGTCGCCGAGTACGAGGCCGGCCGCACCCCCAACCCGTGCCTGCGCTGCAACGAGAAGATCAAGTTCGCCGCGCTCCTCGACAAGGCGCTCGCCCTCGGCTTCGACGCGGTCTGCACCGGCCACTACGCCAAGGTGATCGTCCGCGAGGACGGCACGCGGGAGCTGCACCGCGCCTCCGACCTGGCCAAGGACCAGTCCTACGTCCTCGGCGTGCTCGACGACCGGCAGCTCGCCCACGCCCTGTTCCCGCTCGGCGACACCGTCACCACCAAGGACGAGATCCGCGCGGAGGCCGAGCGCCGCGGCCTGGCGGTGGCCAAGAAGCCCGACTCCCACGACATCTGCTTCATCGCCGACGGCGACACCCAGGGCTTCCTGGCGCGGCGGCTGGGCAAGGCCGAGGGAGACATCGTCGACGAGGCCGGCAACAAGCTGGGCACCCACGAGGGCGCGTACGGTTTCACGATCGGCCAGCGCAAGGGGCTGCGCATCGGCACGCCCGCCGCCGACGGCAAGCCCCGCTACGTCCTGGACATCTCCCCGGTGGACAACACCGTGACGGTCGGCCCGGCCGACGCCCTCGACGTCACCGGGCTGCGGGCGATCAAGCCGCGCTGGTGCGGCGCCGCCCCCACCGGCCCCGGCACCTACACGGCCCAGCTGCGCGCCCACGGCGGCGAGACCGAGGTCACCGCCGTACCGGTCGACGGCACCCTGCAGGTCACCTTCGCCGAGCCGGTGCGCGGCGTGGCCCCCGGCCAGGCGATCGTGCTGTACGACGGCACGCGCGTGGTGGGCTCGGCGACCATCGCGTCGACCACGCGGGCCACGGCCGGGGTGGCCTGACCCGCCGAGGACGATCGGCCGGGCCCACGCGCGCGGGCCCGGTCAGCCCCGGCCGAAGAACTCCGTCAGCGCCGGCGCCAGCACGTTCGGCTCCACCATGTGCGTCTGGCCCTGCAGCGCCCGGTACGCGCCCTGCGGCACGCAGTCGGCGATCGCCCGGGCCGCCTCGCGCAGCCACCCGGGGCTCGCCTCGCCCGCCACCGCCAGGACCGGCACCCCGATCGCGCCCAGCCGGTCGCGCGGGACCCGGCCGTCGCGCATCACGGCGTCGTCGTAGGCCAGGCTCGGGGCGATCGCCTCCATGCCGGCCCACATCGGGGACTGGCGGGCGCCCTGGATCACGTTCTCGGCCAGGCCGGTCAGCCGCAGGAACAGCTCCACCGCGTCCCCGCGCCGGCCCTCGCCGAGCGCCTCCGTCAGCCTCCGGGTGTACTCCGCGCGCTCCTTCGCGCCCTCCTCGGACATCGCGAACGGCGTCTCGTACACCGCGACGCGCCGCACCGGCAGTCCGGCCGCCGCCGCCTCCAGCGCCAGTGCCCCGCCCGAGGAGATGCCGTACAGGAACGCCTCGCCGCCCACCGCCTCGATCACCGCCGCCAGGTCCTCGACCTCACGCTCCACGGCGTAGGGCGCGGTATCGCCGCTGGCGCCGCGGCCCCGGCGGTCGTAGACGACGGCCCGGAAACGCTCGGAGAGCGACACGGCCAGCGGCGCCAGGGTGCCGCCCGTCGACATCGCGCCGCTCACCAGCACGACCACGGGGCCCTGCCCGGTGCTCTCGTAGGCGATGCGGGTGCCGTCGCGCGAAAGGGTCTTCTTGTCCATGCCCATGCAGACTGCCGCACCGCACCGGCTTCATCGGTGAGGCCAGCCGCGCGTCAGCCGATCACTCCACTTCCACCTCGTAGAAGCACAGGTGATCCCTGATCCCGGCGACACCCGGCTTCGGGTCGGGATACGCCCAGACGAGGTCGTCCGCGCCGGGCCGCGACCAGTAGGCGGCGGTGCCCTTGAACGGGCAGTACGTCCGCGTGCCCGACGGCGTCAGCAGGTCCAGGCGCACGTCCTCGGGCGGGATGTAGTACCGCTCCGGACAGCCCGTCTCGCGCAGGACCAGCGCCCGGTCGCTGTCCGCGAGGACCTCCCCGCCGTGCACCACGCGCACGTGCCGGTCGCTCCGCTCCACGGTGATCCGGTGTCCTGTCGTCACGATCGCCCCTCCTCGGGTAGCCGACTCCTCGCCTACAGCGCACGCTGAAGCGGAGTTCTTCCCCCTGCCGCAGGAGGCCCCATGCGCGCCACGGACCCGTCCGGCAACCGCTCCAGCCTGCTGCACCAGGTCCGCTACGCCCTGCGCCACCCCGAGCGCGTCCCCGCGCACGCCCGGCGCGCGGCTCGGGACGCCCTGCTGCGGCTGCGCCACCGCGACCACATCGCCTACTACCGGGCCGTCATGGCCTCCGACGCGGCCCGCAGCGTCGAGGCCGCGGTGGGCCACAACCCCTCGCACGAGCAGTGGGAGCGCATCGGGCGCCTGCAGTTCGACTACCTCGTCGGCCACGGCCTGCGGCCCCACCACCGGATGCTCGACATCGGCTGCGGCAACCTGCGCGCCGGGCGGCTGTTCATCGGCCACCTCGACACCGGCAACTACTACGGCATCGACATCTCGCCGGACATCCTGCTCGCCGCCCAGGACACCCTGGTGGCCGACAAGCTCCAGGACAAACTGCCGCACCTGACCCTCGCCGGCGACCTCACCTTCGCGTTCCTGCCCGAGGGGCACTTCGACGTGGTGCACGCGCACAGCGTCTTCTCCCACTCCCCGCCGGACGTCATCGAGGAGTGCTTCGCCCACGTCGGCCGCATCCTCGCCCCCGGCGGGTTCTTCGACTTCACCTTCGACCGGACGGAGGGAGAGGAGCACCAGGTGCTGCGCGAGGACTTCTACTACCGCACCCGCACCCTGACCGCACTCGCCGCCCGGCACGGCCTGGACGCCCGGTTCATGGACGACTGGGAGCGGCTGCCGCACCGGCAGTCCAAGATGCGCCTCACCGTCGCCGCCGGCCGGGCCCGTACCGTGGGCGCATGAACATCTGCGTCTTCCTCTCCGCCGCCGACCTCGACGAGCGCTACACCCGGCCCGCCCGCGAGTTCGCCGAACTGCTGGGCAAGGGCGGGCACACGCTCGTGTGGGGCGGCTCGGACGTCGGCCTGATGAAGGTGGTCGCCGACGGCGTGCAGGAGGCGGGCGGCCGGCTGACCGGCGTGTCCGTGCGCTTCCTCGCGGCCACCGCCCGCCCCGGCGTCGACGAGATGGTGATCGCCGAGGACCTCGCCGAGCGCAAGAAGCTGCTGCTGGAGAAGGCCGACGCCGTGGTCGTCATGGTCGGCGGCACCGGCACGCTCGACGAGGCGACCGAGATCCTGGAACTGAAGAAGCACGGGCACACCGACAAGCCGGTGGTCCTGCTCAACACGGCCGGCTTCTACGACGGCCTGAAGGAGCAGTTCCGGCGCATGGAGGCGGAGGGCTTCCTGCCCCGCCCGCTCGGCGAGCTGGTCTTCTTCGCCGAGGAGCCGGCCGGCGCGCTCGCCTACCTGGAGGAGAGCCAGGGCATCGTCTGACCCCGGCCGGCCAGGTGCCGGGGCGGCCCCGCAGGCGCCGGGCGCGGCCCGGTCACCGGTGCGGTGCCCGGCTGATGCGAGCATGGCGCCCATGGCTACTCATGTGATCACCGGAGCCGGCTCGGGCATCGGCGCGGCCGTGGCCCGCCGCCTGCACGCGCGCGGGGACGCCCTCGTGCTGCACGCGCGCGACGCGGGCCGCGCCAAGGAACTGGCCGCCGCGTTCCCCGGGGCGACGACCCTGGTCGGCGACCTCGCCGACCCCGACAGGCTGTCCTGGGCCTTCTCCCACCAGTCGCTGCCGGACCGGGTGGACTCCCTGCTGCACATCGCCGGGGTGGTCGACCTCGGCCCGGTCGGCGAGCTCACCCCCAAGACCTGGCGCCACCAGCTCAACGTCAACCTCGTCGCCCCCGCGGAGCTGACCCGCCACTTCCTGCCGCAGCTGCGCGCCGCCCGCGGCCACGTGGTGTTCGTCAACTCCGGCGCCGGACTCAACGCGCACGCCGGCTGGTCCGCCTACGCCGCCTCCAAGCACGGCCTGAAGGCCCTCGCCGACTCGCTGCGCCACGAGGAGCACGGCAACGGTGTGCGGGTCACCTCGGTCTACCCGGGCCGCACGGCCAGCCCCATGCAGGCCAAGGTCCACCAGCAGGAGGGCAAGGAGTACGACGCCGCGCGCTGGATCGACCCGGAGTCGGTGGCCACCACCCTCGTGATGGCCCTGGACCTGCCGCGGGACGCCGAGGTCAACGACCTGACGGTGCGGCCGGGCGCCTGAGCGCGGCCCGCCGTTCACTAGGCTGTTGCGGTGAGCGAAAACAGCCAGTTCAGGTTCGGTGCCGCCACCGGCGTGGGGTCCATGCCCGGCGGCGACGCCCGGGAGGCCGCCAGGGCGGTCACCGGGACCTTCGAGGACTTCCCCTTCCTGCCCGAACTGCCCGCCCGGGGCCCCGGCGCGGACATGATCGGACGCACCGCCGGCCTGCTGGTCGAGCTGTACGCGCGCGTGGAGCCCAGCGGCTGGCGGCTCGGGGACCGGCCCGGCCGCGACACCAGGCGGGCCCGCTCCTGGCTCGGCGAGGACCTCGACGCGCTGGAGGAGTTCACCCAGGAGTACCGGGGACCGCTGAAGGTCCAGGCCGTCGGGCCCTGGACCCTCGCGGCCAACCTGGAGCTGCGCGGCGGCGAGGCCGCCCTGTCCGACGCCGGCGCCTGCCGGGACCTGGCCGCCTCCCTCGCCGAGGGGCTGCGGGAGCACCTGGCCGAGGTGCGGCGGCGGATCCCGGGCGCGCAGCTCGTGCTCCAGCTCGACGAGCCGTCCCTCACCGCCGTCCTGCGCGGGCAGGTGAAGACCGCCAGCGGCTACCGCACGCACCGGTCCGTGGACCGGCAGGTCGCCGAGCAGACGCTGCGCGACCTGGTCGCGGTGCACCCGGACGGGCCCGTCGTCGTCCACTCCTGCGCCCCGGACGTCCCCTTCGCCCTGCTCCGCCGGGCCGGGGCGGCGGCGGTCTCCTTCGACTTCTCGTTGCTCACCGAGCGTGACGACGACGCGATCGGCGAGGCGGTGGAGGGCGGCACCCGGCTCTTCGCCGGTGTCGTCCCGTCCGCGGAGGGCCCATTGTCAGACCCTGCCGGTAGCGTCATGGGTGTCAGGACGCTGTGGCGCAGGCTGGGGCTGTCTCCGGGGCTTCTCGCGGAGGCGGTCACGGTCACCCCGGCGTGCGGACTGGCGGGGGCCTCCCCGCAGTACGCGCGCGCGGCTCTCGCCCACTGCGCCAGGGCGGCGAGATCTCTCGCGGACAACCCAGAGTAACGGGAGGACGACACGGTGGCCGGCGACAAGCAAGCGGAGACGACGACGGTGCCCGCCGAGGCACGGGAGAAGCACGCGCGCCTCGCGGAGCAGATCGAGGAGCACCGCTTCCGCTACTACGTGAAGGACGCTCCCGTCGTCAGCGACGCGGAGTTCGACCAGCTGCTGCGGACCCTGGAGTCACTGGAGGAGGAGCACCCCGAGCTGCGCACCCCGGACTCCCCGACCCAGAAGGTCTCCGGGTCCTACGAGACGGAGTTCACGGCCGTCGCGCACCGCGAGCGGATGCTCTCCCTGGACAACACGTTCAACGACGACGAGCTGGCCGCCTGGTCCGAGCGCATCGCCCGCGAACTGGGCGAGCAGACCTACCACTTCCTGTGCGAGCTGAAGGTCGACGGCCTCGCCGTCAACCTCACCTACGAGCACGGCCGCCTCACCCGCGCCGCGACCCGCGGCGACGGCCGCACCGGCGAGGACATCACGCCCAACGTCCGCACCATCGCCGAGATCCCCGACCGCCTCGCCGGCGACGACGTCCCCGACCTCGTGGAGATCCGCGGCGAGGTCTACTTCCCGATGGAGAAGTTCCAGGAGCTGAACGCCCGCCTCGTCGAGGCCGGCGACAAGCCCTTCGCCAACCCCCGCAACGCGGCGGCCGGTTCGCTGCGCCAGAAGGACCCGCGCGTCACCGCCACCCGCCCGCTGCACATGGTCGTCCACGGCATCGGCGCCCTGGAGGGCTTCAGCGGCCTCACCCGCCTGTCCCAGGCCTACGACCTGCTCAAGACCTGGGGCCTTCCCACCTCCCGGCACAACAGGGTGGTCGACGGCCTGGAAGGCGTACGGGAGTTCATCGCCTACTACGGCGAGAACCGCCACTCCGTGGAGCACGAGATCGACGGCGTGGTCGTCAAGCTCGACGAGATCCCCCTCCAGGGCCGCCTCGGCACCACCTCGCGCGCCCCGCGCTGGGCCATCGCGTACAAGTACGCGCCGGAGGAGGTCAACACCAAGCTCGTCAACATCCGCGTGGGTGTGGGCCGCACGGGCCGCGTCACCCCGTACGCCCAGGTCGAGCCGGTCACGGTCGCCGGCTCGGAGGTCGAGTTCGCCACGCTGCACAACCAGGACGTGGTCAAGGCCAAGGGCGTCCTCATCGGCGACACCGTGGTGCTGCGCAAGGCCGGTGACGTCATCCCGGAGATCCTCGGGCCGGTCGCCGACCTGCGCGACGGCAGCGAGCGCGAGTTCGTCATGCCGAGCGAGTGCCCCGAGTGCGGCACACCGCTGCGGCCCATGAAGGAGGGCGACGTCGACCTGCGCTGCCCCAACGCCCGCAGCTGCCCTGCCCAGTTGCGCGAGCGCCTGTTCTACCTCGCCGGCCGCAAGGCGTTCGACATCGAGCACTTCGGCTACGTCGCCGCCGCCGCGCTGACCGCCCCGCTGGAGCCGGAGACCCCGCCGCTGGCGGACGAGGGCGACCTGTTCGACCTCACCGTCGAGCAGTTGCTGCCCATCAAGGCCTACGTCCTCGACCCGGACAGCGGCCTGCCCAAGCGCGACCCGAAGACCGGCGAGGAGAAGGTCGCCACGATCTTCGCCAACCAGCAGGGCGAACCCCGCAAGAACGCGCTCGCCATGCTGGAGAACATCGCCGCGGCCAAGGAGCGCCCCCTGGCGCGCATCCTCACCAGCCTGTCGATCCGTCACGTCGGGCCGGTCGCGGCCGAGGCGCTGGCCCGCGAGTTCCGCTCGATCGAGCGGATCGACCGGGCCAGCGAGGAGGAACTGGCCGTCACCGAGGGCGTCGGCCCCACCATCGCGGCCTCCCTGAAGCAGTGGTTCGCCGAGGACTGGCACCGCGAGATCATCCGCAAGTGGAAGGCCGCCGGCGTCCGCATGGAGGAGGAGAGCACCGGCGAGGACGAGGGCCCGCGCCCCCTCGAAGGACTCACGGTGGTCGTCACCGGCACCCTGGAGAACTTCACGCGGGACGGCGCCAAGGAGGCCCTGCAGAGCCGCGGGGCGAAGGTCACCGGCTCTGTCTCGAAGAAGACGTCCTTCGTGGTCGTGGGTGACAGTCCCGGGTCCAAGTACGACAAGGCGATGCAGCTGAAGGTTCCGGTTCTGAACGAGGAAGGCTTCGGCGTCCTGCTGGAACAGGGACCCGAAGCCGCGGCCGAAGTCGCTCTTTCGTCCGAGGAGTAGCGGTTGAAGGCCACCCGTTCGGCGCATACCAGATGCATACGGGTGGCCAGGGCGCATTCGGGCAACCGTCGGCGACCGCCGCCCGAGGAAGCCTTCCGCGGCCTACTGTTGAGATGTGCGCCTGCCGTGCCCAGCTGCGGTCGGGGCATCTTCGTGCTCGGGCAGGGGCACGGGGAAAGGTTTTCCAGCGCGGGCCGTTGAGGTTGTCGGGCACCGGCCCGCGTGGCGTGGGCACCGCCGGCTGTGAGAGGGACGGGAATGGAACCGACCGAGAGCGCCGTGCCGGGCTCACGGCTGCGCCTGCGCCGCATGGCGGTCGCCTGGCGCGCAGTCCGTGGGGCGGGCCGGCCGGCGGGACGTCCGGGCGCGGGGGTGCGCGCCGCCGGACGGTACACCGCGGACGGGCACACCACCGGCGAGGGCGCCGCAGCGCCGGACGGCCGCGGCGGGACCGGACCGGGCGACCGGCCGCGCGGCGCCCTCGGCGCGGGGGACACCGACCGGCACCCTTCCTGGCCCGCCCTGCCCGCCACCGTCGTCGCGGCGGCCGCGCTCGTCCTGGGCGCCGGCTTCCAGCGCGCCTTCACCGGCGGCCACGCCCTCTTCCCGTCGGGCACGGCCGGCTGGTCGCTGGCCGTGCTGACCGGCATCGTGGTCGGCCACCTCGTCATGCTCGGCCGCTCCCGCTGGTGGGGCGGCACCGGCTCGGGCGCCGCCCTCACCCTCGCCGTGCTGCTGCTGTACGGCTGGGTCCCGGCCGGCATGGTCAGCCTCACCGTCGTCGTCCTGGTCGGGGTCGCCCGGCGCAACCGCTGGCGCCAGGGCGTGCTGCACGGCGCCGTCGACCTGCTCGGCATCGGCGCCGGAGCCCTGGTGCTGGCCGCCTTCGGCACCGTTCCCTCGGTCGAGTCCCCGGCGGACCCCGCCTCCTGGACCCTGGCCACCGGGCCGCAGGTCGCCCTGGTCGCCGTCGCCTACCTGGCCGTCACCCGCGTCCTGCTCTGGTACTTGCACGCCCCGCGCCCCGGCCTGCCCACCGTCGCCCGCACCGCCCTGGTCCGGCAGGGCCTGGTCGCCGTCGCACTGCTGGGGATCGCGCCGCTGGTGTGCGTGGTGGCCGTAGCCAAACCGATCCTGCTGCCGCTGTTCGCCATCCCCCTCGTGGCCCTGGACTCCACCCTGTGGATAGCCCGGGCCCGGGCGGAGGAGCAGCTGCGCGACCCGCTGACCGGGCTGCCGAACCGCCAGTGGCTGCTGGAGCGGATCTGGACCGCGCTGGACGACGCGGAGCGGATCGACGCCCGCGCCGCCCTGATGCTGATCGACCTCGACCGGTTCCGGTCGGTCAACGACACCCTGGGCCACCTCGCCGGTGACCGGCTGCTGCTGCAGATCGCCGACCGGCTGCGGGTGGCCCTGCCGCGCGGCGCCGAGGCCGCCCGGCTCGGCGGCGACGAGTTCGCCGTCTTACTGCCGGTCGCCGACTCCACCACCTCCGCGACCCGCGTCGCCCGCACCCTCGTCGCCGCGCTCAGCTCCCCGCTCGACCTCGACGGCCTCACCCTCGTGCTGGAGGCCAGCGCCGGGGTCGCCGTCTTCCCCGACCACGCCCTGGACGCCGAAGGACTGCTGCGCCGCGCGGACGTGGCGATGTACCAGGCGAAGCGGGACCGCACGGGCGTCGAGGTCTACGAGTCCAAGCGGGACTCCAACACCCCCGACCGGCTCGGCCTGCTGGGCGACCTGCGCCGCGCCCTCGACGCGCACGAGGTGCAGCTGCACTACCAGCCCAAGGTCCGCTTCGACGGGCAGGTCGCGGGGCTGGAGGCCCTGGTGCGCTGGGTGCACCCGGAGCGGGGCAAGGTGCCGCCGGACGAGTTCATCGCCATCGCCGAGTCCTCCGGCCTGATGCCCCACCTCACGGAGTACGTCCTGGAGACGGCGCTCGGCCAGGTCGCCCGCTGGCGCGAGCAGGGCCTGTTCGTGCCGGTCGCGGTGAACGTCTCCCCGCGCGACGTGCACACCCCCGGCTTCGCCGGCTCCGTCGCCGCCCGGCTGGCCCGGCACGGCGTCCCGGCGGGAGCGCTCCAGCTGGAGATCACCGAGCACGTGCTGCTGGAGGACCCGCAGCGCGCCGCCGACACCCTCAACGCGCTGACCGGGCACGGCGTGAGGATGTCCCTGGACGACTTCGGCACGGGCTACTCCTCGCTGGTGCACCTGCGCCGGCTGCCCGTCAGCGAACTGAAGATCGACCGCTCGTTCGTGGCCCGGCTCGCGATCGACACCGAGGACGCCGAGATCGTGCGCTGCACGGTCGACCTGGCGCACTCCCTCGGACTGCTCGTCGTCGCCGAGGGCGTCGAGGACGACGAGACCTGGGAGCGCCTGCGCGACCTCGGCTGCGACGCCGTGCAGGGATGGCTGGTCGCTGCGGCGATGCCGCCCGAGGAGACCACGGCATGGCTGCGGGCCCGCGGACCGCGGGGATGGCAGCGCCCGCGCGCCGCCCTGCCGGCGGCGACGGCCGACGAGTAGCGGCACGCCCGGGCTCCTCCGTCGGCCGCGGGCGCGCCAAACCGTTTCACGGTCACCGGCCCCGGACCCATAGGATTGGGCCAAACCCGTTCACTCACCCCAGAGGATCGCTGCATGCCTGGCATCACGCGCGAGGAGGTCGCCCACCTCGCCCGGCTGGCGCGTCTGGAGCTGAAGCCCGAAGAGCTCGACCACTTCGCAGGCCAGCTCGACGACATCATCGGCGCGGTCGCCCGCGTCAGCGAGGTCGCCGACCAAGACGTACCGCCGACCTCGCACCCGCTCCCGCTGACGAACGTCATGCGGGCGGACGAGGTCCGTCCGTCGCTCACCCCCGAGCAGGCGCTCTCCGGCGCCCCGGCCCAGGAGCAGCAGCGTTTCAAGGTGCCGCAGATCCTGGGGGAGGACTAGGAAGTCATGACGGACATCATCAAGCTCACCGCCGCCGAGACCGCCGCGAAGATCGCCTCCGGCGAGCTCACGGCCGTCGAGGTCACCGAGGCCCACCTCGCCCGCATCGAGGCCGTCGACGAGAAGGTGCACGCCTTCCTGCACGTCGACCGCGAGGGTGCCCTCGCCCAGGCCCGCGCCGTCGACGAGAAGCGGGAGCGCGGCGAGAAGCTCGGCCCGCTGGCCGGCGTCCCCCTGGCGCTGAAGGACATCTTCACCACCGAGGGCATCCCGACCACCGTCGGCTCGAAGATCCTCGAGGGCTGGATCCCGCCGTACGACGCGACGCTCACCAAGCGGCTGAAGGCCGCCGACGTCGTCATCCTCGGCAAGACCAACATGGACGAGTTCGCCATGGGCTCCTCCACCGAGAACAGCGCCTACGGCCCGACCGGCAACCCCTGGGACCTGACGAAGATCCCCGGCGGCTCCGGCGGCGGCTCCTCCGCCGCGCTCGCCGCGCACATGGCGCCCCTGGCCATCGGCACCGACACCGGCGGGTCCATCCGCCAGCCCGCCGCCGTCACCGGCACGGTCGGCGTCAAGCCGACCTACGGCGCGGTGTCCCGGTACGGCATGGTGGCCTTCTCGTCCTCGCTGGACCAGGGCGGCCCCTGCGCCCGCACCGTCCTCGACGCGGCCCTGCTGCACGAGGTCATCGCCGGGCACGACCCGCTCGACTCGACGTCCATCGACGAGCCCGTCCCGCCGGTCGTCGAGGCCGCGCGCAACGGCAGCGTGCAGGGCATGCGCGTCGGCGTCGTCAAGCAGTTCCGCGGCGAGGGCTACCAGGCCGGCGTCATCCAGCGCTTCGACGAGTCCGTCGAGCTGCTCAAGGAACTGGGTGCCGAGATCGTCGAGCTGGACTGCCCGTCCTTCGACCTGGCGCTGTCGGCGTACTACCTGATCGCGCCCTCGGAGTGCTCCTCCAACCTGGCCCGCTTCGACGGCCTGCGCTACGGCCTGCGCGTCGGCGACGACGGCACGCACTCCGCCGAGGAGGTCACCTCCCTCACCCGTGAGGCGGGCTTCGGCCCCGAGGTCAAGCGCCGCATCATGCTCGGCACGTACGCCCTGTCGAGCGGCTACTACGACGCCTACTACGGCAGCGCCCAGAAGGTCCGCACGCTGATCAAGCAGGACTTCGACACGGCGTTCGAGCAGGTCGACGTGATCGTCTCCCCGACGACCCCGACCACCGCCTTCGCGATCGGCGAGCGCGCCGACGACCCGATGGCGATGTACCTCGCCGACCTGTGCACCATCCCGACCAACCTGGCGGGCAACGCGGCCATGTCGCTGCCGTGCGGCCTCGCCCCGGAGGACAACCTCCCGGTCGGTCTGCAGATCATCGCCCCCGTCATGAAGGACGACCGCCTGTACAAGGTGGGCGCCGCCGTCGAGGCCGCCTTCGTGCAAAAGTGGGGCCACCCGCTGATCGAGGAGGCTCCGTCGCTGTGAGCGCACTGTCCAAGGCCAAGGGCTTCAAGAAGTCCAAGTCCGGTCTGTACGTCTCGATGGCCACGTCGGCGTTCGGCGCCGTCGGTGTCTACAAGCAGATCAAGAAGGCCCGCGGAGACAACGACACGCTGCGGCTGCTCGACGCCGTCGTGACCGGTGCCGCGGTCGTCACCAACCTGGCCATTCTCTACCGCGAGCTGAAGCGGCTGGGCGACGACGACGTCCTGCTGGGCTGAGAGGGAAGTTTCACCGTGACCACCACGACCGACCTGGTGTCGTACGAGGACGCACTCGCGTCGTACGACCCCGTCATGGGCCTCGAGGTCCATGTCGAACTCGGCACCAAGACCAAGATGTTCTGCGGCTGCTCGACCGCCCTCGGCCAGGAAGCCAACACGCAGACCTGCCCGGTCTGCCTCGGCCTGCCCGGCGCGCTCCCGGTCGTCAACGCGACCGGTGTCGAGTCCGCCATCAAGATCGGCCTCGCGCTGAACTGCGAGATCGCCGAGTGGTGCCGCTTCGCCCGGAAGAACTACTTCTATCCGGACATGCCGAAGAACTTCCAGACCTCCCAGTACGACGAGCCGATCGCCTTCGACGGCTACCTCGACGTGCAGCTGGAGGACGGCGAGACCTTCCGCGTGCAGATCGAGCGCGCCCACATGGAGGAGGACACCGGCAAGTCGACCCACGTCGGCGGCGCCACCGGCCGCATCCACGGCGCGTCCCACTCCCTGCTGGACTACAACCGCGCCGGCATCCCCCTCATCGAGATCGTCACCAAGCCGATCGAGGGCGCCGGCGAGCGGGCCCCCGAGGTCGCGCGGGCCTACGTCCGTGAGCTCCGCGAGCTCATCAAGGCGCTCGGCGTCTCCGAGGCCCGGATGGAGATGGGCCAGATGCGCTGCGACGTGAACCTGTCGCTGCGCCCCAACGGCACCGAGAAGTTCGGCACGCGTTCGGAGACGAAGAACGTCAACTCGCTGCGGTCCGTGGAGCGCGCGGCCCGCTTCGAGATCCAGCGGCACGCGGCCGTGCTGTCCTCCGGCGGCACGATCGTGCAGGAGACCCGGCACTTCCACGAGGACACCGGGTCGACGACCTCGGGCCGCGTGAAGGAGGAGGCCGAGGACTACCGGTACTTCCCGGAGCCCGACCTCGTTCCCGTGGCGCCCTCACGGGAGTGGGTCGAGGAGATCCGCGCCGGTCTGCCCGAGCTGCCGCTGGTCCGCCGCAACCGGCTCCGCGAGGAGTGGGGCATCAGCGGCACCGACATGCAGGCGATCCTCAACGCCGGTGCGCTGGAGCCGATCGTCGCCACCATCGAGGCCGGGGCCGACGCGGCGTCCGCCCGCAAGTGGTGGATGGGCGAGCTGGCCCGCAGCGCCAACGAGTCGGGCAAGGCGCTCGACGAGCTGGCGATCACCCCGGAGCAGGTGGCCCGGGTCACCGAGCTCGTCGCGAAGGGCGACCTGAACGACAAGCTGGCCCGCCAGGTCATCGAGGGCGTCCTCGCGGGCGAGGGCACTCCGGACGAGGTCGTCGACAAGCGCGGCCTGAAGGTCGTCTCCGACGAGGGTGCGCTGACGGCGGCCGTCGACGAGGCGATCGCCGGCAACCCGGGCGTCGCGGACAAGATCCGCGGTGGCAAGGTGGCCGCGGCCGGCGCCCTGGTCGGCGCGGTCATGAAGGCGACCCGCGGCCAGGCCGACGCGGCGCGCGTCAAGGAGCTGATCCTGGCCAAGCTCGGCGTCAGCGAGGGCTGACACCTCGCGCCGACGCGACCGAGGGGGGATGCACCGGACCCGGTGCATCCCCCCTCGTCCGTCACCCGGTGCCGACACCACCGCAGCCGGTCGCTCCGGCCGGTCAGCGGCCTCGGCCTCCACGGCCCCGCTGCGGCTCCACCGCCGCCGGCACCCGGGTCGCGCGGGAAGCCGGCAGCCGTACGACCGGCCCCGCATCCGGTTTTCGCCGGCCGGCGCGCTACCGTTCCGGCCATGAGTGGACGCGCTGAATCCGACGCCGGCACAGGGGACCCGGAGACGGCCGCTGAGCAGGACCTGGAGACGGCCGCTGAGCAGGACGACGCCGAAGACGTGCCGGCCGCCGAGGACTCTCCGGAGGACGGCGAAGATCTCCTCGAGGACGCCCGCCGGGCCCGCTGGACGGCGGCCGGTGCCGGCGCCGCCCTGACGCTGGCCGGCCTGGCCGCCGCCCTGCTCCGCCTCGTCCACTCGGTGCCCGCGCTCGTCCCGGCCGCCTACGCCGGCGGAGCCGCGGTCTGCGCCGCGGCCGCCGTGCTCGGCTCCCGGGGACGGACCCGGCGGGCCCTGTGGCTGCTCATAGCCGGAGTCATGATCATGGCGCTGGGTGACCAGTTCGACTGATCCCGGCCATTGTGAATAAGCCCACGAAAGCGGCAAACGATCTCTTTCGCCTGTAAGAGTTGCTTTGCATTGCTCATGCGTTCTTTGCGGGCTGTTCAGTTCCACACCGACTGATCCCGGTCAAAGATCCACACAAGGCAACTCCGGGAGCACGTTCGTGGCAGCCCTCGCACGCTGGTGCGTCCAGCGCCGTCTGGTCACCGTTCTGCTGTGGCTCCTCGCCTTCGCGGGCGTCGCCACCGGCGCCGCCGTCGCGGGCACGACGTACTCCAACGACTACGAGGTCCCCGGCACCGAGTCCGGCCGGGCCACCCAGCTGCTGCACGAGGGCTTCCCCCGGCTCGGCGGCGACAGCGACACCGTCGTGTGGCACACGCCGTCCGGCAGCGTGCGCAGCCCCGACGTCGAGCAGACCATGGCGCGCACCCTGGACCGCATCGAGGACCTGCCCGGCGTGGCCTCGGTCGCCGGCCCCTACGGTCCGGGCACCGGCCGCATCAGCGCCGACGGCCGGACCGCGTACGCCACGGTCACCTTCGACGACCGGGCCGAGGACATCGACAAGAGCGAGGCCCAGGCGGTCGTCGACACCGCCGAGGCCGCCGAGAGCGACGGACTGCAGGTGGAGCTCGGCGGCAGCGCCGTGGCGCTCACCCAGTCCTCCGGCGGGCACCTCGCCGAGATCGTCGGCGTGGCCGTCGCCGCCGTCGTGCTGTTCCTCGCCTTCGGCTCGCTCGCCGCCTCCCTCCTGCCCATCGCCACCGCCCTGGTCGGCGTCGGCACCGCCTACGCCGGGATCGTGCTGCTCGGGCACGCCATGACCGTCGCCGACTTCGCGCCCATGCTCGGCATGCTCGTCGGGCTCGGCGTCGGCATCGACTACGCGCTGTTCATCGTCACCAGACACCGGCGCGGACTGAAACGCGGACTGTCCGTCCCCGAGGCCGCCGCCAACGCCGTCGCGACCACCGGCCGCGCGGTCGTGTTCGCGGGTGCCACCGTTTGCATCGCCCTGCTGGGCATGCTGATCCTCCGGCTGAGCTTCCTCAACGGCGTCGCCATAGCGGCGAGCCTGACGGTGATCCTCACCGTCGCGGCGTCCGTGACCCTGCTGCCCGCCCTGCTGTCCCTGATCGGCATGCGCGCGCTCAGCCGCCGTGAGCGCCGCCGGCTGGCCGAGCACGGCCCCGAGCCCGAGCTGCCCACCGGCTTCGCGGCCCGCTGGTCCGCGTTCGTCGAGCGCCACCCCAAGCTCCTCGGCGTGGTCGCGCTCGCCGTGATGGCCGTCCTCGCGCTGCCCACGTTCTCCCTGCACCTGGGCACCTCCGACCAGGGCAACGACCCCCGGACCACCACCACCCGGCAGGCCTACGACCTGCTCGCCGACGGCTTCGGCCCCGGGGTGAACGGCCCGCTCACCCTCGTCACCGAGGTCGACGGCGCCGCCGACAGGCTCGCCTTGGACAACCTCGACGCCACCCTGCGCACCACCGAGGGCGTCGCCTCGGTCACCCCGGTGACCTTCGACGCCGGCGGCCGCACCGCGTACCTCACCGTCGTACCGGAGTCCTCCCCGCAGTCGCAGCGCACCAGCGACCTCGTCGACCGGCTGCGCGAGGACGTGCTGCCGCGCGCCGAGTCGGGCACCTCGCTCGACGTGCAGGTCGGCGGCATGACGGCCGGCTACGACGACTTCGCCGAGGTCATCGTCTCCAAGCTGCCCGTCTTCGTCGGGGCCGTGATCGGCCTGGGCTGTCTGCTGCTCCTGCTGGCGTTCCGGTCGATCGGCATCCCGCTGAAGGCCGCCGCGATGAACGTCGCCGCCGTCGCCTCCGCCTTCGGCGTGGTCGTCGCGATCTTCCAGTGGGGCTGGGGCAGCGACCTGCTCGGCCTCGGCAGCGCGGGGCCCATCGAGCCCTTCCTGCCCGTGATCATGGTGTCGGTGCTCTTCGGCCTCTCCATGGACTACCAGGTGTTCCTGGTCAGCCGCATGTACGAGGAGTGGCTGGAGACCGGCGACAACCGGCGGGCCGTGCGCGTCGGGCTCGCCGAGACCAGCCGGGTCATCAACTCGGCGGCGGTCATCATGATCTCCGTCTTCCTGGCCTTCGTGCTCAGCGGCGACCGCGTGATCGCCATGTTCGGCATCGCCCTGGCCGCCGCGGTCGCCCTGGACGCCTTCGTCCTGCGCACCCTGCTGGTCCCCGCCCTGATGCACCTGCTGGGCGGCGCGAACTGGTGGCTGCCGCGCTGGCTCGACCGGTGCATGCCGCGCATCAGCATCGAGCCGCCCGAGACGCGTGCCACCCATGAGAGGCTGGCCGCCGCGACGGACGCCGAGGTGGCGGACGTCCTGGCGGAGGAGGAGCGGCAGCGGGATGTACGCGATATCCCTGGGTGACGACGCAGAGCTGAGGCCCCTGGAGCCCTGGCACGCCGCCGAGTTCCTGGCCCACCTGGAACGCGGACGGGACTTCATCGGCCGGTACATCCCGTTCGGCACGACCGAGACCGACCTGGCCTCGGCCCGGGCGAAGCTCCAGCGGTACGCGGACATGCGCGCCGCCGACACGGGCTCCCTGCACGGGCTGTGGCTGGACGGCACGCTCGTGGGCGGGGTGCTGTTCCTCAACTTCGACGCGGCGAACGGCAGCTGCGAGGTCGGCTGCTGGCTGGAGCCCGCCGCCACCGGCCGCGGCCTGGTCACACGGGCGATGCGGGTGCTGATCGACTGGGCGGTCGAGGAGCGCGGCATCCACCGCGTCGAGTGGGTCGCCGCGGCCGGCAACGGGCCCAGCCTGAACGTGGCGCGGCGGCTCGGCATGAGCCGCGACGGTGTGCGGCGCGAGGCGCACGCCTATCGTGGCGTACGGCACGATCTCGAAGTCTGGTCGCTGCTGGCGCCCGAGTGGCGCGCCGCACGCGCGCGTGCCGCTGACGACGCTCCTTAAGAGACTTCTCAGACAGCGACCCTACGGTGCGAGACATGGCAACGAACGCAGTGGACGAGACCGAGGCCGCCGAGGCCACGACCGAGGAGAAGGCGGTGAGGACCACCGGGTCCGACGAGGTGACGGCGGCCGGGGCCCCCGAGGAGCACGAGGCCCCGGACGAGGCCGGGGAAGCGGCGACCGAGCAGGAGCGCCCGTCCGGCGTCGGCCAGGGCGCCGCGGCCGTGGTCTCCGCCGCGCTGGGCCTCGTCTCGCTCACCGGCAGCTGGGTCGGCACGGTGGCCGCCGCCCGCCAGAACCTCATCGGCCAACTGGAGACCACGCAGAACGCGAGCGTGGCCAAGCAGATCCAGGCCGTCTACGGCGACGCCTGGCAGACCACCGCCCTGTGGGCCGGCCTGTTCGCGCTGACCGCGCTGATCGTCGGCGTCGTCACGCTGGCCCGTCCCGCGTTCGGCACGCCCGGACGCGTCCAGGCGCCCTGGGTCAAGTCGGTCGCCTGGGCGGGTGTCGCGCTCGGCGTGATCGGCCTGTTCCTGGCCGTGCTGAAGTACACCGACGTCCTGCTCGGACTGCCGTCGGCGAGCTGACCCGCCGCAGACCACCGAGGGGCCTTAGGCCGTCCGTGAGCACCTTACGGGCGACCCGGGGCCCCTCAGGCGTGTCCTAAGGCCCCTACGGCGGCCGGAGATGCGGAACTCTCCCGATGTGGCCGCCCCGCCCGGGGGACGACAGTGGAGTCATCACCGAGAAACACTCCGTGACCGACTCCCCGCGAGGACACACCATGTACGAGTACGAGCTCCAGCGACTGCGCACCGCCGACCTCATCAGCCGGGCCGAGCACGAACGCCGGGTCCGCGAGGCCGAACGGGCCCGCCGCGCCGCCCGCCGCGATACGGACCGGGACTCGGCGGAGCACGAGAGCCATAGCCGCCGCTTCCGCCGTCCGCGCCCCGCCCGGCCGGCGTGAACGCCGCGCCGGGACGGGTCCCGCGCGGCGGGTCCCGGAACCCGCGACCGACGACCGACCGCACCGGCACCGCCCCCGGAACACCCTCCGGGGGCGGTGCGCTCGTCCGCACAGCCACAACCCCCGCTCCGACCGCCCCGGCCGTCAGGCCGGGTGCCGGTCCTGATCTCCCCGGTTCCCCGCAGCCCGCCGAGCCGGTCGTCCCCGGCAGCCCTTCGGCAGCCGCATCGGCCGCCCCCGGCAGCTCTTCGGCAGCCGCATCCGCCGCCCCCGGCAGCCCTTCGGCAGCCGTGTCCGCCGCCCCCGGCACCTCACCCCCCGCCCGGCCCGGCGGTCGCCTCGGTGCGCTGGCGGCTGTCGCCGCCGGGAAAACCGGTGCCGTGGCGGGGGAGTCGCGTGCGATGCTCGGGGCCGTGGAGACCAGGTCCGTCAGCCCCGTGTTCGTCGGCCGCGCCGAGGAGTTGGGCACGCTGCACGACGCGCTCGCCCGCTGCGGCGATGGCGAACCGCAGGCACTGCTCCTGGGCGGCGAGGCGGGGGTCGGCAAGACCCGCCTGGTCGAGGAGTTCGCCGCCGCGGCCCGCGCCCGGGGCGCCGTGGTCGCACTCGGCGGCTGCGTGGAGATCGGCGCCGACGGGCTGCCCTTCGCGCCCTTCTCCACCGCCCTGCGCGCCCTGCGCCGGGAGCTGCCCGCCGAACTGGCCGGCGCGGCCCGGGGCCAGGAGGAGGAACTGGCCCGGCTGCTGCCCGAACTGGGCGAGTCCGCAGCCGGGCGGCACGACGAGGACGGCATGGCCCGCCTGTTCGAGCTCACCGCCCGCCTGCTGGAACGCGTCGCGGCCGAACACACCGTCGTCCTCGCCCTGGAGGACCTGCACTGGGCCGACGCCTCGACCCGCCACCTGCTCGCCTACCTCTTCCGCACCCTGCGCACCGGCCGCCTCGTCGTCCTCGGCACCTACCGCTCCGACGACATCCACCGCCGCCACCCGCTGCGCCCGCTGCTCGCCGAACTCGACCGGCTGCGCACCGTCCGCCGCCTCGACCTCGGCCGCTTCACCCGCGAGGAGGTGGGCCGCCAGATCGCGGGCATCCTGGCGCAGGAACCCGAACCCGACCAGGTCGACGCGATCTTCGAACGGTCCGACGGCAACGCCTTCTTCGTCGAGGAACTCGCGGTCGCCGCCCACGAGGGCTGCCGCACGGGCCTGACCGACTCCCTGCGCGACCTGCTGCTCGTCCGGGTCGAGGGGATGCCCGAGCCCGCGCAGCAGGTCGCCCGGATCGTCGCCGAGGGCGGCTCCACCGTCGAGTACCGGCTGCTCGCGGCGGTCGCCCGGCTCGCCGAGGACGACCTCATCGAGGCGCTGCGGGCCGCGGTCAACGCCGCCATCCTCACCCCCGCGCCCGGCGGCGACGGCTACCGCTTCCGGCACTCCCTGGTCCGCGAGGCCGTCAGCGACGACCTGCTCCCCGGCGAGCGCTCCCGCCTCAACCGCCGTTACGCCGAGGCCCTGGAGGCCGACCCGGCACTCGTCCCCGCCGACCAGCGCGCCACCCGCCTGGCCAGCTACTGGTACCACGCGCACGACGCCGCCAAGGCCCTGCCCGCCGTCCTCGACGCCTCCGTCGAGGCCCGCCGCCGGCACGCCTACGCCGAGCAACTGCGCCTGCTGGAAAGGGCGATGGAGCTGTGGGACGCCGCCCCCGAGGACGTGCGCCGCACCCTGCGCCCCGTCGACCACACCGAGGTCTACCCCCCGTGCGGCTGCGAACCGGCGACCACCGCCCTGCGCCTTCTCGACCTGCTGGCCGAGGCGGCCGTGGCGGGCCGGCTCTGCGGGGAGCGCGAACGGGCCCTGAAGATCACCAAGCGGGCACTGCGCCTGCTGGAGGAGGACGGCACCGCGCCCCCCGGCCGGCGCCCGGGCAGCGCCGACCCCCAGCGCGCCGCCTGGTTCTGGATCCAGCGCTCCCGCCTGGTGCAGGGCCTGGGCCGCGGCGACGGCTGGAAGGAGATCGCCACCGCGCAGGAGCTGGTGCGCGGCCTGCCGCCGTCCGAGGTGCACGCCGAGGTGCTGGCCACCGCCGCTCACTGGTCGATGCTCCGCGAGCCGGGGCCGCAGGCGCTGACGGCGGCCGAGCGGGCCGTGGAGTACGCGCGCATGGTCGGCGCCGACGACATCGCCTCCCACGCCCGGCTGACCCTCGGCTGCCTCATGGTCGACGCCGGCCAGCTCGACGCCGGACTGGCCCACATGTACGACGTGCGCGAGGAGGTGGTCACCCGCGGCCTCGCCCCGATGGTCGGCCGCAGCCACGTGAACCTGCCCTCCGTGCTCGAAGGCGTCGGCCGGTCCGAGGAGGCCGTGGGTGTTCTCCAGGAGGGGTTGCGGCTCACCGGCAGGATGGGGCTGCGCGACGCCGAGGCATGGATCTGGAGCAACCTCGCCGAGTCGCTCCTGTCCCTGGGCCGCTGGGACGAGGCCGCCGAGGCGGCTGCCGCCGCGCAGCGGCGCGGCCAGACGGCCGGCCCCCACGGATCGGCCGCCAACAGCCTTGCGTACCTGGCCCTGGCCCGCGGCCGGGTGGCCGAGGCGGCCCGGCACCTGGCCGAGGGCCGGGCCGCCTACGGGCCGCACGACCCCATGCCCCAGCACGACCTGCCGCTGTCCTGCCTGACCGTGGCCGTCGCCGCGCGGGAGGGCCGCCTGGCCGACGCCCGCGCCGAACTCGCCCGCACCCTCCGGGCGGGCTTCCCGCCCGGCACCCAGCGCTACGCCTGGCCGCTGCTGCTCGAAGCGGCCGCCGCCGAGGCCGACGCCCGCGCCCTGCCCGCCGCGCGGGAGGGCCGCGACGACGTCCTCGACAGCGTCTTCGAGGCGGTCAGGCGCCTCACCACCAACGCCCCCGTCTGGCTGGCGCACGAGCAGTGGGTCCGTGCCGAGCTGCACCGCGCACGGGGCCTGAGCGCCCCCGACGCCTGGTCCCGGGCGGTCACCGCCTTCGAACCCCTGGGACGGCCCTACGACCTCGCCCGCGTGCGGTACCGCCTGGCCGAGTCGCTGCTCGCCGACGGTGGGGAGGACGACCGCGCCCGCGCCACGGAGCTGCTGCGCCTCGCCCACGCCGTCGCCCGCCACCTCGGTGCCCGGCCGCTCGCCGAGGCCGCCGGGGCGCTCGCCCGCCGGGCCCGGCTCCCGCTGGTGCCCGCCACCGCGGCGGCCACGGCCGCCGACGAGGACCCGGCCGGCGCCCTCGGCCTGACCAGCCGGGAACGGGACGTGCTGCGGCTGGTGGCCGCCGGGCACACCAACCGCCGGATAGCGCAGGAGCTGTTCATCTCCCCGAAGACGGCGAGCGTCCACGTCTCCAACATCCTGGGCAAGCTCGGCGTCGCCGGCCGGGGCGAGGCGGCGGCACTGGCGCACCGCCTCGGCCTGTTCCCGGCCGAGACGCTCCTGCCGGGTCCGGCGGGCTGAGGCATACGCTGGAAGGGAGGTCGCGGTGCGCGCGGCGCAGGGGAGGCCGACTTGTTCAACGTGTTCGAGGAACTGTTCTCGCCCGGCCGCAAGCACACCCGGGACGAGCAGAACCGGCTGGAACTGACCCGGGAGGACGTCGGGGACGGCGATCCCGGGCGCGGCCCGATAGACCTGGCCTCCGGCAAGGTCGTCGTACGCCCGCCGGACGAGCCCGACGAGTAGACCCGGACCCGGCTCGCCCATGCCTGGCGGCGGCCGCTGCCCCGTGTCGGCCCCGGGTGGCCGGCCGACCCGGCGCGGCTAGCGGACCCGCACCTCCAGGATCCTGTCGTCCCCGTCCTTCGGGCTGCCCCGGCCGTCCGTGTTGCTGGTCATGACGTACAGCCGGTCGCCGCCCGCCGCGACCACCGTGCGCAGCCGCCCGTACTCGTCCTCCAGGAAGGGCTGCGGCTGCGCCGAGGCCTTCGTGCCGTCCAGCGGGACGCGCCACAGCCGCTTGCCCCGCAGGCCCGCCATCCAGACCGACCCCTCGGCGTACGCGATGCCGCTGGGCGACGCCTCGCCCGTCGACCACTGGTCCACCGGGTTGCGGTAGCCGGAGTCGTCCGAGGCGCCCTCCGCCTCCGGCCAGCCGTAGTTGCCGCCCGGCTCGATCGCGTTGAGCTCGTCCCAGGTGTCCTGCCCGAACTCCGAGGCGAACAGCCGCTGCCGCTCGTCCCAGGCGAGCCCCTGCACATTGCGGTGGCCGTAGGAGTACACGGGCGAGTCCGGGAGGGGGTTGCCGGGGGCCGGCTCGCCCTCCGGGGTGAGGCGGAGGATCTTGCCGCCCAGGGAGTCCTTGTCCTGGGACAGGCCCGTGTCGCCGCTCTCGCCGGTACCCGCGTACAGCATCCTGTCCGGGCCGAACGCGATCCGGCCGCCGTTGTGGACGAAGCCCTTGGGGATGCCCTTGAAGACGGTGTCGGGCGCGCCGAGCTGCTCGCCGGCGGGCTTGCGGTCGTCGTAGAGCATCCGCACGATGCGGTTGTCCGAGGCCGACGTGAAGTACGCGTAGATCATGCGGTCCGAGGCGAAGTCGGGGGAGAGGGCGATGCCGAGCAGGCCGCCCTCGCCGGCCGCGGACACCCCCGCCACCTCGCCCAGCTCGGTCTTCCTGCCGGTCTTGTCGTCCACCCGCACGATGGTCGCCTCGTCGCGCGAGGAGACGAGCAGGCCGCCGCCCGGGACGGGGGCCAGACCCCAGGGGGAGTCCAGGCCCTCGGCGACGGTGCGCAGCACCTTCACCGAGCCCTTGGCGGGCGGCGCCTCGGCCGACTGCCGCGGCGGGGCGGACGCTCCCGCTCCGGTTGGGCTCGCGGAGGTGCTGTCCTGCGGGCCGGGGGAGTCCCCGTCGCCGGAGGAGCAGCCGGCGGTCAGCAGGAGCGTGGCGGCGGCCAGGACGGCCGGCACGGCTCGACGTCGCACGATCTCGGTCCCTTCGACGGGCGGGTCCCTCTCCCTGTCATACACCGCACGCGGCGCGGAAGTTCCCGATCACGCGATGCGGACCCGCGCCCCCCGGATTCCCCGGGGCGCCGCGCATCAGTCCCAGGACCCCTGGGCCGGCGGCAGACCCGCGAGCTCCCGCAGATCAGCGGAGGTCAGACGCAGGTCCGCCGCGGCCGAGTTCTCCGTGACCCACCGTTCCTGCTTGGTGCCCGGCACCGGCACCACGTGCTCGCCCTGGGCCAGGACCCAGGCCAGGGCGACCTGCGCGGGCGTGACGGTGGGGCCGTGCCGGCGGGCCACGCGGCGCAGCCCCGCCACGATCGGCTGGTTCGCGGCCATCATCTCGCCCGTGAAGCGGGGATGCCGGGCGCGCGGATCGTCCGCCTCGAACCCGGCGCCGGGCCGCAGCCGGCCGGTCAGGAAGCCGTTGCCCAGGGGCATCGCGGCGAGGAAGCCGACGCCCCTGCCCCGGCACCACGGCAGCAGCGTCCGCAGCGCCTCCGGCGACCACACCGACAGCTCCGCCTGCACCGCGCTCACCGGGAAGACCTGCTGCACGCGCTCCAGCTGCCGCACGGTCGCGTCGTACGGCCGGACCCCGCCCCTGCGCGGGGACCCGGCGCCCACCGCGCACAGGCCCAGCGCCCGCACCTTGCCGGCGTGCACGAGCTCCGCCATCGCGCCCCAGGTCTCCTCCACGGGCACCTCGGGGTCGGCCCGGTGCAGCTGGTAGAGGTCGATGACGTCCGTCTGCAACCGCCTCAGCGACGCGTCGCAGGCCCGTCTCACGTACCCGGGGCGGCCGTTGGCGACGATGTGCTGGTCGCCCACGAGCAGCCCGACCTTCGTCGAGACGAAGGCGTCGGGGCGCCGCTCCTTCAACACCCGCCCCAGCAGCAGCTCGTTGGTGAAGGGGCCGTACATGTCGGCCGTGTCCAGCAGGGAGGCGCCGAGGTCCAGCGCCCGGTGCACCGCCCTGAGCGATTCGTCGCCGCGCCGCCGTGAGGCGCTGTAGGCCCAGCTCATCGGCATGCACCCGAGTCCGACGGCCCCCACCGCGAGTGCCCCCGCGCCGATCGTCCTGCGCTCCACGTGGTCGTGACCCTCCCTGTTCCGGCCACCCCAACCTAACCTCTGCCGTGGCGCGCTCCTGACATAGCCTCCGGAGCATGACTGCTGACGTGTGGCTGCCCATCCCGCCGGACGAGATCGACGGACTCCCGGAGGGGCCGGACTACCACTTCTGGGACGGTGCGCAGGACTTCCCCGCGGACCCGGCCGACTGCGCCTTCTACGTCGTCCCCTACATGAAGCCCAGTGCGCTGTGCGTACGTCCGCTGCCCGCGATGCGCCGGGTGGAGGTGGTGCAGACGCTGTCCGCCGGGATCGACCACGTCGAGCCGGGCCTGGGCCGGCTGCGGCCCGGCGTGCGGCTGTGCAACGCGCGCGGAGTGCACGAGGCCAGCACCGCGGAACTCACCCTGGCGCTGATCCTGGCCTCGCTGCGCGGTGTTCCCGACTTCGTCCGCGCGCAGGACAGGGGCGAGTGGCTCGGCGGGTTCCGGCCCGCGCTGGCCGACCGGAACATCCTCATCGTCGGCTACGGATCGATCGGCGCCGCCATCGAGGACCGGCTCGTTCCGTTCGAGGTTGCGCGGGTGGCGCGCGTCGCGCGCTCCGCGCGCGCGACGGCGCGCGGGCCGGTGCACCCGCTCACGGAACTGCCCGCGCTGCTGCCCGCAGCGGACGTCGTCATCCTGTCGACCCCGCTCACCGACAGCACCCGCGGCCTGGCCGGGGCCGACTTCCTGTCCCGCATGAAGGACGGCGCGCTGCTGGTCAACGTCGCCCGCGGACCCGTCGTCGACACCAAGGCCCTGCTGGCCGAGGTCGACAGCGGCCGGATCACCGCGGCCCTCGACGTCACCGACCCCGAGCCCCTCCCGCGCGAACACCCCCTGTGGCGTGCGCCGGGGGTACTCATCAGCCCCCACGCGGGCGGACCCACCTCCGCGTTCCTCCCGCGCGCCCGGCGGCTCCTGGCGGACCAGTTGACCCGTTACGTGAACCGGGAGCCGCTCCGGAACGTGATTCTGACGACGGGTGCACCAACCGACTGACCGACCTTCGGGTACCGTCCGCAACCTTACGGCTGCGGGGGGTACTCATATATCTGTTGATCGTCACGGAGCGTAGAGAACCTATGTCCCTGAGTGACGAGACTGGTGTATCGTCCCGACAGGGGTTGCGCCGGGGACCGTTCGGCGCCGGGGACGAGTACTTCAGACTGTGAGGGGGGCGACAGGCGATGCACGGCCTAGGGACGAGCGATCCGACGGGGCGGGGCGGCCGACGGCGACCCGGGCGGACGGCCGCGGGCGGCCGCGGCCGGCGCGCCCATCACGGCGGCCACCGCACCCGTCACAGCGACCACCACACCCAGCACAGCCACCACCGCAGGACCGGCATCCCCCGACGGCAGGCCCAGCCGGTCCACCGGGGTCCGCGGGACCCGGGCGCGGAGCGGACCGGGAGGGCCCGGTGAGCGCGCCCCCGACCCCCACGCTGGACGGAACGCTGCGGGCACAGCCTCCGTCCCGGACCGCGCAGCCGCCCCGTACACCGGCCACCGGCCACCGGCCGGGCCCGGCCCTCCAGATCGTCCTCGCCCTGGCCTGCGCGGCCTACGCCGTCGGCGCCGCGTTCGGCTGGGGTTCGAACCGACTGGCCCTGATCATGGGCGACTTCGGGCTGAGCGCGGCCGCCGCCACCGCGGCCGTCTCGTGCTTCCTCTACGCCCGCAGCCGCGGCACCCGCTTCCGGCCCGCCTGGCTGCTGTTCGGCCTCTCCTCGGCCATGGCGTCCCTGGGCAACCTGGTCTGGGGGTGGTACGAGGTGGTCCTGGGGCTGCCCGTGCCCAGCCCCAGCTACGCCGACCTGTTCTTCCTCTGCTTCGCGCCGCCCGCGATCGTGGGGCTGCTCGTGCTCGCCAAACGGCCGGTGACCAAGGCCGGCTGGGTCTGCCTCGGGCTCGACGCCTGGCTCATCGGCGGCTCGTTGCTGACCCTGGCCTGGAGCCTCGCCCTCGCCCAGGCCGCGAAGTCCGAAGGGCCGGGCGTGGCGCACACCGCGCTGTCGCTGGCGTACCCGCTGCTGGACATCGCGCTGGTCAGCATGGTGCTCGCCCTGCACTTCCGGCGCTCGGCCGTGAACCGCTCGGCGGTCAACACCGCGATCGGCGCCCTCGCGCTGACCGTGATGTGCGACGCCCTGTTCACCTCTCCGCTGCTGCACCACGGCTACCGCTCCGGCCAGTTGCTCGACGCGGGCTGGTTCGCCGGCTCCCTGCTCCTGGCCTACGCCCCCTGGGCCACACCGCGCACCCCGGACGGCGACCACCCGGACCGGGAACGGCACGGACCGGCGGGGCACTCGCGCGTGGTCCACGAGCACGTGCCCGGGCAGCGCGGCGGCGCGCACCCGGCCCCGGCGGCCGGGCCCGGCACCGAGACCGTGCGGTACGCGGCGGCCCGGCCCATCGCCGGCTCCCTGGCCGCCCTCACGCCGTACCTCGCGGCCGCCGTGTGCACCCTGGGGATCCTCTACAACGTCCTCAACGGCCGCAGTGTCGACCGCGTGGTCCTGCTCACCGGGGGCACGGTCGTGCTCGCGCTCGTCGTGCGCCAGGGCATCATGCTGCTCGACAACATCACCCTCACCCAGGAACTGGCCCAGAAGGAGAACCACTTCCGCTCCCTGGTGCAGGGCTCCAGCGACGTCATCATGATCGCCGCCCCCAGCGGTGTCCTCAGATACGTCTCGCCCGCCGCCGCCGGGGTCTACGGCCGGCCCGCCGAGGAGCTGGTGGGCACGGAACTGGCCGGTCTCATCCACCCCGAGGACCTCGGCTGCGTCGTGCACGAGGTGCGGCGCTTCCTCGCCGCCCACCCCGTCGAGGAACCCACCACGCGCATCGAGTGCCGCTTCCGCTCGGGCGACGGCGGCTGGCTCAACGTCGAGTCGACCGTCAACCGCCACCAGGGCGGCCTGATCTTCAACAGCCGCGACGTGACCGAACGTGTGCGGTTGCAGGCCCAGTTGCAGCACAACGCCGAACACGACCCGCTCACCGACCTGCCCAACCGCGCCCTGTTCACCAAGCGCGTCCAGCACGCCCTGTCGGGCCGCCGCGCCTCCGACCGGGGCCTGGCCCTGCGCAACACGGCGGTGCTGTTCATCGACCTCGACGGCTTCAAGGCCGTCAACGACACGATCGGGCACCAGGCCGGGGACGAACTGCTGGTCCAGGCCGCGCGCCGGCTGCAGGACTCCGTACGGCAGGGCGACACCGCCTCCCGGCTGGGCGGGGACGAGTTCGCCGCCCTGATCGTCGGGGACAACACCCGCGACCGGGACGCCCGCGAGCGGCACATCCTGGAACTGGCCGACCGCCTGCGGACCACGCTGTCGCAGCCCTACCTCATCGACGGCAACGATGTCCGGGTCAACGCCTCCATCGGCGTCGCCTTCGCCGAGCAGGGCCTCGGCGCGGGCGAGCTGCTGCGCAACGCCGACCTGGCCATGTACCGGGCCAAGGCCGGCGGCAAGGGGCGCGTGGAGCTGTACCGGCCGCAGATGCAGCAGGACGTCGTACGCAAGGCCGAACTGGCCACCCGCCTGCGGGCCGCCCTGCACGACGGCGAGTTCGCCCTGCTGCACCAGCCGGTGGTGTGCCTGGAGGACGGCCGGATCACGTCGGTGGCCGCACAGGCGCGCTGGCGCTCCTCCCAGGGGGTGCTCTTCACCCCCGCGGAGTTCCTGCGCGTGGCCGAGGACGGCGGCAGGACGGCCGAACTGGGCCGCTGGATGATCGAGGAGGCGGTCGAGCAGGCCGCCGAGCGGCACACCACGGGGCCGGCCGTGCCGGTCGTCGTCCGCATGAGCGCCCGGCGGCTGCTGGACACCTCGATGCCCCTCGGCTCGATCGAGGCGCTGCTCACCCGGCACGGGCTGCCGTCCGGCGCGCTTGTCATAGAGCTGTCCGACACCGACCCCCGCGTCTCGATGGACGAGCTGGAGCGGCGCCTGGCGGCTCTGCGGCGCGTGGGCGTACGGATCGCGCTCGACGGCTTCGGCAGCGGCTACGCGGCGATCACGGCCCTGCGGAGGCTGCCCGTGGACGTGCTCAAGCTCGACCGCGACCTCGTCGACGGCGTGGTCGAGTCCGCCCGCCTGCACAAGATCACCAGCGGGCTGCTGCGGATCGCCGGCGACCTGGGCCTGCAGTCCGTGGCCGAAGGGGTCGACCTGCCCGAGCAGGTGGTCGCCCTGCGCGCGATGGGGTGCACGCACGGGCAGGGCATGGCCTTCTCCGGGCCGCTCGACGAGTACCGGCTGCGCCGCGCGCTCGCCGTCGGCAGCTACCCGGTGCCCGACGGGCCGGCCGAGCCGGCGTTCGCGGGCGGCGCCCCGCGTCTGTACAGCTCGGGGATGTCCGCCGTCATCGGTGGCGGCACGGCCCTCCGCTCACATAATGAGACTCCCGTCCCACCCACTTGACAGTGAGTGCGTGCCGGGGGGAGGGTCAGTGCCATGCGCACCCGAATTCTCGTACTTGGAAAGCGCGTCGGCTGACGCTGAGCCTCGACCGCTCAGCGACCCCACCCGGCGCGCTCCCCTCGCTTGCCTTTCGGCACGAGGGGTTTTTTGTTGCACCAGCACCTGCTGTGCGGCAGAACAGCACCGCCCAAACCTCGCAAAAACCCTCAGCATCTGAGAAGAGATTGCCGATGACCGAGCAGGCCACCGGGGCCCACCACCCGCAGCCCCGGCCCCGATCCGGAGGACAGCACTCCGCCCCCGAGCACGTCACGGGCGCGCAGTCCCTCATCCGCTCTCTCGAGGAGGTCGGCGCCGACACGGTATTCGGCATCCCCGGCGGCTGCATCCTCCCGGCGTACGACCCGCTGATGGACTCGACCAAGGTGCGCCACGTCCTGGTCCGGCACGAGCAGGGGGCGGGCCACGCGGCCGAGGGCTACGCGCAGGCCACCGGCAAGGTCGGCGTCTGCATGGCGACCTCCGGCCCAGGCGCCACCAACCTGGTCACCCCGATCGCCGACGCGCACATGGACTCGGTGCCGCTGGTCGCGATCACCGGCCAGGTGGCGTCCAAGGCGATCGGCACGGACGCCTTCCAGGAGGCGGACATCGTCGGCATCACCATGCCGATCACCAAGCACAACTTCCTCGTCACCAAGGCCGAGGACATCCCGCGGGTCATCGCGCAGGCCTTCCACATCGCCTCCACCGGCCGCCCCGGCCCGGTCCTGGTCGACATCGCCAAGGACGCCCTCCAGGCCAGGACGACCTTCTCGTGGCCGCCGGCCATGGACCTGCCCGGCTACCGGCCCGTGACCAAGCCGCACGCCAAGCAGATCCGCGAGGCCGCGAAGCTGATCACCGCCGCCCGCCGGCCCGTGCTGTACGTGGGCGGCGGCGTGCTCAAGGCCAAGGCCACCGCCGAGCTGAAGGTCCTCGCCGAGCTGACCGGCGCGCCCGTCACCACCACGCTGATGGCGCTCGGCGCGTTCCCCGACGGCCACCCGCAGCACCTGGGCATGCCGGGCATGCACGGCTCGGTCGCCGCCGTCACCGCCCTGCAGAAGGCCGACCTGATCGTCGCCCTCGGCGCCCGCTTCGACGACCGCGTCACCGGCAAGCTGGACAGCTTCGCGCCCTTCGCCAAGATCGTCCACGCGGACATCGACCCGGCCGAGATCGGCAAGAACCGCGCCGCCGACGTGCCGATCGTCGGTGACGCCCGCGAGGTCATCGCCGACCTGATCCAGGCCGTGCAGAAGGAGCACAGCGAGGGCCACCAGGGCGACTACGGCTCGTGGTGGAACGACCTGAACCGCTGGCGCGAGACCTACCCGCTCGGCTACGACCAGCCCGGCGACGGCTCCCTCTCCCCGCAGCAGGTCATCGAGCGCATCGGGCAGCTCGCCCCGGAGGGCACGATCTTCACCGCGGGCGTCGGCCAGCACCAGATGTGGGCCGCCCACTTCATCCAGTACGACAAGCCCGGCACCTGGCTCAACTCCGGCGGCGCCGGGACCATGGGCTACGCCGTCCCGGCCGCCATGGGCGCCAAGGCCGGCGCGCCGGACAAGGCCGTCTGGGCCATCGACGGCGACGGCTGCTTCCAGATGACCAACCAGGAACTCGCCACCTGCGCCCTGAACAACATCCCGATCAAGGTCGCCATCATCAACAACGGCGCCCTCGGGATGGTCCGCCAGTGGCAGACCCTCTTCTACAACCAGCGGTACTCCAACACCGTGCTGCACTCCGGCCCGGACGACGTCAACCCCGAGGCCCGCGGCACCCGCGTCCCCGACTTCGTCAAGCTGTCGGAGGCCATGGGCTGCTACGCCATCCGCTGCGAGGACCCGGCCGACCTGGACAAGGTCATCGAGGAGGCGAACTCCATCAACGACCGCCCGGTCGTCGTGGACTTCGTCGTCCACGAGGACGCCATGGTCTGGCCGATGGTCGCCGCCGGCACCTCCAACGACGAGATCATGGCCGCCCGGGACGTCCGCCCCGACTTCGGCGACAACGAAGACGACTGAGCGAGAGAGACGTAAAAGACCATGTCCAAGCACACGCTCTCCGTCCTGGTGGAGAACACCCCCGGCATCCTGGCCCGGATCGCCGCCCTGTTCTCCCGCCGCGGCTTCAACATCGACTCGCTCGCGGTCGGCGTCACCGAGCACCCCGACATCTCCCGCATCACCATCGTCGTCGGCGTGGAGGACCTGCCTCTGGAGCAGGTCACCAAGCAGCTCAACAAGCTCGTCAACGTGCTGAAGATCGTCGAACTGGAGCCGTCGCAGGCCGTCCAGCGCGAACTCGTCCTGGTGAAGGTGCGCGCCGACAACGAGACGCGCTCCCAGATCGTCGAGATCGTCCAGCTGTTCCGCGCCAAGACCGTCGACGTCTCCCCGGAGGCCGTCACCATCGAGGCCACCGGATCCGGCGAGAAGCTCTCCGCGATGCTCAAGATGCTGGAGCCGTACGGCATCAAGGAGCTCGTGCAGTCCGGCACGATCGCGATCGGCCGCGGTGCCCGTTCCATCACGGACCGGTCGCTGCGCGCTCTGGACCGATCGGCCTGAGCACCGAAACGGGCGGCCGGCGCGCGGCCGGCCGCCCGTATCCCGAGACCCTCACGCTTCCCTTCCGCCCCCCGTCATACGGTGGGACGCAACACCTGCACTCCCGAGGAGAGAACCCAAAGTGGCCGAGCTGTTCTACGACGCCGACGCCGACCTGTCCATCATCCAGGGCCGCAAGGTCGCGGTCATCGGGTACGGCAGCCAGGGCCACGCCCACGCGCTGTCGCTCCGTGACTCGGGTGTCGACGTCCGCGTCGGTCTGCACGAGGGCTCCACGTCCAAGGCCAAGGCCGAGGAGCAGGGTCTGCGCGTGGTGAGCCCGTCGGAGGCCGCCGCCGAGGCCGACGTCATCATGATCCTGGTCCCGGACCCGATCCAGGCGCAGGTCTACGAGGAGCACATCGCCCCCAACCTGAACGACGGCGACGCCCTGTTCTTCGGCCACGGCCTGAACATCCGCTACGGCTTCATCAAGCCCCCGGCCGGCGTCGACGTCTGCATGGTCGCCCCCAAGGGCCCGGGCCACCTGGTCCGCCGCCAGTACGAGGAGGGCCGCGGCGTTCCCTGCATCGCCGCCGTCGAGCAGGACGCCACGGGCAACGGCTTCCAGCTGGCCCTGTCCTACGCCAAGGGCATCGGCGGCACCCGCGCCGGCGTCATCAAGACGACCTTCACCGAGGAGACCGAGACCGACCTGTTCGGTGAGCAGGCCGTGCTCTGCGGCGGTACCGCGGCCCTGGTGAAGGCGGGCTTCGAGACGCTGACCGAGGCCGGCTACCAGCCGGAGATCGCCTACTTCGAGTGCCTGCACGAGCTGAAGCTCATCGTGGACCTCATGTACGAGGGCGGCCTGGAGAAGATGCGCTGGTCGATCTCCGAGACCGCCGAGTGGGGCGACTACGTCACCGGCCCGCGCATCATCACCGACGCCACCAAGGCCGAGATGAAGAAGGTCCTCGCCGAGATCCAGGACGGCACCTTCGCCCGCAACTGGATGGACGAATACCACGGCGGCCTGAAGAAGTACAACGAGTACAAGAAGCAGGACTCCGAGCACCTGCTGGAGACCACCGGCAAGGAGCTGCGCAAGCTCATGTCGTGGGTCAACGAGGAGGCGTGACCTGCCGGTCCGTCGGCGGTGGCCCCCGGCAGGGGGACACCGCCGACGGGCTGCCCCCCGGACATGCTCCATATCGGCGCTTCTCGTCCGGGTGATCCTTCCGCAGCGGCGCAAGACGAAGCCCTCGGCGCCACTAGACTGCAGCACTACATACGCGTCAGGCCCACAGCGTCGTGCGTCTTCCACGCGGCAAGCACCCCTCCACCGCCTGCGGCCGTCGGGACGGCCGTCCGCAGCACTGGACTTGTGAGGACTCACGTGAGCTCGAAACCCGTCGTACTCATCGCTGAAGAGCTGTCGCCCGCCACCGTCGACGCCCTGGGCCCGGACTTCGAGATCCGGCACTGCAACGGCGCGGACCGCGCCGAGCTGCTCCCCGCCATCGCCGAGGTCGACGCGATCCTGATCCGCTCGGCCACCAAGGTCGACGCCGAGGCGATCGCCGCCGCGCACAAGCTCAAGGTCGTCGCACGAGCCGGCGTCGGCCTGGACAACGTGGACGTCTCCGCCGCCACCAAGGCCGGCGTGATGGTCGTCAACGCCCCCACCTCGAACATCGTGACCGCCGCCGAGCTCGCCTGCGGTCTGCTGCTCGCCACCGCCCGCAACATCCCGCAGGCCAACGCCGCGCTGAAGAACGGCGAGTGGAAGCGCAGCAAGTACACCGGTGTCGAGCTGGCGGAGAAGACCCTCGGCGTCGTGGGCCTCGGGCGCATCGGCGCGCTCGTCGCCCAGCGCATGTCCGCGTTCGGCATGAAGGTCGTCGCCTACGACCCCTACGTGCAGCCCGCGCGCGCCGCCCAGATGGGCGTGAAGGTGCTCTCGCTGGACGAGCTGCTGGAGGTCTCCGACTTCATCACCGTCCACCTCCCCAAGACCCCCGAGACGCTCGGCCTGATCGGCGACGAGGCGCTGCGCAAGGTCAAGCCGAGCGTGCGCATCGTCAACGCCGCGCGCGGCGGCATCGTCGACGAGGAGGCGCTGTACTCGGCGCTGAAGGAGGGCCGCGTCGCCGGCGCCGGTCTCGACGTGTACGCGAAGGAGCCCTGCACGGACTCCCCGCTGTTCGAGTTCGACCAGGTCGTTGCCACCCCGCACCTGGGCGCCTCCACCGACGAGGCGCAGGAGAAGGCCGGTATCGCCGTGGCCCGCTCGGTGCGCCTCGCCCTGGCCGGCGAGCTGGTCCCGGACGCGGTGAACGTGCAGGGCGGTGTCATCGCCGAGGACGTCAAGCCGGGCCTGCCGCTCGCCGAGCGCCTGGGCCGGATCTTCACCGCGCTCGCCGGTGAGGTCGCGGTCCGCCTCGACGTCGAGGTGTACGGCGAGATCACCCAGCACGACGTGAAGGTGCTGGAGCTGTCCGCCCTCAAGGGCGTCTTCGAGGACGTCGTCGACGAGACGGTGTCCTACGTCAACGCCCCGCTGTTCGCCCAGGAGCGCGGTGTCGAGGTGCGCCTGACGACGAGCTCCGAGGCGAGCGAGCACCGCAACGTCGTCACGGTGCGCGGCACCCTCGCCGACGGCGAGGAGGTGGCGGTCTCCGGCACGCTGGCCGGCCCCAAGCACCTGCAGAAGATCGTCGCGGTCGGGGAGTACGACGTCGACCTGGCGCTGGCCGACCACATGCTGGTGCTGCGGTACGAGGACCGGCCGGGCGTCGTCGGGACGGTGGGCCGCATCCTCGGCGAGGCCGGCCTCAACATCGCCGGGATGCAGGTGTCCCGTGCGGTGGCCGGCGGCGAGGCGCTGGCGGTGCTGACCGTGGACGACACGGTGACCTCCGGGGTGCTGGCCGAGGTGGCGGCGGAGATCGGCGCGACGTCGGCCCGTTCCGTGAACCTGGCCTGACCTTTCGGCAGGACCTCTCCTCGGACGCCGGACGAGCCGAGTTCATCGGCCCGTCCGGCGTCTTCGCGTACCCGGATCCGGCGCAGGGCCGGCAGCCGCCGCAGGTGAGGGGCGCCGCCGGGGGGACGTGACGCCCCGGTTCAGAGGCGGTGGGCCTTCAGGGCCATGTGCAGGAGCAGGCGGTCCTCGCCGTCGTCCAGGTCGAGACCGGTGAGTTTCTCGATCCGCGACAGCCGGTAGTACAGGGTCTGGCGGTGGACGCCCAGTTCGGCGGCGGCCCGGGCGGCCTGGCCGGCGCAGTCGAGGTAGACCTCGGCCGTCCGGGCGAGATCGTGGTGGACGGGCGCCAGCAGGGTGCGTACGACGGGGTCGTGGGCAGCCTCCGCGGGCAGGGCGGTCAGCAGCCGGTACGGCCCGATCGACGCCCACTCGGCGACCGGCCCCAGCTGCGGCTCGGCCAGCGCCGCCCGGGCGGCCGCCGACGCCTCCGACCAGGCGCCGCCCAGCTCGGCCAGTCCGGTACGCGGGGTCGCGATGCCGGCGGCGTGCGCGCCCGCCGCGCCCGGGGCGGTGCCCTGCGCCTGCCGCGCCGCGCCCGGCACCGGCCCGCCGGGGCCGCCTCCGGCACGGGCCCGCTCCAGCAGCCGGGCCGCCGCGGTGGCCGCCGGGGTCAGCACCTCGGGGGAGCGCAGCCGCATCAGTACCGCCAGGGACTGCGACGCGGCCCCCCACGGCAGGGTGCACAGGGCCGTCGCGCCCGGGACGGCCCGCCCCGAGGGCGCGTCGTCCGGATCGGCCGACGGCCAGGGCGCCACGCACACCACCGTGTGCAGACCGTCGGCGCGGGAGCCCAGGGCGGTGCGCAGCTCGGCCACGGCCATGTCCTGCTGCCAGCCGCGCTCGGCGGTGAGGACCGCCCTCAGTTCCCGGCTGAGGTCGGCGCCGTGCTGGGCCTCGTCCGCGAGCAGGGCGCCGATGCGGGCCGTCACCCCCATGGCGGCGGACAACTGCCGCTCGCCGGGGCCGGGGTCGTCGTCCAGCAGCCAGACGTAGCCGTGCACCACACCCCGGTGGCGGACCGGGAGGCAGATCCGGCCCCGGTAGACACCGGCCTCCGGGGTCGGCGGGATGCGGACCGGCTCCGTCGCACGGGTGATGCCGAAGCCCTCGAACCAGGCCCGGACCGCGGCCGTCGAGCGGCGGGTGAGGATCGAGCGGGTGCGCACCGGGTCCAGGGCCGAGGGATCGAGGTCGCCCTCGCTGTCGTAGGCGCCGAAGGCGATCAGCTCGAAGTCGCGGTTCTCCAGCGTCGCGGGCGCGCCGAGCAGCTCCGAGATCTCGTCGACCAGCTCCTGGTAGTCACCCCTGTGTTCCGGCGTCACCCGGGCATTGTCCCTCACCACCGGAGACCCTTCATACAACTGTCTGAGATCTGCGGCACGGATGCGTGACAGCTGTCGATGGCAGACGATCGGAGGGATCCTTAGGTTTCCCGGTGGTTCTCCGTGCCGTACCCGACGCGTCGCTCGCGAAAGGTCCGGCCTTCACGTTGCTTGTGCTCCAGGAGGTGCCCCGTGCTGGGTCCCGTGATTCTCGCCGCGTCCCGCAGCGACCGGATGCGACGCCTGATCTCGGCGGCCCCGGTGACCAAGCAGGTCGTCGACCGCTTCATCCCGGGCGAGGACGTCGACGACATCGTCCCGGTGATCCGCGAGCTGTCCGAGCGCGGCCTGGAACTGACGATGGACGTCGTCGGCGAGGACATCACCCGCCCGGAGCAGGCCGCCGCCGCCCGGGACGCCTACCTGGAGCTGATCGACCGCCTCAAGCCGCTGGAGCTCGGCACCCGCGCCGAGATGTCGGTGAAGCTGTCGATGTTCGGGCAGGCGCTCGAGAACGGCCACGAGCTGGCCCTGAAGAACGTCCGCCCGGTCGTCGAGGCCGCCGCCGAGATCGGCACCACGGTCACCCTCGACGCCGAGGACCACACCACCCTCGACTCGATGTTCGCCATCCACGAGGAGCTGCGGAAGGACTTCCCGCAGACCGGCTGCGTCATCCAGGCCTACCTCTTCCGCACCGAGGACGACGCCCGCCGCCTCGCCGCGAGCGGCAGCCGGGTCCGCCTGGTCAAGGGCGCCTACAAGGAGCCCGCCTCGGTCGCCCTCCAGGACAAGCACGACATCGACCGGGCCTACGTGCGGATCCTGCGGACGCTGATGGAGGGCGAGGGGTACCCGATGATCGGGTCCCACGACCCGCGCCTCATCGCGATCGCCCAGGAGCTGGCCCACCGCGCCGGACGCAAGCCCGGCGACTACGAGTTCCAGATGCTCTACGGCATCCGCGCCGAGGAGCACGTCCGGCTGGCCGCCGAGGGCCACCGCATGCGCGTCTACACCGCCTACGGCACCGACTGGTACGGCTACTTCATGCGCCGTCTCGCGGAGAAGCCGGCCAACCTGCGCTTCTTCGCCCGCTCGATGCTCACCAAGGGCTGACAGCCCACCACGGGCCGAGACCGAACCACCGCTCAGTAAGGAGTTACGGACAACATGGACGCTGTGACCCAGGTCCCCACCCCCGTCAACGAGCCGGTGCACGGCTACGCCCCCGGCTCGCCCGAGCGGGCCCGGCTGGAGGCCAAGCTGAAGGAGCTGGCCGACAACCCGGTCGACCTGCCCTGCACCATCGGCGGCGAGAAGCGGATGGGCGGCGGCGAGGCCTTCCAGGTCGTCCAGCCGCACAACCACAAGGCCGTGCTCGGCACCTACCGCAACGCCACGCAGGCCGACGCCCAGGACGCCATCGACGCGGCCCTGGCCGCCGCGCCCGCCTGGCGCGCCATGTCGTTCGACGACCGCGCGGCGATCATCCTGCGCGCCGCCGAGCTGCTGGCCGGCCCTTGGCGCGAGACCCTCGCCGCCTCCACCATGCTCGGCCAGTCCAAGACCGCCCAGCAGGCCGAGATCGACACGCCCTGCGAGCTGGTCGACTTCTGGCGCTTCAACGTCTCCTACGCCCGCAGGCTGCTCGCCGAGCAGCCGCCGGCCAACGCCCCGGGCGTGTGGAACCGTCTGGACCACCGTCCGCTGGAGGGCTTCGTCTACGCGATCACGCCCTTCAACTTCACCGCCATCGCCGGCAACCTGCCGACCGCCCCGGCCCTCATGGGCAACGTCGTGGTCTGGAAGCCGTCCCCGACGCAGACCCACGCCGCCGTGCTGCTGATGCAGCTGCTGGAGGAGGCCGGCCTGCCCAAGGGCGTCATCAACCTCGTCACCGGCGACGGCATCGAGGTCTCCGAGGTCGCCCTGGAACACCGCGAGCTGGCCGGCATCCACTTCACCGGCTCGACCAAGACCTTCCAGTACCTGTGGAAGACGGTCGGCAACAACATCGAGAAGTACCGCACCTACCCGCGGCTGGTCGGCGAGACCGGCGGCAAGGACTTCCTCGTCGCCCACCCCTCGGCCGACCGGGCGATCCTGAAGACGGCCCTGACCCGCGGTGCCTTCGAGTACCAGGGCCAGAAGTGCAGCGCCACCTCCCGGGCCTACATCCCCGCCTCCATCTGGAACTCCGGCTTCAAGGAGGAGTTCGCCGCCGAGGTCGACGGCATCAAGATGGGTGACGTCACCGACCTGTCGAACTTCATCGGCGCCGTCATCGACGAGCGTGCCTTCGCCAAGAACAAGGCCGCCATCGACCGGGCCGCGGAGGACGCCTCCTGCACGATCGTCGCGGGCGGCACCTACGACGACTCCGAGGGGTACTTCGTCCGCCCGACCGTCATCGAGTGCACCGACCCGGACAACGAGGTCTTCCGCACCGAGTACTTCGGCCCGATCCTCGCGGTGCACGTCTACGAGGACGACCGCTACGACGAGATGCTCACCCAGATGGAAGCCGTCTCCGACTACGCCCTGACCGGTTCGGTCGTCGCCAACGACCGCGCGGCCGCCGCGTACACGGCGAACAAGCTGCGCTACGCGGCCGGCAACTTCTACATCAACGACAAGTCCACCGGCGCCGTCGTCGGCCAGCAGCCCTTCGGCGGCGGCCGGGCCTCCGGCACCAACGACAAGGCCGGCGCCCCGCAGAACCTGATGCGCTGGACCCTGACCCGCGCCATCAAGGAGACGCTGGTCCCGCCGACCGACTACACCTACCCGCACATGGGCTGACACCCCGCCGCACCGACGGGCCGGGTCGTGGGAAACGACCTGGCCCGTCGGCATGTCCGCGGGGAGGATGGCCCGATGACTCCGCGCGTGCGCACCGCCCACACCGCCGACCTCGCCCCGGCCGGCCTCGACGCCGTACGGGCCCTCCTCGACGCCGCTTTCGACGGCGACTTCGGCGACGACGACTGGGACCACGGGCTCGGCGGCCTGCACGTCCTCGTGCACGACGGCGCGGGCCTCGCCGCGCACGGGGCGATCGTGATGCGCCGCGTGCGCCACCGCGGCCGGTGGCTGCGCACCGGATACGTGGAGAACGTCGCCGTCCGCGCCGACGCCCGCCGCGGGGGCCTCGGCGGGCGGGTCATGGCGGAACTGGAACGCATCGCCGACCGCGCCTACGACCTCGCCGCCCTCTCCGCCAGCGACGAGGGTGCCGCGCTGTACACCGCCCGCGGCTGGCGGGTGTGGCCCGGTCAGGTGCGCGCCCTCAGCCCGCTGCACGGCGACATCCGACTGCCCGAGGAGGAGGGGAGCACCTTCGTGCGGACCACGGCGGCCGGCCTGCTCGACCCGGCGCACCCCCTGCTCTTCGACTGGCGCGACGGAGACGTCCTGTAGGCGTCATGCCAGGTCGCAGGGGTGTGGCCCGAGGCGCCGTCTCAGATAGTAGGAAGTCCGAGTAATTGTGGAGACAGACGCTCCGCTCTCCCTTAGTTTTGTAGGAGCCGAACGTCTCGCTCGACCAAGCGAACGGCGGTCGTGAGCCGGGCCCCGTGCAGGCAACCCCTGCGGCCGAGCTCCCCGCCCCTTTCCGGCGTCTCGTATCTGTTTTCCCTCCGCACTCCGTGCTGTTCCTCGAAGGAGTCGATGCCCCATGGCCGAGACGACCGCCCGCCGCCGAGTCCGCCACCTCTCCCGCACGAGCGAGTCCGATCGCAAGAACGCCGCCGCCGCGCTCCAGCGCGCCCTGGACCGCAGGGACAACGGCGGATCCACCGGCCACTGAGCCGCCGCAGGACCGGGAGCCGCCCGTCGGGGCGCGGCGCGGGGCCTCACCCCCCGCGCCGCACCTCGAAGTGGTCGATGCGCCGGCCGTCGGACGCCAGCGCCTCCACCTTCAGCCGGGGCGCGGCGCCGCTCACCGCCTCCACCGCGAGGAACGAGAAACCGCGGTAGCGCACCCGCGACCACCGCACCGACTCCGCCTCGGTGTCCCGGGACTTCGTCCAGCGGAACGTGGCGACCGGCTCGTCCTTCGCCGGCCGCCCCTCGTAGCTCTCCCGCACGCCGCCCGGGAAGCCGTACAGCTCCTTGCCGCCGCCGCCCGCGGTGACGTAGACGGTCCCGTCCCGGCGCGGGTCCGTCGACCCGCCGATCGGCACCGGCCGGCCCACCTCGCCGTTCTTCACGGCGTCGGTCCGCTCGTAGACGTGGTTGTGCCCGTTGATCACCAGGTCCACCTCGTGCCGGGCGAACAGCGGCAGCCACGCCGCGCGCACCCCGCCGTCCGAGGCGTGCGTCGACGTCGAGTACGCGCAGTGGTGGAAGAAGACGACGACGAAGTCCACCGCGGCGTCGGCGCGCAGTCCGGCGAGCGTGCGGTCCAGCCAGCGCGTCTGACGCCCCTCGCTGTAGCCGAAGTTGGCGGGGATCTCGTACGACACGTCGTTGGCGTCCAGCGCCACCACGCCCACGTTGCCGTACGTGAAGGCGTACACGCCCGGTGCCGTGCGCGGGTCGAAGCCGCTGTCCGGCAGGGAGAACCGGGCGAGCTGGCCGCCGTAGCCGTCGGGGGAGTACCAGGCCTCCATGTCGTGGTTGCCGGTCGTCACCATCCACGGCACCGACCGGGCGACGGGCTCGGTCTGCCGCAGGAACCGGTCCCACTGGCTCGCGTCGAAGACGTCCGACTCCTTGCCCTTGCCGGTCGGGTCGGCGTAGCAGATGTCCCCCGCGTGCAGGTGGAACGCCGGATCCCGGCGCGAGAGCGTGCGGTCGACCAGCGCGGCCTCCGGACCGACGCCCTGGTCGCCGAAGGCGGTGAACACGAACCGCTCGGGCGGGCTCGCGGGGGCCGTGCGGAAGGAGGCGATCGTCGAGCGGTGGCGCGGTGACGCCGGGTCGAACCCGTCGTGGCCGACGCCGTAGTAGTAGGTCGTGCCCGGCCGCAGGCCGTCCAGGGCCGCGTGCAGGTAGTACTGCTCCACCGGTGCCCGGACGCCCCGCAGCCCGGGGGTGTGCAGGTCCCGCAGCTCCGCCTCGATCCTGCCGCCGAGGTCGTCGGGGCGCAGGCCGACGCGCACGTACGGCTTGCGGACCGCGAACGGCACCTGCCAGGAGATCCGCATCCGCGTCCTCGGGTCGGCGCCGAAGGCCAGGTGGCGGCCGAAGGGGGTGACGAGGGCGCCGGGTGCCGCCGAGGTGACGGCCGACGGCGCCCGGGTCGCGGTCGCGCCGCCCCGCCCGGAGCCGGCGCGTCCGTCCGAGCAGCCGGTCAGCAGCCCGCCCGCGACCGCGCCCGCCGTGACCAGCGTGCGCCGCCGCGACAGCCGGCTGCGCAGGTACGCGTGCTGCTCCGCCATGCTCATCCGGTCCGCGAGCTCGGGCGGGATGCCGAAGTGGGGGATCTCCATGTCCGGTGAACTTCCCAGCGCGGACCAACGGCCGCCCCACACACGGGTGAACGGAGCCTGACGGACCAGTGCCGTCCCCCGGCCGGACGCACGGCCCGGACGCACGGCGCGTCCGCATGCCGGACACCGCATGTCATCCCATGGGACGAGGAGTAGGGTGCTCGCATGTCGGCAAGCTCTCGCATCCTCAATCTCGCAGTGATCCCCGGTGACGGCATCGGCCAGGAAGTGGTGGCCGAAGGCCTGAAGGTCCTCTCCGCCGTCCTTCCGCAGGATGTGAAGCTGGAGACCAAGGAGTACGACTTCGGCGCCCGGCGCTACCACGCCACCGGTGAGACCCTCACCGACGCCGACCTCGACGCCCTGAAGCAGCACGACGCCATCCTGCTCGGCGCGATCGGCGACCCGTCCGTGCCGTCCGGCGTCCTGGAGCGCGGCTTCCTGCTCAAGCTCCGCTTCGCCTTCGACCACCACGTGAACCTGCGCCCGTCGAAGCTCCTGCCGGGTGTGGACACGCCCCTGAAGGGCGAGCCGGCCATCGACTTCGTCGTGGTCCGCGAGGGCACCGAGGGCCCGTACACCGGCAACGGCGGCACCATCCGCAAGGGCACCGAGCACGAGGTCGCCACCGAGGTCTCCGTGAACACGGCCTTCGGTGTCGAGCGCGTCGTCCGCGACGCCTTCGCCCGCGCCCAGGCCCGCCCGCGCAAGAAGCTGGCGCTGATCCACAAGAACAACGTGCTGACCTTCGCCGGTCACCTGTGGACGAACATCTTCACCAAGGTGGCCGCGGAGTTCCCCGAGGTCACCACCGAGTACATGCACGTGGACGCGGCGACGATCTACCTCGTCACGCAGCCCGAGCGCTTCGACGTGATCGTCACCGACAACCTCTTCGGCGACATCGTCACCGACCTCGCCGCGGCCGTCTCCGGCGGCATCGGCGTCGCCGCGAGCGGCAACATCAACCCCTCCGGCGAGTTCCCGTCGATGTTCGAGCCCGTGCACGGCTCGGCGCCGGACATCGCCGGGCAGGGCAAGGCCGACCCGACCGCCACCGTGCTGTCCGTCGCGCTGCTGCTGCGCCACCTCGGCCACGAGGCCGAGGCCGACCGCATCGACGCGGCGGTCGCCGCCGACCTCGCCGAGCGCACCGGCAAGCCCGCCCGCTCCACCTCGCAGATCGGCGACGCGCTCGCCGTACGAGTAGCCGGCTGACCCGCCGCTGCCTCTTCGCAAGCCGCCGGGTCGCATCCGCACCCGGCGGCTTCCGCATGCCCCCCGCCGGGTGTCACCATCGACCACCGGGTCGCAATCACCCCGTTCCTTCCGCCTCCGCCTCCGGGCGATAATCGAACGTGAGGCCGCGGATCGAGGGAATGCTCGGACGTCCTAGCACTGGTCCTCACCAGAGCGGTACCGAGCGCGGCCCGTCACTACAACCGGTGAAGGACATCAACCCATGACGACGCCCACGATCGAGCTCAAGCCCTCCGCCAACCCGCTCTCCGCAAGCGAGCGCGAGGCGATCCTGGCCAACCCCGGGTTCGGCCGGCACTTCACCGACCACATGGTGACGATCAAGTGGACGGAGGGCCGCGGCTGGCACGACGGCCAGCTCGTGCCGTACGCCCCCATCTCCCTGGACCCGGCCACCACCGTCCTGCACTACGCGCAGGAGATCTTCGAGGGGCTCAAGGCCTACCGCCGCCCCGACGGCTCGGTCGCCACCTTCCGGCCGGAGAAGAACGCCGAGCGCTTCCAGCGGTCCGCGCGGCGGCTGGCGATGCCGGAGCTGCCGGTGGAGACGTTCATCGAGGCGTGCGACGCCCTGGTCGCGCAGGACAACGCCTGGGTCCCGGCGCACGGCGGCGAGGAGTCCCTCTACCTGCGCCCGTTCATGATCGCGACCGAGGTCGGGCTGGGTGTGAAGCCGGCCAACGAGTACCTGTTCCTGGTGATCGCCTCCCCGGCCGGCGCCTACTTCCCGGGCGGCGTGAAGCCGGTGTCCATCTGGGTCTCCGAGGACCGCGTGCGCGCCGTCCCGGGCGGCATGGGCGACGCCAAGACGGGCGGCAACTACGCGGCGTCCCTGCTGGCGCAGGCCGAGGCCGCGGCCAAGGGCTGCGACCAGGTCTGCTACCTCGACGCGGTGGAGCACACCTGGGTCGAGGAGCTCGGCGGCATGAACCTGTACTTCGTGTACGGCGACAAGATCGTCACGCCGTCCCTGACCGGGTCGATCCTGGAGGGCGTCACCCGCGACTCCCTGCTCACCGTCGCCCGCGACCTCGGCTACGAGGCCGAGGAGGGCCGGATCTCGGCCGACCAGTGGCAGCGGGACTCCGCGAACGGCTCGCTCACCGAGGTGTTCGCCTGCGGTACGGCCGCGGTCATCACGCCGGTCGGCACGGTCAAGCGTGCCGGGGCCGAGTGGAAGCAGAGCGGGGGCGAGCCGGGCGAGGTCACGCTGCGGCTGCGTCAGGCGCTGCTCGACATCCAGCGGGGCACGGCGAAGGACAAGCACGGCTGGATGCACCGGCTCGGCTGAGCCTCTCCCGGCCTCCCGGGGGCTCCGCCCCCGGACCCCGGCCGGCGCCCACCCGCCACCCGAACCTGTCGTGTCGGGCAGGAGGCCGGCCTCGCCCCGCCGGGGCCGGCGTGCGGGACGGGCCGGATGAAAGCCGGGCGGGCTCACCCCGAGCCGGCCTGCGCACCCGGCCCGGTACCGACTCGACACCGCCCGGGCGCCTGCGGCCGCCCGGGTCGTCGCCCGGCCCCGCGCACCCTCGGGCCGGTGGAGTCCGGACCCGGCCGCGCAAGTCGGCGGCGCCCGGCCCGCCCCGGACCGGTGTGTCAGCGGGTCGGGTTCGGTGTGGTCTCCGGGGCCGTCATCTGAGGCGCCGGGGTCTGTGCTCCCGCGTGCGTCCGGGGCGTTCCCCGGGTCGACACCGCGTACGCCGCCCCGCCCACCAGGCCCGACAGCAGGAAGCTGCAGTCCACCCCGCCGGTCAGGGCCAGCAGCGGTCCCTCGTACGACGGCAGGGACACCGCCAGGACGCCCACCGTCGCCCCGGCCGCCCAGGAGGCCGTCGCGGGGACGTTCCAGCCCGCGCGGTACCAGTACACGCCGCCCCGGGAGCGGCGGTTGAACACCTGCAGGGCGTCCGCGTCGTAGACCCCGCCGCAGCGGGCGAAGCCGATCAGGGTGATGACCGCCCACGGCGTGCCGATCGCCGTCAGCAGCAGCACGAAGGACGTCATCGCGTCCTGCGCGGTCGAGTAGTAGTGCCCGGCGAAGACGGCGCCGGTGGCCACGACGGCGACCGTGTACGTCGCCCGGGCCCGCGAGGCGCGCGGCAGGATCGCGTCCAGGTCGAGGCCCATCGAGTACAGCATCAGCCCCGCGTTGCCGACCGAGCCGGCCGAGGCGGCCAGCAGCAGCGGGACCAGGTACCAGCCGGGCGCCGCATCCACCAGCGGGCCCGCGTAGTCCAGGGCGGCCCGGGCCGCGTAGGCCGTGAACGTGCCGAACAGCTGCGGCACCAGCAGGCCCAGCATCAGCCCGAGCCAGGTCGCGTGCAGCACCCGGCGCGAGGAGTGGCGGGTGGGGGAGATGTAGCGGGTGTAGTCGCCCAGCAGGGTGATGAAGGCGACCGGCCCGGACAGTCCCGCCGCCACGGCCGCCAGCAGCCAGGTCGGCCAGAACCCGCCCAGCAGGTAGCCGCCCGCCCCGGGCAGCGCGGCGGTGGTGAAGTGCGGGGCGTAGGCGATCACACCGAGCGCCAGCAGGGCCGTCATGCCGAAGGCGAGGACCCGGGACATCGCGAGCAGCACCCGGTAGCCGTAGACCGCGCCCGCGACCGTGGCGGCGGCGAGCAGGCCGTAGACGACCGCGTAGGACGTGCCGCCCTGCGGCAGGCCGGCGAGCCGGCCCAGTACGCCCACCATCACGTCGCCGCCGATCCAGACGGTCAGCGCGGTGTAGCCGAGGGCCAGCAGCAGGCCGACCACCGAGCCGACCAGCCGCCCGCGCACCCCGAACTGGGCGCCGGAGGACGTCGACAGGTTGGTGCCCGTGCGCAGCGAGACCAGGGCGAGCGGGGCCGTGAAGACCACCCCGACGACGGTGCCGGCGACCACCGCGCCGACGGACGACCACCAGTCCAGGCCGAAGGACGGCGGCAGCCAGCCGAAGACGATCACGCCGAGGCAGAGGTTGGAGCCGAGCAGGATCGAGACGAGGTCCCGCGGCCCGCTGGTGCGTTCCTCCTCGGGGATGGTGTCGACTCCGCGCTGTTCGATCGGCATGGGCTGGTCTCCTTCGACGCCACCGGACTTTAGAGCGACGCTCAATGTGGTGCAGCAAATGCTGTTCCGTCAACGGTCGGGTTGCGGAAATCCCTGATTTAGAGTGATGCTCTAAGTCCTGGATGGCAAGGAGGTGCCGAGGCGTGAGACTGACTCCCACGGAACGCGACCGGCTGCTGCTCTTCTCCGCCGCCGAGCTGGCCCGGGCCCGCAGGGCGCGCGGGCTGCGGCTGAACGTGCCGGAGGCCACCGCGCTGATCGCGGACACCGTGTGCGAGGCGGCCCGCGACGGCGCCCGGCTCGCCGAGGCCGTCGAACGGGCCCGCGCGGTGCTCGGCCCCGGCGACGTGCTGCCCGGCGTCGCCGACGTCGTCACCGAGGTGCACGTCGAGGCGGTCTTCGACGACGGCTCACGCCTCGCCGTCGTCTCCGACCCCCTCGGCCCCGGCTCCGGCCCCGACGCCCCGGGCGCGCTGCTGCCCGGCCCGGACCACCCCGAGCCCGAACCGGCCGACCGGCTGACGGTCACCAACACGGCGTCCGTGCCCGTCTCGGTCACCTCGCACTTCCACTTCTTCGAGGCCAACCCGCGCCTGGACTTCCCCCGCGCCCGGGCCTACGGCATGCGCCTGGCCGTGCCCGCCGGGTCCTCCGTGCGCTTCGGACCGGGGGAGAGCGTCGAGGTCGCTCTGGTGCCCATCGGCGGCGCCCGCATCGCGGTCGGGTTCGCCGGGCTGGTCGACGGACCGCTGGACGCCCCGGGCGCCCGCGAGGAGGCGCTGCGCCGCGCCGCCGCCTGCGGCTACCTCGGCGCGACGGACCCCGACGGACAGGAGGACGGGCGATGAGCCGCCCGGGAGGACACCCCGCAGAGGCCCGCCGCCTCACCCCGCACGAGTACGCCGCCACCCACGGCCCCCGCGCAGGCGACCGCATCCGCCTCGGCGACTCGGGCCTCACCGTCCGCGTCGAGTCCGACTCCCAGCTCCACGGCGACGAGTTCCTCGCCGGGTTCGGCAAGACCGCCCGCGACGGACTGCACCTGAAGGCCGCCGCCGTCCGCGACACCTGCGACGTCGTCGTCAGCAACGTCGTGGTGATCGACGCCGTCCAGGGCGTGCGCAAGGTCTCCATCGGCATCCGCGAGGGGCGGATCTGCGCGATCGGGCGGGCCGGGAACCCCGACACCCTGGACGGGGTCGACGTCGTCGTCGGCACGGGCACCTCGATCGTCTCCGGCGAGGGGCTCATCGCCACCGCCGGGGCGGTCGACACCCACGTGCACCTGCTGTCGCCGCGGGTGATGGAGGCCTCGCTCGCCTCCGGCGTGACCACGATCATCGGGCAGGAGTTCGGGCCGGTGTGGGGCGTCGGGGTCAACTCGCCCTGGGCGCTGCGCCACGCCTTCGGCGCCTTCGACGCCTGGCCGGTCAACATCGGCTTCCTGGGCCGCGGTTCGTCGTCCTCACCCGCACCCCTGATCGAGGCCCTCGCCGAGGGCGGCGCGTCCGGCTTCAAGGTGCACGAGGACATGGGCGCCCACACCCGCGCCCTCGACACCGCCCTGCGCGTCGCCGAGGAGCACGACGTCCAGGTCGCCCTGCACAGCGACGGCCTGAACGAGTGCCTCTCGGTCGAGGACACCCTGCGCGTGCTGGAGGGCCGCACCATCCACGCCTTCCACATCGAGGGCTGCGGCGGCGGGCACGTCCCCAACGTGCTGAAGATGGCGGGCGTGGCGAACGTCATCGGCTCGTCCACCAACCCGACCCTGCCCTTCGGCCGGGACGCCGTCGCCGAGCACTACGGCATGATCGTGTCCGTCCACGACCTCAAGACCGACCTGCCGGGCGACGCCGCCATGGCCCGCGACCGCATCCGGGCCGGGACCATGGGCGCCGAGGACGTGCTGCACGACCTGGGCGCCATCGGCATCACCTCCTCGGACGCGCAGGGCATGGGCCGCGCCGGCGAGACCGTCCGCCGCACCTTCGCCATGGCCGGGAAGATGAAGGCCGAGCTCGGCGACCCCGGCGTCGGGCACGACAACGAGCGCGTGCTGCGCTACATCGCCAAGCTGACCATCAACCCGGCCATCGCGCACGGCCTCGCGCACGAGGTCGGGTCCCTGGAGACCGGCAAGCTCGCCGACATCGTGCTGTGGCGCCCGGAGTACTTCGGGGCCAAGCCGCAGCTCGTGCTGAAGGCCGGCTTCCCGGCGTACGGGGTGACCGGCGACCCCAACGCGGCCACCGACACCTGCGAACCCCTCGTGCTGGGACCGCAGTTCGGCGCGCACGGGGCCACACCGGCCGACATCTCCGTGGCGTTCGTCGCGCAGGCCGCCCTGGACCAGGGGCACGACACCCTGCCCACCCGGCGGCGCCGGGTCGCCGTGCGCGGCACCCGGGGCATCGGCCCGGCCGACCTGCGCCTCAACTCCCGTACCGGCGCCGTCGACGTGGACCGGCGCACCGGGCTGGTCACCCTCGACGGCGAGCCGCTGCGCTCCGAACCGGCCGACTCCGTCTCCCTGAACCGTCTCTACTTCCTCTGAGGATCAACGATGTCCGCAGCCGCCGACGGCTTCCGCATGCCCGCCGAATGGGCCCCGCACGAGCGCACCTGGATGGCCTGGCCCGGCCCCAACACCACCTTCGAGTCCCCCGACGACCTGGCCGCCGCCCGGATCGCCTGGGCGTCGGTCGCGCGGGCGGTACGCCGCTTCGAGCCGGTGACCGTCGTGTGCGGCCCGGGCCGGTCGGAGCAGGCGCGGACCCTGCTGGGCGACGGGATCGACACGGTCGAGCGGGACCTCGACGACGCCTGGATGCGCGACATCGGCCCGACCTTCCTGACCGACGGCAGGGGCCGGCTGGCCGCCGTCGACTGGACGTTCAACGGCTGGGGCGCCCAGGAGTGGGCCCGCTGGGAGCACGACGCGAAGATCGCCGCCCACGTCGCCGACCTGACCGGGGCGCGGACGTACTCCTCGAAGCTGGTCAACGAGGGCGGCGGGATCCACGTCGACGGGGAGGGCACGGTCCTGCTCACCGAGACGGTCCAGCTCGGACCCGAGCGCAACCCCGGCTGGAGCCGCGAGCAGGCCGAGGCCGAGATCCACGCCCACCTGGGCACCCGCAAGGCGATCTGGCTGCCGCGCGGCCTCACCGGCGACTACCCTCCCCACGGCTTCGGCACCCTGGGCCACGTCGACATCGTCGCCGCCTTCGCCCGCCCCGGGGTCGTCGTGGCGCACTCCCAGCCCGACCCCGCCCACCCCGACCACGAGGTCACCCAGGAGGTCATCGGCCTGCTGAAGGCGCAGACGGACGCCCGGGGCCGCCGCCTGGAGGTCGTCGAGGTCCCCGCCCCGACCGTGCTGGAGGCCGACGGCCACTGGGCCGACTACTCCTACATCAACCACTACCTGTGCAACGGCGGCGTCGTGCTGTGCGGCTTCGACGACCCCCGCGACGAGATCGCCGCCGGCATCTTCCGCCGCCTGTTCCCCGAGCGGACCGTGACCCTCGTGGACGCCCGTACGATCTTCGCGGGCGGTGGCGGCATCCACTGCATCACCCAGCAGCAGCCGAGGATCTAGGGAGCACACATGGCCGGTGGGCGAAAGCAGGCCCCGCCCCGCGAGGACGTGCTCGCCGCCGCCATGGAGATGATCGCCGAGCGCGGCCTGGAGAAACTCACCATGGCCGCGCTCGGCCGCGAGGTCGGCATGAGCAGCGGTCACCTGCTCTACTACTTCGGCTCCAAGGACGAACTGCTGCTGCGCACCCTGGAGTGGAGCGAGGGCCGGCTCGGCGCCGCACGCGCCCGGCTGCTGACCCGCGCCGCCCCCGCCCGGGAGCGCCTGCGCGCCTACGTCGACCTGTACGTCCCCGACGGCCACCGCGACCCGCACTGGACCCTGTGGCTGGAGGTCTGGAACCGGTCGCAGAACGTCGCCGTCGAATCCGACGCCCGCGACCGGCAGGCCGCCATCGAGGGCGCCTGGCACCGCGACCTGGTCGCCCTGCTCGCCGAGGGCATCTCGCGCGGCGAGTTCCGCGCCGTCGACCCCGACCGCTTCGCGGCCCGCCTGCGCGCGCTGCTGGACGGCCTGTCCATCCACGTCGCCATCGGCCTGCGCGGCACCGACCGGGACCAGGTGCTCGGGCACGTCGCCGAGTTCCTCGCCGACGGCCTCCTCGCGGACGGCCCGCCCGCGGCTTCCTGAACCGGCACGGGTGGCGGCCGCAGCCGACGTGTCCATCAGCCGGCGTTGATCGACCGCATCCTGAGACGGCGGTGAGCGGGGCGCGCGGACTGTGCCAGACTGCCGCCGTGCTCTCGTTCGCCATGATTATTGGCAGCAGGCGCGCCGGTCCGCAGTGACCGCACGTACGACCAGGTACGGGCGGACACCGTCGTCCTCGACCCGCGCGCAGACCTCTCGCACCCGCGAGGGGTTTTTCGCATTTCTGGCCCACCCGCAGCCGGAAGGCGAGAGCGCGAGGGAGTATGTGAGGGCGGTGGAGCCGGTCATTCCGGTACGACCGAGATCTCATCCCCAGGAGCTTCTGAGACCATGACCGAGACCAGCGAGCCCGACGACTCGTTCCACGTCTTCGACACGACCCTGCGCGACGGCGCCCAGCGGGAGGGCATCAACCTGACCGTCGCCGACAAGCTCGCCATCGCCCGGCACCTGGACGACTTCGGCGTGGGCTTCATCGAGGGCGGCTGGCCCGGCGCGAACCCCCGGGACACCGAGTTCTTCGCCCGCGCCCGGCAGGAGATCGACTTCCGGCACGCCCAGCTGGTCGCCTTCGGCTCCACCCGCCGCGCCGGCACCACCGCGGCCGAGGACCCGCAGGTCAGGGCGCTGCTGGAGTCCGGTGCCCCGGTGATCACCCTGGTCGCCAAGTCGCACGACCGCCACGTCGAACTCGCCCTGCGCACCACGCTCGACGAGAACCTGGCCATGGTCCGCGACACCGTGTCGTTCCTGACGGAGCAGGGCCGCCGGGTCTTCGTCGACTGCGAGCACTTCTTCGACGGCTACCGCGCCGACCCCGAGTACGCCAAGGCGGTCGTGCGCACCGCGTCCGAGGCCGGCGCCGACGTCGTCGTCCTGTGCGACACCAACGGCGGCTTCCTCCCGGCGCAGATCCAGGCGGTCGTCGGCACCGTCCTCGCCGACACCGGCGCCCGGCTCGGCATCCACGCCCAGGACGACACCGGCTGCGCGGTCGCCAACACCCTGGCCGCCGTCGACGCCGGCGCCACCCACGTGCAGTGCACCGCCAACGGCTACGGCGAGCGCGTCGGCAACGCCAACCTCTTCCCGGTCGTGGCCGCCCTGGAGCTCAAGTACGGCAAGAAGGTCCTGCCCGAGGGGCATCTGCGGGAGATGACGCGGATCTCGCACGCCATCGCCGAGGTCGTCAACCTGACCCCCTCCACCCACCAGCCCTACGTCGGCCTGTCCGCCTTCGCCCACAAGGCCGGCCTGCACGCCTCCGCGATCAAGGTCGACCCGGACCTCTACCAGCACATCGACCCCGAGCGGGTCGGCAACACCATGCGGATGCTCGTCTCCGACATGGCCGGGCGGGCCTCCATCGAGCTCAAGGGCAAGGAACTCGGCGTCGACCTCGGCGGCGACCGCGAACTGGTCGGCCGGGTGGTCGAGCGGGTCAAGGAGCGCGAGCTCAAGGGCTACACCTACGAGGCCGCCGACGCGAGCTTCGAGATCCTGCTGCGCACCGAGGTCCAGGGCAGGCCGCTGCGCTACTTCCAGGTCGAGTCCTGGCGGGCCATCGTCGAGGACCGGCCCGACGGCTCCCACGCCAACGAGGCCACGGTCAAGCTGTGGGCCAAGGGGGAGCGCATCGTCGCCACGGCGGAGGGCAACGGCCCGGTCAACGCCCTGGACCGGGCCCTGCGCGTCGGTCTGGAGAAGATCTACCCGCAGCTGGCCAAGCTGGAGCTGGTCGACTACAAGGTCCGGATCCTGGAGGGCAAGCACGGCACCAACTCCACGACCCGCGTGCTGATCTCCACGTCGGACGGCTCGGGGGAGTGGTCCACGGTGGGCGTCGCCGACAACGTCATCGCGGCGAGCTGGCAGGCCCTGGAGGACGCGTACACCTACGGCCTGCTCCGGGCCGGGGTGGTCCCTGCCGAGTAGGACCGGCGGGGCGGGCCGGTTCGGGTCCCGACTCGGCCGGGCGGTGAGCGGCGGGGCGGGCTGCTGCGGGGCCGCGCCGGCCGGGCAGGAGCGGCGGGGCGGGCCGTGCGGGGTTCCGAGGCGGTGTGCCGGGTCGGTGCGGGGCCGGTCGCGGCGCGCGGGTCACATCGCCGTGTCCCGGGAGCGCGGGCCCGGGACCTCCCCGCCCCGGTCGCGGCCGGGCACGCGGTCCAGGCGGAACAGGCCCGCGCCGTGGGGGCGCTGGCCGGTGGCCTGGGAGGTGGAGCGGGTCAGCTCCTCGACGCCGTCGGCGAGGTAGCCGACCCAGGCGGACCCCTCCTCCTCGATGATCCGGTGGGCGTCCGTGCGCAGCCGCTCGATCACGCCCAGGAGGGCGGCCTGCTCCTTGTCGCTGGGGGCGTCGGTGGTCCGCAGGAACGCCTGGGCCCACTCCGCCTGCGCCTTCTTCAGCACCTGCTGCAGCGCCAGCTGCGAGCGGATGTACCGGGTCCAGGACGCCGAGAACCCGAAGATCCGGTCGAACAGGACGCAGCCCGCACCGGCCGCCAGGAACACGAAGCCCCACTCGGGCTGCACGGCGGTGGGCGCGGCCGCGTGCACCAGGGGTGTCAGCGTGCCGACGATGCCCAGCAGCGCGGCGAGCGCCCGCAGCGAACGCGACCAGAGCGCCGGCCCCCTGCGCCGCGCCAGGTACCAGTCGATCGCCGCCGCCACCTCGGCCTCGGCGTGCCGGAACAGCTCCCACAGCAGGTCGGCCCGCGTCCGCGACCGGTCCAGCTCGGCCAGTCGCGACACGGTCATGTCCGCGGCCCTGCGTCGTCCGAGCATGCCTTCGTCCCCCGCCCTCCGCTGCGGCCGACGGGCCGGAGCGGCCCACGGCAGTGAATCCACAGGCATCGTAGGCGCAGCGGCCCGCCGAAAACCGGGCCCCGGACGATCTCCCTTTGTGTGCCGATTCAGGTAGCTTCGAACATATGAGGCCCCACCTGGTGCGTATCGTCCTACGCCTGCTGATCGTGCCGGTCGCCGCCGCGCTGGCGGTGCTGGTGGCGGGTGCGCCGGGTGCGCACGCGGCCACCGACCTGTCGAAAGTCGCCGCCGAACTGCGCGAGAACCCCGTCTACGTGGACCCGGCCGCCTCCGGCCTGCTCTCCGCGTCGGACGCCGAGGCGCTCGCCGACAAGATCAAGGACGCCGACAAGCCCGTCTTCGTGGCGGTCCTGCCGGCCGGCTACCCCACCCAGGACCTGTTCCGGAACCTGCGCACCGAGACCGGCGTCACCGGCCTGTACGGCATCCGCCTCGGCGACCGGTTCGACGCCCGCGCCGACAGCGCGGTGATGAGCCGCCCGGCGGTGTCCAACCTCGTCTCGGCCGTGCAGGGCGCGGGCGACACCAAGGCCCAGCTGAACGACTTCGTCGACGACGCCGTGCGCAACATGCGCGGCACGGCGCCCAGCAGCTGGAGCGACGGCTCCGGCGGCGACGTGCCGGTCGGCGGGCTGATCACGGTCGGTGCCCTGGTCGCGGCCGGCGGCGCGGGCGCCTACACGCTGGTCCGGCGCAACCGCCGCCGCCACGAGGAGGAGCAGCGGGCCGCGTTGGAGAAGCTGCGCGTGGTGGTCGACGAGGACATCACCGCCTTCGGCGAGGAACTCGACCGCCTCGACTTCCGCCCCGGCGAACCGGGCGCCGACGACGCCATGCGCGCCGACTACGAGCGGGCCCTGGACTCCTACGACCGGGCCAAGTCCCTGATGGCGGCCGCGGCGAAACCGGAGGACGTCCGGGCCGTGACCCAGACCGTGGAGGACGGCCGGTTCTCCCTGGCCGCCCTGGCCGCCCGCCGCGAGGGCAGGGCGCTTCCGGAGCGCCGCCCGCCCTGCTTCTTCGACCCGCGCCACGGCCCCTCGGTGGCCGACGCGAGCTGGACGCCGCCGGGCGGCACCACCCGGGAGGTGCCGGTGTGCGGCGCCGACCAGGTCCGGCTCGCGGAGGGCCGGGACCCGGCGGTGCGCGAGGTGGACACCGACTACGGCCGCCGCCCGTACTGGGAGGCGGGCCCCGCCTACGGCCCCTGGGCCGGCGGCTACTTCGGCGGCGGCCTGCTGCCCGGCCTCCTGGTCGGCACGGCCCTCGGCAGCATGATGGCCGGCCCCGCCTACGCGGCCGACTACGGCTCCGGCTACGGGGACTTCGGCGGTTACGAGGGCGGCGACGTCTCCGGCGCGGACTTCGACACCGGAGACTTCGGCGGCGGTTTCGGCGGCGGCGACTTCGGCGGAGGCGGGGATTTCGGCGGCGGCGGCGACTTCGGAGGCGGCTTCTGACCCGCGCCCCCGAACCGGCCCGCGTCCCCCTAACCGGCCCGCGCCCCCGGGCCGACGCCGACCTCCGGGCCGACGCCGACCTCCGGGCATGACCCGCGACGGCGGGTGCGCCCGGGTAGAGGGACTCAGCGGCGGGCGTGCCCGAGCCGGCGGGACGATGACGGTCAACGGCGGGCGTGCGCGGGGGAGTCGGAGGCCCGTCCGGCCGCACGGCCGGCGCGGACGGCCGCCGCGGCCCTGGTCCGCCCCTCCTCGCCGCGGCCGACGATAACGACGGCCAGGAGGCACACGGCCAGCCCCAGGGCGGTCCGGACGCCGAATGGCTCCCCGAACATCAGCGCTCCCCACACGGCCGTGACCGGCGCCATGAGGAACATCAGCGTGTTGACGGCGGTGACGCCCGAACGCTTCAGCAGGATCCAGTACAGCCCGTACCCGCCGAAGGTGGACAGGACCACGAGCCAGCCGACCGCCAGCCAGAATTCCCCCTCGGCGGGCGGCGCGGCTGCCCCGGCCTCGACGGCCAGCGCGGAGAACAGGACGGCGCTGGTGGCGCAGTGGACGGTCAGCGACACCGGCGGCGCGACCCGCGAGCGGGACCGGCTCTCCAGGAAGGTCGCCGCCACCAGCGAGGACATCCCGAGCAGCGGGACGGCGTAGGCCCACCAGGGCACACCGGCCCCGGCCGCCGCGTCGGCCAGGGTCACCACGGCGACGCCGCTCAGCCCCAGGACCAGGCCGATCCACTGCCGCCCCGACACGTACTGCCCCAGCAGCGGCCCCGCGAGCGCCCCCGCGACCAGGGGCTGGACCCCGTCGACGAGAGCCGTCGTACCGCTGGAGACGCCGAGCTGGATGGCGTGGTACACGCTCAGCAGATAGCCGCTCTGCGACAGCAGGCCGACGACGGCCTGGCGAGTCAGGTCCCGGGCGGTCAGCCCCCGCCAGGCGCCGCGCGCGACGAGGGCGACGGCCACGAGGAGGACGGCCAGCGGCAGGAACCGCCACATCAGGACGGTGATCGCGGACGCGCTGCCCGCACCGAGCTTCGCCCCGATGAAGCCGGAACTCCAGCACAGCACGAAGGCGAGCGACAGAAGGACGTTCACGGCGGCACCCCATCCAATAGACAGATCGGTATACCTGCGTCCTGCCCACTATACAGATCGGTATACTCGTGAGCATGGCCACCGCCGAGACCCCCCGCCGCATCACGATGACGCCCGCCGCCCGCCGCGCCCTCCAGGCCGCCGCCCGGCTGTTCTACGAGCGCGGCATCCACGCGGTCGGCGTCGACCTCATCGCGGCCGAGGCCGGGGTGACCAAGAAGACGCTCTACGACCGGTTCGGCTCCAAGGAGCAGATCGTCGTGGAGTACCTGGCCGACCGCGACGAGCGCTGGCGTGCCTTCCTCGCCGAGCGGCTGGACGCGGCGGGGCCCGACCCCCGCGACCGCGTCCTGGCCGTCTTCGACGCCACGGGCGCCTGGGCCGTGGACCTCAGCCCCAAGGGGTGCAGCATGGTCAACGCCCACGCGGAGATCAGCGATCCCGCCCACCCGGCCCATCCGGTCATCACCGGGCAGAAGCGCTGGATGCTCGACCTGTTCACCCGCCTCGCCGGGGACATCGCCCCCGACCGGGCCGGCGAGCTGGCCCGGACGCTGATGCTGCTGCACGAGGGCGCCCTGGTCGCCCACGGCCTCGGCATCTTCCCGGACGCCGCCGCGGCCGCACGGGAACAGGCCCGGGCTCTGCTCCCGTAGCGGACGGGATCCGTCCTACCGGCTCCCTACGGTGGAGCCATGACCGTCTCCGACGACAGCGGCCCCCTCGCCTTCGCGACCGTGGCCGAGCTGGACTCCTGGCTCACCGCCCATCCGGCGCCGCACCCCGGGCTGTGGGTCGAGATCGCGAAGAAGGGCTCGGGCATCCCCTCGGTCGGCGCCGCCGACGTCAACGACGTGGCGCTGTGCCACGGCTGGATCACCGGGCAGCGCAAGGGTGTCGACGCCGCGCGCTACCTCCAGCGGATCACCCCGCGGCGGCCCGGCAGTGTGTGGTCCATGGTCAACGTCCGGCGGGTCGGGGAGCTGACCGCCGAGGGCCGGATGCGTCCGGGCGGGCTGCGCGAGGTGGCCGCCGCGCGGGCGGACGGCCGGTGGGACGCCGCGTACGCGTCGCAGAAGGAGGCCGAGGTGCCCGGTGATCTGGCGGCGGCGCTGGAACGCAGCCCGCGGGCCGCGGCGGCCTTCCGGGCGCTCGGCCGCACGGACCGCTACCTGGCGATGCTCGGCGTCCTGCGCGCCCGGACGGCGAGCGCGCGGGAGGCCCGGGTGGCGGCCGCGATCGCCGCGCTGGAGTCCCGCGGCGAACCGGGCCGCTGACTCCCGGACCCGCACGGCCGGGGCCGGGCCGCCGTGGAAGCGCGGTCCTCCCGTGGGTGACGTCCCGTCGCCCGCGCGGGCGACGGCCCGTATGCCCCGCCGTGGCGTCCCCTCCCGTGCCGGCCAGCCGCACGCTCCGCGCGGTGACGTCCGCTGTCCCCGCGGAGCGTGACGGCCCGGCGCCGACACGGCGCCGGGCCCGGGACGGTCGAGCGGTGGGACGGTCGGACGCTCGGTCAGAGCGTGGACGCCGCCGAGGCGATGGCGGAGGCGAAGGTCGAGACCTCAGTGTAGACGCCCGGCGCCTGCGGCCGGGCGCAGCCCTCACCCCAGCTGACGATGCCGACCTGGATCCAGCCGCCGGCGTTGTCCTTGCGGAACATCGGGCCGCCGGAGTCGCCCTGGCAGGTGTCGACACCGCCCGCGTCGAACCCGGCGCAGATCTCCTCGTCGGCCACCAGGCCGCTGTACGAGCCGCCGTAGGCCCTGCACGCCGCGTCGCTGACGAACGGCACGGTGGCCTTCAGCAGGTAGCGCTGCTGGGCGCCGCCCTCACGGTTGGCGCCCCACCCGGCGACCGTGAAGTCACCGGTGTTGTACTGCGCGGTGGTGGCGATCTTGAGGGTCGGCAGGTTGATGGGCTGGGCGAGCTTGATCAGGGCCCAGTCCTTGCCGGTGCCGTTGTAGCCGGGGGCGCGCAGCACCTTGGTGGAGCGCACCTGCACCCGGCCGCTGGTCGACTGGAGGTCCACCACCCCGGCGGTCGCGGTGATGCTCGTGTTGGTGCCGGACCGGCCGACGCAGTGCGCGGCCGTGAGCACGATCTGCTGGGTGTAGAGCGCGCCGCCGCAGCCCATGGAGAGCCGGACCATGAACGGGAACTCGCCCTGGGCGGCGCGCGTGCCGCCGACCACGGGCGAGGGGGCCGCCTGCGCGGCGGAGACGGGCTGCAGGCTGGCGATCGCGAGCGCGGCGGCGCCGAGCACGGCGCATCTCTTGAGGGCCGTGAGGAGTCTCTTCAACGTGATGCCTTCCGTGGGGGGTTGACTGGGGAGGTGCAACCGAAGCATCAGATTGACGAGAGCATGACAGCAGCATGGGCAAAAAGAACGTCCATGTACTGGCATGGACTGGTCAAAATTCTGCTGCTGGATTATGAGAACGCCGACGGTCCTTCCACAAGGGGCGCGTTCCGGCCAGACCGGCCCGGCGGTGCGCCGCCGGGCCGGCCGCGCGGGCTCACGCGTTCCTGATGGCCGAGATGTCGAAGGTGAGCTTGATCTTGTCCGACACCAGGACGCCGCCGGTCTCCAGCGCGGCGTTCCAGGTCAGGCCCCACTCGGAGCGCAGGATCTCCGCCTTGCCCTCGAAGCCGGCGCGCTCGTTGCCGAACGGGTCCTTGGCGACGCCGTTGAACTCCAGGTCGATGGTCAGCGGGCGGGTCGTGCCGAGAATCGTCAGGTCGCCGGTGATGCGGTAGTCGTCACCGCCGAGCGCCTCCGCCTTGGTGGAGCGGAAGGTCATGGCCGGGAACTCGTCGGCCTTGAAGAAGTCGGCGCTCTTGAGGTGGCCGTCGCGGTCCGCGTTGCCCGTGTCGATGCTGTCCATCACGACGTCGAGGGTGGCCGTGGAGCGCGAGGGGTCGCTGCCGTCCAGGTGGAGCGTGCCGGTGAAGTCCTTGAAGCCGCCCTTGACGTTGGTGACCATGGCGTGCCGGGCCGTGAAGCCGATCGTGGAGTGCGCGGGGTCGATCGTGTAGTCGCCGGTCAGAGCGGCCAGCTCGGGGTTCACGGCACCGCCGGTGGTGGCGGCGGCGGGGGTGGTGTTGCGGCTGAAGATGCTCATGGCGTACGCCTCCTGGGCTGATGTTGAACGTTGAACTACCTCAACGCGACCCACCGTAGACCTATTCCGTTCAACCTTCAACATCATCGCCGGGTGTGTTGCGGTCCCGCCCCGGCCCGGTCCGCGGACCGCCCGGCCGTCCCGGTGCCCGTACACCCGGACGGCGGCATCGAGCGGCCCGCCGCAGGGGTGCCGGCGGATTCCGGTGGAGACGCCACGGACCGTGCCCCGCCCGGGAACGGGCCCGCCGGGACCCGCCCGGCGGGCGCGCGATCCGGGGCGGTGTGCGGTGGCGGGGTCCCGGAAGACGGGGTTCCGTTGCAAGGAACCGTATGGAGACGCGACAGACGAGACCACGGCGGACGCACAGCGCAGGGGAGAGCGACTCGTGACACTCACCGGCTCCGGCTCGGCCCACGACCCCCGGACGGACCCAGCCCTACGCTCCGCGGCCCCGGCCCGGACCGGCGCCTACGGACCCGCGCGCGGACTCGACCGACGCGTCGCCCTGGTCACCGGGGCCTCCTCGGGCATCGGGGCGGCCACGGCACGGCGCTTCGCCCTGGACGGCTGGCACCTGCTGCTCAGCGGACGCGACCGGCACGGCCTGGAACGGACGGCGTCCGGTACGTCGGCCGTCGTGCTGCCCGCCGACCTCGCGGCGCCGGACGGGCCCCGCCTGCTGGCCAGGTCCGCCCTGCACACGACCGGCCGTGTCGACGCCCTGGTCGCCGGGGCGGGGCTCGGCTGGACCGGGCCCTTCGCGGCCATGCCCCACACCGACATCGACCGGGTGCTCACCCTGGACCTCAACGCCACGCTCCACCTCGTGCGCGAGGTCCTGCCGTCCATGATCGCCGCCGGGCGCGGCCGGGTGGTGCTGCTCGGCGCGGCGCCGGGCCGCGCCGGGGTACCGCAGGAGGCGGTGCACTCCGCCGCCAGGGCCGGCCTCGCCGCCTTCGCCGAGGCGCTGCGCCGCGAACTGCGCGGCACCGGCGTGGGCGTGACGCTCGTCGAGCCGGGCCCGGTGGGCGCGGCCTTCCCCGGGCGCGGGGGCCACCATACGGGCCGCCTGTCGCCCGGCCATGTGGCCGCCCGGATCTGGGAGGCCGTCTCCCAGGACCGCGACGAGACCGCCGGGTCCGCCCGGGCGAATCTGCCGGACCGCGTCCGCGACCTGGCGCCGGGCCTCTACCGCCGCCTGACGAACCGACAGGACTGACCGGAGGGGCCCGGTCGTGTACGTGCCCTGCCCGGACTGACCGGAGGGCGCCTGTGCGGCGCGTGACCCGCCCGGACCGACCAGAGGATCCCGGTCCTGCGCGTGACCCGCCCGGTCTGGCCGGAGGGCCTCGGTGGTCCTGCGCGTGACCCGCCCGAACCGACCGGACGCGCCCCGCACGGCGCCCGTCCGCGCGCGCTCCCGGCAGGGGCCCGGCCCCGGTCAGCCCGTGACCGGCGCCGCGGGCACCGGCTCGTCCGACGGGCCGTCACGCGGCCCCCACTTGGCGGCGGGACCCGGTGCGGCGCGCCGCGGATGACCGGAGCAGGCCCCCCCGGGGGGGCGTCCGGCCGTCCTCCGGGTGGGCGATCCGGCCGGTTCCGGCGTTCAGGGCGGGTGGGCGCGCGTGGTACGGCATGGGGATGACTGCCCAGCGCCGCGTCCCGCCCCGGGGTCTCCGCCCGCCCCGGCCCACCCGTCGCACCCTGCTGCTGGCCGCCGCCGCCCTCGCGGCGACCGCGGGCGCGCCGCCCGCCGCCCCGAGCGCGGCCTCCGGCCGGGACGGAGCCGGCGATCCGTACGACACCCTGCGCCGCCGCTGGCTCGACCTCTCCCTGGGCAGCGGGTACGACCCGGCCGGCGAGCCGTACGCCTCCCGCCTCGCCCGGACCGGTGCCCTCGCCCGGGAGCTGAGCGGCACCATGTCCCCGGCCGCGGGCTTCCTCTGGCCCGGCCACCCCTTCGACCCGCCGTCCGGCATCACGTTCAGCTACGGCCGCCTGTGGACCATGACGCAGGCGTGGCTCCAGCCGGGCACCGGCTCGACCGGCGACCCCGACCTCCTCGCCGGCGTCCTGCGCGGCCTCGACCACCTCTCCGCCACCGTCTACCACCCCGCCACCACCCCCTACGGCAACTGGTGGGAGTGGCAGATCGGCAGCCCCCGCCTGCTCATGGACATCACCGCCGCCCTACACGACCGGCTGGGCGACGCCCGCGTCGCGGCCGCCTGCGCGGCCGTCGACCGCTTCGTCCCCGACTCCGCCCTCGGCGACTACAGCGGCACCTCCACCGGCGCCAACCGCGTCGACCTGTGCCGCTCGGTCGCCCTGCGCGGCATCCTCGGCCGCGACCCGGCCAAGATCTCCCTGGCCCGTGACGCGCTCTCGCCGGTCTTCCCGTACGTCACCCGGGGCGACGGACTCCACGCCGACGGGTCCTTCGTCCAGCACACCTGGGTCGCCTACTCGGGCACCTACGGCCAGGTCCTGCTCGACGGCCTGGGCCGCCTGTTCGCCCTGCTGGCCGGGTCCGAGTGGGACGTCACCGACCCCGACCGGCAGATCGTCCTCGACAGCGTCGAGCGGGCCTTCGCGCCGCTCATCCACGACGGACTGGTCATGGACAGCGTCAACGGCCGTGCCATCAGCCGCGGCCACCTCGTCACCGACGACCGCGAGATCATGCGCAGCGACCACTACCACGGCCGGCAGCTCATCGCGGCCATCGCCCTGCTCGCGGCCGGCGCGAGCCCCTCGGAACGCGACCGCTGGCACGCCTACGTCAAGGGATGGATCGAACGGAACACCGCCGCCCCGATCCTGACGGCCCCTCAGTACGGCGTCGCCGACCTCGCCCGGCTGCACGCGATCGCCGCCTCCCCCGTCCCGGCGGCTCCCGAGCCCGCCGGACACCGCATCTTCGCCGCCATGGACCGCGCCGTCCACCGCGGTCCGGGCTTCACCGTGAACGTCGCCATGGCCAGCGACCGCATCGCCCACTACGAGTGCGGCAACGGCGAGAACCCGCGCGGCTGGCACACCGGCGCCGGCATGGTCGGTTGGTGGGCCGGCGCGAGCGACCAGTACACGGACTGGTACTGGCCGACCGTCGACTGGTACCGCCTGCCCGGCACCACCGTCTCCACCAAGCGGCTCGCGGACCGGGAGGGCGGCGAGTGGGGCACCGCCCGCCCCGCCGCCCGCTGGGTGGGCGGCACCACCGACGGCCGGTACGCGGCCCTCGGCCAGGACCTGCGGGGCCTCGGCTCCACCCTGCGGGCCCGCAAGTCCTGGTTCTTCGCCCACGACGCGGTGATCTGCCTGGGCGCCGGGATCAGCTGCGCCGACGGCGTCCCCGTGGAGACCGTCGTGGACAACCGCAACCTGGGGGAGTCCGGCACCCAGCGGTTCACCCGCGGTCCGCGCTGGGCCCACCTGGCGGAGCACGGCGGCTGGGTGCTGCTCGACGGCGAGGCCCGCGTGCTGCGCGAGGACCGCACCGGCGCCTGGGCCGACATCAACACCGGCGGCACGCCCGAGCGCCGCACCCGCCGCTGGCAGACCCTCTGGCTCGACCACGGCACCGACCCGCACGACGCCACCTACGCCTACCTGCTGATGCCCGGGGCGTCCCGCCGCGCCGTCGCCCGCCGGGCCGCGGACCGCCCCTGGCTGTCGGTCCTCGCCAACGACGCCCGACGGCAGGCGGTCGCGGTGCCCTCCCTGGGCCTGACCGCGGCGAACTTCTGGCAGGCCGGCACGGCCGGCCCGTTCACCGCCTCCTCGGGCGCGAGCGTGCTGACCGTCCGCCGGGGCCGTACCGCTACGCTCTGCGTCAGCGAGCCGCCCCGTACGGGCGAGCCCCTGGAGATCGTCTGGAACCGGCCGGTGCGCCGGGTGCTGCGCGCCGACGACTCGGTCCGCGTCCTGGCCGCGGGCACCCGTCTGCGCGTGCGCGTCACCCCGGGGGAGGCATGTGCCACCCATGTCTGTGAGGTGTCTCTCGGCTGACGACTTTGTACGACCTCTACAAGCCGCAGGCCCTCTGAGCAGTCGGAAAGGCTGCACGCGGCCATGGTTCTGTTCAGGGGTACCAGGAAAACACGCCGGAGACTGTGAGGAGTCGACGGCCCCCATTCCTCGGTCGGCTTCGTAAGGTCGCTACATGACCGTTTTGGATGAGGCGCCGGGTGAGACGACCGACGCGCGCGGACGCGTGGCCGAACTGCACGAGATCCGTGCGCAGGCGGTGGCCGGACCGAGCGAGAAGGCGACCGAGGCGCAGCACGCCAAGGGCAAGCTGACCGCGCGTGAGCGCATCGAGCTCCTCCTGGACCCCGATTCCTTCCGCGAGGTCGAGCAGCTGCGCCGGCACCGGGCGACGGGCTTCGGGCTGGAGACGAAGAAGCCGTACACGGACGGTGTGATCACCGGCTGGGGCACGGTGGAGGGCCGCACGGTCTTCGTCTACGCCCACGACTTCCGCATCTTCGGCGGCGCGCTGGGCGAGGCCCACGCCACGAAGATCCACAAGATCATGGACATGGCCATCGCGGCCGGTGCCCCGCTGGTGTCGCTGAACGACGGCGCGGGCGCCCGGATCCAGGAGGGCGTCTCGGCGCTCGCCGGCTACGGCGGCATCTTCCAGCGCAACACCAAGGCCTCGGGCGTCATCCCGCAGATCTCGGTGATGCTGGGCCCGTGCGCGGGCGGCGCGGCCTACAGCCCCGCCCTGACCGACTTCGTGTTCATGGTCCGCGACACCTCGCAGATGTTCATCACCGGCCCCGACGTCGTCAAGGCGGTCACCGGTGAGGAGATCACCCAGAACGGCCTGGGCGGCGCCGACGTCCACGCCGAGACCTCCGGCGTGTGCCACTTCGCCTACGACGACGAAGAGACCTGCATCGCCGAGGTCCGCTACCTGCTGTCGCTGCTGCCGCAGAACAACCGCGAGAACCCGCCCCGCGCCGAGTCCTCCGACCCGGTCGACCGCCGCTCGGACGTCCTGCTGGACCTCGTCCCGGCGGACGGCAACCGGCCCTACGACATGACCAAGGTCATCGAGGAGATCGTCGACGACGGCGAGTACCTCGAGGTCCACGAGCGCTGGGCCCGCAACATCATCTGCGCCCTGGGCCGGCTGGACGGCCGGGTCGTCGGCATCGTCGCCAACCAGCCGCAGGTCCTGGCGGGTGTCCTGGACATCGAGGCCTCCGAGAAGGCGGCCCGCTTCGTCCAGATGTGCGACGCCTTCAACATCCCGATCATCACCCTTCTGGACGTCCCCGGCTTCCTGCCCGGTGTCGACCAGGAGCACGGTGGCATCATCCGCCACGGCGCGAAGCTCCTCTACGCCTACTGCAACGCGACCGTGCCGAGGATCTCCCTGATCCTGCGCAAGGCCTACGGAGGTGCGTACATCGTCATGGACAGCCAGTCCATCGGTGCCGACCTCACCTACGCCTGGCCGACCAACGAGATCGCGGTCATGGGCGCCGAGGGTGCGGCCAACGTCATCTTCCGACGCCAGATCGCCGAGGCCGAGGACCCCGAGGCCATGCGGGCCCGCATGGTCAAGGAGTACAAGTCCGAGCTGATGCACCCCTACTACGCGGCCGAACGCGGCCTGGTCGACGACGTCATCGACCCCGCGGAAACCCGCGAGGTGCTCGTCACGTCCCTCGCGATGCTCCAGACCAAGCACGCCGATCTGCCGTCGCGCAAGCACGGCAACCCGCCGCAGTAACCCGGCGGACATCTCAGCCACGGAGACTGACACCCATGGACACTCCTGACATCCGCGTCGAGAAGGGCCACGCCGAGCCCGAGGAGGTCGCCGCCATCACGGCCCTCCTCCTGGCCCGCGCGGCCGCCCACCCCACGGACCCGGCACCGGCCCACCGGGGCCGCGTGAAGGCCGGCTGGCGCCGCCTGGAGCGCGAGCCCGGCTTCCGCGCCCCGCACAGCTGGCGCTGACCCCGCATGCGAAGAAGGCCCCTCTGCGAGGGGCCTTCTTCGTTCGGGGGCGCGGGGCTGCGTCCCCGTGCGGCTCCGCCGCGCGGGCGCGACCGGCCCACCACCACCCGCACCCGGCAACGCGACAGCCCCCGGCAGCCCGAAGGCCGCCGGGGGCTGTTCCACAGCGACCGACCTACCGCAGCCGAGCCATCAGCGCGTGCTCGACCAGCGTGATCAGGGCACTCTTCGCATCGGCCCGGTGCCGGGCGTCCGTCGTGATGATGGGCGTGTCCGGCCCGATCTGGAGCGCCTCGCGCACCTCGTCCGGACTGTACGGCTGCTGGCCGTCGAAGCCGTTGAGCGCGATGACGAACGGCAGGCCGCTGTTCTCGAAGTAGTCGACGGCGGGGAAGCAGTCGGCGAGCCTCCGCGTGTCGACCAGCACGATCGCGCCGATGGCGCCGCGCACCAGGTCGTCCCACATGAACCAGAACCGGTCCTGGCCCGGCGTACCGAACAGGTACAGGATCAGGTCCTGGTCCAGGGTGATACGGCCGAAGTCCATGGCCACCGTGGTGGTGGTCTTGTCCCCGGTGTGGGTCAGGTCGTCGATGCCCGCCGAAGCGGACGTCATCACGGCCTCGGTGCGCAGCGGGTTGATCTCCGAGACGGCGCCGACGAACGTGGTCTTGCCCACGCCGAAGCCGCCAGCCACCACGATCTTCGCGGAGGTGGTGGAGCGGGAAGGCCCTCCGCTAGAGCTTGCGAAGTCCACTGAGCACCCTTTCGAGCAGTGTCACGTCTGGCTGGCCGCCGGCGTTCTCGTCGCCGCCGGGCTGATGGATGGCGACCAGTCCCGCCTCCGCCAAGTCGGCGACGAGGATCCTGGCCACGCCGAGAGGGATCGTCAGGAGCGCCGAGATCTCGGCGACCGACTTGATCTCCCGGCAGAGGTTGCAGATCCGCTGATGCTCGGGCAACTGGCCCTGCATCTGGTGCGGCTGCGCAGTGGTGTGCACCAGCGCCTCGATGGCGAGCTGGTAACGCGGGCGGGTCCGGCCACCGGTCATGGCGTACGGACGCACCAGCGGGTTGTTCGACCCCCCGGCGGGCGCCGGTTCGGGGGCGCGGCGCTGCGGCTGCACGGGCTGGATGCGCGGGGCGTGCGGCTGGTCGTACGGCGACGGGCCGGGGCCCTGCGGCGCGTACGGCTGCCGGTGGCTGGGCGCGGAGGGGAAGTTGTAACGGTTCGGGTTCTGGCCACCGTCGCCCTGACCCTGGGCAGGGCCGTACGACCAGTTGCCCGACGAACCGCCTGGGGGTGTTGCCACTTTCTCCTCCTCCGACTGTGCCCGGCACCCAACGCTGTGGAGCCGCGTCCCATGACCTTACGGCCAAGGGACGCCAAAACGCACCGTTCGTCTGTTAGTTGAGCAGGCTCCCCTGGAGCTCCGCCCGAAGGTCCGGTGTCAGGACCGTACCGGCTCGGTCGACCAGCAGGGCCATCTCGTACCCGATGAGGCCGATGTCCGCCTCGGGATGTGCGAGAACCGCGAGCGACGAGCCGTCGGAGATGGACATGATGAACAGGAATCCCCGCTCCATCTCCACGACCGTCTGGTTCACGCTGCCGCCCTCGAAGATGCGGGAGGCGCCTGCCGTCAGAGACGTCAGACCGGAGGCGACGGCCGCGAGCTGGTCGGCGCGGTCGCGGGGGAAGCCTTCGGACATCGCCAGAAGGAGTCCGTCGGCGGAGACCACCACCGTGTGGGACACCCCCGGGGTGTTGTCCACGAAGTTGGTGATCAACCAGTTCAGGTTCTGTGCCGCCTGGCTCATCGGGCTCACACTAACGCTCCTGGTTGTAGGTGCTGTCAGGACCGAGGCCCTGGCCGTTCGTTTCACTGCCTGCGCTGCGTCCGCGTTGGACGCCCCGACGCAGGTTGCTCAGCCTGCCCCGGACGTCCTCCGGGGCGCGGGAGACCTGTGGGCCTCCCTGGGGGGTGCTCTCGGCGGCGCCCTCGATCAGGTTGGCCTTGGGCACCCGCCGCGGCAGGCCGGAGGAGGTGACCCCGCCCGCCTTGGGCTTCCGGAGCTGCGAGGCCTGCTGCCACCGCTCGTCGTTGGCCGAGCGCCAGTCGCCGTCGCCGTCGCTCTCCTGGGAGGAGGCCGGCGGCTCCTGGCTCACGTGCCGTGCGCCACCCGTGCCGTTCGCTCCGCCGGCGGTGGCTCCGCGGCGGGGAAGACCGGCATCGGTCAGCGCGTGGGCTGCGGAGGGGGCCTGTCCCGGACGGTCGAAGCCTACGCGGTCCCGCTCACTCGCGTCAGCGGCCTGCGCAGATTCCGTTTCCGGGGCCTGAGCAGGGTACTGGTTCGGGTAGCCGTTGCGGTAACCCTCCTGCTGCGGCCAGTCGTCCTGGTGGCGACGCTGCTCGAAGGCCGGGAAGGCTTCCGTCGCCCCGGCGCTCTGAGCGTGGGACTCCTCCTGGGCCGGCTCCGCATAGGAGGGCTCAGGGTAGCCGCCGCCCGGCGCGAAGGTGTCGTTCTGCGGCAGTCGGCCGTCCGGGGCGTAGTACTGGTCGTCGTACGCGGGGCGCTGCTGCTCGTCGTAGGCCGCCTGCTGCTGCTCGTACGACGCCTGCTGCCGGTCCTCGTACGCCCCCTGCTGCTGCTCCTCGTACGGCGCCTGGCGGTCGTACGCGGGCTGCTGCTGCTCGGGGTAGCCGTGACGGCCCGTGTCGTAGCCCTGGCCGTTGTCGTAGCCCCGCTGCCCGTTGTACTCGTCGTACGCCTCGGCGGGCTCCTGGGAGCCCTGGGCGGGCAGGGCGGGCGGCTGGTGCGACTGGTTCTCCAGGGCCGCCCGGCGCTCCTCGCGCATCAGGGAGCGGCCGACGGGGTCCAGGTCGCGTATGTCGTCGGGGACGTCGGAGTAGCGGCTGTCGTCGAAGCCGAGCTCCGCGGCCGTGCGCATCGGCTGCTGGTTGAAGTTCTCGCCGCCGCCGAAGTGCTGCTCCGGGATGATCTGCGAGACGGTGAACTCGTCGCGGTCCACGTGCTGTTCGCCGCCACCGCCGTGGGTGATGGCGTCGGGCAGCATGACCAGCGAGGTGGTGCCGGCCTGCTCGCCCGAGGGGCGCAGCTGGACGCGGATGCCGTGCCGGTCGGACAGCCGGCCGACCACGAACAGGCCCATGCGCTGGGAGATCGCGGCGTCCACGGTCGGCGGGTTGGCCAGCTTGTGGTTGATGTCGGCGAAGTCCTCGGCGGTCAGGCCGATGCCCTTGTCGTGGATCTCGATCATCACGCGGCCGTCGGGGAGACGGGTCGCGGTGACGCGGACCTTGGTCTGCGGGGAGGAGAACGTGGTGGCGTTCTCCAGCAGCTCGGCGAGCAGGTGCACGAGGTCGGTCACGGCCCGGCCGTGGATCTCCGCCTCCGGCACGCCGGACAGCTCGATGCGCTCGTACTGCTCCACCTCGGAGGAGGCGGCGCGCAGCACGTCGATCAGCGGCACCGGCTGGTCCCAGCGGCGGCCGGGCTCCTCGCCGGCGAGGACGAGGAGGTTCTCGCCGTTGCGCCGCATACGGGTCGCCAGGTGGTCCAGCTTGAAGAGGTTCTCCAGCTGGTCCGGGTCGGCCTCGTTGTTCTCCAGGTCGGTGATCAGGGTCAGCTGGCCCTCGATCAGCGACTGGTTGCGGCGCGAGAGGTTGGTGAAGATCGCGTTGATGTTGCCCCGCAGCAGGGCCTGCTCGGCGGCGAGCCGGACCGCCTCGCGGTGGACCTGGTCGAAGGCGCGGGCGACCTCGCCGATCTCGTCCGTGGTGGCGATCGGGATGGCCTGGACACGGGTGTCGACGCGGCCCGGGTCGGTGCGCGAGAGCTGGTCGACCAGCATCGGCAGGCGCTGCTCGGCGATGCCGAAGGCGGCGTTGCGCAGCTGGCGCATCGAGCGGCTCATCTGGCGGGCGACCGCGCCGGCCAGGATGAAGGCCAGGAGCAGGGCGACGACGACGGCGGCACCGGTGATGTAGGCGTCGCGCTGGGCGTCGGCGGCGATGTCCGAGGCCTCGCTCACGGCCTTGTCGGCCAGGTCCGCCTCGATCTTCTCGTACGCGTTGAACTTGAGCGTGTTGACCGCCCACCAGTTCTCGGCGTTGATGCCCTTCGTGGCGAGGGCGGCGCGGGCACTCGGGTCCGTGCTGGGCAGCGTGACGAGGGCGCCGACCATCGTCTCGGGCTTGGCCGGCGGGGCGACGTAGTCCGGGTCCTTGGCCTTGGCTTCGCGGGCCATGGCGGCGCCCTCGGCCTTGATGTCGGCCTCGGCCGTCTTGAGCTTGGCCGCGTCCTGCTCGGTGCCGCCGCCGATGTACTCGCCGATGGCGATGCGCTCGAGGTAGGCGTAGGAGGACAGGGCGACGCGCTGGCTGGCCAGGTTGACGTCGTCGGGGCCGGGCTTGATCAGGATGTGCATGCCGATGGAGCGCTGCAGCGACAGGGCCGCCTTGGTCAGCTCCATGGCGTACACGGTCCGGCCGTAGCTGGTGATGTTGCCGGTGCCCAGGCCCAGCTCGTTGGCGAACTCCGTCAGGGGGTGGGCGATCTCGACGTAGCCCTCCTCCGTCTGCACGCCCTTGAGCTTGGAGGTGTACGCGGCCTGGCGCAGGGTGGCCAGCTTCGGCTCCACGTCGTGGAACAGGTCCAGCCGGCGTACCAGGCCGGGCTTGGAGGGCATGTCCTGCGCCGCGGCGTCGAATTCGTCGGCCGCCTTGTCGGTCAGCTTGCGGGCCTCGACGACGGTCTTGTCGTCCTGGCCCTTGCCCTGCAGCAGGGGGGCGGCGGTGATGTCGCGCTCGTTGTAGAGGGCGTTGGCGTACAGCAGCGAGGCCCGCACCAGACGCGCGGTGTTCTCCGCGTCCTCGGCCTCCTGCCAGGTGTCGATGGAGCTCTTCACCTGGAAGCCGCCCATGACCAGGCCGACCACCACCGGGATGAGCAGGATCGCGTTCAGCCGGGTCGCCACGCGCCAGTTGCGCGGGGAGAAGCGGCCGCCGCTCTGCGCGGAGGCGGCCGTCGGCTCCGAACCGGCCACGGGGGCGGGCGCCGCTGTCCGCGGCGGCGGGGTGAAGTTGCCCCGGGCCGACGGCTCGGGACTGTTCTTGCTTCGCCTCACTCGACCAACAACCTCTCGGCGGTCGGCACCAACGTTGTGCCGCAGTTTCTCAGAGCCCCACGCACCATCTACGGACGAGTACGTCATTGACTATTGGGCAGTTCAGGCATTCCAGCACGACGACCTGCGCTCTTCCAAACAGTCCGAGGGGGCGAATCCCCGCGTTGTAAGGCCTAGATAAAACGGTCATAAAGAGCGAGCCCCGCCAAAAGGCGGGGCGGTTGTGCGCACAGCGAGACCGGGCGTGCGCGTCGCGTGGCGGTACCACCCGATTCCTCTGCCGAAACGTTATGAACACCTTGGCCGACCGTGTCAAAGGACACAGCCGGCTCCGGTGCATCTACGACAACTGCCGTATAGGCTCGTGGATTTGGGTGCTACCTGAGCCGTGCCATCAAAGCGTGCTCGACCAGCGTGATCAGGGCACTCTTCGCGTCGGCCCGGTGCCGGGCGTCCGTCGTGATGATGGGTGTGTCCGGCCCGATCTGCAGCGCCTCGCGGACCTCGTCCGGGTTGTACGGCTGCTGCCCGTCGAAGCCGTTGAGCGCGATGACGAACGGCAGGCCGCTGTTCTCGAAGTAGTCCACGGCCGGGAAGCAGTCCGCCAGCCGCCGGGTGTCCACCAGGACCACGGCGCCGATGGCGCCGCGCACCAGGTCGTCCCACATGAACCAGAAGCGGTCCTGGCCCGGCGTACCGAACAGGTACAGGATCAGGTCCTGGTCCAGGGTGATACGGCCGAAGTCCATGGCCACCGTGGTGGTGGTCTTGTCCCCGGTGTGCGTGAGGTCGTCGATGCCCGCGCTCGCGGAGGTCATCACGGCCTCCGTGCGCAGCGGGTTGATCTCCGAGACGGCGCCGACGAACGTGGTCTTGCCCACGCCGAAGCCGCCCGCCACCACGATCTTCGCGGAAGTGGTGGAACGACCCCCGTCAGAGCTTGCGAAGTCCACTGAGCACCCTTTCGAGCAGTGTCACGTCCGGTGCGCCGGTGGTCTCGTCGCCGCCCGGCTGGTGGATCGCGACGAGGCCGGCCTCGGCGAGGTCCGCGACCAGGATCCGGGCCACGCCCAGCGGCATGTTGAGCAGGGCCGAGACCTCCGCGACCGACTTCACCTCACGGCAGAGGTGGCAGATGCGCTGGTGCTCGGGGAGCAGTCCCATGAGTGCGGCGGGGTCCGCCGTCGTGCTGATCAGTGCCTCGATGGCCAGCTGGTAGCGCGGCCGGGTCCGGCCACCGGTCATGGCGTACGGCCTTACCAGTGGCTGGTCGCCCTCGTCCTCGTACGGCTCCGCGTACGGATCATGAGAGGCGGTGGGCGGGGTCATGAGTCCTCCGGGCGGGACAGCAAGTCGGTCGGTCGAGCCGTCTGTAGAGGCCTGTGTGGGGGATGTGGCGGCCGGACGGTGATGTGGTGAGACGGGTGGTGCCGGGGCCGATCAGTGGAGCAGACTGCCTTGCAGCTCGGCTCGCAGGTCCGGGGTGAGGACCGCGCCCGCGCGGTCGACCAGGAGCGCCATCTCGTAGCCGACGAGGCCGATGTCGCACTCGGGGTGCGCGAGGACGGCCAGGGACGAGCCGTCGGAGACGGACATGAGGAAGAGGAATCCTCGTTCCATCTCCACGACCGTCTGCGCCACGTCACCGCCCTCGAAGATCCGGGAGGCGCCCGCTGTCAGGGACGTCAGGCCCGAGGCGACGGCCGCGAGCTGGTCCGCGCGGTCGCGCGGGAAGCCCTCCGACATCGCCAGGAGGAGACCGTCGGCGGACACGACGACGGTGTGGGACACCCCGGGGGTGTTGTCCACGAAGTTGGTGATCAACCAGTTGAGGTTCTGTGCCGCCTGGCTCATCGGACTCAACTAACGCTCCTGCTGGTGAGTGGGCCGTGGGTGGCTGCCGGTCTGGGTGGACCCGGCCTGACGACCCTGTGCGATTCCCCGACGGAGATTGGTCAGCCGGCCGCGCACGTCATCGGGTGCGCGCGAGACCTGCGGACCGCTCTGGTGGGTCTGCTGCTGCGCCGTGCCCGGGACGAGGTTGGCCCGGGGGACCCGGCGCGGCAGTCCGGAGGTGGTGATACCGCCGGCGGCTGGCTGGCGGACGCGCTCGGCCTGGCGGACGAGGTCGTCGTTGGGCGAGGTGCGCCAGCCGGCGGAGGCGGACCGCTGCGGGCCGGTGGGCTGCTGCGGCGTTTGCGGGGCCGCGGGAGCGGAGCCGTTGCCCGGCTGCTGCTCCTGCTGCCCGTGGAACCAGTTGGTCTCCAGCGTGTCGTACAGCGGCGTGCGGCCGTCGCCCGGGCCGGTCGCCGGCGGCAGGGCCTCGGGCTCCTGCCGGACGGGCCGGGCCTGCGGGGCGGGCGGGCGCGGGGCGCCGAAGTCGGCGCCGTTCCGGCCGCCGTTGACCTGCGGACGCTCGAACTGGCCCGTGCCCGCCGGGTCGGCCGGGGTGGCCGGACCCGGGAGGGTCGGCCGGCCCGCGCCGTTGCCCTGGTGGGGCACCGGGTACTGGCCGGTGGAGCCGTTGTCCTGGCGCGGCGCCGGGTACTGCCCGGTGGAGCCGTTGTCGTAGCCCTGCGGGGCCTGCGGCGCAGGGTACTGCCCCGTCGAGCCGTTGCCGTTGTCGTACGACTGCTGCGGCACCTGGTACTGACCGGGCGCGGGCGACGCCTCGCGGTGGCCCGACTGGGTGCCGTAGATGTCCGGGCGGACGAACTGGCCCGGTCCCTGCTGGGCGTTCCCGCCCTGGGCGTAGGGGTCCTGCTGCTGGGGGGCGCTGTAGTCGGCCGGCCCCGGGAGCTGCCGGCCGGCGTCGCGTGGCACGGCCGGGATCTCCGCCGTGGCGCCCGGACCCTGCCGGTCGTCGATCCGCGGCAGGGCGGCCGTGCGGGGGCCGTCCGCGTCCTCGTGGCCGCGCGGGGCGTCCAGCGAGGCGCGCGGCACGGGCGGCTGGGCGTTCTCGTCGCTCCAGCTCGGCTGCTGACGCTGCTGCTGCGCGTCACCGCCGGGCAGTTCGGCGCGCGCGCCACCGCCCCGCGGCGGCAGCTGCGGCCGGCGGCCGCGACCGCGGCCCTTGCCCTGCTGCTCGGCCTCGCCGTTCTGCTGCGACCGGCTGCGGCCGCCGCCGAACGCGTCCTGGCCCTGAGCCCCGTTGGCGCCCGCGGACTGCAGGCCCTGCGGGGCGCCCGGGGCCTGGCCGAAGCCGGCACCGGCCGGTGCCTGGTTCGGACGGCCCTGCTCGAACATGGAGTTGCCCTGGCCCTGCGGTCCGCGCGGTGCGCCCGGACGTCCCGCGTCGCCGTCCCGCCCGGGCAGCGCGGCGCGCGCGCCCTGGCCGACCGCCGGCCGGCCACCGCCGAAGGCACCCGCGATACCGGGGGCACCGGCACCCTGGCCGGCGGCCCGCCGGGCTGCCGCGGCGCCCGCCGCCGCCTGCGCAGCGGCCGGACCGCCGCCGCCGGCCGGCGGCTGACCGCCCTGCTTGGGCTGGGGCTTCTTGCCGCCCTGGGCGACATCGACGGGCAGCATGACCAGCGCGGTCGTACCACCGGAGTCGGACGGGCGGAGCTGGATGCGGATGCCGTGGCGCTGGGACAGCCGGCCGACCACGAACAGACCCATGCGGCGGGAGACGGACACGTCCACCGTCGGGGGAGAGGCGAGGCGCTCGTTGATCGCCGCGAGGTCCTCGGGCGACAGACCGATACCGGTGTCGTGGATCTCGATCAGCACCCGGCCGTCGGGCAGGGCGTGACCGGTGACCTTCACCTTCGTCTGCGGCGAGGAGAACGATGTCGCGTTCTCCAGCAGCTCGGCCAGCAGGTGCACGAGGTCGTTGACGACCCGGCCGGCGACCTCGGTGGTCGGCACGGAGGCCAGTTCGATGCGCTCGTACTGCTCCACCTCGGACGCGGCGGCGCGGAGCACGTCGACCAGCGGGACCGGGCGGGTCCACCGGCGGCCGGGCTCCTCACCCGCGAGGACGAGGAGGTTCTCGCCGTTACGGCGCATGCGGGTGGCGAGGTGGTCGAGCTTGAACAGCGACGACAGCTGGTCCGGGTCGGCCTCGCGGGACTCCAGCTCGGAGATGAGCGACAGCTGGCGCTGGATCAGACCCTGGGAGCGGCGCGAGAGGTTGGTGAACATCGCGTTGACGTTGCCCCGCAGCAGCGCCTGCTCGGCGGCGAGGCGGACCGCCTCGCGGTGCACGTCGTCGAAGGCCGCGGCCACCCGGCCGATCTCGTCCCGGGAGTGCACGCCGACCGACTCCACGGACGTGTCGACGTCCTGCGGGTCGGACTCGGACAGCTGCTTGACCAGCTCGGGCAGGCGGTCGGAGGCGACCCTGGTGGCGGTGTCCTCCAGGCGCCGCAGCGAGCGGATCATGGAGCGGGCCACGACGAAGGCGCCGACCAGCGACACACCGAGCACGATCAGGATCAGGGCACCGGAGATGATCGCGTCGCGCTCGGTGGCGCTGCGCAGCTCGCGGGCCTTCTGCTCCATCTCCTCGAGCAGCGTGATCTCGATCTTCTTCATCTGAAGGATCTTGGTGGAGCTGTCGTCCAGCCAGTCGCGGTAGGACCGCTTGTCCTGCTGGGCCAGACCGCTCGCGGAGACCAGTGCGCGGTCCGCGTACCGGTCGGTCGCCTTGATCGTACTGTTGCTGCCGTCCTCGATCGGCTTCAGCAGTTCGGCGGCGGCTTCCTCGCCGTAGATGCTCTTGAAGCTGCGGATCTCGGACTTCTGGCTGTCCGAGGCGGACTGCGCGTACAGCCGGTCGTTCGGAGAGAGCTTGCCGGCCGTGGTGTTGTTCGCGGGCAGCGCCGCCGCGAGGGCCGCGCGCTGGATGGAGGAGTACTCCTTGGCGGCGGAGAACGACGCCAGCGCACGCGTGCGCTGGATCATGTCCGGGTTGCTGGTCGCCTCGGCCATGTCCTGGGAGAGGTCGATCAGGTTCTCGATCAGACGGTGGTAGGCCTCGACCGTCTGCGTGGAGTTGCCCTCGGTCTCGTAGGCGCCCTTGCGGATCTGCTCCAGGTCGCCGAGCTCGCTGGCCAGCTGGACGAGGTACTCGCGGACGCCCCCGAGGTCGCCGTCCCTGCTGGCGCTCTCGATCTCCTCGGAGCTGTCGAGGAAGTTCTTCCTCGCCCGGTCGGTCTTGTCGCGCAGGCCCTTGACCGTGAAGTCCGTGGCCTTGGCGCCGTGCGCCAGCGGGCCGGCCGACTGGTCGCGCTCCTCCTGGAGGGCCGCGGACAGCTCGGTGGCCTGCTTGGTGATGTCCGTCAGCAGCTTCATGTTGTCGAGCTGCTGGATGTCGTCCATGGACTGGTTGATGCGCAGCGCGCCGAGCGAGGTGGCCGCGACCACCGGCAGGGCGAGCAGCGACACCAGTCGCGTGGAGATGCGCCAGTTGCGCAGGGCTATTCGCGGACCGGGGCCGGTGGGGCCCGTCGGCGGCTTCAGCGGCTCGGCCGGGGCCGCCGTCGAAGCGGCCGGCGCGCCGGGACGCCCGGGGCGCTCACCGCCGTCGCCCGCCGGGCCCGGGTTCTGGGCGTGCTGGGGCGAGGGGCCGCCATTCATGGGGCCAGTCCCGCCGTGCGGCTCCGGCTCCGCCGAAGCGTTGCCATCCCTCTTGAAACGTCCCTGCACTAGCGTCGCAACCTCTGGACCAGGCACCCCGTCGTGTGAGCGGCGGAGCACGGTGTCGGCGTTCTGGGGACGCCCTGAATTACGTCCCCGTGATGGTCGTGAGTGACCGGCGCTGGCTCCCCCTTCTCACCCGCCACGCGGCGCGTCTGTGCGCCCCCTGTGCGCCGGCTCGATCCTGCGGCGGTCCGTGAGATTCCAGCACAGCACAGGATCTCCAACAAGGCCCGTAGGCCGAGCCGTGACCTAGGTGACACCACGTGAGGGCCGGATCACCGGACGTAGAAAGGGAGTTCGTCCATTTCGGGCGTATGCCCGCGAGTCGCCGAGCTGCCGTCCGTGTCCCAGTCGCCATGATCAGGAGCGGAATGATGGGTTCAGGGGGTCAATGTCCGCTTCGTCGCTCCGAAGTGGCAGCCCGGAATGCCCGATTCACCCCCCTGCTGGTGAGCAAACTCACATGCCGAACATGAGCCTCCGACGGTTGAGGCGGGAATCCGCTGTTTAGCCTGACGCTTTACAGACATGGCAAAACCGACAACCCGCGCCCGCGTGGGGGCCTTTACGCGCCCTCCCGGCGCCCGTCACAGGACAGGGTCAAGTAAACAGTGAAGACGACGACGATGTTCCACAAGATCGCCAACCCGCGGCGCACGACGCTGGCGCACCTCGCGGGCGCCGACGAACTGCAGACGCCGCAGCAGCCGGAGCACCCCGTCGAACTCCCGACCCAGACCGCCAACCCCAAGCGCACCGTCCTCATGGAGATCCCCGTGGCGGCCGGCGCGGCCGCCGAGTGACACCCGTCAGTACGCACGCCGGCCGCCGGATGCTCACGGCGGCGGGAGACGGACCACCGCGAAGGGGCGCCCCCCACCCGGGGGGCGCCCCTTGTGCACGTACGGCGTCCCGCCGGTGTGCGCGGGGCGCGGCGCCTTCCCCGCGTTAGCCTGGAGCGTCAGACTCCAGCCGCTTCAGTCAAGGGGCCAAGCATCCCGTGCGCATCGCCAGATTCTCCATCGACGGGAACGTCGCCTTCGGCGCCATCGAGGGCGAGAAGCAGGACGAGCTCGTCCTGGACATCATCAAGGGCATCCCGTTCGCGGACTACGAGCTGTCCGGCACGAAGGTGCCGGTCGGCAAGGTGAGGCTGCTGCCGCCGGTGCTGCCCAACAAGGTCGTGGCCTTCGGCCGCAACTACGCCGAGCACGCGCGCGAGCTGGGCAACGAGGTGCCCGAGGCCCCCTTCGCCTTCTTCAAGCCGTCCACCTCCGTGATCGGCCCCGGCGACGAGATCCGGTACCCCTCCTTCTCCGAGGAGGTGCACCACGAGGCCGAGCTGGCCGTGGTCATCGGCCGCATGTGCCGCGAGGTCCCGCGCGAGCGCGTCAAGGACGTGATCTTCGGCTACACCTGCGCCAACGACATCACCGCCCGCGACGTCCAGAAGCGCGAGAAGCAGTGGGCCCGGGCCAAGGGCTTCGACAGCTCCTGCCCGCTCGGCCCCTGGGTGGAGACGGACCTCGACCCCTCCGACCTGACCATCCAGCTCACGGTCAACGGGCAGCAGCGCCAGCTCGGCCGCACCAGCGAGATGATCCACTCGGTCGAGGACCTGATCGTCAACATCTCCGAGGCCATGACGCTGCTCCCCGGCGACGTGATCCTCACGGGCACCCCGGCTGGGGTCGGCCCCCTGAACGTCGGCGACGAGGTCGCCGTCACCATCGAAGGCATCGGCACTCTCACCAACAAGGTTGTCAAGCGTGGCTAGCGCATCCGCCCCAGCAGTCCGTGTCCGTTTCTGCCCGTCGCCCACCGGCAACCCCCATGTGGGCCTGGTGCGCACCGCCCTGTTCAACTGGGCGTTCGCCAAGCACCACCAGGGCACTCTGGTCTTCCGCATCGAGGACACCGACGCGGCCCGCGACTCCGAGGAGTCGTACACCCAGCTGCTCGACTCGATGCGCTGGCTGGGCTTCGACTGGGACGAGGGCCCCGAGGTCGGCGGCCCGCACGCGCCGTACCGCCAGTCGCAGCGCATGGACCTGTACAAGGACGTCGCCGCCAGGCTGCTCGACGCCGGCCACGCCTACCACTGCTACTGCTCCCAGGAGGAGCTGGACACCCGCCGCGAGGCCGCCCGCGCCGCCGGCAAGCCCTCCGGCTACGACGGCCACTGCCGCGAGCTGACCGACGCGCAGGTCGAGGAGTACAAGGCCCAGGGCCGCGAGCCGATCGTCCGCTTCCGGATGCCCGACGAGACGATCACCTTCACCGACCTGGTCCGCGGCGAGCTCACCTTCACCCCGGAGAACGTCCCGGACTACGGCATCGTCCGCGCCAACGGCGCCCCGCTGTACACCCTGGTCAACCCGGTCGACGACGCCCTCATGGAGATCACCCACGTCCTGCGCGGCGAGGACCTGCTCTCCTCCACCCCCCGCCAGATCGCCCTCTACAAGGCGCTGATCGAGCTCGGCATCGCCAAGGAGATCCCGTCCTTCGGCCACCTGCCGTACGTGATGGGCGAGGGCAACAAGAAGCTCTCCAAGCGCGACCCGCAGTCCTCCCTCAACCTCTACCGCGAGCGCGGCTTCCTCCCCGAGGGCCTGCTCAACTACCTCTCGCTGCTCGGCTGGTCCCTCTCGGCCGACCAGGACGTCTTCTCCATCGACGAGATGGTCGCCGCGTTCGACATCTCCGACGTCAACCCCAACCCGGCGCGCTTCGACCTCAAGAAGTGCGAGGCGATCAACGGCGACCACATCCGCATGCTGGACGTGAAGGACTTCACCGAGCGCTGCCGCCCGTGGCTGCAGCCGCCGTTCGCCCCCTGGGCCCCGGAGGCCTTCGACGAGGCCAAGTGGCAGGCCATCGCGCCGCACGCGCAGACCCGGCTGAAGGTCCTGTCGGAGATCACCGACAACGTCGACTTCCTGTTCCTGCCGGAGCCGGCCGAGGACGAGGCCTCCTGGAACAAGGCCATGAAGGAGGGCTCGGACGCCCTGCTGCGCACGGCCCGCGAGAAGCTGGAGGCGGCCGACTGGACCTCCGCCGAGTCGCTCAAGGAGGCCGTCCTGGCCGCCGGTGAGGCCCACGGCCTCAAGCTCGGCAAGGCGCAGGCGCCCGTCCGCGTGGCTGTCACCGGCCGCACGGTCGGCCTGCCGCTCTTCGAGTCCCTGGAGATCCTGGGCAAGGAGAAGACCCTGGCCCGGATCGACGCGGCGCTGGCGAAGCTGGCCGCGTAACGACACGGTTCCCCGAGGGCGGCGTCCGGTTCGGGCGCCGCCCTCGCCGTGTCCGCCCGGCCGTCACCCGGAGTTCACCGTTCCGGCCGGCTCCCGTCCGCCCGAGAGGCGTTGGATGCTCCCTGTGCACACGGCACGCGTGTGCGCCCGGTGCGGGGGGAGAGGAACTTGAGCCGTTCACGAAGGCTCGTCCAGGTGGCCGCGGGCGGGGTGCTGGCCCTGTCCTGCTCCGTGTCGACCGCGCCCGCGCACGCCGCTCCGGCGGCGGGCGACCCGGTCGGCACGGTCCGGCTCGTCACGGAGAAACGCGTGACCGTCGACTACCCGTGGGCCGGGGCGTCCGGCTTCCAGTACCGGCCGGGTACCGCCTCGGTCACCACGGTGGACCACCCCGACGCGGTCCCGCCCGCCCATGCCGGCCCCGACGACCTGGCGAGCGGCACCGACGTCATGACCACCCGCGACGGGCAGAAGGTCGTGCAGAAGCACCGCTCCACCGGGGTGACCGCCACCGTCACCCTCCCCGCCGACCAGGCCTACCGGGTCGCCGTCGGCTGGAGCGTGCTGACGCTGGACTCCACCGGAGCGCTGCACGTCCTGCGCGCGGCCGACGGCACGGTCACCGCCGACACCCCCGTCACCGGCTTCCCCGCGGGTGCCCGGCCCGTCGTCTACCGCACCGGCGGCTCGGTCACCCGCGTGGCGATCGTCTACGCACTGGACGGCAGGACCTCCGTGGGCCTGGTCGACCTCGCCGACGGCACCTTCCGCACCTATGTCACCGGCGACGAGGCCACCCCGCAGCTCGCCTTCAACGACCGCTGGCTCGTCGCCGACTGGAAGGCGATCCGGGTGGACTCCGAGCCCGGCACCCAGCCCACCGCCCTCACCCGGACCGGTGAGCAGCTCGAAGCGGTCGTGGGCGACCAGCTCCTGCTCGGCAACCCGGCCTTCGTCCTGGGCGGCACCGAGGCGGCTCTGACCGCCCGCTCCCTCGCCACCGGAGCCACGGACACCGTGCTGACCTCGTCGTTCGGCGGGATCGGTCCGACGCCGGACGGCGGCGCCCTGGCCACCGCGGGTCCCTCCAGCCTCGACTGGAACATCCACCGCATCCGCCTCGACGGCAACGGCAGACTCACCACCACGAAGGCCGCCCGGGTCCCCGCCGCCGCGACGGCCGTCGAGGGACTTGCCGTCGCCGCCGGCGAGTTGCTCCTGCACGGCGCCACCCCGGGCGCCTCCCTCCGCTACAGCGGCTTCTCCCTCGACGCCACCGGCCGGCCCACCGGCCCCCAGACCCCCCGCAGTCCGGCGATGGTCGCCCCCACGTGCCTCGGCGGCGACGCCGCCTGCCCCCAGCTGGAGGCCCTGGGCGACGGCCGCGTCGGCCACCTGCACACCGACGCGAACGGACAGGAGTCGGTCGTCACCGTCGGCCTCGACACCACCACAGCGCTGAGCGCGCCCACGGACGGCGACTCCGGCGGCCGCATCGCCGGCAGCACCGGCCGCTACGTGCTGTACAACGGCGGCTCGGGCAAGCAGCGCGTCCTCGACTTCCCGCGCGGTGCCACGAGCGGCACCACCGTCCTCACCCGGGACCGCACCGCCGCCGCGATCTGGGGCCAGACGCTGTGGACCCCGGGCAGCACCCCGGGCACCGCCACCGGCCGCAACCTCAAGACCGGCACGTCCACCACCGTCACCACCGGCGCCCCCTGCACCCCGACGGACCTCCAGGCCGTCAACACCTGGCTCTACTGGACCTGCGGCGGCACCGCCGGCGTCCTCGACCGCGCCACCGGCCGCAGGATCACGGTCCCGGCCGACCTCGGGCCCGCCCGCCTCGCCGACGGCTTCCTGCTCCGCGAGAACCGCACCACCCACGAGCTGCTGCTCACCGACTTCCACACCGGCACCGCCACCACCCGCACCCTGGCCGAGCTGCCCGCCACGGACCGGAACACCGGCGGCAGCAACGGCCGCTGGGCCGTCGACCGCTTCGGCGGCCACGTCGCCCGTCTCGACGCCACCCACGGCGAGGTGTCGCTCTTCCCGAGCGGGGTGCCGGCCTCGCCCCTGGCGCAGATGGAGGCCCAGGTGTACTCGCCGTCCGTGATCGGCAAGGCGTACCCGTGGGCACCGGTGTGGCAGCTCAACAAGCCCTCCACCTGGACTCTCACCCTCACCGACGCCTTCGGCACGGCCGTGCGCACACTGACCGGCGCCTCCACCGCCGCCGCCGTGCGCCCCGCCTGGGACGGCACCACCGACACCGGCGGCGCGGCCCGGAGCGGCACCCACACCTGGAAGCTCACCGCGCACCCCCGCGACGGCCGGGGCCCGGACCTCACCCTCACCGGCACCATGACCCTGGGCTGAAGGCGCACCGGGGTGGGTACGGTCGGAGCATGAGCATCCGAGCCGTGGTGTGGGACGTCGACGACACCCTCTTCGACTACACCAGCGCCGACCGCATCGGCATGCGCGCCCACCTCCTGGCCGAGGGCCTGCTCGACGACTACGGCACCGCCGAGCAGGCCCTGGAGCAGTGGCGGGACATCACCGACCGGCAGTGGGCCCGCTTCGCCGCCGGCGAGGCCACCTTCGAGGCCCAGCGCCGCGACCGCGTGCGGGTGTTCCTGGACCGGCAGCTCACCGACGAGGAGGCCGACGCCTGGTTCCAGCGCTACATCACCCACTACGAGGCGGCCTGGTCCCTCTTCCCGGACGTCCTGCCCGTCCTCGACGCCCTGTCCGCCACCCACCGGCACGCGGTGCTCTCCAACTCCAGCCTGCACGTCCAGGACCGCAAGCTGCGCGCGCTCGGCGTCCACGACCGCTTCGAGAGCATCCTGTGCGCGGCCGAGCTGGGCGTCTCCAAGCCCGAGGCCGGCGCGTTCCTCGCCGCCTGCGAGGCCCTGGCCCTGCCGCCGCACGAGGTCGCCTACGTCGGGGACCACCCGGAGATCGACGGCCGGGGGGCCGCCGACGCCGGGCTGCTGTCGGTGTGGATCGACCGCGGCGGCCGGTACGCCACGATCGACCCGCCCGCCGGGCCGCACCGCATCGCGTCCCTGGCCGAACTGCCGTCTGTGCTGGGTGCGGATACTCGTTTTGGAGCCCCGTCCACCTTCGGGTAATGTTCTTCCTGCGCCGCCGGGGAGCGGGCCGGAAGGCCGGAACCCCAGGCGCACAGCTAGAACACGAACCCCCCAGGGGCTTGCGTTCCAGTGGCCTATGGTGTAATTGGCAGCACGACTGATTCTGGTTCAGTTAGTCTTGGTTCGAGTCCAGGTAGGCCAGCTCGCAGAGCTCATCTGCAAAGCCCCCGTTGTGTAGCGGCCTAGCACGCTGCCCTCTCAAGGCAGTAGCGCCGGTTCGAATCCGGTCGGGGGTACTGGTTCCGGAGATCGGCAGATCGATGATCGCCCGGGACTGCTAGGGCCCCCGTTGTGTAGCGGCCTAGCACGCCGCCCTCTCAAGGCGGTAGCGCCGGTTCGAATCCGGTCGGGGGTACTGACTGGTCTAAACCACATTGGTCTATGGTGTAATTGGCAGCACGACTGATTCTGGTTCAGTTAGTCTTGGTTCGAGTCCAGGTAGACCAGCTCGGGCCTGCGGAAACGCAGTGTCCAGGCCCCCGTTGTGTAGCGGCCTAGCACGCCGCCCTCTCAAGGCGGTAGCGCCGGTTCGAATCCGGTCGGGGGTACACGGCGAAAGGCCCTCCACTTCGGTGGAGGGCCTTTTCGTGTGCGCCCCGAGGGCCGCGGGGAACTGCGCGATCAAGCGCCGAGGGCCCCGCGGCCCCCGGCACGACACTTCCCGCTGCCAAGCCTGGCGGGGAGGACCGGCCGCGGCGTCGAGGCCGGCCTTCCCCAAATCACTCAGCCGCGCCGCAGCGCCTCGGACAGGCGCCCGGCCGCATCGATCACGGCCTGCGCGTGCATCCGCCCCGGGTGCCGCGTCAGCCGCTCGATGGGCCCGGAGACGGACACCGCCGCCACCACCCGGTTCGACGGGCCCCGCACCGGCGCGGACACGGACGCGACGCCCGGCTCCCGCTCGCCGATCGACTGGGCCCAGCCGCGCCGCCGTACGCCCGACAGGGCCGTCGCCGTGAAGCGGGCGCCCTGCAGACCGCGGTGCAGCCGCTCCGGCTCCTCCCAGGCCAGCAGGATCTGCGCCGAGGAGCCGGCCTTCATCGTGAGCGTCGAACCGACCGGGACCGTGTCCCGCAGTCCGGACAGCCGCTCCGCCGCGGCGACGCAGATGCGCATGTCGCCCTGGCGTCGGTAGAGCTGCGCGCTCTCGCCCGTCACGTCCCGCAGATGCGTGAGCACCGGGCCGGCGGTCGCGAGGAGACGGTCCTCACCCGCTGCCGCGGCCAGCTCGGCCAGCCGAGGGCCGAGAATGAAACGGCCCTGCATGTCCCGCGCCACCATGCGGTGGTGTTCCAGCGCCACGGCCAGGCGGTGGGCCGTGGGTCGTGCCAGTCCGGTGGCACCGACCAGGCCCGCGAGGGTGGCCGGACCGGACTCCAGAGCGCTCAGGACGAGGGCCGCCTTGTCCAGAACGCCGACGCCGCTACTGTTGTCCATGCAACGATACTCCCGTCTCACTCTGTGAAACGCAAGTTCAATTTTCTTCCGAAACCGCCACCCTGGAATCACGAAGTCACAACGGGCCCGTGACGTAAGGGCCTGGTGGTGCGTGCCCGGGTCGGGGACCGGGCGCCGCCTCCTCAAGATCTCTAGTTGGGTCGGCGGACCGTCGCCGGCCGGAGGGAACAGCGATGGGTAGGACACTCGCGGAGAAAGTCTGGGACGACCACGTCGTCCGGCGCGCGGAGGGCGAGCCCGACCTTCTCTTCATCGATCTGCACCTGCTGCACGAGGTGACCAGCCCGCAGGCCTTCGACGGCCTCCGCAAGAGCGGCCGCCCCGTGCGCCGCCTCGACCTCACCATCGCCACCGAGGACCACAACACCCCCACCCTCGACATCGACAAGCCGATCGCCGACCCGGTCTCCCGGGTGCAGCTGGAGACGCTGCGCAAGAACGCCGCCGAGTTCGGCGTCCGCCTGCACCCGCTGGGCGACGTCGAGCAGGGCGTGGTGCACGTCGTGGGCCCGCAGCTGGGCCTGACCCAGCCGGGCACCACCGTCGTCTGCGGCGACTCCCACACCTCCACCCACGGCGCCTTCGGCGCGCTGGCGTTCGGCATCGGCACCTCGCAGGTCGAGCACGTGCTGGCCACCCAGACGCTGCCGATGACCCGCCCGAAGACCATGGCGATCACGGTCGACGGCGAACTGCCGGACGGCGTCACCGCCAAGGACCTGATCCTGGCGATCATCGCGAAGATCGGCACGGGCGGCGGCCAGGGCTACGTCCTGGAGTACCGCGGCGAGGCCATCGAGAAGCTCTCGATGGAGGCCCGCATGACCATCTGCAACATGTCGATCGAGGCCGGCGCCCGCGCGGGCATGATCGCCCCGGACGAGACCACGTTCGCCTACCTCCAGGGCCGTCCGCACGCCCCCGTGGGCGAGGACTGGGACGCGGCCGTCGCCTACTGGAAGACGCTGAGGACGGACGAGGACGCCGAGTTCGACGCCGAGGTCGTCATCGAGGCCGCCGAGCTGTCCCCGTTCGTCACCTGGGGCACCAACCCCGGGCAGGGCGCGCCGCTTTCGGCGTCGGTCCCCGATCCCGCTTCGTACGAAGACGCATCGGAGCGCCACGCCGCCGAAAAGGCCCTGGAGTACATGGGGTTGGAGGCCGGGCAGCCGCTGCGCTCCATCAAGGTCGACACCGTCTTCGTAGGCTCCTGCACCAACGGCCGCATCGAGGACCTGCGCGCCGCCGCCGAGCTGCTCCAGGGCCGCAAAGTCGCCGACGGGGTACGGATGCTGGTCGTCCCGGGCTCCGCGCGGGTCGGACTGCAGGCCGTCTCCGAGGGCCTGGACGTCGTCTTCAAGGAGGCCGGCGCCGAGTGGCGGCACGCGGGCTGCTCGATGTGCCTGGGCATGAACCCGGACCAGCTGGCTCCGGGCGAGCGCTCCGCCTCCACCTCCAACCGCAACTTCGAGGGACGGCAGGGCAAGGGCGGCCGTACGCACCTGGTGTCGCCGCAGGTGGCGGCGGCGACCGCCGTCCTGGGCCACCTGGCCTCCCCGGCCGACCTGTCCGACGCCGACGCCCCCACGCCCGCTGGAGTCTGATCAGTCATGGAAGCATTCACCACCCACACCGGCCGGGCCGTCCCGCTGCGCCGCAGCAACGTCGACACCGACCAGATCATCCCCGCCCACTGGCTCAAGAAGGTCACGCGCGACGGGTTCGAGGACGGGCTGTTCGAGGCCTGGCGCAAGGACCCCGAGTTCGTCCTCAACCGTCCCGAGCGGCAGGGGGCGACCGTCCTGGTCGCCGGACCCGACTTCGGCACCGGCTCCTCCCGCGAGCACGCCGTCTGGGCACTGCAGAACTACGGCTTCAAGGCCGTGATCTCCTCCCGCTTCGCCGACATCTTCCGCGGCAACTCGCTGAAGAACGGCCTGCTCACGGTAGTGCTGGAGCAGCAGACCGTGGACGCGCTGTGGGAGCTCGTCGAGAAGGACCCGCAGACGGAGATCACCGTCGACCTGGAGAGCCGCGAGGTGCGCGCCGAGGGTGTCACGGCCCCGTTCGAGCTGGACGAGAACTCCCGCTGGCGGCTGCTGAACGGCCTCGACGACATCTCGATCACCCTGCAGAACGAGGCGGACATCGCCGCCTACGAGGCGAAGCGCCCGTCGTTCAAGCCGCGGACGCTGCCCGTCTGATCCACAGCACGGCCCACGGCGCCCGAGCAAGGCGACTTTCGGCCACCGCAACACCCCGCCCGTACCCCCGATCGGCCCGATCGGGGGTACGGGCGTTTCTGCACCCGAACGGCCCTGCCCACCCCCCGGAGCGAGGGCAACTTCCCACGTTATGCAGGTGGTTGCCGGGGTAGCCGGGAGTTACAGCCGTGACTTCCACAGGTGCCCGGAAGGCCGTCCCGGGCCGCAGTTGTGCCCTGCGCAGGCGACAACTCGCCCCAGATGGCACAATCTGTGCATGGAACACGACGGCCAACTCGAGCTCTATGCGGCGGTCGCGGACCAACTCAAAGAAGCGCATGCAAGGGTGCGCGCACTGCAAGTCCCGGAGGGCGTACGGATGGCGCTGACCCGGAAGCTGCTGGTCATTACGGCCGCGGCCAAGCACGATCTCGCCGACGCGGCAAGGCGGCTGGAGCGGTTCACCGCGGATCTCGACGAGGGACGTCTCCCCGTCGAGGAACGCTGAACCGACGGCACCGTCGAGCTCGTTGCGGCACAAGGGTGATAAGCCCGTTTCGTGTTTGATTTGCGGTATATATCTGCCTAACGTGCGAAAAAGCTTGAACACTTTCGTTCTGGCGATGTCTCCGAAGGGGAAGACGTGAACAAGGCGCAGCTCGTAGAAGCGATTGCCGACAAGATGGGCGGCCGCCAGCAGGCCGCCGATGCTGTCGACCATGTACTGGACGCCATCGTCCGCGCGGTGGTCGCGGGTGACCGGGTCTCGGTCACCGGCTTCGGTTCCTTCGAGAAGGTCGACCGTCCGGCCCGCTACGCCCGTAACCCCCAGACGGGCGAGCGGGTTCGGGTCAAGAAGACCTCCGTTCCCCGCTTCCGCGCGGGCCAGGGCTTCAAGGACCTGGTCAGCGGCTCCAAGAAGCTCCCGAAGGGTGACATCGCCGTCAAGAAGGCCCCCAAGGGCAGCCTCTCCGGCCCGCCCCCCACCATCGCCAAGTCCGCGGGCAAGAAGGCCGCGGCGAAGAAGACGGCGGGAGCGGCGAAGACCACCACGGCGCGCAAGACGGCCGCCAAGAAGACGGCCGCCACGTCCAAGACGGCCGCCGCGAAGAAGACCACGGCGAAGAAGGCGCCCGCCAAGAAGACGACGGCCACCGCCAAGACCACCGCCGCGAAGAAGACCACCGCCAAGACGGCACCGGCCACGAAGAAGGCCACCGCCAAGAAGGCGCCGGCCAAGAAGTCGACCGCGCGCAAGACCACCGCGAAGAAGACCACCGCCCGCAAGAAGTAAGGGCGCCGGGTACTCACACGCCGGGCCGGACTCCCCTGGGGAGTCCGGCCCGCGGCGCGTTGCGGCGTGTGATCAGAGGGTCTGCAGGGTCACCAGAGTGATCCTGAGGTCCTTCCCGGCGCCCTCGGCCTCGATGCGGACCCGCTGGCCCGGACGCAGCAGCAGCAGCCCGCCCGCGTCGAACGCCGCCGCGTCGAAGGGCACCGGGGTGCCGTCGTCCAGGAGCACCTGCCCGCTGCGGCTCTCGGGGTCGTACGTGTACGCGGTCGCCTGCATGGCGGCAGCCTACTGCCCGGGTATCAGCAACCGCGCGGCGGCCGCGGCCGTATGAGGGCCGACCCCCAGGGCCAGCGCGGTGCGCAGGTCGTCCCCGGTGTCCACGTCCTGGCGGACCGAGTCGACGCCGGCCAGGGCCAGTTCCACGGCCCCGGACGCCCGGTGCCGGGCGCGCGAACCGGCACCGAACGCGGGGCGCAATTCCCGGCCCGGGGCGGCGGCCAGCAGGGTCGTGCCGATTGCGGCGGCGTCCGCGAGAAATGCGCGCGGGAATTCCCCGGCGGCGTCCAGCACCCGGGACAATTCGCCGGGGCGCAGGGCCGGCAGATCGGCGTTGAGCGCCGCCACCCGGGCCGCCGGGCGGCCCGAGCGGACGACGGCCGTCCCGTGGGCCAGGGCGGCGTTGAGACCGCTCGCCGGTTCGTCGGGGACGATCGAGGCGCCCAGGGCAGCCAGCTCGCGGCCCGCCCGGCCGTCGTCCGTGACGACCGCCACATCCCCTACCGCCGGGCAGGCCAGCGCCGCCGCCACGGTGTCCTGGGCGAAGGCGAGCGCCAGTCCCGGCCGCAGCCCGTCGTCCGCGGTGTCCGCGAGCCTGCTCTTGGCCCGCGCCAAGGGTTTCAGGGGTACGACCAGGGTCCACTGCACGGGGGTCCGTCCTCCTCTTGTCGCGCTCATTGTCACCCGGGGCCTGAGGTGCGCGGCGTGCCGGGGCGTACGGTGTTCTCGACAGACCGGCGGCCTGGGGCGACACTTGTGCGGCCCCCCGAGGCCCCCGCTTCAGGCCCTGAAGGAAGGTGTCCGCGTGTCCCGCCGCAGAATCGGCTTCTGGTACCGCTTCGCTGCGGTGATCTGCAAACCGCCGCTGGTGGTACTGCTCAAGCGGGACTGGCGCGGAATGGAGAACATTCCGGCCGAGGGCGGATTTATCACCGCGGTGAACCACAATTCACACATCGATCCCTTCGCTTACGCGCATTTCCAGTACAACACCGGACGCGTTCCGCGATTCCTCGCCAAGAGCGGTCTTTTCAAGAAGGGATTCGTGGGCGCCGCGATGCGCGGCACCGGCCAGATCCCCGTCTACCGGGAGAGCACGGACGCGCTCAGCGCCTTCCGGGCCGCGATCGACGCCGTGAACCGCGGGGAATGCGTCGCCTTCTACCCCGAGGGCACCCTCACCCGCGACCCGGACGGCTGGCCCATGACCGCCAAGACCGGGGCCGCCCGCGTCGCCCTGCAGACCAAGTGCCCCGTGATCCCGGTGGCCCAGTGGGGCTGCAACGAACTGCTGCCGCCGTACGCGAAGAAGCCGCACCTGCTGCCGCGCAAGACGCACCGCGTGCTCGCCGGGCCGCCGGTGGACCTGTCCCGGTTCTACGACCGGGAGATGACCGCGGACCTGCTGAAGGAGGCGACCGAGGTCATCATGGCCGCCGTCACCGCCCAGCTGGAGCAGATCCGCGGCGAGAAGGCACCCGAGACGCCCTACGACCCGCGCCGGGAGCGGATCGAGCAGCGCCGCCGCACACAGGCGCAGGCGGGACGGGGCGGGCAGCAGCCCGAACGCACGGTGCCCTCCGCACCACCGTCGCAGACCTCGCAGTCGACGCAGGAAGAAGGGCTGGGCACGTGAGCAAGCCGGTCAAGCCGGTCAAGGCGGCCGTCCTGAGCGCCGGTTCGTGGGGCACCGCCTTCGGCATGGTGCTCGCCGACGCCGGGTGCGAGGTCACCCTGTGGGGACGCCGCCCGGAACTCGTGGAGGCGATCAACTCCACCCGGACCAACCCCGACTACTTCCCGGGCGTCGAGCTGCCCGACGGCATCCGCGCCACCACCGATCCCGCCGAGGCCGCGGCCGGCGCGGACTTCACGGTCCTGTCGGTGCCCTCCCAGACCCTGCGCGGCAACCTCGCCGAGTGGACGCCGCTGCTCGCCCCGGACACCGTGCTGGTGTCGCTGATGAAGGGCGTCGAACTCGGCTCCGCGATGCGGATGAGCGAGGTCATCGACGACGTGGCCAAGGTCGGCCAGGACCGGATCGCCGTCGTCACGGGCCCGAACCTGGCCCGGGAGATCGCCGCGCGGATGCCCGCCGCCGCCGTGGTCGCCTGCACCGACGAGGCCGTCGCCCGGCGGCTCCAGGCCGCCTGCCACACCCCCTACTTCCGCCCGTACACCAACACGGACGTGGTGGGGTGCGAACTGGGCGGGGCCGTGAAGAACGTCATCGGTCTCGCCGTCGGCATCGCGGACGGCATGGGGCTCGGCGACAACGCCAAGGGCTCCCTCATCACCCGCGGCCTCGCCGAGACCACCCGGCTCGGCATGGCCCTCGGCGCGGACCCGCTGACCTTCTCGGGGCTGGCGGGCCTGGGCGACCTGGTGGCCACCTGCTCCTCGCCGCTGTCGCGCAACCACACCTTCGGCACCAACCTCGGCAAGGGCATGACCCTGCAGGAGACCATCGCGGTCACCAAGCAGACCGCCGAGGGCGTCAAGTCCTGCGAGTCCGTGCTGGATCTGGCCCGCAGGCACGGCGTCGACATGCCGATCACGGAGACGGTCGTCGGCATCGTGCACGAAGGCAAGCCTCCCGTCGTCGCTCTCAAGGAGCTGATGTCGCGCAGCGCGAAGCCCGAACGACGCTGAGCGACGCGGCCCCCGCGGCGCTGTCTCCGGGCCCTACCACCGGGTACTCTCATCGCGATATGAGCACCGAGAACCTCCCCCAGAGCCCCGAGCAGCCGCCTCGCAAGCCGCGTGTGGCCGTCGTGTTCGGCGGGCGCAGTTCCGAGCACGGGATCTCCGTGGTCACCGCCGGCGCCGTCCTGAAGGCCATCGACCGGACCAAGTACGACGTCCTGCCGATCGGCATCACCCAGGACGGCCGTTGGGCGCTCACGGCGGACGAACCGGAGCGGATGGCCATCGTGGACCGGCGGCCCCCGAGCGTGGACGCCATCGCCGAGTCCGACGAGGGCGCGGTGATCCTGCCGGTCGACCCCGCCAGCCGCGAAGTCGTCTACAGCGAGCCGGGGTCGGTGCCCAAGGCGCTCGGTGAGGTCGACGTGGTCTTCCCGGTGCTGCACGGCCCCTACGGCGAGGACGGCACCCTGCAGGGGCTGCTGGAGCTGTCCGGTGTCCCGTACGTGGGGTCGGGCGTGCTCGCCTCGGCCGTCGGCCAGGACAAGGAGTACATGAAGCGGGTGTTCACCTCCTTCGGGCTCAAGGTCGGCCCGTACGTGGTGATCCGGCCGCGCGAGTGGGACCGCGACCGGGCGGCGGCCCGCAAGAAGATCGTGGACTTCGCCGGCGAGCACGGCTGGCCGCTGTTCGTGAAGCCCTCGCGCGCGGGTTCCTCCATCGGCATCACCAAGGTCGAGGACCTCTCCGGCCTGGACGAGGCGATCGACGAGGCGCAGCGCCACGACCCCAAGATCCTGGTGGAGGCGGCTCTGCGCGGCCGCGAGATCGAGTGCGGCGTCCTGGAGTTCGAGGACGGCCCCCGCGCCTCCCTGCCCGCGGAGATCCCCCCGCCCCAGGCGCAGGCGTACTACGACTTCGAGGCCAAGTACATCGACTCCACGCCCGGCATCGTGCCGGCGCCGCTGACGCCGGAGGAGACGGCCGAGGTGCAGCGCCTGGCCGTCGACGCCTTCGAGGCGGCGTCCTGCGAGGGGCTGGTCCGCGCGGACTTCTTCCTCACCGAGGACGGCGAGTTCGTGATCAACGAGATCAACACCATGCCCGGCTTCACGCCCATCTCGATGTATCCGCAGATGTGGCAGGCGAGCGGGGTGAGCTACCCCGAGCTGATCGACCGGCTGGTGCAGGCGGCCCTGCGCCGCCCGACCGGCCTGCGCTGAACAGGCGGGCCGGGCTCGCGCCCGGCCGCACGATCTTCAGGAGGCGATCCCCTTGGGGATCGCCTTCTTCACGGCCGGGGCCAGGTCGATCAGGGCGGCGGAGCTGTCGACCCCCTCCGGGACCTGGACCTCGACGTACGCCTCGCGGTTGGCGGTGGTGAACCGGTGGCCGCCGCCCTGCCGTTCCATGAGCCAGTCGACGCCGTTCACCCCGCCGGCGACCGCGTCGGAGTCCCGCCCCTCGGCGACCTTCGGATCGACCATCTTCGGCGGCTGCGGCACACCGCAGCGCAGTATGATCGCCGGGCTGCCCCAGGCCGCCGTCAGCGCCGACGCGGGCTCGGGGTCCCCGCGGCGCTCACCGTCCACCTCCGCGGGCAGTACCTTGTCCAGGTTCCGGCACAGTTCCGCGGCCTTCGCGTGCGGACTGGGAACCGCCGCCGACGCGCTGTCGTCTGCTGAGGAGCAGCCCGCCGCAGTGATCAACAGCGCGACAGCGGGCAGGCGGGACAGGCGGCGAACATGACGGTGCCGGTGACGGAAGGAGTTCACCGGCCCAGGGTAGACGGGGGCTACAGATGGACGACCGGGCAGGTCAGGGTACGGGTGATGCCGTCCACCTGCTGGACCTTGGCGACCACCATGCGGCCCAGGTCGTCGACGGTGTCGGCCTGCGCCCGCACGATGACGTCGTACGGTCCCGTCACGTCCTCGGCCTGGATGACCCCAGGGATCTTGGCGATCGTCTCGGCGACGGTCGACGCCTTGCCGACCTCCGTCTGGATCAGGATGTACGCCTGTACCACGGAACCTCCAGGGCGGCCACGAGGATCATGTGGGGAAAAGGAACGCCACGGTATCGCGTCGCCGCTCGCCGCGGGGAGACCCGCGGGACCCGGGTCTTGCGCGCCGGGGCCGGTGTCCGGCACAACTTGACGGTCACCTCGACGGTAGCGAGGACCGGGACGCCCCGCGACCGGGAACGGACAGGGACAGAAGGGGAGCAAGCGCGATGAAGGGCACTGTTGGTGAGCTCGGTGAGTTCGGGCTCATCAGGGAGCTCACCTCCCGTCTGACCACCACGCCGGCCGTCCGGGTCGGCCCCGGCGACGACGCCGCCGTGGTGGCCGCGCCCGACCGCAGGGTCGTGGCCAGCACGGACATCCTGCTGGAGGGCCGGCACTTCCGCCGCGACTGGTCGACGGCCTACGACGTGGGCCGCAAGGCGGCCGCGCAGAACCTCGCCGACATCGCCGCCATGGGCGCCGTGCCGACCGCGCTGCTGCTGGGCCTGGTGGTTCCGGCCGAGCTGCCGGTGACCTGGCCGAGCGAGCTGATGGACGGCCTGCGCGACGAATGCCAGGTCGCGGGTGCCGCCGTGGTCGGCGGCGACGTCGTGCGCGGCGACTCGATCATGGTGTCGATCACGGCGCTCGGCGACCTGCGCAACCAGGAACCGGTGACGCGGGCGGGCGCCCAGCCCGGCGACCTCGTCGCGGTGACCGGCTGGCTGGGCTGGTCGGCGGCCGGGTACGCGGTGCTCTCCCGCGGCTTCCGCTCGCCCCGGGCGTTCGTGGAGGCCCACCGGCGCCCGGAACCCCCCTACCACGCGGGTCCGGCCGCCGCCGGGCTCGGGGCGACCGCCATGTGCGACGTGAGCGACGGGCTGATCGCCGACCTCGGGCACATCGCCGAGGCCAGCAAGGTCCGCATCGACATCCGCTCCCAGGCCATCGACATCCCGTCGCAGATGAACGACATCGGGCAGGCCGTCGGCGTCGACCCGATGCAGTGGGTGCTGACCGGGGGAGAGGACCACGCCATCGTGGCGACCTTCCCGCCCGACGTGAAGCTGCCCGCGCGCTGGAAGGTCATCGGCGAGGTCCTCAACCCCTCGGCGCTGCCCCAGGTGACGGTCGACGGGGCGCCGTGGACCAGCAAGGGCGGCTGGGACCACTTCGGGGACCTGGACTCATGATCCCCCACGTCCTCACGGTGGCGGGCTCCGACTCCGGCGGAGGCGCGGGCGTCCAGGCCGACCTCAAGACCATGCTGGCGCTCGGTGTGCACGGCATGAGCGTGATCACGGCCGTGACCGCGCAGAACTCCCTCGGCGTGCAGGGCGCTTGGGAGCTGCCGGTGGAGGCGGTCCGGGCCCAGTACCGCAGCGTCGTCGACGACATCGGCGTACGGGCGGTCAAGACCGGCATGCTCGCCTCGGCGGAACTGGTCGAGGCGGTCGCCGAGTTGCTCGCGGGGACGGACGCCCCGGCGGTCGTCGACCCGGTGGGCGTCTCCAAGCACGGCGACTCCCTGCTCGCCGCGTCCGCGCTGGACTCGGTGCGCACGAAGCTGCTGCCGGTCGCGACGGTGGCGACCCCGAACCTCGACGAGGTGGCGCAGCTGACCGGTGTGCGCGTCGAGTCGGAGGCGCAGCTGCGGCAGGCGGCGCGGGCCGTGCTGGACCACGGCCCGCGCTGGGTGGTGATCAAGGGCGGCCATCTGTCCGGGGACGCCGTGGACCTGCTCACGGACGGGTCCGAGGAGCACTGGCTGCGGGCGCCGAGGCATGACAACCGCCACACCCACGGCACCGGCTGCACCCTCGCCTCGGCGATCGCCGCGCAGCTCGCCAAGGGCGACTCCGTCCCCGAGGCGGTGGCCGCGGCCAAGCGGTACGTCACCGGGGCGATCGCGGCCGGGTTCGCGCTCGGCGCCGGCATCGGGCCGGTGGACCACGGCTGGCGGTTCCGGCCCGGCTCCTGAGCTCCGGCCCGCACGCGAGGGGCGTCCCTGAGCGTCCGGGCATGGCAAAAAGCCGGCCCACCCGGAGGTGGACCGGCTCTGCAGCGAACCAGCAGTGGCCGCGCGCTAGCTGAGCGTCAGCGCGAGACCTTGCCGGCCTTGATGCACGAGGTGCAAGCGTTCACGCGCTTCGGCGTCCCGCCCACCACGGTACGCACACGCTGGATGTTCGGGTTCCAGCGACGGGACGTACGGCGGTGCGAGTGCGAGATGTTGTTGCCGAAGCCCGGCCCCTTGCCGCAGACGTCGCAGTTGGCAGCCACGGGTCACTCCAAAGACTTCAGATGCACTTACGGTTGATCCCGGCATGCCGGGATCGAGATCCTTGGGCTCGGGAGCCGGCTGGATCTGAGTGGCGCTGCCAGGGGGAAGGCCCGATCGGATCGGGCAACCGGAGCAGCATACAACGGCTGCACCCGTAGAGCGAAACTACCATGGCAGCTCAGGGGCCCGCCCCGGCCCTCCTCCGGCGGACGGTGCCCCCGGGGTCTACGCTGCCAGCCACGTCCAGCAGCTCAGGGAGGCGCAGTGGCGCAGGTGCCGCAGACATTCTTCGATGCTCTCGCGGTGCGCACCTGGTGCGGCCTCGCGCTGGAGACCCTGGGACGGGCGCGCGAGGAGATCGACGCGATCAACGTCTACCCGGTGGCGGACGGGGACACCGGCACGAATCTGTACCTCACCGTGGAATCCGCCGCCGGCGCCGTGGAGGCGGTCTTCGCGGGGCACGCGGCAGGCCCGGCCCGGCCCGCCGGAAGCGGCGTCGACGGCCCGACCCTGGCCGACGCCGTCCGGGCGATGGCGCACGGGGCACTCATCGGGGCCCGCGGGAACTCCGGCACGATCCTCGCCCAGCTGCTGCGCGGCATGGCCCAGGTGCTGGCCGGCTGCGAGAGCGCGCAGGCGGGCGGCCACGATCTGCGCCTCGCCCTGCGGCACGCGGCCGACTCCGCCCGTGAGGCCGTCGCCCACCCCGTCGAGGGCACCGTGCTGACCGTCGCCTCGGCCGCCGCCGCGTCCGCGGAGTCCGCCGGGGGCGACTGCGGGACGGTGGCCCGTGCGGCCTACGCGGGAGCCCGCACGGCTCTCGCCGAGACCCCCTCCCGGCTGCCCGTCCTGGAACGCGCCGGGGTGGTCGACGCCGGCGGGCGCGGGCTGGTCGCGGTCCTCGGGGCGCTGGTGGAGACCTTCACCGGGGAACGGCCGCGCGGACCGGCCGGGCACGCGGGGCGCGTCCCGGAAGCCCGGGACTCCGGGCGAAGGGCCGCCGGGGCGGTGGAGGCCGCCGGGAGGGTGCGGGCCGCCGAGGCGCTGCGCGCTGCGGAGGCCCTGCGGGCCCCGGAGGCGCCGGGCACCGCCGGGGAGCACGCGCGCGTGGTGGTCCGGCCGGTCCCGGAGGGTCCGCGGGCGGCTTCCGCCACCGGGCCGGAGGGATCCGGTGTGCCGGGCCTCACGGCCGGTGCCGATCACCGCGGGACGGGGGAGCCGGACGCGCCGGGCGGCGGGGACGCTTCGCACGCGCGCGTGGAGACGCCCGCGCGCGCGGAGTCGCTGCCGGACGCCGTTCCGGTCTGCGCCGAGCCGGGCGAGGGCTCCGGCGGCGTGGACGAGGCCGGCCAGGACGGACCCGCCTTCGAGGTGATCTACCTCCTGGAGGCCGGGGACGCGGCGGTCGCCCGCCTGCGGGCGCGGCTCGACGGTCTCGGGGACTCACTCGTGGTGGTCGGGGGCGACGGTCTGTGGAACGTCCACGTCCACGTCGACGACCCGGGCGCCGCCGTGGAGGCCGGCATCGAGGCCGGGCGGCCGTACCGCATCCGCATCACCCACTTCGGTGCCGGTGACGTGCACACCACCGGCGCCGAGCGCCCGCCCCGCGAGCGCGCCCAGCGGGCCGTCGTGGCCGTGGTGCCCGGCGAGGGCCTGGCCGGGCTCTACGCCGACGCCGGGGCGACGACCGTGCTCGCCCGGCCCGGGGAGCCGCCGGCCAGCGGAGAGCTGGTCCAGGCCGTACGGCGGGCCCACGCGCGCGAGGTGGTGCTGCTGCCCAACGACGCCGAGCTGCGCCACACCGCGGCGGCGGCCGCCGAGCAGGTCCGCACGGAGGGTGTCCGCGTGGCCCTCATCCCGACCCGGTCGGCGGTCCAGGGCATCGCCGCACTCGCGGTGCACGAGCCGGAGCGGCGCTTCGACGAGGACGTCGTGTCGATGACCTCGGCCGCCGGCGCCACCCGCTACGCCGAGGTCACCGTCGCCGAGCACGAGTCGTGGACCATGGCCGGCATCTGCCAGGCCGGGGACGTCCTCGGCCTGATCGACGGGGACGTGGCCGTGATCGGCCCGGACCTCACGACGACCGCCGAGACCGTCCTGGAGCGGATGCTCGCCGCCGGGGGCGAGATGGTCACCCTGGTGCTGGGCGAGGACGTCCCCGACTCCGTTGGCCGGCACCTGGAGGCCCGGGTCCGCGAGGGCCACCTCGCCGTCGACACCGTCGTGTACCGGGGCGGACGGCAGGGGGCCCTGCTCCTCATCGGCGTGGAGTAGGGGACCGGCAGCCGTCACGGGTCAGGCCGGCCGGTCCGCCACGAGGTGGAGCAGCCGCTCGGCCTCCGCCCGCCGGTCCGCCACCGTCTCCCGCTCGCTCTCGGACCCGTCCAGGCCGTCCCCGTCGCCGCAGCCGCCGTAGGTGTCGTACCCGTCGTACGCGGCGAGCACCCCGCGCGCGCGTGCCCGCGCCTCGGCGGTGCGGCCCAGCCCGGCCTCCAGCCGTCCGGCCGCGAGTTCGGCGCCGGTGCGGTCGTGCAGGGCGTCCTCGCCGAGGGAGGTGAAGGCCCGCACCGCGAGCCTGAGTCGGGCGAGGGCCTCCTCCAAGGCCGCACGCCCCGGGCTGTCTTCGAGGTCGGACGTCTCGCCGCAGGTGGCCGATCCGGCCAGCAGGTCGCCGAACTGGCGGTGCGTGTCGCCGAGTTCGGCGGTGAGCAGCCGTCGGGTCTCCGCGTCTCCGGCTGCTTCGAGCGCCGTCGCGCACTCCCGGACCGCGCTCGCCATGAGCTCCCGCGCCCGGTCCGGCCCCTCACCCGCGTCCGCGTCCGCCGCCAGCCAGGCGCGGGCGCGCAAGGCACGGACCAGGCCCGGGGTGTCGCCCAGCCCGCGCCAGAGGTCGCCCGCGCGCGCGTAGGCGCGATCCGCCTCGGCGGTCAGGCCCGCCTTCCCGAACGACTCCCCGGCCAGGTGGGCCAGGGTCGCGTGGTCGTGCTGCTCCGGCCAGGCGCGGGCGATCTCGGCGGCCCGCAGGCGCCGTTCGGCGGCCGCGCGGTGCTCACCCAGCTCGCCCAGGCAGTCGCCGAGCCACCACAGCGTCTGCACGACCACCTCCTCGCCGTGCGTCCCGGCGTCCAGGTCGGGCAGCGCGCACTCCAGCACCTCCGCCGCCTCGGCCCACCGGCCCTGCGCCAGCAGCAGACCGCCGAGCTGCTGGCGCGCCCAGGCACCCAGCGTCGCGCTCTCCCCGGCCTCGTCGGCCCAGTGCGCGGCCTCCAGGGCATGCGCCGCGGCCTCCGCGGCGTCGCCCCGGACCCCGGTCACCTCGGCGAGCTGGAGGTGCAGCCGGGCCCGGCCGGGCGGCTCCAGCTCGGCTCCGCCGTGCTCCAGGGCCGCCCGCAGCGCACGCTCGGTCCCCGTCGCGTCGCCGAGCCGGTGCGCCAGGGTGGCGAGCCGGGCCTCGTACTCCACCGCGAACCAGGGCAGTCCCGCCGCGACGAACGCCGCCGCGCCCTGTGCGAACAGCTCGGCCGACGCCCGCAGGTCCCCGGACATTTCCGCCAGCTCACCGAGCATGGCCCGCGCCTCCGCGGCCCGGGCCGCCAGCCGCACGTCCCCGCCGTCCCGCCCGTCGACGAGCGCCAGCACCTCACGGACCGCGGCCTCCGCCCCGGCCCGCACCGCCCCGGCCCCGGGCTCCGCCGCCTCGTGCACCGCGCGCATCAGCACCCGGGCCCGGCCCATCAGCACCGACGCCGTCTGCCGCAGGCCCGTTCCGTCCGCGGCGTAGAGCGCCAGGACCTCCTCGTACGGACCGGCCACGGCGGCGGACGCCGCGGCGACGTCCCCCGCCAGGGCCCGTACGTACGCCGCACGCGCGCGTGCGGCCAGGGCCTCTCCCGGATCGCCCGCCGCCGCGTACAACGCGGCGGCCTGCTCGAACAGTTCGACACCGTCCGCGCCGAGGGCCGTCGCCGCGTGTTCGGCGATCTCGGCCCGGTCGCGCGCGTCCAGCTCGGCGCCCAGGGCGTCGGCCGCATCCGCGACGGCGGCCCAGGCCTCCACGGCGTTCGGCCGCAGGGTGTCCGACAGCCGCCGCGCCTCGGCCAGCAGGGCGGGCAGGTCCGGCCCGCCGGCCGGTGCGGGACCGGGCGCCGCCGGGGGAGCGGGGGCGGGAAGAGGCCGGGCCGGGCGCACTCCCAGCGGCAGCCGGTCCGCGAACGGCTGCCGCTCCATGCGGGCCCGGGTCCGCTCACCCACGTACGCCGTGCCGTTGCGCGCGTCGAAGCGCGCGGCCAGGGCGAGGGCGTCCGCACGCGCGTGTGCGGCCAGTTCGCGCGCGGTCCACTCCCGGCCGGCCGGTCCCGGCGCCTCCAGCCCGCCGCACCCGAGCCGGACCAGACGGCCCATGAGCAGGGCCACCGCGCTCAGGAACTCCAGCCTGCTGCGCGGGTTCCCGTCGTCCGTGAAGTACGCCGGCCGCTCGGCGAGCAGCTCCAGCCCGCGCGCCTCGTTGCCGGTCAGCGCGCAGAACTCCACGTGCGACGCACAGGCGCCCCGCATGCTCTCCATCCCCCGGACGAGCCGGAAGCCCCGCAGGTGAGCCGCCCCCGCCTCGTCCAGGCGGCCCAGCCGCAGGAGCGGCAGCAGGGACGACGCCAGGACCGTGTGGGGCTCGTGGGCGCAGGCGTACGCGCCCTCCAGCACCGGCCGCCACAGCCGGAGCGCCTCCGCGTCGCGGCCCCGCTCCGCCTGCCACCAGCCCTGCGTGTGCAGCTCGCACGCCGGGCAGTCGGCCATGCCGTCCGGGTCGGCGGCCAGCCACGCGGCGTACGCCCGCCCGGCCCGCTCCGGATCCCCGACCTGCGCCGCCACCCGGTGCTCGGTGCCCCGCACGGCCCGCTCGGAGTACCCGGCGATCCGGTGGCGTCGCTCCATCTCACCGAGGCACTCCTCGACCGCGGCGAGCGGCACGTCCGGCCGGTCGAGCATGCCGACGGGAACCCACGTGAACGCCCGGTGCAGCGCGTGCGCCTCGTCCGCGTCGAAGTCCCCGGGCCGTTCGTCCCACATGCGCAGCAGGCGCGTGAACGGGGCGAGCATCCGGCCCCTGTCGCCGCTGTGGTTGCAGACCCTCACCAGGTGCCCGAGCGCCTCGATCACGGCGAGCGGCTCACCGAGCGCCTCGGCCGCAGCCACCAGCTCCTCCGCGCGGGCGGTGCGGCCCGGCCCCTCCGGCCGCCCCGCGTTGTCCGCCAGGGCCCGGCGCAGGGCGTCGATGTCCGCGATCCCGCTCATGCGTGTGCGTCCTCAGGGTGGGTGGGCGCCCCCGGCGGGCCGGCGAGCGCCCGTTCGGGCAGCCGGTTCCGGGGGGCGGGGTGATCGGGGCCGGGCCGGCCGGAGCCTGGATGGTCGGAAGGAGCCGGAGGCGCGTCATCCTAGAGCCCGTGCCCACCGCCTGAGCAGCGGTTTCCCGGAACTTTACGACAGCGGTGCCCGGGGCCCTGCGGGCCGATGTCAGTGACGTGGTGTGCAATGGATCTCGTGCCCGCACTGGAAGAACCCCTGCGCCAACCGCTGAAGTCGGTGCTCGGCCCCGCCACCGCGAAGGTGATGGCCGAGCACCTCGGCCTGCACACCGTCGGAGACCTGCTCCACCACTACCCGCGCCGCTACGAGGAGCGCGGGCAGCTCACCCACCTCGCCGACCTGCCCATGGACGAGCACGTCACGGTGGTCGCCCAGGTCGCCGACGCCCGGCTGCACACCTTCGCCTCCGCCAAGGCCCCGCGCGGCAAGGGCCAGCGCCTGGAGGTCACGATCACGGACGGCAGCGGCCGGCTCCAACTGGTCTTCTTCGGCGCGGGCGTTCACAAACCCCACAAGGAGCTCCTGCCGGGCACCCGGGCGATGTTCGCCGGCAAGGTGTCCGTCTTCAACCGCCGCCTGCAACTGGCCCACCCCGCCTACGAGTTGCTGCGCGGCGACCCCGACGAGCCCAGCGCCTCCGTCGAGTCCTGGGCGGGTGCCCTCATCCCGATCTACCCGGCCACCGCGAAGCTGGAGTCCTGGAAGATCGGCAAGGCGGTCCAGACCGTCCTGCCCACCGCCCAGCAGGCCGTCGACCCGCTTCCGGACGCCCTGCGCGAGGGCCGCGGGCTGGTTCCCCTGCCCGAGGCCCTGCTGAAGATCCACCGCCCGCACACCAAGGCCGACATCGAGGACGCCCGCTCCCGCCTCAAGTGGGACGAGGCGTTCGTCCTCCAGGTCGCCCTCGCCCGCCGCCGCCACGCGGACGCCCAACTCCCCGCCGTTCCCCGCAAGCCCGCCCCGGACGGCCTCCTCACCGCCTTCGACGCCCGCCTCCCCTTCACCCTCACCGAGGGCCAGCAGCGCGTCTCCCGGGAGATCTTCGACGACCTGGCCACGGAGCACCCGATGCACCGGCTGCTCCAGGGCGAGGTGGGCAGCGGCAAGACGATGGTGGCCCTGCGGGCCATGCTCGCCGTCGTCGACGCGGGAGGGCAGGCTGCCATGCTCGCGCCCACCGAAGTCCTCGCCCAGCAGCACCACCGGTCCATCGTGGAGATGATGGGCGAGCTGGCCGAGGGCGGCATGCTCGGCGGGTCCGAGCAGGGCACCAAGGTCGTGCTGCTGACCGGTTCGATGGGCGCCGCCGCCCGTCGCCACGCCCTGCTCGACCTCACCACCGGCGAGGCCGGCATCGTCATCGGCACGCACGCCCTGATCGAGGACAAGGTGCAGTTCCACGACCTGGGCCTGGTCGTCGTCGACGAGCAGCACCGCTTCGGCGTCGAGCAGCGCGACGCCCTGCGCGGCAAGGGCAAGCAGCCCCCTCACCTGCTGGTCATGACCGCCACGCCCATCCCGCGCACGGTCGCGATGACGGTCTTCGGCGACCTGGAGACCTCCGTCCTGGACCAGCTCCCCGCCGGCCGTTCGCCGATCGCCAGCCATGTCGTCCCGGCCGCCGACAAGCCGCACTTCCTCGCCCGCGCCTGGGAACGGGTCCGCGAGGAAGTGGGCAACGGCCACCAGGCGTACGTCGTCTGCCCCCGCATCGGCGACGAGGAGGACACCCCGGGCAAGGCCGGCCGGAAGAAGGCGCAGCAGGCCCCCGAGGACGCGGCGGACAAACGCCCCCCGCTCGCCGTGCTCGACGTGGCGGACCAGCTGGCCAAAGGCCCGCTCCAAGGGCTCGGTGTCGAGGTCCTGCACGGCCGTATGCACCCGGACGACAAGGACGCCGTCATGCGCCGTTTCGCCGCCGGCGAGACCGACGTGCTGGTCGCCACAACCGTCATCGAGGTCGGCGTCAACGTCCCCAACGCCACCGCCATGGTGATCATGGACGCCGACCGCTTCGGCGTCTCCCAGCTCCACCAGCTGCGCGGCCGCGTGGGCCGCGGCTCGGCCCCGGGCCTGTGCCTGCTGGTCACCGAGATGCCGGAGGCGAGCCCGGCCCGCCAGCGCCTGGCCGCGGTCGCCTCCACCCTGGACGGCTTCGAGCTGTCCCGCATCGACCTCGAACAGCGCCGCGAGGGCGACGTCCTCGGCCAGGCCCAGTCCGGCGCCCGCACCAGTCTGCGGATGCTCGCGGTCATCGAGGACGAGGAGATCATCGCGGAGGCCAGACGGGAGGCGACGGCCGTCGTGGCCCAGGACCCCGAGCTGACCCGCCTCCCGGCGCTGCGCACGGCCCTGGACGCCCTCCTGGACGAGGAGAGGGAGCAGTACCTGGAGAAGGGATGAGACGACAGGGCCCGAACACCGGCACCAGCCCCGGGCGTGAGCCGCGGGCGGCTACCGCCGCGCGGGCCCGACCGGCCACACTGGTACCGAAAGCCGTTCACGAGCAAGGACCGCAGATGACCCGCGTGATCGCCGGCACGGCCGGCGGACGTCGCCTGGCCGTACCCCCAGGCACCGGAACCCGCCCCACCTCCGACCGCGCACGCGAAGGTCTCTTCTCCACCTGGCAGTCCCTCCTCGGCGGCCCCCTGGACGGCGAGAGGGTCCTCGACCTCTACGCCGGGTCCGGAGCCGTCGGCCTGGAGGCCCTCTCCCGGGGCGCGGGGCACACCCTGCTCGTCGAGGCCGACGCACGGGCGGCCCGCACCGTCCGCGAGAACGTGAAGAACCTCGGTCTCCCGGGCGCCGAGGTGAGAGCGGGCAAAGCGGAACAGATCATCCGCACCGCGCCCCCCGCCGACCCCTACGACCTGGTGTTCCTCGACCCGCCCTACGCCGTCACCGACGACGATCTTCGGGAGATCCTCCTCACACTCCGCTCGGAGGGCTGGCTCGCCGAGGAAGCCCTCGTCACCGTGGAGCGCAGCACCCGAGGCGGGGAGTTCCGGTGGCCCGAGGGCTTCGAACCTCTGCGGGCCCGTCGCTACGGCGAGGGAACGTTTTGGTACGGTCGCGCCGCCTCTACGTGCGAAGACGCACGATGACCGGACCGGAGAGCGAGGGATCACAAGTGCGCCGCGCCGTCTGTCCCGGGTCGTTCGACCCGATCACCAACGGACACCTCGACATCATCTCGCGCGCCTCCAGGCTGTACGACGAGGTCTACGTCGCGGTGATGATCAACCAGTCCAAGAAGGGCCTTTTCGAGATCGAGGAGCGGATCGACCTGATCCGCCGGGTCACCGCCGAGTACGGCAACGTCCGCGTGGAGGCCTTCCACGGCCTGCTCGTCGACTTCTGCAAGCAGCGCGAGATCCCCGCCATCGTCAAGGGCCTGCGCGCGGTGAGCGACTTCGACTACGAGCTGCAGATGGCCCAGATGAACAACGGCCTGTCCGGGGTGGAGACCCTCTTCATCCCCACCAACCCCACCTACAGCTTCCTGTCGTCCTCCCTGGTCAAGGAGGTCGCGACCTGGGGCGGCGACGTCTCCCACCTGGTGCCCGCGGAGGTCCTCGAGGTGCTCACCGCGCGCCTGCGCAAGGACTGACCGCGTCCCCGGCGTCCCGGCGGCGGGCTGACGGACCCTCACCCGGTGTTCCCCGCGGCCCCGTGGCCGTACAGTCGTCCCGTCCGTCTCCAACGCATCTGTAGAGAGTGGCGAGCACACGGTGGACGTGCAGAAGAAGCTCGACGAGATCGTCGCCGCGGTCTCCGGCGCCCGGTCCATGCCCATGTCGGCCTCGTGCGTGGTCAACCGCGCCGAACTGCTCGCGATGCTGGAGGAGCTGCGCGCGGCGCTGCCCGACTCCCTCGCCGAGGCCCGGGAGCTGATCGGCGACCGCGAGCAGATGGTCGAGCAGGCCCGCCAGGAGGCCCAGCGGATCATCGACGGCGCGCACGCCGAGCGCGGTTCGCTGATCTCCGGCACCGAGATCGCCCGCCGCTCGCAGGCCGAGGCCGACCGGATCCTCGCCGAGGCCCGCCAGGAGGCCGAGGAGGTCCGCGCCGAGGCCGACGAGTACGTCGACTCCAAGCTCGCCAACTTCGAGGTCGTCCTCACCAAGACCCTCGGCTCCGTCGGCCGCGGCCGCGAGAAGCTCCTCGGCACCGGCCCCGGCACCGACGAGCAGGGCTACGAGGACGAGGACGCCCCCGAGCGCAGCCACGACCCGGACACCCAGCGCCGTACCGCCGACGAGTACGTCGACGCCAAGCTCGGCGCCTTCGAGGCGGTCCTCGCCAAGACCCTGGAGGCCGTCGGCCGGGGCCGGCAGAAGCTGCACGGCCGGATCGCCACCGACGACCTCGGCGCCCTCGCCGACGACGCCGGCACCGTCCAGCACTCCAGCGACGCCGACTACCTCGCCGACCTGGCCGCCCTCGCCGCCGAGCCCCCGGCCGAGCGTCCGGCCGCCCGGCCGGAGGAGTACGCGCAGCCCCAGCCGGCCTACGGCTACGGGCAGCAGCCCGACCCCTACGGCGACTACGCGCAGCAGCCCTACGCCGGCCAGCCGGACCCGTACGGCTACGCGCAGGCCGACCCGTACGCGTACCAGGGCTACGACCCCCAGCAGGCGGCCTACGACCCGCACCAGGCCCAGCAGCAGGCGCAGCACGCCCAGCAGCAGGTCCACCAGGCGCAGCAGGCCCAGGGGTACGCCCTGGACGAGACCAGCCTCTTCGACACCAGCATGATCAGCGCCGAACAGCTGCGGGCCTACGAGCAGGGGCGCGGGCAGGGCTGAGCACCGGATTGGGCCGACAGCGAAAGGTCCAGTATCCTGGCTCTTCGGTCGCGCGTACGTCCGCGATCCACGCTGCCCGAAGAACACCGAGGGCGGCGTCCCCCCAAGAGCTCAGCGAACCGAAAGCAGGAATGGCCCTGAACGCCCGCCTCGACCACCGCAACCCCCTCGTGTTCGACACGCACGAGCTGGGTCGGCGGCCTGGTGCGCTGCAGCGCCTGACCCGCACGGTCGACGCTCCCAGGGACTTCGGTATCCAGGGAGTCATCGGAGTGCCCGAGGGCGCCCCGGTGGAGCTCGAGCTCCGTATGGAGTCGGTCATGGAAGGGGTGCTCGTCACAGGCACCGCCCGTGCCACGGCCGCAGGGGAGTGCGTAAGGTGTCTGGAGCCGCTCGAGCTGGAGCTCGAAGCGGACTTCCAGGAGATGTTCTCGTACCCTGACGCCGACGACCGGGGCCGCGTGATCGCGGAACCGGGCGACGACGCCGAGGACGACGAGGACAGGCTCTTCCTCGAGGACGGCTTGTTCGACCTCGAGCCCGTGCTGCGTGATGCGGTGGTGCTCGCACTGCCGATGCAGCCGGTGTGCCAGGAAGACTGCCCTGGTCTGTGTGCCGAGTGCGGCGCACGGCTGGCGGACGACCCGGACCACCACCATGACGCCGTCGACATCCGTTGGGCGGCACTGAAGGGACTCGCCGACACCATGTCGGACGGCGAGAAGGACGAGATGAGCGGCGGCGCGCCTCAGTCAGCACGCGCCGACGAGAAGCAGGAGAAGTAGCCGTGGCTGTTCCGAAGCGGAAGATGTCGCGCAGCAACACGCGCCACCGCCGGTCGCAGTGGAAGGCTGCGGTCCCCACCCTGGTTGCGTGCGAGCGCTGCCACGAGCCCAAGCTGCAGCACATCGCGTGCCCGTCTTGCGGCACCTACAACAAGCGCCAGGTCCTCGAGGTCTGAGCGGCTGGTGAGAGGCACTGTGTCCACGCCTAAGAACAAGTCTTCCCGTGTGAGCGGGAGTGCTCCGGCGGACCATCAGGCCTCGTCCCACACGCTTCTGGAAGGGCGGCTCGGCTACCAGGTCGAGTCCGCCCTTCTGGTGCGCGCACTGACCCACCGGTCGTACGCATACGAGAACGGCGGTCTGCCGACCAACGAGCGCCTGGAGTTCCTCGGGGACTCCGTCCTCGGCCTCGTGGTCACGGACACGCTGTACCGCACCCACCCGGATTTGCCCGAAGGCCAGCTGGCCAAGCTGCGGGCCGCGGTGGTGAACTCGCGTGCGCTCGCCGAGGTGGGCCGCGGGCTCGACCTGGGCTCCTTCATCCGGCTCGGCCGCGGTGAAGAGGGCACGGGCGGGCGGGACAAGGCGTCCATCCTGGCCGACACCCTGGAAGCGGTGATCGGCGCGGTCTACCTCGACCAGGGCCTGGACTCGGCGGCGGAGCTGGTGCACCGCCTGTTCGACCCCCTGATCGAGAAGTCCTCGAACCTCGGAGCCGGCCTGGACTGGAAGACCAGTCTCCAGGAGCTCACCGCGACCGAGGGGCTCGGCGTTCCCGAGTACCTGGTCACGGAGACCGGCCCCGACCACGAGAAGACCTTCACTGCTGCCGCCCGCGTCGGAGGCGTCTCGTACGGCACCGGCACCGGCCGCAGCAAGAAGGAAGCGGAGCAGCAGGCCGCCGAGTCCGCGTGGCGGTCCATCCGGGCCGCGGCGGACGAGCGCGCCAAGGCGGCCAGGGACGCCGAGGCGACGCAGACGGCGGCGGCCCAGGCCGCCCACGCTGCCGTCGACGGCAGCGGCGTCGACGCCTGACGCACCGCACCGGCCGCCCCGGAGGGGATGTCCGGCCACAGCACAGCGCATCCGAGCGCCCGCCCCGGCCGGGGCGGGCGCTCGGATCGTCCGCACGTTCGTGACGGGGGAGTCCCATGCCCGAGTTGCCCGAGGTTGAGGTCGTACGACGCGGACTCGAGCGGTGGGTCGCCCACCGCACCGTCGCCGACGCCCAGGTGCTGCACCCGCGCGCGGTGCGCCGGCATCTCGCGGGCGCCGAGGACTTCGCGCACCGCCTGGCGGGCCACCGCATCGGCGTCCCGAGCCGCCGCGGCAAGTACCTGTGGCTGCCCCTGGAGGACACCGACCAGTCGATCCTGGCGCACCTCGGCATGAGCGGCCAGCTGCTGGTCCAGCCGCGTACCGCCCCCGACGAGAAGCACCTGCGCATCCGGGTCCGCTTCACCGACACCGCGGACACCGAACTGCGCTTCGTCGACCAGCGCACCTTCGGCGGCCTGTCGCTGCACGAGACCACGCCGGACGGGCTGCCCGACGTCATCGCGCACATCGCCCGCGACCCGCTCGACCCGCTCTTCGACGACGAGGCGTTCCACCAGGCGCTGCGCCGCAAGCGGACCACGATCAAGCGGGCCCTGCTCGACCAGTCGCTGATCAGCGGAGTCGGCAACATCTACGCGGACGAGGCCCTGTGGCGCTCCCGTCTCCACTACGAGCGACCGACCGCCACCCTGACCCGCCCGCGCACGCTGCAGCTGCTCACCCACGTACGGGACGTGATGAACGCGGCCCTCGCCGTGGGCGGCACCAGCTTCGACAGCCTGTACGTCAACGTCAACGGCGAATCGGGCTACTTCGACCGGTCCCTCGACGCGTACGGCCGCGAGGGTCTGCCGTGCCGGCGCTGCGGGACGGCCATGCGGCGGCGGCCGTGGATGAACCGGTCGAGCTACTTCTGCCCGAAGTGTCAGCCGGTGCCGCGCGTCTCGTCGTAACGCCGGCGGGCCTCCAGCACGTCGTCCATCTGCCCCTCCACGAAGTGGATGAGGGCCAGGAGGCGCTCGGCGACCCCGCGCCCCAGGGGCGTCAGCTCGTAGTCCACGCGCGGCGGGTTGGTCGGCTGCGCCTCGCGGTGCACCAGGCCGTCCCGCTCCAGCGCGTGGAGCGTCTGGGACAGCATCTTCTCGCTGACGCCGTCGACGCGGCGGCGCAGCTCGTTGAAGCGCAGTGAGCCCTCGTACAGGGCGCCGAGCGTGAGTCCGCCCCAGCGACCCGTGACGTGCTCCAGGGTGCCGCGCGAGGGGCAGGCCTTGGCGAACACGTTGTACGGGAGGCCGTCCAGCCCTTCCGTGGGCTCCTGGGTGGTGGTCATGCGGTCAGCCTACGTCAGTGCAGCGCTATCCGACAGGTTGCACTAACCAAAAGTTAGTGCTTTCCTTTGGTAATCGCCAGCTACCTGCACATCGAGGAGCCTCACGTGACCACCCCTGTCATCTCCGTGGCCTACCACTCCGGATTCGGCCACACCTCTGTCATCGCCGAGGCCGTCCGGGCCGGTGCCCTGGAGGCCGGCGCCGAAGTGCACCTGATCAAGGTCGACGAGATCACCCACGAGCAGTGGGCGGTGCTGGACAGCTCCGACGCCATCGTCTTCGGCTCGCCGACCTACATGGGTACGGCCTCCGGTGCCTTCCACGTCTTCGCGGAGGCCACCTCCACGCGCTGGGCCACGCAGGCCTGGAACGGCAAGCTGGCCGCCGGCTTCACCAACTCGGCCTCCAAGAGCGGGGACAAGCTGCACACCCTGCAGTTCTTCCAGATCCTTGCCGCGCAGCTCGGCATGCACTGGGTCAGCCTCGGCCTGCTGCCCGGCTGGAACAGCAGGACCGGCTCGGAGAACGACCTGAACCGCCTCGGAGTCTTCGCGGGCGCGGCCGCCCAGACCAACGCGGACGAGGGCCCGGAGGCCGTCCACAAGGCCGACATCGCCACGGCGGAACACCTGGGCCGCCGGGTGACGGAAACGGCACGGGTGTTCCTCCGGGGCCAGGCCGCGGCGTGAGCGGCGCCCGGTGACGGGGAGCGGGGGAGCGGGGGAGCGGGGCTGGGCCCGCTGACTGCCGACCGTGCCGGATCCGACGGCGGACGGCACCGGGTATGACCGCCGACCGCACCGTTCTTGCCCGCCAATCGCACCGGCTCTGACCGTCGACCGCACCGGCGATCGAGGTGCGACCGCGCCGGCGGCCGAGCGGCTACCGCGGCCAGCCCCCGCCCTGTACTTATCGGCCCGGCTCCTCTGCCACCGCTGGTCGGTTCCCTGGGGGCGGCGCGCGGCCGGTGCGTGCAGAGGGGGCCGTCCTACGGACGGCCCCCGGGGGTCAGGCCAGTGACCCGCTCCTGGCTCAGTACCCGAAGTTCTGCGTCCACCAAGGGCCGCCCGAGCCGAGTTCGACTCCTACGCCCAGGGTCTTGAAGTCGCAGTTCAGGATGTTCGCGCGGTGGCCGGGGCTGTTCATCCACGCGTCCATCACGGCCGCGGCATCGGCCTGGCCGCGGGCTATGTTCTCGCCGCCGAGGTTGGAGATGCCGGCCTTCTCCGCCCGGTCCCACGGCGTGCGGCCGTCGGGGTCGGTGTGGTCGAAGAAGCCCCGCTTCGCCATGTCCTCGCTGTAGTTCTGGGCCAGACCCGCCAGCGCGCTGTTCGCGGCGACCGGGCTGCAGCCCACCTTGGCCCGCTCCTCGTTCACCAGGGCGAGCACCTGGGCCGCGGCCGAGGACTCCCCGGACAGCGACGCGGAGGCACCGGGCTTCTTCGGCGCGCTCGTGGCCGTACGGGAAGGGGTGTCGGCCGGCTTCTTGCTGGGCGTGGCCGCGGGCTTCTTCTTCTCCGGCTTCTCGTCCCGCGTCTTCTCCGCCTTCTCGGGCGTCTCGCTCGGCGCCGCCGAGGACTTCGAGGCGGACGGCGAGGGGGACACCGTGCGCTGGGCGTCCCGGCTGGCCGGGGCGCTCTCACGGCTGTCGGCGCTGCCGGACGTGCCGCCCTGCTCGGCCGGCGTGTTGGTCGGCGTGTCACCGGCCTGCACCTTGTCGGCGCCGCTGTTGCCGCCCAGCTGGTAGTTCTCCAGGCCGGGCACCGCACCCGTGGCGACCGCCACCGTGCCGAGCGCGACGGCGGCGGAGACGCCCAGCAAGCCGCTGCGCACCGGGCGGGCGGCCTTCTTGCGGCGACGGTGCGCACCCGCGCGACGGGCACCGCCGTCGGGCGTGAAACCGTCGCTGCCGAAGCTGTCGCTGCCGAAGCCGTCACCGCCGAAGCCGTCGCCCCGGAAGCCGTCACCGGCGAAAGCGGTCGTCTCCACGAAGCGGTCGTCCGCCTCGGGCCCCTCCGCCCCGAACAGGTAGGCCTCGGTGCTGGCGTAGGTGCCGGCGTACGCCTCCGGGTTCAGGTAGGGCGCGATGCCCATGGTCGGAGCGTCGTCCGTGGTGGAGTACAGCGGGTCGTGGCCCGCTGCGAAGCCGTCGTGGGTGAACCCCGTGGCGCGGCCCTCGGCGGCGCGGCCGTCGGCGGAGCGTCGGTGGCGTCCCATGTCCTGGCCTTCCTCGTCCTGGCGGTCGACTCGTCCTCGAGATCAACACGAAACTCACTCGATCGTGTGAGTTTCATATGAGATGCGTTGAGGGGGGACGGTACCGCATGGCGCGTGGGGAGGAAGTGCCCGGAGCGAGTTCGGGCGGTTAGGTTGCACCCATGAGCGAGGATGTGCGACTGGTCGCCTGGGTGCGGGGACGCGTCCAAGGTGTGGGTTTCCGCTGGTTCACGCGGGCCAAGGCCCTGGAGATCGGCGGCCTGAGTGGCTTTGCTCTCAATTTGGGCGACGGACGCGTCCAGGTGGTCGCCGAGGGCTCCCGCGAGGGCTGCGAGGGGCTGCTCGCCTGGCTCCAGGGCGACGACACGCCCGGGCGCGTGGACGGTGTCACCGAGATCTGGGACACACCGCGCGGCGGCTACGAGGGCTTCGCCATCCGCTGACCGGGTCGCCCCGGCGGTGCCCGAGGGGGCGCGGGATGCGGCGCCAGGCCGCCGCCGGAAACGGAAACTCGCTGGTGGTTGCCGAGAACCCCTTGCGCGGGGAGGCTCCGGCGGCAAGGATGATCGCCACGCCCCCGGGCCCCGCTGAAGCCGCCGCGCCGCCGTCGAAGGCCGTGTGCGCCCGGGTCGCCCCCCAATACGGGGCGTGATCGTGTTGACCGTCAAACTTTTTGGTGAGACGCTGAAAGCACCCCGCGCACCTTAGCTGTTTGGCATGGCTGAACGGCAGCACAACTCCAGGCCCTGCCAAGACTGCGGGTGCGAATCCCTCACGACCCACACCGCATCGGTCGGTCACTCATTGTGGAGGACCATCCATCATGGCAAAGGCGCTTCTCGGTTACGTCGGCGGCTCCGACCCTCGACTCCTCGCCGAGATGCGACGGCTCCAGCAGCGCGTCCAGGACCTGGAATCCGAGCTCGGACGGATCCAGGCGGAGAACGAGGCGCTGACGGCTGCCGCTTCTCACGACAGGATCATGGAGAGCGTTGACGCACACCAGGCGGAGCCTGCGCTCACCTGATCACTGCACCGCTCCACATCGGCACAGCAGTGGTTGGGCCGCCCGTCACAACCGCCACGTTGTCAGAAGTGCAAGGGACGCCACCGGCGTCCCTTCTTTCTTTCCCCCGTCGTCCTTCACTGTCTTCAACGTCTGGTCTGCCCTGCGTGTTCAACGGTGAAACCGCGGGTTCGTGGAGTGAGACGAAACCGGGCGGTAGAGTCCGGCGGCGTGCACCTCAAGGCCCTGACCCTCCGCGGGTTCAAATCGTTCGCCTCCGCGACCACCCTCCGGTTCGAGCCCGGGATCACGTGCGTCGTCGGACCGAACGGCTCGGGCAAGTCCAACGTCGTCGACGCGCTCAGCTGGGTCATGGGCGAGCAGGGTGCCAAGTCGCTGCGCGGCGGCAAGATGGAGGACGTCATCTTCGCCGGGACCACCGGCCGCCCGCCCCTGGGCCGCGCCGAGGTGTCCCTGACCATCGACAACTCCGACGGGGCCCTGCCCATCGAGTACGCCGAGGTCACCATCACGCGGATCATGTTCCGCAACGGCGGCAGCGAGTACCAGATCAACGGCGACACCTGCCGTCTCCTCGACATCCAGGAACTGCTCTCCGACTCCGGCATCGGCCGTGAGATGCACGTCATCGTCGGCCAGGGCCAGCTCGACTCCGTCCTGCACGCCGACCCCATGGGCCGCCGCGCCTTCATCGAGGAGGCCGCCGGCGTCCTCAAGCACCGCAAGCGCAAGGAGAAGGCGCTGCGGAAACTGGACGCGATGCAGGCCAACCTCGCGCGCGTGCAGGACCTCACCGGCGAGCTGCGCCGCCAGCTCAAGCCGCTGGGCCGCCAGGCCGCGGTGGCCCGGAGGGCGGCCGTCATCCAGGCGGACCTGCGCGACGCCCGTCTGCGTCTCCTCGCCGACGACCTCGTACGGCTGCGGGAGGCCCTCGACGCCGAGATCGCCGACGAGGCCGCGCTGAAGGAGCGCAAGGAAGCCGCCGAGCAGGAGCTGCGCAAGGCCCTGCAGCGCGAGGCGCTGCTGGAGGACGAGGTGCGCCGGCTCTCCCCGCGCCTGCAGCGCGCCCAGCACACCTGGTACGAGCTCTCCCAGCTCGCCGAACGCGTGCGCGGCACGATCTCACTGGCTGACGCCCGCGTGAAGAGCGCCACCTCCGCTCCCCCCGAGGAGCGACGCGGCCGCGACCCCGAGGACATGGAGCGCGAGGCCGCCCGCATCCGCGAGCAGGAGGCCGAACTGGAAGCCGCCCTGGAGGCGGCCGAGCGGGCCCTGGAGGACACGGTCGCCCACCGCGCCGAACTGGAGCGCGCCCTGGCGCAGGAGGAACGGCGCCTCAAGGACCTGGCCCGGGCCATCGCCGACCGCCGCGAGGGGCTGGCCCGGCTCAGCGGCCAGGTCAACGCCGCCCGCTCCCGCGCGGCCTCCGCCCAGGCCGAGATCGAACGCCTGGCCGCGGCCCGCGACGAGGCGCAGGAACGTGCCGTCACCGCCCAGGAGGAGTACGAGGCCCTGCAGGCCGAGGTCGACGGCCTCGACGCCGACGACGCCGAACTCGCCGGGCAGCACGAGGCCGCCAGGCAGCGGCTCACCGACGCCGAGGCCGCCCTCACGGCGGCCCGCGAGGAACTCACCGCGGCCGAACGCCGGCGCGCCGCCACCCAGGCCCGCCACGAGGCACTCGCCCTCGGCCTGCGCCGCAAGGACGGCACCGGCACACTGCTCGCGGCCAAGGACCGCCTCTCCGGCCTGCTGGGCCCGGCGGCCGGGCTGCTGACGGTGACCCCGGGCCACGAGGTGGCCGTCGCGGCGGCCTTCGGCGCGGCAGCCGACGCGATCGCCGTCACCACCCCGGCCTCCGCGGCGGACGCCATCAGACTCCTCCGCAAACAGGACGGGGGCAGGGCCACCCTGCTGCTGGCGGGAGAGGTCCCGCCGCAGGACGGTGGGAACCGCGCGACGAGCCACGACGCACCCGCGGACGCACGCCTCACCTACGCCGCCGACCTGGTCCGCGGCCCTTCCGACCTGATGCCGGCCGTCCGCCGGCTGCTGGACGGCATCGTCGTCGTCGGCACCCTCGAGGACGCGGAAGACCTCGTGTACGGCCACCCCCACCTCACCGCCGTCACCGCCGAAGGCGACCTCCTCGGCACCCACGTCGCCCACGGCGGCTCCGCCGGCGCCCCCAGCCTCCTCGAAGTACAGGCCTCCGTCGACGAGGCGGCGGCCGAGCTGGAAGAGCTCGCCGTCCGCTGCGAGGAACTCGCCGAGGCCCAGCGCGCGGCCGTCGGCCGACGCGGGGACGCCGCCGCGGTGGTCGAGGAACTGGGGGAGCGGCGCCGGGCCGCCGACCGGGAGAAGTCCGCCGTCGCCCAGCAGCTCGGGCGGCTCGCGGGCCAGGCGCGCGGCGCCACCGGCGAGGCCGAGCGCGCCACCGCCGCCGCGGCCCGGGCGCAGGACGCCCTCGACCGGGCGCTGGAGGAGGCCGAGGAGCTCGCCGAGCGGCTCGCCGTCGCCGAGGAGATGCCGATGGAGGAGGAGCCGGACACCTCCGTGCGCGACCGGCTCGCTGCCGACGGCGCCAACGCCCGCCAGACCGAGATGGAGGCCCGGCTCCAGGCCCGTACGCACGAGGAACGGGTCAAAGGGCTGGCCGGGCGGGCCGACGCGCTGGACCGGGCCGCCCGGGCGGAGCGCGAGGCACGCGCGCGTGCCGAGCAGCGGCGGGCCCGGCTGCGGCACGAGGCGGCCGTCGCCGAGGCCGTCGGATCCGGTGCCCGGCAGTTGCTCGCACACGTCGAGGTGTCCCTGGCCCGCGCCGAGGCGGAGCGCGCAGCCGCGGAGGCCGCCAAGGCCCAGCGCGAGCAGGAACTGGCCCGCGCCCGCACCGAGGGGCGCGATCTCAAGGCGGAACTCGACAAGTTGACGGATTCGGTCCACCGCGGCGAGGTACTCGGTGCCGAGAAGCGGCTGCGGATCGAGCAGCTGGAGACCAGGGCACTGGAGGAGCTGGGTGTCGAACCGGCCGGGCTGGTGGCGGAGTACGGTCCGCGTCAGCTCGTGCCGCCCTCGCCCCCCGCCGAGGGCGAGGAGCTGCCGGAGGATCCGGAGCACCCGCGCAACCGGCCCCGGCCCTTCGTCCGGGCCGAGCAGGAGAAGCGGCTCAAGGCCGCCGAGCGCGCCTACCAGCAGCTCGGCAAGGTCAACCCGCTGGCCCTGGAGGAGTTCGCGGCCCTGGAGGAACGCCACCAGTTCCTCAGCGAGCAGCTCGAGGACCTGAAGAAGACGCGGGCCGACCTGCTGCAGGTGGTGAAGGAGGTCGACGAGCGCGTCGAGCAGGTCTTCACCGAGGCCTACCGGGACACCGCCCGGGAGTTCGAGGGCGTCTTCAGCCGGCTGTTCCCCGGGGGCGAGGGGCGTCTGGTGCTGACCGACCCCGACAACATGCTCACCACGGGCGTGGACGTCGAGGCCCGGCCGCCGGGCAAGAAGGTCAAGCGGCTGTCGCTGCTCTCGGGCGGGGAGCGGTCGCTGACCGCCGTGGCGATGCTTGTGTCGATCTTCAAGGCGCGGCCCAGCCCGTTCTACGTCATGGACGAGGTCGAGGCCGCTCTCGACGACACCAACCTCCAGCGGCTCATCCGGATCATGCAGGAGCTCCAGGAAGCCTCGCAGCTGATCGTGATCACGCACCAGAAGCGCACGATGGAGGTCGCCGACGCGCTCTACGGCGTCTCGATGCAGGGCGACGGTGTGTCGAAGGTCATCTCCCAGCGCCTCCGCTAGACGCGTGTGGGTTACACCTTTCTCACCTGCGCCTCTGCGTGCCTTCATTTCTTGAACACGTCACCCTCACACTGCTGCGACTGGATCACAGCTGCCCCCTATTGACTTCGAAACTTGAAGGCATAGTCTCGGCAACGTTCCTTTTACCTTCAGGTACCTTCAGGTGGCACCTCGAAGGGCTGACCCCCCTCCGGCGACGTTGCCGGTGGCCCGAGGAGTACACGTGACCAGCACAGCGCAGGCACCCAAGTCAGGAGCCGGAACGGCTCATCCCGATCATCTCGGGCACGTCATCTTCATCGCGGCGGCGGCCGCGATGGGCGGTTTCCTGTTCGGCTACGACAGCTCCGTGATCAACGGCGCCGTCGAGGCCATCCGTGACCGCTACGACGTCGGCTCCGCGGCCCTCGCCCAGGTCATCGCCATCGCCCTCATCGGCTGCGCCATCGGCGCCGCGACCGCCGGCCGCATAGCCGACCGCATCGGCCGCATCCGGTGCATGCAGATCGCCGCGGTCCTGTTCACCATCAGCGCCGTCGGCTCCGCGCTGCCGTTCGCGCTGTGGGATCTCGCCTTCTGGCGGGTCGTCGGCGGCTTCGCCATCGGCATGGCCTCCGTGATCGGCCCGGCCTACATCGCCGAGGTCGCCCCGCCCGCCTACCGCGGCCGGCTCGGCTCCTTCCAGCAGGCCGCGATCGTCATCGGCATCGCCGTGTCGCAGCTGGTCAACTGGGGTCTGCTCAACGCCGCCGACGGCGACCAGCGCGGCAAGCTGATGGGCCTGGAGGCCTGGCAGGTCATGCTGGGCGTCATGGTCGTCCCGGCCGTCCTGTACGGTCTGCTCTCCTTCGCGATCCCCGAGTCCCCGCGCTTTTTGATCTCCGTCGGCAAGCACGAGCGCGCCCGGGAGATCCTCGCCGAGGTCGAGGGCAAGGACGTCGACCTCGACGCCCGCGTCGCCCAGATCGAGGGCGCCATGAAGAGCGAGCACCGCTCCAGCTTCAAGGACCTGCTCGGGGGCAGCTTCTTCTTCAAGCCGATCGTCTGGATCGGCATCGGCCTGTCGGTCTTCCAGCAGTTCGTCGGCATCAACGTCGCGTTCTACTACTCCTCGACGCTGTGGCAGTCGGTCGGCGTCGACCCGACGGACTCGTTCTTCTACTCCTTCACCACGTCGATCATCAACATCGTCGGCACCGTCATCGCGATGATCTTCGTCGACCGCATCGGCCGACGCCCGCTGGCGATCATCGGCTCGGTCGGCATGGTCGTCGGCCTGGCGCTGGAGGCCTGGGCGTTCTCCTACCACCTCGTCGACGGCAAGCTGCCGGCCGCGCAGGGCTGGATCGCCCTGATCGCCGCGCACATCTTCGTCCTCTTCTTCGCCCTGTCGTGGGGTGTGGTCGTCTGGGTGATGCTCGGTGAGATGTTCCCCAACCGGCTCCGCGCCGCCGCCCTGGGTGTGGCCGCCGCCGCGCAGTGGATCGCCAACTGGGCCATCACCGCGAGCTTCCCGTCGCTGGCCGACTGGAACCTCTCCGCGACGTACGTGATCTATACGGCCTTCGCCGCGCTCTCGATCCCGTTCGTGCTGAAGTTCGTCAAGGAGACCAAGGGCAAGTCCCTGGAGGAGATGGGCTGAGCCCGTCCCGCCCGCTCGGGGGGAAGGGCCAAGTCCCCGCTGCCCCTCTCCCCGTGACCCGCCGCCGCCCCGGTTCGGCCACTGCCCGGGGCGGCGGTCTGCCGTCCCACCGGACGCCGCCGCCCTCGGCCTCCGGGTCCCCTGCGGCCGGCATCGGCAGGCAGGAGGTGCCCGCCGCACGCACCCTCCGGCTCGGGCACCACGGTCCGCCGGACCCGGACCCGCCTGAGCCGTCGTGCCTCCGGGGACGCCGAGCATCCGCAGCCGTCCGTCCGGTTCGCGCGCAGACGCGTCGAGCGGCCGGCGCACGGCCCCGGTGGATCACCGCGCCGGACCGCCGCCTGCCCCGACGGCGGGTGCCCGGGGACGACGCCTGACGGTGCGTGAGACCTCCGGGGGTGTGGAGATCCGGCGGCCCCGGCTCTCCGGGGCGGTGCGAGCAGGGTGACCGGGGGGCCCATGACTGATACTGGACGCGTTATGGACATCGTCATCCTTGCTGTAGTCATCGCCGTGGTCGTGCTCGGCGCGCTCAGCGGGCTCATCGTCGGCAGCCGGCGCAAGAAGCAGCTGCCGCCGCCCCCGCCCGCGGCGCCCGACATCACCGCCCCACCGGCCGAGCCGCACGTCGGCGACGAGGCCGAGACGCCGCGGGAGGAACCGCGGCGCACGATAGAGGAGGTGGATCTTCCGGACGGCTCGGCTCCGGTCGTCATCGAGGAGCCGCCCGCCCCCGAGATCGAGATCCCGGAACCCACCGCTGGCCGTCTGGTCCGGCTGCGGACCCGGCTCTCCCGTTCGCAGAACGCCCTGGGCAAGGGCCTGCTCACCCTGCTGTCCCGCGAGCACCTCGACGAGGACACCTGGGAGGAGATCGAGGACACCCTCATCACCGCCGACGTCGGCGTGCAGCCCACCCAGGAACTCGTCGAGCGCCTGCGGGAACGGGTCAGGGTGCTCGGCACCCGCACCCCCGAGGAGCTGCGCACCCTGTTGCGCGAGGAACTGGTCACCCTGGTCGGCCGCGACATGGACCGCGCCCTGAAGACCGAGCCGGAGGACCGCAAGCCGGGGATCGTGATGGTCGTCGGCGTCAACGGCACCGGCAAGACCACCACCACCGGCAAGCTCGCCCGCGTCCTGGTCGCCGACGGCCAGAGCGTCGTCCTCGGCGCGGCCGACACCTTCCGGGCCGCCGCCGCCGACCAGCTCCAGACCTGGGGCGAGCGCGTCGGCGCCTACACCGTGCGCGGACCGGAGGGCGGCGACCCCGCCTCCGTGGCCTTCGACGCGGTGAAGGAGGGCAAGGAGATGGGCGCGAACGTCGTGCTCATCGACACCGCCGGGCGTCTGCACACCAAGACCGGTCTGATGGACGAGCTGGGCAAGGTCAAGCGCGTCGTGGAGAAGCAGGCCCCGGTCGACGAGGTGCTGCTGGTCCTGGACGCCACCACCGGCCAGAACGGCCTCGTCCAGGCCCGGGTCTTCTCCGAGGTCGTGGACATCACCGGCATCGTGCTCACCAAGCTGGACGGCACGGCCAAGGGCGGCATCGTGGTCGCGGTCCAGCGCGAGCTGGGCGTCCCGGTCAAGCTCATCGGGCTCGGCGAGGGCGCGGACGACCTCGCGCCGTTCGAGCCGGAGGCGTTCGTTGACGCCCTTATCGGGGAGTGACCTCGGCCCTCACCGAGGAACCGCCCGCGAGAATCCGTGTGTGCGCGAGAAGCGCCCGCCCCCGAGGTGCAGTCGGGGACGGGCGCTTCGCTCGTGTCCGGGCCGCCGTCAGGCCCGTGACCGGTGTGCCACGTACGCCAGGGTGCCGAGCACCAGCCGGGCCTCGGGCGGGCGCGAGGCCGAGTCCAGGGCGGGGGAGCGGAGCCAGCGGACCGGGCCGAGGCCGCCGCGGTCGGACGGCGGGGCCGTGATGTGCGTGCCGGGGCCCAGGCCGCGCAGATCGAGGGCGGCCGGGTCGTCCCAGCCCATGCGGTAGAGCAGACCGGGCAGGTCCGCGGCGGCACCCGGCGCGACGAAGAAGTGGGCACGGCCGTCGGGCGTGGCCGCCACCGGGCCGACGGGCAGGCCCATGCGCTCCAGCCGGGCCAGCGCACGGCAGCCGGCGGGCTCGGCCACCTCGATGACGTCGAACGCCCGGCCCACCGGCAGCATCACCGACGCGCCGGGGAACTCGCCCCAGACCTCGCTCACCTCGTCCAGCGTCGCCCCGGCCGGGAGGACGGGCGCGAAGTGCAGCGGGTGCGCACCGGGAGCCGGACAGTCGCGGCGGCCGCAGGAGCAGGCACCCGCCGACGCCCGGGCGCCGGGCACCACGTCCCAGCCCCACAGGCCGGTGTACTCGGCGACGGCGGTGCCGTCCGAGGTGCGGCTGCGGCGGCGCGAGCCGGTCCGGATGTCGCGCATGCCCCGGCTGATGCCGATCGTGAAGCCCATGCCCCCTCCAACGGGTGCGACGCAGCGGTGGTTACGCAGCGGACGCGACGCGTGACTCTCTGTCTCCGGCTTCCCGGTGCCGCCCGTTCCACTCGGCGCCCGGAAGCGACCGGGGTGGTGTGCCCGGCGACGCGCGCCCTCGCGTGCGTCGCTGCACCCGCTCCTGGTCGTGCTGTGTCAAGTGAATCGTGCGGGGCCGTACGGGAGTTCATTCGATGGGGTGGCGAATGGTGGCGTTTCCGTGTGAGCCGTGGCTGGACGGGTGATCGTAGGACTACTTTGTGTGCACGAGCCCTGGGGGCACATGCACGTGTGGGTATGCCGGTGGCAAGTCGTCGTTCCGTTCGAAGGGTGGCAAGGGCCGGACGGAGGGCCGTACGAACCGGCATGCTGTTAGGGCTTGGCGCACTCGGCGGCAAGTGGTCCAGGGAGTGGGGGCGTTCCAGTGAGCGGCAACGGCGGAGGCGGGACGAACGCTGCGAGCGCGACGCACACTGAGAAGCGCCCGAACGAGCTGCTCGCCTCCTGGTTCGTGCGCAGCGGCTGGTCCAAGGGCGAGCTGGCCCGCCAGGTCAACCGCAGAGCACGGCAGTTGGGCGCCAACCACATCTCCACGGACACCTCCCGCGTGCGCCGCTGGCTCGACGGCGAGAACCCCCGCGAGCCCATCCCCAAGATCCTGTCCGAGCTGTTCTCGGAGCGCTTCGGCGTCGTCGTCTCCGTCGAGGACCTGGGACTGCGCACCGCGCGCCAGTCGCCCTCCGCGACCGGCGTCGACCTGCCGTGGACGGGCCCGCAGACCGTGGCACAGCTCAGCGAGTTCTCGCGCAGCGACCTGATGCTGGCGCGGCGCGGCTTCCTCGGGAGCTCGCTGGCCCTGTCCGCGGGCCCGGCCCTCATCGAGCCCATGCAGCGCTGGCTCGTCCCCTCGCCGGCGGCCCCGCGCTCCGAGCCCGGCCCGGCGTCCGGACCCGGGCGCGCCCGCGGCCGGCTCTCCAGGCCCGAGCTGGACCTGCTGGAGTCCACGACGGTGATGTTCCGCCAGTGGGACGCCCAGTGCGGCGGCGGCCTGCGCCGCAAGGCCGTCGTCGGCCAGCTGCACGAGGTGACCGACCTGCTCCAGGAGCCCCAACCGGAGGACACCACCCGCCGGTTGTTCAAGGTCGCGGCCGAACTCGCCGAGCTGGCCGGATGGATGTCGTACGACATCGGGCTCCAGCCCACCGCCCAGAAGTACTTCGTGCTCGCGCTGCACGCCGCCAAGGAGGCCGGCGACCGGCCCCTCGGGTCCTACGTGCTGTCCAGCATGAGCCGGCAGATGATCCACCTGGGACGGCCCGACGACGCCCTGGAGCTGATCCACCTCGCGCAGTACGGCAGCCGCGACTGCGCCAGCCCGCGCACCCAGTCGATGCTGTATGCGATGGAGGCCCGCGCCTACGCCAACATGGGCCAGCCCGGCAAGTGCAAACGGGCCGTCCGGATGGCCGAGGACACCTTCGCCGACGCCGACGAGTGGGACGAGCCGGACCCGGACTGGATCCGCTTCTTCTCCGAGGCCGAGCTGTACGGCGAGAACTCCCACTCCTACCGCGACCTCGCCTACGTCGCCGGCCGCAGCCCCGCCTACGCCTCGCTGGCCGAACCCCTGATGAAGCGGGCCGTGGAGCTGTTCGCCGAGGACGGCGAGCACCAGCGGTCCTACGCGCTGAACCTGATCGGCATGGCCACGGTGCACCTGCTCCGGCGCGAGCCCGAGCAGAGCACGGTCCTCGCCTCCCAGGCGATGCAGGTCGCCAAGAAGGTGCGCTCCGAGCGGGTCAACACCCGGATCCGCAAGACGGTCGACACGGCCGCACGCGACTTCGGTGACCTCGGAGAAGTCGTCGACCTCACCGAGCGGCTCGCCGCCGAACTGCCCGAGACCGCCGAAGCGGTCTGACCAGCCGCCCGACCCCCAGACCCCGGCCGCGGCCGGCCCTCCCGAACTGCCCGACTCGGCTCCCCCATGCCAGGTCATCGGAAGGCCGGCCGCGGCCGGCCCGTGTCTCCCGGGACCGTGCAAACCGCAGGATGCGCCCCGGCGGCGACCGGCGCATCCCGGGTCCGGAAGTTCACCGACGCGTAACACGCCACGCGCCTTCGTCACGGCGGCGAAACAACGAGGGGCCTCCACCGAAACCGCGCTGCGCCAATCTCGTGGCGCATAACCGGCCCACCCCTCAATCCGCTCGAGGCTTCGCCCGCACGGGGCCGTACCAAGACGAGGAGACGCCGATGGCACCAGCCATCACCCTTGCCGCAGAGGCGCCCAAGCTCTCTGCCGCGAACACAGGGTTCATGCTCATCTGTTCCGCCCTGGTGATGCTCATGACCCCGGGCCTGGCCTTCTTCTACGGAGGCATGGTCCGCGTCAAGAGCACCCTGAACATGCTGATGATGAGCTTCATCAGCCTCGGGATCGTCACCGTCCTGTGGGTGCTGTACGGCTTCTCCATGGCGTTCGGCACCGACTCCGGCAGCCTCATCGGCTGGAACTCCGACTGGGTGGGCCTGAGCGACATCGGCCTGACCGAGCTGTGGGACGGCTACACCATCCCGGTGTTCGTCTTCCTGGTCTTCCAGCTGATGTTCGCGATCATCACCCCGGCCCTGATCAGCGGTGCCCTCGCGGACCGCGTGAAGTTCAGCGCCTGGGCGCTGTTCATCACCCTGTGGGCCACGGTCGTCTACTTCCCGGTCGCGCACTGGGTGTGGGGCGCCGGCGGGTGGGCCTTCGAGCTGGGCGTCATCGACTTCGCCGGCGGTACCGCCGTGCACATCAACGCGGGTGCCGCGGCACTCGGCGTCATCCTGGTCATCGGCAAGCGCATCGGCTTCAAGAAGGACCCGATGCGCCCGCACAGCCTGCCCCTGGTCATGCTCGGCGCCGGTCTGCTGTGGTTCGGCTGGTTCGGCTTCAACGCCGGCTCCTGGCTCGGCAACGACGACGGCGTGGGCGCGCTGATGTTCGTCAACACGCAGGTCGCCACCGCCGCGGCCATGCTCGCCTGGCTCGCCTACGAGAAGATCCGCCACGGCGCGTTCACCACGCTGGGCGCCGCCTCCGGCGCGGTCGCCGGCCTGGTCGCCATCACCCCCGCCGGCGGCGCGGTCACCCCGCTCGGCGCGATCGCGGTCGGCGCCATCGCCGGTGTGCTGTGCGCCATGGCCGTCGGCCTGAAGTACAAGTTCGGCTACGACGACTCCCTCGACGTCGTCGGCGTCCACCTGGTCGGCGGCATCGTGGGCTCCCTGCTGATCGGCCTCTTCGCCAGCGGCAAGGGCCAGTCCACCGTCGAGGGCCTCTTCTACGGCGGCGGCCTGGCCCAGTTCTGGAAGCAGTGCGCCGGTGTCTTCGCGGTGCTGGCCTACTCTCTGGTCGTCTCCGCGATCCTGGCCTTCGTCCTCGACAAGACCATCGGCATGCGGGTGCCGGAGGACGACGAGATCACCGGCATCGACCAGGCCGAGCACGCCGAGACCGCATACGACTTCAGCGGTGCCGGTGGCGGCGCCGCCAAGACGGCCGTCACGGCCCCCGTCGCCGCAGCCGCGAGCAAGAAGGTGGACGCATGAAGCTCATCACCGCAGTCGTCAAGCCGCACCGGCTCGACGAGATCAAGGAGGCCCTGCAGGCCTTCGGAGTGCACGGCCTGACGGTCACCGAAGCCAGCGGCTACGGCCGCCAGCGGGGCCACACCGAGGTCTACCGGGGCGCCGAGTACACCGTCGACCTCGTCCCCAAGATCCGCATCGAGGTCCTGGTCGAGGACGAGGACGCCGAACAGCTCATCGAGGTCGTGGTGAAGGCCGCCCGCACCGGCAAGATCGGTGACGGCAAGGTCTGGTCCCTCCCGGTCGACACGGCCGTACGGGTCCGGACCGGCGAGCGCGGTCCCGACGCGCTCTGACGGCCTTCCAGACAGGCACACGAACAGGAGTCGCCGGGTGACGGGTACGGACGTGCGGAAAGAAGCAGAGGACTCGGGACCCGGCGGCTACGCGGCGGCCCGGCTGCGCCTCCTCACCGAGGAGGCGCGGCCCGGGCCGCCGCGCCGTGCCGCCCTGGCGGAGCTGACGGACCGCTGGCTCGCGGACCTGTTCGCCGCGGGCGCCGAAGGACTGCGCGGGGCCTCCCTGATCGCCGTCGGCGGCTACGGACGCGGCGAACTGTCCCCGCGCAGCGACCTCGACCTGCTCCTGCTGCACGACGGCAGCGACACCGGGGCCGTCGCCGCCCTCGCCGACCGGCTCTGGTACCCCGTCTGGGACCTGGGCCTGGACCTCGACCACTCGGTGCGCACCCCGGCCGAGGCCCGCAGGACCGCCGCCGACGACCTGAAGGTGCACCTCGGCCTGCTGGACGCCCGGCACCTCGCCGGCGACCTCGGCCTCACCGCGAGCCTGCGCACCGCCGTCCTCGCCGACTGGCGCAACCAGGCCCCCAAGCGCCTGCCCGAACTGCAGGAACTGTGCGCCGAGCGCGCCGCACGGCAGGGCGAGTTGCAGTACCTGCTGGAGCCCGACCTGAAGGAGGCCCGCGGCGGGCTGCGCGACGCCACCGCCCTGCGGGCCGTCGCCGCCTCCTGGCTCGCCGACGCCCCGCGCGAGGGCCTCGCCGACGCCCGGCGCCGCCTCCTCGACGTCCGCGACGCCCTGCACCTGGCCACCGGGCGGGCCACCGACCGGCTCGCCCTCCAGGAGCAGGACCAGGTGGCCGCCGGACTCGGACTGCTCGACGCCGACACCCTGCTGCGCCAGGTCTACGAGGCGGCCCGGCTCGTCTCGTACGCGAGCGACGTCACCTGGCGCGAGGTGGGGCGCGTGCTGCGCTCGCGTGCCGTGCGGCCCCGGCTGCGCGCCATGCTCGGCGGAGGCAAGCCCGGCACCGAACGCTCCCCGCTGGCCGAAGGCGTGGTCGAGCAGGAGGGCGAGGTGGTGCTGGCCCGCGCCGCCCGTCCCGAGCGCGACCCCGTCCTGCCGCTGCGCGCCGCGGCCGCCGCCGCCCAGGCCGGCCTCCCGCTGTCCCTGCACGCGGTGCGGCGCCTCGCGGCCACCGTCCGCCCGCTGCCCAACCCCTGGCCCGCCGAGGCCCGCGAACAGCTCGTCACCCTGCTCGGCTCCGGCCGCCCCACCGTCGAGGTCTGGGAGGCGCTGGAGGCGGAAGGGCTGGTCACCCGGCTGCTGCCCGACTGGGAGCGGGTCCGCTGCCGCCCGCAGCGCAACGCCGTGCACCTGTGGACGGTCGACCGGCACCTCATCGAGACCGCGGTGCGCGCGTCGGAGTTCACCCGCCGGGTCAGCCGCCCCGACCTGCTGCTGGTCGCCGCGCTGCTGCACGACATCGGCAAGGGCTGGCCCGGCGACCACTCGGTGGCCGGCGAGATCATCGCCAAGGACGTCACCGCCCGCATCGGCTTCGACCACCACGACGTGACGGTCGTCGCCACCCTGGTACGCCACCACCTGCTGCTCGTGGACACGGCCACCCGGCGCGACCTGGACGACCCGGCCACCGTGCGCGCGGTCGCCGCCGCCGTCGGCTCCCAGGGGACCCTGGAGCTGCTGCACGCGCTGACCGAGGCCGACGCCCTCGCGACCGGCCCGGCCGCCTGGTCGTCCTGGCGCGGCTCCCTCGTCGCCGACCTGGTCAAACGCGTGTCGGCGGTCCTCTCCGGGGACGCGCCGGCCGACCCCGAGGAGGCCGCGCCGACCACCGAGCAGGAACGCCTCGCCCTGGAGGCGGCCGCCACCGGCGGCCCCGTGCTGGCCCTGCGCGCCCAGACCGAGCCGCCCGCCGGGCAGGAACCCTCCGGCGACCCCGAGCCGCTCGGCGTCGAACTGCTCATCGCCGTCCCCGACCAGCCCGGGGTGCTGCCCGCGGTGGCCGGTGTCCTCGCCGTGCACCGGCTGACCGTGCGCACCGCCGAGCTGCGCTCGCTGACCCTGCCGGACGGCGTCGACGGCTCCGTGCTGCTGCTGGAGTGGCGGGTGGCCGCCGAGTACGGGTCCCTGCCGCAGGCCGCCCGGCTGCGCGCGGACCTGGTCCGGGCCCTGGACGGTTCGCTGGACATCGCCGCCCGCCTCGCCGAACGGGACGCCGCCTACCCCCGCCGCCGGGGCGTGGTCGCGCCGCCGCCGAGGGTGTCGGTCCACCCCGCCGCCTCCCGGCTGGCCACCGTGATCGAGGTCCGCTCCCAGGACGCCCCCGGCCTGCTGTTCCGCATCGGGCGCGCCCTGGAGGACGCGGGCGTCCGGGTGCGCAGCGCCCACGTGTCGACCCTCGGCGCCAACGCCGTCGACGCCTTCTACGTCACCGGCCCGCAGGGCACGCCCCTGCCCGGTGACGAGGCCGCCGCGGTGGCGCGGAAGCTGGAGGAGACACTGCGGGGGTGAGGGCGACCCGGCGACTTGTCACGCCGGGATACCCTGGAGGGCGATTCCCCCGTCTGTCTCCGACCCCGAGGACCGCGAGCGCCGTGTTCGATACTCTTTCCGATCGCCTCTCAGCGACCTTCAAGAACCTGCGCGGCAAGGGACGGCTCTCCGAGGCGGACATCGACGCCACGGCGCGCGAGATCCGCATCGCGCTGCTCGAGGCGGACGTGGCGCTTCCGGTCGTCCGGACGTTCATCAAGAACGTCAAGGAGCGCGCGCTCGGCGCCGAGGTCTCCCGGGCGCTGAACCCGGCCCAGCAGGTCCTCAAGATCGTCAACGAGGAACTGGTCACCATCCTCGGCGGCGAGACCCGGCGGCTGCGCTTCGCCAAGCAGCCGCCCACCGTGATCATGCTGGCGGGTCTGCAGGGTGCCGGTAAGACCACCCTGGCGGGCAAGCTCGGCCGCTGGCTGAAGGAGCAGGGCCACTCGCCGCTGCTCGTCGCCTGCGACCTCCAGCGCCCCAACGCCGTGAACCAGCTCAGCGTGGTCGCCGAGCGCGCCGGCGTCGCCGTCTACGCCCCGGAGCCGGGCAACGGCGTGGGTGACCCGGTCAAGGTCGCCAAGGACTCCATCGACTTCGCCAAGTCCAAGGTCCACGACATCGTGATCGTGGACACCGCCGGCCGGCTCGGCATCGACCAGGAGATGATGCAGCAGGCCGCGGACATCCGCGACGCCGTCTCCCCGGACGAGATCCTCTTCGTCGTCGACGCGATGATCGGCCAGGACGCGGTCAACACCGCCGAGGCCTTCCGCGACGGCGTCGGCTTCGACGGCGTGGTGCTCTCCAAGCTCGACGGCGACGCCCGCGGTGGTGCCGCCCTGTCGATCCGGCAGATCACCGGCAAGCCGATCATGTTCGCCTCCAACGGCGAGAAGCTCGACGACTTCGACGCCTTCCACCCGGACCGGATGGCCTCCCGCATCCTCGACATGGGTGACCTGCTCACCCTGATCGAGCAGGCGGAGAAGACGTTCAGCCAGGAAGAGGCCGAGAAGATGGCCTCCAAGCTGGCGTCCAAGAAGGGCCAGGACTTCACCCTGGACGACTTCCTGGCCCAGATGGAGCAGGTCCGCAAGATGGGCTCCATCTCCAAGCTGCTCGGCATGCTGCCCGGCATGGGCCAGATGAAGGAGCAGATCCAGAACCTCGACGAGCGGGACGTCGACCGCACGGCGGCCATCATCAAGTCGATGACCCCGGGCGAGCGCCAGGACCCGACGATCATCAACGGCTCGCGCCGCGCCCGTATCGCCCGGGGTTCCGGTGTCGAGGTCAGCGCGGTGAAGAACCTGGTGGAGCGGTTCTTCGAGGCCCGCAAGATGATGTCCCGCATGGCCCAGGGCGGCGGCATGCCGGGGATGCCCGGGATGCCGGGCATGGGTGGCGGTCCCGGCCGGGCGAAGAAGAAGCAGAAGCAGGCCAAGGGCAAGCAGCGCTCCGGCAACCCGATGAAGCGCAAGCAGCAGGAGCAGGAGGCCGCGGCCCGCCGCGCGGCCGCGGCCGAGGGCGGCGGCGCGTTCGGCCTGCCCCAGCAGGGCGGCAAGGACTTCGAACTCCCCGACGAGTTCAAGAAGTTCATGGGCTGACGGCCCGTCCGTCCGACGACGCCGAGGGCGCCCCTTCACCCGAAGGGGCGCCCTCTCGGCTGTCCGCCCGGGGGCCCGGAGACCCGGACTCCCCGGATGCCCGGATGCCCGAAGGCGCGGACTCCCCGGACGCCCGGACTCCCGGACGCGCGTCAGGGTGTCCGGGCGATCAGGTAGCGGAACACGTTCGGCATCCAGACCGTGCCGTCCTGCCGCTGGTGCGGGTGCAGCGCCTCGGACAGCTCCTTGTCCACCTGCACCTGGTCCGTCGCCGTCATCGCCGCGTCGAACAGCCCCGTCGACTTCAGCCCGCGCACCGCGCTGTCCACGTCGGCGTAGCCGAAGGGGCAGGCCACCCGCCCCGAGCCGTCCGGCTTCAGCCCGGCCCGCCGGGCGACGTCCTCCAGGTCGTCGCGCGAGGCCGGACGCCAGCTGCCCGGGGCGCGCTCCGGCTCCGCCAGCTTCGTCGCCACCCGCATCACCGACGCCGTCGCGCAGCGCTCCGGCGGGCCCCAGCCCGCCAGCACCACCGCGGCGCCCCGCTCGGCGAGCGGCGCCGCCTCCGCCAGCTCACCGCTCAGACCCTCCGCGTCGCCTGCGAGGCACCCGATCGGCTCGAAGGCCGTCACCAGGGTGTAGCCCGCGGCGCCGGGCCGGGCGGCGTCCCGGGCCGACCCGTCGACCAGCCGGGTGTCCGTACGCGCGTGTGTGCCCGAGGCCTCGGGGAGCAGCCGCTCCCGGGCGAGGGCCATTCTTTCGGGGGATGCGTCGACACCGGTGACCGCCGCTCCCCGGGCGGCGGCCATCAGCAGGGCGAGTCCGGAACCGCAGCCGAGGCCGAGCAGCCGCGTGGCAGGACCCACGTCCAGTCGCTCGTAGACGGCCTCGTAGAGCGGCACCAGCATCCGCTCCTGGATCTCGGACCAGTCACGCGCGCGTGCACTCCGGTCCACGCGGGGTGCGGCCCCCGCGTGAGGCAGGTGCTGCCGCACGAGCGTAGGTGTCATAAGTAAGCGCCCCAATCCGCAGAGAGTTTCCTCTTGCCCGATTCCTTGGCCCCCGTGACAGTGCGCTCGCACTCCCCCCGTATGCCAGGAAACTCCCCCCTCGACCCGTCGTCCAGTGGGATGCGGCAGGGGTTGTGAGATGTCATGTGCCTGTGGCGAGATTTCACATTCCGGCAACCCGGGCCCGTACCATCGCGCCATGGCCAAGGCACCCGTTCTCACGCCCCGGGCGGTCGACTTCCCGCGCTGGTACCAGGACGTGATCACCAAGGCGGAGCTCGCCGAGAACGGGCCGGTGCGCGGCACCATGGTCATCCGGCCGTACGGCTACGGGCTGTGGGAGCGGATGCAGGCGGAGATGGACGCCCGCATCAAGGCGACCGGAACCCAGAACGCGTACTTCCCGCTGCTGATCCCGCAGTCCTACCTCGCCAGGGAGGCCGACCACGTCGAGGGCTTCGCGCCCGAACTCGCGGTCGTCACGCACGGCGGCGGCAAGGAGCTCGAAGAGCCCGCGGTGGTCCGCCCCACCTCCGAGATGATCGTCAACGACTACTTCTCCAGGTGGGTGCAGAGCTACCGGGACCTGCCGCTGCTCATCAACCAGTGGGCGAACGTGGTGCGCTGGGAGCTGCGGCCCCGGCTGTTCCTGCGGACCAGCGAGTTCCTCTGGCAGGAGGGCCACACCGCGCACGCCACGTACGAGGAGGCGCGCGACTTCGCCGCGCACATCCACCGCCGGGTGTACGAGGACTTCATGCTGAACGTCCTCGCGATGGACGTGGTCGCCGGCCGCAAGACCGTCAGGGAACGCTTCGCGGGCGCCGTCAACACCCTCACGCTGGAGGGGATGATGGGCGACGGCAAGGCCCTGCAGATGGCGACCAGCCACGAACTGGGCCAGAACTTCGCCAAGGCCTTCGACACGCGGTACCTGTCCCGGGAGGGCAGGCGGGAACTGGTCTGGCAGACCTCCTGGGGCTCCACCACCCGCATGATCGGCGCCCTGGTGATGATGCACGGCGACGACGACGGACTGCGTGTCCCGCCGCGGCTGGCGCGGATCCAGGCCGTCGTGCTCGCGGTCAGGGGCGACGAACCGGTTCTGGCCAAGGTCCGCGAGCTCGGCGACCGGCTCGGGGAGGCCGGCGTCCGGGTACACGTCGACGACCGCACCGACACCCCCTTCGGCCGCCGCGCCGTCGACTGGGAGCTGAAGGGCGTGCCCGTCCGCATCGAGATCGGGCCGCGCGACCTGGAGAACGGCACCGCGATGCTGGCCCGCCGCATCCCCGGGGGCACCTTCGCGACCGGGGGAGGCAAGGAGGCAGTGCCCCTGGACGCCCTGCCGGAGCTGCTGCCGGCGATCCTGGAGGAGGACCAGGCGCTGCTGCTCAAGCAGTCCCGCGAGCGCCGCGAGGCGCGCACGGCCGAGGTCTCCACGATCGGGGAGGCTGTCGAGGCCGCCACCGTCGGCGGCTGGGCCCGCATCCCGTGGTCGGTGCTCGGCGAGGAGGGCGAGGCCGAGCTGGCCGATCACGCGGTGACCGTACGCTGTCTGGTCGCCGAGGACGGGTCGGTGCCGGACGACGAGGACGCGCCCGGTAACGTCGCGGTGGTCGCACGCGCTTACTGATGCACACACGCGCTTCCCCGGCGCGGTGCAAGGCGGCCGGAACGCCTCTTGCGCCCCCGCGGACCCCCACCGCACCGGCGTGCGCAGATGCCCTACGCGCCGGTGCGTAGCGGGAAGTACGCCCCGGCTTGTGGTGAGCTGCGAGGCTTCTCCGCACATCGGCGCACCCGCCCTCGTCGGGACGCATCAGAGCAAACTGACGGGTACGTGCAAAATATTTGGGATGCCCCGGAATCGGAACACTGGGGCACCCCGGCTCGTTGTCATTACGTGAGCACGACACAGACACCACCTGTTCTCGCCGCAGAGCTGGCACAGGCGTGGGCCGACATTCAGCGGTACCACCCCGAGCTGCCCGACCTTGCCGCGCCAGAGTCCCTGATCGGGGAGTCGTCGTCCGCGTGCGGTCACGAGCTCTCCTTCGAGCGACTGCTCCATGAAGCAGTCCATGGCATCGCCGCAGCCCGCGGCGTACGCGACACCTCCCGTGCGGGCCGCTACCACAACCGCAGATTCCTCGCGATCGCCGAGGAGATGGGCCTGGACCACCCCGAGGAACCGCATCCCAGCAGCGGCTTCTCGCTGGTCACGCTCACCCCCGAGGCCAAGCGCCGCTACCGCCCGACCATGGAGCGCCTCCAGCGCGCCCTGAAGGCGCACACGGCGGCCACCTCCTCCGACACCTCCCGCACCTTCCGGGGCCCGGCCGCGCGGCACGGCTCGTCCGGCGGCGGCGTCCGCGTCAAGGCGGTCTGCGACTGCGGCCGCAACGTCCGGGTCGTCCCCTCGGTCCTCGCCCAGGCGCCCATCGTCTGCGGCGGCTGCGGCAAGCCGTTCCGCATCCCCGACGTCGTGGGAGCGGTGGCCGGCTGACGTCTCCCACCGGCATCTCGTGGCTGCCGGTAGGACCGAAGCCGGGGAGTGGCCGGCACCCGACGTGTCTCACCTCCACGCCGGGTGCCGCTCCGGCGTGCCCGCGCACCGGCCCCTCGCCCCCGGCCCGGAGCGGCCCGCCGCGTGTGGCACAATGGCTAGCTGTACTCGACAGCCGCACAGGACCCCTCTCTCCTCCGGCTGACGCGTCCATCGGGCACTCGGGTACCGCAACCCCACGCGGCGTCTCGCCGTGCCCAACCACGTCAAATCCAGGAGATTCCACTCCCGTGGCAGTCAAGATCAAGCTGAAGCGTCTGGGCAAGATCCGTTCGCCTCACTACCGCATCGTCGTCGCCGACTCCCGTACCCGTCGTGACGGCCGTGCGATCGAGGAGATCGGCAAGTACCACCCGACGTACAACCCGTCGGTCATCGAGGTCGACGCGGACCGTGTCGCGTACTGGCTGGGTGTCGGCGCGCAGCCGACCGAGCCCGTGCTCGCCATCCTCAAGAAGACCGGCGACTGGCAGAAGTTCAAGGGCGAGCCGGCTCCGGCCCCGCTCCTGACGCAGCCCGAGAAGGCCGCGCGCCCGTCGTTCGAGGCTCTCGGCGGTGACGACGAGGGCAAGGGTGAGGCGATCACCCAGAAGAAGAAGGCTGAGAAGAAGGACGAGGCGGCCGCCGACTCCGCTTCGACCGAGGCCTGAGCATGCTCGAGGAGGCTCTCGAGCACCTCGTGAAGGGCATCGTCGACAACCCCGACGATGTGCAGGTCGCCTCGCGCAACCTGCGCCGCGGGCGAGTGCTCGAGGTCCGGGTCCACCCGGACGACCTCGGCAAGGTGATCGGCCGCAACGGCCGTACCGCTCGCGCCCTGCGCACCGTCGTGGGCGCCATCGGCGGTCGCGGTGTCCGCGTCGACCTCGTCGACGTGGACCACGTCCGCTGACGCTTCCGCAGCAGCACCGGCTCGGGCCGGGGAGGGCCACTGGGCCGTCCCCGGCCCGCAGTCGTATGACAGGAGAATGGACAACGTGCAGCTGGTAGTCGCACGGATCGGCCGTGCCCATGGCATCAAGGGCGAGGTCACCGTCGAGGTGCGGACCGACGAACCCGAGCTGAGGCTCGGCCCCGGCGCCGTGCTCGCCACCGACCCCGCCTCCGCGGGACCCCTCACCATCGAGACGGGCCGCGTCCACAGCGGCCGCCTCCTCCTGCGCTTCGAGGGCGTCGCCGACCGCACCGCGGCCGAGGCCCTGCGCAACACCCTCCTCATCGCGGAGGTCGACCCCGAGGAACTTCCCGAGGGCGAGGACGAGTACTACGACCACCAGCTCATCGACCTCGACGTGGTCACCGCGGACGGCACGGAGGTCGGCCGCATCACGGAGATCTCCCACCTGCCCACGCAGGACCTGTTCATCGTCGAGCGCCCCGACGGCAGCGAGGTGATGATCCCCTTCGTCGAGGAGATCGTCACCGAGATCGACCTCGAGGAGCAGAAGGCCGTCATCACCCCGCCCCCGGGCCTGATCGACGACCGCGCCGAGGTGGCCTCCAGCCGGGACGAGTCCTGATGCGCCTCGACGTCGTCACGATCTTCCCCGAGTACCTGGAACCGCTGAACGTCTCCCTCGTGGGCAAGGCACGCGCGCGTGGACAGCTCGACGTCCACGTCCACGACCTGCGCGAGTGGACCTACGACCGGCACAACACCGTCGACGACACGCCCTACGGCGGCGGTCCCGGCATGGTCATGAAGACCGGGCCCTGGGGCGACGCCCTGGACTCCGTCCTCGCCGACGGCTACGAGGCCGGCTCCCGCGAGCCCGTCCTCGTCGTGCCCACCCCCAGCGGCCGCCCGTTCACCCAGGAACTCGCCGTCCACCTCTCCGAGCGCCCGTGGCTGATCTTCACCCCGGCGCGCTACGAGGGCATCGACCGCCGGGTCGTCGACGAGTACGCGACCCGCATGCCGGTGTACGAGGTCTCCATCGGCGACTACGTCCTGGCCGGGGGAGAGGCGGCCGTCCTGGTCGTCACCGAGGCCGTGGCGCGGCTGCTGCCGGGCGTCCTCGGCAACGCCGAGTCCCACCGCGACGACTCCTTCGCGCCCGGCGCGATGGCCAACCTCCTGGAAGGCCCCGTCTACACCAAGCCGCCCGAGTGGCGCGGCCGGGACATCCCCGACGTGCTGCTCAGCGGCCACCACGGCAGGATCGCCCGCTGGCGGCGTGACGAAGCCCTCAAGCGCACCACCGCCCACCGGCCCGACCTGATCGAGCGCTGCGACCCGAAGGCCTTCGACAAGAAGGACCGCGAGATGCTCTCGATCCTCGGCTGGGCACCGGACCCGGCGGGGGAGCCGTACGGCCGATTTTGGCGCAGGACCGACGGCGTGGAAGAATAGCCAGCTGTTGTGCCCAGGTCCGGCGCGCGCCCCTGCCACAGGGGGAGACGACGCCCGTCCGACCGGCACGGCCCCGATTCCGAAACACCTAGTTTCCGTTGATGACCTGTGGCATCAGCGAGGAAAGCAGACGAAATGTCTCACCTGCTCGACACCGTCGACTCCGCGGCGCTGCGCACCGACGTCCCCGCCTTCCGCCCGGGCGACACGGTCAACGTGCACGTCCGCGTCATCGAGGGCAACCGCTCCCGTGTGCAGCAGTTCAAGGGCGTCGTGATCCGCCGCCAGGGCTCCGGCGTGCGCGAGACCTTCACGGTCCGCAAGGTCTCCTTCTCCGTCGGCGTCGAGCGCACCTTCCCGGTGCACACCCCGATCGTGGAGAAGATCGAGCTCGTCACCAAGGGTGACGTCCGCCGCGCCAAGCTGTACTACCTGCGCGAGCTGCGCGGCAAGGCCGCCAAGATCAAGGAGAAGCGCGAGAACTGAGCGCTCTCCGGAGTCCGCCCCGGAGCCGGATAGCATCTGGCTCCGATGGACACCGAAGCACAGCACACGGAGCGCGACCGCTCCTCCCGCCCTTCCGACGCCGGGCAGCCGGCCTCGGACTCCGCAGGGCCGGAGGAACGGTCGCGTTTCGCGTTGCTGACGAGGCCCGGCTCCTGGTTCCCCGGCGGCCGTATCACCCTCACCCTGCTGCTCTGCCTGCTGTTCACGCTGCTGGTCAGCACGTTCGTGCTGCGCCCCTTCCAGATTCCCAGCGGTTCCATGGAGCCGGGATTGAGGATCGGCGACCGCGTTCTCGTAAACAAGTTGGCGTACCGTTTCGGTGCCGAGCCGCAGCGGGGAGACATCGTCGTGTTCGACGGCACCGGGTACTTCGGGCACGCCGACTACGTCAAGCGCGTTGTCGGTGTGGGCGGGGACCGCGTGGTCTGCTGCGACGAGGAGGGGAGGATCCAGGTGAACGGCCGGCCGGTCGACGAGTCGGGTTTCCTGTACCCCGGCGACAGCCCCTCCGCCGTGCGCTTCGACGTCGTCGTGCCCCGGGGCAGGCTGTTCCTCCTCGGCGACCACCGCAGCCGCTCCAGCGACTCCCGCGACCACCTCGGCTCGCCCGGCGGCGGCATGATCCCGGTCGGTGACGTCATCGGGCGCGCCGACTGGATCGTCTGGCCCTTCGGCCACGCCACCGGGCTCGACCGCCCCGGCGCCTACGCACGCGTGCCCGACGCCGGAAGGGCGGGCGCCCATGGGTAACCGCGGCAAACCGCGCGGCGTCCCGGTCAGCCCCGCGGAGAACCTGCTGCCCACCGGCGCCCGGCGTACCTCCGCGCCCTCCAGCGGCCGCACGCGCGCCGAGCGGCGCCGGCTCCAGCGCAAGGTCAAGCGGCGCCGCAGGCGCAGTGCCGTCAAGGAGATACCCCTCCTCGTCGGCGTCGCCGTCCTCATCGCCCTCGTCCTGAAGACCTTCCTCGTCCAGGCGTTCGTCATCCCGTCCGGCTCCATGGAGCAGACGATCCAGATCGGCGACCGCGTCCTGGTCGACAAGCTCACCCCGTGGTTCGGCTCCAAGCCCGCGCGCGGGGACGTCGTGGTCTTCAAGGACCCCGGCGGCTGGCTCCAGGATGAGCAGACGGCCCCCAAGAAGGAGGACCCCGTCGTCGTCAAGCAGGTCAAGGAAGGGCTCACCTTCATCGGCCTGCTGCCGTCCGAGAACGAGAAGGACCTCATCAAGAGGGTCGTCGGCGTCGGCGGCGACCGCGTCACGTGCTGCGACGCCCAGGGACGCGTGACCGTCAACGGCATCCCCCTGAACGAGGACTACCTGTACCCCGGAGCCGCCCCGTCCGACACGCCGTTCGACATCACCGTCCCCCAGGGGCGGCTGTGGGTGATGGGCGACCACCGCAACAACTCCGCGGACTCCCGCGCCCACCAGAACACCGACTACGGCGGCACGGTGTCCGAGGACGAGGTCGTCGGCCGGGCCATGGTGATCGCCTGGCCCTTCGGGCACTGGACCACGCTGGACGAACCGAACACCTATGCCTCCGTGTCCGACTCGGCCACCGGGTCGACCGCCGCTCCCGAACCGTCGCATAGGGTTGCCCCTTACGATGCGAACGGAACGATCCAGCTCCCGACTCCTGCGGAACTCCCGCTCGTTATGGGAGTGGTGGGCCTGCGCCGAATCTGGCGCGGGCAGCGGCACAGAGTGAGGAGTTGGCGTGGGGGATGTGGCGGTCGGCGCACGGTCCGGACACGACGGCGAGGAGCACCGCGGACGCCCCGCGCAATCCGCCGTCCCGGCGGCGGACAGCGCCGTGACCTCCGGGAATGACTCCGGGGCAGCAGCCGAGGACGACAGGGTGACGGGCGAGTACACGACAGCCGATGACCACGGGCCGGGCGGGACGCCGCGGGCACCGAAGAAGCCGCGCTCCTTCTGGAAGGAGCTGCCGATCCTGGTCGGCATCGCGCTGGTCCTGGCGCTGCTGATCAAGACCTTCCTGGTGCAGGCGTTCTCCATCCCCTCCGACTCGATGCAGAACACCCTCCAGCAGGGCGACCGCGTCCTGGTCGACAAGCTCACCCCGTGGTTCGGCTCCGAGCCCGAGCGCGGCGAGGTCGTCGTCTTCCACGACCCGGACAACTGGCTGGCGGGCGAGCCCCTCGCCGACCCGAACGCGCTCCAGACGTTCCTCAGCTGGATCGGCCTCATGCCGTCCTCGGAGGAGAAGGACCTCATCAAGCGCGTCATCGGCGTCGGCGGCGACACGGTCGAGTGCAACGGCACCGGCCCCCTGAAGGTCAACGGCAAGGCGCTGGACGAGGTGTCCTACGTCTACGCCGGCAACACGCCGTGCAGCCAGGACGACCAGGGCGGCCAGTTCAAGGTGAAGGTCCCCGAGGGCTTCATCTGGGTCATGGGCGACCACCGGCAGAACTCGCGGGACTCCCGCTACCAGCAGGCCGACAAGCACAACGGCATGGTCCCCGTGAAGGACGTCGTGGGCCGCGCCGTCGTCATCGCCTGGCCGGTCGACCGCTGGGACACGCTGCCCGTGCCGGACGCCTTCGACCAGAGCGGTCTGGCCGCCCAGGCGGCCGCCGCGAGCTGGACGGTCGCGCCGCAGGGCCTGGCGGTGGCCGGCGTGCTGCCGGTGGTGTGGTGGCGCCGCCGGAAGCGGTGACGCCGGAGCACGGATCCTTCTGATCCGAGGACGCCGTGGCGTGCGAGGCCGGCGCCCGGAAGCCTCCGAGGCCGGGCGCGGCGGCGTGGTGCGGCCGGTGAAGCGGCACGGCTCGGTCGGTGAAGGCGATGCCGGGCATGGGCTGACCAGGAACCGTACCCCCGGGTAGGGTGCGGACCCATGGGTGGCGAGAGCATGACGCACACGGCCCCGCGCGGCGGCGGCTCAGGAACGGGCCCGGTGGGCAGCCGGACCGGACAGCGGTTGTCCGGGCTGGCCGTCGCGCTGGGCCTGGTGCTGTTCCTGGGAGGTTTCGCCTGGGGAGCGGTGGTCTACCTGCCGTACACCGTGCCCACCAGCTCCATGACCCCGACGATCGACGCGGGCGACCGCATCCTGGCGCAGCGCGTCGACGGCGGCGACGTGCGCCGCGGCGACGTCGTCGTCTTCAGGGACACGAACTGGGGCGACGCGCCCATGGTCAAGCGCGTGGTCGCCGTCGGCGGCGACACGGTCTCCTGCTGCCAGGACGGCAAGCTCAAGGTCAACGGCAAGGAGATCGACGAACCGTACCTGCCGGACGGAACCCCGGCGGAGATCACCGGCTTCCCCACGGTGACCGTCCCGAAGGGCCGACTCTTCCTGCTCGGGGACGAGCGCGGCAGCTCCATGGACTCCACCGCCCACCTGACCGACGCAGCCGGCGGCACGGTGGCCCGCTCCACCGTCGAGGCCCGCGTGGACGCCGTCGTCTGGCCCATGGACGGCATGCTGAAGCGCCCCACCGGATTCGAGCCGCTCGGCTCCCTCTCCTCGCCCGGCCCCCTGCGCACGATCGGCCTCCTGGTGGTCGTCGGCGCCGTGCTCGTCCTCGGCGGCGGCGCGTACGGGCCCGTCGCCAAGCGCACGGGCGGGGCCCGGCGTACGGACGCGGAGCCCGCCCGTGCCGGCTGAGACCGTGGGCACGGGCCAGGACACCTACCAGGGCGGGCTGCGCAAGGTGGCCCGGGTCGTGCTCCTCGACCCGCAGGACCGCATCCTGCTGCTGCACGGGCACGAGCCGGACGATCCCGCCGACGACTGGTGGTTCACGCCCGGCGGAGGGGTCGAGGGCGACGAGACCCGTGAACAGGCCGCTCTGCGGGAACTCGCCGAGGAGACCGGCATCACCGACGTCGACCTCGGACCGGTGCTGTGGCAGCGGCACTGCTCGTTCCCGTTCGCGGGGCGCCGCTGGGACCAGGACGAGTGGTACTTCCTGGCCCGCACGGACCGTACGGCGGTCGCCGCCGCCGGGCTGACCGAGCTGGAACGGCGCAGTGTCGCCGGAGCGCGCTGGTGGACGTGTCCGGAACTGACCCGGGCACATGAGACGGTGTATCCGACCAGACTCGCCGGGCTGCTGCGCACGCTGCTCGACGAGGGTCCCCCGGCCAGGCCTGTGATCCTCGACCCGGAAATCGTCTAGGGGCTCACGGGACTGGCGCACAATGGGGGGATCGCACGGCTGAAGGGGAACATGCCATGAGCGCCGAGGACCTCGAGAAGTACGAGACCGAGATGGAGCTGAAGCTCTACCGGGAGTACCGCGATGTCGTCGGTCTGTTCAAATACGTGATCGAGACCGAACGGCGCTTCTACCTCACCAACGACTACGAGATGCAGGTGCACTCGGTCCAGGGTGAGGTGTTCTTCGAGGTGTCCATGGCGGACGCCTGGGTGTGGGACATGTACCGGCCGGCGCGCTTCGTCAAGCAGGTCCGTGTTCTCACGTTCAAGGACGTGAACATCGAGGAGCTGAACAAGAGCGACCTGGAGCTGCCCAGCGGCTGACCGCCGCTTGGTCACCCGAGTGGGTGACGACGTTGTCCACAACGGCTGAGCCGTCCACCAAGATCCACTTCTTGGGTGCGGCTGCGTGATCGTTGGCGCCGGAGGTGGTGCCGACATGAACGCACGCAGTGCGATGGGCAGGTACGGAGAGTCCCTGGCGGCCCGGCGGCTGGCCGAGACGGGGCTGACGGTCCTGGAGCGCAACTGGCGCTCGGGCCGCAGCGGCGAGATCGACATCGTGGCCAGGGACGGGGACGTCCTGGTCGTCTGCGAGGTGAAGACCCGCAGGGAGGGGCCCTTCGAGCACCCGATGGCGGCCGTGACCCCGCAGAAGGCGGAGCGGCTGCGCGATCTCGCCGAGCGCTGGATCCAGTCCCACGGAGGGGCCCCGCCCGGCGGAGTCCGCATCGACCTGGTCGGAGTGCTCCTGCCGGCACGCGGTGCCGCCGTGGTGGAGCACGTGCGGGGGGTGGCCTGAATGGCATTCGCCCGTACGTGTTCGGTGGCGCTGGTGGGCGTCGAGGGCGTGGTCGTCGATGTCCAGGCGGACCTGGAGCCGGGGGTCGCGGCCTTCACGCTCGTGGGACTGCCCGACAAGAGCCTCACGGAGAGCCGGGACCGGGTCCGCGCGGCCGTGGTCAACTCCGGAGCGGCCTGGCCGCAGAAGAAGCTCACGGTGGGCCTGAGCCCGGCTTCCGTCCCCAAGTCCGGCAGCGGTTTCGACCTGGCCGTCGCGGCGGCGGTCCTCGGCGCGGCGGAGCGCATCGACCCCCGGGTCCTCGCCGACATCGTGATGATCGGGGAGCTCGGGCTGGACGGCCGGGTCCGGCCGGTCCGCGGAGTCCTCCCGGCGGTCCTGGCGGCGGCGGACGCGGGCTACGAGCAGGTGGTGGTCCCGGAATGCGCGGTACCGGAGGCATCGCTGGTGCCCGGGGTGTCGGTGCTGGGGGTGCGGAGCCTGCGGCAGCTGATCGCGGTGCTCGCCGATGAGCCCGTGCCTGACGAGGAGCAGGACGAGCCGGGCCGCCCGGACCCGCTCCTGGCCGGCCTGCGCGTGCCGGGCACGGGCGCGGCCACCGGCATGCACAGTGCGGGAGCGGCCCAGCACGATCACGGCCACGACCTGGCGGACGTCGTCGGCCAGACCTCGGCGCGCACAGCGGTGGAGGTGGCCGCGGCAGGAGGACACCACCTGTTCCTGGAAGGGCCCCCCGGCGCCGGCAAGACGATGCTCGCCGAGCGGCTGCCGACCCTTCTGCCCAGGCTCGGTCGGCAGGAGTCCCTGGAGGTCACGGCGGTCCACTCGGTGGCAGGCCTGCTGCCTCCGGGCAAGCCGCTGATCGACGTTGCCCCCTACTGCGCCCCGCACCATTCGGCCACGATGCAGGCGCTGGTCGGCGGCGGCCCGGGGATCGCCCGGCCCGGCGCGGTCTCCCTGTCGCATCGCGGTGTGTTGTTCCTCGACGAGACGCCGGAGTTCAGCAGCCAGGCCCTCGACGCGCTGCGCCAGCCGCTGGAGGCCGGGCACGTAGTAATCGCGCGCAGCGCAGGCGTGGTGCGCTTCCCGGCGAGATTCCTGATGGTGCTCGCGGCCAACCCGTGCCCGTGCGGGCGGTTCTCGCTGCGCGACACTCTGTGCGAGTGCCCTCCCTCGGCGATCCGCCGCTACCAGGCCAGGCTCTCCGGTCCGCTGCTCGACCGCGTGGACCTGCGGGTCGAGGTCGACCGCGTGACCCGGACCGAGCTGACCGCGCGCGGCGCCCATGGCGAGTCCACGGCCACGGTCGCCGACCGGGTACGGGAGGCCCGGGAGCGAGCGGCGGAGCGTTTCGCCGGCACCCCTTGGGGCAGCAACAGCGAGATTCCCGGCCGTGAGCTGCGCAGCCGCTGGTGCGCCGTCCCCGGCGCGATGGACGAGGCCGAGCGCATCCTCGAACGGGGCATCCTGACCGCCCGGGGCCTCGACCGGGTGCTCCGGGTCGCCTGGACGGTCGCCGACCTCGTCGGACACGACCGCCCCGACGCGACGGACGTCGCCCTTGCCCTCCAGTTGCGCACGGGTGTGCCGCGCGGCGTGCCCATGGCCATCGGGGCGATGACGTGACCGACACCGACACCGGCACCCACGAACGGGACGACGAGCTCGTCCACCGCGTCCATCTCACCCGCGTCATCGAACCCGGCGACGAGGCCGCAGGCCGATGGGTGCGGGAACTCGGGGCCGCGGAGGTGACGCGGCGGCTGGCGGACGGCGGGCCGGCACTGCCCGGGGCGAGCGCGAAGCGGTGGGCCGGGATGGTCGCCCGGGCCGCGGTGGCCCGGCCGCGACGGGACCTGGATGCCGCCCGGGAGGCCGGCGTGCGGTTCGTGTGCCCCGGGGACGCCGAATGGCCGGGACAGCTCGACGACCTCGGTGACGCCCGGCCCCTCGGGCTGTGGGTGCGCGGACCGGCCGGCCTGCGCATCTGGGCACTTAAGTCGGTGGCGGTCGTCGGCGCCCGCGCCTGCACCGAGTACGGGGCCCACATGGCCGCCACCCTCGCCGCCGGCCTCGCGGAGCAGGGCTGGGTCGTGGTGTCCGGCGGCGCCTACGGCATCGACGGAGCCGCCCACCGGGGCGCGCTCGGCGCCGGGGGCGCCACCGTCGCCGTCCTGGCCAGCGGAGTCGACCGGCCCTACCCCCGCGGACACACCCGGCTGATCGGCAGGATCGCCGAGCAGGGCCTGGTGATCGGCGAGTTGCCTCCCGGCGAGCACCCGACGCCCAGCCGGTTCATCCTGCGCAACAGGGTGATCGCGGCGCTGACCCGCGGCACCGTGGTCGTCGAGGCCGCCCACCGCAGCGGCTCCCTCGCCACCGCGAGAGCGGCGCGGCGCCTCGGCCGGCACACCATGGGTGTCCCGGGCCCGGCCACCAGCGCACTGTCCGCCGGGGTCCACGCACTGCTGCGCGACGAGGCGGTCCTGGTCACCGACGCCGCCGACGTCGTCGAACTGGTCGGCGACATCGGGCAGCTCGCACCCGAACGCCGGGGCCCCGTACTGCCCCGGGACCTACTGGAACCGGCCACCCGGCAGGTGCTCGCAGCCCTCCCGGCCCGGGGGGCCGCCGGGCCGGACGACGTCGCGCGCCGCGCCCAGACCGCGCCGGACGACGCGATCGCGAGACTGTACGAACTCCGAGCACTCGGTTACGTCGAACGACACGGCGACGGCTGGAAGTTGACACGCCAGGCGGTGATGTCGGTCCGGGACGGGCGGCGGCCGGGCTGACGTCCGGGGTTCGGCCGTCCGGGGGAACCCTCAGAGCCCTTGGAAATGCGCCCAGTTGGGCTTCTCGGGTTGTCACACCGACCGGATGCGAGGGCGCTCGCGGGCGCCCCGAGGAACGTATCTGCGCGTGCTCGCGCCCCCGTCACTCGCTCACCGCGACTCCGCAGTCACGCTACGCTCACGAGGATCCCGACACGGACAGAGCAACTCGACAGCAGACAGACAGCCCACCTCAGCAGCACCCCTGCGCAGCAGAACGGCACAAGGCGACGAATGCCCCAGCACACCTCCGGGTCCGACCGGGCGGCGATCCCCCCAGCCGCCCGTGACGGTGGCAGCGCGCGGCCGCCCGCTCCCTCGACGCTCGACGAGTTGTGGCGGTCCTACAAGGCGACGGGGGATGAGCGGTTGCGCGAGCAGCTGATCCTGCACTACTCGCCGCTGGTGAAGTACGTCGCGGGCCGGGTCAGCGTCGGACTGCCGTCCAACGTGGAGCAGGCGGACTTCGTCTCGTCGGGAGTGTTCGGGCTGATCGACGCGATCGAGAAGTTCGACCTAGACCGGGAGATCAAGTTCGAGACGTACGCGATCACCCGGATCCGCGGGGCCATGATCGACGAGCTGCGCGCCCTGGACTGGATCCCGCGCTCGGTGCGGCAGAAGGCGCGCAACGTGGAGCGCGCCTACGCCACCCTCGAGGCGCGGCTGCGGCGGACGCCGACGGAGGGCGAGGTGGCCGGCGAGATGGGCATCGCCGTCGAGGACCTCCACGCGGTGTTCAGCCAGTTGTCCCTGGCCAACGTGGTGGCGCTGGACGAGCTGCTGCACATCGGCGGCGAGGGCGGCGACGGGCTGAGCATGCTGGACACGCTGGAGGACACCGCCGCCGACGATCCGGTCGAGGTCGCCGAGGACCGGGAGCTGCGCAGGTTCCTGGCGCGGGCGATCAACACGCTGCCCGACCGGGAGAAGACCGTGGTCACGCTGTACTACTACGAGGGCCTCACCCTCGCGGAGATCGGCAACGTGCTGGGCGTGACCGAGAGCCGGGTCAGCCAGATCCACACCAAGTCGGTGCTCCAGCTGCGAGCGAAACTGGCGAGCTTCGGCCGCTGACCCGGGCACATGCCGTCGGCTCGGCCGAAGGCACTCCCGTCGGGCGGGACGCGTCCGTAGAGTGGTTGACGTGCCAAGGATTCGAGCGGCCTCCGTGGCCGAGCACCGGTCGATGCAGCGAGCCGCCCTGCTGGACGCGGCTCGTTCCTTGTTGTCGGAGGGCGGTACGGAGGCGCTGACCTTCCCGGCCCTCGCCGAGCGGACGGGACTCGCGCGGTCGAGCGTCTACGAGTACTTCCGGTCACGGGCCGCCGTCGTCGAGGAGTTGTGCGAGGTCGACTTCCCGGTCTGGGCGGCCGAGGTGGCGGCGGCGATGGGGCGGGCGGGGACGCCGGAGGGCAAGGTCGAGGCGTACGTGCGCCACCAGCTCCTGCTCGTCGGCGACCGGCGGCACCGGGCCGTGGTGGCGATCTCGGCGAGCGAGCTGGACGCCGGGGCCCGGGAGAAGATCCGCGCGGCGCACGGCGGACTGGTCGCGATGATCGTCGAGGCACTGGGCGAGCTGGGGCACGCCCAGCCGCGGCTCGCGGCGATGCTGGTCCAGGGGGTCGTGGACGCGGCCGTACGGCGGATCGAGCTGGGGGCGGCCGAGGAGCCCGAGGCGATCACGGACGCGGCGGTGTCGATGGCCCTGCGGGGTGTGCGGGGCTGAGCCCCGCGAGGGCCGGTCTCCCGTCCGGACCGCCGCGGCGGCACCGGATGGCGTGAGCGGCAGCGCAGGGGGCGTGGCCTGTGACGCTCACGAGTCCGGCACCGGCAGCAGCCGGGACGGCCCCCGGTGCAGCAGCCAGGGCGGGAGCAGGGACAGCGGGTCCAGGTAGGTCTCGCCCCGGCGCAGGCCCCAGTGGACACAGCCGGCCGTGCAGTGCGAGCCGGTCGCCGCCACCGTGCCGATCACCTGGCCGGCGGTCACTGCGTCGCCCTTCTCCACCGACGCCGTCACCGGCTCGTAGGTCGTACGCAGCGGCGGATCGCCCGTACCGGTCAGCTCCACCGCGACGACGCCCTTCCCGGCGACTCTCCCCGCGAAGGACACCGTCCCCGCGGCCACCGCCCGTACCGGCGCGCCCGGTGGTGCCGTCAGGTCCACGCCCCGGTGGCCGGCCGCGTACACCGTCGCCGGCGGTTCCCAGCCGCGCAGGACCGGTGGCCGCGAGCCCACGGGCCACACCCGGCCGAGGGCGGGGACCGAGGGGTCCGCGGCCGGTTCCGTGCGGTCCGGCTCGGGCGCCGCGGGGTCCGCGGCCGGGCCGCCCGCCGCGAACAGGGGCGGCGGCGGGGCCAGCAGGGCCGTCGCTGTCAGGACCACCAGAAGGACCAGGCGCGTGATCACGCGCACACATCGTTTCGCTCGCATGCGGAAAATCGTGGCGGAACGCCCCCGTCGCCGCCCGGACCTGTGGACCGCCGCCCGCTTGTGGACATCGGCGTCACCCGGGGCCTCCCGGGTCCCGTACACTTCTGGTGGCGATCCGGGTCACCGGGTCGACTTCGCACGCCCCGATACGACGGCCGGAGACGGTCCGTATCTGCGCCCCTCGGTCCCTCGTGGCACGGCGCGCAGCGGGCGTCAGGCGCGGGAGCCGTCCGGCCCCCGCGGCACAACCGAGAAATTCGAGGAGATACGGCCATGGCCGTCGTCACGATGCGGGAGCTGCTGGAGAGCGGCGTCCACTTCGGTCACCAGACCCGCCGTTGGAACCCGAAGATGAAGCGCTTCATCTTCACCGAGCGCAACGGCATCTACATCATCGACCTGCTCCAGTCGCTGTCGTACATCGACCGCGCCTACGAGTTCGTCAAGGAGACCGTCGCCCACGGCGGCACGGTCATGTTCGTCGGCACGAAGAAGCAGGCGCAGGAGGCCATCGCCGAGCAGGCCACCCGCGTCGGCATGCCCTACGTCAACCAGCGCTGGCTGGGCGGCATGCTCACCAACTTCTCGACCGTCTACAAGCGTCTGCAGCGCCTCAAGGAGCTCGAGCAGATCGACTTCGAGGACGTCGCCGCGTCCGGTCTGACCAAGAAGGAGCTTCTCGTGCTCTCGCGTGAGAAGGCCAAGCTGGAGAAGACCCTCGGCGGTATCCGCGAGATGCAGAAGGTGCCCAGCGCCGTCTGGATCGTGGACACCAAGAAGGAGCACATCGCGGTCGGTGAGGCCCGGAAGCTGAACATCCCGGTCGTCGCGATCCTCGACACCAACTGCGACCCCGACGAGGTCGACTACAAGATCCCGGGCAACGACGACGCGATCCGCTCCGTCACCCTGCTCACCCGCGTCATCGCCGACGCCGTCGCCGAGGGCCTCATCGCCCGCAGCGGTGTCGCCACCGAGGGCAAGGGCGAGAAGGCCGCGGGCGAGCCGCTCGCCGAGTGGGAGCGCGACCTGCTCGAGGGCGAGAAGAAGGCCGACGAGGCCGCTCCGGCCGACGAGGCTGCTCCGGCCGACGAGGCTGCTCCGGCCGCCGAGGCCGAGAAGCCGGCCGAGGGCGACAAGCCGGCCGAGGCCGAGCAGGCCTGACCCGTCAGTCCGGGGTGACGGCGGGAGCGGCACGGCAACCAGCGCCCACCGGCGCGGTGAAGTCCGCTCCCGCCGTTCACCCGTAGGTCAGCGGAAGGACAGCGCGTTCCTGCTCCATGGAGCGCATCCGCAGATCTTCGATCTTCCAGACTTCGAGAGAGATTCACAGACTCATGGCGAACTACACCGCCGCCGACGTCAAGAAGCTCCGTGAGCTCACGGGCGCCGGCATGATGGACTGCAAGAAGGCGCTGGACGAGGCCGAGGGCAACGTCGAGAAGGCCGTCGAGGCGCTCCGCATCAAGGGCCAGAAGGGCGTCGCCAAGCGCGAGGGCCGCTCCGCCGAGAACGGTGCCGTCGTCTCGATCATCGCCGACGACAACTCCTCCGGTGTCCTCGTCGAGCTGAAGTGCGAGACGGACTTCGTCGCCAAGGGCGAGAAGTTCCAGGCCGTGGCCAAGACCATCGCCGAGCACGTCGCCAAGACCTCCCCGGCCGACCTCGAGGCCCTGCTCGCCTCCGAGATCGAGTCCGGCAAGACCGTCCAGGCGTTCGTCGACGAGGCCAACGCCAACCTGGGCGAGAAGATCGTCCTGGACCGCTTCGCGCAGTACGCCGACGGCTACGTCACCGCGTACATGCACCGCACGATGCCCGACCTGCCCCCGCAGATCGGTGTCCTCGTCGAGCTGGACAAGCCGAACGCGGAGATCGCCAAGGGCGTCGCCCAGCACATCGCCGCCTTCGCGCCGAAGTACCTCTCCAAGGAGGACGTCCCGGCCGAGGTCGTCGAGTCCGAGCGCCGCGTCGCCGAGGAGACCACCCGCGCCGAGGGCAAGCCCGAGGCCGCGCTGCCGAAGATCGTCGAGGGCCGTCTCAACGGCTTCTTCAAGGACGCGACGCTGCTCGGCCAGCCCTACGCGCTCGACAACAAGAAGTCCGTCCAGAAGATCCTGGACGAGGCCGGTGTCACCCTGAAGCGCTTCACGCGCATCAAGGTCGGCATCTGAGTCCGTACCGCGATCGGCGCCCGGCCCCGATAGGGTCGGAGCAGTCGTCCGTGTACGCCGTCACATGAGTGGCGGACGACAGCAGATCTGACGAGGAGGCCATTGCCGTATGGGATGCGAATCACGCCCCACCGGCAATGGCCTTCTTCGCATGTGCACCACGTGAAAGAGGCGGGATCCCCCATGACGACCAAGGCCCAGAAGAGCGACGACGGCAAAGTACCCGGCCGGTTCCTGCTGAAGCTGTCCGGAGAGGCCTTCTCCGGAGGCGGCGGCCTGGGCGTCGACCCCGACGTGGTGCACAAGATCGCCCGCGAGATCGCGGCCGTCGTGCGCGACGGGGCGCAGATCGCCGTCGTCATCGGCGGCGGCAACTTCTTCCGCGGCGCCGAACTCCAGCAGCGTGGCATGGACCGGGCCCGCTCCGACTACATGGGCATGCTCGGCACGGTCATGAACTGCCTCGCCCTGCAGGACTTCCTGGAGAAGGTCGGCGTGGACTGCCGCGTGCAGACCGCCATCACCATGGGCCAGGTCGCCGAGCCCTACATCCCGCTGCGCGCCGTGCGCCACCTGGAGAAGGGCCGCGTGGTCATCTTCGGCGCCGGTATGGGCATGCCGTACTTCTCCACCGACACCACCGCCGCCCAGCGCGCGCTGGAGATCGACGCCGAGGCCCTGCTGATGGGCAAGAACGGCGTGGACGGGGTCTACGACTCCGACCCCAAGACCAACCCGGACGCCGTGAAGTTCGACCACCTCGGCTACGGCGAGGTCATCACCCGCGACCTGAAGGTCGCCGACGCCACGGCCGTGACGCTGTGCCGCGACAACAAGCTCCCGATCGTGGTCTTCGAGCTGCTCGCGGAGGGCAACATCGCGCGGGCCGTCAAGGGTGAGAAGATCGGCACGCTGGTGGGGGACGCCGGCAGCCGGGACTGAGGTCCCCGAGAACAACCCCGTCCGGGGGACGGACGGGACGGAGCCGGGCCGGGGGATGGACAATGTCCCGCCGGTCGGGAACCGTGCAGAAGAAGACGCGACGCAGCCGGCCGCCGCCCCTGAGGAATCGCAGCCGGGCCTACTCACACGCAGGAGCAAGTGGTGATCGAAGAGACCCTCCTCGAGGCCGAGGAGAAGATGGAGAAGGCCGTCGTGGTCGCCAAGGAGGACTTCGCCGCGATCCGCACCGGCCGTGCGCACCCGGCGATGTTCAACAAGATCGTGGCCGACTACTACGGCGCGCCGACCCCGATCAACCAGCTGGCCTCGTTCTCGGTGCCGGAGCCGCGCATGGCCGTGGTGACCCCGTTCGACAAGAGCGCGCTGCGCAACATCGAGCAGGCGATCCGCGACTCGGACCTCGGCGTCAACCCGAGCAACGACGGCAACATCATCCGGGTGGTGTTCCCCGAGCTGACCGAGGAGCGCCGCCGCGAGTACATCAAGGTCGCCAAGGGCAAGGGCGAGGACGCGAAGATCTCGATCCGCTCCGTGCGCCGCAAGGCGAAGGAAGCCATCGACAAGCTGATCAAGGACGGCGAGGTCGGCGAGGACGAGGGCCGCCGTGCGGAGAAGGAGCTCGACGACACCACCGCGAAGTACGTCGCGCAGGTGGACGAGCTCCTGAAGCACAAGGAAGCGGAGCTGCTCGAGGTCTGATGAACGACTCTTCCTGGGGGGCGCCGCCACAGGCCGGGTACTGGGGGCCCACCGACCAAGGGCAGGGCCACGGGCCCGTGCACGGCCCCGGTCACGGGTACGTCCACGCACCCGGCCACGGACACGCCCCGGGAGCCGCTCCGGCGGGTCCCGCATACGATGCGTATGAAGCGCCTCAGACTCGCCCCATGCCCATCGTTCCCGGCGTGACCGAATCCGGCGGAAACCAGGACGACGACCGGGGGATCGCTCGGCCGAGCGGCCCCCCGGTCCGCGACGAGACCCACCCGGAGCCCATGCCCGACGCCTCGCAGCCGGCCCCCAAGCCGCCGAAGAAGAGCGCGGGTCGCGACCTGAGTGCCGCGATAGGGGTCGGGGTCGGTCTCGGCGCGGTCATCGTCGCGTCGCTGTTCATCGTGAAGGCCGTCTTCGTCGGCGTCGTCGCCGTCGCCGTCGTGGTGGGCCTGTGGGAGCTGACCAAGCGGCTCGACGAGCGCAAGGGCATCCGGGCACCGCTCGTGCCGCTCGCGCTCGGCGGGGCCGCGATGGTCGTCGCCGGGTACGTCCGGGGCGCCGAGGGCGCCTGGGTCGCCATGGCGCTCACCGCCCTGGCGGTCCTGGTCTGGCGTATGACGGAACCGCCGGAGAACTACCTCAGGGACGTCACCGCAGGCGTCTTCGCGGCGTTCTACGTGCCGTTCCTGGCGACGTTCGTGACGATGATGCTCACCGCGGACGACGGACCGCAGCGGGTCCTCACCTTCCTGCTGCTCACCGTCGTCAGCGACACCGGTGCCTACGCCGTCGGCTGGCGGTTCGGCCGGCACAAGCTCGCCCCGCGCATCAGCCCGGGCAAGACCCGCGAGGGCCTGCTCGGCGCGATGTCCTTCGCCATGGTCGCGGGCGCGCTGTGCATGCAGTTCCTCATCGACGACGGGGCGTGGTGGCAGGGCCTGGTGCTCGGCCTCGCCGTCGCGGTCAGCGCCACCCTGGGCGACCTCGGCGAGTCCATGATCAAGCGGGACCTCGGCATCAAGGACATGGGAACGCTGCTGCCCGGTCACGGCGGCATCATGGACCGGCTCGACTCGCTGCTGCCCACCGCTCCGGTGGTGTGGCTGCTGCTGGTGCTCTTCGTCGGCTCCGGCTGAGTCGCGGCCGTACCGACACTGTGGGCTCCCGTCCGGCAGGGCGGGGGCCCGCTGTCGTCGTGGCGGTCACGTCGTGGCGGTGCGGGCACGTGCCTGTGGTCTGTGAGTACGGCGGTGAGTGGTCAGTGCGGGCTTCCCCTGAGGCGCACAGCGTCCCCAGTGGCGCGGGTCAGGCCCCTTGCCGGCGCTCACCGGCGACGATGGCCACCGTGACGACGGCGAGGGCGGCCCAGCAGGCCCACATCACCCACACCACCGCCTGCGGACCGTGGGACACGGTGACCGCGGTGACCGCGACCAGGCTGGACGACGTGGACACGGCCAAGGCCTTGGAGGACGTCGACACGGTCCCTCCCTCCTCTGCGCAACCGGACAGCAGTAGTCGCATGCTCCCAGAAGCCTTCCCCCGGAGGACGGGCTTCGCCCCGCCCGGATCCCCGGGTAACCGCCCCCCACCCCGCTCCGGCCCGGTAACGCGAATCGATCTGCGACACTGGGAGAGTTATGCCTGCACCCGGAGAACTGATGTGCTTCGGGCACGAAGAAGCCCCCTACCAGCGATGTTGTCGCCAGTAGGGGGCTGTCTTATGCCCGATGGGCCGTCTCTGGGCCGTGCGCCAGAGCGCCCTGGGTATAGGAGCGGGTGTCGCCTGCCCTTAAAGTGCCGCGACAAGCTTCTGGGCGTCGATGACGCAGTTCTCCAGGTAATCCGCCTTTACTTGGACGCGATGCCCCATGATGTCCAGTTTGCCGGGCTTCTGTGCATAGAGGGGGCATCCGCGTGCCTGCGCGACCACGCCGGCGGTCTGGAAGTCGCGGATTTCGACGATGCCATCCTTGATCTTGTCGAAGGTGAACATGTCGGGGGTCGACGCCATGAGCGCTTCGACGTCCCGATCGATCGAGTGCAGCACCGCAGCGTAGGCGGAAGCGGCCCCCATGTACTGGGTGAGCCGGTTCTTGGCGATGACGTGCACCTCCGGAAGATCTCGTCCCGCGTCACGGAGGCGTGTGGCGAAGGCGTACTGCGTGTAGATGTCCGAGGGAAGCTTGAGGCCGTAGACCAGCGAGAATGCGTTCTGGATGGCACGACGCGACGAATCGTCCGCCATTACGGGCAAGATCAGCCTGTCGGCAGCGGAAAGCGCCACCTGCGTGTACATCGAGAACGAGGGGTTGGTGTCGATGAACACCGTGTCGTACTCGCCAGACACCGCTTCGAGCAGATCGCGAATCCAGTCGATGATGCGCAGCCACGAATTGGTGGTCGGGATCGACGTGTTCGCCAGTGCCGACATGGCGGTCGCCTGCATCTCCAGCAGCGGGTCGCCGGCGATCAGATCGATGTTGTCTGGGATTGCGTGGTTGTACTGACCGGGCTTCGAGATGTAGTCGGCGGCCACGATGGTCGGCGGGGCGTACGGGGAGGAGAGTCGCAACTCGAAGTATCCGCCGATCGTGCGACGTCGCGGCTCCCCCTGTCGCGCAAGAAGGATCTCGCTGCCACGGAAGGCGAGCCCCCCGTACAGCAGCTCAGAGAGGTTCGCCTGCGGACAGACGTCGAGCACGAGAATGCGCTCGTGGGGGTTCCTATGTGCGTATAGGGAGAGCGTCTGAAAGCACAGGCTGGTCTTGCCGGTGCCTCCCTTGTTGTTCCAGAAGGCGTAAGTGGTCATGGGGTCCCATCGTCTCGGCCGCGCGGACAGTAGGGACATCGTGATGTCCATTTTGGACTTTGTCAAGGTTGAATGGGACGCTTCCTGGCTCTGTCGGTGCGGGACAGTGACTCAGACGCAGCCGGAGACCTGATGGCCATCGGCTTGAGGAAGCCCCCTACCAGCGATGTTGTCGCCGGTAGGGGGCCGTCTTGTGCCTGGTGGGCCTTCAGGGCTGCGCCGTGCCGAAGACGTCGTCCAGGGCCCGGCGGGCTCGCTCGCTGCTGCTGGGCATCAAGTGGGCGTACACCCGGAGGGTCATCGCCGGGTCGGAGTGCCCCAGGTATTCGCTCACGGCCTTGATGCTCTCGCCCGCGTCCAGGAGGACCGAGGCGTAGAAGTGGCGCAGGGCGTGCATACCGTGCTGCCGGGCGGAGGCGTACGGCTTCCCGGGCTCGGGCGTCGGGATGAGGCCGGCGGCCGCGAGGGCGGGCTTCCACTCCTGGATGTTGAAGTTGCTTCGCCAGACGATGCCGTCGGCCGTGTTGGTGAAGATCAGGCGCCGTTCGATGAGCGGGCCGTCCGGCCTGCCCCACGGCAGTTTGATGGCCACGGGCGGGTAGCGATCCATGTGCCGGCGCAGGGCCGAGGCGACCGAGGACGGCAGCGGCACGTCACGCTCCTTGTTGCCCTTGGGCGGAGCGAAGACCGCGACGCCCCGGATCAGCTTGACCTGAGTGGTGACCCGCAGGGTGTCGCTGTCGAGCTGCAAGGTGTCTTCGGCCAGGCCGATGATCTCGCCCTGTCGGAGGCCACAGCCGCTGCCCACGTCGACCATGGCTCGGTAGCGCTCGGGTAGGGCGTCGCGGACCGCGAGCACTTGAGAGGGGAGCCACGGCACGACCCGGGCGGTCGAGACGGCCGGTGGGCGGACAGATGCCGCCGAGCATGGGTTCCGGGCGAGGTGGCCGTCGTCCACGGCGGCCGACAGCACCGCACGGACGTTGGCGTAGATGTTGCGGGCGTAGGTGCCGCCTATCGAGTCGTTCTCCAGGTCGCGCACGAACTCGCGGATGTGGACCGGGCGGAAGGACCCGAGCGGACGCGCCCCGATGCGGGGGAAGGCGTGCAGGCGGAGACGGGTTTCCACTCCGATGCGGGTGTTCAGGTCGGTGGTCTGGCCGGCGATCCAGCGTTCCGCGTACTGCTGGAAGGTGATGCGGGCGGCCTTGGGGTCGACGTAGTGGCCACGGGTCATGTCGGCGGCCGTCTCGGCCAGCCACTCTTCCGCCCGGCGCTTCTGGCGGTCGGGGAAGGACCGGCTCTTCTCGGTGCCGTCCGGCCCGACGTACCGGGCCCGGTAGCGGAGCCTGCCGTAGCGGTCCGTCTTCACCTTCACCGGCTTGCCGTCCGGGCCTGCCTCGGTCTTGTACCAGCGATCCTGCACGTGCCCAGCCATCAGGCGGCCACCTCGGTCAGACCGTCGACCCACTGGCGAAGCCGTGCGGGGTCGTAGCGAAGATGCCGGCCGACCCGGAAGGCCGAGGGCCTGTGCGCTTCCGCCGCCACTGATACAGCGTCTCGACCGGAACACCGAGCAGCTCGGCGACGTCGGCCGGGGTCAGGTACCGCTCAGGAAGGGTGCGGACGGTCATGCGGCGACTCCTTCCAGAGCCAGGTCTTGCAGGGCTTCACGGGCGGTTTGGCGGTTGAGTTGGAGGCCGCGGGCGATGGTGGCGGCGAGGACGGATTCGCCGGGGGTGTGGCCGTGACCCGCGTACTGCCAGTCGGCCAGGACCAGGACGGTGTCCGGCTCCTGGTCGTCGAGTCCGAGAGCGGCGTGCTCCTGGGCGGCGCGGTATTCGGCGCGGGCCTGGCGGAGGGCGCCGAGGGTGGTGGAGTAGCGGCGGGACTTCGAGGAGAAGTGGCCGCGGAAGCCGAGCATGTGAGCCCAGGCCCACAGGCGCCGGTCCGGGTACAGCGGGTCGAGTAACTTGCACGCCTCGATGAGGCGTCGGGTGTGGTCCGGGACGCCGTGGCGGTCGAGTTCGGACAGTTCACCGATGCGGCGGTCGAGGGTGCCCGTGTTCTCGGCGGCCTTGGTGGCGTACTTGGCGACGTAGGAGGCGACGGCCTGTTCCGTGATGTCGGAGCCGTCCCCGAAGGCCCTGATCGGTCGGACGTCGAGCTGTCGGCCCCAGCGGAAGGTCCGGGCCGGTTGGTCGGCGACGGCCGGGACGGAGACCGAAGTGTAGGAGTGCGCGGCAGCGGCCCGGATCGCGTCGGAGAGGAGATCGACCGTGGCCCAGGTCGGTGGCGGGGAGCCAGGGCCGTCCGGTCCGTCGAGGCGGATCACGGCGTGGAAGTGCAGCGCACCCGCTTCTGGAACTCTGCGACCTTGCCGTACGACAGCCGGGCCGATGTCTTCAACTCGCGCTGAGAGAGGCCGGCGCGGGCGGCGACTTCCCGGCGGAGCCGATTCGTGAAGCGTTGCCAGAGCTGTCCGGCGTGGTTGTTGAACAGCACCGTGCCTGCGTAGTCGTACGTCTCCGGGTCGAGGGCCGTGCCGAGGGCGGGATCTTCGGGGGTGTGGCGGGTGCCGCATCGGCAGACGCCTCGGTCCGGGCGGTTGTGCACGCGGCCGAACGAGGGTGCGGTGAGGGTGGCGAAGACGCGGGGATGGTCGCGGATGGTGGCAGGGATGTCGCGGCGGTCGTCCCCGGCGAGCCCGGCGCGTATGAGGTGGTAGGTGTCGCCCGCGTACGTCCAGGCGCAGGAGGGGCAGCGGGAGGCTCGGCGGTTGCCGCAGGCGAGGCGGAGCCGTCCGCCCGGTTCGCCCTCGGTGGAGTAGTGGTGCAGGGTCTCGCCGGTCGTCTTGTCCTTGTGCAGGACCCAGCCGGTCAGGTGGATGGGGTCGGCACAGCCGCCGGTGCGGCGGATCTGCTCGTGCCAGCGGTGGTAGTCAGAGGCCGAAGCCACCCTCAGCAGGTCGCCGAGGGTGGCACGGTCGAGCAGCTGCTCAGGCACGGGCGCCCTCCCGGTCGGGGCGGGTGCGGGTGCGGGTGACGCCGAGGCCGTCGCAGGCCGGGCAGTGGGCGGTGATGGTGCGCAGGTGGCCACGGTGGTCGCGGCCGCCGAGGGTGACGGCGACGGAGGCGAAGCCGTCGCAGGCCGGGCAGATCCTCGGCGGGGGCGAGCTGTGGTGGGCCATGATGGTGGTTCCTTTCGATTGCGGTTGGAAGGAACGGCCCCGGGTGGCGGCGTGCTTGGCGGCTTGTGCGCCACCCGGCGGCCTCTCAGCGAGTGGTGTGGGAGCCCCGGCGGATGCGGCCCTTGGCCGCGTACATGGCGGCGTCGGCAGCGGCGAGGGCGTCCGTCAGGAGGGGCACCGGCAGCTCCGCCACAGGGCAGAGGCCGACTGAGGCGGCCAGCGGGAGGGACGTCCCGTCATAGGGCAGCGGCCGGTGCAGCGCTGTCGTGAGCGTGTCGAGGTCGGCGGCGGCCAGGTCCCGGATCACGGCGACGAATTCGTCCCCGCCCAGGCGGCCGGCGGTGCCGTTGTGTCCGCACCAGGCGCGCAGCCGGTCGGCGGTGGCGACGAGGGCGGCGTCCCCGGCGGCGTGGCCGTGGGTGTCGTTCAGGGTCTTGAAGTGGTCGAGGTCGACCAGGAGCACGGCCGCGTTCGGGTGCCGGCGGATGAGGTGCTCCGCCCGGGCGGTCCATCCGGCGCGGGTGTGCAGGCCGGTGAGCGGGTCGCGGCGGGCGCAGGCGAGACGGCGGGTGAGGATGCCGCCGTGCACGGCCCAGCCCAGTAACGGCACGATGCTCGCGGCTATGTGCAGGTCCATGGCGTTGCTCCTTGGCGATGGCGGTTGGCTGACGGAACCCGGTCCCAGGAGCGGCGGCGTGCTTGGCGGCTTGTGCGTCGCCCCTGGGACCGTTCAGCGGCGGTGCTGCGAGGAGATGAGCGAGCGGATCACCACGGCGCAGACGGCGACGGACGCGCCGGTGACGGCGACGGCCAGGAGCATCGAGACCAGGACGGCGCCGACGACCAGGACCACGGCCGCACCAGCACCCACCAGAGCGAGAGCTGTACCGGGGGTGAGCTGGATCGTCGGGCGGGTCGACGCGGTCGGCGCAGCGGCGGGCGTCGGGTGGTGCTGGACCACGGTGGTGGGATCGACGACGGTGGGCGGGGTGATGAGTCCGGTCGGGCTGGGCATGGTGGGGATCTTCGGGCGGAGCATGGCGGTTCTCCCTTCGGGGCTACTTGCTTAGGGCGGTGTCGATGGCGGGGGCCAGGACGCTGTCGGCGAGGAGGTATCCGCCGAGGAGGAGGACGGCGACGAGCCACCAGGGCGGGCGGAGGAACTTGACGCCGAGGTAGCCGACGACGGCGAGGGCGAACCAGAGGGGGACCTGCACGGCGGTGTCTCCTAGCGGACGCGGCAGCGATGGGTGCGGGCGGCGAGCTGGGCGGCACTCTGGCTGGAGTAGTCGGCGGACCAACCGCAGCGGTCGGCGGTGCAGACGGCGGCGTACTTGGTCTGGCCGTGGCGGTCGCGGTGGGTGCCGATCTGCACGGGGCCGATCCGCATCACGGAGTGGAAGTAGTCGCGGGCTGGCATGGCGGATGGTTCTCCTTCCGGGTCAGGCGAGCTGGGCGGCGATGGCGTCGGCGAGGTGGGGCGGGACGCCGAGTCGGGCGCGCAGGGTGTCGGTGTCGATCGGGGCGCCGGTGCGGTCGCGGTAGTCGGCGGCGACCTTGCGGGCGTGGTCGATGAGGACGGCGGGAACCGCGGGCGGAGGGTCGGCGGGCGGAAGCGCCGGCGGCTCCTCCAACGGGGCCGGGGCGGGCTCCGGGTCCGGCATGGGTTCGGGGGCCGGTTCGCGGTCGTCGGCGAGATCGGGTTCCGGGGCCGCGGCGGGTGCCGAGGCATCCGGGATCCGGTGGTCGCCGGAGTGTGCGAGGAGGGTTCCGCCGAGGAAGGCGAGCGCGGGCCATCCGGCGATGCCGAGGCGGAGCAGGGCAGGTGGGTCGGCCAGGTCCAGGAATCCGGCGGTGGCGACGTTGGCGCCGAGCGAGGCGAACAGGGCGATGAGGAACCAGCACCAGGCCAGCCGGGACGGGCCCTCACTGCGGAGTCGTCGCCAGGCGGCGACCAGGAGCAGGTCGACGCTGACCGGGTAGGCCCAGGCCTTCCAACCGTCCTGTCCGGCAGCGGCGGCCAGGTCGTGCAGGTGGGCGAAGGACAGAGCTCCGGCGATGACGGCCTGGACCAGGACGGCGTCGACGCGCAAGCTGTGACGGGCGGCCATCAGGACACCTCCCCGGTCGGCGGTTCGGGGAGTGAGGCGGCCAGGGAAGGGTTGACGGCGTCCACGAATTCGAGGTCAGCGCCGGTCGTGTCGGCGTAGAGGGCGAGCTGGCCCAGGAGCAGGACCGTGCGGGCGAAGTCCTCGCAGTCGGGGCACATGACGGGTCAGTCCTCCGGGGTGTCATCGGCGGGCGCGTCCTCGTACCAGGGACAGTCGCGTTCGTCGTGGTCGATGCCGGTCTCGGCGCCGTCGAGGTCGCCGCAGTGCTCGCAGAACATCGAGGGCTCTTTCTGTGATCAGGCATGACGGGGTGGGGACTTGGCGCGAAGGCGGTCGCGCCGACCGGGAAGAGGTCGTGTCAGGCCGTGGCGGGAGCTGTCTTGGACAGCGGCACCGGGGTCTCAGCGGGGACGGTCAGCTCGGGGCGGAAGGCGGCCAGTTGGGGCAAGTCCGGGGTGCGGTCGGCGTGCCGGTTGCAGGTGTTGACGGTCTGTCGCAGGGAGGTGTGCGGGGCGCGGATGCGGTGCCAGCCACCGGTGGAGTCCCCGGCGATTGCCAGCCCGCGTGTCTCTGCGGGGATCTGGATGGCGGCCAAGACGGCGTCCGGGGAGATGTCGCCGAAGGCCATGTTGGCGCTGGTCTCGTCGTTGACGCGGTGGGCGGTGCGGCCGGTGAGCTGGGCGCGGAGCATGGTGATGCCCTTGCCGAGTTCGGAGCCGAAGCGCTGCCCGCAGATCTCCAGGTAGATGCCGGCCGCACGGCCGAGCTGGGCGAGGCGGACCAGTGCCGTGATGATGCGGTCGCGCCGCTTTTCCTCGTCCTTGCTGGCGAACAGGGCGAGTTCGGCGACCTCGTCGACCAGGACCACGACCGGGACGGGACGGATGTCGTCGGGCAGGTCCCAGATGTCGGCGGCTATCTCGGCGTCGGGCACGGCGGAGGTGATGCGCTGCTCAGCCCGGATGAGCTGGTAGACGCCTTCCATGCGGGACACGAGCGCGTCGAGGAGGTCGGCGGCGGTGTCGGGGTTGTCAGCGAGGGCGGAGAACCGACGGGCCAGCGGGAACAGCTCCACCCCCTGTTTGCAGTCGATGCCGACCAGCGCGACGTCCATCGGGGCGAGCCCGGCGACCAGGTTGCGCTGGTAGACGGACTTGCCCGACTCCGTGGCTCCGAGGGTGAGGGCGTGCGGAACGGCACGGTAGTCGCGGTAGTGCACCGAGCCGTCCTCGCGCAGGGCGACCGGAACCCTCATGGGGCGGGCGTCGACCTTGGCGGGCATCTGCACACGCTTAAGGACGTCATAGCCGGTCATCCTCACTTCCACGACACCCGAGCGCACCTCACGCGAGGTGACCCCGTACATGGAGAAGGAGTGGCGCAGCCGGTCCGAGGCGGCGGCCACGTCGAAGGCGTCCTGACCGGGGCGCAGTCCCAGGCGCAGGACCAGGCCGGTACGGGTCGGCCGGAAGCGCAGGATGCGCGGCGGGCGGGAGTCCGGCACGGGCCGGTTAGTGACCCGGGCCAGAGCCAGGCGCCAGCGCGGGGACGGGACCGTCAAGCCACAGGCGTCCATGACGGAGGCGTAGCGGACCAGGACCCGCAGCGAGGCGAGGGTGACGCCGAAGGTCATCCAGTACCAGGCGGGGCGCCGCCACCGCAGGAGACCCGCAGCGGCGACGACCAGCACCAGAGCGACCGTGAAGGCGGTCATTGTCAGGCCGCCTTCGAGTTCGCGGCAGCGGCGGCCAGCGAGGTGACGGCGACCGCGCGGAAGGCGATGCCGTGCCGCTTCTGACCGTTGAAGTCGTTCTCCCACGGCCGGGCGATCAGACCCGTGAGCGCGACCGGCGTGCCCATGGTCAGCTCACCGGAGATGCCCGGCTCGGGGACGGTGATGGAGAGGATCTCCCCCTCGTCGTTGGCCGCGAGCATCACGTCGACCGTCATCAGCTTCGCGCCGGACTCGACGTCCATGGCGATCTCACCGGTACGGCGGTCCTTGACCTTGGGCTGCGGGGTCTTGGCGACCATCACGGTCGCGGCGGAGGTGTCCACGGAAATCTGACGCATCGTCTTGTCTCCTGCTGTGGTGGGTGCTTGGCCGACGTCCCGTCGGTGAGATCAGGAGACCGCGAGAGGGGGTGGACGCATCACGGCCCGTATGGACGTTTAGGGACGTCTGAGCTACCGTCAAAACGTCCCTACGGGTCCCTAGGAGGGAACACCATGGCGAACGAGCGTCTGCGGGCTGCAATTTCGGCGAAGGGCGAGACGATCCAGTCCGTCGCCGAACACGTCGGAGTCGATCCCAAGAGCGTCGAGCGCTGGATCACCACCAACCGGACTCCGCACCGGGGGCACCGCTGGAAGGCCGCGAGCTTCCTCGGGGTCGACGAGGTCTACGTGTGGCCGTCAGTCGAGAAGCAGGCCGAGAAGGCGAGCGCGTCGGAGCTGATCACGTACTACCCGCACCGTGGTGCCGTGCCTGCCCCGCTATGGTCCTCCCTGATCGAGAAGGCGACGGACCAGGTCGACATCCTGGTGTACGCGGGGTTGTTCCTCTTCGACAGTCACCCGGACCTGCCGGACCAGTTGGCCGAGAAGGCGAAGGCCGGCGCCCAGGTCCGCATCCTGCTGGGCGACCCGGACTCCGCGGCCGTGCGCCAGCGTGGCGAGGAGGAGGGGATCGGTGACGACCTGGCGGCGCGAGCGCGGATAACTCGCCGGTACTTGCAGCCCGCCATGTCGACACCCGGCGTAGAGATCCGGCTCCACGACACGATCCTCTACAACTCGATCTACCGGTTCGATGACGACGTGCTGGTGAACCTCCACGTGCTCGGAGCTCCCGCCGGGCAGAACCCGGTGATGCACTTCAAGTACCTGCCGGGAGCTCGGACGTTCCGGCACTACATGCGGAGCTTCGACTACGCGTGGGACCAGGGCCGGAAGGCATAATCGGCTTCCGACGTGCGACGCTGAACGCATGGCACGCGTCGACTACTTCAACGATCCGAACGCCCCGAAGGCGAACAGCCTCGTCCCCTCCGTGACCGCCGTGGCCCGCAACGAGGCCGGTGAGGTCCTGCTGATTCACAAGACCGACAACGATCTGTGGGCCCTACCCGGAGGCGGCATCGACCTGGGTGAGTCAGCACCCGACGCGGCTGTACGCGAGACCAGGGAAGAGACCGGCTTCGACGTCGAGGTGACCGGCCTGGTCGGGATCTACACGAACCCCGGGCACGTCATGGCGTACGACGACGGTGAGGTCCGCCAGCAGTTCTCGATCTGCTTCCATGCCCGCATCGTCGGCGGCCAGCTGCGGACGAGCAGCGAGAGCAAGGAAGTGGCGTTCGTCGATCCGAGCAGGCTGGACGAGCTGAACATCCACCCGTCGATGCGCATGCGGATCGAGCATGGGTTGACCGACCGGGCCGAGCCCTACATCGGCTGAGCGGCCATTCGGTCGAGGGTTCGCTCGACGGCGGCCTGGAGGTATGGACGCGCCTTGCTGATCGCGTTGTGCACCTCACTGCCAGGCTCGTAGCGGACGAGGATTTCGTCGATGCGCGTGTCGAAGGGGAAGGACTGTCCGGCGGGGCCGGTCGTCATATCGGCGAAGATCAGTGCGTCGAGGACGGGGGAGTCCTCCCGCTCGTAGACGGCCAGCTCTGCCGACAGGCCGCGCTGCTCAGCTTCGTACACGGCCCCGGAGTGGTGAGCGACCAGCCGCACGAGACGCGCCGGCGCACCCAGTGCTTCCAGGTGACGGGCACCGTCGAGGGGATGGAACCCGGTCTCGCGCAGCTCGGGGGCGTATCCGATGTCATGCAGCCATGCTGCGGCGACGAGGAGATCCCGGTCAGTCTCGGACACAGCCGCGGAAGCCTCACGCGCCCGATCGGCCACAGCCTGAGTGTGAAGCCAACGATTGCCGAGCTGGGGAAGCAGAGACTCGGCGAGTTCGGCCGCTCCCTGAGGCGTGTCCAGTGCAGAAGGCATGCAAGGAACGGTAGCCGAGACGAGCGGGGAGCCGACAGGCCACGATCGAGCGACTCGATCATGGGTGCGGTACAACTTTCCCTACTTCATCAAGGCCCGCGCACGGCGCGGGCGCGCGCCGCCTCTGCGGCGCGGCCTGCCTCCTGTCTGCGCCCCGGCTGGCCGCGCCCGGCGGCGCGCTCGGCGACTGCGGGCACCTCGTGGGGGAGAAAACCTCTGTGGCTGGGGCGGTCGGCTCCACGGCTTTAGGCAGCCACTTTAGGGCGAGCCTCTAAGATCATGGCCCCAACGTCGTGCTTTAGCGGGCAGGTCCACAGACTGCCCGACGCGCCGGAAGCTTACGGGGCCATGATCACTCGCCCCAAAGCAGCTCCAGCCCAAAGCCGCTCCGCCGACCTGGACGTTCGGCAGACTCAACCCACGGCAGTGTTGAAGCTGCTGACGTCCGCTGCCAACCGGCTGAAGCGCCAGGGCTGACCTGAGGCGAAATCGCCCTGGCCATGGTCCTCAACGGCTACCCTCGGTGTATGGACCTGTACGAGCTGCGCATCGAAGACCTCTTCGATGAATTTACGCATGTTATTCAGTTCAACACGATTGACGGATTGACTCTCCTTCATGGTGCGAACGGAGTGGGCAAGACGACAGTGTTGAAGATAATCGACTCTCTCTCGAATCGAAGATTTACACTGCTACGCTCGGTCCACTTCTCTAGGCTGCATGCGAAGTTTTCGAATGGCCAAACGCTGGTTGTTTCGCGAAGAAGTGGGGGAGTAGAGGCAAAGGCATCTCTGGACTTCCGCTTGCTCGGGGATGACGATCGTGTGGTCCATCCGCCTTGGACCTTGGGGCATACTGCGGCCGACCTCGGAATTCCGAGAGACCTCGTCGAAGACATCATTCCCGAGCTGAATCGAACGGGAGCCAATGAATGGTTCGACATGACAGCTGGGGAAGCGCTAGACCTGATGGGGGTAGTTGATCGATACGGCGATCGACTTAGCCAGTATGCTGGCACGCCGTCACGCGCAAAGATCCCCGAATGGTTGCGTTCACTGACAGCACATTTCCCTGTATTCTTCATCCGCACTGAGCGCCTGACGAGCGGAGCTAACGATAAGCCTGGGAGGTTCCGGCAGCCTCGAGAGGCACAAACAACTCCCACGGTACGCACTTTTGCGCGAGACCTGTCAATGCGTATTCAACAAAGTCTGGCGGAGTATAGTAATTACTCGCAGAAGCTTGATAGTACCTTCCCTGCGCGACTGCTCGACCCGGCTATCCATATTGAGACTCCTGGGGAAGATTCGATTAGAAAGCGCTACAATGAGGAGGCAGATAGGCGGATTCGATACGTAGAATCCGGCCTTCTGGATCGAGATGCAGAACTACAGTTGCCGCAGAGGGAGTTGGATGATGGAGAGCTGCGCGTATTGAACCTGTACCTGGCGGATGTTCGGAACAAGCTGTCTCAGCTTGACGAGATTGCAGAGAAGATCGAGCTCTTCCTGCAGGTAATTAACGCAAAGTTTCGCCGCAAGCGCCTTTTCGTGGACCGCGAGCAGGGGTTTCGCGTCGTCTCAACCCAGGGGCACCCGCTTAGCCTTGAGTCGCTAAGCTCGGGTGAGCAACAAGAGCTCGTCCTGACTTATGGCCTCCTCTTTAGGGAGCAGGTTGGAACGCTGGTGCTTATTGACGAGCCAGAACTTTCCCTGCATGTGTCCTGGCAGAATGACTTCATCCCGGATCTGCTAAAAATTGCAGAGCTAGCCAGACTCAAGTTCTTGGTCGCCACTCATAGCCCTTCGATCATCAATGATCGCTGGGATCTGACGGTCGAGCTTAGTGACGGTGAGTAGATGGCTCTGCAGCAGCATCAGAGTAATCCGGTGCGCATCGCTAATGAAGTTGGCATGCTCCGTTCTGGAATGACAGGACCCATCGTTCTGGTGGAAGGAGCGACGGATACTCGCCTCTTTCGAAGACTTTTCATCCCCTCGCCGCAAGCGAGAGTTATTCACTGTAAGGGCAAGTCTCATCTGCTCGCGGCTATGGGACTGGTGACGAGCCGCGGAATCACCGGAGTGCTAGGGATCTGCGATGCGGACTTTGATCGCCTTCTGGGGAGTCCAGTAACGAAGAACGTGTTCCCAGTCGATCATCATGACACTGAGGTCATGATCTGCGCATCGCCAGCTTTCGGTCATTTCTATGCAGAGCTGTATGAACGCGAGGCGGATGACAGGGAAATACAGCGAACTAGGGAGAGACTCCTCGGGCACTCGTCGCTCATAGGGAAGTTGCGCCTCTGGAGTGTCCAAAATGGAGGAAAGATCGGCTTCAAGTCACTCAATGCTGGCGAGTTCATTGAAAGAGATGGGACGTTCAACCTTGAATCATGTGTAGAGGAGTTGATAGCGGATAGAGACCTCGATTCAAATACGCTACTTTCAATTGCTCTAGCGAGCGCTGAGTCACCGGATACAGAAATCTCCTGTGGGCACGATCTGACTTCACTGCTCGACTTTGATGCTGCCATTCGTCGACGTTCAACAACGCACGGCAGGGAAGTTATCGAAAAGATGCTCCGCCTTAGTTTCGACTCGCAGTGTTTCGCTACAACGCAAATGTATGCCGTGCTCCGCTCGTGGGAGAAGGAAGAGCGCCTAGCGCTAATTCCTGATGGCAGCTGATGGATCCGTAATTGCCCGCTGGAGCCAGACGTCAACTGCGTCCCCCGCGCAGCTTTGGTCGCTGCAGTAGGTAGCAACGCTGAGTGTCCAACCGTGTGACAACGTCGCGCAGAGCTATCAGACAGCACTCATGGGGGCTGATTCGTTGTGATCACCGCTCAGGGGCGTGGAGCTATTTCGTCGTGTTGACGAAACCGTGCCCCCTGGGCCGTCCCTGGGCCGTCCGAGGCCGACCAACGCCGACAGTCGGCACCCACAGGTGACCACCCCCACCCCGCTCCGGCCTGGGCTCCCGGCGATGATCTGCCACACTGGATGGGTTATGCCTGCACCCGGAGAACTCACTTTCGTCGCCCCCCGCGGAGCCAAGAAGCCGCCGCGGCATCTTGCCGATCTCACTCCTGCCGAGCGCAAGGAGGCCGTCGCCGCGGTCGGGGAGAAGCCGTTTCGCGCCAAGCAGCTCTCGCAGCACTACTTCGCGCGGTACGCGCACGACCCGGAGCAGTGGACCGACATCCCCGCCGGCAGCCGCACGCGGCTGCAGGAGGCCCTGCTGCCCGAGCTGATGACGGTCGTGCGGCACCTGTCCACCGACCAGGGCACCACCCGCAAGACCCTGTGGCGGCTGTTCGACGGGACGCTCGTCGAGTCCGTGCTGATGCGCTACCCGGACCGGGTGACCATGTGCATCAGCTCGCAGGCCGGGTGCGGCATGAACTGCCCGTTCTGCGCCACCGGGCAGGCCGGTCTCGACCGGAACCTCTCCACCGCCGAGATCGTGCACCAGATCGTCGACGGCATGCGGGCCCTGCGCGACGGCGAGGTCCCCGGCGGACCCGCGCGCCTCAGCAACATCGTCTTCATGGGCATGGGCGAGCCGCTCGCGAACTACAACCGGGTCGTCGGGGCCGTCCGCCGCCTCACCGACCCCGAGCCGGACGGGCTCGGGCTGTCGCAGCGCGGCATCACCGTCTCCACCGTCGGTCTCGTCCCGGCCATCCACCGCTTCGCCGACGAGGGCTTCAAGTGCCGGCTGGCGATCTCCCTGCACGCCCCCGACGACGAACTGCGCGACACCCTCGTGCCGGTCAACACCCGGTGGAAGGTGCGCGAGGTGCTGGACGCCGGGTTCGAGTACAGCGCCAAGTCCGGTCGGCGGCTGTCCATCGAGTACGCGCTGATCCGCGACATCAACGACCAGGCCTGGCGCGGTGACCGGCTCGGCCGGCTCCTCAGGGGCAAGCCGGTGCACGTCAACCTGATCCCGCTGAACCCGACGCCCGGCTCCAAGTGGACGGCCTCCCGGCCCGAGGACGAGAAGGCGTTCGTGGAGGCCATCGCCGCCCACGGTGTGCCGGTGACGATCCGGGACACCCGTGGTCAGGAGATCGACGGGGCGTGTGGTCAGCTCGCGGCCACCGAACGGTAGTCTGATCGCCGTATCCACATCTGCATATTCCGACAGGGGAGCGCCACAGCGCTGAGAGTGCGGCACGGCCGCAGACCCTCCGAACCTGGCCCAGGTCATTCTGGGTAGGGAGATCGGTCACCACTCGAGCTGTTGCGCCCTGCCCGGGACCACGGAAGTCCCGGGCAGGGCCGCGTCTTCTCCTGGTCACTCCAGGAGGAATCCAGTGAGCATCAACGCACAGCGCCTGACGGCCGCGGTCGTCGGGCTGAGCCTGGCCGGCACGCTCGCGGCGTGCGGGTCGTCCGACGCCGGTCAGGGGTCGGGCGACTCCAAGACCGTCACGCTCGTCAGCCACGACTCGTGGGCCGCCTCCAAGGAGGTCGTCGCGGCCTTCGAGAAGGAGTCGGGCTACAAGGTCAGGGTCCTGGAGGACGGCGACGCCGGGCAGGCCGTCAACAAGGCGATCCTCACCAAGGACAACCCGCAGGGCGACGTCTTCTTCGGCGTCGACAACACCCTGCTCTCCCGCGCCCTCGACAACGGCCTGTTCCAGCCGTACGAGCCGAAGGGCTCGGACCGCGTCAAGGCCGAGTACCGCGCCGACCAGGACAAGCACCGGGTGACACCCGTCGACACCGGTGACGTGTGCGTCAACTACGACAAGAAGTACTTCGCCGACCGCAAGCTCCAGCCGCCGCGGACCCTCGACGACCTGACGGACCCCCGGTACAAGGACCTGCTGGTCACCGAGAACGCCTCCTCGTCCTCGCCCGGTCTCGGCTTCCTGCTCGGCACCGCGGCGAAGTACGGCGACCAGGGCTGGGAGAGCTACTGGAAGAAGCTCAAGGCCAACGGCGTCAAGGTCGTCGACGGCTGGGAGCAGGCCTACAACGAGGAGTTCTCCGGTTCGGCCGGCGGGAAGAAGGCCAAGGGCGACCGGCCGCTCGTCGTCTCCTACGCCTCCTCCCCGCCCGCCGAGGTCGTCTTCGCCGACCCCAGGCCGGACACCGCCCCCACCGGCGTCGCCGAGGGCACCTGCTTCCGGCAGGTCGAGTACGCGGGACTGCTCAGCAACGCCCGGAACACCGAGGGCGGCAAGGCGCTCCTCGACTTCCTCGTGGGCAAGCGGTTCCAGGAGGACATGCCGCTGAACATGTTCGTCTACCCGGTGCGCGAGGACGCCCAGGTGCCGCCGGAGTTCGCGAAGTTCGGGCCGCAGGCGAAGGACCCGCAGACCATGGACCCGGCGAAGATCGCCGAGCACCGCGACCAGTGGGTCAAGTCGTGGACCTCGCTCGTACTGAAGTAGCCGCCCGCAGGCGGGGCGCGGCGGCGCGGTTCGGTCTGCTGGCCGTGCCCGTCGCGTTCTTCGCGGTCTTCTTCGCCTACCCCGTCGCCGCGATCGTCGCGCGCGGTCTGCGGGCCGACGGGGCCTGGCACCCCGGGCGGATCGGGGAGGTGCTGGGGCAGTCCGACGTGCGGCACGTGCTGTGGTTCACCACCTGGCAGGCGCTGGTCTCCACGGCGCTGACGCTGCTGATCGCGCTCCCCGGCGCGTACGTCTTCGCGCGCTTCGACTTCCCGGGCAAGCAGGTGCTGCGGGCGGTGGTCACCGTCCCGTTCGTGCTGCCGACGGTCGTCGTCGGCACGGCGTTCCTGGCCCTGGCCGGGCGCGGCGGGCTGCTCGACGAGGCGTGGGGCGTCCGGCTGGACACCACCGTGTGGGCGATCCTGCTCGCCCACGTGTTCTTCAACTACGCCGTCGTGGTCCGGACCGTGGGCGGGCTCTGGGCACAGCTCGATCCCCGGCAGGAGGAGGCCGCGCGGATGCTCGGCGCCTCTCCGTCGGCGGCCTGGCGGAAGGTGACCCTGCCCGCCCTCGGCCCGGCCGTGGCCGCTGCCGCGCTGATGGTCTTCCTGTTCACCTTCACCTCCTTCGGCGTCGTCCAGATCCTCGGCGGGCCCACCTTCTCGACCCTGGAGGTGGAGATCTACCGGCAGACGTCGGAGATCTTCGACCTGTCCACGGCGGCCGTGCTGACCCTGATCCAGTTCGCCGCGGTGGGCGCGATCCTCGCCCTGCACGCCTGGACCGTGCGGCGGCGGGAGACGGCCCTGCGGCTCGTGGACGCGGCGGTGACCGCGCGCCGGCCGCGCGGCGCCGGTCAGTGGTCGCTGCTGGGCGCGGTGCTCGCCACCGTCGCCGTGCTGATCGTGCTGCCGCTGGCCGTGCTGGTGCAGCGCTCCCTGGACGCCCCCGGGTTCGGCTACTACCGGGCGCTGACCCGCCAGGACGGCGGCATGTTCCTGGTCCCGCCGATCGAGGCGGTCGGCAACTCCCTGTCGTACGCCGTCGCCGCCACCGCCATCGCCGTGCTGGTCGGTTCGCTGGCCGCCGTCGCGCTCACCCGCCGGGACGCCGGGCGGTTCGTGCGCGGTTTCGACGCGCTGCTGATGCTGCCGCTCGGGGTGTCCGCGGTGACCGTCGGCTTCGGGTTCCTGATCTCCCTGGACGAGCCGCCGCTGGACCTGCGGTCCTCGTGGATCCTGGTGCCGCTCGCGCAGGCGCTGGTCGGGGTGCCGTTCGTGGTGCGCACCATGCTGCCGGTGCTGCGCGCGGTGGACGTGCGGCTGCGGGAGGCGGCCTCGGTGCTGGGGGCCTCGCCGTGGCGGGTCTGGCGGGAGGTGGACCTGCCGATGGTGCGGCGGGCGCTGCTGATCGCGGCCGGGTTCGCCTTCGCCGTCTCCCTCGGGGAGTTCGGGGCGACGGTGTTCATCGCGCGGCCCGACAACCCGACCCTGCCCGTGGCGGTGGCGCGCCTGCTGGGCCGGCCCGGTGACCTCAACTACGGCCAGGCGATGGCCCTTTCGACGATTCTGATGGTGGTGTGCGCCGTGGCCCTGCTCGTGCTGGAGAGGCTGCGCACCGACCGGACCGGGGAGTTCTGATGCTGCTGGCTCTGCAGGAGGCGACGGTCCGGTTCGGCGGGCGGGCCGTGCTGGACGCGGTGGGCCTGGAGGTCGCCGAGCACGAGGTGGTGTGCGTGCTCGGGCCCAGCGGCAGCGGCAAGTCGACGCTGCTGAGGGCGGTCGCGGGCCTGCAGCCGCTGGACGCCGGGCGGATCCTGCTGGAGGGGCGCGACCAGGCGGGTGTGCCCGCGCACCGGCGGGGTGTCGGGCTGATGTTCCAGGACCACCAGCTGTTCCCGCAGCGGGACGTCGGCGGGAACGTGGCGTTCGGCCTCCGGATGCACGGGGTGTCGAAGGCGCAGCAGGCCGAGCGCGTACGGGAGTTGCTCGATCTGGTGGGGCTGCCGGGCGCGGCCCGCCGGGCCGTCGCCGCGCTGTCCGGCGGGGAGCAGCAACGGGTCGCGTTGGCCCGGGCGCTGGCGCCGAACCCCCGGCTGCTGATGCTGGACGAGCCGCTGGGGCAGCTCGACCGGTCGCTGCGCGAGCGGCTCGTCGTCGAACTCAGGGAGCTGTTCGGCCGGCTGGGCACGACCGTGCTCGCCGTGACGCACGACCAGGGGGAGGCCTTCGCCTTGGCCGACCGGGTCGTGGTCATGCGGGACGGCCGGATCGCCCAGTCCGGTACGCCGCTCGATGTGTGGCAGCGGCCGGCCGACGCGTTCGTGGCCCGGTTCCTCGGCTTCGAGAACGTGGTGGAGGCCACCGTGGGCACGGAGGCCGCGGACACGCCGTGGGGCAAGGTGCCGGTGCCGCAGGACGCCCCGCAGGGCACCCGGACCCTGCTGGTGCGGCCCGCCGGTGTGCGGCTGGTGCCCGCCGGCTCGGGCCTGCCCTGCGCGGTGACCGCCCGCACCTTCCGGGGCACGCATGTCGCCGTCCACCTCCAGCCCGAGGACGCCCCGCGGCTGGAGGCGGCCTGTGCGCTGCGGGCGGCGCCCGCGGTGGGGGAGCGGGTCGGCGTGGAGTTCGACGCGGCGGAAATCGTGGTGCTGGACTGAACGCCGGCGCCTAGGGTGCCGGGGATGACGCCACTCCCGCACGACCGCTGCTGCGACGAGATCGCCCACCAGGTCGGCCTGCTGAGGTCGGTGGTGACCTCGGGCGCCGACCTGTCCGCCCCCGTGCCGACCTGCCCCGCCTGGTCGCTCGAGGACCTGGTGCGGCACACCGGGGGCGCCCTGCGCTGGGCGGAGCTGCTGGTGCGCACCCGGGCCGATCACGAGGTCCCCGAGGAGGAGGTGCCGGGCATCGCCGGGCCCGAGGCGGCCGGGGACGTCCCCGCGCTGGACGCCTGGCTGGCTCGGAGCGGCGAACGGCTCGTCGCCACCCTGCGCGAGGCCGGGCCCGCCGCCGCGGTCTGGGGCTGGGCGGGTGTCCACACCAGTGGGTTCTGGGCCCGCCGCATGACGCACGAGATCACCGTGCACCGCGCGGACGCGGCCCTCGCCGCCGCACTGCCCTACGAGGTCGCGCCGGACGTGGCCGCCGACGCGATCGACGAGTGGCTGCAGATCGTCCGGTACGCGCAGCGGACGGACCGGGACGACCCGGTGGCCGGACTGCGCGGCCCGGGCCGCAGCATCCAACTGCACGCCACCGACACCGGACCCGAGGTCGACGCCGAGTGGCTGATCGAACTCACCGAGGACGGTTTCCGCTGGCGCCGCGGCCGCGCGAGGGCCACGGTCGCCCTGCGCGGACCCCTCACCTCCGTGCTGCTGGCCTTCTACCGCCGACTGCCGCTCGACACCCCCGAGGTGGAGGTTCTCGGCGACCGGGGGCTGCTGGAGTTCTGGCTGGAGCGGGCGACCTTCGGCTGACACGGGACGTGGCCCGCCCCCGGCCGGGGACGGGCCACGTCGCAGCGGTGTGCGGGCGTCAGCTGTCGCTCTTGGCCCGGCGGCGCATGCCGAGGAACACCGCGCCGCCGCCCACGACGACCAGGGCCGCCGCGATGCCGGCGATGAGGCCGGTGTGGGAGTCGGCGCCGGTCTCGGCGAGGTGGGACTCACCGGCCGGGGCGGGCGCGTTGCCCGCGGGCGCGGTGCTCCCGCTCTCCGACGGGCTCGGAGCGGGGGCCTGCGACTCCTCGGCCGGCTCGGAGGGGGAGGCCGACGGGGCCGACGGGCTCGGCGTGGCCGGCGTCGTGGCCGGCGTCGTCGCCGGGGGCTTGCCCTCCTCCTTCTTGCAGGCCGTGGCCGGGGTCACGAGGTTGGGCTTGATGTCCTCGTCGACGTAGGAGTCTGCCTTCACGTGGATGCGGTACTCGGCGTTCGGCTTCCACTTCTCGGCGAAGGTGATGGTGGTGCCCTTGCGGGAGCCCTTGACCACCTGCTCGCCGACCTTCTTCGCGTCGGCGCCGTTGTTCTGCAGGTACACGGTGACCGTGGCCGGGATGCCGGCGGGGTCGACGTCGGTGACGGTGATGACGCCCTTGGCGCCGTCGCACTTCGCCTCGGCCGAGAACTCGCTGATGTCGCAGGCCAGCGCGTTGCCGGCGGCGCCGAACGCGAGCGCCGCGGAGGCAGCGGCGACACCGAGGACGCGCACGGAGCGGCGTGCGCGGCGCGGGGACGTACGGCGGGATACGGACAGAACTGCCACGTTTGTCCTTCACAGGGTGCGTAAAGAGGGGGGTGGTGTGCGGTACTGACTGCGCATCAGCACCACCGGGAGGCTCCCAGGTCTATAAGCGCCTCATAAGAAGTGTCAACGCATATGCCCCGCGCGGGGATCGGTTTTGCCTCCTTATTAACCGCCCAGACGTTTCAACGCCTCCGGGGCCTCCTCGATCCGGTCGACCAGGGCGATCCGCGCCTCCATCGAACGCCCCGCGGCCAGCGTCCGCAGCAGCTGCCAGGCCGGCAGCCTGCGCGTCCAGTGGTCGCGGTCGACCAGCACCATCGGCGTCGGTTCGCCGCGCGACTCGTAGTAGTTGGGCGTCGCGTTGTCGAAGATCTCCTGCAGGGTCCCGGCCGCGCCGGGCAGGAACACCACGCCCGCGGTGCAGCGGGCCAGCAGCCCGTCCTCCCGGGTGGCGTTGGCGAAGTACTTGGCGATGTGAGAGGCGAACGCGTTCGGCGGCTCGTGGCCGTAGAACCACGTCGGGATGCCGACGGAGCGGCCGCCGCGCGGGCGGCGGGAGCGGACCTCGAAGGCGGCCGCCGCCCACTGGGTGACCGACGGGGTGAAGTGCGGTGTCCTGGCGAGCAGTTCGAGCGACTCGGTGAGCATCCCGTCGTCGAACGGGGCGGCGTACGCGCCGAGGTTGGCCGCCTCCATGGCGCCGGGCCCGCCGCCGGTGGCGACCGTGAATCCGGCCCGGGCCAGCTCCCGGCCGAGCCGGGCGGCGCCCGCGTACTGCTCGGTGCCCCGGCCCATCGCGTGGCCGCCCATCACGCCCACCACCCGGGCGCCGGCGAGGAGTTCGTCGAGGGCGTCCGACACGGAGTCGTCGTGGACGGCGCGCAGCGTCGAGGCGTAGATGTCCCGGTCGGCCTTGGTCCGCTGGAACCAGGCGTAGGCGAGGGCGTCGGGCGTGGCCTCGTAGCCGTCCTCCAGGGACGCGAACAGCTCCTCGGGGGAGTACAGCAGACCGCGGTACGGATCGAAGGGCAGACCCGGGACCGGCGGGAAGACCAGGGCGCCGTCCCCGCGGACCTTTGCGGCGGCGTCCTCGCGCATCGCGCAGCCGAGGAAGACGGCCCCGGCCGTGTCCGTGGCGAGCAGTTCGCGCGTACGGTCCGTCAGGTCCACGGCCTGGACGCGGTATCCCGCGAGGGTGCCGCGCGCCGAGACGGTCGCGTCGAACTCCTCGAGGGTCTCTATCTCACGGTCGTCGTGGTGGGCCGCATGGGCGGGCATCGTCTGCACCCTGCCCATGCTGGCACAGCCCTGTTCAGCCCTGGACGGCCGCCGGGTCCATCCACACGACCTCGAAGGTGTGGCCGTCCGGGTCGTCGAAGGCCCGGCCGTACATGAAGCCGTGGTCCTGGGTCTCGCCGGAGACCGAACCGCCCGCCGCGACCGCCTTGCCGACCAGGTCGTCGACCTTCTCGCGGCTCTCGGCGCTCAGCGCGATGAGCACCTCGCTGGTCCTCGTCGCGTCGGCGATCTCCTTCTTGGTGAACTGGGCGTACTTCTCCTTGGTGTGCACCATCACCACGATGGTGTCGCTGATGACGACGGAGGCGGTCGAGTCGTCGCTGAACTGCTCGTTGATCGCGTAGCCGAGCTCGGTGAAGAACTTCCTGGAGGCGCCGAGGTCGGCGGTGCACAGGTTCACGAAGATCATCTGCTGGTACATGCGAAGTCTCTCCCCGCGGAGTCGGTGTGTCGTTACGCCTGGATAGACCGGGGACCGGTGCGGAACTCATCGCCGCACGGAGATTTTTCTCTTACCTGTTCCCCGCGTTCTCCGCGGGGTGTCCGCCCGCGCGCCTCGGGCGGTCAGCGCGCGAGCGGGAGGGCCGCCAGCTCGGCGACCGTCAGGGTGAGCGGGCCGAACAGCGCGAGCAGGGCTCCGGCGCGCAGTGCGGCGGCGCTGCGCAGGGTCGAGGCGGGGGCGCCCAGCCGCTGCAGGGCCGCGGTGGTCTCCGCCCGGTCCTGCCGTGCCTCGATCGCGGCCGTCAGGAGCGTGGCCAGCGTGCAGCCGGTCACCAGGGCCACGCCGAGGACGGTCAGCGGCCCGGGCGACAGGCCGTCCGGGCCGTGCAGCAGCGCCATGGCCCACAGGCCCGCCGCGACCGCGCACACCACGCCGAGGGGGCGGCCGATGCGGCCGGCCTCCGCCATGAGGATCCGTCCGGCCAGCAGCCGCAGGGCCCCGGGGCGGACCGCCTGGAGCAGGCGTCCGCACAGGTGGGTCAGGCCCGGCCCGGCCAGGGCCAGCCCCACGGCGGCCAGCACCCAGCCGGCCAGGACGCCCGGGGAGGCGCCGGAGAAGGTGAGGTCGGGCGGTGCCGGGGCGGTGCGGCTCGAATAGGTCTCCACGGCCAGGCCCGCGGCCAGGACGGTGATGCCCCAGGGCAGGCCGGACGGGGCGGCGGTGGCAGGGCGCGCGGCGACGGGACGGCCCGGCAGGACCGCGTCGAGGGCCGGGGCGGCGTCGGCGGCGGGCGCGGCCGGGGCCGGTGCCTGCGCGCCGGGGTCGCCGGCCGGGACCGCGAGGCCGGGCGGCCGCGGGGGATCGGCCAGCGCGCTCACCGCGCCGCCGCCGTTGCTCGCGGCGGCCGCCGCGCCGGCCGGCTCGCCCGACCGGGCGGCCGGCGGGCCGCTCGCCGCGGCGGAGCCCGGCGCGGGCGGGCGCGTGGGCCGGACGATCTGCCGGCCGAAGCGGCCGTAGGCGCCGAACGTCTCGCGCGTGGCGGTGCGGCGGTACGCCCCGAACCGCCCGTAGGCCGGGGCCGTACGGGAGCCCTCGGGCGAGGGCGTCTCGCGTGGCCGCAGCGCCAGGGCCACCGACACGGAGGCCGCGACGGGCACGAGCGCCAGCAGGGTGAGGGTGCCCGGCAGCGGCAGCGGCCGGTTCCCGCCGAGGGGTGCGGCGGCGGCGCCGTCGAAGGGCATGCCCGACAGGTCGCCCCGCAGGTGCAGGAAGACCAGCAGCGCCACCATCGAGCCGAGCGTGCACGACAGGGCCGTCGTCGCGGTGGAGACGGCCATCAGGCGCAGCGGGCCGAAGCCGATCGCGGAGAGGCCGGTGCGCGGCCGGGTGCCGGGGTCGGTGCGGGCCACGGCCACCGCGAAGTACACCGTCGATGCCAGCGGGGCCGCGCACCAGGCCAGGCGCATCACCGAGTCGCCGGTGTCGCCGGGGTGGGCCAGCGCGTGGCCCAGGGCGCAGAGCAGGAGGAAGCCCGTGCCTGCCGAGGCGGCCGCGACCAGGAGGCGGCGCAGCTGGACGGCCGGGTGGGCGCTGCGGGTCAGACGGAGAGCGAGCACGCCGCCCGGCCTCCCGGCTCGGCACTCTCGCCCATGGGCGGCAGGTGCACGGTCTGGACGCGCCGCCCGTCGAGCAGGGAGACGGTGCGGTCGGCGAGTGCCGCGGTGTCCGGGTCGTGGGTGGCCAGCACCACGGTGATGCGGTGCGAGCGGGCCGCCGTGGTCAGGGTGCGCAGCACGTGGGCGCGGTCGGCGCGGTGCAGGGGGGCCGTGGGCTCGTCGGCGAACAGGACCGAGGGGGCGGGAGCGAGGGCGCGGGCGATGCAGACCCGCTGGCGCTCGGCGTGCACCAGCTGGTGCGGGCGCTTGCGGGCGCCGTGGCCGATGTCCAGCCGCTCCAGCCACTCCATGGCGGCGGTCTTGGCCCGGCGCCGGCCGACCCCGCGCAGCATCAGCGGCAGGGCGGTGTTCTCCCACGCGTTCAGCTCCGGCACCAGGGCGGGGGAGGGGTCGATCCAGCCGAAACGGTCGCGGCGCAGCCGCTCGCGGGTGAGGGGGCCCATGGTGTGCACGGGCACGCTGTTGAACCAGACCTCGCCGCGCCGGACGGGCACCAGGCCGGACAGGCAGCGCAGCAGCGTGGTCTTGCCGCTGCCGCGCGGGCCGCCGACGGCGAGGATCTCGCCCTCGCGGACGCCGAGCGAGACGCCGCAGAGCGCGGGCGAGCCGTCGTCGTGCTGGAAGTGCAGGGCGCGTGCCCAGAGCACGTCGTTGTCCGGCGGGGCCTCCATGGGCGTACACCTCGGTTCAGATCCGTAGTTCCCGTGCCATCCCCCGTGCGGGGGAACGAAGGCAGGGCCGATCGGTCACTGGGCACGCTAGGCAGAAGGCGGCTCGGCGCCGGACAGCACGCGGCCCCGGGCCGCCGTTTCTCACTCGAACGGGCGGCACCGGGGCCGGTGTTGATCATCCAGGCAGACGATCGGAGCGACGGATCAGAGCTTGGTCCAGGCCTCCGAGAGCGTGGCCCGCAGGATCTGCTCGATCTCGTCGAACGTCGACTGGTCCGAGATCAGCGGCGGCGCGAGCTGCACGACCGGGTCGCCGCGGTCGTCGGCCCGGCAGTACAGGCCGTTCTCGTACAGCTTCTTGGACAGGAAGCCGTACAGGACGCGCTCGGTCTCGTCCGCGTCGAAGGACTCCTTGGTGGCCTTGTCCTTGACGAGCTCGATGCCGTAGAAGAAGCCGTTGCCGCGGACGTCGCCGACGATCGGCAGGTCGTGGAGCTTCTCCAGGGTCGAGCGGAAGTTGCCCTCGTTGTCCAGGACGTGCTGGTTGAGGTTCTCGCGCTCGAACAGGTCGAGGTTGGCCAGGCCCACGGCCGCGGAGACCGGGTGGCCGCCGAAGGTGTAGCCGTGCAGGAAGGTGTTGTCGCCCTTGTAGAACGGCTCGGCCAGGCGGTCGGAGATGATGCAGGCGCCGATCGGGGAGTAGCCCGAGGTCATGCCCTTGGCGCAGGTGATCATGTCCGGCACGTAGTCGAACTTGTCGCAGGCGAAGTAGGTGCCGAGGCGGCCGAAGGCGCAGATGACCTCGTCGGAGACGAGCAGCACGTCGTACTGGTCGCAGATCTCGCGCACGCGCCGGAAGTAGCCGGGCGGGGGCGGGAAGCAGCCGCCGGCGTTCTGCACGGGCTCCAGGAAGACCGCGGCGACGGTGTCCGGGCCCTCGAAGAGGATCTGCTGCTCGATCTGGTCGGCGGCCCAGCGGCCGAAGGCCTCCGGGTCGTCGCCGAAGATCGGGGCGCGGTAGATGTTGGTGTTCGGCACCTTGTGCGCGCCCGGCACCAGCGGCTCGAACGGGGCCTTCAGGCCCGGCAGGCCGGTGATGGACAGGGCGCCCTGCGGGGTGCCGTGGTAGGCCACCGCGCGGGAGATCACCTTGTGCTTGGTGGGCTTGCCGACCAGCTTGAAGTACTGCTTGGCCAGCTTCCAGGCGGTCTCGACGGCCTCGCCGCCGCCGGTGGTGAAGAAGACCTTGTTCAGGTCGCCCGGGGCGTGGTGGGCGAGGCGCTCGGCCAGCTCGACGGCCTTGGGGTGGGCGTAGGACCACACCGGGAAGAACGCGAGCTCCTGTGCCTGCTTGAAGGCGGTCTCGGCGAGTTCCACACGGCCGTGCCCGGCCTGCACCACGAACAGCCCGGCGAGGCCGTCCAGGTAGCGCTTGCCCTGGTCGTCGTAGATGTACGTGCCCTCGCCCCGGACGATGGTGGGGACGGGGGCCTTCTCGTACGACGACATGCGCGTGAAGTGCATCCACAGGTGGTCGTACGCGGTCTGGGAGAGGTCCTTGCTCACGGCTATCGGGTCCTCACGATTATCGGGTTCCCCACATGTAGGTCTGCTTCTTGAGCTTGAGGTAGACGAAGCTCTCGGTGGAGCGCACTCCTGGCACCGCCCGGATGCGCTTGTTGATGACGTCCAGCAGGTGGTCGTCGTCCTCGCAGACGATCTCCACCATCAGGTCGAAGGACCCGGCGGTCATCACCACGTACTCGCACTCGGACATGGCCGACAGCGCGTCCGCGACCGCCTCCACGTCGCCCTCGACGTTGACGCCGACCATCGCCTGCCTGCGGAAGCCCACGGTGAGCGGGTCCGTGACGGCGACGATCTGCATCACGCCCTGGTCGAGCAGCTTCTGGACGCGCTGGCGCACGGCCGCCTCCGACAGGCCGACGGCCTTGCCGATGGCGGCGTACGGCCGGCGGCCGTCCTCCTGGAGCTGCTCGATGATGGCGAGGGAGACGGCGTCCAGCTGCGGCGAGCTGCCGTTCCTGGACTCGCGGGAGGGCTCGCGGTGCTCCCGCGACCCCTTCTGGTCTGCGCTTCGACTGGCCACGGGGTCACTGTGCACGAGGTATCGACACTTCCGCAAGCCTAGATCGATGAAATCCGTTGTTTGAGTCCCCGAGTCCTGCGGATTCCGCACGAACGACGGGAGCGGGGGTGTTGAAAACGTGGGGCGGCCGACTAGGGTGGTGTCTCAAGTAATGGACATCCGAACTGGAGGGCCGGCAGTGAGCACCGAGCTGCGTCGTCTGCGCAACTACATCGGCGGTGAGTTCCGGGACGCCGCCGACGGACGGACCACCGAGGTGGTCAATCCCGCGACGGGCGAGGCGTACGCGACCGCTCCGCTGTCCGGGCAGGCCGACGTGGACGCCGCGATGGCGGCGGCCGCCGAGGCCTTCCCCGGCTGGCGCGACACCACGCCCGCCGAGCGCCAGAAGGCCCTGCTGAAGATCGCGGACGCCTTCGAGGAGCGCGCCGAGGAGCTGATCGCGGCCGAGGTGGAGAACACGGGCAAGCCCGTCGGGCTCACCCGCTCCGAGGAGATCCCTCCGATGGTCGACCAGATCCGCTTCTTCGCGGGCGCGGCGCGGATGCTGGAGGGCCGCTCGGCCGGTGAGTACATGGAGGGCCTCACCTCCATCGTGCGCCGCGAGCCGGTCGGTGTCTGCGCGCAGGTCGCGCCGTGGAACTACCCGATGATGATGGCCGTGTGGAAGTTCGCCCCGGCCCTCGCCGCGGGCAACACGGTCGTGCTGAAGCCCTCCGACACCACCCCGGCCTCCACGGTCCTGATCGCCGACATCATCGGCTCGATCGTCCCCAAGGGCGTCTTCAACGTCATCTGCGGCGACCGCGAGACCGGCCGCATGATGGTCGAGCACCCGGTCCCGGCCATGGCCTCCATCACCGGCTCCGTGCGCGCCGGCATCCAGGTCGCCGAGTCCGCCGCCAAGGACGTCAAGCGCGTCCACCTGGAGCTGGGCGGCAAGGCCCCGGTCGTGGTCTTCGAGGACACCGACATCGCCAAGGCCGTCGAGGACATCTCCGTCGCCGGCTTCTTCAACGCCGGCCAGGACTGCACCGCCGCCACGCGCGTGCTCGTCCACGAGTCCATCCACGACGAGTTCGTCTCCGCCCTGGCCAAAGCGGCGTCCGAGACGAAGACCGGACAGCCGGACGATGAGGACGTGCTGTTCGGCCCGCTCAACAACCCCAACCAGCTCAAGCAGGTCGAGGGCTTCATCGACCGGCTCCCCGCGCACGCGCGCGTGGAGGCCGGCGGCAAGCGCGTCGGGGACAAGGGCTACTTCTACGCGCCGACCGTCGTCTCGGGTCTGCGGCAGGACGACGAGATCGTGCAGAACGAGGTCTTCGGCCCGGTCATCACCGTGCAGTCCTTCCGGGACGAGGACCAGGCCGTCGAGTGGGCCAACGGCGTCGAGTACGCCCTCGCCTCCTCGGTGTGGACCAAGGACCACGGCCGGGCCATGCGGATGTCGAAGAAGCTCGACTTCGGCTGCGTGTGGATCAACACCCACATCCCGCTGGTCGCCGAGATGCCGCACGGCGGCTTCAAGAAGTCCGGCTACGGCAAGGACCTCTCCGCGTACGGCTTCGACGACTACACGCGCGTCAAGCACGTCATGACCTCGCTCGACGCGTAGGTCGGGCGGGCAGGCCGCAGCGGCCCCGGACGGTTCGTCACCGTCCGGGGCCGCTCGTGCGTCCGGGGTCCGCGACGGGACGGGGAGCACCTGCCCGGCCTGGCGGACTGGATCGCGCGGGTGCGGGCCGGCCTGGAGCAGGCCGACGCGGAGTACCCGTTCCTCCTCTACGGCACGGACTGGCCGGCCTTCGCGCACCTGGTGATCGCGGTCGCCTTCTACGGGCCCTACCGCGACCCGGTGCGCAACGTCTGGGTCGTCGCGTTCGGGATGATCGCCTGCGCGGGCATCGTCCCGCCGGCCCTGATCTGCGGCCCGGTCCGCGGCATCCCCCTGTGGTGGTCGGTGATCGACCTGTCCTTCGGGGTGTTCGGGGTGATCCCGCTGTACGTCGTACGCCGGAAGATCAAGCGGCTGGAGGCCCTGACACCGCGCCCGGCCCCGCTGCCGGCGTCCTGAGCGCGCGGCGGCGGGGAGCCGGGACGGCCGTCCTGCCGGCGGCGAGGCGGGAAGGGCGGCCGTCCTACCGGCGACGGGGACGCGGCGGGCGGCGGTCGTCCCTCCCTGCCTCGGTCGTCAGCGCCCGGCTCCCGGCGTCACCGCGCCGTCGCGTACGGCGCGCAGCGCGTCGACGCGGTTCGTCGTGATCGAGTCCACGCCCGCCTCCAGCAGCCGCCGCATCGAGCGGCGGGTGTCGGGGGTCCAGACGGACAGCAGGTGGCCGCCGGCGTGCACGCGCTCCGCGAGCGGGCGGTTCACCAGCGGGAACCGGTAGTTGAGCCAGCGCGGGCGGATCGCGTCCAGCAGGACCGGCCGCGGCGGGGCGAGGGTCGTCCACGTCAGGGCGATCTCGGCCGCCGGGTCGGCCGCGCGGACGGCGAGCATCGCGTCGGCGCCCGCGCAGTAGTAGACCCGGTCCGCCGCCCTCGACTCCCGCACGACGTCCATGATCCGGCGCACCGCCCGCACATCGGGGGATCCGGGCAGGTCGATCATCACCCGGTGCCCGCCGGTGGCGGCCAGTGCCTCGGCCAGGTCCGGCACCCCGCCCCCGGTCAGTCCGCGCACCTCGTCGGCGGACAGCGCGTGCAGCGGCCGTTCGTGCCCCCACAGCCGCTGCAGCGTCGCGTCGTGCAGCAGCACCGGCACACCGTCCCGGGTCAGCCGTACGTCGATCTCCACCGCGTCGGCGCCGCTGTCCAGCGCGGAGCGCAGGGAGGCGACGGTGTTCTCGCGGACCCGGTAGGGGTCCCCCCGGTGCGCGACGGCGAGCGGTGCGGGCGTCACCGGGTGAGCCACTGCGCGGTGTAGGTGTCGATCTCGCCGGTGATGCGGGCCTTGCCCGCCGCGTCCAGGAAGGACGCCTCGACGGCGTTCTTCGCGAGCTCTGCCAGGCCCCGCTCGTCGAGGTCGAGGAGCCGGGCGGCGACCGCGTACTCGTTGTCGAGGTCGGTGCCGAACATGGGCGGGTCGTCGGAGTTCACCGTGACGACGACGCCCGCCCGCACGAACTCCTTCACGGGGTGCTCGTCGAGGGCGGCGACCGCGCGGGTGGCGATGTTCGAGGTCGGGCACACCTCCAGCGGGATGCGGTGCTCGGCGAGGTGGGCGAGCAGCTCCGGGTCCCGGGCCGCACTCGTGCCATGGCCGATGCGCTCGGCGCGCAGGTGTGTCAGCGCGTCCCACACCGTCTCCGGGCCGGTGGTCTCGCCCGCGTGCGGCACCGAGTGCAGACCGGCCGCGATCGCCCGGTCGAAGTAGGGCTTGAACTGCGGTCGTGGCACGCCGATCTCGGGGCCGCCCAGGCCGAAGGAGACCAGGCCCTCCGGGCGCAGCCGGTCGTCGGTCGCCAGCCGGGTCGTCTCCTCGGCGGCCGCCGGCCCCGCCTCGCCGGGGATGTCGAAGCACCAGCGCAGCACGGTCCCGAACTCCGCCTCGGCCGCCTTGCGGGCGTCCTCGATCGCCTCCATGAAGGCCCGTTCGTCGATCCCGCGGCGCGTGGAGGAGAACGGGGTGATGGTCAGCTCCGCGTACCGCACCTGCTGCCGGGCCAGGTCCCGCGCCACCTCGTAGGTCAGCAGCCGGACGTCCTCCGGGGTGCGGATCAGGTCGACGACCGACAGGTACACCTCGATGAAGTGGGCGAAGTCGGTGAAGGTGAAGTACTCGGCCAGGGCACCGGGGTCGGTCGGGACCTTCGAGTCGGGGTGCCGGGCGGCCAGTTCGGACACGATCCGGGGGGAGGCGGAGCCGACGTGGTGCACGTGCAGTTCGGCCTTGGGCAGTCCGGCGACGAAGGCCGTGAGGTCGCGCGGGGCCTGGGGATCGACGAGGTGCTCGGTCAAGGGTTCCTCCCGGAACGGCGTCCCTGCCGGCGCGGGGCGCGGGCGGGCGCGGGTGATCGGCTGATCGGTGACTCGGACGTCATCCTAGGCGGTGGCGCCGCGCCCCCGAGGGGTGCGCGGACCCGGCGGCGGACCGCTGCGCACCCGCCCTGGGGCCCGCGCCGGGCGGCCCGTAGCATGGCGGGACGATCGACCCAGGGGGGATGCACAGATGACGGACCCGACGCAGCCCGGCGGGGGCGGCGGCCACGACCCGTGGGCGCCCCCGGAGAGCAAGCCGTCCCTCGACAAGAACCAGCCGCCCGCGCAGCCGCCCGCCCAGGGGCCCGGCTCCGTGCACGACCAGGCCACGGTCACCTCGATGCCCGGCTTCACCCCGCCCGCGGGCACGCCCCGGTACGACACCTCCGGCACGGGCGCGGTCCCGCCGCCGCCCGTCGCCCCCACCGGCCCGGGCACCACCGGGGGCTACGGCTACCCCGACCCGTCGGCGTACGGCCAGTCCGGCCACACCCAGTCCGGCTACGGCCAGTCCGGGTACGGCTGGCCCGGCATGCCCCCGGCTCCGCAGAACGGCATGGGCGTCGCCGCGATGGTGCTCGGCATCGTCTCCTGCACCCTGTTCTGCCTGTACGGCGTGGTCTCCCTGGTCACCGGCATCCTCGCGATCGTCTTCGGCATCAAGGGCCGCAAGCGCGCCGAGGCCGGCCTGGCCACCAATCACGGGCAGGCCCAGGCCGGGCTGATCATGGGCATCATCGGCATCATCCTCGGCATCGCCGTGATCGTGCTGATCGCCGTCGGCATCACGGCCGCGATCAACAGCGAGGAGTCGTACGACGACCCCTACTACGGCGCCGGGGTGCCCGCGGCCACCGCCCCCTTCCAGCGCTGAACTTCCGCGCGCCGGGCGGGACTTCGCCACTACGATTCCCTGGTCTGACAACGGAGGGGAGATCGTCCATGTCCAACGCCAATCCCGCCCCCGGTGGCTTCGGCCCGCCGTCCGGGCCCCCGCAGCAGCCGGCCCCCGGCTACGGCTTCCCGCAGCAGCAGACCGGCCCGGGCTACGGCTACCCGCAGGGCGGCCCCGGCTACCCGGCGGCCCCGCCCGTGGGCTACCCGCAGGCGCCCGGCTACGCGATGCCCGTGCAGCCGAGCAACGGCATGGGAACCACGGGTCTGGTGCTGGGCATCATCGGCGTGGTGTGCAGCGTGACCTTCCTGCTGTGGTTCTTCGGCGTGATCCTGGGCATCCTGGCGATCATCTTCGGCGCGATCGGCCGCGGGAAGGCCACCCGCGGCGAGGCCACCAACAAGGGGGCGGCGACCGCCGGCCTCGTCTGCGGCATCATCGCCACGGTGATCCTGCCCCTGCTGGGCTTCCTGCTCTTCGCGAGCATCATGGGCGGGATCGGCGCCGCCGCCTGAGCGGCACCCCCGCCGTGTGAGGGGGCCGGTCCGCGGACCGGCCCCTGACTCATGCCCCGGCGGAGCGCAGCCGCTCGCGCGCCTGCATCAGCGCGAAACCCAGGAGGTTCGGCCCCCGCCACCGCCGCGGATCCAGCGCCCCGTCGACGTCCGCGGCCAGGCCGATGCCCCACACCCGGTCCACGGGGCTCGCCTCCACCAGCACCCGGTCACCCGTGCCCAGCAGGAATCCCCGCAGCTCGGGACGGGACGCGAACTTGTGGACGCTGCCCTCCACGACGATCCGGAACCGCTCGCGCGCCCATACGGCCTCGTCGAAGCCCCGCACCAGCCGCCCGGCCTTCTTCGCCTCGGCGGGGTGCCCGGCGCCCAGCGCGGCGCGCTCGGCTTCCTCGTCCCCGAACAGGCGGGCCTTGGCGGCCATCGTCCAGTGCTCGGCCGTCGCGTACTCCACGCCGTCCACCGTGAACGGCGACGGCCACCACTGGCTCAGGCAGCTCGGGCCGAGCCGGCCGTCCGGACGCGGACGGTGTCCCCAGAAGAGCAGGTACTTCACCCTGGTCCCGGCGTCGAGCGCCCTGATCAGCGCCTCCTGCGTGTCGAGCGCCCCCGTGATCTGCTTCATGCACGCGAGTCTGGCACGCACCACGGACACAGCGTCCTGCCTTTTCCCGGCGGACTCGACACCTGGTCGACAGATTCCGTCGCGTAACCAAAAATCAACAACGGAATCACTTGTTGGCGTGCCATCCCTCTGTCAGGATCGGCACTCAAATCGAGCCTGAGCCACGCCGGCCCCCTCACGGGGACACGGAGGAGAGCGACATGCACAATCCGGGCACTGCCACCCCGGACCGATTTCCGGCCGAGGAGCGCTTCGCGCAGGGCGCGCAGTTCATCGCCGGACGCCTGACCCCGGGCACCTCCGGCCGCACGCACGCCGTCGTCGACCCGGCGTCGGGCGAGGAGGTCCTCACCTACGAGCTGGCGGGGACGGCCGACGTCGACCGGGCGGTGGCGGCCGCCAAGGCGGCCTTCCCGGGCTGGGCGGGAGCCACCCCCGGCGAGCGGTCCGACGCGCTGCACCGCTTCGCGGCGGTCCTGGCCGACCGGGCCGAGGACTTCGCCCGCGCGGAGTCGCTCCAGTGCGGCAAGCCGCTGAAGCTCACCCGCGAGTTCGACGTCCCGGGCACCGTCGACAACACGGCCTTCTTCGCCGGGGCCGCACGGCACCTGCAGGGGCAGTCCGCCGGCGAGTACTCGGGGGACCACACGTCCTACGTCCGGCGCGAGCCCATCGGCGTCGTCGGGTCGATCGCCCCGTGGAACTATCCCCTGCAGATGGCCGCCTGGAAGATCCTCCCGGCGATCGCCGCGGGCAACACGATCGTGCTCAAGCCCGCCGAACTCACCCCGCTGACCTCCCTGCTCTTCGCGCAGGCGGCCACCGACGCGGGGATCCCCGACGGTGTGATCAACATCGTCACCGGCACCGGCAGGGAGGCCGGTGAGCACCTTGTCGGCCACCCCGACGTGGCGATGACCTCCTTCACCGGTTCCACCGCCGTCGGCAAGCGCGTCGCCGAGGTCGCCACCGCCACCGTCAAGCGCCTGCACCTGGAGCTGGGCGGCAAGGCGCCCTTCGTGGTGTTCGACGACGCCGACCTGGAGGCCGCCGCCCAGGGCGCGGTCGCCGGCTCCCTCATCAACACCGGGCAGGACTGCACGGCCGCCACGCGCGCGTACGTGCAGCGGCCGCTGTACGACGCCTTCGTGCAGCGGACGGCGGCGCTCATGGAGACGGTCCGGCTCGGCGACCCCTTCGCCGCCGGCACCGACCTCGGCCCCCTGATCTCGCACGTGCAGCGCGACCGGGTCGCGGGCTTCGTCGACCGTGCCCGGGCCTACGCGCGCGTGGTCACCGGCGGCGAGGCCCCCGGGGGCGAGCTCGCCAAGGGCGCCTACTACCGGCCCACCCTGATCGCGGACGCCGCCCAGGACAGCGAGGTCGTCCAGTCGGAGATCTTCGGGCCGGTCCTGGTGGTGCTGCCCTTCGACACCGACGACGAGGGCCTCGCCCTCGCCAACGACACCCCCTACGGACTCGCCGCCTCCGCGTGGAGCCGGGACGTGTACCGGGCCAACCGGGCCACACGCGAGATCAAGGCGGGCTGCGTGTGGGTCAACGACCACATCCCGATCATCAGCGAGATGCCGCACGGGGGCTACAAGTCCTCCGGCTACGGCAAGGACATGTCCGCGTACTCCTTCGAGGAGTACACCCAGATCAAGCACGTCATGTTCGACAACACCGCGGTGGCCGCCAAGGACTGGCACCGCACCGTCTTCGGGGACCGATAGCCGCACACTCAGGCCGCCCGACCAACGGCCGCCCACCCCTCGAAAGGGCACCACGCGCATGGAGCAGTACGAGCCCGACCGCCTGTCCGCGGCCCAAGTGGCCGCCGCGCGGCGCAGTCTCACCAACGGCAGGGCCGCCCTCACCCGGCGGTCACTGCTGCGCGCCTCCACGGGCGGCGCGCTGGCGATCGGCGGACTGGGAACGCTGAGCGCCTGCGGGATCCCGGCGGCGGGTCAGTCGCAGGGCGGCGTCCCCGCCGAGGACCGCTCGGCCAAGGAGAAGACGGTGAACTTCTCCAACTGGACCGAGTACATGGACGTCGACGACAGCGGCAAGCGCCACCCGACGCTGGACCGGTTCGCCGAGCGCACCGGCATCAAGGTCAAGTACAGCGAGGACATCAACGACAACAACGAGTTCTTCGGCAAGATCAAGCCGCAGCTCGCCGCGGGCCAGGACACCGGCCGCGACCTGATCGTCCTCACCGACTGGCTGGCCGCCCGCCTCATCCGCCTGGGCTGGGTGCAGAAGCTCGACGCGAGCAACCTGCCGAACGCCTACGCCAACCTGTCCGCCCAGTTCCGCAACCCCGACTGGGACCCGGGCCGCGCCTACTCGTACGTCTGGCAGGGCATCTCGACCGTCATCGCATACAACAAGAAGGCCCTGGACGGCGTCGAGGTGACGTCGATCTCCGACCTGCTCGACAACCCCAAGCTCAAGGGGCGCGTCGGCTTCCTGTCGGAGATGCGCGACAGCGTCGGCATGACCCTGCTCGACATGGGCAAGGACCCGGCCGACTTCACCGCCGACGACTACGACGCCGCCATCGCCCGGCTGCAGAAGGCCGTCGACAAGGGCCAGATCCGCCGCTTCACCGGCAACGACTACACCTCGGACCTGACCAGCGGCGACTTCGCCGCCTGCGTCGCCTGGGCCGGGGACGTCGTCCAGCTCAAGGCGGACAGCCCCGACATCGACTTCCTCATCCCGGACAGCGGCTACATGACGTCCACCGACAACCTGCTGATCCCCAACAAGGCCCGCCACAAGACGAACGCCGAACGGCTCATCGACTTCTACTACGAGCCGAAGCCGGCCGCCGAACTCGCCGCGTACATCAACTACGTGTGCCCGGTCGACGGCGTGAAGCCCGAACTGGCCAAGATCGACGAGGACGCGGCCGACAACCCGCTGATCCTCCCCGACAAGGCGATGGCCGCCAAGTCCCGCGCCTTCCGCTCGCTGAGCGCGAAGGAAGAGACCGAGTTCGAAGCCAAGTTCGCGAAGCTGACGGGGGCGTGACCACCATGACGAACAAGAAAGACCCCAGCGGCGACGTCCGCCTCACCGGCATCGCCAAGAACTACGGCTCCTTCACGGCCGTCCACCCGCTCGACCTGACCGTGCCCCAGGGCTCGTTCTTCGCCCTGCTCGGCGCGTCCGGCTGCGGCAAGACCACCACCCTGCGCATGATCGCCGGCCTGGAGGAACCCTCCGCCGGCACGGTCCACCTCGGCGACCAGGACGTCACCTCGCTGCCCCCCTACAAGCGCCCGGTCAACACGGTCTTCCAGTCCTACGCCCTCTTCCCGCACCTGGACATCTTCGAAAACGTGGCCTTCGGACTGCGCCGCCGCGGCCTGAAGTCGGTGAAGAAGCAGGTCGACGAGATGCTGGAGCTGGTGCAGCTCGGCGAGCAGGCCCGCAAGAAGCCGCACCAGCTCTCCGGCGGCCAGCAGCAGCGCGTCGCCGTCGCCCGCGCGCTGATCAACCACCCGCAGGTGCTGCTCCTCGACGAGCCGCTGGGCGCCCTCGACCTGAAACTGCGCCGCCAGATGCAGCTGGAGCTCAAGCGCATCCAGACCGAGGTCGGCATCACCTTCGTCCACGTCACGCACGACCAGGAGGAGGCCATGACCATGGCCGACACCGTCGCCGTGATGAACGGGGGCCGCGTCGAGCAACTCGGCTCCCCGGCCGAGCTGTACGAGAACCCGCGCACCACCTTCGTCGCCAACTTCCTCGGCACCTCCAACTTCATCGAGGCCGAGGTCGACTCCAGGAGCGGGGACGAGATCGTGCTGCGGGCGGGCGGCGGCAAGCTCGTGCTGCCCGAGAGCCGATGTACGGCGCCCGCGGGCACCGGCGGCAAGGTGCTGGTCGGCGTCCGACCGGAGAAGATATCCCTCACCCACGCGGACGACGCCGGCGAGATCCCCGAGGGCCGCAACCGCATCACCGGCCGCATCGCCGACTCCAGCTTCATCGGCGTCTCGACCCAGTACGTCGTCGACAGCCCGGTCTGCTCCGACTTCGAGGTCTACGCCCAGAACATCGACCGCGACCCCCGCCTGGTGCCCGGCACCGAGGTCGTCCTGCACTGGAACCCGGCGCACACCTTCGGCCTGGACGCCGCCCAGGACGCCGAGGCCGGAGTGGAAGAGGCGGTCTGATGAGCACACTCACCGAGGCGCCGCCACCGCTCGCACCCGAGGCGCCCCCCTCGAAGCCGCGCAAGCGCCGGGGGCGCTGGACGCCCTACTGGCTGCTGCTGCCCGGCATCCTGTGGCTGGTCGTCTTCTTCGCGCTGCCGATGATCTACCAGGCCTCCACGTCCGTGCAGACGGGCTCCCTGGAGCAGGGCTACAAGGTCACCTGGCACTTCGCGACCTACTGGGACGCGCTGTCCGCGTACTGGCCGCAGTTCGTCCGCTCGGTGCTCTACGCGGGCACGGCCACGATCCTGTGCCTGCTGCTCGGCTACCCGCTGGCCTATCTGATCGCCTTCCGCGCGGGCCGCTGGAAGAACCTGATCATGATCCTGGTGATCGCGCCGTTCTTCACCAGCTTCCTGATCCGCACCCTGGCCTGGAAGACGATCCTCGCCGACGGCGGTCCGGTCGTCGGCGCGCTCAACACCCTGCACGTGCTGGACGTCACCACCTGGCTCGGCATGACCGCGGGCGACCGCGTGCTGGCCACGCCGCTGGCGGTGGTGTGCGGTCTGACGTACAACTTCCTGCCGTTCATGATCCTGCCGCTGTACACCTCGCTGGAGCGCATCGACGGCCGGCTGCACGAGGCGGCCGGTGACCTGTACGCCCGGCCCTGGACGACCTTCCGCAAGGTCACCTTCCCGCTGTCGATGCCGGGCGTCGTCTCCGGCACGCTGCTGACCTTCATCCCGGCGGCCGGCGACTACGTCAACGCCGACCTGCTCGGCTCGACCGACACCCGCATGGTCGGCAACGTCATCCAGACGCAGTTCCTCAGGGTGCTCGACTACCCGACGGCAGCCGCGCTCTCCTTCATCCTCATGGCGGCCATCCTCCTCATGGTCACCCTCTACATCCGCAGGTCCGGGACGGAGGATCTGGTCTAAATGCCCTTCGTCAACTGGCTCAAGAGAAACCTCGTCGTCATCGCGGGACTTCTGACCCTCGGCTATCTGCTCCTGCCGAACGTCGTCGTCACCGTCTTCTCCTTCAACAAGCCCAAGGGCCGCTTCAACTACGAGTGGCAGCAGTTCTCCCTGGACGCCTGGAAGGACCCGTGCGGCGTCTCCGGACTGTGCGGCTCGCTGTCCCTGAGCCTGCAGATCGCCCTCTGGGCGACGCTGGGGGCCACCCTCCTGGGCACCCTGATCGCCTTCGCCCTGGTCCGCTACCGTTTCCGGGCCCGCGGGGCCGTGAACTCGCTGATCTTCCTGCCGATGGCGATGCCCGAGGTCGTCATGGCCGCCTCGCTGCTCACCCTGTTCCTCAACCTGGGCGCCCAGCTGGGCTTCTGGACGATCCTCATCGCGCACATCATGTTCTGCCTGAGCTTCGTGGTCACGGCCGTCAAGGCGCGGGTGATGTCGATGGACCCGAAGCTGGAGGAGGCCGCGCGGGACCTGTACGCCGGCCCGTTCCAGACCTTCGTCCGGGTCACCCTGCCGATCGCGGCGCCCGGCATCGCGGCGGGCGCGCTGCTCGCCTTCGCCCTGTCCTTCGACGACTTCATCATCACGAACTTCAACGCCGGCTCGACCGTCACCTTCCCCATGTTCGTGTGGGGGTCGGCCCAGCGCGGAACGCCCGTCCAGATCAATGTCATCGGCACGACGATGTTCGTCGTCGCCGTCCTGTTCGTGCTGGTCTCCATGGTGGTCGGAAACCGTCGCAACAGGCAGAAGGCATAACCGTAGGGAGTTGACATCATGGCCGCTGGAGCCATGAACCGGTTCACCCGCTCGCTGTCCGACGCCCAGCCGGTCCCGTACTGGCTGGACGACCCCGGCCGGCCCCGTCCCGAACCCGCCCTCACCACCTCCGAGACCTGCGACCTGCTGGTCGTCGGCGGCGGGTACAGCGGACTGTGGACCGCGCTGGTCGCCAAGGAGCGCGACCCGCAGCGCGACGTGGTGCTGGTGGAGGGCCGCGAGGTGGGGTGGGCCGCCTCCGGCCGCAACGGCGGGTTCTGCGCCGCATCCCTGACCCACGGGCTGCCCAACGGCCTGACCCGCTGGCCCGACGAGATCCACCGGCTCCAGCAGCTGGGCGAGCGCAACCTCGACGACATCGAGGCCGCGGTCGCCCGGCACGGCATCGACTGCGACTTCGAGCGCACCGGCGAGATCGACGTCGCCACCGAGCCGTACCAGGCCCGGGAACTGCGCGAGTGGCACGAGGAGACGACCCGTCTCGGGCTGGCCGAGGGCGTCGAGTTCCTGGACGCCGACGCCGTGCGGGAGCAGGTGGACTCACCCACCTTCCGGGCCGGACTGTGGGACCGCCGGGGCGTGGCCATGCTGAACCCCGCCAAGCTCGCCTGGGGCCTGAAGCGGGCGTGCCGGGAGCTGGGCGTGCGCGTGTACGAGAACACGCCCGCGCTCGACCTCAAGCCCTTCGGCGCGGGCATGGCCGTACGCACGCCCTACGGCCGGGTCCGCGCCCGCCGGGTCGCCCTCGGCACCAACATCTTCCCGAACCTGGTCAGACGGGTCCGCTCCTACACCGTCCCGGTCTACGACTACGCGCTGATGACCGAGCCGCTGACCGCCGACCAGCTGGCCTCGATCGGCTGGAAGAACCGCCAGGGCCTCGGCGACAGCGCCAACCAGTTCCACTACTTCCGTTTGTCCGCCGACAACCGCGTCCTGTGGGGCGGCTACGACGCGATCTACCCCTACGGCGGCCGGGTCCGTGCCGAGTACGACGACCGGCCCGAGACCTACGCCAAGCTCGCCGGGCACTTCTTCACCTGCTTCCCGCAGCTGGAGGGGGTGCGCTTCTCCCACGCCTGGGGTGGCGCGATCGACACCTGCTCCCGCTTCTCGGCGTTCTTCGGCACCGCCCACCGGGGCAAGGTGGCCTACGCGGCCGGGTACACCGGGCTCGGGGTCGGCGCCACCCGGTTCGGTGCCGAGGTGATGCTGGACCTGCTGGCCGGGCAGCGCACCGAGCGGACCGAGCTGGAGATGGTCCGCAGGAAGCCGCTGCCGTTCCCGCCCGAGCCGTTCGCCTGGACCGGCATCGCCCTCACCAAGTGGTCCCTGGCGCGGGCGGACGCGCAGGGCGGCCGGCGCAACCTGTGGTTGCGGACGATGGACCGGTTGGGGCTCGGCTTCGACAGCTGACAGGCGTGTGAGCCGGTTCACTCCAACGAGGTGCCGGAACCCGCGTAATGACCCCCGGGAGTCCCCCTTCTCCCTCGTGACGTGCCGTCTCGTCCGCGAGGCGCACGAGAGAGAAGGGGGACTTCTTCGATGACAGGGGCGAAGACGGCGGTCGAATGGCTCGTGTCCGTGGCACCGGACCCCGACGCCTGCCGCTGGGAGTGGGAGCGCAACCCGCTGGGTGTCGCACTGCTCCCGGCCGGCAGCGCCTGGGACGTGCTGATCCTGCCCGGCGACCTCGGGTACGCGACGCTGGACGTGCTCAGCCGCATCCTGGACCGGCCCGGTCCCGTGCTCGTGGACTTCGGCGACGCGCGCATGGGCTTCTTCGTGCCGCCGGGGACGGCGGCCCGCTGGCTGGGCACGGGCATCCGCACGGCGGGCGCCGGCACCTGGATCGTCGTGCCGTACCCGGGCCGTGCCTCGCCGGGCGGGGTGCGCTGGCTGGTCCCGCCGGACGGCACGGGCCTGCTGACGGACCCCGCCCTGCTGGAGCTGGCGATGCACGAGGCGGCCGCGGGGCTGGCGACGGAGAGCGGTGACTAGGAGGGTGCCCGGTCGCGTTCCGGGCCGGGCCCGCTCCTCAGGAACAGCCACAGCGACGACAGCAGCACCGCGCACAGGCACCAGCTGGCCACCACGTCCAGGGGCCAGTGGTAGCCGCGGCGGACCAGGCCGTAGCTCGCGCCGAGCACCAGGACGGCGCAGACCCCGGCCAGGGCGCGGCGCGCGAGCGGGGTGGCCAGCCGGGGGAGGAGCAGCAGGGCGGCCGACCCGTAGGCGACGGCGGCCGTGCCGGTGTGGCCCGAGGGGTAGTAGCCGGTGCCGGGCGGGACGGCCGGGGTGCCCGGGCGGTCGGTGAGTTCCTTGAGCGGCACGATCAGCGCCGGGACCAGGGCCATCAGCAGGGCCGCCGCGGCCACCGCCGCCCACCGCCGCCCGTCGCCGCGGGTGCGCAGGACGACGTACCCGAGGGCGGCGGCCAGGACCGGGACGGCGACCTGGACGTTGCCCAGGTCGGCCAGGACCTCGGAGAGCCGGTCCGGGCGGATCAGCGCACGGCTGACGTCCTCGTCCACCCCGACGAGCGGGCCGTCGGCGACGACCTGCCAGGTGATCAGGGCGAAGAGCGCGGCGGGCAGGCCGAGCAGGAGGGCGGGCAGGCCCGGCCGCGTCCGCCCGCTCCGTACGGCGGGCTCGGCGCGGTCCTGGTGCGCGGGGATCGGCATGGCCCCCAGCCTGCCACGGGCACGAACGCCCCCCCGGTCCCGCGGAGTCGTCACGCGGGCGGCGAGGGGCGTGGAGGGGGTCGGCCGCCCCGGAACAGGGGGGGTGGTTCCGGGGCGGCCGACCGGACCGGAACGCCGCGCGCCCCGGGGGGTTTGGGGCGGGCGACCGTCCGATCGGTGTGGAGATCCGGAGCCCTGGGGTTCCGGCGGTGTGCGCGAGGGCACGACCAGGTCGAAGCTGGGGAGGCCGCGGCCTGGTGTCACCCACAGTCCCCTGCGGGCGGGGTGTATCTCATCCGGGTAGAACCTACGGCAGCGGCCGGGCGGAGGACAGGGCGCGGAGCCCGCTGTCATCCACCTCGCACACCTTCTTCACACGCTCTGCGACCCGCGCCTGCGGAGCGGAATCGCGGCGCGCGCCCCGCCCGACGGGAGCGGGACGCGCGAGCGGGCGGCTCAGATGCGGGAGAAGGCCTGCTCGATGATGTCGAGGCCCTCGTTCAGCAGGTCCTCGCCGATCACCAGCGGGGGCAGGAAGCGGAGGACGTTGCCGTAGGTGCCACAGGTCAGGACCAGCAGACCCTCGGCGTGGCAGGCCTTGGCGAGCGCGCCGGTCGCCTCCGGGTGGGGCTCCTTGGTGGCGCGGTCCTTGACCAGCTCGATGGCGATCATCGCGCCGCGGCCGCGGACGTCGCCGATGATCTCGAACTTCTCCGCCATGGCACCGAGGCGGGCCTTCATGATCGCCTCGATGTTCTTCGCCTTGGCGTTGAGGTCCAGCTCCTTCATCGTCTCGATCGAGCCGAGCGCGCCGGCGCAGGCGACCGGGTTGCCGCCGTAGGTGCCGCCCAGGCCGCCGGCGTGCGCGGCGTCCATGATCTCGGCGCGGCCGGTGACGGCGGCCAGCGGCAGACCGCCGGCGATGCCCTTGGCCGTCGTGATGAGGTCCGGGACGATGCCCTCGTCCTCGCAGGCGAACCACTGGCCGGTGCGGCAGAAGCCGGACTGGATCTCGTCGGCGACGAAGACGATGCCGTTGTCGGCGGCGAACTGGCGGATCGCGGGCAGGAAGCCCTTGGCGGGCTCGATGAAGCCGCCCTCGCCGAGCACCGGCTCGATGATGATGGCGGCCACGTTGTCCGCGCCGACCTGCTTGCTGATCTGGTCGATCGCCTGGGCGGCGGCCTCCGGGCCGGCGTTCTCGGCGCCGGTCGGCCAGCGGTAGCCGTAGGCCACCGGCACGCGGTACACCTCGGGCGCGAACGGCCCGAAGCCGTTCTTGTACGGCATGTTCTTCGACGTCAGCGCCATGGTGAGGTTGGTGCGGCCGTGGTAGCCGTGGTCGAACACCACGACGGCCTGGCGCTTGGTGTAGGCGCGGGCGATCTTGACCGCGTTCTCCACCGCCTCGGCGCCCGAGTTGAACAGCGCGCTCTTCTTGGCGTGGTCGCCCGGAGTCAGCTCGGCGAGCGCCTCGGCGACCTCGACGTAACCCTCGTACGGCGTGACCATGAAACAGGTGTGGGTGAAGTCGGCGAGCTGCGCCGACGCCCGCCGCACGACGGCCTCGGCGGAGGCGCCGACGGAGGTCACGGCGATGCCGGAGCCGAAGTCGATCAGGCGGTTGCCGTCGACGTCCTCGATGATGCCGCCGCCGGCGCGCGCCGTGAACACGGGCAGCACGGAGCCCACACCCTGCGCCACCGCGGCGGTGCGGCGGGCCTGCAGCTCCTGCGACTTCGGGCCGGGGATGGCGGTGACGACGCGACGCTCCTGCGGCAGTGCGCTCATGCGGGGCTCCTGGGGGTGGTGCGGAGGACTTGTACAGACCGTTGACTTCTTTTCTCGCAGGCTAGGGCGGGCGGAGGAGGGTGGGCATGCTCCATGTGGGCGTTGTCGGCGGCGCCGCTTGTCCGGGGTGGACATGGCAGCCCCCCGGACCGGTGTCCACGACCCGGCCGCGTAAGCGGTGAACTCCCCGGGGGAGGGCGTTAGATTGGCTCGCTGATGGTGGACGGAGCGGCTGGTCAGGGGGCAGGGGCGATGGACAGCGACGGGATGCGGGACGCGCGGGGTACGCATGCGAATCCTGTGCCGCGCCCGGCGGGGCCGCCGGAGGTGCCGGCGATGCCGCCGCGCCCGCCCCGGTCGCCGGCGCCGCCCCTGCCCGACGGGTCGTCCTTCCTCACCTGGCTGCGCGCGCCGCGCCCCGAGGCCGCCCCGGGCGTGTGGCGGTTCGGGCACCGGCCGCGGCCCGCCGAGGAACCCGATGCCGTGCCCACCCGTCAGCTGCTGAGCGGGGCGCTGATCGCCTTCCTGGTGGGGTGGCTGGTCTGGTCCCTGCTGCAGAACGACTACCTGGGCAGCTGGTGGTGGATCCCGTTCGACCTGATCGTCCCGGACGCCTGGCGGGGCGGCGACAGCGACCTCGGCGAGACGGGGACGTTCGTCGTCTACCGCGGCTACGAGCTGCTGGTCGCCCTGGCCATCATGGTCGCGGTGGCCCGGCTCGGCCGCTGGGGCGAGGTGTGGCGCCGCTTCGTCACCCCTCTCCACCGGCGTCCGCAGTCGCCCGCCGCGCAGACGGGCCCCGAGGACGACCCGGCGCAGTGGAACGAGCTGCGCGCCGCCGGCGCCGTCGACGCCGCCGAACGGCTGGCCGCCGAGGCGCGTTCCGGGCTGATGCGGGACGTGGACCACGCCCGGATCCTGCGCGCCTGGCAGGGGGTGTGCACCGGGCGGCACAGCCTCGCCACCTTCAGCGGTGCCGTGCTCAAGGACGGTGCGGCCGCCTGCCTGCACCCCTCGGGGGAACGGGACCTGCCCGCCCGGCTGGCCCGGCACGACCTGCTCACGGGGCAGGTGCGGCTCGGCACCACCGTGGACGACGCCCGCAACCCCTACGCCTACCGCGGGGCCGGGCTCGCCCTGGGCACCGACCTGCTCGGCACCTCGCTCGTGGCCGTGGGCCCCGCCGGTTCCGGCAAGACCGGCATGATCGTCCGGCCGCTCGCCGAGTCCCTCTGCCTGCACGCCCTGGCCGGGCGGGCCGCCGTGGTGGTCGTCGGGGCGGCCGGGGCCGGGCTCGGGCCGGCCGACGCCTATGACGTCGTCGTGCGGATCGGGAACCCGGACTCCGAGTACGACCTCGACCTGTACGGCGGGAGCGCCGACCCGGACGAGGCCGCGGCCGTGCTCGCCGAGGCGCTGGTCGGGGACCTCGCCGACCCGCACCCGGGCAGTGACACCCGGCGCTCGACCACCGTCCTGGCCCAGTTGCTCGGGCCGTTCCGGGCCGTGCACGGGCGTTTCCCCTCCGTACCGGAGCTGCGGCAGCTCCTCGACGGCTCGCCCGGGCCCTTCGCGGCGCTGCGCCAGGGGCTGCAGGACGCCGGGCAGGAGTCGCTGCTGCGCGAACTGGACGCCCGCGAGCGGCAGATGGGTCGGCCCGGGGACGTCGCCGGTGTCCTCGCGGACCGGGTCGCGCTGCTGGACCGGCCCGCCTTCGCCGGCTTCTTCGACACCTCCGGGCAGTCGCGGCCGTTCACGCTGAAGGCGCTCGACCACCCCGTGCGCGTGCGCATCGACCTGCCCCAGCGCGGGCACGCCGACGCCTCCCGGATGCTCGCGCGGCTGGTGCTCGCCCAGTTCACGGCCAGCGTCGCCGTGCGGGAGGACCGGTCGCTGTTCGCCTGCCTGGTGCTCGACGACGCGACCGGGGTGGTGACCCCCGAGGCCGTCCGCGGCATCCAGCGGCTGCGCTCCGGCAACGCCGGTGTGGTGCTGACGCTGCGGACCCTCGACGACGTGGCCCGGCCGCTGCGCGGGCCGCTGCTCGGGGCGACCGGGTGCCGGATGGCGCTGGCGGGGGTCACGCCCTGGGACGGCCAGGACTTCGCCGAGGTGTGGGGCAAGGAGTGGACCGAGGCGCGGGACGTCACCGACCGGCAGATCATCGCCGAGACCCCGGCGGGCAAGGCCCTGCACGCGGTGCGCCGGGTGATCACCGGCAAGGCCCCGACCGCGCGGGCCGTGACCGTGCGTCAGGTGGAGCGGGAGCGCTGGTCGGCGTCCGAGCTGGCGCACGGCGTGCCGGCCGGGCACGCGGTGCTGTCCCTGACCACCGTGCAGGGCGAGCACGCGCCCCCGCTGCTGGTGGATCTGCGCAGCTGAGGACGGCCGAGGGGACGGGCGGCCGCGCCCGGGCCCCGGTCGGGGCTGCCCGTACCCACCGGTTCCGGTACGCCGGGACCGTACGGTGAGGCAGAATCGTCACAGGTCGTTCATACGCGGCGGCCAAATGACCACAGTGATCACACCGCCCCGACGCAGAAGGCCCCATGCCCCCGACGCTCGCCTCGCTCGTCCACCACTCCGCCCTCAAGCTGACCGTGCGGGCCGGCGAGGACCGCCTGGACGTGCCGGTGCGCTGGGCCCACGTCAGCGAGCTCGCCGACCCCGTCCCCTACATGGAGGGCGGCGAGCTGCTGCTGATCACCGCCCTCAAGCTGGACGCCGAGGACCCGGAGGCGATGCGGCGCTACGTGCGCCGGCTGGCCGGTGCCGGGGTGGTCGGGCTGGGCTTCGCCGTCGGCGTCAACTACGAGGAGATCCCCAAGGCGCTCGTCGACGCGGCGGAGGAGGAGGGCCTGCCGCTGCTGGAGGTGCCGCGCCGGACGCCGTTCCTCGCCATCAGCAAGGCCGTGTCCGCCGCGATCGCCGCCGACCAGTACCGGGCCGTCACGGCCGGGTTCGCCGCCCAGCGGGAGCTGACCCGGCAGGCCCAGACCGGGGGCCCGGAAGGGCTGCTGGCCGCGCTGGCCGCACAGGTCGACGGCTGGGCGGCCCTGTACGACGCCTCCGGCGCCGTCGTCGCCGCCGCACCGGAGTGGGCGGGCCGGCGCGCCGCGCGGCTCACCGCCGACGTGCAGCGGCTGCGGGACCGGCCCGCGCCCGCCTCGTCCGTGGTCGGCGGCCCGGAGAACGAGGACCGGGTCGAGCTGCACACCATCGGCACCGGCCGCCGCCCCCGCGCGGCCCTCGCCGTGGGCACCGCCGCCGCCCCCGGCACCGCCGAGCGGTACGCCGTGCACTCGGCCGTCGCGCTGCTGACCCTGACCACCGAACGCTCCCGCTCCTTGCAGGCCGCCGAGCAGCGGGTCGGCACGGCGGTGCTGCGCATGCTGCTGGCCGGCGAGCCGGACCACGCCCGCGCCGTCGCCGGGGACCTCTACGGCGGACTGCTGGACGCGCCGTTCCGGATGGTGGTCGCCGAGCGGGTGCCGGTCTCCGCGTCGGCCGCGCTGGCGCGGGCCGAGGCCCGGGCGGCGGCCCCCGCGGCCGAGCGGCCGTCGGCCGCCGCGCTCGCCGCGGCCGACACCGGCGGAGACCCGCTCGCCGCGCTCGCCGAGGTCGTCGAGTCCGCGGCCGCCCGCGCCGGCGAGGCCGTGCTGGTCGTGCCGGAGGGGGAGCGGCTGGTGGTGCTGGCCGCGGACGGCGGCGCCGCCGCGGCGGCCTGCGCGGAGTACGCGGGGGCCCTGGAGACGGCCCGCTCGGGTGGGCGCGAGAAGGTGCCGGGCGGCGAGGAGGACGACCTGGTCGTCGGCCTGTCGGCCCCGGCCGGGCCGATCGCCGCGTCCGCCGCGTACAAGCAGGCCGAGCAGGCCCTGTCGGTGGCACGGCGCCGCGGGCGGGTGCTGGTGGAGCACGAGCAGATGGCGGCCGGGTCCGTGCTGCCGCTGCTCGCGGACGACGCCGTACGGGCGTTCGCCGACGGCATGCTGCGCCCGCTGTACGAGCACGACGCCACGGGCCGCGGCGACCTGGTCGCCTCCCTGCGCGCCTGGCTGTCCAAGCACGGCCAGTGGGACGCGGCCGCGGCCGACCTCGGCGTCCACCGGCACACCCTGCGCTACCGCATGCGCCGCGTGGAGGAGATCCTCGGCCGCTCCCTGGACGATCCGGACGCCCGGATGGAGCTGTGGCTGGCCCTCAAAGCGACCTCCACGGAATAGCCAATCCGTAGTGTCCCGGCCCACCAGTGCTACGCGCCGGACAACCCCTGTTCGGCCGCTCCGCGCCTACCGTTGATCCGTCACAGGACCACCCCCGACGCCGAAGGGCCGGAACCCACATGACCTCCACCCACGCCTTCTGGCTCGCCGGCCGCCAGGCCACCGGCGAGGACACCTTCGACGTCAGCTCCCCGTGGGACGGGCGGCTCGTCGGCAAGGTGAGCATCCCCACGGACGCGCAGGTCGAGGAGGCCGTCGCCGCCGCGTACGCCGTGCGCGACGAGTTCGCCGCCACCCCGGCGCACGTGCGGGCCGCCGCCCTCGACCACGTCAGCAAGCGCCTCGCCGAGCGCACCGAGGAGATCGCGCAGCTGATCTCCGCCGAGAACGGCAAGCCCATGAAGTGGGCCCGCGGCGAGGTCGGCCGTGCCGTGTCGGTGTTCCGCTTCGCGGCCGAGGAGGCCCGGCGGTTCAACGGCGGCGAGGCCCAGCGCCTCGACACCGACCTCGGCGGCCAGGGCCGGCTCGCCCTCACGCGCCGCTTCCCCAAGGGCGTCGTGCTGGGCATCGCGCCCTTCAACTTCCCGCTGAACCTCTGCGCCCACAAGGTCGCCCCGGCCATCGCCGCCGGCGCCCCGATCATCCTCAAGCCGGCCCCCGCGACCCCGCTGTCCGGCCTGATCATCGGCGACCTGCTCGCCGAGACCGAGCTGCCCGCCGGCTCCTGGAGCATCCTGCCGGTCGCCAACGACAAGATGCCCGCCCTCGTGCAGGACGAGCGCCTGCCCGTGATCTCCTTCACCGGCTCCGAGAAGGTCGGTTACGCGATCATGGACTCGGTGCCGCGCAAGCACTGCACCCTGGAGCTGGGCGGCAACGGCGCGGCCGTCGTCCTCGCCGACTGGGCGAGCGACGAGGACCTGGACTGGGCGGCGAACCGCATCGCCACCTTCTCCAACTACCAGGGCGGCCAGTCCTGCATCTCCGTCCAGCGCGTCATCGCCGACGCCTCGGTGTACGACCGGCTGCTGCCGCGCATCGTCGCCGCCGTCGAGGCCCAGGTCACCGGTGACCCGAGCGACGACAAGACGGACGTCGGCCCGCTCGTCAGCGAGGACGCCGCGAAGCGCGTCGAGACGTGGGTCCGCGAGGCCGTCGACGCCGGGGCGCAGCTGCTCACCGGCGGCGAGCGGGACGGCGCCACCTACGCGCCGACCGTCCTGGCCGAGGTCCCGGCCGAGGTGACGATCTCCTGCGAGGAGGTCTTCGGGCCGGTCCTGACGGTGCAGAAGGCGGACGGCGAGGCGGCGGCCTTCGCCGCGGTCAACGACTCCAAGTACGGCCTGCAGGCGGGCGTGTTCACCCACGACCTGCAGACCGCCTTCCGCGCCCACCGGGCCCTGGAGGTCGGCGGCGTCGTCGTCGGCGACGTCCCCTCCTACCGCGCCGACCAGATGCCCTACGGCGGCGTCAAGCAGTCCGGCGTGGGCCGCGAGGGCGTGCGCTTCGCCATGGAGGACTACACCTACGAGCGGGTCATGGTCCTCACCGGCCTCAGCCTCTGACCCGCTCCGGCCTCACCGGCCTCAGCCTCTGACCCGCTCCGGCCTGAACCGGGCCTTCCCGGGCCCCCTCTGGCTCATGGGAACCATTTTCACATAGGCTCTGCGAAGAGGCCCGGCACCGATGCCTTCCGGTGCCGGGCCCCTTCGTGCGCCGCCCCGGCCCCCTTCGGCCGAACGGACGCGTGAGGACTGGTGAGGACGTCCGCTTTCGGGTACGAACGATCCCGTAGCACTGGTCGGTAACGAAACGGTCCTTCCTCCACCTAGATGCGGCGAGGTGCCCCTCATGTCCGCTTCCACCACCCCCTCATCCCGTCCCGCCGTCACCGAGCGGGAGGCCCGCGCGGTGGCGGAGGCCGCCCGGGAACAGCACTGGCGCAAGCCCAGCTTCGCCAAGGAGCTGTTCCTCGGCCGCTTCCGTCTCGACCTGATCCACCCCCACCCCGTTCCCGAGGAGGAGGCGGTCCAGCGCGGCGAGCAGTTCCTCGCCAAGCTCCGCGACTTCGTCGAGACGAAGGTCGACGGCGCCCTCATCGAACGCGAGGCCCGCATCCCCGACGAGGTGATCGACGGCCTCAAGGAACTCGGCGCCTTCGGCATGAAGATCGGCACCAAGTACGGCGGCCTCGGCCTCGGGCAGGTCTACTACAACAAGGCCCTGGCCCTCGCGGGCTCCGCCAGCCCCGCGATCGGCGTGCTGCTCTCCGCGCACCAGTCGATCGGCGTGCCCCAGCCGCTGAAGCTGTTCGGCACCGAGGAGCAGCGCGAGCGCTTCCTGCCGCGCTGCGCCCGCACCGACATCAGCGCCTTCCTGCTCACCGAGCCCGACGTCGGCTCCGACCCGGCCCGCCTGGCCACCACGGCCGTGCCCGACGGCGACGAGTACGTCCTGGACGGCGTGAAGCTGTGGACCACCAACGGCGTCGTCGCGGACCTGCTGGTCGTCATGGCCCGGGTACCGAGGTCCGAGGGCCACCGGGGCGGCATCACCGCCTTCGTCGTGGAGACGAACTCGCCGGGCGTCACGGTCGAGAACCGCAACGCCTTCATGGGCCTGCGCGGCATCGAGAACGGCGTCACCCGCTTCCACCAGGTGCGCGTCCCGGCCGCCCACCGCGTCGGCGAGGAGGGCCAGGGCCTGAAGATCGCCCTGACCACCCTCAACACCGGACGGCTGTCGCTGCCCGCGTCCTGCGTCGCGGCCGGCAAGTGGTGCCTGAAGATCGCCCGGGAGTGGTCGGCGGCCCGCGAGCAGTGGGGCAAGCCGGTCGCGCACCACGAGGCGGTCGGTTCCAAGATCTCTTTCATCGCGGCCACCACCTTCGCCCTGGAGGCCGTGACGGACCTCGCCTCGCAGATGGCCGACGAGGACCGCAACGACATCCGCATCGAAGGCGCCCTCGCCAAGCTGTACGCCTCCGAGATGGCCTGGACGATGGCCGACGAACTCGTCCAGATCCGCGGCGGCCGCGGCTTCGAGACGGCCGAATCCCTCCGGGCCCGCGGCGAGCGCGGCGTCCCGGCCGAGCAGCTGCTGCGCGACCTGCGCATCAACCGCATCTTCGAGGGCTCGACCGAGATCATGCACCTGCTGATCGCGCGCGAGGCCGTCGACGCCCACCTCTCCGTCGCCGGTGACCTCATCGACCCGGAGAAGTCCCTGGGCGACAAGGCGAAGGCCGGCGCGAACGCGGGCGCCTTCTACGCCAAGTGGCTCCCGAAGCTGGTCGCCGGCCCGGGCCAGCTGCCCACCTCCTTCGCCGGGTTCAAGCACGGCGTGGACCTCTCGGGGCACCTGCGCTTCGTCGAACGCACCTCCCGCAAACTGGCCCGCTCCACCTTCTACGCCATGTCCCGCTGGCAGGGCCGCATGGAGTCCAAGCAGGGCTTCCTCGGCCGGATCGTCGACATCGGCGCCGAACTGTTCGCCATGAGCGCGGCCTGCGTCCGCGCCGAGCACCTGCGCGCCCGGGGCGAGAACGGCCGCGAGGCCTACCAGCTCGCCGACGTCTTCTGCCGCCAGGCCCGCATCCGCATCGACGAGCTCTTCACCCGGCTGTGGACCAACACCGACGACCTCGACCGCACGGTCGTCAAGGGCGTCCTGTCCGGCACCTACGCGTGGCTGGAGCAGGGGATCGTCGACCCGTCGACCGACGGGCCCTGGATCGCCGACGCGGCACCGGGACCCTCGCAGCGGGAGAACGTCCACCGCCCGATCCGCTGACCCGGCCCCCTGGGGGCGCGAACCGACACGGCGCGCGCCCCCATGGAGGGGATGCGCCGTCCTCACACGCGGCGCTTACGGCAACAATGGAGGCATGAGCGACAGTCCAGCCCCCCTCGCCGATCCGCACCTCGTCTACGACCCCGTCGCGGGCGACGGACCCAAGGACGTGGTGATCCTCGGCTCCACCGGGTCCATCGGCACCCAGGCCATCGACCTCGTGCTGCGCAACCCCGGCCGCTTCCGGGTCACCGCCCTGTCGGCGAACGGCGGCCGGGTCGCCCTCCTCGCCGAGCAGGCCCACCGGCTGCGCGTGCGCACCGTCGCCGTGGCCCGCGAGGACGTCGTACCGGCCCTGCGCGAGGCGCTCAGCGCGCAGTACGGCCCGGGCGAGCCCCTCCCGGAGATCCTCGCCGGCCCCGACGCGGCCACCCAGGTCGCCGCCTCCGACTGCCACACGGTCCTCAACGGCATCACCGGCTCCATCGGACTGGCCCCGACCCTCGCCGCCCTGGAGGCGGGCCGCACCCTCGCGCTCGCCAACAAGGAGTCGCTCATCGTCGGCGGCCCCCTGGTCAAGGCCCTCGCCAAGCCCGGCCAGATCATCCCCGTCGACTCCGAACACGCCGCCCTCTTCCAGGCCCTGGCCGCCGGCACCCGCGCCGACGTCCGCAAACTCGTCGTCACCGCCTCCGGCGGCCCCTTCCGCGGCCGTACGAAGGCCGAGCTGGCGGACGTCACCGTCGAGGACGCCCTCGCCCACCCCACCTGGGCCATGGGCCCGGTCATCACGATCAACTCCGCGACCCTGGTGAACAAGGGCCTGGAGGTCATCGAGGCGCACCTGCTCTACGACATTCCCTTCGACCGCATTGAGGTCGTCGTGCACCCCCAGTCGTATGTGCACTCGATGGTTGAGTTCACGGATGGATCGACACTGGCCCAGGCGACCCCGCCCGACATGCGCGGGCCCATCGCCATCGGCCTCGGCTGGCCCGAGCGCGTCCCGGACGCCGCCCCGGCCTTCGACTGGAGCAAGGCCTCCACCTGGGAGTTCTTCCCGCTGGACAACGAGGCGTTCCCCTCGGTGAACCTCGCCCGGCACGTCGGCGGGCTCGCGGGCACCGCCCCGGCGGTGTTCAATGCGGCCAACGAGGAGTGCGTGGAGGCGTTCCGCCGGGGCGCACTGCCGTTCAACGGGATCATGGACACCGTCACGCGGGTCGTCGAGGAGCACGGCACCCCGCGCGCGGGAACCTCGCTCACCGTGTCGGACGTCCTCGAAGCGGAGACCTGGGCCCGGGCCCGGGCCCGGGAACTGGCGGCACAGACGGCGGAGGCCCGTGCATGACGACCCTGATGTTCATCCTCGGCATAGTCCTCTTCGCGGTCGGCCTGCTGTTCTCGATCGCGTGGCACGAGCTGGGGCACCTGTCCACCGCCAAGCTCTTCGGCATCCGCGTGCCGCAGTACATGGTCGGCTTCGGCCCGACGCTCTTCTCACGCCGGAAGGGCGAGACCGAGTACGGCATCAAGGCCATCCCCTTCGGCGGCTACATCCGCATGATCGGCATGTTCCCGCCCGGCCCCGACGGCCGCCTGGAGTCCCGCTCCACCTCCCCGTGGCGCGGCATGATCGAGGACGCCCGCTCCGCGGCCTACGAGGAACTGCAGCCGGGCGACGAGAAGCGGATGTTCTACACGCGCGCCCCGTGGAAGCGCGTGATCGTGATGTTCGCCGGGCCCTTCATGAACCTGGTCCTGGCGGTGGCGCTGTTCCTCACCGTCCTGATGGGCTTCGGCATCACCCAGCAGACCACCACCGTCAGCTCCGTCTCCCAGTGCGTCATCGCCCAGAGCGAGAACCGCGACAAGTGCGAGAAGGGCGACCCGGCCGCCCCGGCCGCCGCCGCGGGCCTCAAGGCGGGCGACACGATCGTCTCCTTCGCCGGCACCCGCACCGACGAGTGGAACGAGCTGTCCGACCTGATCCGCGCCAACCCCGGCAAGGAGGTGCCGATCGTCGTCGAGCGGGACGGCCGCGAGGTCACCCTCCAGGCGAAGATCGCCACCAACCAGGTCGCCAAGAAGGACTCCGGCGGCCGGATCGTCGAGGGCCAGTACGTCCAGGCCGGCTTCCTCGGCTTCAGCGCCGCCACGGGCGTGGTCAAACAGGACTTCGGCGACTCCGTGACGTGGATGGGCGACCGGATGGGCGAGGCCGTCGACTCCCTCGCCGCCCTCCCCGGCAAGATCCCGGCCCTGTGGAACGCGGCCTTCGACGGCGCCGAACGCGAGGCCGACTCCCCGATGGGCGTGGTCGGCGCCGCCCGCGTCGGCGGTGAGATCTTCACCCTCGACATCCCGCCCACCCAGCAGCTGGCCATGGCCCTGATGCTGGTCGCCGGCTTCAACCTCTCCCTGTTCCTGTTCAACATGCTCCCGCTGCTGCCGCTCGACGGCGGCCACATCGCGGGCGCCCTGTGGGAGTCGCTGCGCCGCAACCTCGCCCGGCTGCTGCGCCGCCCCGACCCGGGCCCCTTCGACGTGGCCAAGCTGATGCCGGTCGCGTACGTCGTCGCCGGGATCTTCATCTGCTTCACGATCCTCGTCCTGGTCGCGGACGTGGTGAACCCGGTGAAGATCTCCTAGCCGCACGGCGTTGCGGGCGGCCCGGCAGCTTCTCGGCCGGGCCGCCCCCCAACGGGTGGTGCTGCGGGTGGGATGTGCCCGAGCCCTCGCCCGTGCCGTAATCTCGAAGGCCGGAGCCCGCTGCTCACGGGACCGGACCTTGATCCACGACTTGGGGTTGCACAGCAGATGACTGCGATTTCTCTCGGCATGCCGTCCGTTCCGACCAAGCTCGCCGAGCGCCGCAAGAGCCGGCAGATCCAGGTCGGGTCCGTGGCGGTCGGCGGGGACGCCCCCGTCTCCGTGCAGTCGATGACCACGACCCGCACCTCCGACATCGGCGCCACCCTCCAGCAGATCGCCGAACTGACCGCCTCCGGCTGCCAGATCGTCCGCGTCGCCTGCCCCACCCAGGACGACGCCGACGCCCTCGCCACCATCGCCCGCAAGTCGCAGATCCCCGTCATCGCCGACATCCACTTCCAGCCGAAGTACGTCTTCGCCGCGATCGAGGCCGGCTGCGCGGCGGTCCGCGTCAACCCGGGCAACATCAAGCAGTTCGACGACAAGGTCAAGGAGATCGCCAAGGCGGCCCGCGACCACGGCACCCCGATCCGCATCGGCGTCAACGCCGGCTCCCTCGACCGGCGCCTGCTGCAGAAGTACGGCAAGGCCACCCCCGAGGCGCTGGTCGAGTCGGCCCTGTGGGAGGCGTCCCTCTTCGAGGAGCACGACTTCCGCGACATCAAGATCTCCGTCAAGCACAACGACCCGGTCGTCATGATCGAGGCCTACAAGCAGCTCGCCGCGCAGTGCGACTACCCGCTGCACCTCGGCGTCACGGAGGCCGGCCCCGCCTTCCAGGGCACCATCAAGTCGGCGGTCGCCTTCGGCGCCCTGCTCTCCCAGGGCATCGGCGACACGATCCGGGTGTCCCTGAGCGCGCCCCCCGCCGAGGAGGTCAAGGTCGGCATCCAGATCCTGGAGTCGCTGAACCTCAAGCAGCGCGGCCTGGAGATCGTCTCCTGCCCGTCCTGCGGCCGCGCCCAGGTCGACGTCTACAAGCTCGCCGAAGAGGTCACCGCCGGCCTCACCGGCATGGAGGTCCCGCTGCGCGTGGCCGTCATGGGCTGCGTGGTCAACGGCCCCGGCGAGGCCCGCGAGGCCGACCTCGGCGTCGCCTCCGGCAACGGCAAGGGCCAGATCTTCGTCAAGGGCGAGGTCATCAAGACCGTTCCCGAGTCCAAGATCGTGGAGACCCTCATCGAGGAGGCCATGAAGCTGGCCGAGCAGATGGAGAAGGACGGCGTCGCCTCGGGCGAGCCGTCGGTGGCCGTCGCCGGCTGAGCCCTCCCGAGCCGGCGGCGCCCTCCCGCCCGTCAGGAGCGGGTCACGAGTCCCGCCCCGCCGCAGCCCCCGCGTCGGTCCGGAGCGGGCCGGTGAGCCTTCCCGTGCCGCCGGTGCCCCCGCGTCCGGCGGGGGCACCGCCGGCCGTGCTCCCCGCCCGGCGCGGCGGTCCGCCACGGACCCGCACCCGCCGGCGAATCGTCTCTCCCCTTCTCCCAGGCGCCCCGCCCCAGCAGCGCAGCTATAGTGCGGGGACAGCCGACCCCAGTGTGTGAGGCCCCGCACGTGTTGACCCAGACCACCTCACGGGTCCTCGAACCGAGCGACCTGGACGCCGCGCTCGCCGTGCTCGACCGCGAGCCGGTCGCGAACGCCTTCGTGACGTCCCGGGTGCAGATCGCCGGCCTCGACCCGTGGCGGCTCGGCGGCGAGATGTGGGGCTGGTACGAGGACGGCGTCCTCACCTCCCTGTGCTACGCCGGTGCCAACCTGGTGCCGATCTGCGCGACCCCCCGCGCCGTCCGCGCCTTCGCCGACCGCGCCCGCCGGGCCGGCCGCCGCTGCTCGTCCATCGTCGGACCCGCCGACGCCACCGCCGACCTGTGGCGACTGCTGGAACCCCATTGGGGACCGGCCCGCGAGGTCCGCCGCCACCAGCCCCTCATGGTCGCCGACCGCCTCCCGGCCGACGTCACCCCCGACCCGTACGTCCGCCGCGTCCGCAAGGATGAGATGGAGGCGGTCATGCCGGCGTGCGTGGCGATGTTCACCGAGGAGGTCGGCGTCTCCCCGCTGGCCGGCGACGGCGGCCTCCTCTACCAGGCCCGCGTCGCCGAACTCGTCGGCTCCGGCCGCGCCTTCGCCCGCTTCGGCTCCGACGGCAAGGTCGTCTTCAAGGCCGAGATCGGCGCCGCCACGGACCGCGCCTGCCAGATCCAGGGCGTGTGGGTGGCCCCCGAGTACCGCGGGACCGGCCGCGCGGCCCCCGGCATGGCGGCCGTCCTGCGCTACGCCCTGGCCGACGTCGCCCCGGTCGTCAGCCTCTACGTCAACGACTTCAACACCGCCGCCCGCCGCACCTACCGCCGGGTGGGCTTCGAAGAGGTCGGCGCCTTCATGAGCGTGCTGTTCTGACCCCTCCCGCCGATCGCCCCGGCCGGAGCGGCCGAGCCGTGCCGCGGGCACCCGGACGGCGACCGGCGCCCCCCTGTAGGCTCCCCGCCATGGACCTGGTGATCGGCCCCCTCGACCTGTCCGCCCACGTGGACGAGGCCCTGGCTGTCCAAGCCGTGGCCTTCGGCCTCGGCCCCGACGAAGTCGCCGTCCGCCGCCAGATCGTCCTGCGCCACATGACCTACCCCGGCGCCCGCGCCCTGGGCGCCACCGCCGACGGGGCCCTCGTCGGCTTCGTCTACGGCATGCCCAACGACCGCACCCACTGGTGGTCCACCGTCGTCCAGCCCTACCTCAGGGCGAACGGCCACGACGAGTGGCTCGACGACTCCTTCGTCATCACCGAGCTGCACGTCCACCCCCGCCACCAGAACCGCGGACTGGGCCGCTCCCTGATCACCACGATCACCGACAGCGCCGCCGAGCCCCGCTCGATCCTCTCCGCGATCGACACGGAGAGCCCGGCCCGCGCCCTGTACCGCTCCCTCGGCTACCAGGACCTGGCCCGGCAGGTCCTGTTCCCCAGCGCGCCCAAGCCGTACGCCGTGATGGGCGCCCCGCTGCCGCTGCGCCGCCGTTAACCGATTTCCACCGCCCCGCACCGCCCGGCTAACCTCCTGCCATCACCCTCTCCCGCTCCCGGGCCCGCCCGGGCGGGGGGACCCACGTCAGCAGGAGCGAAAGAACCATGGCGAACGCACCGGTCCAGCGCATGTCCCAGTTGATGGCGAAGACGTTGCGCGACGACCCGGCGGACGCCGAGGTCCTCAGCCACAAGCTGCTCGTCCGCGCCGGGTACGTGCGCCGCACCGCCGCCGGCGTGTGGAGCTGGCTGCCGCTCGGCAAGCGCGTCCTGGCCAACGTCGAGCGCATCGTCCGCGAGGAGATGGACGCCATCGGCGCCCAGGAGGTCCTGCTCCCCGCCATCCTGCCCCGCGAGCCCTACGAGGCGACCGGCCGCTGGGAGGAGTACGGTCCCGAGCTGTTCCGCCTGCAGGACCGCAAGGGCGGCGACTACCTCCTCGGCCCCACCCACGAGGAGATCTTCACCCTCCTGGTGAAGGACCAGGCGTCCTCCTACAAGGACCTGCCGGTGATCCTCTACCAGATCCAGACCAAGTTCCGCGACGAGGCCCGCCCCCGCGCCGGCATCCTGCGCGGCCGCGAGTTCCTCATGAAGGACTCCTACTCCTTCGACACCGAGGACGAGGGCCTCGCCAAGTCCTACGCCCTGCACCGCGAGGCCTACCAGCGCATCTTCGCGCGCCTCGGCCTGGACTACCGCATCTGCGCCGCGACCGCCGGCGCCATGGGCGGCTCCAAGTCCGAGGAGTTCCTCGCCCCCGCCGAGGCCGGCGAGGACACCTTCGCCGACTGCCCGAACTGCGACTTCGCCGCCAACACCGAGGCGATCACCTACGAGCTGAAGCCCGTCGACGCGGCAGGCGTGCCGGCCGCCGAGGACATCCCCACTCCCGACACCCCGACCATCGAGGCCCTCGCCGCCCACCTCGGCGTCCCGGCCTCCGCCACGCTGAAGAACCTCCTCGTGAAGGTCGACGGCGAGATCGTCGCCGTGGGCGTCCCCGGGGACCGCGAGGTCGACCTGGACAAGGTCGAGGCGCACTTCGCCCCGGCCGCCGTCGAGCTGGTCACCGAGACGGACTTCGCGGCCCGCCCCGACCTGGTCCGCGGCTACGTCGGCCCCCAGGGCCTGGACAAGGTCACGTACATCGCCGACCCGCGCGTCGCCCCCGGCACGTCCTGGATCACCGGCGCCAACAAGGCCGGCACGCACGCCCGGAACGTCGTCGCGGGCCGGGACTTCGAGGTCGACCAGTACGTCGACGTCGTGGTCGTGCAGGAGGGCGACCCCTGCCCCAAGTGCGGCACCGGCCTCGTCCTGGACCGCGCCATCGAGATCGGCCACATCTTCCAGCTGGGCCGCAAGTACACCGACGCCCTCAAGCTCGACGTCCTCGGCCAGAACGGCAAGCCGGTCCGCGTCACCATGGGTTCCTACGGCGTCGGCGTCTCCCGCGCGGTGGCCGCCCTGGCCGAGCAGACCGCCGACGACAAGGGCCTGTGCTGGCCCGCCGAGGTCGCCCCGGCCGACGTCCACGTGGTCGCCGCCGGCAAGGCCCTGCAGACCGAGCTGGCCCTGGAGATCTCCGGGAAGCTGGCCGCGGCCGGTGTCCGCGTCCTCGTCGACGACCGCCCCGGCGTCTCCCCGGGCGTGAAGTTCACCGACTCCGAGCTGATCGGCGTACCGCAGATCCTGGTGGCCGGGCGCCGCGCGGCCGACGGCGTGGTCGAGCTGAAGGACCGCCGCACCGGCGAGCGCGAGGAGCTGACGGTCGAGGAGGCCGTCGCCCGCCTCACCGCGTAGGACCCGCGGCGGCCGTGGGCGTCCCGGGCGGCCGGGGCGCTCACAGCCAGCCCGCGAACTCCAGCAGCAGCTCCGCGTCGCGGGGCCGGCCCACACGGCCCGCCCGCACTCCCGACTCCACGGCCCGGAACAGCGTCCAGCCGCGCAGCCGGTCCTGGTCCACCTCCAGCGACTCCGCCAGCCGCTTCACCCGGCGCCGGGTCGTGGCGGCCCCGGACGGCTGCGCGATCAGGTCCTCCACCCGGTCGCGGACCAGCCGGGCCAGGTCGAAGGCCCCTTCGCCGACCACCGGGTCGGGCCCCACCGCCAGCCACGGCATGCGCTCCCCGGCCAGCACCTTGCTCTGCCGGAACGTCCCGTGCAGCAGCAGGTGCTCGGGCGGCGCGGCCAGCAGCTCCGCGCGCGCCGCGAGCGCGGTGTCGACCAGCGGGGCCACCTCGGGGTCGACCCGGGCCCGCGCCAGCATCGCCTCGGCCTGCCGCCCGGTGCGCTCGGCCACGGTCTCGAACGGGAAGCCCGCCGGTGCCTCGACCCACAGCCGCCGCAGCGTCCCCGCCGCCTCCAGCAGCGCCTTCGCCTCCGGCAGCGACCGCACCGACACGTCCGGGTGCAGCCGCTCCAGCAGCAGCACCCCCTCGGCCGACGGCGGAGGTTCGAGCAACTGGACCGCGCCCCGCCCGCCCCAGTGCGCCAGCGCGGCCCGCTCCGCCTCCGGCCGGGCCCGCCCGGGCGCCAGCTTGAGCACGGCGGGTGTGCCGTCGGCCGTGCGCACCAGCACCACCAGGCTGCTGCGGCCGCCCGGCAGCTGGACCCGTTCCACGGTCAACTCGCGCAGCGCGACGGCCTGGCGGGCCGCCTCGGGCAGCTTCTCCAGCCAGTCGTCACCGTCCGGGGCCGTCTCGCCGAGCGCCCTCACCAGGCGCTGCGGCGGTTCGAAAACCATGCGCGAGTCGTTCCCTTCCTGCTGTCCGCGGTGCGTGCCCCCGCGGGTCACGCCGTGGGGGCCGCCGAGGGCGGGGCCTGTCCGGCCCGCTCGGCGAGCCCAGGGAAGGCTACGCTCTCGCCGCGCCAGCGCACCGCCCGCACCGCCGCCTCCCGCAGCGCCCCGGCGGCCAGGGCCCGTCGCCCGCCGTCGCCCGCGCGCACCAGATCGGCGTAGACCGCGGCCACCCGGTCCTCCAGCTCGGCGGCGAGCCGCACGGCCGCCGCCGCGTCCGGCACCTGGAACGGCAGCGCGTAGCCCGCCGCCGCGGCCACCGGCTTGCCCCCCAGGTCCCTCACCTCCCGCACCAGCGCGTCCCGGCGGGCCCGGTGCCCGTCGTACGCGGTCCGCGCCTCGGTGCGCAGGTCCTCGCCGATCCGCCCGCCGACCACGCCGTAGCCGTACACCGCCGCGTGCTCGGCCGCCAGCGCCGCCTGCAGCGCCCGCAGCTCCCGCTCCTCCGACTCGCTCACGCCTTGCCCTCCGTCAGCAGGTACACGTGCGCCGCGCCCGACGCGGCCACCGACGCCAGCAGCCGTGCCGTCTCGCCGGGCACGCCGAGCAGCGCCTTGGCCCGCCGGTCGGCCAGCTCCCGCTCCGCCGTCGCGAGCGCGGCCAGGGCGTCCTTGTCGTTGCCGGGCACCCCGGGCCCCGGGGACGGGCTCGCCGCGGCCGGCGACGCGGAGGGGGAGGCGGGCGAGCCGGACGGGGAGGCCCCGCGGCCCCCGCCGAAGGCCCGCGCGTGCCGCACGGTCTCCTCCTGCAGCGGCCGCAGCCGCTCCGCCAGGGCCGGGCGGGCGGTGATCACCGCGTCGTAGCGCGCGGCCAGCTCCTCGCTGTCGCGGGCCGCACGCGCGCGTGCGGTGCGCTCGGCGGACGTCGTGCCGTCGCCGGGGCCGGTCCGGTCACCGGCGGTGCACCCCGCGAGGACGAAGGCCGCCGGACCGGCGGCGAGCAGGCTCCTTCTGCGCGGCCCGGAACGGGCGCGCGGCGATGAGGGGAACGGCACGTCAGACGTCCTCGGGGACTCGTGGCGGGACAGAAGCGGCGTCGGGGCTGCACGCCCGTGATCACGGTACCCGGGCCCCGGCACCCGGGCACTCAGCGGCACCGTTCGTGACCGGGTGGACGGCAACACTCCCTGCGACCGGATACCCTTTGACCAGACAGCGCCCCATCCCACAACAGCACACGCGGCCGAGGAGTCACCCGGATGAGCACCACCCAGAGCGAGAGGCTGCGAGAGCTACTGGAACCGCTCGTCGCCTCCCAGGGCCTGGATCTCGAAGAGATCGAAGTGGACTCGGTCGGCCGCAAGCGTGTGCTGCGCGTCGTCGTCGACTCGGACACGGGTGCGGACCTGGACCGGATCGCCGAGGTGAGCCGCGCGCTCTCGGCGAAGCTCGACGAGGACGACGCGATGGGCGAGGGGGAGTACACCCTCGAGGTGGGCACCCCGGGCGCCGAACGCCTCCTCTCGGAACACCGGCACTACGTCCGCGCCACGGGCCGGCTGGTGAAGTTCCAGCTGGCCGAGGACGGCGAACTGGTCGCCAGGATCCTGCAGGTCGACGACGAGGGCGTCGACACCGAGGTGCCCGGGGTCAAGGGCCGCAAGCCCACCGCACGCAGGCTCGCCTTCGACGAGATCGTCAGGGCCCGCGTGCAGGTCGAGTTCAGCCGCAAGGACAAGAAGGAAGAGGAGGCGTAGCCGTGGACATCGACATGAGTGCCCTGCGGGGCTTGGTTCGGGAGAAGGAGATCTCCTTCGACCTGCTGGTCGAGGCGATCGAGTCGGCCCTCCTCATCGCCTACCACCGCACCGAGGGAAGCCGTCGCCACGCGCGCGTGCAGCTCGACCGGGAGACCGGCCATGTGACCGTGTGGGCGAAGGAGGACCCGGACGACCTCGAGGAGGGGCAGGAGCCCCGCGAGTTCGACGACACCCCGTCCGGCTTCGGCCGCATCGCCGCCACCACGGCCAAGCAGGTCATCCTGCAGCGCCTGCGCGACGCCGAGGACGACGCGACGCTCGGCGAGTACGCCGGCCGCGAGGGCGACATCGTCACCGGAGTGGTCCAGCAGGGCCGCGACCCGAAGAACGTGCTCGTCGACATCGGCAAGCTCGAGGCGATCCTGCCGGTGCAGGAGCAGGTGCCGGGCGAGACCTACCCGCACGGCATGCGGCTGCGCTCGTACGTCGTCCGGGTGGCCAAGGGCGTGCGCGGCCCGTCCGTGACGCTGTCGCGCACCCACCCCGCCCTGGTGAAGAAGCTCTTCGCCCTGGAGGTGCCGGAGATCGCCGACGGGTCCGTGGAGATCGCCGCGATCGCCCGTGAGGCCGGTCACCGCACCAAGATCGCCGTCCGCTCCACCCGCTCCGGCCTGAACGCCAAGGGCGCCTGCATCGGCCCCATGGGCGGCCGCGTGCGCAACGTGATGGGCGAGCTGAACGGCGAGAAGATCGACATCGTCGACTGGTCGGAGGACCCGGCCGAGATGGTGGCGAACGCCCTCTCCCCGGCCCGGGTCTCCAAGGTCGAGATCGTCGACCTGGCCACCCGTTCGGCCCGGGTCACCGTGCCGGATTACCAGCTGTCCCTCGCCATCGGCAAGGAGGGGCAGAACGCCCGCCTCGCGGCCCGGCTGACCGGCTGGCGGATCGACATCCGCCCGGACACCGAACCGGCCGGCGAGGGCTCCGGGGAATAGATCCAGGCCGCGCGTCGTTCAGTTCACGACAGGTTTGTGCGCGGCAACTGTTCGAATCCTGCCCCAAAGGGGTGAGGAGCGTACGGGGAGGTAGACTTAGCAGTGTCTGGCCGGACGCGCGCCCGCGCATGCCCTGAACGCACCTGTGTGGGGTGTCGGGAGCGAGCGGCCAAGGCCGAACTGCTGCGGATCGTGGCGATCGAGGGTGAATGCGTCCCCGATCATCGCGGTACGCTGCCCGGCCGGGGTGCGTACGTACACCCCGTGACGGTCTGTCTCGACCAGGCGGAACGCCGCCGGGCGTTCACGAGGGCACTGCGCGCCCCGGGAGCGCTCGACACAAAGGCGTTGCGCCACTACGTGGAGCAGACGACAGTTGCCGAGCAGGCAACACCGTAAGACGTGCCGTACGGAACCCCGTGCGGCTAGGTACCTCGCGAGTCGAAAGCAGGTCGAGATTGCGATGAGCACTCGATGAGTACGCGATGAGTACGCCCATGAACTAGCGACGGTCCGGACGCAACCCGGACCTCAAAGGAGCGAAGTGGCTAAGGTCCGGGTCTACGAACTCGCCAAGGAGTTCGGTGTCGAGAGCAAGGTCGTCATGGCCAAGCTCCAGGAACTCGGTGAATTCGTCCGTTCGGCGTCTTCGACCATCGAAGCGCCCGTTGTACGCAAGCTGACGGACGCCCTCCAGCAGGGTGGCGGCGGCAAGTCCGCCCCCGCCCGCAAGGCTGCTCCGGCGAAGCCGGCAGCCCCCTCCCCGGCGCAGGCCGCCCGTCCGGCCGCCCCGCGCCCGCCGGCCCCCAAGCCGGCCGCAGCCGAGAAGCCCGCGGCTCCCGCCGCGCCGGCCACTCCCGGCCCCCGTCCCACCCCGGGCCCGAAGCCCGCGCCGCGGCCCGCCCCGGCGTCCCCGGCTCCGGCCGCGCCCGAGTTCACCGCGCCGCCGTCGGCCCCCGCCGCGCCGTCCCAGGGCTCCGGCCCGCGTCCGGGCGCCCCGCGTCCGGCCGGTCAGACGCCGCGTCCGGGTGCTCCCCGTCCGGCCGGTTCCGGCCAGGGCGGCCAGGGTCGCGGTGAGCGTCCCGGCGCCCCCCGTCCGGGTGGCGGTGCCCCGCGTCCCGGCGCCCGTCCGGCGGGTCCCCGTCCGGGCAACAACCCCTTCACCTCCGGCGGCTCCACCGGCATGGCGCGCCCGCAGGCGCCCCGTCCCGGCGGCGCCCCGCGTCCGGGCGGCCCCGGTGCCCCCGGCGGCGCCCCGCGCCCGCAGGGCCAGGGCCAGGGCGGTCCCCGTCCCCAGGGTGCGGCGGGCGGTCCCCGTCCGCAGGCCCCGGGTGGCGCGCGTCCGACCCCGGGCGGCATGCCCCGTCCGCAGGGCGGCCCGCGTCCCGGCGGCGGTCCCGGCGGCCCGCGTCCCAACCCCGGCATGATGCCGCAGCGTCCCGCTGCCGGCCCGCGTCCCGGTGGCGGCGGCCCCGGCGGCCGCGGTCCCGGCGGCGCCGGTCGTCCCGGTGGCGGCGGTCGTCCGGGCGGCGGCGGCTTCGCCGGTCGTCCCGGCGGTGGCGGCGGCGGTTTCGCCGGTCGTCCCGGTGGCGGCGGTGGCGGTGGCGGCTTCGCCGGCCGTCCGGGTGGTCCCGGTGGCGGCGGCCGTCCCGGCTTCGGTGGCCGTCCCGGCGGTCCCGGCGGCCGTGGTGGCACGCAGGGTGCGTTCGGCCGTCCCGGCGGTCCGGCGCGTCGTGGCCGCAAGTCGAAGCGGCAGAGGCGCCAGGAGTACGAGGCCATGCAGGCCCCGTCGGTCGGCGGCGTGATGCTGCCTCGCGGCAACGGCGAGACCATTCGCCTGTCGCGCGGTGCCTCGCTCACCGACTTCGCGGAGAAGATCAACGCCAACCCGGCGTCGCTCGTCGCGGTCATGATGAACCTCGGCGAGATGGTCACGGCCACGCAGTCCGTCTCCGACGAGACGCTGCAGCTCCTCGCCGACGAGATGAACTACACGGTTCAGATCGTCAGCCCCGAGGAGGAGGACCGCGAGCTGCTCGAGTCCTTCGACCTGGAGTTCGGCGAGGACGAGGGCACCGAGGAAGACCTCGTGGTCCGTCCGCCGGTGGTGACCGTCATGGGTCACGTCGACCACGGTAAGACGCGACTGCTCGACGCCATCCGCAAGACGAACGTCATCGCGGGCGAGGCCGGCGGCATCACCCAGCACATCGGTGCCTACCAGGTCGCGACCGAGGTCAACGACGAAGAGCGCAAGATCACCTTCATCGACACCCCGGGTCACGAGGCGTTCACCGCCATGCGTGCCCGTGGTGCGCGGTCGACCGACATCGCGATCCTGGTCGTCGCGGCCAACGACGGCGTCATGCCGCAGACGGTCGAGGCGCTCAACCACGCCAAGGCGGCCGACGTCCCGATCGTCGTCGCGGTCAACAAGATCGACGTCGAGGGCGCCGACCCGACCAAGGTGCGCGGCCAGCTCACCGAGTACGGGCTGGTGGCCGAGGAGTACGGCGGCGACACCATGTTCGTCGACATCTCCGCCAAGCAGGGTCTGCACATCGACTCCCTGCTGGAGGCCGTGATCCTGACGGCGGACGCCTCGCTCGACCTGCGGGCCAACCCGAACCAGGACGCGCAGGGCATCTCGATCGAGTCCCGCCTCGACCGCGGCCGTGGCGCCGTGTCGACGGTCCTCGTCCAGCGCGGCACCCTGCGGGTCGGCGACACCATGGTGGTCGGCGACGCGTACGGCCGCGTCCGGGCGATGCACGACGACAACGGCAACAGCGTCGCCGAGGCCGGTCCCTCGACGCCGGTGCAGGTCCTGGGTCTGACCAACGTCCCGGGTGCCGGCGACAACTTCATCGTGGTGGACGAGGACCGTACGGCCCGTCAGATCGCGGAGAAGCGCGCCGCCCGCGAGCGCAACGCGGCCTTCGCCAAGCGCACGCGCCGCGTCTCGCTCGAGGACCTGGACAAGGTGCTCAAGGCCGGCGAGGTCCAGCAGCTCAACCTCATCATCAAGGGTGACGCTTCCGGGTCCGTCGAGGCCCTGGAGTCCTCCCTGCTCCAGCTGGACGTCGGCGAAGAGGTCGACATCCGCGTCCTGCACCGCGGCGTCGGTGCGGTCACGGAGTCCGACATCGACCTGGCCATGGGCTCGGACGCCATCGTCATCGGCTTCAACGTCCGCGCCGCCGGACGTGCCCAGCAGATGGCGGAGCGCGAGGGCGTGGACGTCCGGTACTACTCGGTCATCTACCAGGCGATCGAGGAGATCGAGGCGGCCCTCAAGGGCATGCTCAAGCCGGAGTACGAAGAGGTCGAGCTCGGTACGGCGGAGATCCGCGAGGTCTTCAAGTCGTCCAAGCTGGGCAACATCGCCGGTGTGCTCATCCGCTCCGGCGAGGTCAAGCGGAACACCAAGGCCCGCCTCATCCGCGACGGCAAGGTGGTCGCGGAGAACCTCAACATCGAGGGCCTGCGTCGCTTCAAGGACGACGTCACCGAGATCCGCGAAGGGTTCGAGGGCGGTATCAACCTCGGCAACTTCAACGACATCAAGGTCGACGACGTCATCGCGACGTACGAGATGCGCGAGAAGCCGCGGGCGTAACGCCCACGGTGTCCTGACCGGCCGACGCGGCACCGCCGCGTCGGCCGGCTGGCCGTTGGGGCGCCGTGCGCACCGGAAAACCCGATCGAGCCCCCGGCCCGTTCGCGGTAACGTTCCTGGTGTTCCTGCCGTCCCGACAGCGCAGGGCCATCGATCCCGTACCGGCGGGTCATCCGGACACACATGTACGTGGGGACTCTGTCCTTCGACCTGCTTCTCGGCGACGTACGGTCGCTGAAGGAGAAGCGCTCCGTCGTCCGCCCCATCGTCGCCGAGCTCCAGCGCAAGCACGCCGTGAGCGCGGCCGAGGTGGACCACATGGACCTCCACCGCAGGGCCGTCATCGGCCTGGCGCTGGTGTCCGGCGACGCGGGGCACCTCAGCGACGTGCTCGACCGGTGCGAACGGCTGGTGGCCGGGCACCCAGAGGTGGAGTTGCTGTCCGTCAGGCGGCGCTTCCACGGCGAAGACGACTGACGAACCCAGAACGAACCGGACAGGAAAGAACGGGAGACGGACCAGTGGCCGACAACGCGCGGGCTAAAAGGCTGGCGGACCTCATCCGAGAGGTGGTGGCCCAGAAGCTGCAGCGCGGGATCAAGGACCCGCGGCTCGGCTCGCACGTCACCATCACGGACACCCGGGTGACGGGTGACCTCAGGGAGGCGACCGTCTTCTACACGGTGTACGGGGACGACGAGGAGCGCGCGGCGGCCGCCGCCGGCCTGGAGAGCGCCAAGGGTGTCCTGCGCTCCGAGGTCGGCCGGGCAGCCGGCGTGAAGTTCACGCCGACCCTCACCTTCGTCATGGACGCCCTCCCGGACACCGCGCGCACCATCGAGGACCTCCTCGACAAGGCGCGCCAGTCCGACGAGAAGGTGCGCGAGGCGTCCGCCGGGGCGAAGTACGCCGGCGACGCCGACCCGTACCGCAAGCCGGACGAGGACGACGAGACGGACGACACCGCCGAATGACGCAGAAGCACACCACGCCCGACGGCCTCGTCATCGTCGACAAGCCGTCGGGCTTCACTTCGCACGACGTGGTCGCCAAGATGCGCGGCATCGCCCGGACGCGGCGGGTCGGGCACGCCGGCACGCTCGACCCGATGGCGACGGGCGTCCTCGTCCTCGGCGTCGAGAAGGCCACCAAGCTCCTCGGCCACCTCGCACTGACCGAGAAGGAGTACCTGGGCACCATCCGGCTCGGGCAGAACACCCTCACCGACGACGCCGAGGGGGAGATCACCTCCTCCACCGACGCCTCCGGGGTCACCCGCGAGGCCGTCGACGCCGGCATCGCCGAGCTGACCGGCGACATCATGCAGGTGCCGTCCAAGGTCAGCGCCATCAAGATCAACGGCGTGCGGTCGTACAAGCGCGCCCGGGAGGGCGAGGAGTTCGAGATCCCCGCCCGGCCCGTGCGGGTCTCCTCCTTCGGCGTGTACGACGTCCGCGAGGCCGTCGCCGAGGACGGCACGCCCGTGCTCGACCTGGTCGTCTCGGTCGTCTGCTCCTCCGGCACCTACATCCGGGCCCTGGCCCGCGACCTGGGTGCCGGCCTCGGCGTCGGGGGGCACCTCACCGCCCTGCGCCGCACCCGCGTCGGCCCCTACAAGCTGGACGCCGCGCGCACGCTCGACCAGCTGCAGCAGGAGCTGACCGTGATGCCGGTCGCGGAGGCCGCCGCGGCCGCCTTCCCCCGCTGGGACGTCGACGCCCGGCGCGCCAAGCTGCTCACCAACGGCGTGCGGCTGGAGATGCCCGACGAGTACGCGGGCTCCGGCCCGGTCGGTGTCTTCGACCCGGAGGGCCGCTTCCTCGCCCTCGTCGAGGAGCAGCGCGGCAAGGCCAGGAGCCTGGCCGTCTTCGCCTGACGGCCCGCCGACGGGCGCCCGCCCGTGGAGCGGCGGCCACGGGGTACCTCCACCTCCGCCGCTCCACGGTCCCCCCTCGGTTCCCCCACCCCTAGGGTGTATCCACCCACCCCCCTGCGTTCACCCGTCCGTGCCAGCGCTCGGAGTGAACCGGGGGAGCGGAAGGGGGCGCTTTCACGCGGTGATCTGTCCCGCCGATCTTCACCGCCCTACCGTCGAACACGAGGGCACGGGTGTACGGCGGGGAGGCTCGGACGATGGCGTCGCGAAACCGGTCCCGGGAGGCGGAGGACGGCTCACGGGACTCCCGGGAGCGTCCCGGCGCAGCCGGGCACGAGGACTCGGCGTTCCCCGGGGACGCCCTGGTCCGCATCCATGACCTGGCCGGCCGCCCCCGCGGCACCGGCTTCCTGGCCGACCACCACGGCACGCTGATCACCAGCCACGAGGCCGTCGACGGCCTGCCCCGGCTCGTCCTGCACGGGGCCGGGGACCGCCGCCGGGTCGTCGACGCCGGCGCGGTCACGCCGCTGCCCGCCCTGGACCTGGCCCTGGTGCGCACCGAGGGGCTCGGAGTGCCGCCGCTGCCCGTCACCGTGCGGCAGGAGACCGGCACCGGTGCCTATGTGCGTATCCCCGCCGGCGGCTGGCGCGAGGCCCGGGTCCTGGACCTCACGCCGGTGACGTACGCGGCGACCGACCGCTTCCACCGGCTCGACCGGGCGCTGGAGCTCGCCGTCGGCACGGCGGGCAGGGACGCGCTGCGGCTGGGCGGGGGAGCGGCCGGCGGCCCGGTCCTCGACGCCGCCACCGGAGCCGTGGTCGGCGTGCTCGGCACCGCCCTCAGCTCCGGCCACCGCGAGGTGGGCTTCGCCGTGCCGCTGCACGCCGGTGTCCCCGGCCCGCCCGGACCGCTCGGCGCGCTCCTGGCGGAGAACGCGGCGACGGTGCCCGCCTACGGCGCCGACCTCAACCTGGCCGGTGTGCTGGCCCTGACGGGCACGGCTGCGGGCCTGGACGGCCCGCCGGGCGGCACCGGTGTCCCCGAGCCGGTCGAACGGCCGGACGCCCTGGCCGCGTTCGGGGCCTTCGCCGCCGGCTCGGCGACCGTCCTCGGTCTCGTGGGAGCGCCCGGCAGCGGCCGGACCACGGAACTCGCCGCCCTCGCGGCCCGCCGCCAGGCCGACCGCCACCCCACGCTGTGGCTGCGCGGCTGCGACCTGCGCGACGGCGACACCTCGGTGGCGGACGCGGCCCGCCGGGCGCTCGACCGCTCCGCCCCCGCCGTGGCCGCGGCCCATGCCCCACTCCCGGCCGGCCTGGGCGACACCACGCCCGAGCGGCTCGCCCGGCTCGCGGCCGGCCTCGGCCGGCCCCTGCTGCTGGTGCTCGACGACCCGCAGGAGATGCCGCCCGCCCTGGCCCGCCGGGCGGCCGGCTGGGCCGAGGCGACGGTGCGGTGGCTGCGCGACACCGGGGCGCGCATGGTGGTCGCCTGCCGCCAGGAGTACTGGGAGGACACCTCACCCCTGCTGGACTCACCCGCGTGCGTCCGCCTGGGCGACCTCACCGCGGCGCAGGCCCGGGAGGCCCGCCTGCGGCACGGCGTCGCCGACGGCGCCCTCGCCGCCGCCGACGCCCGGCACCCGCTGACCCTGCGCCTGCTCGCCGAGGTCCGGGACGCCCTCCCCGGGACCCCGGACCTCGCCGGGGCCGCCCTCGACCGGCACGAGGTCCTCTGCGCCCACCTCGACCTGATGTCCCTGCGCATCGCCACCCGCCTGGCCGCCGGCAACGGCCTGCACGGCACCGCGGTGCGGCGGCTGGCCGCGCGGGTCGCCGGGCAGGTGCACGAGGCCGCCCGGCGCAGCCTCTCCGGCCACGGGGAACTGGACCGGGCGGCGTTCGAAGCGGTGTTCCCGTGGGGCCCTGCCCCCGCCCGGCTCGCCGGCGTCACCGGCTGGGCGTCGGCCGTGCTCGCCGAGGGCCTGCTGGTCCCGGCCGGGTCCGGCTACCGCTTCGCCCACGAGGAGCTCGCCGACTGGCTCCAGGGCCTCCACCTCGACCTCGACGAGGCGCTCCACGCCCTGGTCCACCGAGGCGGGCAGGGACCGTCCGACCCGGTCCCGCACCACCGCGCCGGGCCCGTCGTCCAGGCTCTGCTGCACCTGTCCCGGCAGCACGGCAGCGACCGGCTCGCCTCCCGGCTGGCCGACCTGATGCACGCCCTGGACGCCGACCCGGACTCCTGGTGGGCCGCGCGGCTCCTGGCCGGCACGCTCGCGGCCGTACCCGACGCGACGCCGTACACCGAGGTGCTGCGGCTGCTCGCCGACCGGATCGTGGCCTGGCGGCGGCAGGAGAGGCCGCTGCCCGCGGAGGCCGGGCCCGGCTTCTGGACCGGCCTGCGGCTGCCGCAGGACGTGCGGTGCGCCCTGCTCAGACGGCTGGTGCACGCCGACGGGCCCCCGTGCGAGGCCGGACCGCGGTTCCTCGACGCCGTCGCCGCGCTGCTCGCCGCCGACCCGGCGGCCGTGCAGCCGCAGCTCGCCCGCTGGTTCGACGACGAGCAGCCCCTGCCCGCGACCCCGCACGCGACCGTCGCCACGGCCGCCCAGGCCCTGCTGCACACCCACCGCCACCGCGCCCCGGACGAACTCACCGACGTCCTCGCCGACCGCGCCCACCGGCGGGCCGACGAACTGCTCGCCGTACTGGCCGAGGAGGAACCCTCGGCGATCTGCCGGGCCGTCGACCGGTGGGCCCGCGACGGGCGGCCCGAGCGCAGGATCGCCGCGGTCGAGCAGGGCCTGCGCGTCGCGCCCCGGGTCACCAAGGCGGGCGACCGCGCCCTGCTGCGCTTCACCGCCCTCACCCTCCTCGACCGCCCCGCGGACGCCGCCCTGCACGGCGGCGCCCTCGCCCTGCTCGTCCAGGACCCGCAGACCAGGGCCCGCCACCTGCCCCGGGCACTGGAGCACTTCGCCGCGGGCGACCCCCGCTTCCCGCCGGACGCGCTCGCCGGTGCCCTGGTCAGCCACCCCGAGCCGGTGCTCGGCGCCTTCGCCCGGCGGCTGGAGCGCCCCGACGCCGAGGAGCCCCTGCGGGCCCTGGCCGACGCCGCCCCGCCCGGCCTCGCCCGCCGGGTCGCCGCCCTCCTCCGGGACGCCGCCGAGGACCGCCCGGACCTCGCCGGACCCCTCGCCGCCTGCGTCGACCGGCGGCTCGACCGCGGAGCCGCCGCCCGAGCCGCGCTCCTGCCCCTGGTCACCGCACTGCTGGAGACCGGCGGGGTCCGGCTGCGCTGCGCCCTGGCAGCCGTCCTCACCCCGCCCGGCATCCCCGCCTCCCGTCCACTGCGCCGCGAGCTGCGCGACGCGCTGCTGGCCCGCGAGCAGGACACCGACGTCCTGGACGCACTGCTGCACGCCGCTGCCCGGGACGGCGGCGACGACCTGCGCGACCTCGCCCACCGGATCGGCCTGCGCCTGACCCGCACCCCGGAGGGCGCCACCCGCTTCGACCGCGCCCTGGTCGACCTGGGCCGGCACGTGCCGGGTTTCGCCGTGCGCGTGGCGGGCTGGCTGGCCGAGGAGCCGGGGGAGTGGGCCGCCCTGGTCGGACCCAGTGCGCGCCGCACGCTCGAGAGCCTGGCGGGCGTGCGCGTACCCGCCTGAGCGCGGTCCCGGCCACCGGTCCGGAACACCGTGCCGTGCGCCCTGTCACAGCGCCCATGCCGATGCGGGCAGGAGGCACCCGGCATGGCACCCTTAGACCTGCGCACGAGGCAGTAACGAACGACCGACCGACACGGGTTCGACGAGCTTTCGACAAGGAGCAGGCACAGTGCAGCGCTGGCGTGGCTTGGAGGACATCCCCCAGGACTGGGGGCGCAGCGTCGTCACCATCGGCTCCTACGACGGAGTCCACCGCGGACACCAGCTGATCATCCGGCATGCCGTCGACCGGGCCCGGGAGCTGGGCGTGCCCGCCGTCGTCGTCACCTTCGACCCGCACCCCAGCGAGGTCGTCCGCCCCGGCAGCCACCCGCCGCTGCTCGCCCCCCACCACCGCCGTGCCGAACTCATGGCCGACCTGGGCGTGGACGCGGTGCTGATCCTCCCCTTCACCACCGAGTTCTCGAAGCTGTCGCCGGCCGACTTCGTCGTCAAGGTGCTCGTCGACAAGCTGCACGCCAAGGCCGTCGTCGAGGGCCCCAACTTCCGCTTCGGCCACAAGGCCGCGGGCAACGTGGAGTTCCTGGCCACCCAGGGCAAGACCTACGACTTCGAGGTCGAGGTCGTCGACCTGTACGTGACCGGCGAGGCGGGCGGCGGCGAGCCGTTCTCCTCCACGCTCACCCGGCGGCTGGTCGCCGAGGGCGACGTCGAGGGCGCCGCGGAGATCCTCGGCCGTCCGCACCGGGTCGAGGGCGTCGTCGTGCGGGGCGCCCAGCGCGGGCGCGAGCTGGGCTTCCCCACCGCCAACGTCGAGACGCTGCCCCACACCGCGATCCCGGCCGACGGCGTGTACGCCGGCTGGCTGCACGCCCAGGGCGAAGCGATGCCCGCGGCGATCTCCGTCGGCACCAACCCGCAGTTCGAGGGCACCGAGCGCACGGTGGAGGCGTACGCCATCGACCGCGTCGGGCTCGACCTGTACGGCCTGCACGTCGCGGTCGACTTCCTGGCGTTCGTGCGGGGGCAGGCCAGGTTCGACACGCTGGACGCGCTGCTGGAGCAGATGGGGCGGGACGTGCAGAAGTGCCGGGAGCTGGTGGCGGCCGAAGAGGCCGCCCCGTCCTCCTGAGGGCCGTCCGCAGGTCCGCGGGAGGCCGGCCGCGCGCTTCCAGCTCCCCTAGCGGGACGCCGCCCAGTGGCACGCGACCTGCGATTCCCCGCTGCCGCTCAGCACCCGCAGATCACTGCCCCTGCACGCGTCCGCCACGCCCGCCCGCTCCGCCTCGCCGCTCGCCAGGATCTGGCAGCGGACGTGGAAGCGGCAGCCCGAAGGGACCCGGGAGGGGTCCGGGGGCTCGCCCGTGAGGACCACCGGGTCGCCCGGGGCCTTGGGGAGGACGGACAACAGGGCCTGGGTGTACGGGTGTCGGGGGGCCGTCAGGACCTGCTCCACCGGGCCCGTCTCCACGATCCGCCCCAGGTACATCACCGCGACCCGGTCGGCGATGTTCCACGCCAGGCCCAGATCGTGCGTGACGACCAGCGCGGACAGGCCGAGTTCGGTGCGCAGGCGCAGCAGCAGGGCCAGGATCTCGCCCCGCACGGAGGCGTCCAGGGAGGCCACCGGCTCGTCGGCGACGAGGAACTCGGGCCGGAGGACCAGGGCACCCGCGATGACCACGCGCTGGCGCTGCCCGCCGGACAGTTCGTGCGGATAGCGCAGGAAGAAGCGCTCCGGGGGACGCAGACCGGCCCGGGAGAGCGCCTCGGCGACCGCCGCGCGCTCGTCACCGCCGTGACCGTGGATGCGCAGGCCCTCCGCGACCGCGTCGTACACCGTGTGCCGGGGGTTGAGGGAGCCGCTCGGGTCCTGCAGGACCAGCTGGACGCGCTTGCGGTACGCCTTCAGGGAGCGGCCCGAGTACCGCAGCGGGCGGCCGTCGAAGGAGACCCGTCCCGATGTCGGTTCGACCAGGCCCAGCAGGCTGCGGGCGAGGGTCGTCTTTCCGCAGCCCGACTCGCCGACCAGCGCGACGATCTCGCCGGGGCGGATGTCCAGGTCGACGCCGTCCACCGCGCGTGCCGCGGGCCCGCCGTGCCGGCCGGGGAAGGTCACGTACAGGTCCCGGGCGCTCAGCAGGGGCGCGGTCGTGGTGCCGGGGGCCGTGGGGGAGATGGTCATGGTGTGCCGGGCCTCGCTTCCTCCAGGGCCTCCGGGTCGTCGGCCGCACGCTCGCCGGGCGATTGCGGGGCCGGTCCGGTGGGGGTGGTGGGCGCTCCCGGAGCCTGGCCCGTGCGGTCGGCGGGCCGCTCCTCGCCGGTGCCCGCTCCCGCCGGGCCGGCCAGCACGCAGGCCGCCCGCCGGTCCGCCCCCGCCTCCCGCAGCCCCGGGTCCTGCTCGGCGCAGGAGTCCAGGGCCACCGGACAGCGCGGGTGGAACGTGCAGCCGGACGGCAGCGCGGCCGGATCGGGCGGGTCGCCCGCCAGGCCCTGCGGCGCGAACCGCGACGCAGGGTCGCCGATCCGCGGGAACGCCGCCGACAGGGCCCGGGCGTACGGGTGCCGGGCGTCCGCGTACACCTGGGCCGCCGGGCCCTCCTCGACCACCCGCCCCGCGTACATCACCGCGAGCCGGTCGCAGGTGTCGGCCAGCACCGCCAGGTCGTGGCTGATCATGATCAGGCCGAGGTCCTGGTCCGCGACCAGCTGCTCGATGAGCCGGAGGATCTGCGCCTGGATCATCACGTCCAGCGCGGTGGTCGGCTCGTCGGCGATCACCAGCCGCGGGTCGCAGGCCAGCGCCATGGCGATCATGACGCGCTGGCGCTGCCCGCCGGACAGCTCGTGCGGGTAGGCGTGCGCCCGGGCCGCGGGGAGGCCGACCTGCTCCAGCAGTTCGCCGGTCCTCTTCCGCGCCCCGGCCGGTGTCGCCTTCCCGTGCAGCAGGATCGGCTCGGCGATCTGGTCGCCGATGCGGTGCACGGCGTTCAGGGAGTGCATGGCGCCCTGGAAGACGACCGAGGCCCCGGCCCAGCGCACCGCCCGCACCCGGCCCCACTTCATGGTCAGCACGTCCTCGCCGTCGAGGAGCACCTCCCCGGTGGTGCGGGTGCCGGCGGGCAGCAGCCGCAGCAGGGCCAGCGCCAGCGTGGACTTGCCGCAGCCCGACTCGCCGGCGATGCCGAGCTTCCGGCCGGCGTCCAGGCGCAGGTCCACCCCGCGCACGGCGGCCGCCCCGCCCGGGTACGTCACCGTCAGGTTCCTGACGTCGAGCAGACTCAACGCGACACCCCCAGCCTGGGGTTGAGGACGGACTCCACGGCCCGCCCGCACAGTGTGAAGGCCAGCGCCACCACGGCGATGGCGATGCCCGGCGGCACCAGGTACCACCAGTCGCCGGCGCTGACCGCGCCCGCCTCCCGGGCATCCTGCAGCAGGCCACCCCACGACACGACCGTCGGATCGCCCAGGCCGAGGAAGGCGAGGGTCGCCTCGGCGAGGATGGCCGAGGAGATGATGAGGGTCGTCTGGGCCAGCACCAGCGGCATCACGTTGGGCAGGACGTGCCGGGACATGATGTGCCAGTGGCCGCCGCCCAGCGCCTTCGCCCGTTCGATGTACGGCCGGGTCTCCACCGCCAGGGTCTGCGCCCGCACCAGGCGGGCCGTGGTCGGCCAGGTGGTGACGCCGATCGCGACGACGGTCGTGGTGAGCGAGCGGGACATCACGGTCGCCAGGGCGATCGCCAGCACGAGCGTCGGCATGACCAGGAACCAGTCCGTGATCCGCATCATCACCGTCGCGTACCAGCCTCTGAAGTGCCCCGCCGTCACGCCGATCAGCGTGCCGATCGCCACCGACAGCACGGCCGCGAGCAGCCCGACCAGCAGCGACACCCGCGAGCCCCAGATCACCAGGCCCAGCAGGTCCCGTCCGAACTGGTCGGTGCCGAGCGGGAACCCGGTGCTCGGGCTCTGCATGGGACGCCCCGGGGCCTGCGTCACGCTGCTCACGTCGGAGCCGACGAACAGCGGGGCGAACAGGGCCAGCAGCGCACACAGGCCGAGCACGGCCAGGCCGTACAGGCCCGCCCTCTCGGTGCGGTAGGACCGCCAGAAGCGGGCGGCGGAGGCCCGGCGGCGCTGCCGGGCGAGGGCCCGCGGGTCCGCGGCCGGTCCGGTCGTCGTCGTCATCGGGCCACCCGGGGGTCCAGCAGGGGATAGACCAGGTCGGCGAGGGTGTTCATCACGATCACCGCGGCGGCGAACACGAAGAACAGCCCCTGCACCAGCGGCAGGTCCGGCACGCTCAGCGCCTGGTAGAACAGCCCGCCGAGGCCCGGCCAGGAGAACACCGTCTCCACGAGGATCACGCCCGCCACCGTCCTGCCCAGGTTGATGAAGATCAGGGTCACGGTCGGCAGCAGCGCGTTCGGCACGGCGTGCCGGCGCCGCACGAGGTCGTCGCGCAGGCCCTTGGCGCGGGCCGTCGTCAGGTAGTCGCTGCCCATCTCGTCCAGCAGCGCGGACCGGGTGACCAGCAGCGTCTGGCCGTACTCCACCGCCACGAGCGTCACCACCGGCAGCACCAGGTGGTGCGCCACGTCGAGGACGTACGCGAAGCCCTCCTTGCCGCCGGACTCCATGCCGCCGGTCGGGAACATCCCCGGGACCGGGCCGATGCCCACCGACAGCACGATGATCAGCAGCAGTCCGAGCCAGAAGGACGGGATGGAGTACAGCGTCAGCGCGAGGCCGGTGTTGACCCGGTCGCCCGTCCCGCCGCGCCGCCACGCCGAGCGGGTCCCCAGGAAGATGCCGAGGACGGTGTACAGGACGAACGCGGTCACCGTCAGCAGCAGGGTGTTCGGCAGCGCCTCGGTGATCTTGTCGACGACGGGGGTGCGGAACTGGTACGACGTCCCGAGGTCGCCGGTGAGCGCCTTGGCGCAGTAGTCGGTGAACTGCCGCCACAGCGGCAGGTCGAGTCCGAACTCCTCGCGGTAGGCGGCCAGCTGCTCGGCGGAGACCTGGCGGCCGCCCGTCATGGTCTTCACCGGGTCGCCCGGGATCAGCCGGAAGAGGAAGAAGCTGGTCACGAGGACGGCCAGCAGCGAGACGAGTGCCCCGGCCACCTTGCCGGCCAGGTACCGCGGGTACGCCGAGCCCCGGCGCACCCGCGGCCCGGCCGCCGTCCGCCCGTCCTCGACCAGCGCGGGGGTCGCGTCAGCGGTCATGAGTGCCCGTTCGCCCGTCTACTCGCGGTCCTCGGCGGTGGCCCGCCGGCGCACGGCCGCGAAACCGCCGAGCGCGACGAGGGCCACGACCCCCGCGACGATCCCCACCACGACACCCGTGGAGGACGCGTTGTCCGAGGAGCCGCTCGCGTCGGCCGGCACCGCCGACCACCAGCTCCAGTAACCGTCCTGCCCGTAGATGTTCCCCGCCTTCGCGGGCATGGTCGTGATCGACTTGATCTGGTCCGTCCGGTAGGCCTCGACCGCGTTCGGATACGCCATGACGTTCATGTACCCGAGGTCGTACAGCCGCGACTCCATCTGCTTGACGATGTCCGCCCGTTTGGCGGGGTCGTACTCGGTGAGCTGCCGGGCGTAGAGCTCGTCGTACTTCTTGTCGCAGATGAAGTTGTCCGTCGCGCCCGTGTCCTTCGGGGTGGCCGGGAGCGCACCGCAGGTGTGGATCGACAGCACGAAGTCCGGGTCGGGGTTGACCGACCAGCCGTCGAACGCCAGGTCGTACTTGCCGGCGAGCCAGGGGTCGGTCACGTTGTCCAGGCAGTCGAGCCGGACGCCGATGCCGAGGTCGCCCCACCACTCCTGGAGGTACTTGCCGACCGCCTTGTCGTTCGGGTCGGTGGCGTGGCACAGCACGCGGTAGGTGAGGGGCTTGCCGTCCTTGCCGACGCGCTTGCCGTCGCCGTTCTTCTTGTAGCCCGCCTCGTCGAGCAGCCGCGCCGCCTTCGCCGGGTCGTACGCCAGTTTCTGCTGCGCGGACGGCTTCCAGAAGTAGTCCTGGAAGCGGGGCGGGATGTAGCCCTCGCCCTCGACGGCGTGGCCGCGGAACACCTTGTCGATGACGGCCTCGCGGTCGACCGCCATGAACAGCGCGTTGCGCACCCGCTGGTCGAGCAGGGACGGGTGGCCGTCGCCGAACTTCTTCCCGTTCTTCGCCCGGGCGCCCGGGTTGGTGGCCAGGGCGTAGAAGCGGCGGCCGGGCGCGTCGTTGACCTGGATGTTCTCCGCGCCCTTCAGGGACTCCGCCTGAGCGGGCGTCAGGGACGGCGACCCGGCGACGAAGGACACCTCGCCCTTGCGCAGCGCCGACACGGCGGCGTCCTGGTCCTTGTAGTAGCGGAACACGAGTTCGTCGAACTTGGGCGCCCCGCGCCAGAAGTCCTTGTTGGCCTTCAGCCGTACATAGCTGTCGGCCTTGTACCCGGTCAGCACGAACGGGCCGTTGCCGACGACGGGGAAGGCCTTGTCGTTGTTGAACTCCGAGAAGTCCGAGACCTTCTCCCACACGTGCTTCGGCACGATCGGCACGTCCAGGGCCGCCATCGTAGCCTGCGGCTTCTTCAGCTCGATGACCAGCTTCGTCGGGCTCGGGGCGGTGACCTTCTCGAAGTTCCCGACGTAGCTGCCGTTGGCCGTGGCGGCGCCGTCGTCGGTCATCATCTTGGTGAACGTCCACGCCGCGTCCTCGGCGGTGGCCCGCTCGCCGTCGGACCATTTCGAGTTCGAGCGGATCGTGTACGTCCAGGTCAGCTTGTCGGGCGAGGACTCCCACTTGGTCGCCAGACCCGGGATGGCGCGGTTGTCCTTGGGGTCGTAGTTGGTCAGGTACTCGTACATGAGCCGGTGGATGCTCGTGCTGAGCAGCCGGACCGCGAGGAACGGGCTGAGCGAGTCCACGCTCTGCGCCACCGCGACAGTCAGCACCTGCTTGCCGTCGTCCGCCGCCCGCGCCTGCCGGGGAGCGGGGTCGAGCGGGGTCGCGAGACCCGCGGTGAGGGTGAGCGCGGCCGCTCCGGCGACGGCGACGAGCCGGAGGCCGCGCGGGAGGCTGCGTTTCTGATCGTTCGTGCCCATGGACGGACCTCGCGTCATCGCTCGGACGGGTAGGACGGGTTGATCAGCTGTCAGGGGGTTGATGTGTGTGTATCAGCGGCCCTCTCCGCCCGTCAACGGCGCGTTCACCCCATGTGGCCTGCGGAAATAACGAATTGGCGAGCGTTTCGTGCCCATTGGTCGAGACCACTGACGCACCGCTGGCCAGGGCCTGGCAACGGATTTCGCCCCGGAACGCGCCGGGCCCGCGCCGAAGGGGAACGGCGCGGGCCCGACAGGGGAACGGCCCCTCGAAAGGGGCCGATCGGGTGAGACGGTTACTGCGTAGGAGGCGTGGGCGGGGACGGTGACGGCGGGGTCTGGCCGTCGGGGTCACCGGGGTGGGCGGGATGCCCGGGGTGGCCGGGCCGGTCCGGCTGCGGGTAGCCGTACGCCGGCTGCGGGGGAGCGGCGGGCGGCTGGCCGGGGTGGCCCTGCTGCGGGTAGGGCTGCCCGGGGTGCCCAGGCTGCGGCTGCTGACCCGGTTGCCCCGGCTGCCCCGGCTGGGCGTAGGGCTGCTGCGGCGCGACCTGGGGGTACGGCTGTCCCGGCTGGGCCGGAGGCTGGCCCGGATGGGCGTACTGCCCGCCGCCGGGGTACGGCTGCCCGGGCTGGGGCTGCTGCGGCTGCGGCTGTCGGGGTGGCTGCTGGAACTGGCCGGGCCCCTGGGCCTGCTGTCCGGGGACGGGCTGGTGCGGCTGCCCGGGGAAGGGAGCCTGGCCCGGGTACGGGCCCGGTGCCTGAGCCTGGACCTGGCCGGGGACTTGGCCCGGGAAATGGCCGGGCATCTGCTGACCCGGCATCTGCTGACCGGGCATTTGCTGACCGGGCATTTGCTGACCCGGCATCTGCCGGCCGGGCAGGGGTGGTGCGGCGACCGGCGGCGGGTTGCCGTCGGAGGTCCACAGGCCGTGCGACTGCTGGTGCCGGACGAAGTCCTCGGCGACCATGGCGGCCAGGTTGAAGTACGCCTCGCGCACCTTCGGCCGCATCATGTCGAGGTCGACCTCGGCACCGGCGGCGAGGTGCTCGTCGAACGGCACGACGATGACGCCCCGGCAGCGCGTCTCGAAGTGCGACACGATGTCGTCGACCTTGATCATCTTGCCGGTCTCGCGCACCCCGGAGATGACGGTGATGGACCGCGAGACGAGGTCGGCGTACCCGTGCGCGGACAGCCAGTCCAGTGTCGTGCTCGCACTGCTCGCCCCGTCCACCGACGGAGTGGAGATGATGATGAGCTGGTCGGCGAGGTCCAGCACGCCGCGCATGGCGCTGTACAGCAGGCCCGTGCCCGAGTCGGTGAGGATCACCGGGTACTGCCTGCCGAGCACGTCTATCGCGCGCCGGTAGTCCTCGTCGTTGAACGTCGTGGACACCGCCGGGTCGACGTCGTTGGCGATGATCTCCAGCCCCGAGGGGGCCTGCGAGGTGAACCGCCGGATGTCCATGTACGAGTTGAGGTAAGGGATCGCCTGGACGAGGTCGCGGATGGTCGCCCCGGTCTCCCGCCGCACGCGGCGCCCCAGGGTGCCCGCGTCCGGGTTGGCGTCGATCGCCAGGATCTTGTCCTGCCGTTCGGTGGCCAGGGTCGAGCCGAGGGCGGTGGTGGTGGTCGTCTTGCCGACACCGCCCTTGAGGCTGATCACCGCGATCCGGTAGCACGACAGCACGGGCGTACGGATCAGTTCGAGCTTGCGCTGCCGCTCGGCCTCCTCCTTCTTCCCGCCGAGCTTGAAGCGCCCGCCGCCGGTCGCCGGGCGGCTGCTCTTGGCCTTCTGCCGCTTGCTGTTGAGCAGGCGGTCGGACGACAGCTCCACGGCGGCGGTGTAACCGAGGGGTGCGGCCCCGGGGTTGGTCGGCTGGCGCTGGTCGTGCTGGATGGGCTGCGGCCAGGCGGCACCGGTGCGGGGATCGACCGGGGGCTGTGACTGTGGCTGTGGCTGTGGCTGTGGTTGCGGCTGCGACTGTCCCGGCTGCCCCGCGTGAGGGGGCTGTCCGGGGCCGGCCTGTCCCTGCGGGTGGTGCGGGGCCTGGGGAGGCTGTCCCTGCGGGGGCTGCGCCTGCGGGGGCTGTGCCTGCGGCGGGACTCCCGGGTGGGGGAAGCCGTAGCCGCCCTGGGCATCGGGGGCGGGGGCGGGGGCGGCGGGGGGCTGAGCACCCGGGTGCGGAAAGCCGTAGCCGCCCTGGGGGCTCGGGGTCCCGGGGTGCGGGAAGCCGTAGCCGGCCTGGGGGTGGGGGGCGGGGGTGCCCTGCGGCTCGGTGCCGGGGGCTCCCTGCTGCGGGAAGCCGTAACCGCCGAGCTGGGGTGCGGGCTGCTGCGGTCCGGGCTGGGCGGTCGGCTGCTGCGGCGGCACGGGAGCGGCCTGCTGGTTCCAGGCGGCGGGCGCGGGCTGCGGAGCCTGCGGCTGGAACGGCGGCTGTCCCTGAGCGGCGGCGGGATGCGGTTGGGCGTTCGGATCCACGGGCTGAGCCGGGGGCTGGGCCGGTGACGGGTGAGGGCCCGGTGTCGGGGCCGGCGCCTGGACCGCGGGCTGGGGCACCGGCTGCCCGGGCCACTGGTCGGCGGGCGCGGGTGCGGCCGGCTGGTACGACGGCGGCAGGGGCGGCACGCCCTGCGGGGCCGGGGGAGTCCAAGCCGGCTGACCGCCCGCGGCACCGGGGTCGGCGACAGCGGACCCGGCATCGCCCTGGGGAGCGCTGTCCCCAGCGTCACTGCCCCCGGTTCCGTCTCCGGACGGCGTGGCGTCGGACGGCACCTGGTCGACGGGCTCGACGGGCTCGGTGGGCTTTCCGGTCTCGGCGGTCTCGGTGGGTCGTGGATCCTCTGCGGGGGCCTCCGCGACTGGCTGCTCCGGCTCGCCGGCGTCCACGGCCGCGTCATCGGCGCACTCGCTCACCGCCGGGGCGTCACCCGCAGCAAGCGCGTCCGCGGCGTCGACGGGCTCACCCTCCCGCGAAGCGCCCTGCGGGGACCCGGACTCGGAAGCCGCGTCCTCACGCGCCGGCTCGCCGCTCTGCGCGGTGTCCGCGGCAGCCGCGTCACGACCCTCGTCATCAGAAGGAGTGAACTCTCCGGGCACTCCCGAGTCAGCAGCCTCGTCGGCCGACGAGGCGCCGCCCTCCCCGCCCAATGCGCGGTGCGGCCCGGCCATGTCGCTCGGATCGGCGGCCGTCGGGACGTCCGCGCCCTCAGGGACGTTGCGCGTCTCCTCCGCGCCCTGCGGGCGGGTCTCTTCCGCGCCCTGCGGGCGGGTCTCTTCCGCGCCCTGCGTCCGCTCCTGGGCCGCGGCCGCACGCTCGGCGATCTCGCGCTTCACAGCGACCGCGGAGAAGCGCATGGTGGCGCCACTCTCCAGGTCACCGTTCGCGGGTTCGTCCTGGGCGAGGGCAGCAGGAGCGGGGGAAGCGGGGGGCGTGACGGGAGCGGCCGGCGCGGGATCCGGCGTGCCCTGGGACGGCCACTGTCCCTGCGGCGGCACCCCGGGACGGGATTCCTGCGGCTCGAAGCCGCTGCCCGACGGGAGCTTGGGCATTCCCGACGACGCCTCCGACCCGGCGGGCGGCACCGTTGGCACGAAGGGCGCGCTCGGCGGAGCAACGGGAGGAGCGAACGGAGCAGCGGGCGGCGTGAAGGGAGCAGCGGGCGGCGGCCCGGGAGGCGTGAGAGGGACGCCGGGCGCCGGAGCCTGTCCGGACGCCGGGGCGAAGGGAGAGGGCTGCCCGAACGGCTCGGCGGCATGCTGCGGGGGAGTGGGAGCGGGGCCGGCGTGCGGCGGCACGGGCCCCTCCGGCCCGGCGGGGATCCCGGGACCCGCAGGACCACCGGACACCCCGGGCCCTTCCGGTGCTGCCGAGGGGCCGTCGGACAGAGCCTGCCCCTCCGGCGTCGCCGAGGCGGCGGCCCCGCCGGATCCCTCCGGACCCTGCCCCGACCCGGAACTCCCCGAGGCGTTCTGCGTGTACCAGGCGGGCGGCGCGTAGTCGATGGTGAACTCGCCCGTCATCTCGATGGAGGACTCCGCGTCGGGCTGGTCATCGCCGGGTGTCGCCCAGCCCCCGCGGATCCCGTCCCGATCGCTGCTCACAGTGTTCCTCCTGGTGTGGTCGAGCACCCTCATGCCGTGCTGGGGCGACCGTTGCTTCTGTCTGCTGTGTCGTCCGCAGTGGTTCGAACGACTCCGCGGTCGTCCGGGGCAGCACGGTGCATCGGCTCCCCCGCTCTTCCCCTGCAACACCAACGCCGGGCCACGGGTCGTGACGTCGTGCCCGGACCCAGCCTAATCACCACATGCCCCGCCCCGGCAGCCCCGCCCGTCGGCCGCCTCGGGCCTCTCAGGTCACAAACCGCACGGAACCGGAGGACTTTCACACGGCGCCGACAAACACCTCAGACGGCGACGGTGACGGAACGGTCGGAAAACCGCCCCGAGCGCGCAGAGTCGGTACCTCGACCGGGCCCGCCCCTCTCAGTCCATCCGCCGGGGCGTCCCCAGCAGCCCGACCTCCGCGTCCGTGGGCCGGGTCAGCACATAGCGACGGTCCCGGTCCGCGCACCAGAGGGTCATGCCGTCGGCGAGGGTGGGCAGGGACTCGACCTGCTCGTGCGTCAGGGCCATGCTGCGGCCCAGTTCGGCCGCCTCGTCCGGGGAGACCCTCTGGATTCCGACGAGCCGCGCCTGCCGGAGCAGCCGAGGCGCCACCGGACTCAGATAGGGCAGAAGGGTCAGCACCGACTGCCACGGGCCGGAGACGACCCGCCCGCGCGGAGGACGCATGCCGCAGTCGCGGACCACCAGCACCGGGGTGCCGGCGGAGGCGCCCTGCGGCGGGACCCGCCCCACCTCGTGCACCGAGAGGCCGTTCTGCGCCCCACCCATGGCGTGCACCATCTGCTGCCACGCCTGCGGGCGGCCCGTCTCCACGGCGACGTGCGCGCCGGTCGCCGTGGCTCGCAACGCCAGCACCTGCGCGGTCCACAGGCCGCCGATCAGCACCACGTCGTACGGCGTGGGCCGGTTGACCCCCAGCACCGCCGGCTGCCCCGCGCCGTCCACGCCGGCGACCACACCGTCGTCCCCGAGGGGCAGGGCGAGTGCGTCCAGGTGCTCGACGCCGATCGTGTGGCGCCCGTGCCGGGGCCCGGCCAGGCCGAAGCCCTTGCGCAGGCGGTCGACGACCTGGCCGGTCGCCGAGGGCCTGCCGCCGGACCGGCCGGGCGCACCGGCGACGGCGCCCGCGCCCCCGATGACGCCGGCCGGGGCCGCCCCACCGGCAGGGACCACCCCGCCGGCCGCAGCCGTCGCGCCGCCGGCTGCCGTCACGCCGGTGGGTGAAGGCGTACCGGCAGGGGACGGCGTACCGACCGATGACGGCACACGGGCGGGTGACGGCGAACCGGTGGGTGACGGCGAACCGGTGGGTGGCGGGCCACCCGCGGGTGTGGGCGTACCAGCGGGTGCCGGCGTCTGCCCGGACCCCGGAAGCGAGTACGTCACCGGGCACCTCCGAGGGGGAGCGTGGCGAGTACGCCGGGCAACTGCTCGCGGTCCAGTCTGTTCAGCCCCGCGCCGGCTTCTCGCGCTGCCTCCTCCAACGCCCGCCGGGCGGCGACCAGTTCGTCGTCGCTGCGGCCCGTCACCCGTACGTGTCCCGTCAGTGACACCTCCTTGCCGTCGCCCTTCGCCAGGGTGAGGCTGAAGGTCGTGGCGAGAGCGGGCACGGCGGTGAGCCGGGCGACGAACTGCGGCAGCGTGTGACCGTCGGCGCCGGAGAGCCGCGGCCAGGAGCGGACCCAGTACGTGGTGTGCCGGCGGTTGTCGCAGCGCCAGTTGCGCGGCGACTCGCGCGTCCGCCGCTGACGCACCTCGGTCCGTCCCGCCTCCGCGGTGACCAGCGGGTTGGCCAACACGGACGTCGCCAGCGCCGCGACCAGCTCGTCCTCGTCCAGCACGGTGACCCGGAATCCGGCCCCCGTCAGCCGGCTCGCCAGGTGGTGTGCCGCGCGGACGACGCACCGCTGCGCCCCCGTCGCCCCGCCCCCGCGCGCGGCCACGGCCTCCGGGCACAGCTCGGGATCGAGCTTCAGCGCGATCCAGGTGATGCGCACCGCGGGTGTACCCGTCTGCGCCTGCAGCGGCGCGTAGTTGGCCACGGCCACCGACTGCTGCGGCAGGTGCAGGGCGGGAGCGGGCTGGGTGTGCAGCACCACCTGCGCCGACTCCAGCGCGATCCCGTCCACCTCCAGGGCGTCGCGGACCAGCCCGAGCGGCAGCGGCTGACGGCCCCGCTCGGCACGCAGGGCGGACGGGGCGGCCTCCACCTGCACGACCGCCGTCACGAACGTGCCGTCCCCGACGATGCCGACCGGACGCCGGTCGCGCACCGCGAACGCCCCGGTGCGCAGAGCCGGTTCGCACTCCAGGGCCGGCACCAGGCCCGGCTCGGTCCCCGGCGGGATCTCCAGGGCGTCGGCACGCTTCTGCCGGTTCCGCAGCGCCCACGCGGTGGCGCACCAGTCGGGCACGGAACGGCCGCGACGCCGCACGAAGGCGAGGCCCAGCAGCCCCGCGGCGAGCACGGCGGCCACCACGAGCCCCGCGGTGCCGACGACCCAGCCGGCCAGCACGGCAGCGGAGGCCAGTTCGACCAGCACGACCCGTTGCAGCCGGGACGATCCGCCGGGGCCGCGGCGCAGGCGGAGCTGATGCGCGCCGGGCGCGGAAGCGGGCGCCACCGTCGCGGAAGCGCCCGGACCGGGCGCGGCGCCCGCCGCCGGGGTCGCCTGGGGGCGCCCGCGGCCACGCGCACGCACCCGTGTTGTGGAAGCCATCCCCGAGTCCCCCGTTTTCCTCGCGTCGGCAGCAATGACGGCACCGCGCCGGGCTCTTGACGGTCCGGCCACCGTACCCGCTCCGACAGCCCGCGCGATCACCAGGCATAGTAGGGGCCCGGTCCGACAACGCAGGGTGGGGACGACGACCTCCGGGACCGACACGGGGAGAGACGGTCACTGATGGCATCACGGCGGGACGAGCTCAACGCCTACACGTTCGCGAAGCGGCGCCTGCTGGCGGCCTTCCTCCAGCCCTCCCCGACCGGGACGGAGGAGGGCGCTCCGAAACCGCTGCGAGCGGTCGTGCCGAGCCTGGTCGCCGGCGCCCTGACCCTGGCCGCCTTCGGCGCCTGGGGGATGTTCCAGCCCACCGCGCCCTCCGGCTGGGACAAGCCCGGCACCCGGGTCATCGTGGGCAAACAGTCGACCACCCGGTACGTCGTCCTGAAGACGGACGGCACCACCCGGCTGCACCCCGTCCTGAACCTGGCCTCCGCCCGGCTGCTCATGAACGACGCGAGCTACCAGGTCATCCAGGTGAGCGACGACATCCTCGACGCCGGCAAGCCACCGCGCGGCCCCATCCTCGGCATCCCCTACGCACCCGACCGGCTGCCCTCGCCCGAGGAGGCCGGCCGGGCCAAGCGCTGGGCGGTGTGCGAACAGCCCGGCGGCAAGGGCGACACCGTCCAGGAGGCGACGTTCGTCCTGGCGTCCGGGGAGGCGGCGAAGACCGACGGCCGCGACCGGCTGACCGGCGGGGAGGCGCTGTACGTGAAGACCCGGACGGGCCGGCGCTACCTGGTGGAATCCGGGGGAAGCGCCTACCCCGTGACGGGCACCGAGTCGGACCCGCTCACCGAGACGCTCGTCGGGTCGCGCGAGCCGCAGCTCGTCACCAAGGAGTGGCTGGCGACCCTGCACACGGGCGACGCGATCGCCTTCCCGCAGCTGCCGCCCGGTGTCGGTTCCCCCGCGAACGTCCCGGGCGCCCTGTCGGCCGACGAGAACCGCGTCGGCACGGTACTGGAGACCGAGACGGGCGAGGGGACGAGGTTCCACGTCGTCCTGCCGGGCAAGGTGCAGCCCGTCAGCGAGTTCACCGCCTGGCTGCTCATCAACTCCCCTCAGACCGCCCGGCTCGACATGAACGGCAAGGCCCGCAGCGTCGGCCTGCAGGACTTCACGGCCGACCCCGAGCCCTTCGAGGGCCAGCGGGCCGACTGGCCGGACCGCCGCCTCCACCAGGTCAACTCCGCGTCCGGGGACGGGCGTGACACGGTGTGCAGCGTCCTGCGCGCGGTGGACGAGAACGGCGCCACCACGCTCAGCACCTGGGCCGGCAAGGACTACCCGGCCCGGATCACATCGGACGGCACCAGCACCTACGCCACGCCCGGAACAGGGCTGCTGTACACGCAGATCCAGGGGTCCGCCACCGAGTCCGGTGCCCTCTTCCTGGTCACCGACACCGGTCTGCGCTACGCCGTCCAGGCCAACGGGGACAGCGACGCCGACACGTCGGAGATCGGTGCCGACGGCGACCGGAAGCCGTCGGACGGAAGCCCGGAGCCGAGCGAGGCCCAGGTCAAGCTCGGCTACCAGAACGTCCGGCCGGCCAAGGTGCCGCTCGTGTGGTCGGAGTTCCTGGCCAAGGGCCCGCGGCTCGACACCAACAGCGCCCGCCAGCCCCAGGGTTCGTGACCCGTGCCGTCCCGCCCCGACGGCGTGCCCTCCTGCCGGGCACCGAAGAACAGGAGCTCCGCACCGGTGCGCCCGACGAAGACCGTGCTGCTCACCGCGGCGCTCGCGCTCACGGCCCTGAGCGCCTGCCCGCCCACGCCCGACCCCGCCGCTCCGGCGCCGGAGGGACTGCGAGCGCCCACCGGGCTGGCGGGCAGCGGGGCGTGCACGTTCCCCAGCAAGCAGAAGTTCACGGCACGCCCCTGGTCGTTGCAGCGCGTGCTGCTGGACGAACTGTGGGAGGGCACCGAGAAGGGCAAGGGGGTGCGGGTCGCCGTCATCGACACCGGCGTCGACGACACGAACCGGCAGCTGGCCGGAGCCGTCGACAAGGCGGCCGGCCGCGACCTGCTGGACAAGGGCGGCGACCCGACCGAGGACGAGGTGGGCCACGGCACCAAGGTGGCCGGCATCATCGCCGCCCGCCCGGCCGACGGCACCGGCTTCGTCGGCCTCGCCCCGGCGGCCACCATCATCCCCATCCGCCAGAACGACGCCGACAGCAACGGCGACTCCGACACGATGGCCCAGGCCATCACCCACGCGGTCGCCCAGGGCGCCGACGTCATCAACATCTCCCAGGACACCACCCAGCCCCTGTCCGGGTCGTCCGGACTGGCCCGGGCCGTGCGCGAGGCCCTCGACAAAGACGTGGTCGTGGTCGCGTCCGCGGGCAACGACGGCCTGGACGGCAAGCCCAAGGAGACGTACCCGGCGGCCTTCGACGGCGTCCTCGCCGTGGCGTCCTCGGACCGGAACAACGAACGCGCGGCCTTCTCGCAGCCCGGCAGCTTCGTCGGGGTCGCCGCACCGGGCGTCGACATCGTCTCCACCGTCCCCGGTGGCGGGCAGTGCACCGACAGCGGTACGAGCTTCTCGGCGCCGTTCGTCGCCGGGGTGGCGGCCCTGCTGAAGGAGAAGCACCCCACGTGGTCACCGGCGCAGATCGTCACGCAGATCGAGCGCACGGCCGAGCGGTCCGTCAACGGCCGTGACGACTTCGTCGGCTGGGGCGTGGTCGACCCGGTCCGCGCCGTCCAGGAGCCCGACCTGGCCGACCCGCCGTCGTCCCCGGCCCCCGACCCGGGGGTGGCCAGGGCCGAGGCGCCGGATGTGGCGCCGTTCTCCCTGGCCGAGACCCCGGCGGAACGCGACGAGCGGTATGCCGCCTACGCCCTGGGCGTCGCCGTGACCCTGGTCGTGGTGGTCACGGGCGCGGCCGTGGTCCTGCGAGATCTGCACCGGCGCCGCCGCGGCGGCCCCTGATGCCCCTCACGCACCACAGGGCGACAAGCGTCGTCAGGAGGCGGTGACGCCGCCGCCCGGCGCCGGCTCCAGATCGAATTCGCCGTCACGCGCCCCGAGTACGAAGGCGCGCCACTCGGCCTCCGTGTACCGCAGCACGGTGTCCGGGTCGAGCGACGAGCGCATGGCCACGGCTCCGTGGGGGAGGTAGGCGATCTCCACGCGTTCCTCGTGCTCCTCCGTTCCCGGAGCGCAATGCCACTCCACGCCCGAGATGTCGAGCCCGTACAGCTCGTCCCGCTCCCGCTCCTTGCGTGCTTTGACGTCCTCGTCCGGCACACCGGCCATGGCGGAGATCCCTTCGACTGCTCAGCAACGATCGCCAGTCACCATACTGGCCACGAACTACCCCTGAGTGGCTTTGCAGTTGGAACCCTCGAACCGAGTGACTAGAGTGCTCCCACGTGCCACAAGTGTGGTACGGCACGGGGGCGGTGCGACGCTGCGACCACGCGTCGCGCGGGGTTTCGGAGCGAGTCTTGCCCGCCAGGCGGTGTTTCTACAGGAGGGCAAGAGACCATGAGTGTCGATTACAGCGACCAGGATCTGACCGACCTCGCAGACAAGATCCGGGACTTCCACCGGGACGTGAGCAGCCGCGTGACCTCCCTCAACACGGTCGTGGACATGATCCAGTCGGGCTGGCAGGGCGCGGCCGGCAAGGAGTTCGACGCCGTGCAGCGCGGTGTGAACCAGCACCTGAAGAAGCTCCAGGACAACCTTGTCGACCTCGAGGACGTCATGCGGATGAGCGTCAAGGGCTTCAGCGAGCACGAGCAGTCGCGCGTCTCGGAGATCCGCAAGGTGGACAACTCGTACCAGGTCTCCAGCCGCATCACCGACCTCGCCTGACCAGCGCGCCCAACGCCTTCGAGGAGTACGCACCATGAGCGTCAACTACGACCGCACCGCCGTCAATTACGACACCGTCACCCAGGCCGCGATCGACGTCCGCAAGACCGCGCGGGAGCTGAACGAGGGCCTCGAGACCCTCATGCGCAAGGTCAAGGCCGTCGCCGAGACGTGGGAAGGCGAGGCGAAGACCGCCTACGGCGAGATCCAGCGCAGCAGCAGCACGGAGATGGACCAGATGTGCCAGAAGCTGGCCCGCATCGCCCAGCTCCTGGACGACTCGGTCCTCGGCTACCAGGACACGGACAAGGGCAACGCGGCCCGCTTCCGCATGCTGATGAGCTGACACACGGTTCACAGCGCGGAACGTGGAGGGGGCGAGCCTGTAGTTGGGACTCGCCCCCTACGCATCTCAGACTTGACAGACCAGCATTAGACACTGAATGGCCGCATCGAACGGTGACGGAGGCAGCGGCCGAGTGTCGAAGCCGGCGCTCCAGGCGGCCGTGGAGTGGCCGGGGTTGCAGCCTCACTCGGTGCGGGGAGGAACCGTTGTTGGTACATGCGGATTGTTTTGGCACTGGAATGCTGGAAGCACTTCACTAGCGGAGCGCAAGAGATATTTCAGGTGTTCGTCAGCGCTACCTGAGCTGGTGAGGGTGTCCGTCAAAACCCCTTCCAGAGGGACTTCGTCCTTCTGATCGGCCGACGCGCCTTCTACCTGGCATCTCACATATACGAAGTATTTGCGCTTTCCGGATGAGCCCTTGCCGTGCACTAGCTTGACGTCGCTGTTGATGAGAGTCACGACTTCGGCTCCGCCGAAGGAGTGATCAAACGCCGTGACGGAAGCGCCGTACCTAATCGAAAGGCTGCCTGCTGAGGGCTGTGACTTTTCCACAATCCGACACAGTTCGGAGTCAGCGAAGACGGGGATTCTCTCGCTTGAGGATACCCAGGATTTCGCCTGCTTGTGGAACAGGGACTTGGCGCTCCCCAAGCTCTCGGTCGAAGATGAAACGCCCGTTTCTCCGCGAGTCCTACTTTGTACCCAACTTACGCCGGATGCGCCGAGGAGTTTCTTGCATGCAGTTGCTTCTCGGTCTTCTTGTTCGGAGGAATTCTCCACGGTGCATGCCCCAAGGCTGAACAAGACAGATAGCGATAGGAAAGAAGAGAACATTCTCCGCATCATCACCACCCCCGAACATCATCGGTGTCGGCATATTCTCCGCCATCGTGGTAAGTTCCGCGAGCTCGGCGGACCAATTCCCGCACCTCCGTTGGTGACATATCGTGCTGATCGGCATAGTTAAGAAGAGGAGTCATGGCGTTGCGCTGTCCATCCAGTCTGGCCTTTTGAATGCCTTCCACAGCTTGTTGGTCATTCTTGAACTCATTCTCATCAAGCCAATCGATTGTCTGCGTTGCCATGTATGTCTCAGCGGCGCCACCAGCAACTTCGAAAGCCAGCGGGACAGCGATAGCGGCAGCTGCTCTTGTGGGAATGATGAGTTCGGACGCTACGCCTACAACCACACCTACGGTCGCGCCAGCCGCGAAATTGCGCCATTCGCCCTGTTTTTCCAATTCCTTGTTTCGTTCCTTCGCCTTCTCAGCGAATTCCTCCCCGATGCTTTCAGACCTTGCTTGATCCAGGAGTCCGTGCATTGAGACGCTGTGAAGTCCTGCATCAAGCGCATTACTCCGATGGTCTCCCTGTGCTGCCATGAGGCTTGCGCCATAAGTCTGTTGTGCCGCTGAGACGGTGCTGTAGGAATCCTTGTCGGAGGCAAGGGACCTCAGGAAGTTGGCCGTACTGGACTCACCTATGTCCCGAAGGTGCTTGTCGTCTTGATTGAACAGACTGTCTCTATCGGTCAGCTCACCACTACCACCCCAGTTAGCCATGGAGTAACTGAGGCTGTCGATGTGACCGGCCGCAATGTTCGCCAGGCTGTCGCGCACTCCCGAATGTTTGTCGATTGAATCTGCCGAGCTGTAGTTTTCTACGATCTTCGAGACCAGTGCTGTACGTGCCTCGCGCTCGCTTATCTGTTCTGCTGTCTTCGTGGGTGGGACACCTGGGTTCTTCTCGTCATATGCGTAACCCAGGGTGGCTGACTCAAGGGCGTGACCGAGGTTGTCGAATCCTGTTGCCTTCCCGTCCACTCCTATTGGCCAGTCGCGGGCCTGTTTGCCATCACCCAAGAAATAGTCCCAGTTGCTTAGTTTTTCACCTTCCATCTTGGTTGAACCGTTGAAGAACTGTAGTGATGCCTCGGGATTATGGCCGAGCGCCTCCAGGTAGCCAGCCATAGGATCTGAACCCGTATCTTTACCGGCCCAATTCAGTTTCGGGCTCATAGCCGGCCCTGAATTCCAAGCTTGATTCGGCGAAATCCCTCCATCGCCGGTAATTCGTCGTTCGGTAACAACGACAGCATGGCCGAAGTCATGGAGGAACCTCTTGTCGTACGTTCCCTCGCGCATGAGGTTGCTCATAACCTGAAAACCGTACGCCGATGTCCCCCGGGTGTGAATGACGTCACCGCCGACCTTGATCATCTCCGACTTCCATCGTGTCATCTCTGTGCTGTCGGAGTGCGTTGCAGCGGCCAGCGTCAGGCTCCAGTTCTCCTGAAGTTCTCTGATCCTTCTGGGGTGCTCCATAGCTAGCCTGGAACCGTCACTCGGGTCGCCCATGTCGGCCCAGAACTCCAGGTTGCCCTTGACTCCGACCTCGAGGGCAAAGCGCTCGGCGAAGTATTGGTCACCCCTGTTCTCTTTGAAGTACTTGTTCAAGCGGGCGATTTCTCCGGGACTGGCGTCGTCTCCCTTGGCGACGATCTTGGCGGCCGCCGTGGCGTCCTGGGCATCCTGCGCCCTGCCCGCTTGCTTGAGGGAGTCATAGTTGGTGCCGGCGAAGTTGTGCTTGTCCTTGCCTACAAGGGCGAGCAGGGCCCGCGAGGCAGTCTCATCGGCCTCGTTGGCTTTGGCGATGGCCGTCTTGATGTCGCTCCGCACCTTGCCGAAGTCCTCTTCGGAGGGTTCCGGGCCTGTGAAGTCTTTTTCCCGGCGCTCGGGATGGATCAGGTGCTCGACGTTGCCGTCCGGGGTGATGCGCAGTCCCTTTCCGCTTGCCCCGTCGACGACCTCTTTAAGGGTCTTCTTCGCCTTCTCGAACTCGGCCAGAGCGTCACGAAGGATGTTTCGAATGCTTCGAGCCTCCGACGTTGCATCACTGAATTCCTTCGCGGTCTTCCTCACGAAGGGCAGGGTGACGCCAGCATTCTCGCCTTTCCAGTCCGCTTTGCCAGCCTTTCTGAGGAGTCCTTTCCTTGCTTGTTCCTCCAATTTTTCGAGCTTTGCCACTGTCTCAGTCCAGTCGTCGACCGACTCTTGGAGGCTGCCTAGACGGACGGTCAAAAGGTGCTCGAAGGTCAGCACAATGCAGCCCTACCTACTTGAAGTGCTTGTCGATTTGTTCGGCGGACAGGTTTGTGACTAGCGCCTCTTCGCCTCTCACATGCGTCGAGACCGTAACCTCAAGGTGATTATGGATGTGACCGCAGGCGCTCAGTAGTGCTTCCGCCTGGCTGCGCCAGGTATCCCACGCAGTCCACAAGGCCGAGCCGATCTTGAAGTTATCCTCGTTGAGGTTGTTCGCGGCTGTGTAGGTGTTGGCTCCTGCGTGGAACGCATCTCTCTCAAAGCCGTGATAAAGCTCTTGCGCCTCGTTACCGACGGACTTCAGGTCGGGAGAAGTCACCGTGTAGTCGCTGCCGTTTTCTCCACCGCGCCCGGAGCTCGATACTTGGTTGAGTCGCATGCTGCTTCTCTGTCGCGCAAGTGCGTCGCTTCGGGCTTGGCCCCACATCTCGTCGAATGACACGTTGATCCCTTGCGTGCTGTCACTGACAGTTGATCCTGCTAGGCCCCTTGCTTCAAGGGCGCTGGCTCTGTTCGCTACCGCTGGCGGGCGAAGACGATGAGCCGTGCCCCAGCGAAGGGCTGTAGGTGTGGCTTTGATACGGCGGCGTGAGAGGAGGGGGCGCCGGGTCCACCCGTACCGAGGCCGAACGTCGGCGCCGGGCTCGAAGAGTGGGGATTGTGACTGCGGCTGTGAGAAGTGCGGCTGCTGCCATGCCCAGAGCCAGCCACGAACTGTCGACGCCGTCACCTTCAACGGAGGCGGTACTCGTTGGCTTCGGTTTGACGATCGCGGTGCGGTCGCCTCCCAGGCCCGCGGACGGTGAAGCCTCGTTCGGCGGTCCCTGAGAGGCTGCCGCAGCCAAGTCGGCCATTGGGTACTCGTCCGCGGGCCCCAAGTTGCCAGGGGTCTTCAAAGCGATTCGCGGACGGACAATGCCGTAGCCGATGGAGTCTGTGCGGTTAGCGCCGCTCTTCGGCTTTCCGGCGGTATTCAACAAGACTCGCAGCACCTGGTGGTTTGTCCAGTCGGGGTGCTGGGCCCAGATAAGCGCGGCAGAAGCTGACGCCAGCGCTGAGGCGGCACTCGTACCACTACCTGTACAAAGCTGAGTGCCTCCCGTACATGCGTTGATGATGCCATCGCCAGGGGCGGCGAGGTCGACCTGGGGGCCCTTTTGGGATTGCTGCAGAGACCTACCGTTCTTGTCGGTTGCCGCCACGCCTACGACGCCGGGAGTGGCTGCAGGAAATAGCATGGAGTTGTCCTTATCGCCGGTGTTTCCCACGGCGGCGAAAATCAGCTTCCCTTTGGCAATTGCGTATCGGACAGCCGAGGCGAGTTCGGGTGTTCCGGCGTTCTGCCTGCCGGGGGTGTTTGCGACTCCCATTGAGATGTTGATAATTCGGGCCTCAGAGTGCGCGGTGTAACGAATTGCCTCACTCAGCACATGGGCGTACTGCGCACGGCTGTCGACTTGCCCGTAGTCCTCCGTGCTGTAACGCATCCGGACGGGAAGGATTTTGGATCCTGGCGCCAAGCCGTGAGAACCGTGTAGGTAGCCGCGCTCTCCAGTGGCCGCGATGAGTGCAGCCATGCCTGTTCCGTGATTGTCGATGTCGGTATGCTCGTCGCCCTGCTGATCGGAAAAGTCTTTCCCAGCTAGGACCTGGCCTGTCAGGTCGGCGACGGTGTCGTCGACACCGGAATCAATGACTGCCACGGTGATGCCACGTCCCGTACTGACCTGCCACATCTCGTCGGCGTGCATGGCGTCGAGGTGCCACTGCCTGTCGCGTACCGACTCAGCGTGGGCGGGCGTAGCGGCAACGCCGACCAGCAGCAGGCCGAGAGCTGCCGATGCTGCTGAAAAGGGGCGCCGTGCGCGATTCCTGCTGTACATGTGCCTTCCCTGAACGAGGTGCCCCGACGGCTCAGTCAACGACGGGAGGAACGGTGCGGCGGAGAGTGCTGGCCCAAGTCTCGTCGTCTTCAACGAGGTAATCCGGCCGCCGCTGACTCTGACCCTGCTGGATGTCGCGACGGAAGGCAGATTTTGGAATCGAGTTCACAGTGCCTCCGGCCCGACCGGCAACTGAACCGTTACTTGGATCCGTGGCCTTCTGTGGGCGGACCAGACCGGCGCCACCGGCGGCAAAAGGTCGTGGGCTGGTGCCGCCCGGTTGAACCGGTCTACTGCCCACGACGCCACCGGTTTCAGCAAGTCGCCGAGGTCCATGTGCTGTGCTCTGCCCCGAGGCACTGCCTGCGCCCATGTTGCTGCTGGGAGAGGCCACAGGCCCAAGCGGCATGCGTCCTTGACTTGGGTCCCCACCAATGACCGTTCCTCGTGGTAGCCCGGTTGAGGGCCGACCGGCGTTGGGGGATACCGGGCGGCCACCGATGATGCCGGTTTCGCGCGGATGACGGGGGAAGCTACCGTTGGCGCCTGTCTGTCCCGGAAGGAGGGAGGGACGGACTTGTGCTGGAGTCCGTGGAGGGCTTTGGGGCCCCGGCACCCTCACCTGGCCGGTCCTCATCGGCTGGCCGAGGACCGGCTGTACGGGATAAGAGCCATCCAGACGCGGCCCACTTCCGTTCTGCGGCACAGTTGTGCTGAGAGGCGCAGTGTTCGGCGTCTCGGCTAGGGAAGTGACACCATCAATATTCATGGCAGCGGGCTGTGGTTGAGCATGCTGCGATCTAGACGAGGAGGTAAGGGCTGTTTGCCTGTCAGTAGTGCCTGTGCCCGTCGGGTTGGGTACTTCGCTCTTCTGGACGTTGCCGGCGGGATGGGAGCTTGCCCCGGTCGTCGAACCGGGGCCGCCTGCCTCCAGGGGGACGTAGTGTTCCGGAGTTTGCCAAGCGCCAGGAGGCAAGTGGTTGGCCGGCGGCGCAAACGTAGGTGGTTCCACGCTGTTCACCTGCTGCGCCGAGTACTCATACGTCTGCGCCAGCTTCCGCAGTTGCTGGATCGCCTCCGCCCGCGTCGCCTCCATGCGCTGCTGTGCCGCCGCCGCGTCGGACTGGGCCGTCTGGGCCAGCTTGCGGGCGTCGGGGTCGTTCCGTGCGCCCGGCTCCTGCGTCGTGGCGAAGGCCTTGCGCGCGTTGGCCAGGTCCGCCTCGGCCCGGGTGGTCTCGGACGTGGCCGGCATGGACGCCTTCGCCTCTGCCACCGCCTGGGCGACCGTCGCCATCCAGCGGGAGGCGACTTCCGCGTACTGGCCCAGACGCAGGGTCGCCGCCGCGCTCTGCCCGCCCCAGTCGCGGAAGGCGTCGCCGCCCTCGCCCTGCCATTCGAGGCCCTTGACGTACGTCATGAGGTCGTCGCCGATCTTCGTGATCGTCGACGAGGCCTTGGCGAGCTTCGTCGCCAGCTGGGACGCGCCAGCCGAGCTCGCCGAGTCCAGCAGCGCCGCCAACTGCTCGTGCGTCATGGACTCGAAGTCCGTACGCCCCGGCTGCGGTGTTCCGCGGCCTGTCTGCCCGGCCATCAGTACTCTCCCGCCTCGGTGGTGGAGGGTTCCGGCGTGCCGGCAGCGCCTCTCGTACCACCGGTACCGGTCTCACCCGTCGCACCGGTCGCACCGGTCGCATCGGTCGTACCCGCCGGCCGCTCCGCGTACGGGTCCCGGCCCGCCACGTAGTACTTCTCCGCCTCCGCGTTGACCGCCCTCATCCGCGCCTTGATGTCCGCGTCGAGGTTCTCGTAGCCCACCCGCGAGGCGTGCACCGCCAGCCCCATGCTCTCGATCTGCGTGCCCAGGGCCTTGGACAGCTTCTCCAGTTCGTCGTGGACGACGGCGTACGAGTCGTAGAGGAACTGCGCCTCCTTGAACTCCGCGGAGCCCAACTGGGCCCGCTGCAGGCGGTCCCGGCCGACCTTGGCCGGTGCTGCCTCCGACTCGCCCAGCTCCCGCAGCAGGTCGTCGACGCGCTTCTTGAAGCCCGCCATGGCCTTGTGCTGGATGTCCAGCGCCATCGCGGGGTTCACCCCCGACAACGTGTCGAACGCCCTGCCCGTGTCCGGCGCGCCGCCGCCCCCGTGCGAACTCACCGCTGCAACCTCCCCGTTCTCTCCGCACGCCCCCGTTTCGGCGTCCGGGTCCGATCACCCTAGTGGCGTTGCGGAAGCAAGCCCACCTGAATCAGCGGCGTCCCGCGCTTGCGTGACACGAACACGCCACGTCCGGGAGGCATGGGGCGCGCCCGTACGCTGCCCAGGATGTCGCCCTCGCTCGGATCACCCGAAAGGATCACGCCCTGCGCGCCGAGCTCCTTCAGCCGCTGCAGGAACGACTCGTACATGGCCCGCGAGGCGCCCGCCGAGCTGCGCGCGACGATGAACTTGACGCCCACGTCCCGGGCGAACGGCAGGTGCTCCACGAGCTGGGTCATCGGGTTGCCGGAGCCGGACGCGACCAGTTCGTAGTCGTCGACGACGACGAACAGCTGCGGGCCGCTCCACCAGCTGCGGTCGCGCAACTGCTGCGGGGTGATGTCCGGCTTGGGCGCCCGCCGCTCCATGAACTGGCCGATGGCGTCCATGTGCACCTGCATGGCCGACGCCATGGGCGCGTACTCCAGCAGGTGATCCTCGGAGACCGCCTCCAGCATGGTGCGCCGGTAGTCGCCGACCACGATGCGCGCCTCGGCTGGCGTGTAGCGCTCGGCGATCTGCTTGGCGATCAGCCGCAGCAGGTTGGTCTTGCCCGACTCGCTGTCGCCGAACACGAGCAGGAACGGGTCCGTGTCGAAATCGACGAAGACCGGTTCCAGAGCGGCCTCGTCGATGCCGATGGCGATGCCGTGCTGCGGGAACTCGAACCCCTTGGGCAGCTGGTCGGCGGGCAGCTTGCGCGGCAGCAGCCGCACCGCGGGGGCGGGCGGTCCCTGCCAGCCGCCGCTCACCGTCCGCACGAGCTGGGCCGTCGCCTGCGGAAGGCTGTCGACCTCGGACTGCGAGTCGATGCGCGGCAGCGCGGTCATGAAGTGCAGCTTCTGCGGGACCTGGCCGCGTCCCGGCACGCCCGCGGGGACGTTCAGCGCGACCTTGCGGTCGAACTCGGAGTCCATGGCGTCGCCCAGCCGCAGCTCCAGCCGGCCCAGGATCTGGTCCTTGAGCGCCGCGCGCACCTCCATGTACCGCGACGCGGAGAGCACCACGTGCACGCCGTAGCCGAGGCCCCGCCCGGCGATGTCGTGGACGACGCCTTCCAGCCCCTCGTAGTCGTTGCGGAACGTGCCCCAGCCGTCGACGACCAGGAAGACGTCGCCCCAGACCTCGCCGGGCAGGTCACCGGCCGCGCGGCGGCGCCGGTAGGTGGCGATCGAGTCGATGCCGTGGCTGCGGAAGAACCGTTCGCGCCGGTTGAGGATGCCCGCCACCTCCGCGACCGTGCGCCGCACCCGCTCGGGATCGAGCCGGGACGCCACCCCGCCGACGTGCGGCAGGTCGTTCACCGCGGTGAGGCCGCCACCGCCGAAGTCCAGGCAGTAGAACTGCACTTCGTGGGGCGTGTGGGTGAGTGCGAACGAGGAGACGAGCGTGCGCAGCAGGGTGGACTTGCCCGACTGGGGGCCGCCCACCACCATCATGTGCCCCGCGGCGCCGGAGAAGTCCTGGTACAGGACGTCGCGCCGCTGCTCGTACGGCTTGTCGATCAGTCCGAGTGGGACCGTCAGCCCGCCGAGCCGCGTGTATTCGGCGGCGTGCGCGCCGCGCCGGTCGGTGACGGCCAGGGCCGGCAGCAGATCGTTCAGCGCCGGGGCCCGGTCCAGCGGCGGCAGCCACACCTGGTGCGCCGGCACCCCCTGACCCTCCAGCCGCTGCACGATCACGTCCAGCACGGTGTCGGCGAGGGCGTCGTCCTCCCCCCGCGGCTGCGGGTCCCGGCCCGGTTCGGGGGCCGCGTACGTCACCGGCACGGGCGTGGCCGTGAACAGCGCGGGCCGCCGCTCCACGGACAGCCGGCTCGCCGAGGCGTCCGGCCCGCCCGTGCGGTGGACGCCCGACACATAGGCGGCCTTGAACCGCACCATCTCCTCCGTGCCGAACTTCAGATAGCCGGAGCCGGGCACGGACGGCAGGTGGTACGCGTCCGGAACACCCAGCGCGGCACGGGACTCGGCCGCCGAGAACGTACGCAGGCCGATGCGGTACGACAGGTAGGTGTCCAGCCCCCGCAGCCGCCCTTCCTCCAGCCGCTGGGAGGCCAGCAGCAGATGCACGCCCAGCGACCGGCCGATGCGGCCGATCTGGATGAACATGTCGATGAAGTCGAGCTTGGCGGTGAGCAGTTCGCTGAACTCGTCGATCACCAGGACGAGCGAGGCGAGCGGTTCGAGCGGGGCGCCCGCGGCGCGCGCCTTCTCGTAGTCGTGGAGGTTGGCGTAGTTGCCGGCCGACCGCAGCAGCTCCTGTCGGCGCTGCAGTTCGCCGCGTACGGCGTCGCCCATGCGGTCGACCAGGGTCAGGTCGTCGGCCAGGTTGGTGATGACCGCGGCGACGTGCGGCAGCTGGGCCATGCCGGCGAAGGTCGCGCCGCCCTTGAAGTCGGCCAGCACGAAGTTGAGCGTCTCGGACGAGTGCGTGACGGCCAGTCCCAGCACCAGGGTCCGCAGCAGCTCGGACTTGCCGGAACCCGTGGCGCCCACGCACAGGCCGTGCGGCCCCATGCCGTCCTGGGCGGCCTCCTTCAGGTCCAGCATCACCGGCCGGCCGTCCTCGCCGACGCCGATCGGCACCCGCAGCCGCTCGGGCGTGGAGCGGGGGCGCCAGGTGCGCCGGACGTCGACCGAGGCGGCGTCGCCCAGTCCGAGCAGGTCGGTGAAGTCCAGGTTGGACAGCAGGGGTTCGTCGTCGTCACCGCCACCCATGCGCAGGGGCGCGAGCTGACGGGCCAGCGCCTCGGCCGCGGTCGGCGGCATGCCGTCCGGCGTGCCCTCGTAGGCGATGCCGCCACCGGAGTCCAGCCACAGACGGTCCGGGCGCACGACGACCGAGAGGTCGCCGCGCGGCTGGTCCAGCTCACCGGCGACCACCTCGACCACGGTGACGCCCTGCAGGCCCTCCGCGGCGGCGAACGCCGACGTGGGCGGCACCATGCCGCCGTCCAGCACCACCAGCACGTGCGGCTGGTCCAGCAGCGGGCGGCCCTCCCTGCTGAACCTCGGCCGGCCCTCCAGCCGGGGGGCGAGCAGGGCCTCCAACTCGCCGAGGTCGTCCCCGAACAGACGCCGGGTGCCCGCCCCGTCCACCTGCCCGGCCACCTGGCTGTGCGGCAGCCACTTGGTCCAGTCCCAGCGCTCCACCGCCGCGGGCGCGGCCACCACGGCCACGACCAGGTCGTCGGGGGAGTGCAGGGTGACCGCCTGCGCCACCAGCGCGCGGGCGGTGGAGCGGGCGCATTCCGGTTCACCGGACACCGTGACGTGGTAGAAGGCGCGCAGCGACACGGCCACCGGCAGGGCGTCCAACTGGCCGTGCACGGCGAGGAAGCGCTGCATGGCCCCCGCGCACAGCGGCTCCAGCTCGTCCACGGGCGCGGTGTCCGGCGCGACCAGGGGAGTGGCCAGTTGCTGCGGTCCCAGTCCGAGCCGCACCTGCCCGAAGTCGCCGTCACCGAGCCGCCGCTCCCACACGCGGCTGCCCTCGGCGACCACGGCCCACAACTGGTCCGGAGCGGGGTGCAGATACAGCTGCGCGTCGCGCTGGCGCAGCGCGGTGCGCCGGATCCGGCGGCGCGTCTGGGCGAGGTAGCGCAGGTAGTCCCGCCGCACATCGGCCATTTGCCCCTGCGTACCCCGGCGGTAGCGGACGATCTGGGCGACCACCATGGCGGCCGTCGACACCAGCATCACCACACCCATGATCCGCATGAACGGATGGGCGTTGGGCGACGCGAAGTAGAACACCACCGACGAGCCCATGCCGAGCGTCGGCAGCACCTGCATCAGCACGCCCTCCTGCTGCCCGCGCGGCAGCTCGGGAGGAGCTTCCAATCGCAGTTCCTCAGAAGGCACTTCGGGGGGCAGCGCACGAGGCGGACGCTTGACGACGATCTGGCTCACCGAGGCCGATCCCCCTGCTCCGACGGGCCCTTGCGTACCCGCACCCCCGTGGTACCGGCCGTCCCGCGCTGCCCGGAGATCCTACTCGGCACGACCGACGGTGCTTGTCGGTAGGGTGACGCACCGCAGCGTACGCATCCGCGAAGCAGGGGGTCAGTGAAGGTGAGTTCGACCACGGCAACAGGGTTCTGCCGCGTCACCGTCGTGGCTCCCGACAGCCGCATCGACGTGGCGCTGCCGACGGACCTGGCGGTGGCCGAGGTCTACCCGGAGATCCTGCGCCTGACGGGGCAGACCCAGCCCGCCGGCACCCCGACGGGCTATCACCTGGTCCGCCGGGACGGCAGGGTGCTGGATGCGGCGCGCACGCTGGCCGACGAGCGCGTCCTGGACGGTGAGGTGCTGAGCCTGCGCCCCTTCGCCGAGTCGCTCCCGCCCGCCGTCCACGACGACGTCTCGGACGCCGTCGCCTCGGCCGTCGTACGGGACCGCCACCTGTGGAGCGACGACCTGCTGCGCGCCGCCGGGCTGGCCGGCGGCGCACTGCTGGTGCTGCTGAGCGGTTTCGTCCTCTGGCACGCCGACCCGGTGCGCCACGACATGAGCGGACTGCCCGGCATCCTCGCCGGCGGCATCGGCCTGCTCCTCACCGCGTTCGCCGGCGTCCGCGCGCGGGTCTACGCGGACCGGGCGTCCGCCGCCGCCCTCGGGCTCTCGGCGCTGCCGCTGCTGATGATCGCCGGCTCCGGCATCGTCGGCCCCCAGGCCGGCCACGGGCCGGGCAAGCTCCAGTTCATGCTGGGCTGCGTGACCGTGCTCGTGGCCTCGGTGGTGCTGGCCGCCCTGTCCCCGTCCTCGGACGCGCCCTTCGTGGCGGCCACCTTCGTCGCGGCGGTGGGGACGCTGGCCACGTTCACCGCCATCGTCGCCGGCGCCTCGGCCACGGCGACCGCGGCCGTGTGCGCCCCCGCCGCGATCGGCCTGGTCGCCTTCCTGCCCGGCATGTCCGCCCGGTTCGCGCGCCTGCCCATCGGCTACGCCCCACCCCGTTCGGCGGCCCAGGACGACTTCGACCCGGAACCCGGGCAGGGCCCCGACGAGGAGCCGCTGGACGCCGAGCGGATCGCGGCACAGGCCCGGCGGGGGCACGAGATGCTGCTGGGACTGGTCGGCGGCACCGCGGCCGTCGTCATCGCCTCCGCCGCGGTCCTGGGCTTCTCGGACGACCTGTGGGGGCAGCTGCTGGCCTTGGCGGCCGGGCTGGCCATGCTGATCCGGGCGCGCCTGTTCCGCTACACCTCGCAGGTGGTGTGCGTGCTGGTGGCGGGCATCGCGGCCGTCGCCCTGCTGATGATCGGCCTCGCGCTGAACCCGCCGGGGGACGCCCTGGCCGAGTTCGTGCTCCACGACGACCGCGGGGCGCTGGACGCGCGCACGGTCTGGCTGACCGCGGCCGTCGCGGCGGGCGCCGCGCTGGTCACCGCGGTCGGGCTCGTCGTCCCGCGCAAGGGCCTGTCCCCGTTCTGGGGCCGCTTCCTCGACCTCGCGGAGGGGGCCGTGCTGCTCACGCTGGTCCCGCTGTGCCTCGCCGTCCTGGGCGTCCTCACCGACGTCCGCTCCATGACCGGCTGACCTGAGCCGGTCATGACCTGAGACGATGTCCCGGGTCCCGGGTGCCGGGTGCCGGGTGCCGGGTGCCGGGTGCCGGCCAAGGCGCCGGTGCGGCGGCCCGGACCGGGCAGCGGCAGGACGCCCGGCGAACCCTCCCCCCACCGCCTGCTACCCTGGTCGACGGCCGTTTGTGTACGCGCCCCCGGAGCGATCCCTCGCCCTGGAGGCCGCGCCCAGCGGATCCCGCCTTCCGAGTCACGGAAGCTCCCCCGAGATGCAGACCGGGGGCACTCGGTGGCCATTCACAGACCATGAGGAGTACGCGTGCCGCTCGACGCCGCTACGAAGAAGCAGATCATCACCGAGTTCGGCCAGAAGGAGGGCGACACCGGCTCCCCCGAGGTCCAGGTCGCCATGCTCTCGCGCCGCATCTCGGACCTGACCGAGCACCTCAAGACCCACAAGCACGACCACCACTCGCGTCGTGGCCTGCTGATCCTGGTGGGTCAGCGTCGCCGCCTCCTGCAGTACCTGGCGAAGAAGGACATCCAGCGCTTCCGTGCGCTGGTCGACCGCCTCGGCATCCGCCGCGGTGCGGCGGGCGCCAAGTAAGACGCCGTGAGGGGAGCGGTTCCCGGCAGGAAAAGGGAACCGCTCCCTTTGCTGTACGTGCGGAGTGTCACCCCCGCTTTGTAGTGTGGTAGCACAACGCAAGATGCGACACAGCGTGATACGTCCTCACCTGGATGGGTACGGCGTATCGCGTCAGACGAACGAGGAGAGGCGCACCAAGCCGCCGCCGGTCCTCGGTAGTGGCCCCCGGGAGGAGCGAACCCCGGGTGCTTCGATCGAAGACCGGCCCGCACAGCACGGCGCGCTTCTCCGCAACCGTCCCCCTGCCACACGGGCAGCGGGGACGAGGACGAGGAGATATCACTAGTGGAGAACGAGACCCACTACGCCGAGGCCGTCATCGACAACGGCACGTTCGGCACCCGCACCATCCGCTTCGAGACGGGCCGCCTGGCCAAGCAGGCCGCCGGCTCCGCCGTGGCGTACCTGGACGACGACACCATGGTGCTGTCGGCCACCACCGCCTCCAAGAACCCCAAGGACCAGCTCGACTTCTTCCCCCTCACGGTGGACGTCGAGGAGCGGATGTACGCCGCCGGCAAGATCCCCGGCAGCTTCTTCCGCCGTGAGGGCCGTCCCTCCGAGGACGCCATCCTCACCTGCCGCCTGATCGACCGCCCGCTGCGCCCGTCCTTCAAGAAGGGCCTGCGCAACGAGATCCAGGTCGTCGCCACGATCATGGCGCTCAACCCCGACCACCTGTACGACGTCGTCGCGATCAACGCGGCCTCGGCGTCCACGCAGCTGGCCGGCCTGCCCTTCTCCGGCCCGATCGGCGGCGTCCGCGTCGCGCTGATCCGCGGCCAGTGGGTGGCCTTCCCGACGCACACCGAGCTCGAGGACGCCGTCTTCGACATGGTCGTCGCGGGCCGCGTCCTGGAGGACGGCGACGTCGCGATCATGATGGTCGAGGCCGAGGCCACCGAGAAGACCATCAAGCTGGTCGAGGGCGGCGCCGACGCGCCGACCGAGGAGGTCGTCGCGGCCGGACTCGACGCCGCGAAGCCCTTCATCAAGGTCCTGTGCAAGGCACAGTCGGACCTCGCCGCCAAGGCCGCCAAGCCCACCGGCGAGTTCCCGATCTTCCTGGACTACCAGGACGACGTCCTCGAGGCGCTCACCGCCGCCGTCCGCCCCGAGCTGGCCCAGGCGCTCACCATCGCCGGCAAGCAGGAGCGCGAGGCCGAGCTGGACCGCGTCAAGCAGCTCGCCGCCGAGAAGCTCCTGCCGGAGTTCGAGGGCCGCGAGAAGGAGATCTCCGCCGCGTACCGCTCGCTGACCAAGACCCTGGTCCGTGAGCGCGTCATCAAGGAGAAGAAGCGCATCGACGGCCGCGGTGTCACCGACATCCGCACCCTGGCCGCCGAGGTCGAGGCCATCCCGCGGGTCCACGGCTCCGCCGTGTTCGAGCGCGGCGAGACCCAGATCCTGGGCGTCACCACGCTGAACATGCTCCGCATGGAGCAGCAGCTGGACACGCTGTCGCCGGTGACGCGCAAGCGCTACATGCACAACTACAACTTCCCGCCGTACTCCACCGGCGAGACCGGCCGCGTCGGCTCCCCGAAGCGCCGCGAGATCGGCCACGGCGCCCTCGCCGAGCGCGCCCTGGTGCCGGTCCTGCCGACGCGCGAGGAGTTCCCCTACGCGATCCGCCAGGTCTCCGAGGCGCTGAGCTCCAACGGCTCGACGTCCATGGGCTCGGTCTGCGCCTCCACCATGTCGCTGCTGAACGCCGGTGTGCCGCTGAAGGCCCCCGTCGCCGGTATCGCCATGGGCCTGATCTCCCAGGAGATCGAGGGCGAGACGCACTACGTCACCCTCACCGACATCCTCGGTGCGGAGGACGCCTTCGGCGACATGGACTTCAAGGTCGCCGGCACCAAGGACTTCGTGACCGCCCTCCAGCTCGACACCAAGCTGGACGGCATCCCGGCCTCCGTCCTGGCCGCGGCCCTGAAGCAGGCCCGTGACGCCCGCCTCCACATCCTCGACGTGATGATGGAAGCGATCGACACCCCGGACGAGATGTCCCCCAACGCCCCGCGGATCATCACCGTCAAGATCCCCGTGGACAAGATCGGCGAGGTCATCGGCCCCAAGGGCAAGATGATCAACCAGATCCAGGAGGACACCGGCGCCGAGATCACGATCGAGGACGACGGCACCATCTACATCGGTGCCGCCGACGGCCCGGCCGCCGAGGCCGCCCGCGCCACGATCAACGGCATCGCCAACCCGACGATGCCCGAGGTCGGCGAGCGCTACCTGGGCACGGTCGTGAAGACGACCACCTTCGGCGCCTTCGTCTCCCTGCTCCCCGGCAAGGACGGTCTGCTGCACATCTCGCAGATCCGCAAGCTCGCCGGCGGCAAGCGCGTGGAGAACGTCGAGGACGTCCTCGGCGTGGGCCAGAAGGTCCAGGTCGAGATCGCCGAGATCGACTCCCGCGGCAAGCTCTCCCTGATCCCCGTGATCGAGGGCGAGGAAGGCGACGAGACGAAGAAGGACGACGCCGACCAGTGACGTCCCGTGAGTCCAAGGCGACGGCCCGCACCTCCTCGGAGGCGCGGGCCGTCGCCCGTACCCAAACCCTCATCAAGGGCGAGAACGGCATCGGCACCGTGCGCAAGACCACCCTCCCCGGCGGCCTGCGCATCGTCACCGAGACCCTGCCCTCGGTCCGCTCCGCGACCTTCGGCATCTGGGCGCACGTCGGCTCCCGTGACGAGACCCCCGCGCTGAACGGCGCCACCCACTACCTCGAGCACCTGCTCTTCAAGGGCACGCACAAGCGCAGCGCCCTCGACATCTCCTCCGCCGTCGACGCGGTCGGCGGCGAGATGAACGCGTTCACGGCGAAGGAGTACACGTGCTACTACGCGCGTGTGCTCGACACCGACCTGCCGCTCGCCATCGACGTCGTCTGCGACATGCTGACCGGCTCGCTCATCCGCGAGGAGGACGTCGACGTCGAGCGCGGCGCCATCCTCGAAGAGATCGCCATGACCGAGGACGACCCGGGCGACTGCGTGCACGACCTGTTCGCGCACACGATGTTCGGCGACAACGCCCTCGGCCGCCCGGTCCTCGGCACGGTCGACACGGTCAACGCCCTCACCGCCGACCGCATCCGCCGCTTCTACAAGAAGCACTACGACCCGACCCACCTCGTCGTCGCCTGCGCCGGCAACGTCGACCACGCCAAGGTCGTCCGCCAGGTCCGCGCCGCCTTCGACAAGGCCGGGGCCTTCCGGGACCTCGCCGCCGAACCCGTCGCCCCGCGCGGCGGCACGCGCGCCCTGCGCACCGCAGGCCGGGTCGAGCTGGTCGGCCGCAAGACCGAGCAGGCCCACGTCGTGCTCGGCATGCCGGGCCTGTCCCGCACCGACGAGCGGCGCTGGGCCCTCGGCGTGCTGAACACCGCCCTGGGCGGCGGCATGTCCTCGCGCCTGTTCCAGGAGGTCCGCGAGAAGCGCGGCCTGGCCTACAGCGTGTACTCGTACACCTCCGGCTTCGCCGACTGCGGACTGTTCGGCGTGTACGCGGGCTGCCGGCCCTCCCAGGTGCACGACGTGCTGAAGATCTGCCGCGACGAGCTCGACCAGGTCGCCGAGCACGGCCTCCCGGACGACGAGATCGCCCGTGCCGTCGGCCAGCTCCAGGGCTCCACGGTCCTCGGCCTGGAGGACACCGGCGCGCTGATGAACCGCATCGGCAAGAGCGAGCTGTGCTGGGGCGAGCAGATGTCCGTCGACGACATGCTGGCGCACATCGCGTCGGTCACCCCGGACGACGTCCGCGAGGTCGCCCGCGAGATCCTGGGACGGCGGCCCTCCCTGTCGGTCATCGGCCCGCTGAAGGACAAACAGGCGGCCCGCCTGCACGACGCCGTCGCCTGACAAACCCCTGGTGAAAGAAGCAGAAGAGATGAGCAAGCTGCGCGTGGCGGTCCTCGGCGCCAAGGGCCGGATCGGCTCGGAGGCGGTCCGGGCCGTGGAAGCCGCCGAGGACATGGAACTGGTCGCCGCCCTCGGCCGGGGCGACGCCCTGGAGGCGCTCACCGACACCGGCGCCCAGGTCGCGGTCGAACTGACCACGCCCGACTCGGTGATGGCCAATCTCGAGTTCTGCGTCGGCCACGGCATCCACGCGGTCGTCGGCACCACGGGCTGGAACGACGAGCGCCTCGCGCAGCTGAACGGCTGGCTGGAGAAGTCCCCGCGGACCGGTGTGCTCATCGCGCCCAACTTCTCCATCGGGGCCGTGCTGACCATGAAGTTCGCCCAGCTCGCCGCGCCGTACTTCGAGTCCGTCGAGGTCGTCGAGCTGCACCACCCGAACAAGGTCGACGCCCCCTCCGGCACGGCCACGCGCACCGCGCAGCTCATCGCCGAGGCCCGCCGCGCCGCCGGCACGGCCCCGGCGCCGGACGCCACGGCCACCGCCCTGGACGGTGCCCGCGGCGCCGACGTCGACGGCGTGCCCGTGCACGCCGTGCGGCTGCGCGGCCTGCTCGCCCACCAGGAGGTCCTGCTCGGCGGTGAGGGCGAGACCCTCACCGTCCGGCACGACTCGCTCCACCACAGCAGCTTCATGCCGGGCATCCTGCTCGGCGCCCGCCGCGTGGTGGGCACCCCGGGCCTGACCTTCGGCCTGGAACACTTCCTGGACCTGAACTGAGCCCCTGAACGACATGCGCGCGAAGCTCACCTACGCCCTCACGGCCGCCGTCCTGGTCGTCTACTTCGTCCTGGTCGGCAGCCGCGGCGTCCTGCTCATCGAGACCGGCACGCCCCTCACCGTCACCTTCGGGGTGGCGGTGCTGATCCTGCCGGGCATCGGCCTGTGGTTCCTGTGGAAGAACACCCGGTTCGTCCGCCGGGCCAACGCCCTGGCCGCCGAACTCGACGCCGAGGGCGGGCTGCCCGTCGACGAGCTGAAGCGGACCCCCAGCGGGCGCATCGACCGCGACTCGGCCGACGAGGTCTTCGCCCGGCGCAAGGCGGAGACGGAAGCGGCCCCCGACGACTGGCGCACCTGGTTCCGCCTCGCCGTCGCCTACCACGACGCCCGCGACACCCCGCGCGCCCGCAAGGCCATGCAGCGCGCGATCGCGCTGCACGACGGCAAGCAGCCGGAAGCGGCCTGACGCTTGTCGGGAGCGCCACCCCGGTCATGGCGGGGGGGGGGGGGGGGGGGGCGGGCGCCCGCCCCCCCCCGCGGGGGGGGGGGGGGGGGGGGGGGCGGGCCGCCCCCGCCCCCCCCCGGCGGGGGGGGGGGGGGGGGGGGCGGG
>NZ_JBIAOK010000004.1:1082288-1087486 GCF_042878735.1 Streptomyces sp. NPDC003456
CCGGCCCGCCCCCAGGCCCTTGCGGCGCGCTGGCGGGGTGCCCGCGGCAACGCCCCCGGCGGGGGGCGGGGGGTGGGGGGGGGGGCCCCCGGGGCGGGGGGGGGGGGGCGGGCGGGGGGGGGGCCGGCCCCCGCCGGCATGACGAGAGGGGCGTCAGTGCGGCCGGTACTCGTCGGCCCAGGCCTCGACGGCGTCCGCCGCCCGGTCGAAGGCCTCCGCGCGGCCCAGGAAGTCCGCGTCGTGCGTGCTCATCAACGGCGGCACGGCGTCCGCCGCCGAGCCCTGCCGCGCGAGCAGCAGCGCCTGGCCCTGCACCGTCCGCGGCAGCCCCAGCCACCGCACGGGCTGCTGCGCCGTACGCACGGAGGAGACCTGCGCCCAGGGCACCGTGCGCGTCGTGAAGAACCCGACGTGCCGCAGGCCGTGGGCGCTCACCCACACGCCCATGCGCAGCAGCCGCAGGGCCGCGCCGATGACGAGCAGGGCGATGCCGAACACCACGAGCGCCGAGGTGAGTTCGGCCGTCGCGGCGATGACGACCGCAGCGAACAGCACGAACGAGGCGACCAGCAGCGCCAGCGCCGCCGTGCCCACCCGCCAGGGTCCGGGCCGGTACGGCCGCCGCCAGTGGTCACGGTCCTCGTGGGGGAGCGGAACGTCGTCCGCGGCCTCGAAAACGCGGTCGGCCGTCAGGAAGGGCAGGGGCACGGCGGGTCCTCACTCGATCCATGCGTGGGCTGTGCCCGGTGAGGCTACCGATCTGTGTCCCCGGTCACCACCGGCAGGGGCCGGATGGAGTCGGAGTCACGCCCGTGCGGGGGTGGCTCAGCGCCGCTCGGACGCCTGCGACTGCTGGGGGCGGTCGGTGGGGTGGTCGGGCGAGAGCGCGGGCGTCCCGACGACGAGGGACCCCACGAGGCCCGCGACGATCGTCAGGCCCAGCAGCCAGCGCCCGGCCAGCTCACCCACCGACGGCCGCTCGCGCGGTGGCGGAGCGACATTGCTGCGGAACCTGTCGGCCTCGGCGACGAAGGCAAACGGTACGGGTTCACGCCGACCGAACATCAGGGGTGTGTCTCCCTTCGGGGGTACAACGGACAGCTGTCGTCAGGAGAGACGAACGAGCTCCCCCGCAGGTGCCCTGTTTCACCGACTTCATTGCGGCACGCCACCGATCGCGCCCATTTCGGCGAGCCGTAGAGTGGCGTCGCCGAATGACGAGATGGGAAGGCCCTGCCGATCGTGACCGACACCCCCGCCGACGACCTCAAGCCCAGCTACCGCAGTGACGTCACCGTCGAGCTGGTCAAGCACACCGCGTCCGACGCGGACGTCCTGTTCGCCGCCCGTGTCTCGACCCTGGGCGAGCAGTCCCTGGACGAGCTGAACAAGGACCCCGAGCGCTCCAAGGGCCTGATCAACTACCTGATGCGCGACCGGCACGGCAGCCCCTTCGAGCACAACTCGATGACCTTCCTGATCAGCGCCCCGATCTTCGTCTTCCGCGAGTTCATGCGGCACCGCGTCGGCTGGTCCTACAACGAGGAGAGCGGCCGCTACCGCGAGCTCCAGCCGGTCTTCTACGTCCCCGACGAGTCCCGCAAGCTGGTCCAGGAGGGCCGCCCGGGCAAGTACGTCTTCGTCGAGGGCACCCGCGCCCAGCAGGAACTCGTCGGCCGGGTCATGGAGGACTCCTACCGGCAGGCCTACGAGGCCTACCAGGAGATGCTCGCCGCCGGCGTCGCCCGCGAGGTCGCCCGCGCGGTCCTGCCGGTCGGCCTGTACTCCTCGATGTACGCCACCTGCAACGCCCGCTCGCTGATGCACTTCCTCGGCCTGCGCACCCAGCACGAGCTCGCCAAGGTCCCCTCCTTCCCGCAGCGCGAGATCGAGATGGTGGGCGAGAAGATGGAGGCCGAGTGGGCCCGGCTCATGCCGCTCACCTACGCCGCCTTCAACGCGAACGGACGCGTGGCGCCCTGACCCGCCCCGGTTCACCGGTCAGGTACAGATGTACGGTTCAGCCGTGCGAGGTGTCCCGATTGCGGCATTTCGCGAAGTTCATCTAGCCTGATCAAACGGGTCCGGCACTGCTTGAACCCCCGAGCAAGCAGTGCCGGGCTCCCCTTTGTCCGCACTTGTCGGCCGACCCACGGGCAGACCCCGTCCTGAGCAACGAGTAGCGTGTAACCCATGGCTCCGACCTCGACTCCGCAGACCCCCTTCGGGCGGGTCCTCACCGCCATGGTCACGCCCTTCACGGCGGACGGCGCACTCGACCTCGACGGCGCTCAGCGACTCGCGACCCACCTGGTGGACGCAGGCAACGACGGCCTGATCATCAACGGCACCACCGGCGAGTCCCCGACCACCAGCGACGCGGAGAAAGCGGACCTCGTACGGGCCGTCCTGGAAGCCGTCGGCGACCGCGCCCACGTCGTGGCAGGAGTCGGCACCAACGACACCCACCACAGCATCGAACTCGCCCGCGCGGCGGAGCGCACCGGCGCGCACGGCCTGCTCGTCGTGACGCCGTACTACAACAAGCCCCCGCAGGAGGGCCTCTACCGGCACTTCACCGCCGTCGCCGACGCGACCGGCCTGCCGGTCATGCTCTACGACATCCCCGGCCGCAGCGGCGTCCCCATCAACACGGAGACCCTTGTCCGGCTCGCCGAGCACCCCCGCATCGTCGCCAACAAGGACGCCAAGGGCGACCTCGGCCGCGCGAGCTGGGCCATCGCCCGCTCCGGCCTCGCCTGGTACTCCGGCGACGACATGCTCAACCTCCCCCTGCTCTCCGTCGGCGCGGTCGGCTTCGTCTCGGTCGTCGGCCACCTGGTCACCCCCGAGCTGCGCGCCCTGGTCGACGCGTACACCTCGGGCGACGTCCAGAAGGCCACCGAGATCCACCAGAAGCTGCTCCCCGTGTACACCGGCATGTTCCGCACCCAGGGCGTGATGACCACCAAGGCGGCGCTCGCCCTCCAGGGACTCCCCGCCGGACCGCTGCGCGCCCCCATGGTCGAATGCGCGCCCGAAGAGATCGAGCAGCTCAAGATCGATCTTGCCGCCGGCGGGGTAGAGCTCTGACACCAGACTTCGCGCGGTCCCCGCGCACCTGCTTCACAACTGAATACGCGGGCCACCGGTGCCCGCACACCCCACACGACAACTGCTCATGCACGAACGTCACGCGCGCCACGTGCCCCACCGGTACGTGGCGCGTGTGGTGAGGAGAGTCTTTTGAGTCATCCGCATCCCGAACTCCGCACGCCCCCGCCGCTCGCCCAAGGCGGCCTGCGTGTCACCCCGCTCGGCGGTCTCGGCGAGATCGGCCGCAACATGACGGTCTTCGAGTACGGCGGCCGCCTGCTGATCGTCGACTGCGGAGTGCTCTTCCCCGAGGAGGAGCAGCCCGGAATCGACCTGATCCTGCCGGACTTCTCGTCCATCAGGGACCGCCTCGACGACATCGAGGGCATCGTTCTCACCCACGGTCACGAGGACCACATCGGCGGCGTCCCCTTCCTCCTGCGCGAGAAGCCGGACATCCCGCTGATCGGCTCCAAGCTGACCCTGGCCCTGATCGAGGCCAAGCTCCAGGAGCACCGCATCCGCCCGTACACCCTGGAGGTGGCGGAGGGGCACCGCGAGCGCATCGGCCCGTTCGACTGCGAATTCGTCGCGGTCAACCACTCCATCCCGGACGCGCTGGCCGTCGCCATCCGCACCCCGGCGGGCATGGTCGTCCACACCGGCGACTTCAAGATGGACCAGCTCCCGCTGGACAACCGCCTCACCGACCTGCACGCCTTCGCGCGCCTGAGCGAGGAGGGCATCGACCTCCTCCTCTCGGACTCGACGAACGCCGAGGTCCCCGGCTTCACGCCGCACGAGCGGGACATCTCCAACGTCCTGCGCCAGGTCTTCGCGGGGGCGCGCAAGCGCATCATCGTCGCCAGCTTCGCCAGCCACGTGCACCGCATCCAGCAGATCCTGGACGCCGCCCACGAGTACGGCCGCCGGGTCGCCTTCGTCGGCCGCTCCATGGTCCGCAACATGGGCATCGCCCGGGACCTGGGCTACCTCAAGGTCCCGCCGGGCCTGGTCGTCGACGTCAAGACCCTCGACGACCTCCCGGACAGCGAGGTCGTCCTGGTCTGCACCGGCTCCCAGGGCGAGCCGATGGCGGCCCTGTCCCGCATGGCCAACCGCGACCACCAGATCCGTATCGTCCAGGGCGACACGGTGATCCTGGCCTCGTCCCTCATCCCGGGCAACGAGAACGCGGTCTACCGCGTGATCAACGGCCTCACGCGGTGGGGCGCCAACGTGGTCCACAAGGGCAACGCCAAGGTCCACGTCTCCGGCCACGCCTCCGCGGGCGAGCTGCTGTACTTCTACAACATCTGCCGTCCGAAGAACCTGATGCCGGTGCACGGTGAATGGCGCCACCTGCGCGCCAACGCCGAGCTGGGCGCCATGACCGGCGTCCCGCACGACCGGATCGTCATCGCCGAGGACGGCGTCGCCGTCGACCTCGTCGAGGGCAAGGCCAAGATCTCCGGCAAGGTCCAGGCGGGATACGTCTACGTCGACGGCCTCTCCGTGGGCGACGTGGGCGAGCCGGCCCTGAAGGACCGCAAGATCCTCGGCGACGAGGGCATCATCTCGGTCTTCGTGGTCATCGACTCCTCGACCGGGAAGATCACCGGCGGCCCGCACGTCCAGGCCCGGGGCTCGGGCATCGAGGACTCCGCGTTCGCCGACGTGATCCCCCGGATCACCGAGGTCCTCGAGCGCTCCGCCCAGGACGGCGTGGTCGAGCCCCACCAGCTCCAGCAGCTGGTGCGCCGCACGCTGGGCAAGTGGGTCTCGGACAACTACCGGCGCCGGCCGATGATCCTGCCCGTGGTGGTGGAGGTCTGACAGCCCGTCGGGTCTGAACCCGGACCAACTGGGAGCGGGGCGCCTCGATTTGCATCGAGGCGCCCCGCTCCAGTACGTTTACAACTCTTCCCGACGGGGCACCCGAGCCAGCTCAGGCTCAGCGGCCGCCTCCGACCGGGACGGGAAATCCGGCTCAGAAACTTCTGATAAAGTCGGAACCGCCGGAAAGGAAACCGCGAGAGCGGAAACCTGGAAAGCACCGAGGAAATCGGATCGGAAAGATCTGATAGAGTCGGAAACGCAAG
>NZ_JBIAOK010000005.1:0-192833 GCF_042878735.1 Streptomyces sp. NPDC003456
GCCCGGTTACATTCCGAACCCGGAAGCTAAGCCTTACAGCGCCGATGGTACTGCAGGGGGGACCCTGTGGGAGAGTAGGACGCCGCCGAACAATTCTTATAAGGGTTGGACCCCGGACTTCGGTTCGGGGTCCAACCCTTTTTTGTTGCGTGTCACTTGCAGTTCACGTTGCGCAACGAGCATGCACGGCATGGGTACTGCCGCAATGCTCAGGGCCGCCGGTGTCGGACTCGGTGACGAGGTCGTCGTGCCGGCGTTCGGGAACGTCGAGGTCGCCGAGGCCGTCGCCATGGCCGGAGCCATGCCCGTGTTCGCCGACATAGACCCCGTCACCTACTGCCTCGACGCCGCAGCCGTGGAGGCGGCCGTGACCTCCCGGACCGCGGCCGTCGTCGTGGTGCACCGCTTCGGCCGGCTCGCCGACCTCGGACGGCTGCACCACGTGGGACAGCGGCACGGGCTGCTCGTCCTGGAACAGGGCGAGTCCGAGGCGCCGTACGACGAGATAGCGCAGCGCAGGGAGCGGGCGGCCTATCTGCACGGCAAGTTGAGGGGTGTGCGGACGCCGGACGACGGTGACGGGCACTCCTACCAGCAGTACGTCGTGCGGGTGCCGGGAAACGGGCGGCCGGACCGGGACGCTTTCGCGCGGGCCGTGCGCAGCAGGGGAGTTGAGTGCCGGGTACCGGTGAAGACCCCGGTGCACCGGCTGCCCGAGTTCCGGCGGTGCGTGTCCCTGCCGGAGACCGAGCGGGCCGCTGACGAGACGCTCGCGCTGCCGGTGGACGCAGCCCTCACCAAGCGGGACATGCAGCGGATCGTGTCCGCCTGCAATGCCCTGGGCGGCCTGCTGCAGCCGGCCTTCTGACGTGGTTGGGAGCACGCTTCTGTTCGGGGTATGATCTATTCCGTTGCCGCGGGGGAAACCCCGAAGCGACAGGCCCCTATAGCTCAGTCGGTAGAGCGTCTCCATGGTAAGGAGAAGGTCAACGGTTCGATTCCGTTTGGGGGCTCCAGCACAGAAGGCCCCACCCTCACGGGTGGGGCCTTCTTCGTTTTCCTAGTCCTGCTGGAGGCCGGGGACGCGCATGGCCAGGATCGCCATGTCGTCGGACGGGGCGTCCGAGGCGAAGCGCTCCACTGCCCGCATGATGCGCGCCGCGACCGCTCCGGCCGTCAGGCCCGTGCAGGTCGTCAGGACGTCGGCGAGACCGTCGTCGCCCAGCATGCGGGTGCCCTCGCGGCGTTCGGTGACGCCGTCCGTGACGCACAGCAGGACGTCGCCCGGGTCGAGCGTGACCGTCTCCTCGTAGAGCTCCAGGTCCTCGATGACGCCGAGGAGGGGCTGGGGTTCGGCGGCCGGTTCGACCGTGCCGTCCTGGCGCAGGCGCAGCGGCAGGGGATGGCCGGCGCAGACGACCTTCAGCTCGGCGCTGCCGTCCTCCTGCGGGCGCATCTCGCCGTACAGGAGGGTGAGGAAGCGGCTGCGGGCGCCCTCGTCGAGGATGGCGGAGTTGAGGCGTTCCAGGACCGCCGGGCCGCTCAGGCCTTCGCGGGCGAGGAGGCGCAGGGCGTGGCGGGCCAGGCCCGTGACGGCTGCCGCGTTCGGGCCGGTGCCGCAGACGTCGCCGATGGCGAAGCCGTAGGCGCCGTCGCGGATGGGGAAGACGTCGTAGAAGTCACCGCCGACCTCGTTGCCCTCGCCGGCCGCGCGGTAGATGACCTCGACCTCGACGCCCTCGATGGACGGCAGCTCGGGCGGCAGGAGGCTGCGCTGCAGGGACTGGCTGATCGCCGTGCGCTCGGAGTAGAGGCGGGCGTTGTCCAGGGCCAGGGCGGCTCTGCGCGAGAGGTCCTCGGCGAGTTCCAGGATCTCCTGGCGGAAGTGCTCGTCGGCGGGCTTGCCGAGGGTGAGCATGCCGATGACGCGGTTGCGGGCGACCAGCGGGAGGACGACAGTCTCGCCGCCGACCGCGGAGGCCGTGGCGAGGGTCGGGCCGATGCCGGGGGTGACCTGGCTGCCGGTGCCGCCGCTGAGGCCGAGGCTGCGCATGGAGCTGCGCAGGGCGGCCTGGTGGGCGTTCTCGCCGGGGGTCGACCACACGCGGGCGCCGGGCGTGGGGACCGGGTCGGGCGGGGGGACCTTGGACAGCAGGGACTTGATGCCGTCGATGAGTTCCTCGTCCTCGTGCAGGACGTAGGAGAGGTCGGGATCGGAGGACTGGTCGGCGATCGTGTAGACGGCGCACCAGGTGGCGAGGGTGGGGACGGTCATCTGGGCCATCAGGGCCAGGGTCTGGTCGCGGTCGAGGGTGCCGGCGAGCAGGTCGGAGGCCTCGACCAGGAAGCTGAGGGAGCCGCGGCGCAGCCGCTCCAGCTCGCCCAGGCGTGCCGACTCGACGGCGAGGGCGATGCGGTCGGCGGCGAACTGCAGGCGCAGGGCCTCTTCGTTGGAGTACCGGGCGGGTGCCTCCGCGGCGACGCCGAGGGAGCCGGTGAGGCGGCCCTCGACCTTCAGCGGGACCGTGACGACCGAGCGCATGCCGGTGCCGTTCAGCAGGGGGACCGCGCCGGGGACGGCCGCGAGGTCGTCGTGGACGGCGGGCATGCGGGCCGAGCCGTAGCGGCCGGGGCCCGCCTCGACGGGGACGCGGGCGAAGCGCTGGCGTGCGGAGGGCAGGCCGGTGGAGGCGCGCACCTCCAGTTCCGTCTCGTCGTCGGTGGCGAGCAGCAGGAAGGCGGAGTCGCCGTCGAGCATGTCGCGGGCGCGTTCCACCGTGCGCTGGAGGAGGCCGTCGAGGTCGTCCGGGGCGGGGGAGCCGATGAAGACCTCGAAGGGGTCGGTGCTCTGGCCCTCGGTGCTGCCGGTGCTGTCGGAGGCCGGGACGCGCAAAGGCGTCTGGAGAACGGCCCGTTCGTGGTCGCGTACCAGGAGGCACACGGTTGACGGTTCGCCGCCGGTGTCGCGTACGCGCAGGTGGGAGGCGTAGACGGGGACAACGCGGCCGTCGGCGTCGCGGATGCCGTAGCTGCCCTCCCAGCGGGACAGGCGCAGGGCCTCGGCGATGCCGGTGCTGGTGCCCGGGGTGTGCGGCCAGGCGGCGAAGTCGGTGAGGGGTTTGCCGGTGACCTGCTCGGAGGGGTAGCCGAAGAGGTCCTCGGCGTCCTCGTTCCAGGCGGTGATGTGGCCGGTGCGGTCGATCTGCACGACGGCGACGCGGACCCGGCCGTCGGCCAGCGGGAGCAGCTCGGAGGGGAGGGCCGGTCCGGCGGCCCGGGTGCCGACCGCGCGTGCGGGCAGGTCGAGCTGGAACCAGACGGTCTTGTGGGTGGGGGTGTACTCGACGCCCCAGCGGCCGGCGAGGGCCGCGCACAGCTGCAGGCCGCGGCCGCCCTCGCGGTCGGGGCTGCCCATGTTGACGGCGGTGCCCTGGAGGGGGACCTCGCGTTCGGGGTACCGGTCGGCGACCTCGATGCGGGCGCCCTCGTCGCTGCGCAGGCACAGTACGTCGGCGGAGGTGCCGGCGTGGACGACGGCGTTGGTCACCAGTTCGCTGGTGAGAACGACGGCGTCGTCGACGATGTCGGCGAAACCCCAGCCCTGGAGGGTGTCGCGGACGAACGAGCGGGCGCTCGCGACCGAGCGCCCCACGGGCTCGAAACTGGCGGCCGCGCGCGCGGTGATCACTGAACTCCTCGACCGGTTCTCGTCGTGCTGGGCTGCGGGGCCGTCCGGTTCGTGCCGCTGGTGCGGCAGTGCGCCCGTCGGCCGGGGGTCCGGGGGCTGTTCCCCCGGGATCAGTCCGGTGGTCATGTGTCTGCGGCCGCCCCTCCGATGCCCGCTCGTCTTCGTGCCACCGCCCAGGCCGGACGGACCGGCGTGGCTGGACAGCCGGATGCAAGGTTACTTACCTTCGCGGTCCGAGCGGGTGCCGGTCTGCAGTGTTTCCGTCCGGAGGGTGTGCGGACGATGTGCGAAGCTGCCGAACTGTTATGGCCTGGTTCGGCCGGGGTGAAACACTGGGCAGGCTTCTTGTACGGGTCCGGGCAGGCTGAGTGCCGGAGGCGTACGGCGGGCAGCAGCCCTCTGGGACCGGCCTGCATGCAGGGCGGAGAATACGCAGTAGTAACCGGTACGCCGAGAGTGGAACCCGAGCACAGCAGTGACGGTCGACCCCTGCGGGAGGGACACAGTGGAGTCTGGCGCAGCGACGCGTGGCAAGAGGACGCGCGCGAAAGGCGGACAGTCCCCGAGCATCCAGGGCACAGCGCGCAACGGCACGACCGAGGTGGACACGGCGGCACTGAACAGGCTGCTGTCGGCCCTGGTGTCGATGCGGGACGGCAACTTCCGCAAGCGGCTCACGGTGTCCGGCGACGGCGTGATGTCGGAGATCGCGGCGGTCTTCAACGAGGTGGCCGACCGGAACCTGCATCTGACGGGTGAGCTGTCGCGGGTGCGGCGGATGGTGGGCCGCGAGGGCAAGCTGACCGAGCGGCTGGAGACGGGCGTCTGCGAGGGCTCGTGGGCGACGGCGATCGACAACTCCAACGCCCTGGTGGAGGACCTGGTCCGGCCGGTCTCCGAGGTCAGCCGGGTGCTGTCGGCGGTGGCCGACGGTGATCTGTCGCCGCGCATGGAGCTGCGCACGCACGTGCCGGAGGGGAACGGGCAGCCGCTGCGGGGCGAGTTCCTCAAGGTCGGGCGGACGGTGAACAACCTGGTCGACCAGCTGTCGACGTTCACCGACGAGGTCACGCGCGTGGCCAGTGAGGTGGGCACCGAGGGCAAGCTGGGCGGTCAGGCGCGGCTGCGGGGCATGTCCGGGTCGTGGAAGGACCTCACCGACTCCGTCAACACGATGGCGCACCGGCTGACGGCCCAGGTGCGGGACATCGCGCTGGTGACGACGGCGGTCGCCCGGGGTGATCTGTCGCGGAAGGTCACGGTGCACGTGGCCGGCGAGATGCTGGAGCTGAAGAACACCGTCAACACGATGGTGGACCAGCTGTCGGCGTTCTCCTCCGAGGTGACGCGGGTGGCCCGCGAGGTGGGCACCGAGGGCGCGCTGGGCGGGCAGGCGCAGGTGCCCGGCGTGGACGGGGTGTGGAAGGAGCTCACCGACTCCGTCAACACCATGGCCGGGAACCTCACGGCCCAGGTGCGCGGGATCGCCGAGGTGACGACGGCGGTCGCCAACGGTGATCTGTCGCGGAAGGTGACCGTGCCGGCGCGCGGCGAGGTCGCGCAGCTCGCCGAGACGATCAACCAGATGACCGAGACGCTGCGGATCTTCGCGGACGAGGTCACGCGGGTGGCGAACGAGGTCGGCGCCGAGGGGCGGCTGGGCGGTCAGGCGAACGTGCCGGGCGCGGCGGGGACGTGGAAGGACCTCACCGATTCGGTGAACACGGTCTTCCGGAACCTGACCACGCAGGTGCGGGACATCGCGGCCGTGACGACCGCGGTGGCGAACGGCGACCTCTCGCAGAAGGTCACGGTCGACGTGGCCGGCGAGATGCTGGAGCTGAAGAACACCGTCAACACGATGGTGGACCAGCTGTCCGCCTTCGGTGCCGAAGTGACGCGTGTGGCCCGCGAGGTGGGCGTCGAGGGTGAGCTGGGCGGTCAGGCGCAGGTGCCGGGTGCCGCCGGTACGTGGAAGGACCTGACGGACTCCGTCAACACGGCGTTCCGCAACCTCACCGGTCAGGTGCGCAACATCGCCCAGGTGACGACGGCGGTGGCGAACGGCGACCTGTCGCAGAAGGTGACGGTCGACGTCTCGGGCGAGATGCTCGCCCTGAAGAACACCGTGAACACGATGGTCGACCAGTTGTCGAGCTTCGCGGACCAGGTGACCCGGATGGCCCGGGACGTGGGCACGGAGGGCCGGCTCGGCGGTCAGGCCCGGGTCGACGGCGTGTCGGGCACGTGGAAGGAACTGACCGACTCCGTCAACTCGATGGCCGGCAACCTCACCTCCCAGGTGCGCAACATCGCCCAGGTGACGACGGCCGTGGCCCGGGGCGACCTGTCGCAGAAGATCGACGTGGACGCCCGGGGAGAGATCCTGGAGCTGAAGAACACCATCAACACGATGGTCGACCAGCTGTCGGCCTTCGCGGACCAGGTGACCCGGGTCGCCCGCGAGGTGGGTACGGACGGCCGGCTGGGCGGTCAGGCGCAGGTGCCCGGGGTGGCCGGTGTGTGGCGCGACCTGACCGACTCGGTGAACGGCATGGCCGGCAACCTCACCGCGCAGGTGCGCAACATCGCCCAGGTGGCGACCGCGGTGGCCCGGGGTGACCTGTCGCAGAAGATCACGGTGGACGCCCGGGGCGAGATCCTGGAGCTGAAGAACACCCTGAACACGATGGTGGACCAGCTGTCGTCGTTCGCCCAGGAGGTCACGCGGGTGGCCCGCGAGGTCGGTACGGAGGGCATCCTGGGTGGTCAGGCCGAGGTGCAGGGCGTCTCCGGCACCTGGAAGGACCTCACCCAGTCCGTGAACGGCATGGCGAACAACCTGACCATCCAGGTGCGCAACATCGCCGAGGTCACGACGGCGGTCGCCCGGGGCGATCTGTCGAAGAAGATCACCGTGGACGCCAAGGGCGAGATCCTGGAGCTGGTGACGACCGTCAACACGATGGTCGACCAGCTGTCGTCGTTCGCCGAGCAGGTGACCCGGGTGGCCCGTGAGGTGGGCACCGAGGGCATCCTGGGCGGCCAGGCGCACGTGCCGGGCGTGACGGGCATCTGGAAGGACCTGAGCGACAACGTCAACCTGATGGCCAAGAACCTGACCACGCAGGTGCGCAACATCTCCCAGGTCTCCGCCGCGGTCGCCAACGGCGACCTGACGCGGCAGGTGACCATCGAGGCGCGCGGTGAGGTCGCGCAGCTCGCCGACACCATCAACACGATGGTGAAGACGCTGAGTTCGTTCGCCGAGCAGGTCACCAAGGTGGCCCGCGAGGTGGGCACGGACGGCATCCTGGGCGGCCAGGCCCACGTGCCGGGTGTGGCCGGTACGTGGAAGGACCTCACCGAGTCGGTGAACCAGATGGCGTCGAACCTGACGGGCCAGGTCCGCAACATCGCCATGGTGACCACGGCCATCGCGAAGGGCGATCTGACCAAGAAGATCGACATCGACGCACGCGGCGAGATCCTGGAGCTGAAGACGACCATCAACACGATGGTCGACCAGCTGTCGTCGTTCGCCGAGGAGGTCACGCGCGTGGCCCGCGAGGTGGGCACCGAGGGGCAGCTCGGCGGGCAGGCACGGGTGCGTGACGTCGACGGCACCTGGCGGGACCTGACGGAGTCGGTGAACGAGATGGCCGGGAACCTGACCCGGCAGGTGCGGGCCATCGCGCGGGTGGCGACCGCGGTGACCCGCGGCGATCTGAACCTGAAGATCGACGTGGACGCGTCCGGGGAGATCCAGGAACTCCAGGACTACATCAACAAGATGATCGCGAACCTGCGCGACACCACCATCGCCAACAAGGAGCAGGACTGGCTGAAGGGCAACCTCGCCCGGATCTCCGCCCTGATGCAGGGCCGCCGGGACCTGGAGGACGTGGCCTCGCTGATCATGAGCGAGCTGACCCCGGTGGTCTCGGCCCAGCACGGCGCGTTCTTCCTGGCCATGCCGCTGGTCGACGGCGAGGACGTCAACGCCGCGGACGACGACCAGTACGAGCTGCGGATGGTCGGCTCGTACGGCTACTCGATGGGGTCGATGCCGACGTCGTTCCAGCCGGGTGAGGCGCTGATCGGGACGGCCGCCACGGAGAAGCGCACGATCCTGGTGGAGAACGCCCCCAGCGGCTACCTGAAGATCTCCTCGGGGCTCGGCGAGGCGCCGCCCGCGCAGGTGATCGTGCTCCCGGTGCTGTTCGAGGGGAAGGTCCTCGGGGTCATCGAGCTGGCGTCCTTCACGCCGTTCACGCAGATCCAGAAGGACTTCCTGAACCAGATCGCGGAGATGATCGCGACCAGCGTCAACACCATCTCCGTCAACACCAAGACCGAGCTGCTGCTGGCGCAGTCGCAGGAGCTGACCGAGCAACTGCGGGAGCGGTCGGCGGAGTTGGAGCAGCGGCAGAAGGCCCTCCAGGCGTCCAACGCCGAACTGGAGGAGAAGGCCGAGCTGCTGGCCCAGCAGAACCGCGACATCGAGGTGAAGAACACCGAGATCGAGGAGGCGCGGCAGGTCCTGGAGGAGCGCGCCGAGCAGCTCGCGGTGTCGATGCGCTACAAGAGCGAGTTCCTGGCGAACATGTCCCACGAGCTGCGCACGCCGCTCAACTCGCTGCTGATCCTGGCGAAGTTGCTGGCCGACAACGCCGAGGGGAACCTCTCGCCGAAGCAGGTCGAGTTCGCCGAGACGATCCACGGGGCCGGGTCCGACCTGCTCCAGCTGATCAACGACATCCTGGACCTGTCGAAGGTCGAGGCGGGCAAGATGGACGTCTCCCCGACGCGGATCGCGCTCGTGCAGCTGGTGGACTACGTGGAGGCCACCTTCCGTCCGCTGACGGCCGAGAAGGGCCTGGACCTGTCGGTGCGGGTCTCGCCGGAGCTGCCCGCCACCCTGCACACCGACGAGCAGCGGCTGCTGCAGGTGCTGCGCAACCTGCTGTCGAACGCGGTGAAGTTCACCGACTCGGGGTCGGTGGAGCTGGTGATCAGGCCGGCCCGCGAGGACGTGCCGCAGAAGATCCGGGAGCAGCTGCTGGAGACGGGGTCGCTGACCGATCCGGACGCCCAGCTGATCGCGTTCTCCGTGACCGACACCGGCATCGGCATCGCGTCGAGCAAGATGCGGGTGATCTTCGAGGCGTTCAAGCAGGCCGACGGCACCACCAGCCGCAAGTACGGCGGCACGGGCCTGGGGTTGTCCATCTCGCGGGAGATCGCCCAGCTGCTGGGCGGGGAGATCCACGCGCAGAGCGAGCCGGGACGCGGCTCGACCTTCACGCTCTACCTGCCGCTGCACCCGAGCGAGCTGCCGCCGCAGGGCTACCAGCAGCAGCTGCCCGCCCTGGAGGCCGGCGAGGCGGCGGCCCCCGCGGGCGACGCGGCGCAGCCGTCCCGGACGGAGGCCGAGACGCCGGCGGAGGTGACGTCGTACCGCGAGACGCAGAACGGGCCCGCCGCGCTGTTCCGGCGGCGGCGCAGGGCGCCCGAGCTGCCGTCGCGGCCCGCGCAGCCCGAGCAGTGGGTTCCCGCCGAGCAGGAGCCGGCGCCGAAGCCGCAGCGGGGCATCCGGTTCGGCGGTCAGAAGGTGCTGATCGTCGACGACGACATCCGCAACGTCTTCGCCCTGACCAGCGTCCTGGAGCAGCACGGCCTGTCGGTGCTGTACGCCGAGAACGGCCGTGAGGGCATCGAGGTCCTGGAGCAGCACGACGACGTGGCGGTGGTGCTGATGGACATCATGATGCCGGAGATGGACGGGTACGCGACGACCACGGCGATCCGCAGGATGCCGCAGTTCGCGGGGCTGCCGATCATCGCGCTGACCGCGAAGGCGATGAAGGGCGACCGGGAGAAGGCGATCGAGTCGGGCGCCTCCGACTACGTGACCAAGCCGGTCGACCCCGATCACCTGCTGACGGTGATGGACCAGTGGATGCGCAGCGAGTGAGGACGGGCCCGCCGGGCGCCGGCGGGCCGCGAGGGGAAGGCCCGGTGTGCACGCCGGGCCGCCGACTCGGTGGGCGCGCAGCCGTGTAGAACCGGGAGATCCGGGGAACCTTCAGGTCTCCTGCTGCGTTTCTGCTATGTGCACAGTGACAACACGGTGACAGGGTGTGGCGACGGGCGGGGTGCGGCTACGATGACCGGCACAAGGACGGACGGCGCAAGGGAGTCGTCCCCTGGGGCGGCACCCACCGATGCTTCCCCAGGTCCTGCGGACAGGGGAGGCCCCACGCCGGGGCGAGGAGGGCGGGCCATGGTGCAGAAGGCCAAGATCCTCCTGGTCGATGACCGGCCGGAGAATCTGCTGGCGCTGGAGGCGATCCTCTCTGCGCTCGATCAGACGCTGGTGCGGGCATCGTCCGGGGAGGAAGCGCTCAAGGCGCTGCTCACGGACGACTTCGCGGTCATCCTGCTGGACGTGCAGATGCCGGGCATGGACGGGTTCGAGACGGCCGCGCACATCAAGCGGCGTGAGCGGACCCGGGACATCCCGATCATCTTCCTCACGGCGATCAACCACGGCCCGCACCACACCTTCCGGGGTTATGCGGCGGGCGCGGTCGACTACATCTCCAAGCCGTTCGACCCGTGGGTGCTGCGCGCGAAGGTCTCCGTCTTCGTCGAGCTGTACATGAAGAACTGCCAGCTGCGTGAGCAGGCGTCCCTGCTGCGGCTGCAGTTGGAGGGCAACGGCAAGGACGCGGGCGGCGAGGCCAAGGAGTCGGCCGGCCTCCTGGCGGAACTCTCCGCGCGGCTCGCGGCCGTCGAGGAGCAGGCCGAGGCGCTCACCAAGCAGCTGAACGACGAGTCGACCGACGCCGCCGCGGTGGCCACGGCGGCTCATCTGGAGCGCAAGCTCACGGGGTTGCGGCGGGCGCTGGACGCGCTGGAGCCGGGCACCGGAAGCACCTCATCGGTGTCCTCGCAGAACTGACGCGCGCGCGGGCCGGGTTGCGTCCCGGTGACCGCGCGTCAGCTTCGTGCCTGTCCCGGGAGCGACACGAACGGGTGAAGCGGTGGGCACACGTGTCCCCTGTCGTCTCCACCGGTAACCTCACACCCATGGCCTCACGTCCCTCCGCAGCCAGGAAGCCGCCCGCGAAGAAGGCGGCCGCTTCGGCGAAGGCTCCGGCGAAGAAGGCCGCTGCCCGAAAGGCCCCCGTAAAGAAGGCGCCCGCCCGGAAGGCCGCGGCCAAGAAGGTCGCGCCCAGGCCGGCTCCCAGTCCCACCGGGGGCGTGTACCGGCTCGTGCGCGCCGTGTGGCTCGGCGTGGCGCACGCCGTCGGCGCCGTCTTCCGCGGCATAGGGCAGGGCGCCAAGAACCTCGACCCGGCCCACCGCAAGGACGGCGTCGCCCTGCTGCTGCTCGGCATCGCCCTGATCGTCGCCGCCGGCACCTGGGCCGACCTGAAGGGCCCGGTGGGCGACCTGGTCGAGATCCTGGTGACCGGTGCCTTCGGCCGGCTCGACCTGCTCGTGCCGATACTGCTCGCGGTCGTCGCGGTGCGGTTCATCCGCCACCCGGAGAAGCCCGAGGCCAACGGACGCATCGTCATCGGCCTGTCCGCGCTCGTGATCGGCGTGCTCGGCCAGGTCCACGTCGCCTGCGGCTCACCCGCGCGCGGTGACGGCATGACCGCCATAAGGGACGCCGGCGGCCTCATCGGCTGGGCCATGGCGACGCCGCTGTCGTACGCCATGGGTGACGTGCTCGCGGTGCCGCTGCTGGTGCTGCTGACGATCTTCGGGCTCCTCGTCGTCACCGCCACCCCGGTCAACGCCATCCCGCAGCGGCTGCGGCTGCTCGGGGTGCGGCTCGGCCTCGTCCGGGACCCGGCCGAGTACGACGAGTACGGATACGCCGAGGACGACGAGCGCTACGAGGAGCAGTGGCGCGAGGCGCTGCCCGCGCGCCCGCGCGGCAGGCGTGCGCCGGCGCCCGCGGCGGCGTACGACCCCGACAGCGCGGAGCAGGAGGCCCTCTCGCAGCGCCGGGGCCGCCCCCGCCGCTCGGCGGTGCCGCAGCCCGACATGGACCGGCCCAGGGACGCCGTGGACGTCGCCGCGGCGGCCGCCGCCGCGCTCGACGGCGCGGTGCTGCACGGCATGCCGCCCTCGCCGGTCGTCGCCGACCTCACCCAGGGGGTGCGGGCGGGCGACCAGGAGGCGACCACCCCGACCCCCGTCCCGGCCGCCCGGCCCCAGCAGGTCCAGCCGCAGCCGGACCAGGCCCCGCAGGCCGAGCCGGAACCGCAGAAGCCGAAGGCCGGCGTCCGCGACCTGACCAAGGCGCCCCCCGCCGAGCCCCGCGACCTGCCCCCGCGCGCGGAGCAGCTCCAGCTCTCGGGCGACATCACCTACTCCCTGCCGTCGCTCGACCTGCTGGAGCGCGGCGGCCCGGGCAAGGCCCGCAGCGCCGCCAACGACGCCATAGTGGCCGCGCTGACCACCGTCTTCACCGAGTTCAAGGTCGACGCCAGGGTCACCGGCTTCACGCGCGGGCCGACGGTCACGCGCTACGAGGTGGAACTCGGCCCCGCGGTGAAGGTCGAGCGCATCACCGCGCTGGCCAAGAACATCGCCTACGCCGTCGCCTCCCCGGACGTGCGGATCATCAGCCCGATCCCCGGCAAGTCCGCGGTCGGCATCGAGATCCCCAACACCGACCGGGAGATGGTGAACCTCGGTGACGTGCTGCGCCTCGCCGAGTCCGCGGAGGACGACGACCCGATGCTGGTCGCGTTCGGCAAGGACGTCGAGGGCGGCTACGTCATGCACTCGCTGGCGAAGATGCCGCACATGCTGGTCGCCGGCGCCACCGGCTCCGGCAAGTCGTCCTGCATCAACTGCCTGATCACCTCGATCATGATGCGGGCGACCCCCGAGGACGTGCGGATGATCCTGGTCGACCCCAAGCGGGTCGAGCTGACCGCCTACGAGGGCATCCCGCACCTGATCACGCCGATCATCACCAACCCCAAGCGGGCCGCCGAGGCGCTCCAGTGGGTGGTGCGCGAGATGGACCTGCGCTACGACGACCTCGCCGCGTACGGCTACCGGCACATCGACGACTTCAACAAGGCCGTGCGCGAGGGCAAGGTCAAGCCGCCCGAGGGCAGCGAGCGCGAACTCCAGCCCTACCCCTACCTGCTGGTGATCGTCGACGAGCTGGCCGACCTGATGATGGTCGCGCCCCGCGACGTCGAGGACGCGATCGTGCGCATCACGCAGCTCGCGCGCGCGGCCGGCATCCACCTGGTCCTCGCCACGCAGCGACCCTCGGTGGACGTGGTCACCGGCCTGATCAAGGCCAACGTGCCCTCCCGGCTCGCCTTCGCCACCTCCTCGCTGGCCGACTCGCGCGTCATCCTCGACCAGCCCGGCGCCGAGAAGCTCATCGGCAAGGGCGACGGCCTGTTCCTGCCCATGGGGGCCAACAAGCCCACCCGCATGCAGGGCGCCTTCGTGACGGAGGCCGAGGTCGCGGCGGTCGTGCAGCACTGCAAGGACCAGATGACGCCGGTCTTCCGGGATGACGTCGTGGTGGGCACCAAGCAGAAGAAGGAGATCGACGAGGACATCGGCGACGACCTGGACCTGCTGTGCCAGGCGGCCGAACTGGTCGTCTCCACCCAGTTCGGCTCGACCTCCATGCTCCAGCGCAAACTGCGCGTCGGCTTCGCCAAGGCCGGGCGGCTGATGGACCTCATGGAGTCGCGGAACATCGTCGGACCGAGCGAGGGCTCGAAGGCTCGTGATGTTCTTGTGAAGCCTGACGAACTGGATGGCGTGCTCGCCCTGATCCGGGGGGAGTCTGAAGGGTAGGGAAACGGCGCGCGATGATCGTCGGGCCGTACGGCAATCGGGTGGTCTGATCGTGACTCACCCGTAAGGATCAACGGGCAACCGTTTCCCTTCGTCGTACGTCAAGTTGAGGGAAGCGAAACGCAGCGACCCCACCATCGGACTGTCGGGCCATTCCGATGGCGTACAAAGTGTCACCGCCCGGTTGCCCCACTTTTTTGCACTCCCCCTAGACTGAACCTCCAGCACAGGCGGCTACACGCTCGAAAGGCGCCCCCGTGTCCATCGGCAACTCACCTGAAGACGAGCGTCCGTTCGAAGACGACAGCGTCGCAGCAGATCACGAGGAAGCCCGCCCCTCCATCGGCCACGCCCTGCGGCAGGCCCGTATCGCCGCCGGGCTGACTGTCGACGACGTCAGTAGCGCCACCCGGGTCCGCATGAACATCGTGCACGCGATCGAGGCGGACGACTTCTCGCCCTGCGGCGGGGACGTCTACGCCCGCGGGCACATCAGGACCCTGGCCAAGGCCGTCCACCTCGACCCCGAGCCCCTGCTCGCCCAGTTCGGCGAGGAGCACGGCGGGCGTCCGGCGCCGACCCCGGCGGCCCCCCTCTTCGAGGCGGAGCGCATCCGCCCGGAGCGGCGGGGGCCCAACTGGACCGCGGCCATGGTCGCCGCCATCGTCGCCGTGATCGGTTTCGTCGGCTTCACCATGTTCCAGGGCGGCGACGAAGGCGGCAACGAGGCGAACGTGGCCGAGGGCTCCACGCCCAGCGACTCCGCCTCCCCGACCACCAAGACCAAGAAGCCCGCCGACCCCAGGCCCGAGCCGTCCGACAGCGCCATCGCGGCCGCGCCGCAGGACAAGGTCACCGTCCGCGTGGCCGCCACCGACGGCCGCAGCTGGATCGCGGCCAAGGACCACAACGGCCGGATGCTCTTCGACGGCGTCCTCAAGCAGGGCGACACCAAGACCTTCCAGGACAGCACCAAGGTCCACCTCGTCCTCGGCGACGCCGGCGCGATCGACCTCTTCGTCAACGGCAAGAAGATCGAAGAGGACTTCCAGCCCGGCTCCGTCGAACGCCTGACCTACACGAAGGGCGATCCCGAGGCCGGGTGACCCGTCCGGTAAGCGCACTTCATACGGGGTTGGCCGGGAAACGGCCAACCCCGTCGACGTGGGGTGTCGGCGGGACGAAGTAGTCTTGAGCCCATGCCTGAACGCCGTACCGTCGCACTCGTCACCCTTGGCTGCGCCCGTAACGAGGTGGACTCGGAGGAGCTCGCAGGCCGTTTGGAGGCGGACGGCTGGCAGCTCGTCGAGGACGCCGAGGAAGCCGACGTCGCTGTCGTGAACACCTGCGGCTTCGTCGAAGCCGCCAAGAAGGACTCCGTCGACGCCCTCCTCGAGGCCAACGACCTCAAGGGACACGGCAGAACCCAGGCCGTCGTGGCGGTGGGCTGCATGGCCGAGCGGTACGGCAAGGAACTCGCCGAGGCCCTCCCCGAGGCCGACGGCGTCCTCGGCTTCGACGACTACGCGAACATCTCCGACCGGCTGCAGACCATCCTCAACGGCGGCATCCACGCCTCCCACACCCCGCGCGACCGGCGCAAGCTGCTGCCGATCAGCCCCGCCCAGCGCCAGGAGTCGGCCGCCGACGTCGCGCTGCCCGGGCACGGTCCCGCCGAGCCCGCCGTCGCTCCCGCCGACCTCCCCGAGGGCCTCGCTCCGGCCTCCGGCCCCCGCGCGCCGCTGCGCCGCCGGCTGGACGGCTCCCCGGTCGCCTCGGTGAAGCTCGCCTCGGGCTGCGACCGCCGCTGCTCCTTCTGCGCCATCCCGTCCTTCCGCGGCTCCTTCATCTCCCGCCGCCCCTCGGACGTGCTCAACGAGACGCGCTGGCTGGCCGAGCAGGGCGTCAAGGAGGTGATGCTCGTCTCCGAGAACAACACCTCCTACGGCAAGGACCTGGGCGACATCCGCCTGCTGGAGTCCCTCCTGCCCGAACTGGCCGAGGTCGACGGCATCGAGCGCGTGCGCGTCAGCTACCTCCAGCCGGCCGAGATGCGGCCCGGCCTGATCGACGTGCTGACCTCCACGCCGAAGGTCGCGCCCTACTTCGACCTGTCCTTCCAGCACTCCGCGCCCGGCGTGCTGCGCGCGATGCGCCGCTTCGGCGACACCGACCGCTTCCTGGAACTCCTCGACACCATCCGCAGCAAGGCACCCGAGGCGGGCGTGCGCTCCAACTTCATCGTCGGCTTCCCCGGCGAGAGCGAGGCGGACCTCGCCGAGCTGGAGCGGTTCCTGAACGGCGCGCGGCTGGACGCCATCGGCGTCTTCGGCTACTCCGACGAGGAGGGCACCGAGGCCGCGACCTACGACGGCAAGCTCGCCCAGGACGTCGTCGACGAGCGGCTGGCCCGCGTCTCGCGGCTGGCGGAGGAACTCGTCTCCCAGCGCGCCGAGGAGCGCGTCGGCCAGACGGTGCACGTCCTGGTCGAGTCCGTGGACGAGGAGGAGGGCGTGTACGGGCGCGCGGAGCACCAGGCGCCCGAGACGGACGGCCAGGTGCTGCTCACGAGCGGCGCGGGCCTGAGCATCGGCCGTATGGTCGAGGCGAAGGTGGTCGGCACGGAGGGTGTCGATCTGGTGGCCGAGCCGCTCCAGGGCTCGTTCGCATCGCCTGCGTGGAGTGAGGAGGCGGGCAGATGACCGGTGTCCCGGCAGCCGCGGCGGGTGGTGCCTCCGGCGCGAGCAGGGCAGCGGCCGGTCCGGTGTCCCCGGCCGGCACGGTGTCCGCGGCCTCCGTGGCCTCGGGGACGGTTTCCGGGGCGGTGGCGGGACGCGCGGCGGCCCCGTCGGCCGACGGCGGACCGTCCGGAGCCGGGCACGGTGCGCCCGACGAGGCGGAGCGCGGCGGTACCGCCGGTGCGGCGCCCGGGAGCGGTGAGACGGTCGCCCGCGATGCCGGGGACGACAGTGCCGTCGCCGGTGGCGGTGTCAGCGGCGGTGGTCCGGTGACCGGCAGCGGTGCGGTGAGCGGCGCTCGTAGCGGTGCCGTGGGCGGTGCCCGTGGCGGCGATGCGGTCGTGGGTGATGGCGACGTGCTGGTGGGTGAGACCGACGGCGCCGGGGACAAGGGCGGCGACGGCAGGCCCCCGCGGGGTGCGAAGCTGGCGGCCGCGGCCGTCAACCAGGCCAGCGTCTGGAACATCGCCAACCTGCTGACCATGCTCCGGCTGGTCCTGGTGCCGGCCTTCGTCGCGCTGATGCTCGCCGACGGCGGATACGACCCGGCCTGGCGTTCGCTGGCCTGGGCGGCCTTCGCCATCGCCATGATCACCGACCTCTTCGACGGGCACCTCGCCCGCACCTACAACCTCGTCACGGACTTCGGGAAGATCGCCGATCCCATCGCCGACAAGGCGATCATGGGAGCGGCGCTCATCTGTCTCTCCGCGCTCGGCGATCTGCCCTGGTGGGTCACCGGCGTCATCCTCGGCCGGGAACTCGGCATCACCCTGCTGCGTTTCCTCGTCATCCGCTACGGCGTCATCCCCGCCAGCCGCGGCGGGAAGCTGAAGACCCTCACGCAGGGCGTGGCCGTCGGGATGTACGTACTGGCGCTCACGGGATGGCTGGCCACCCTGAGGTGGTGGGTGATGGCTGCGGCGGTCGTGCTGACCGTGGTGACCGGGCTCGACTATGTGAAACAAGCCATTGTGCTGCGCCGGCGGGGAATCGCGGAGCGCAAGGCCGCGTTGGAGGAGAAGGAAGCGTGAGTTCCACGGCCACCGACGTGGTGCGACTACTCACAGTGAAGGGCGGGACGCTCGCTGTCGCGGAGTCGCTGACCGGTGGCCTCGTGGCGGCGGAGATCACCTCGGTCCCCGGGGCGTCCAAGGTCTTCAGGGGCTCGGTGACCGCCTACGCCACCGACCTCAAGCACCGGATGCTCGGCGTCGACGCCACTCTGCTGGCGGCACAGGGTGCGGTGGATCCGCAGGTCGCGGCCCAGATGGCGGCCGGCGTGCGCGCCGCGCTCGGTGCGGACTGGGGCATCGCGACCACCGGTGTGGCGGGCCCGGAGCCGCAGGACGGCCGGCCCGTGGGGACGGTCTTCGTCGCTGTGGACGGGCCCTTCGGGCCGGATTCCGGTTCTGCCCGCGGCGGAAAAGTGGAGGGTCTGCGGTTGAACGGCGACCGCGAGGAAATTCGTAGAGAGAGTGTACGGAGCGTACTCGCACTGCTCCTGAAGGAGCTTGCGGGCGAACAGACCAGGAATGAGCGGGCACAGGATACGGAACGGAACGGGGGGTTTTGATGTTTGCAGCCCTGAGTGAACACGACATCGCTCCCCGCACGGCCGCGGCGCGAGGCGGTACGGTGGGGCGTAATGGATGCGGCTACGCGGTCCGAGGAGGGAGCCACCGATGATTCTGCTCCGTCGCCTGCTGGGTGACGTGCTGCGTCGGCAGCGCCAGCGCCAGGGCCGTACTCTGCGCGAAGTCTCCTCGTCCGCCCGAGTCTCACTCGGCTATCTCTCCGAGGTGGAGCGGGGGCAGAAGGAGGCTTCCTCCGAGCTGCTCTCCGCCATCTGCGACGCGCTGGACGTACGGATGTCCGAGCTCATGCGGGAAGTGAGCGACGAACTCGCCCTCGCCGAGCTGGCCCAGTCTGCTGCGGCCACCCCCAGCGAGCCTGTGCCCACACCGGTTCGACCGATGCTGGGTTCCGTTTCGGTGACCGGTGTGCCACCGGAACGGGTGACCATCAAGGCGCCTGCCGAGGCGGTGGACGTCGTCGCCGCGTGAGGCTCGACGCTCACCCGGCATGATCGAGGCCCCGGTCGGGCTTCTCCGGAGATCCGGAGAGGCACCGGTCCGGGGTTTCCGCTTGCCCGGGGGCCCGTGACAACGGGCGTGCTCGGCCCCGCCGGCCTCTTTGGTGTCCGGCCCGATCATTCGGCGTCCGTTTTGTGTGCGTTTGCCGGTGGGGCGCGGGGCGGTCATCGTGGAGGGACGGCGGGGGGCAGTTCTCGGAGGTGCGGATGTACGTCGTGAAGAGCCCGTTGTCGGACGCGAACCTGAAGACCGTGTCCGAGGCGCTGCAGGGCGCCCTGGTCGACCTGGTGGATCTCGCCCTCGTGGCCAAGCAGATCCACTGGAACGTGGTGGGGCCGCGCTTCCGTTCCGTCCACCTCCAGCTGGACGAGGTCGTCGACACCGCGCGCACGTACTCCGACACCGTGGCCGAGCGGGCCGCGGCGCTGGGGATCTCGCCCGACGGGCGGGCGGCGACCGTGGCCGTCGGCAGCGGCATCGGCGTCACCCCGGAGGGCTGGGTCGACGACACCACCGCTGTGGGGACGCTCGTCGAGGCGCTGGGCGCGGTGATCGTACGGATGCGGGAGCGGATCGAGACCACCGGCGAGCCCGATCCCGTGAGCCAGGACATCTTCATCAGCATCACGGCGGCCCTGGAGAAGCATCACTGGATGTTCCAGGCCGAGAACGGGTGAACCGGGCCCGCGCCGCGGTGGACGACGGGCCCGGGCGATCCGGTGGGCCTTGCAGGTACAGGGGGGCCGGCCGGCCTTGCGGGGCCGGCCGGCCTTGCGGGGCCGGCGGGCCTGGAGGGGCTGGCCGGGCTCGCGGTGCCGGCGGGCCCGGGGCGTGCTCCGGGCCCGGCGCTGCCCGGCCTGACGGGGTGTGGGGCGCGTTCGTGGCTCCGCAGAGAGTGCCGCCCGCTGCCCGGACTGGTTGCGGCCGAGGCCGCCCGGCGTCGGGGCGGGGGTGGGGGGCATGGCGGGCATAGTGCGCTGGGGGGTGCGCGGGACCGTCCTCGGGTTCGGCGCGGTGTGGTGGTGGGCGGTGCTGCGATTGATGACGCAGGCGGAGGCGGGACTGCTGGAGGCGGCGATCGCAGCCGGGGGGTGGGGGCTGAGCGTGCTGCCGGTGCATTGCGTGCCGAAACGGCGGGCGACGGGGGCGGTGGCCACGGGGCGCTGGCGGGGCCTGTGGGGTACGGGGCGGCGCGGGGTGGACACGGGGCGAGGGTGAGCTGCCGCTGCCGCTGCCGCTGTCTCAGCCGCTCCGGCTGTCGTTCGTGCTGTGCGGTGAGTCCCGCAAGCCGTCACATGGCTCGGCTGCGCCGGTAGGCCGTGGGGACGGTCGGGGACGGGCCCGGCTGGCAGGTGGGGCACCAGTAGGTGGGGCGTTCCCGGGAGCCGTCTCCCTGGTCGGCGAGCCGGATCGAAGTGCCGCAGCGCAGGCAGGGGCGGCGGGCCCGGCCGTAGACGTAGAGATCCTGGCCGCGGCGGCCCGTCGTGACGCGGACCGGGCGCTCGCGGTTGATCTCCAGCAGCTTCTTGGCCAGCTCGGGCAGGTGGGCCGCCCGGTCGGCGGGCAGGTCCCCGGCGGGGAGCCAGGGGGTGACGCCGAGGAGGAAGCACAGCTCGCACTTGTAGACATTGCCGATGCCGGCGAGGTTGCGCTGGTCGAGCAGGGCCTCGCCGAGGGGCCGCGCCGGGTCCCGCAGGACGTTGGCGAGGGCGCGGTCGGGGTCCCAGTCCGGGCCCAGCAGGTCCGGGCCGAGGTGGCCCACCGCACGGGACTCGTCGGAGGTCCGCAGCAGTTCCAGCACGGGGAGGCGGTAGCCCACGGCGGTCCGCTCGGTGGTGCCCAGGATCGCGCGGATCTGGTGTCCCGCCCCGCCGGTCCAGCGCCGGCCGTTCTCGTAGATCTTCCAGGCGCCGTCCATCCTCAGGTGGGAGTGGAGGGTCAGGCCGCCCTCGATGCGGGCCAGGAGGTGCTTGCCGCGAGGGGTGACGTCCAGAACCGTGCGACCGGTGAGGTCGGCCGTGGCGAAGCGGGGCACCCGGAGGTCGCTGCGGACCAGCACTCTGCCCGCGAGGGCGTCGTGCAGCCGCCTCGCGGCCTGCCAGACCGTGTCACCTTCGGGCATGGTTCAAGAGTCGCACGCAGGCGGGGGATCAAACCCTCAGGCGCAGACCGCGGGGCGTCGCGATGAAGCCCGCTCCTTCCAGCAGCGTGCCGACGGGGGACGTGAGGGCCTGGGCGCCGTTGACGCGTTCCACGGTGACCGTGCCGAGGGAGCCCGCCCGGGCGGCCGCGGCGAGGGCCTCGGCCGCGGAGCGCAGCCGGGGGTCGTCGGTGGGCGCGCCGTCCGGGTCGGCGGCCCAGGCGAGCAGGGTCTTGCCGCCGCGCTCCATGTAGAGCGTCAGCTCGCCGTCGACGAGCACCACCAGGGAGCCGGCCTTGCGGCCGGGCTTGTGCCCGGCGCCGGACGGCGGCTCGGGCCACGGGAGGGCGGCGCCGTACGCGTTCGCCGGATCGGCGGCGGCCAGGACGACGGCTCGGGACGTGTCGGGGCGGTCGCGGCGGGCGGAGAACCCGGAACCGTACGGGTTCCCTCCGCCGTTCAGCCAGGGCGGTGTGTCCTGGGCCGGGTGGTCGCGGGGGGACACCCACTCGTCCCGGGCGCGGGGCGCGGTGCCGAAGGGGGCGTCGGACGCGTCGGCGGGACCCGGGAAGCCGTCGAGGCCCGGGTGATCGGTGTGGTCGCCATCGGGGCGGGCGGCGGGGTCGTCGGGGCCGGCGAAGCCGTGGGCGGCGAACATGTCCTGGCCGCCCCCCACGGGCGGGCCGGGCAGGCTCTCGCCCCGGTCGCGGGCGTTGGACACCGCGCGCAGCCGGTCCACGGCACCGTCCATGGCGAACTGGGCGGCACCCAGGCCCTCCACCACATAGCCGCGGCGGGCCTGGCCGCTCTCCTCGAAGACCGACAGGACGCGGTAGATCGCCGAGAAGCCGCCCTCGACGCCCTCGGCGGAGACCGCGCCCCTGGTCACCACGCCGTGCCGGTCGAGGAGGGTGCGGGCGAGGGCGTGGGCCCGGACGGTCGGGTCCGGCTCGTGGGCGGGGAGCAGCGACCAGCGGCCCGCGACCGTCGGCGGGCCGGAGCGGGACGCCGTGCGGGCGGCGGCCGTCAGGGAGCCGTAGCGGCCGCGCGGGACGGCACGCTTGGCGCGGTGGGCTGTGGAACCGGCCGTGCGACCGGAGCCGAGCAGGGAGCGCATGGGGCTGAGCGTGTCGTTCGTCAGGCGGCCCGACCAGGCCAGGTCCCACAGGGCGTCGGCGAGTTGCTGGTCGCCGGCCTCCGGGTGGGTGGTGGCCCGGACCTGGTCGGCGATCTGCCGGAAGAACAGGCCGTAGCCGCCGGAGAGGGTGTCCAGGACGGCCTGGTGCAGCGCGGTCAGCTCCAAGGGGTGCGGGGGCGGCAGGAGCAGCGGCGCCGCGTCCGCGAGGTACAGGGAGACCCAGCCGTCCTTGCCGGGCAGGGAACCCGCCCCGGCCCAGACGATCTCGCCGGCGGCGGTCAGCTCGTCCAGCATGGCCGGCGTGTAGTTCACGACCCGGGACGGCAGGACGAGCTTCTCCAGGGCGGACGCCGGCACGGACGCGCCCTGCAACTGCTCGACCGCGCGCACCAGTCCGTCGACGCCGCGCAGGGAGTGTCCCTTGCCGATGTGCTGCCACTGGGGCAGGAACTGGGCGAGCGCGGCAGGCGGCACCGGCTCCAGCTCGTGGCGCAGGGCGGCCAGGGAGCGGCGGCGCAGGCGGCGCAGCACGGCGGCGTCGCACCACTCCTGGCCGATGCCGGCCGGGTGGAACTCGCCCTGGACGACCCGGCCCGCCGCGGCCAGCCGCTGCAGGGCGCCCTCGGTGACGGCCACGCCCAGCCCGAAGCGGGCCGCCGCCGTCGCGGAGGTGAACGGGCCGTGGGTGCGGGCATAGCGGGCCAGGAGGTCGCCGAGGGGGTCCTTGACGGGCTCGGTGAAGGCCTCCGGGACGCCGACGGGCAGGGCCGTGCCCAGGGCGTCCCGCAGACGGCCCGCGTCCTCGATCCCCGCCCAGTGGTCGGCTCCGGCGATCCTGACGCGGATGACGCGGCGCGCGCCGGCCAGCTCCTGCGCCCACCGGGGTTCGGCGCCCCGCTCGGCGAGCTCCGCGTCCGTGAGCGGACCCAGCATGCGCAGCAGGTCCGCGACGCCCTCGGCGTCCTTGACCCGGCGGTCCTCGGTGAGCCACTGCAGCTCACGCTCCAGCTCGGTGAGGACCTCCGCGTCGAGCAGTTCGCGCAGCTCCGCCTGGCCCAGCAGCTCGGCCAGCAGCCGCGAGTCCAGCGACAGGGCGGCGGCGCGGCGCTCGGCGAGCGGGGAGTCGCCCTCGTACAGGAACTGGGCGACGTAGCCGAAGAGCAGGGAGCGGGCGAAGGGGGACGGCTCGGGGGTGGTCACCTCGACGAGGCGGACCTTGCGGGACTCCAGGTCGCCCATCAGCTCGACCAGTCCGGGGACGTCGAAGACGTCCTGCAGGCACTCGCGGACCGCCTCGAGGACGATCGGGAAGGAGCCGAACTCGCTCGCCACCTGCAGCAGCTGGGACGCGCGCTGCCGCTGCTGCCACAGCGGCGTGCGCTTGCCCGGGTTGCGGCGCGGCAGCAGCAGCGCGCGGGCGGCGCACTCGCGGAACCGGGAGGCGAAGAGAGCCGAGCTGCCCACCTGGTCGGTGACGACCTGGTCGACCTCGCCCTTGTCGAAGACGACGTCGGCGGCCCCCACGGGTGCCTGCTCGGCGTCGTACTCCCGGCCCGTCCTCGCCGGGTCCTGGTCGAGCAGGTCCAGGCCCATCAGGTCGGCGTCCGGCAGGCGCAGCACGATGCCGTCGTCGGCGTGCATGACCTGGGCGTCCATGCCGTACCGCTCGGACAGCTTGGCGCCGAGTGCGAGCGCCCACGGGGCGTGCACCTGCGCCCCGAAGGGGGAGTGCACCACCACGCGCCAGTCGCCGAGCTCGTCGCGGAACCTCTCCACGACGATCGTCCGGTCGTCCGGGATGTGTCCGCAAGCTTCCCGCTGCTCGGCCAGGTAGGACAGCACGTTGTCCGCCGCCCAGGCGTCCAGACCGGCGGCGAGCAGGCGCAGCCGGGCGTCCTCCTCGGACAGCGAGCCCACCTCGCGCAGGAACGCGCCCACCGCCCGTCCCAGCTCCAGCGGGCGGCCCAGCTGGTCGCCCTTCCAGAAGGGCAGCCGGCCGGGGACACCGGGGGCGGGCGAGACCAGGACGCGGTCGCGGGTGATGTCCTCGATGCGCCAGGAGCTCGTGCCCAGCGTGAAGACGTCCCCGACGCGGGACTCGTAGACCATCTCCTCGTCGAGTTCGCCGACCCGGCCGCCGCCCTTCTTGGGGTCGGAGCCGGCGAGGAACACACCGAACAGGCCGCGGTCCGGGATCGTGCCGCCGGAGGTGACGGCCAGGCGCTGCGCTCCGGGGCGGCCGGTGATCTCGCCGGTGACGCGGTCCCACACCACGCGGGGGCGCAGCTCCGCGAAGGCGTCGGACGGGTAGCGTCCGGCGAGCATGTCGAGGACGGCCGTGAACGCGGACTCGGGGAGCGAGGCGAAGGGGGCGGCCCGGCGGACGGCGGCGAGGAGGTCGTCGAACTGCCAGGTGTCCAGGGACGTCATGGCGACGATCTGCTGGGCGAGGACGTCCAGGGGGTTGGCCGGGACCCTGAGGGACTCGATGGCGCCGGTGCGCATGCGCTCGGTGACCACGGCCGCCTGGACCAGGTCGCCGCGGTACTTGGGGAAGACGACCCCGGTGGAGACCGCGCCCACCTGGTGCCCCGCGCGGCCCACGCGCTGCAGGCCGGAGGCGACCGAGGGCGGCGACTCGACCTGCACCACCAGGTCGACCGCGCCCATGTCGATGCCCAGTTCGAGGCTGGACGTCGCCACCACCGCGGGCAGACGGCCCGCCTTGAGGTCCTCCTCGACCAGGGCGCGCTGCTCCTTGGAGACCGAGCCGTGGTGGGCGCGGGCGATGACCTGCGGTGCGCCCTGGGCGGCGCCCGAGCCGCCCATGAGCGCGGCGGGGGAGTGGTTCTCCTCCAGCGGCTCGCCCGTGGCCCGCTCGTAGGCGATCTCGTTCAGCCGGTTGCACAGGCGCTCCGCGAGGCGGCGGGAGTTCGCGAAGACGATCGTGGAGCGGTGGGACTGGACGAGGTCGGTGATCCGCTCCTCCACGTGGGGCCAGATCGACGGGCGCTCGGCCCCCTCCTGGCCTTCGGCGACCGGGGAGCCGCCCAGCTCGCCCAGGTCCTCGACGGGGACCACCACGGACAGGTCGAACTCCTTGCCCGACTCGGGCTGCACGATCTCCACCTTGCGGCGCGGCGAGAGGAAGCGCGCCACCTCGTCGACCGGGCGGACCGTCGCCGACAGGCCGATGCGCCGGGCGGGCCTCGGCAGGAGCTCGTCCAGCCGCTCCAGGGAGAGCGCCAGGTGGGCGCCGCGCTTGGTGCCGGCGACCGCGTGCACCTCGTCGAGGATCACCGTCTCGACCCCGGCCAGGGCGTCGCGGGTGGCCGATGTCAGCATCAGGAACAGCGACTCCGGTGTCGTGATCAGGATGTCCGGGGGACGGGTCGACAGCGCGCGGCGCTCGGCGGGCGGGGTGTCGCCCGAGCGGATGCCGACCTTCACCTCGGGCTCGGGCAGGCCGAGGCGCACGGACTCCTGGCGGATGCCCGTCAGAGGACTGCGCAGGTTGCGCTCGACGTCCACGGCCAGCGCCTTCAGCGGCGAGACGTACAGCACGCGGCAGCGCTTCCTGGGATCGGCCGGGGGAGGCGTCGAGGCCAGCTGGTCCAGGGCCGCGAGGAAGGCGGCCAGGGTCTTGCCGGAACCGGTGGGGGCGACGACCAGCACGTCCGAGCCCTCGTGGATGGCGTGCCACGCCCCGGCCTGGGCCGTGGTGGGCGCGGAGAAGGCGCCCGTGAACCAGGCGCGGGTCGCGGGGGAGAAGCCGTCCAGGGGTCCGGGTGCAGTGCTGGGCATGCGTCCATCGTGCACCCCGCCACTGACATCCGGCCGGAGGAGGATCAGCGGGGCCGGCCGTCGCAGCGGCCGGCGGCCGGACAATGGTCGTATGAACGAGCGCGCGCGGCACTGGCGGTACGACGAGCTGCCCGGCGTCGATCTGCTGCGGGCCCGCTACGTCCGCAAGACCTTCGTGCGGCACACCCACGAGAACTTCGTGATCGCCGCCATCGCGGACGGGGTGGAGGTCTTCCACCACGGCAGCGGCGACCAGTACGCGGGCGCCGGTGCCCTCGCCCTGGTCAACCCGGACACGCCCCACACCGGCCGGGCCGGGGTGCCCGAGGGCTGGCGGTACGGGGCGGTGTACCCCTCTCCGGAGGTGGTCGCGGAGATCGCCGCCGAGACGACGTCACTGCGGGGGACGCCCGGATTCGTCAGCCCGGTGGTGGACGACCCCTACGCGGTGGGTCTGGTCCACCAGGTGCTGCGGGCGGCCGACGAGGGCAACGCGCTCGCCGCGGACACCCTGCTGCGGGTCGCCGTGACCAGGCTGCTGCGGCTGAACGGGGGGCCCCTGCCGCAGCGGCAGGTGCGGACCGCCGGGGCCCGCGTCGCGGCACGCGCGCGTGCGGTGCTGGAGGCGCGCATGGCGCGGCCGCCGAGCCTGGAGCGGCTGGCCGCCGATCTCGGAACCAGCCCCTTCGCCCTGCTGCGGGCCTTCCGGGACACCTACGGGATGCCACCGCACACCTGGCTCACCGACGCGCGCGTGCGCCGGGCCCGCGGCCTGCTGGACCGGGGGACGGCACCCTCGGAGGTCGCCCTGGCCGTGGGCTTCACCGACCAGCCGCACCTCAACCGGCACTTCAGCCGCATCGTCGGCGTGCCCCCGGGGGCGTACCAGCGGGAGCGCAAGAACGTACAAGACCATCACTGACCCGCGGCCGTAGCGTGCGGGGCGTGGTGGATCGAACGACTCTCGAAGACATGAGGACGGACGGGAAAGCGGCGGACCGGGCCGTCGTACGGGACGCGCTGGGCGTCGGGGTGGCCGTCGGGCTCTCCGGGTTCGCCTTCGGCGTGACCTCGGCCGGCAGCGGACTCACCCTGATGCAGACCTGCGCGCTCAGCCTCCTGGTCTTCACCGGGGCCTCGCAGTTCGCCCTGGTGGGCGCCCTCGCGGCCGGCGGCGCCCCGTTCACGGCCGCCGCCGGGGCCTTCTTCCTCGGCGTGCGCAACGCCTTCTACGGCCTGCGCCTGTCCCAGGTCCTGGCCCTCCCGCGCGCGGTGCGGCCGCTCGCCGCCCAGTGGGTGATCGACGAGACGGCAGCGGTCGCGCTCGCCCAGCCCACCCGGCGCGGCGCGCGCCTCGGGTTCCTGGTGACGGGCCTGACCCTGTACGTCCTGTGGAACCTCACCACGCTGCTCGGCGCCCTCGGTGCCGAGGCCATCGGCGACACCGACGCGTGGGGGCTGGACGCGGCGGGGCCGGCGGTGTTCCTCGCGCTGCTCGCCCCGATGCTCAAGAGCGGCGCGGAGCGGGCCGTCGCCGCACTCGCCGTCCTCCTCGGGCTCGGGCTGCTGCCCGTGCTGCCCGCAGGCGTCCCGGTCCTGCTGGCCGCGCTCGCGGCGCCCACGGTGCTGTGGGCGGAGGGCCGCCGCAGGGGCCGGGGACCCGGCGGCGACCAGGGCCGTGACCAGGGGCGGGGAGGGGCCCTGTGAACGTCTGGATCGCCATCGGAGTGACCGTCCTCGGCTGCTACGCCGTCAAGCTGGCCGGGCTGCTCGTGCCCGCGCACGCCCTGGAGCGGCCCGTCGTCAAGCGGCTCGCCGCCCTGCTGCCCGTCGCCCTGCTCGCCGCCCTCACGGCCCAGCAGACCTTCGCCGACGGGCAGACGCTGGTCCTGGACGCCCGGGCCGCCGGGCTCGGCGCCGCCGCCGTCGCGCTGCTGCTGCGCGCGCCGTTCCTGCTCGTCGTCGCGGCGGCCGTGGTCGTGACCGCGGGGGTACGGGCTCTGGGCGGCTGATCAGCCGATGCGGCGGCCGTACGCGCCGAGCGTGCGCAGCGCCTCGATCGTCACCATGGAACGGGCTTCCAGGGCTGGAGCGGGCGCCCAGTGCCGCCACCGCACCGGCCAGCCGCCGTCCTCCTGCTGCAGGGACGCCAGATGGTCCAGTGAGCGGTCCATCTCCGCGTCGGTGAACCACGCGCGCGCGAGCGAGCGCGGACCGGGCGCGTAGTCGTACGCGAAGTGGTGCTCCCCCGGCGCGTAGCCGGGGGAGACCGGGTAGGCGGCCGGGTCCCCGGGATCGAGCGCCGCCAGCCGGTGCTCGCGCACCAGCCGGCCCAGCCGGTCGGCGGCCGCCTCCGCGCGCGGGCGGTCGGGAACGGAGTCCAGGAAGGCCACAGCGGCCTCGATCTCGTACGGATGTGACTTCTCCAGCGACTCCACCGCCTGCCAGCAGAAGTCGGTCGCCCGGAAGAGCCACGCGTGCCACACCTCGTTGCGGTGCAGCAGACCGACCACCGGACCGGTCGCCAGGAGATCGCCGGGCGGATCGTCCACGACCGGCACGAAGGGCGCCGCCGGGTAGCCCCGCTGACTCGGGTGGACCGCCGGGAGCGCGCCGTCCGGCGTGGAGACGGACGTCAGGTAGCGGCACAGATGTTCCACGCGCTGCCCGGCGCAGTGCCCGACGGCGTCCAGGACGCGCAGCGCGCGGGCCGTGTGCAGCGGCTGGCTGACCGGGCCGCGCAAGTCCGGCTCCAGTGCGTGACCGTACCCGCCGTCCTCGTTGCGGTAGGCATCCAGCGCCGCCACCACCGGCTCGGCGGAAGCGCCCCGGAAGTGGTGGGCGAAGAGGCGCTGCTCGAGCACGCGCGCGGTGAGCCACACGAACCGCTCCGCGCGCGTGACGGGGCTGTGCTGCCGGGCAGTCGGGGGGAGTGCGGACGCTCCTGTATCGGCCATGGGACGACCGTAGGGCGGAAAGCGGTGCCGGGTGGCGGTCCCGGCCCGGGCCCACCCGCAGGGGCGGGATACTGGAGTCATGCGGTTGACGGTCTTCTGGCAGCGGATGGCGGAGCACTTCGGTCCCGGCTACGCCGACACCTTCGCGCGCGACCACGTGATGTCGGAGCTCGGCGGGCGCACGGTGAACGAGGCGCTGGACGCGGGCTGGGACGCCAAGGACGTGTGGCAGGTGATCTGCACGGTGATGGACGTGCCGCGGGAGCGGCGCTGACCTGCTGTGAGGTGACCGGGAGGACCGCCCAGGACGACGCCTCGGGAGGCCCGCCGGTGCCGACGGTCCCCCTGTGAGACGGACGACCGGGACCGGGGGTCCACCCGCGGGATGAGCTGCCGCGCAGGAAGATCGCGGGTGGGCAGACGGCTGTCGGTGGTGTGTACGAGACTTGGTCCGTGGCACCCACTGACGAGTCCGGGCAGGCAGCCCTCCAGTCCTCCGCGTCCGGTACGACGCCGCCGCCCGGCCAGGCCCCGGGCGCGGCCGGGCCGAGCAACCGCATGCCCCGCTGGCTGCCGCGCGCCCTGGTGCTCGCGCTCGCCCTCGTCGCCGCGTTCCAGCTCGGCAGCTGGGCCTTCCACCAGCTCACCGGGCTGCTGATCAACATCCTCATCGCCTTCTTCCTGGCGCTCGCCATCGAGCCCGCGGTGGGCTGGATGGCCGCGCGCGGCATGCGCAGGGGGTTCGCGGCGTTCGTCGTCTTCATCGGTGTGCTGATCGTGGCGGCCGGCTTCGTCACACTGCTCGGATCCATGCTCGCCGGCCAGATCATCAAGATGGTCGAGGGTCTGCCCGACTACCTCGACTCCGTAATCAACTGGGTCAACGCCCACTTCAAGACCGACCTGAAGCGCGTCGACATCCAGGAGGGCCTCCTCCGCTCCGACTGGCTGCGCAACTACGTGCAGAACAGCGCCACGGGTGTCCTGGACGTCTCCGCCCAGGTCATCGGGGGCCTCTTCCAGCTGCTGACGGTCGCGCTCTTCTCGTTCTACTTCGCGGCCGACGGCCCGCGGCTGCGGCGCACCATCTGCTCCGTCCTGCCGCCCGCCCGCCAGGCCGAGGTGCTGCGCGCGTGGGAGATCGCCGTCAACAAGACCGGCGGCTACATCTACTCGCGCGGCCTGATGGCCCTGGTCTCCGGCATAGCCCACTTCGTGCTGCTCCAGGCCCTGGACGTGCCCTACGCGCCCGTGCTCGCCGTGTGGGTGGGCCTGGTGTCGCAGTTCATCCCCACCATCGGCACGTATCTCGCGGGCGCTCTGCCCATGCTGATCGCGTTCACGGTGGACCCCTGGTACGCGCTGTGGGTGCTGATCTTCGTGGTGATCTACCAGCAGTTCGAGAACTACGTGCTGCAGCCCAAGCTCACGTCCAAGACCGTCGACATCCACCCCGCTGTCGCGTTCGGCTCGGTCATCGCCGGGACGGCGCTCCTCGGCGCGGTCGGCGCCCTGATCGCCATCCCCGCCATCGCCACGCTGCAGGCCTTCCTGGGCGCGTACGTGAAGCGGTACGACGTCACGGACGACCCGCGGGTGCAGGGCCACCGCTGGCGGGGAGAGGGGCCGGGCCTGTTCACGCGTGCCAGAGGACTGTGGGGGACCCGGCGCCGTACGGGGACGGAGCGGCACGGCGACGGGGGCCCCGGGGAAAGCTCCTCCTGACGCTCAGCGAAGAGAGCTTCCCGACGCGGTGCGGGCCGCTCGGCATGCCCCAGCGGGACGCCGGGGAACACGAGATGCGGGTGCCGCGTGGTGCGCTTGACACCAAAATCGAACATCCATTCTTATGGACTGCACCGGCAGGGCTCAACGACGGGCGATTCGACGTAGTTTGGGTGGAGAGGTGCCCGAGTTATCCACAGGCCGGACGTGCGTCAGGGCGCATTGTCAGTGGCAGGCGTTAGCGTCTTTGACGTGAAGCGATCGACTCAAGCAAATCGGGTGGAACCCATGGCAGGAACCGACCGCGAGAAGGCGCTGGATGCCGCTCTCGCACAGATTGAACGGCAATTCGGCAAGGGCGCGGTCATGCGCATGGGCGAGCGGTCCAAGGAGCCCATCGAGGTCATCTCGACCGGGTCGACCGCCCTGGACGTGGCTCTCGGCGTGGGCGGCCTCCCGCGCGGCCGCGTCGTGGAGATCTACGGACCGGAGTCCTCCGGTAAGACCACCCTGACCCTGCACGCGGTGGCGAACGCGCAGAAGGCCGGCGGCCAGGTCGCCTTCGTCGACGCGGAGCACGCCCTCGACCCCGAGTACGCGAAGAAGCTCGGCGTCGACATCGACAACCTCATCCTCTCCCAGCCCGACAACGGCGAGCAGGCCCTGGAGATCGTGGACATGCTGGTCCGCTCCGGTGCCCTCGACCTCATCGTCATCGACTCCGTCGCCGCACTCGTGCCGCGCGCGGAGATCGAGGGCGAGATGGGCGACAGCCACGTCGGTCTGCAGGCCCGGCTCATGAGCCAGGCCCTGCGGAAGATCACCAGCGCGCTCAACCAGTCCAAGACCACCGCCATCTTCATCAACCAGCTCCGCGAGAAGATCGGCGTCATGTTCGGCTCCCCGGAGACCACGACCGGTGGCCGCGCGCTGAAGTTCTACGCCTCGGTGCGCATCGACATCCGCCGCATCGAGACCCTGAAGGACGGCACGGAGGCGGTCGGCAACCGCACCCGCTGCAAGGTCGTCAAGAACAAGGTCGCGCCGCCCTTCAAGCAGGCCGAGTTCGACATCCTCTACGGCCAGGGCATCAGCCGCGAGGGCGGCCTGATCGACATGGGTGTGGAGCACGGCTTCGTCCGCAAGGCCGGCGCCTGGTACACGTACGAGGGCGACCAGCTGGGCCAGGGCAAGGAGAACGCCCGCAACTTCCTGAAGGACAACCCCGACCTGGCCAACGAGATCGAGAAGAAGATCAAGGAGAAGCTGGGCGTCGGAGTGCGTCCCGAGGAGCCGGCCGCCGAGCCGGGCACGGACGCGGCGGTCTCCGCTCCGGGCGACGAGGCCCCGGCCGTCCCCGCTCCGGCAGCGGCCAAGAGCAGCAAGTCCAAGGCCGCCGCAGCCAAGAGCTGACCCGTGACACGACGAACCGACTGGGCGGAGTACGAGTACGCCGCCTCCGGTGTCCCCCGGGGGAGGGGCACCGGAGGCGACGCCGGCTCGGCCGGGGAAGCGGAGCACGGGCACGGGAGCGCGCCGTTCGGGGACGACGAGTCGCACGGGGGCGACTCACCCGAGGGCGGCTCTCCTCGGAGCGGCTCGCGTGACGGCGGGCCGCGCGGCCGGCGAGGGCGTCGCCGGCGCGGCTTCGGCGAGACGGCCGGTGCCGAGGACGGAGGCGCCCTCTCCTCGTCGAGGGCGGAGCAGGAGGCGCCTCCGGCGGACCCGGTCGAGCAGGCTCGGGCGATCTGCCTGCGCCTGCTCACCGGGACCCCGCGGACCCGCAAGCAGCTCGCCGACGCCCTGCGCAAGCGGCAGATCCCGGACGACGCGGCCGAGGAAGTGCTGTCGCGGTTCGAAGAGGCCGGCCTCATCGACGACAGCGCCTTCGCGGACGCCTGGGTCGAGTCCCGCCACCACGGCAGAGGCCTCGCCCGGCGTGCGCTCGCCCGGGAACTGCGCACCAAGGGCGTCGACGCGGCCCTGATCGACGAGGCCGTCTCCCAGCTCGACTCGGAGCAGGAGGAGGCGACCGCCCGGGAGCTGGTCGCCCGCAAACTCCGCTCCACCCGGGGCCTCGACCGGGACAAGCGGCTCCGCCGCCTCGCCGGCATGCTCGCCCGCAAGGGCTACCCCGAGGGCATGGCCCTGCGGGTGGTCCGGCAGGCGCTGGAGGAGGAGGGAGAGGACACGGAGTTCCTGGGGGACGAGGGGTACTGAACCGAGGGCTCGGGAGGCAGGCCGCGAGGTCGCAGCAGGGGATGCAGTCCCACAACCGTGACCTCCTCTGGCCGGGCGTCATGTGCCGGGCCGGCGCCGTCAGGGGCTGGCACTCAGCTCAGCCGCACGCCGAGCCACCCACCCGGTGCCCTGGACGACTTCCTGGGGAACCCACCGCCCGCGCAAGCCCAGTCCGGTCGAGTGCCCGGTCCCCTGAATGCCACAGGAAGCTGGGCGCGTCACTCCACCGGAAGCCCGGCGTCCTTCCAGGCCTGGAATCCGCCGACCAGGTCCGTGGCCCGGTGCAGGCCGAGCTGGTGCAGCGAATGGGCCGCCAGGCTGGAGGCGTAGCCCTCGTTGCAGAAGACGACGACGCGCAGGGCGTGACTCGTCGCTTCGGGGAGGCGATGGGAGCCCTGCGGATCGAGCCGCCACTCCAGTTCGTTGCGCTCGACGACGACGGCGCCCGGCACGAGACCGTCCCGTTCGCGCAGGGCCGCATAGCGGATGTCCACCAGCAGGGCGTCCCCCGCCCGGGCGGCCTCGTACGCCTCCTGGGGATCGATCCGCGCGTAACCGGCCCGCACCCGCTCCAGGAACTCGTCGATCCCCACCGGCGGCCGCGCGCCGCTCCCGCCATCGGTAGCACTCACTGCCAGTCCTCCGGTCGTTCGACCTGCTCGAGCCGCAGCACGGGGCCACTTCGACTGTAGCGGCGGATCTGCGGCAGCGGCGGGTAGTAGGCGTGGACGGAGATCGCATGCCGGTCGGTGGACTCGTTCAGCACCTCGTGCACATGGTGCCGGCCGAAGGCGCGGCCCTGGCCGGCAGCGAGCCTGCGCTGCCGGTCCACGCCCTCGCTGAGTTCGAGGGTCTTCCAGCCGTCGGTGGGCAGCCGGGCGGCGAGCGAGTTCTCCCTCAGCTCGCCCGACGCGGTGAGGAAGGCGCCGACGGAGTCGGCGTGGTCGTGCCAGCCGGTGCCCGAGCCCGGCGGCCAGCCGATCAGCCAGGCCTCGCTGCCACCGGGGCCGTCCAGCCGGACCCACGTACGGCCCTCCGGGTCGAGCGGCAGGGACGAGATCAGCTCGCTGTCGGCGGCCGTGCGCCGTACGAAGTCGTAGAGCTCGGCCTGCGTGGGAGCCGAACCGGAGGAGGAGACGGAGGGGTGAGCGGAAGAGGAAACAGACACGGGTGCCGTCCTGGGGGTCCTGGTGAGGGTTCGCGAAGAGGGCACGGCAGCCGACGCGAAGGGGCCGCGGCGCGCGCTCAGGGAAGAGATGGATGCGAAGTCAGCAGGACGGGCGACACACGCAGCCCGCATAGCGGACGAGGTCCATATGGACCCTCCGCCACAGGCGCACACAGGTGTCGGTCACGCACCGGAGTACACCACGGCCGCCCAAGCCGGTCAACTCACTGTCACCATGCGGACGCACGGTGACAGTGAGCACGTCGGACGTGTCCCCGAGTCAGGAAGCCCCGACGGAGGCACCGGATCCGGCCTGGGCCTTCACCGGCCCGCCCACGACGGCCTCGGCCGCGGCGTACAGGTCCTCGGGACGCACCCCGTTCAGTGCGGTGACGAGATGCCCGTCGGGACGCACCAGGAGGACCGTGTGGGCGGCCGCGCCCGGGTAGCTCTCGGCGACCAGCAGCTCGGCGGGGTGCGGCAGTGCGGTCACCGCTGCCGCGAGCCGGGGCATGAGGCCGGCCTTGGCCCAGTGCTTGCGCTCCCACACGCCCGTGCCGGGCGCGACCAGCACGACGAGCAGCGCGCCCCGGCCGAGCCGGTCCCGCAGCCGCACGAAGGTGCCGTCCTCCGCGGTGACCCGCACATCGGTGACGGGCGCCCCGGGCGCCGTGTCGACCGGCGTCTCGCCCTCGAGCTCCCCCGGCGCGAGCGGTGAATCGGCGTACGCGCCCGGCGCGCCCAGCTGGCCGTGCCCCAGATGCCCGTCCGTGAGGAGGGTGTCGTGGCCCTTGGCGGAACCGGGCACGTAGGAACGCAGCCCTCCGCCGCTCCGGAGCACCGGCAGTGCCTGGTCGGCGGCGCGCAGCCGGGCGGCGACGACCGCCCTGCGCTCGCTCTGGTAGCTGTCCAGGAGCGCCTCGTGCGGACCGTGGTGCCAGGCCAGCGCCAGCTTCCAGGCGAGGTTGTCGGCGTCGCGCAGGCCCTCGTCCAGCCCGTGCGTGCCCAGCGCGCCCAGCAGGTGGGCCGCGTCCCCGGCGAGGAAGACGCGGTCGGCGCGCCAGCGCCGGGCCAGGCGGTGGTGGACCGTGTGGACTCCGGTGTCCAGCAGCTCGTACGCCGGGACCGTGCCGCCCGACCAGCCGGCCAGGGTCTCGCGGATGCGGGTCAGCAGCAGCTCGGGGGTGACCAGGTCCTTGCCGGGGGGCAGCAGCCAGTCCAGACGCCAGACGCCGTCCGGCAGCGGGCGGGCGGTGACCTCACCGGCCGAGGGGCCCGACGTGCGCCAGGGCGGCATGCGGTGCAGCAACGCCTCGTCGTGCCAGGGCAGTTCGGTGCGCAGCGCGGCGACGGCGTGACGTTCCACCGCGGTACGGCCCGGGAAGCGGATGTCCTGCAGTTTGCGCACGGTCGAGCGGGGGCCGTCGCAGCCCACGAGGTAACTGCCCCGCCACCAGATGCCCTTGGGGCCGCGGGTGTGGGCGGTGACGCCCGATGGCTCCTGCTCCAGCGCGTCGAGCCGACTCTCGACCGCGATCTTGACGAGCCGCTCGCCCGCGCAGGCCTCGCGCAGGGCGCCGGTCAGCACGTGCTGGGCGAGGTGCACGGGGGAGGGCTCACCGCCGTCGAAGACGACCTCGCGCATCACCTGCTTGCGCCGCATCGACCGCCATCCGGCCCAATGCGTACCGAGGTGGTCCAGGGGGACACCGGAGAGCCGCTCCACGAGGGCGGCGGTGTCCTCACGCAGGACGACGGTCCGCGCGGCACGGGGTTCGTCCTTGCCCGGTCCCTCGTCGAGGACCACGCAGGGCACCTCCTGGCGGGCCAGCGCCAGGGCGAGCGTGAGCCCGACGGGCCCCGCTCCGACCACGATCACCGGATCCACGACGCGGCGCCCCCTGCCCGTGGTGTTGTCCTGGAAGACGTAGGCGAACACGAAGGTGGAGCAGGGTGCACGATCACAGAACGTATGCAACCTATTGCGGGTGCTTGCGTCAAGTGACCGGCGGGTGGTGGCGATCATGCTGTGTCATCGTGAGCAACAAGCTGCCCGTCGTCACCAGCAGCCCATCCGACTCGGCGGAGGTGCACGGTCGGGTTCCCGGAATGCCGATGGCCCGCCGGAGACCGGCAGGCCATCATGAGCGCGGTGGCGGACCGTCAGAACCCGCCGCCGGCTCCTGTGCCGTAGCTGCCGCGCACTTCGGCCGCGTTCAGGTCGTCGACCGTGTCGGCACCGAGAACGGCTCCCGAGCTCCGCTTGCTCCGCCGCAGCCTCTTCTCCAGCCACGAGGCGAAGGACGTGAGGATGAAGTTGAGGATGATGAAGATGATCCCCACCACGATGAAGCTGGGGATGACATTCGCGTAGTTGGCGGCCAGGGTGCTTCGGGTGTTGAGCAGTTCGGTGAACCCGAGCATCACGCCGCCCAGCGCGGTGTCCTTCACGATCACGACCAACTGGCTCACGATCGCGGGCAGCATGGCGGTGACCGCCTGCGGCAGCAGAATGCTCGACATCGTCTGACTCTTGCGCAGGCCGATCGCCATGGCGGCTTCCGACTGCCCCTTGGGCAGGGACAGAATGCCGGCTCGGACGATCTCGGCGAGGACCGAGGCGTTGTAGAGCACCAGGCCGGTCACCACGGCGTACAGCGGCCGCTCGTCGCTCGGGATACCCGTGGAGCGGACGTACAGCTCGTTGGCGAACAGCATCAGCAGCAGCACCGGGATCGCCCGGAAGAACTCGACGACGGCACCGACCGGGATGCGCACCCAGCGGTGGTCCGACATGCGTGCGATGCCGAGGGCGGCGCCGAGGGGAAGGGCGATCACCATGGACAGGGCCGCGGCCTTCAGGGTGTCGGCCAGCCCGGGAAGCAGGTACGTGGTCCAGGCTTCGGACGTGGTGAACGGCTTCCAGAGGGACCACTTGAGCTGGCCCTTGTCGTCCAGCGTCTGCCAGACCCACCACAGCAGCAGGGCGAGCAGGACGGAGAAGACGACCGTGAAGATCACATTCCGCCGCTTGGCCTTCGGGCCAGGGGTGTCGTAAAGAACGGAGGTCATCGCTTTACCGCCAGTCGCTTGCTCAGCCAACCGAGGAAGAGGCCAGTGGGCAGGGTCAGTACCACGAAACCGAAGGCGAAGACCGCGCCGATGAGCACTGTCTGAGCCTCGTTCTCGATCATTTCCTTCATCAGGAGAGCGGCTTCCGCCACGCCGATCGTGGCCGCCACCGTCGTGTTCTTGGTCAACGCGATGAGCACGTTGGCCAGGGGCCCGATCACCGAGCGGAACGCCTGAGGCAGCACGATGAGCCGCAGGACCTGGCTGAAGCTGAGGCCGATGGCCCGGGCCGCTTCCGCCTGACCGACGGGCACGGTGTTGATGCCGGAGCGGATGGCCTCACAGACGAAGGCGGCCGTGTAAGCGACCAGGCCCAGCACCGCGAGCCGGAAGTACTTGAGCTCGAAGTCGTCCGGCGCACCCATCGTCACGCCGAAGATGTCGGCCAGGCCGAGCGACGCGAAGACGATGATGACGGTCAGCGGAATGTTCCGGACGACGTTCACGTAGGCGGTGCCGAAGCCGCGCATGAGCGGGACCGGGCTGACCCGCATGGCCGCCAGGACGGTGCCCCAGATCAGCGAACCGATGGCCGAGAAGACGGTGAGCTGGATGGTGACCCAGAAAGCGCCCAGCAGGGTCGGGTCGTCATAGTCTGAAAGAAAGTCGAACACGATCTCCCGCGCTTCCGGGTGTGTGGCGTAGGGGGCGGACGTAACGCGCCGCCGTCAGAGCAGCGACGGCGGCGCGTCTATGGATGCCCGCAAGGCCTGCGGGCGTCCCGCGTCGGCGGAGTTCCGCGTTACTGGACGATCTGGCCGATCTTCGGGGCGGGCTCGTTCTTGTAGTTCGCCGGGCCGAAGTTCTCCTGGACGGCCTTGTCCCAGGCGCCGTCCTTGACCATCTTCTCCAGGGCGGCGTTGACCTTGTCCAGGGTCGCGGTGTCGCCCTTCTTGACGCCCACGCCGTAGTTCTCGTTGCTCAGCTTCAGGCCGGCGAGCTTGAACTGACCCTTGTACTGCTCCTGCGCGGCGTAACCGGCGAGGATCGAGTCATCGGTGGTCAGGGCGTCCACGGCACCGCTCTGCAGGGCCGACAGGCACTCCGAGTAACCACCGCGCTCGCTGAGCTGGGCCTTCGGGGCGAAGTCCTTCTTGACGTTCTGCGCCGAGGTGGAACCCGCCACCGAGCACAGCTTCTTGTCGTTGAGGTCCGTCGCCTTGGTGATGTCGGAGTCCTTCTTCACCAGCAGGTCCTGGTGGGCCAGCAGGTACGGGCCGGCGAAGTCGACCTTCTGCTTACGCTCGTCGGTGATCGAGTACGTGGCGGCGATCAGCTTGACGTCACCGCGGGACAGCGCGTTCTCACGGTCGGCGCTCTTCGTCTCGACCCACTCGATCTGGTCGGGCTTGTAGCCGAGCTCCTTGGCCACGTACGTCGCCACGTCCACGTCGAAGCCGGAGAAGGAACCGTCGGGCTCCTTCAGGCCCAGACCGGGCTGGTCGTACTTGATGCCGATCTTGATCGTCTTGCCGCCGCCGGAGCCGGAGCCGTTCGAGTCACCGCCGTCGTCACCACCACAGGCCGTGGCGGTGAGAGCGAGGACGAGAGCCGTGGCGGCCGCGGCGGAGACCTTGCGGAGCTTCATGGTGAACATCCTTTGCCGTGAAGAGAAAGAACCGTTGTTGCGGATGAGGCGGAGCGTCGCCGGAGCAACGCGCGCCTAGTGGTGCAGGATCTTCGACAGGAAGTCCTTGGCACGGTCGCTGCGCGGATTGCTGAAGAACTGGTCGGGCGCAGCCTCCTCGACGATTCGGCCGTCCGCCATGAACACCACGCGGTTTGCAGCCGATCGTGCGAAACCCATCTCGTGGGTGACGACGATCATCGTCATGCCGTCGCGGGCGAGCTGCTGCATGACCTCCAGCACCTCGTTGATCATCTCGGGGTCGAGCGCGGAGGTCGGCTCGTCGAAGAGCATCACCTTCGGCTCCATGGCCAGTGCCCGCGCGATCGCCACGCGCTGCTGCTGGCCGCCGGAGAGCTGTGCCGGGTACTTGTCGGCCTGCGCGGCCACACCGACCCGGTCGAGCAGGGAACGGGCCCGGTCCTCGGCCTCCTTCTTGTCCTTCTTGCGGACCTTGATCTGGCCGAGCATCACGTTCTCGAGCACGGTCTTGTGCGCGAAGAGGTTGAAGGACTGGAAGACCATGCCGACGTCGGCGCGCAGCCGGGCCAGCGCCTTGCCCTCGGCGGGCAGGGGCTTGCCGTCGATCGTGATCGAGCCGGAGTCGATCGTCTCCAGCCGGTTGATGGTGCGGCACAGGGTGGACTTGCCGGACCCGGAGGGTCCGATGACCACGACGACTTCACCGCGGGCGATCGTCAGGTCGATGTCCTGGAGTACGTGCAACGCGCCGAAGTGCTTGTTGACGCTCTTCAGGACGACCAGATCGCCGGTCGCGGCCACATCTTCCTTGGCCACCGATACTTCGGTCATCGCTCTCAGGCTCCGTCCTCCTCGGTTTCGGAGGACAGTAGTAACCCCATACGACCTGCGTCATTACATCTGAGGTGAATCTGAGCATCACGATCCGATAGCAATCGGACACATGTCGTAGCTCTTGCGAGCAGCGCTCATACCAGCCGGATAACGGAAGCTCCTCGCCACCGGAACCCTCTTGACGTCGTGCTCATCCATCAGCGTGACTGCACAAGGTGCACGCGCGCGCGTGCACGCGTTTTTTGTACACACCTGGATCGTACGACCAGTGAACCGAAGGGGGCCCGGGTGAGACTGCTGCTCGTCGAGGACGACAACCACGTCGCCGCCGCCCTGTCGGCGGTCCTGGCGCGGCACGGCTTCGACGTGACCCACGCGCGCAGTGGTGAGGAGGCCCTCCAGGCACTCGTCCCCGAGAGCGACGGCTTCGGCGTCGTCCTCCTCGACCTGGGCCTGCCCGACCAGGACGGGTACGAGGTCTGCGGCAAGATCCGCAAGCGCACCGCCACCCCGGTCATCATGGTCACCGCCCGGTCCGACGTGCGCTCGCGCATCCACGGACTGAACCTCGGCGCCGACGACTACGTGGTCAAGCCGTACGACACGGGGGAACTGCTCGCCCGGATCCACGCGGTCAGCCGGCGCACCTCGCACGAGGACACCTCCAGCGGCATCGAGACGGAACTGCGGCTCGGACCCGTGCACATCGAGCTGCCCACGCGCCGGGTCAGCGTGGACGGCTCGGTGGTCCAGCTGACCCGCAAGGAGTTCGACCTGCTGGCCCTCCTCGCGCAGCGGCCCGGCGTTGTCTTCCGCCGGGAGCAGATCATCAGCGAGGTGTGGCGGACCAGCTGGGAGGGGACCGGGCGCACCCTGGAGGTGCACGTCGCGTCCCTGCGGGCCAAGCTGCGCATGCCCGCCCTCATCGAGACCGTGCGCGGGGTCGGCTACCGGCTCGTCGCGCCCGCCGGATAGCGGGGCCGGGTGCGCACACGTCTGCTCCCGCTGCTCATCGTCCTGATGGCGGCCGTGCTGCTCGCCCTCGGGGTGCCCCTGGCCGTCAGCCTGGCCGGGGCGCAGCAGCAGAAGGTCGTCGTCGACCGGATCGACGACACCGCCCGGTTCGCGGCCCTGGCCCAGTTCGTCACCGACTCGCCCGAGGGCACCACCGGGGCCTTCGAGAACGAGCGGCTGGCCACCCTCAGCAGCGAACTGCGCAGCTACCACGAGGTCTACGGCATACGCGCCGGCGTCTTCTACCGCAACGGCAGCGCCATGGCGCAGGCACCGGCACGCTGGTCCCTGCCCGAGGAGGGCGAGGTCCGCGAGGCGTTCGACGAGGCGAAGCTCAGCCGCCGCAGCCACGACCCGCGGCAGGTCTGGCCCTGGCAGCGGCGCAACCTGGTGGTCGCCTCGCCGGTCATCCGGGACGGGGACGTCGTCGCGGTCGTCGTCACCGACTCGCCCACGGATCAGATGCGTTCGCGCACCCTGCACGGCTGGCTGGTCATCGGCGCGGGGGAGTTCGGCGCGATGCTGCTGGCCGTCGGCGCGGCCCTGCGGCTGACCGGCTGGGTGCTCAAACCCGTGCGGGTGCTGGACGCCACCACTCACGACATCGCCACCGGGCGGCTGAAGTCCCGGGTCGCCGCCGCCGGGGGGCCACCGGAACTCCGGCGGCTGGCCCGGTCGTTCAACGAGATGGCGGACAACGTCGAGGACGTGCTGGAGCAGCAGCGTGCCTTCGTCGCCGACGCCTCCCACCAGTTGCGCAACCCCCTCGCGGCGCTGCTGCTGCGCATCGAGCTGCTCTCCTTCGAACTGCCCGAGGGCAACAAGGAGATCGCCTCGGTCCAGGCCGAGGGCAAGCGCCTCGCCCAGGTCCTGGACGATCTCCTCGACCTCGCGCTGGCCGAGCACACCGAGGCCGACCTGGCGGTCACGGACATCGGTGAGCTGACCGCGGAGCGCCTGGCGGCCTGGTCCCCGACCGCCGAGGCCAAGGGCGTCACCCTGGTCGGCGACTGCCCGCCGACCACCGCCTGGGCCGACCCGGTGGCCCTGTCCAGCGCGCTGGACGCGGTCATCGACAACGCGGTGAAGTTCACGCCCGAGGGCGAGACCGTCGAGGTGGCCGTGGCCTCGGAGGGCGGCACCGTCACCGTCTCGGTCAGCGACCACGGCCCCGGCCTCACCGACGAGGAACTCGCCCGGGTCGGCGACCGTTTCTGGCGCAGCGGCCGCCACCAGAACATCAAGGGCTCCGGCCTCGGCCTGTCCATCTCCCGGGCACTGCTCGCGGCCGGCGGCGGCACGATCGCCTACGACCACCACGAGCCGCACGGGTTGCGGGTGACGGTACGCGTGCCCCGGTCGGCCTCGGCGGCCTGACCGGGCTGGGGCCCTGGCGGCCGACCGGGCTGGGGTCCTGCGGCCGACCGGGCCTGACGGACGGGACGCCCGTGGTTCCGTGCGACCGCGCCTACGGTTTGACCGACTGGTAGTACCGCTGCGCACCGGCATGCAGTTGCAGCGGGTCCGTGTAGATCGCCGTGCGCACGTCGACCAGTTGGGCCGAGTGGACGGTCGCGCCGATGCGGTCCCGGCTGTCGAGGACCGTGCGCGTGAGCCACTCGGTGAGCCGGGGATCCACGTCGCTGCGCGTGATCAGCAGGTTGGAGACCGCCAGGGTGGGCACCGGATGGCCGTGCTGGACGGAGGGGTACGCCGACTCCGGCATCTTCGTGGCGCGGTAGTAGCGCGTGGCGCCCCCCTGGTCGTGCAGTGCGGCCACCAGGGTCGCGTCGATCGGCACGAACCGGAAGGCCGACGCCGACTTCTTGGCCAGCCGGCTCAGCCCGTCCGTGGGCAGCCCGCCCGACCAGAAGAACGCGTCCAGGCCGTGTCCCAGCTTCTTGGGCCCGGTGTCGATGCCGTCCGAGGCCGGCTCGATGTCCTTCTCCGGATCGATCTCGGCCGCCCTGAGCACCCCGTTCGCGATCAACCGCACACCGGAGTCCGGCAGCCCTATGGCCACCCGCTTGCCCTTCAGGTCGGCGACCGAGTGGATGTCCGAGTCCGGCGGCACGACGAGCTGCACGTAGTCGTCGTACAGCCGGGCGACCCCGCGCAGCCGGTCGGCACCCGGGCGGTTGTCGTGCATGTACGTGGCGACGGCGTCCGCCGCGGCGATCGCGAAGTCGGCTTCGCCCGACGCCACATCCGCGACGTTCTCCTGGGAACCGGCACTGGTCAGCAGGCGGACCCGCAGCTCGGGCATGTCCTTGTCGATCGCGGTGCGCAGCAGCTCGCCGTACTCGTGGTAGACCCCCGCGCGTGTGCCCGTGCTGAAGTCGATCGTCCCCGACGGCGGCTCCTCGGCCCAGGGCCGCAGCCACCACAGGAGCAGACCGAGGACCACGAGGGCGGCGGTGCCGCCCTGCACGGCCCGGCGCCTGCCGATACGGGGGAGCTTCTGGGACATGCGCGCGATCCTGCCAGCCACGGGGCCTCCCTGACCAGGGAGGGGTGTCACGCGACGCCCCCCGGGGTGTCGGTGCCGGCCACTACAGTCGGCCCCATGAGCTCCTCGCCCGCCGACCTGGTCCGTGAATTCCACCGCGCGTTCGGCCTGGACGTCCGCAGCACCCCGACGGAGGTCGCGCCGGACCTGGCCGCGCACCGGGGTGCGCTGCTGGCGGAGGAGGCCGCCGAGGTGGCCGAGGTGGCGGTGCGGGGTCCGCTGGACAGGCTGGCCCACGAACTGGCGGACGTCGTGTACGTCGCCTACGGCACGGCCCTGGTCCACGGCATCGACCTCGACGCGGTCCTGGCGGAGATCCACCGTTCCAACATGACCAAGATCGGCCCGGGCGGCACGGTCTCCCGCCGCGAGGACGGCAAGGTCCTCAAGGGAGAGCACTACGAGGCACCGGACGTACCGGGTGTGCTGCGCCGGCAGGGGTGGGCACCGGGCGGGGCGTGAGACACCCCGCCGCGGTGACCCGCCGCGCCGGCCGGCGGGACGACCCGCCCCGCTCCTCAGTCGGCGACAGGTGCCTCCGCTTCCGCCTCCGCCCTGCGGGGTGCCGGCTCCGGCTCGCGGGGCTCGCGGCGGCGCGCCCACCAGGACGCCACCGGCTCGGTGTAGCGCGCGGTGAGCGGCCCGAGGACGACCAGGATGAGGACGTACGCCGTGGCCAGCGGGCCGAGGGACGGCTCCACACCGGCCGCGACGGCGAGGCCCGCGATGACGATGGAGAACTCGCCGCGCGCCACGAGCGCGCCCCCCGCCCGCCAGCGGCCCCTGACGGAGATCCCGGCGCGCCGGGCCGCCCAGTAGCCCGTGGCGATCTTCGTCAGCGCCGTGAGGACGGCCAGTCCGAGAGCCGGCAGCAGCACGGGCGGGATGCTCGACGGGTCGGTGTGCAGCCCGAAGAAGACGAAGAAGACGGCCGCGAACAGGTCGCGCAAAGGGCTCAGCAGGGTGTGCGCCCCCTCCGCCACCTCGCCGGACAGCGCGATGCCCACCAGGAAGGCTCCCACGGCGGCCGACACCTGCAGCTGCTGCGCGACGCCCGCGACCAGGATCGTCAGCCCCAGCACGACCAGCAGCAGCTTCTCCGGGTCGTCGCTGGAGACGAACCGCGAGATCACCCGGCCGTAGCGCACGGCCAGGAACAGCACGAGCCCCGCCGCGCCCAGGGCGATCGCCAGGGTCAGGCTGCCGGCCAGCAGCCCGGCCCCCGCGACCAGTGCCGTGACGATCGGCAGGTAGACCGCCATCGCCAGGTCCTCCAGGACCAGCACACTGAGGATCACGGGCGTCTCGCGGTTGCCGACCCGGCCGAGATCGCCGAGCACCTTCGCGATCACGCCGGACGACGAGATCCAGGTGACACCCGCCAGGACGACGGCGGCCACCGGGCCCCACCCGAGCAGCAGCGCCACCGCCGCCCCGGGCAGCGCGTTCAGCGCGCAGTCGACCAGACCCGCCGGGTAGTGCGTCTTGAGGTTGGAGACCAGATCGCTCGCCGTGTACTCCAGGCCCAGCATCAGCAGCAGCAGGATGACGCCGATCTCCGCGCCCGTGGCGATGAACTCCTCGCTCGCGCCCAGCGGCAGCAGACCCCCCTCGCCGAACGCCAGACCGGCCAGGAGGTACAGCGGTATGGGCGACAGCTGGAAACGGCCGGCGAACCGGCCGAGCAGGCCGAGGCCGAGGATGATGGAACCGAACTCGATCAGCAGGACCGCGGAGTGCACCGGCTCACTCCCGCTCGAGTATCGCCGCGGCCGCGTCCACGCCCTCGCGCGTCCCGACGACGATCAGCCGGTCGCCGCCCGCCAGCCGGAAGTCCGGCGCCGGCGACGGAATGGCCTCCGCCCGCCGCAGCACCGCCACGACCGACGCGCCGGTCTCCGTCCGCATCTTCGTGTCGCCCAGCACCCGCCCGTTCCAGCGCGAGGTCGCGGGCACCTCGATCCGCTCGGCCACCAGCCCCAGATCCGTGGTGTACAGCAGGCTGGGGCTGTGGTGGGACGGCTTCAGCGCGTCGATGAGCGAACCCGCCTCGGAGCCGGTCAGCCGCAGGGAGTGCGCGCAGGAGTCCGGGTCGTCGGCCCGGTACACGTTCACCGTGCGCGTGCCGTCGCGGTGCGCCACCACCGACAGATGACGGTGTTCCCGGGTCTCCAGGTCGTACTGGACCCCGATGCCCGGCAGCGGCGTCGCCCTCAGGCGCGGAGCTGACACGTTGCTTCCCCTTGTTCGTCGTATCCGGCTCGGAGCGGATGCGCGTCCCGCCCCGGTGAACCGTGCCGATCATCGGATCGGCCACCTCCGCATGCTGCCATCCGGCCGTACGGTGACGACATGGGTGTCGTGACGGATATACGCCGCGGCCGGTCGTCGGAGAGGCTGGGACGGGCTGTGTCGCACACGAGGGCCGGAAGGAGCGGATCCAGGAGCGTGTCGTTGTTCTGGCGGATCTTCTCGCTCAACGCCGCGGGCCTGGTCGTGGCGACCGCGTTGCTGCTCGGTCCGGTCACCGTGTCCACGCCGGTCCTGCCGGGCGAGGCCCTCGTCCTGCTCGGCGGCCTCGCGGTGCTGCTCACCGGCAACGCCCTCGTGCTGCGCTTCGGCCTCGCCCCGCTGCAGCGGCTGGACCGGGCCATGGCCACCGCCGACCTGCTGCGCCCGGGACACCGCCCGGCGGTCAGCGGCCCGGCGGAGGCGGCCGGTCTGATCACCACCTACAACACGATGCTCGACCGGCTGGAGTCCGAGCGGGCCGCGGGCGCCGCCCGGGCCCTGTCCGCGCAGGAGCGGGAACGGCACCGGATCGCCCGGGAGCTGCACGACGAGGTCGGCCAGACGCTCACCGCCGTCCTCCTCCAGCTCAAGCGGGTCGCCGACCGGGCACCCGAGGACCTGCGCGAGGAGGTCGGCCAGGCGCAGGAGGCGACCCGGTCCGGTCTGGACGAGATCCGCCGGATCGCACGCCGGCTGCGCCCCGGTGTCCTGGAGGAGCTCGGCCTGGCCAGTGCCCTGCGCTCGCTGGCCGGGGAGTTCACGACCCATGGACTGACCGTGACCCATCACGTCACCGGCGACCTGCCCGCCCTCAGCCCGGAAGCGGAACTGGTCGTCTACCGGGTCGCTCAGGAGAGCCTGACCAACACCGCCCGGCACGCCGCCGCCGACCGGGCCGAACTCCGCCTGCAACCGGTCCCCGGCGGGGTCGAACTCCTCGTGCGGGACAACGGCACCGGCCTCGGCGCGGCCGCCGAGGGGGCGGGCATCACCGGCATGCGCGAACGTGCCCTGCTGATCGGCGCCGCCCTCGCACTGGAGCCGGCCCCGGGCCGGGGCACGGACGTGCGGCTCCGCATCCCCGTCACGGAAGGGGCCCGCTGATGCCGACGCCGATCCGCGTCCTGCTCGCCGACGACCACACCCTGGTGCGGCGCGGGGTCCGTCTCATCCTCGACGGGGAACCGGACCTCGAAGTCGTGGCCGAGGCCGGGGACGGGGCGGAAGCCGTCGCCAAGGCCCGGGAGACCCCCGTCGACCTGGCCGTCCTGGACGTGGCGATGCCCCGCATGACCGGCCTCCAGGCGGCCCGCGAACTCTCCCGCCGGCTGCCCGGCCTGCACATCCTCATCCTCACGATGTACGACAACGAGGAGTACTTCTTCGAGGCCCTCAGGGCCGGGGCCAGCGGCTACGTCCTCAAGTCCGTCGCCGACCGCGACCTGGTCGAGGCGTGCCGGGCGGCCGTCCGCGACGAGCCGTTCATCTACCCGGGCGCCGAGCGGGCCCTGGTCCGCTCCTACCTGGAGCGGCTGCGGCGGGGCGACGGCGTGCCGGAGCGCGCCATCACCGAACGCGAGGAGGAGATCCTCAAGCTGGTCGCCGAGGGCCACACCTCCAAGGAGATCGGCGAACTGCTCTTCATCAGCGCCAAGACGGTCGAGCGCCACCGCGCCAACCTGCTGCAGAAGCTCGGCATGCGCGACCGCCTGGAGCTCACCCGGTACGCCATCCGCGCCGGGCTCATCGAGCCCTGAGCCCCGGAGGGGGTTGTCCACAGGCGGCCGAGCCAGGTGTTTGGAGCGCCTACCCTTGTCGCATGAGCAGCATCGACCGGAGCCAGTCAGTGGGCGGCACGCGCACGTACGAGGTACGCACCTACGGGTGCCAGATGAACGTCCACGACTCCGAGCGATTGTCCGGACTGCTGGAGGACGCGGGCTACGTCCGCGCCCCCGAGGGCGCCGACGGCGAGGCCGACGTCGTCGTCTTCAACACCTGCGCGGTCCGGGAGAACGCCGACAACAAGCTGTACGGCAACCTCGGCCACCTCGCGCCGAAGAAGGCCGCCCGTCCCGGGATGCAGATCGCGGTCGGCGGCTGCCTCGCGCAGAAGGACCGCGACACCATCGTGAAGAGGGCGCCCTGGGTGGACGTCGTCTTCGGCACGCACAACATCGGCAAGCTCCCGGTCCTGCTGGAGCGCGCCCGCGTGCAGGAGGAGGCGCAGGTCGAGATCGCCGAGTCGCTGGAGGCCTTCCCCTCGACCCTGCCCACGCGCCGCGAGAGCGCCTACGCGGCCTGGGTGTCGATCTCCGTCGGCTGCAACAACACCTGCACCTTCTGCATCGTCCCGGCCCTGCGCGGCAAGGAGAAGGACCGCCGCCCCGGCGACATCCTCGCCGAGATCGAGGCCCTGGTGGCCGAGGGCGTCTCCGAAGTCACCCTGCTCGGGCAGAACGTCAACGCCTACGGCTCGGACATCGGCGACCGCGAGGCCTTCAGCAAGCTGCTGCGCGCCTGCGGCAGGATCGAGGGGCTGGAGCGCGTGCGCTTCACCTCCCCGCACCCGCGCGACTTCACCGACGACGTCATCGCCGCCATGGCCGAGACGCCGAACGTGATGCCGCAGCTGCACATGCCGCTCCAGTCCGGCTCCGACCCCGTCCTGAAGGCGATGCGCCGCTCCTACCGCCAGGAGCGCTTCCTCGGGATCATCGAGAAGGTCCGCGCCGCCATCCCGCACGCCGCGATCAGCACGGACATCATCGTGGGCTTCCCCGGCGAGACCGAGGAGGACTTCGAGCAGACGCTGCACGTCGTGCGCGAGGCCCGCTTCGCCCAGGCCTACACCTTCCAGTACTCCAAGCGCCCCGGGACCCCGGCCGCCGAGATGGACGGCCAGATCCCGAAGAAGGTCGTCCAGGAGCGCTACGAGCGCCTGGTCGCCCTCCAGGAGGAGATCTCCTGGGAGGAGAACAAGAAGCAGGTCGGCCGCACGCTGGAGCTGATGGTCGCCGAGGGCGAGGGCCGCAAGGACGACAGCACCCACCGCCTGTCCGGCCGCGCCCCCGACAACCGGCTCGTGCACTTCACCAAGCCGGACGAGGAGGTCCGCCCGGGCGACGTCGTCACGGTCGAGATCACCTACGCCGCCCCGCACCACCTCCTCGCCGAGGGCCCGGTCCTCGCCGTGCGCCGCACGCGCGCGGGCGACGCCTGGGAGAAGCGGAACGCGGCCGAGAAGTCCAAGCCCGTGGGCGTGATGCTGGGCCTGCCGAAGATCGGTGCTCCCGAGCCGCTGCCCGTGGCGGCGAGCGGCTGCGGCTGCGACTGACCCCGACGGGAGCGCCGCCGCCCGCGGTGGCGGCGCCTCCCGGGCGTTACCCTGCCGATCATGCTTGTCGCCGCCGCTGCCTGCCCCTGTCCGCCCCTGCTCGTGCCCGAGGTCGCCGCGGGCGCGGCACCGGAACTGGACGCCGCTCGGGCGGCCTGCGTGGACGCGCTGGGCGTGCTCGCCGCCGCCCGCCCCGACCGGCTCGTGGTCGTGGGACCGCAGCAGGGCACCGGTTCCGAGCCGTACGCGGAGGGCACGCCGGGTTCCTTCCGGGGCTTCGGCGTCGCTCTCGATGTCCGGCTGGGACCGGCCGGGGACGCGGAGGGGGAGCGGCGGCTCCCGTACTCCCTGGCCGTGGCGGCCTGGCTGCTGGAACGGACGGGGTGGCGCGACGCGCCCGTCGAAGGACTGGGCGTCGGCGAACAGCTCGCCCCGCAGCGGTGCCTGGACAACGGGCGTGACGTCGCCGCCCGGGCCGGGCGGGTCGCGCTGCTCGTCATGGGCGACGCCAGCGCGTGCCGGACGCTCAAGGCCCCGGGCTACCTCGACGAACGGGCCGCACCCTTCGACGCCGGGGTGGCCCGTGCGCTCGGTACGGCCGACCTGGCCGCCCTCGGCGCCCTGGACACCGGTCTGGCACAGGAGCTGAAGGTGTCCGGCCGGGCCCCGTGGCAGGTGCTGGCGGGCGCGGCCGAGGACGCCGGCCTCGGCGGATCACTGCTGTACGAGGACGCGCCGTACGGAGTCGGGTACCTCGTCGCGACCTGGTCGTAGGCGCGGACGGAGAAGCCGGGGAGAGCCCGGGCGACCGGCGGTCGGCACCTGGGACGTGGCGGCTGGTGAACGGCGGACGGCCGGGAGCGGGGGAGAGCTCCGCGGCCGTCCGGGCTGACTCGCGTGCAGGCGTGCGGGACCTCGCACGAGGCAGCGCGACGCCCGGCTCCACGGCGTGTGCGATGCCTCGCGGATCAGCGCATGGGGCCTTGCGTGCACCTGCCTGCACCGTGCGCCTGGCCCGCATGCCCCCTGCGCGGGTGCTGCGGATGCCGTGCGTGCGTCAGGAGGTGGGCGGGGGTACGTCGTCCGGCGGGGTCCCGCCCGTGTCACGCGGTGGGGCGGTCCGGTGCGCATCCCCAGGCGTGGCGCCCGCGCTCGGCCCCGGAGGGGTGCCCGGCGTCGTCGTCGTTCCCGGCGACGGTGCCGTGCCGCCCGTGGCCCCGGACGGTGTGCCGTCGTCCTTGTGCGTGAGCCTGCCCATGGCGCCCTTGGCCTTACCCGTACCGGAGTGGATCCGGTCGCTGTACTTGCCCTTGGTGCTCTTGTCGACGGCCTCGGCGGCCTTGTCCAGACCGTGGTGGATCTTGCCCTCGTGTCGCTGTGCGAGGTCCGAGACCTTGTCCTTGGCCGGGCCCAGTTTGGCCTTCACGTTGTCCATCAGACCCATGGTTCACCTTCCCTCGCGCGGGGCGGTCACGTACGGGCGCTCTCACCGGCCTCGTTGTCGGCCGCCTTCTCGGTGGACTGCTGCTTGGGGATGTCGACGGCCTCCGGTTCACCGCTGTCGGTGGCCGCCTCGTCGGCCGGCTCGTCCGCCTGCGCCGCCGTGTCCGTGTCCTTCGTCTCCGCGGCGCCGGCCGTCTCCTCCGCCGAAGCGTCGGTGTCCGCCGGAGCGTCGGTCTCCGCTGCGGCCCCTGCCTCAGCCGTGTCGGCCTGAGCCTCGGCGGCAGGCGCTTCCGCCGTGGCCTCCGACCGCCCGAAGAATCGTGCAAAAACGCCCATATCCACTCCATACGTTACTCGTGCGGGCGAAATCCCGCGTTGCCCGGTGCGTCCGTCTGCGCGACCCGGGCCACCGCCTCCGTGATCCGGCGGCAGGAACCTCGCAACGGGCAACGACCCCACGACCACGGCGTCACGTAACTCGTTCGAGAGCCGGCTGCGAGGTTTGCGAGACTGTTCCGGTGAGCAGCGCACCCCCCGCCCCCCGCGTCATCGCCGTCGTCGGACCGACCGCGGCCGGAAAGTCCGATCTGGGCGTCTTCCTGGCCCAGCGTCTCGGCGGCGAGGTCGTCAACGCCGACTCCATGCAGCTCTACCGAGGGATGGACATCGGCACCGCCAAGCTGACGCCCGAGGAGCGCGGCGGAGTCCCGCACCACCTGCTGGACGTCTGGGACGTGACCGAGACGGCATCGGTCGCCGAGTACCAGCGGCTGGCCCGGGAACGCATCGACGCGCTGCTCGCACAGGGCCGTTGGCCGGTCCTGGTCGGCGGCTCGGGGCTGTACGTGCGCGGGGCCGTCGACAACCTGGAGTTCCCGGGCACCGACCCGGAGGTCCGGGCCCGGCTGGAGGAGGAACTCGCGCTGCGCGGCTCCGGCGCGCTGCACGCCCGGCTGGCCGCCGCCGACCCCGAGGCCGCCCGGGCGATCCTGCCGGGCAACGGCCGCCGGATCGTCCGCGCCCTGGAGGTCATCGAGCTCACCGGCAAGCCCTTCACCGCCAACCTCCCGGGCCATGACTCGGTGTACGACACCGTGCAGATCGGCGTCGACGTGGCCCGCCCCGAGCTGGACGAGCGCATCGCGCGCCGCGTCGACCGGATGTGGGAGGCCGGGCTCGTCGACGAGGTACGCGCACTGGAGGCGCAGGGGTTGCGCGACGGGCGTACCGCCTCGCGCGCGCTGGGCTACCAGCAGGTGCTCTCGGCACTCGCCGGGGAGTGCACCATGGAAGAAGCGCGGACCGAGACCGTCCGTGCCACCAAGCGCTTCGCGCGCCGCCAGGATTCGTGGTTCAGGCGCGATCCACGGGTGCACTGGTTGAGTGGGGCGGCGGCGGATCTCACCCGACTTCCGCAGCTCGCACTGTCCTTGGTCGAACGACCGGTTACAGCCTGATCACGTCATGGCATCGGGACGCCCAGGCCGTCATCGGGGCCTTCGACGGCGTGCCATCATCGAGCTTCGATCGACCGAGTTGAGTCCTAGTTGGGAGGGCGCGTGGCGATGGAGGCCGGCCCTCGCGACACCGCACGAAGCACCGACCGCATCACCGCCGAACCGGACGGTGCGGCACTCGGTGACGGCCCGGAGCCGGAGACGGACCGCCTCAGCGACGACGGGCCCGACGAGACGCCGAGCGTGACGGACGACGGCCCCGAGCCCGAGGAGATGTTCGCCGACGAGGTCGAGGTCGAGCTGCGCCCGCAGCGCCGCCTGCGCCTGTGGCAACTCGCCCCGATCGTGGCCCTGGCGGCGCTCGGCTCCCTGATGTTCGCGTTCCCGCTCGCCTTCGACTTTGGTGACAGCGGCGCCGTCATCGCCATGCTCGGGCTGCTGATCTGCTCGACGGCGGCCGGCTGGGGCATGATGGCCGCCCGCCGCGTCGGCTCCACCTGGCCGGGCCTGCCCGCCCGCGGCTCCGGCCGCAGACCCGACTGGCGGGTCGTCCTCGCGTACGCGCTGGTGGTGGCCGCGGTGGTCGTCCTGGCCGTGTGGCGAGTGGCGCGACTGCGGTAGAGCGGCACCGTTCGGGGCCCGGGTCCCACTCCGTCGTGCCCGTCCGGCAGCCCGTACGATCGAGGGCATGAGCACGCGGATCGCCTTCCTCAAGGGGCACGGCACCGAGAACGACTTCGTGATCGTCCCGGACCCCGAGAACGCCGTCGACCTCCCCCCGGCCGCCGTCGCCGCCCTGTGCGACCGCCGCGCGGGCATCGGCGGCGACGGGCTCCTGCACGTCGTGCGCTCCGCCGCCCACCCAGAGGCCCAGGCCATGGCGGCCCGAGCCGAGTGGTTCATGGACTACCGCAACGGCGACGGCTCGGTCGCCGAGATGTGCGGCAACGGCGTGCGCGTGTTCGCCCGCTACCTCCAGCGTGCCGGGCACGTGACCGAGGGCGACCTCGCCGTCGCCACGCGCGGAGGCGTGAAGACCGTGCACCTGGCCAAGAACGGGGACGTCACCGTCGGCATGGGCAAGGCGGTGCTCCCCGAGGGCGACGTCACGGTCAGCGTCGGCGACCGCAGCTGGCCCGCGCGCAACGTCAACATGGGCAACCCGCACGCGGTCGCCTTCGTCGAGGACCTGGCCCACGCGGGCGACCTCCACTCCCCGCCGCCCTTCAGCCCGGCCTCGGCCTACCCGGACGGCGTGAACGTCGAGTTCGTCACCGACCGCGGCCCGCGGCACGTCGCCCTGCGCGTGCACGAGCGCGGCTCCGGCGAGACCCGCTCCTGCGGCACCGGCGCGTGCGCGGTCGCCGTGGCCACCGCCCGCCGCGACGGTGCCGACCCGACGGTCACCGGCACCCCGGTGACCTACACCGTGGACGTGCCCGGCGGCACCCTGGTGATCACCGAGCGCCCGGACGGGGAGATCGAGATGACGGGCCCGGCCGTGATCGTCGCCGAGGGCGAGATCGACGCGGACTGGCTGGAGGCTGCCGCCGCGCGCGCGTGAGACCGCGCGGGCGCCCCGGGCTCGAACGAGCCGTAAAGATCAAGCCAATTGGCGGGAACCGTGCCGTCGCGGCCGTGTCATACAGGGGTGCAAACCTCGCATTCGTCCCTCGAATGGGTGATCAGTTTCACGCTCGGCGAGAGGTGGCCAGCCGGGCGTGGTGGGCTCGGTAGCATCAAGCACCGGCCCGGACGGGGAACCGAAGCCGCCCCCTGAGCCGTGTCCGCCCTGGGGCACCCCGTCCGCCGGTTGACGCAGCCGGAGGTGCCCATGAGTGCGGAGGCCACGAATTCCGTGACCCCAGGCCCGATGCCGGGCGCGGTCTCGGGATCGCTGACGCCGGCGGCGCCGCGCAGAAGGACCCGCCCCCGGATCGATCTGCGCCGCCTCGGCAGAGCGGCCCTGCTGGGTCCCGCCGTCCGCGACCGGCTGCCCGACGCGATCAGCCACGTCGTCGAGGCGCACCGCGCCCACCACCCCGACGCGGACCTCGACCCGCTGCGCCGCGCGTACGTCCTGGCCGAGTCCTCCCACCGCGGCCAGATGCGCAAGAGCGGCGAGCCGTACATCACGCACCCCCTCGCGGTGACCCTGATCCTCGCCGAACTCGGCGCGGAGACCACGACGTTGACCGCCTCGCTGCTGCACGACACCGTCGAGGACACGGACGTGACGCTGGACCAGGTCCGCGACCAGTTCGGCGAGGAGGTCCGCTACCTCGTCGACGGCGTGACCAAGCTGGAGAAGGTCGACTACGGCGCGGCCGCCGAGCCCGAGACCTTCCGCAAGATGCTCGTCGCCACCGGCAACGACGTGCGCGTCATGTCGATCAAACTCGCCGACCGGCTGCACAACATGCGCACCCTGGGCGTCATGCGCCCCGAGAAGCAGGAGCGCATCGCGAAGGTGACACGTGACGTGCTCATCCCGCTCGCCGAACGCCTCGGCGTGCAGGCCCTCAAGACCGAACTGGAGGACCTGGTCTTCGCGATCCTGCACCCCGAGGAGTACGCGCGCACCAGGGAACTGATCGTCCGCAACGCCGACCGGGCGGACGACCCGCTCGCAGAGGTCGCCGACGAGGTGCGCGGCGTGCTCCGGGAGGCGGACATCGCGGCCGACGTCCTCATCCGGCCGCGCCACTTCGTGTCCGTGCACCGGGTCTCCCGCAAACGCGGCCGGCTGCGCGGCTCGGACTTCGGCCGCGTACTGGTCCTGGTGAACGAGGACGCCGACTGCTACGGCGTCCTGGGCGAGCTGCACACGTGCATGACGCCGGTGGTCTCGGAGTTCAAGGACTTCATCGCCGTACCCAAGTTCAACCTGTACCAGTCGCTGCACACGGCCGTCTCCCGGCAGGACGGCCAGGTCGTCGAAGTCCTCATCCGCACGCACCAGATGCACAAGGTCGCCGAGGCCGGTGTCGTCGCCCTCGGCAACCCGTACGCACCCGCCCCGGACGACCCCGCCGACGGGGAACGCGTCGACCCCACCCGGCCCGGCTGGCTGTCCCGGCTCCTCGACTGGCAGGAGGCCGCCCCCGACCCCGACCACTTCTGGTCCACCCTGCGCGAGGACCTCGCCCAGGACCGCGAGATCACCGTCTTCCGCCCCGACGGCGGCACGATCGGCCTGCCGGAGGGCGCCACCTGCGTGGACGCCGCCTACGCGCAGTACGGGGAGGACGCGCACGCCTGCATCGGCGCCCGCGTCAACGGCCGCCTCGCGACACTGAGCACCGTCCTGAAGGACGGCGACACCGTGCAGCTCCTCATGGGCCAGGACCCGGCGTCCGAGCCCTCCCGGGAGTGGCTGGAGCACGCGCACACGCCGGCCGCCCGCATCGCCATCCAGCGGTGGCTGGCCGCCCACCCCGCGCAGGCCGAGACCCAAGAGGGTCAGGCGCAGCCCGCCCAGGACCGGACGGCTGCCCGGCAGGCCGCCGCCGGGGCGAGCGACACCGGCGCGACCGACGCCGTCGGGGGTGCGGGGCGGGGTGCGGGTACGGATGTCCTGTCCGAGCTGCCCGGGGCGAGCGCCCGCCTCGCCCGCTGCTGTACGCCCGTACCGCCCGACGACATCACCGGCTTCGCCGTACGCGGGGGCGCGGTCACCGTGCACCGCGTGGAGTGCGCCGCGGTGGCGCGCATGAAGGACGCGGAGCGTGCGGAGGTGGGCGTGCGCTGGGGCGAGACCGCCGAGTGCCGCGTCACGCTGGTCGCTGAATCGTTCGTCCGTCCGCACCTGCTCGCGGACCTCACGGAGGCCATGGCGCTCGAAGGCGCCGAGATCGTCTCCGCGACCGTCGAGCCGCCGGCCCAGCAGCAGGTGCGCCACACGTACACCGTCCAGCTCCCCGACGCGGCCCACCTGCCCGCCTTGATGCGCGCCATGCGCAACGTGGCCGGGGTCTACGACGTGAGCAGGGCGCAGCCGCAGACGCAGAGCGGTTGATCGGTCCGGCGGCGACCGGATCGCTCGGCGTCCCCGGCCGGGGGCGTCCGACCGAGTAGCGGAAGCCGCGGGCACCGGGCGCTCCGCCGGGTGTGTCCCACGGCTACCGGCCGGTCGGTCCGCAGCGGGCAGCCGGCGCACGGGTCGGTCCCCGGATCGGGTGGGGCGGACGCGCGCCGCCCTCGGCGCGCCGGCGCACGCTGGTAGCGGTGGGTCATGCCCCACACCCCCCACGCCCCCGGACCCGCTCGCCCCCGAGCCGCCCGCACCCGCCGTCGCCGGACTTCCGCCGCGCTCCTCGCCTCCGCCGTCTCTGTCTGCCTCGTCGCCGCGAGCGCCCCCGCCGTACCGCTCGGCGTCGGCGACCGCCTCTTCCCCTACCTGGGCAACCCCGGCTACGACGTCGCCGCGTACGACCTCTCCTTCGTCTATCCCGGCAGCAACAGCGAACCGCTGCGCGCCGTGACCACCATCGACGCCTGGACCACCGCCGACCTCGACCGGATCAACCTGGACTTCGCCCACGGCACCGTCGAGTCGGTCGAGGTGGACGGCGACCCCGCGCAGTTCCGCACCGCCGGCGAGGACCTGGTGATCGCGCCCGAGGACTCCGTGTCGGACGGCAAGTGGGTCCGGATCACCGTGCGGCACACCAGTGATCCCGTGCCCGCCGACGGACGCGAGGGCGGCTGGGTCCGCACCGGGGACGGCCTCGCCATGGCCAACCAGGCGGACGCCGCGCACCTGGTCTTCCCGTGCAACGACCACCCCTCCGACAAGGCCATGTTCACCGTCCGCGTGACCGCGCCCGACGGCTACACGGCCGTCGCCAACGGCCTGCCCGCCGGCACCCACAAGGCGGGCGGTTCCACCACGTGGACGTACCGCACGCACCATCCCATGGCCACCGAGCTCACACAGGTCTCCATCGGCCGCTCCACGGTGCTCCACCGCACCGGCCCGCACGGCCTGCCGATCCGGGACGTCGTGCCCACGCAGTACCGGGCGGCACTGGAGTCCTGGCTGGAGAAGACCCCGGCGCAGATCGCGTGGATGGAGGACAAGGTCGGCCGCTACCCCTTCGAGGTGTACGGCCTGCTGATGGCCGACGCCTCCACCGGCTTCGAACTGGAGACCCAGACGCTCTCCCTCTTCGAGCGGGAGCTGTTCACCGAGCCCGTCTACCCCCCGTGGTACGTCGAGTCGATCATGGTCCACGAGCTGGCCCACCAGTGGTTCGGCAACAGCGTCGGCCCGCGCACCTGGTCCGACCTGTGGCTCAACGAGGGACACGCCACCTGGTACGAGGCGCTGTACGCCGAGGAGAAGGCCGGCAAGCCGCTGCAGGACCGGATGAAGGCGGCGTACGGCGCCTCCGACCGCTGGCGCGCCGCGGGCGGACCGCCCGCTCTTCCCGCGCCACCGGAGCCGGGCCGCAAGATCGGCATCTTCCGGCCCGTCGTCTACGACGGCTCGGCCCTCGTCCTGTACGCCCTGCGCCAGGAGATCGGCCGCCCGGCCTTCGAGCGGCTGCAGCGCGAGTGGGTCGGCCGCCACCAGGACGACACGGCGACGACCGAGGACTTCGTCCGGCTCGCCGCCGAGGTCTCCGGGCGCGACCTGGACGCCTTCTTCCAGGGCTGGCTGTACGGCGAGAAGACCCCGCCGATGCCGGGGCACCCGGACTGGAAGCAGGAGCCGGCCGGGCAGCCGGAGCCGGCCGCGAAGCCCGGGTCGGCTGTGGAGCCGGAGTCGGTCGCGAAGCCGGGGGCGGTTGTCGAGCCGGGGTCGGTTGCGAAGCCGGGGTCGGGCGGGTCGGCTCGAGGGGGAGGGCGTGCCGTGTCGGGTGCGGATCGCCGGGCTTCCGCCGCTCGGCAGGAGCCACTGAGGTGAAGCCCGCTGAGCCGGGCGAGCAGCACCCCGACGGGTAGCCCGTCGGCCCCGGAACCCGCAGGGCGGGCCTTCGAACCCCTCTGATAACCCGGTGACGAGACGACCCGTGCCGTGCGACCATCTTCAGGTCGGCGCGGCACGGATCGCCGGGAATCTCCCGGACCGCCCGTGCGTTGTGGACAGTGACGGCAGAGCGCACCGCACTCCGCCGCAGAAGACGGTTTCCCACCTACGTAAGGATCCAATGACCTCCTCTTCTTCCTTTTCCCAGGACACCAAGCGCTTCGCGCACAGCCACCCCGAGGGTCTTCGGGCCGATGCCCTGATGGAAGAGGACGTCGCCTGGAGCCACGAGATCGACGGAGAGCGGGACGGCGACCAGTTCGACCGCTCCGAGCGCGCGGCCCTGCGCCGCGTCGTGGGCCTCTCCACCGAGCTCGAGGACGTCACCGAGGTCGAGTACCGCCAGCTCCGCCTGGAGCGGGTCGTCCTCGTCGGCGTCTGGACCTCGGGAACCGTCCAGGACGCCGACAACTCCCTCGCGGAGCTCGCCGCCCTCGCGGAGACGGCCGGCGCGCTCGTGCTCGACGGTGTCGTCCAGCGCCGCGACAAGCCCGACGCGGCCACGTACATCGGCTCCGGCAAGGCCGAGGAGCTGCGCGACATCGTCCTCGAGACGGGCGCGGACACCGTCATCTGCGACGGTGAGCTCAGCCCGGGCCAGCTCATCCACCTCGAGGACGTCGTCAAGGTCAAAGTCATCGACCGTACGGCCCTGATCCTGGACATCTTCGCCCAGCACGCCAAGTCCCGGGAGGGCAAGGCGCAGGTCGCGCTCGCGCAGATGCAGTACATGCTGCCGAGGCTGCGAGGCTGGGGTCAGTCGCTGTCCCGGCAGATGGGCGGCGGCAAGGGCGGCGGCCTCGCCACCCGTGGTCCCGGTGAGACCAAGATCGAGACGGACCGGCGGCGGATCCGCGAGAAGATGGCGAAGATGCGCCGTGAGATCGCGGAGATGAAGACCGGCCGCGAGATCAAGCGCCAGGAGCGCAAGCGCAACAAGGTGCCCTCGGTCGCCATCGCCGGCTACACCAACGCGGGCAAGTCCTCGCTGCTCAACCGCCTCACGGGCGCGGGCGTGCTCGTCGAGAACGCCCTGTTCGCGACCCTCGACCCGACCGTGCGCCGGGCCGAGACCCCGAGCGGACGGCTGTACACGCTGGCCGACACGGTCGGCTTCGTCCGCCACCTGCCCCACCACCTGGTCGAGGCGTTCCGCTCCACGATGGAGGAGGTCGGCGAGTCCGACCTGATCCTCCACGTGGTCGACGGTTCGCACCCGACGCCGGAGGAGCAGCTGGCCGCCGTGCGCGAGGTGATCAGGGACGTCGGCGCCACCGGCGTGCCCGAGATCGTCGTGATCAACAAGGCCGACGCGGCCGACCCGCTGACCCTGCAGCGGCTGCTGCGCGTCGAGAAGCGGTCCATCGCCGTCTCGGCCCGCACCGGCCAGGGCATGGACGAACTGCTCGCACTGATCGACAGCGAGCTGCCGCGTCCGTCGGTCGAGATCGAGGCGCTCGTGCCGTACACGCACGGCAAGCTGGTCGCCCGTGCGCACGACGAGGGCGAGGTCCTCTCCGAGGAGCACACCGCGGAGGGCACCCTGCTCAAGCTGCGGGTGCACGAGGAACTGGCGGCGGAACTCGCGCCGTACGTCCCGGCGCCGCTCGCCTGACCTTCCCGGTCATCGCGCAGGCCCGCCCCCGAGGTCACTCGGGGGCGGGCCTGCGTCGTACGGGACGGGCGTCCGCCCGCCCAGGCCGCGGTCCCGGATCAGCGACCGCCGTACGTCCTGCTCATGTTCTGGTAGAGCGCCTCGGCGTCGCGGCCCAGCTGCGGGCCGGCCAGCCAGGTGTTGTCGGCCGGGCCGATCGAGGTGTTGGAGACCAGCACGGACTTGCCGTTCAGCACGCGGAACCAGCCACCGCCGGATGAGCCGCCCGTCATGGTGCAGCCGATGCGGTACATCGTCGGCAGGGCCGGGGACAGGGAGAACCGGCCCGGGGCGTCGACGCACCGGAACATCTGCAGCCCGTTGTACGGCGGCGCAGCCGGGTAACCCCAGGCGCCGATCTTGGCCGCTTCGGCGGCGGACGGGGCGGAGAAGTCCACGTCCAGCGCGGCGCCGACCGTCTCCTCCAGGGACTTCGTGCCGCGCTCGGGCTTCACGTGCAGCACGGCGTAGTCGTGGGCGGCACCGTCACCGCCGGTCTCCGAACCGCCCTGGATCCACTGGTTCGAGGTCGAGGCCCAGTCCGCCCACCAGTTGCCGTAGGGCGCGATCTCCGCCGGATCCGCGTCGCGCAGCTCCGCCTCGGACTTGTCGAGGTCGTTGTAGGCGGGGACGAACACGAGGTTGCGGTACCAGCCGCCGTTGCCACCGGCGTGCACGCAGTGCCCCGCCGTCCACACCAGGTTCGACTTGCCCGGGTGGTTGACGTCCTTGATGACGGTGCCCGAGCAGACCGCGGGGCCGTCGGGGGAGTCGAAGAAGACCTTTCCGACGGGCGCCGCGTTGCGGTGGTACGGCGTCTTCTCGGCCTGGGCCCGCACCGGCGCCGGATCCGGGTCACTGACGCCCTGGCCGGCGACATCGTCCTTGGTCGTGATCGTCTTGTTGGCCTCTTCCGCCGACTGCATGCGCTCCGGCTTCCACAGGCCCTCGATCACCGGGTTGACGAAGTCCTTGGCGTCACTGAGCCACTTGTCCTTGTCCCAGTCCTTCCAGCCGCCGTCCTTCCAGCGGTCGACGTCGATCCCGTGCTCCTTGAGCCTGCCGGCGAGGTCGGCCGGGATGCCGACCTCGCCACCGCCGTCGCCGGCCGTCCGCGAGCTCGTGGCGCCGGGCTTGCCGCTCGCCGAGTCCGCCGAACCGCCGCAGGCGGTGACGGTGAACGCCAGCGCGGTGACGAGACCGGTCGCGGCCAGGACGGAGCGCCGCTTGTGCCTGAGCGCGGACGTGGATATGGAACGCATGCTGACCCCCGTTGTTGTTGCAGATGCTGCGCGCTGGTGCTGGTGCTGGTGCTGGTGCTGGTGCTGAGGTGTAGGTGATGGTGCGTGTGGTGCTCGTGTATGCGGTTCGTTCGAGGAGCCGGGGCGGGTGAGCCCGGTTGCCGGCGCCGGCGCTCACGGACGCGCCGACGTCCGGGCGCACCACCGGGCGAGACGCAGCAGTGCCGGCTCGCCCGGTGATCCCCTGTGCGATCAGCCGAGTCTCACATGTCTCACTGACCCGCGAACTTCTTGCTCACCGAGTCGTACACGCCCTTGGCGACGTCGCCCAGGCGCGGCCCGGCGAGCCAACCCGACGTCACCGGCCCGATCGACGTGTTGGACACCAGCGCCGGCTTGCCGTCCGAGCGCGTCGCGACCCAGCCGCCGCCCGACGAACCACCGGTCATGGTGCAGCCGATGCGGTACATCGTCGGGTCCGACTCGGTGAGGGACAGCCGTCCGGGACGGTCCTGGCAGCGGTACAGCTTCTGCCCGTCGTACGGCGGCGCGGCCGGGTAACCGATCGCCGTGACGCTCTGGACGTCGGGCACGGCGGGCGCCTTGAAGTCGACCGGCAGTGCCGAACCCACCGTCTCCTCCAGCGACTTGCCGCCGCTGCCCTTCTCCGGTGTCACATGGATCACCGCGAAGTCGTACGGAGCGCCGTCCCCTCCGGTCGAACCGCCCCGCTCGATCCACTGGTCCGAGGTCTGCGCCCAGTCACCCCACCAGACGCCGTACGGGGCCACTTCCTCGCGGGTCGCGTTCTCCAGCTCCTCGACCGGCTTGCCTGCGTCGTTGTACGAGGGCACGAACGCGATGTTGCGGTACCAGCCGCCCTTCTTGCCCGCGTGCACACAGTGCCCCGCCGTCCACACCAGGTTGGACTTGCCCGGGTGAGCCGGGTCCTGCACCACCGTCGCCGAGCAGACCGCCGAGCCCTCGGGGGAGTCGAAGAACACCTTCCCCGCGGTGGGCTCGTTGGCGTGGTACGACGACGAGACCCCCTCTGCCCTGATCGGCTTGGGCGTCGGGTCCGTGACTCCCTGGTCACCGGTGACATCGCTCTCGCCGACGCCCTGCTCGGGCTCGTCGGCGTCCCGCATGCGGTCCGGGTTCCACAGGCCCTCGATGATCGGGTTGATGTACTCGTTGGCCTCGCGCAGCCAGTCGTCCCGGTCCCAGTTCTTCCAGGCGCCGTCTTTCCACTTGTCGATGTCGATCCCGTGCTCGCGCAGCCGGTCCCGGATGTCGTCCGGCAGCTTGAACTTGCCGTCGTCGGAAGCCGTCGCGGAGGCCGAGGCCTCACCGCCGGCCTTGGCGTCGCCCGAGTCACAGGCGGTGGCGGTCAGCGCGAGGGCCGAGGCCAGAGCCACGGCGGCCAGGACGGGGGAGTTCCTGCGGCGCGCCCTCCCCCCTCGGCCGGTGCTGGACGACTGCCGTATGGATCGCATGATCTGACTCCCCCTGAGGTGAACGAACTAGGACGAACCGTCGCCCAGGGCATGATCTCCGGCCCACTCGCGGGGAGTTCGGGCCGGCCTCACGGCGTCCGGGACGGCATCACACACTATGCGGTGCCTGTGGGGGAGGTCCGACGGAACCGCAACAGTTCCGTCACGGAGAGGATCTTGAAGCAACCCGTAACCCCGAACGCTGTCGGGGGTTGGTAGCGGTGGGGGTCCTGCTGTCCGTCTGCGATCCCTCGTGCCCGTGCGCCGTGGGAGGTCAGTAGAGCCGTGCCGGAATCCACTCGTGGGGGTCATGCGTCCGAGGAGGCCGCCGTGGGGCGTGCGCAGGTGGCGCCGACACCCGGCGGGGTGTCTGGCGCGGCAAGCCCGGGAGGTGCTCACCCTGCGGAGGGGGTCCGGCGCCGCCAGTCCGCCCGCGACGCCGCCGCCCGCACCTACGCCCGCGCCCTGCCCCTGGTGCCGGTGCGGGCGCGAGGGCTGACCATCGAGGGGGCGGACGGCCGGCGCTACCTGGACTGCACCTCCGGCGCCGGGGCGCTCGCGCTCGGGCACAACCACCCGGTCGTCCTGGAGGCCATCCGCAGGGTCCTCGACTCCGGCGTCCCCCTGAACACCCCCGACCTCGCGACTCCCGTCATGGACGCCTTCCTCGCGGAACTCCACCGCACCCTGCCGCCAGGGCTCGCACATCGGGCACGTGTGCGGTTCTGCGACCCGTCCGCCGATGACGCACTGGAGACCGCCTGCCGATGGGCGCGGGCCGCGACCGGACGGCCCGGTCTCCTGACGTTCACCGACGCCCACCGCCGCGCGGCCTCCCGGTCGCTGGACCCCTGCGTGGCGCACAGGCGAGCCGTCTCCCTTGCCGATGCACCCGGCCACCACTGCCCTCACGGCCTCCACGGTGAGCGCGGACCCGACCTCGCCGCCGACTGGGTCGCGTCCGTGCTCGACGGTCCGGGCTCTGCATCCGGTCTGCCCGCAGGGGTGATCGTCGAGCCCGTCCAGGGAGAGGGCGGGGTATTTCCCGCGCCGGACGCCTGGCTGCGGCGTATGCGCCGGCTCACTTCCGACCGCTCCGTCGCCCTCGTCGTCGACGAGACGCAGACCGGCCTCGGGCGGACCGGCGCCTTGTGGGCGGTCGACCACAGCGGCGTGACCCCTGACGTGATGGTCCTGCCTCCTGACATCGGCGGCAGCCTGCCCCTCGCCGTGGTCGTCCACCGCGAGGACCTCGACGGCGACCATCCGGTGGCCGGCACCGCTCCCTTCCGCGGCAACCAACTCGCCATGGCCGCCGGCACGGCGACTCTGGCCCACATTCGCCGGAACGGCCTGGCCGAGCGGGCCGCGCACTTGGGCACCCGCATGCTCGACCAACTCCGCGCGCTGGCGGAGGAGTTCCCGATCGTGCGTCGAGTGCGGGGGAAAGGGCTGCTGATCGGTGTGGAGTTGGTGGATGCCGAGGGCGTGGGGGAGCTGAGGGAGGCATCCACGGACGTCGAGGCACAGGGACACAACGGCGTGGACGGGCGGACGGCTCGGCGCAACTCCGAGCTCGTGGTCGCGCTCCAGCGTGAGTGCCTGACACGCGGCCTCATCGTCGGCCCCGGCGGCCGGCACGGGAGGGGAGTACGGCTGGCCCCGCCTCTGACGATCACCGACGAACAGGCGGCCGCCGTGCTGGACCGCCTCGCCGGTGCGATCGAGGCGGTGGCCCAGTCCCACGGGCCGGTAGGGCAGCAGCACGGACGCCGGGTCCGTCGATGATGCGCCCGGGCGTGACACGTCGGGCAGAGGGCGCTCCTCCCGCCGCGTCTGCGCGCACCCGCTTCCCCGCCGCGTCTCCGCACACCTTGTCCGCGGTTCCGTGCTGCCCGGGCTTACGGATCGCCGCTGACCGACCCGGCACGGCCGTCTCCCAGTAGCTCCACTCCTGCTTCCGCTCGGCCCGATCCGCCGCATGCCCTGCACCCCCTCACGAGGTATCTGCCTTGAACGCCATTCCTGAGCCTGAGCCCGACGGTCGTCCCACGACGCCGGACCAGGACGTCACCCACCCCGGAAGCTGGCGGACGTCGGCTGTGCCGACCTCTCCCGTGGTTCCTCGCCAGGGGTCGGCGAGGCGATCGGCCAGAGGGGCGACGGGCCACAGCCCGGGCACCGACCCGCTGGACGCGCCGGACCCGCGCACCGTCGCCGAGGCCGCCGCCGTCGAGAACCTCCTCCGATGCTGGGCGCGCGAGACCGATCAGCCGGCCCCTGTCGACGACATCCTGCGCATCCCCCTCCCGTCGAGCGGCACGTCTCTTCTCGCTCCTGTCCGCTACTGGTCCCCGACAGGCTGGCACCGCTTCGGTCCGCCGTGCCTCGCTGACGCCCCCGACCATGCGCCACCGGCCGACGCCGTCACGATCGCCGCGCTTCTCGCCCGGGAGTCCTCGGCGGGCGAACTCGGCCACGAGTCCTCGGTGGGTGACCTCGGCCACGAGTCCTCGGCGGGTGAACTCGGCCGAGCCCGCGGGGGCGACCTGGGTCCTGGCTCGGGCCTCCGTCCCGACCGCAGACCGAACGCGGAGACCGGCCCAGACATCGACGGTCATGCCGGCCGCCCAGCCTCAGGCTCTCGGGGAACTTCGAACCCCGCGGGTGACGCACCTGCCCCTGACAGTGTCGAGTTCGTCGCGACTGTCGCCGACTCGGCCCGTCGCATCGCCGTCTTCGTTCGCGAACGCCGGCAGCACCCGGCCGACGGCCCCGACCTCTTCCTCTCCGCGGAGCAGGCACTCCTTCTCGGGCATCCTCTGCACCCCGCTCCGAAGAGCCGCGAAGAACTCCCCGAAGCCGAAAGCCGGCTCTGCTCACCGGAATTGCGTGGCTCCTTCTCACTGCACTGGATGGCTGTCGCTCCCTCCCTCCTCGCAACCGACACCTCCTGGACAGAACGCGGCCGTCCTGTCGCCGCGACCACACTCGCCGCGCGCCTGGCCGGGCCCGGCCTCGCGCCGCCCGATGGGTACGCCCTGCTGCCCCTCCACCCCTGGCAGGCCCGCGCCGTCCGTCACCGGCCCGGCATCGCCGCCTTGCTGAGCAGCGGACTGCTGCGTGACTTGGGCACCCACGGAGCGCCTTGGCACCCCACCTCCTCCGTTCGCACGGTCTACCGCTCGGGCGCGCCGGCGATGCTCAAGCTGTCGCTCGGCCTGCGCATCACCAACTCCCGCCGTGAGAACCTGCGCAAGGAACTTCACCGCGGCGTAGAAGTCCACCGGCTGCTCCGCGCCGGCCTCGCCCGGCAGTGGCAGGCCGTCCACCCGGACTTCGACATCGTGCGCGACCCCGCATGGCTGGCGGTCGACGCCCCGGACGGCACCCCGCAGCCCGGGCTCGACGTCGTGATCCGCCACAACCCGTTCAGTCCCTCCGACGACGTCTCCTGCGTCGCCGGCCTCGTCTCCCTGCGGCCATGCTCACCTGCCGCGTCTTCGCCGGTGCCGGTGTCACCGGTACCGCCGGAGGCGGGAGCAGGAGGACGGCGGATCCTGGCGGCTGCGCCGCTCATGCAGTCCCGCCTGGGTCAGGTCGTCACGAACCTCGCCCGCCGGACGGGCCGTCCCCGAGGAGCCGTCGCCGCCGAGTGGCTGCTCCGCTACCTCGAGCATGTGGTGCGACCGGTCCTCTGGCTCGACGGTGAGGCGGGCGTCGCCCTGGAGGCTCACCAGCAGAACACCCTGCTTCTGCTGGACTCCGCCGGCTGGCCCACGGGCGGCCGCTACCGGGACAACCAGGGCTACTACTACCGCGAGTCCCGGCGCGCGCACCTCGAAGCCCGGCTGCCCGGCATCGGTGAGCGGAGCGACACGTTCGTGACCGACGACATCGCGGACGAGCGTCTCGCCTATTACCTGGCGATCAACAATGTGCTCGGACTCATCGGCGCGTTCGGCTCCCAGCGACTCGCCGATGAGCGGCTGCTGCTCGCTGCCTTTCGCCGTTTCCTCCAGCGCGCGGCCTCCGGCCCGGACCGGTTGCGTTCCTCGCTGCCCGCCCGGTTGCTCGACTCGCCGGTCCTGCGCTGCAAGGCCAACCTGCTGACGCGCTTGCACGGCATGGACGAACTCGTCGGACCGGTCGACACCCAGTCCGTCTACGTCACCATCACCAACCCCCTTCTCTGTTGATCACTTCAGCCGCTCGTGAAGGCCACTGGCTGCCGCTCGACCGCCTACCTTTCTCCCTTCCGACCCTGAGGTCCTGTCTCACCCCCTTGTCCGAGAGGAGCCCTCGGTGCTTCCCGCTGAGCCGACCGCCGAGACTCACGTCGCCGTCAGCCCGCCGACTGTCGGCGAGCACGACAGCAGAGGGCCAGCCGACCTAGAGCCTCACCCTGCGGCCCACCGCTCCGACGTCGGCCCTGGCGTCGGCGCCGGGGACGACACGGGCGCCGTCGCAGGTGAGGACGATCGGGAAGAGCCAAGCGTCGAGAAGCAGGGTGAGGACACCTTGGACCTGCACCTCCCCGACGCATTTCTCGCGTGGGCCGAAGGAGAGGCGCCGGAGTTCACCCGAACAACTTCAGGCGACAGGCAGGGGACAGCGCCTCACTGGCCTTCCCCTTCCGAGGACACGCCCTCCCGCCCGGCGTTCGACGACCTCCTGGACGGGATCGCCGGCTGGGGACCGGTCCGGACACCCGCGGGCACCTTCCATCTGGTCCCCGCACGCCTGGAGCGCGACCTTCGGCTGATCAGCCGCTGGATGAACGACCCCGCAGCGGCAGCCTTCTGGGAGCTGTCCGGTCCCCCGAGCGTGACCGAGGACCACATCCGTGCCCAGCTCGCCGCTGACGGGCGCAGCCTGCCGTGCGTCGGCGTACTGGACGGGAGACCGATGAGCTACTGGGAGGTCTACCGTGCCGATCTGGATCCGCTGGCCCGGTTCTACCCGGCACGGCCGCACGACACGGGGCTGCACCTGCTTCTCGGCGAGGTCCCCGACCGTGGACGCGGTCTGGGCGGCCTGCTGCTCCGCGCCGTGGCCGATCTCGTTCTCGCGCGGCGACCCTCCTGCGCACGCGTCATCGCGGAACCCGACATTCGCAACACCCCCTCCATCGCCGCTTTCCTCACTGCCGGCTTTCGGTTCGCCGCCGAGGTCGACCTGCCCGGTAAGACAGGGGCCCTCATGGTCCGGGAACGGTCGCTCCTGCATGTGTTGTAGCGCTGTGTCACCCGGTCATCACTCATTGAACGCGGTGCCGGCCGCCGTGGTTCCCGCTCGCGGACGGAAAATCCGGTACGCCGACGATCGATCCCGAGGCACCTCCCTGACCCTGCCCCCGGCCGCTCGGGCCTCACGGCCCAGCGGGGAGTGGCTGGCCACCGGTCACCCAGCGACCAACCTCCCTCCGCGACCAGCCCCGCCCCGCCCTGCCCCGTCATGGAGCCGCACCTTGAACCCGCCGCCCTCCACCCCTGCCGCGCCTCCACCGCGTATCCTGGCTCCGCTCCCGTCCCCCTTCCTCGCCGTGACCACCCGTTTGTCAGTGCCGGGTCGTAGGGTGGTCGGGCTATGACGAAGCCCTCTCTCCCCGAACTCCTGCATGCTGCCGTCGCTGCCGTCGGCGGTACGGAGCGCCCCGGTCAGGTAGCCATGGCCGAAGCCGTCGAGGAAGCGATCGACGACGGCTCCCATCTGCTGGTCCAGGCCGGCACCGGCACCGGCAAGTCGCTGGGTTACCTGGTGCCCGCGCTCGCGCACGGGGAGCGTGTGGTAGTCGCGACCGCCACGCTTGCCCTGCAGCGTCAGTTGGTCGAGCGAGACCTGCCCAGAACGGTCGAGTCGCTGCACCCCTTGCTGCGCCGTCGCCCCGAGTTCGCGATGCTCAAGGGCCGGTCGAACTACCTGTGCCTGCACCGGCTGCACGAAGGTGTCCCGCAGGACGAGGAGGACGGGCTCTTCGACCAGTTCGAAGCGGCGGCACCCACCAGCAAGCTGGGCCAGGACCTCCTGCGGGTGCGGGACTGGGCCGACGAGACGGAGACCGGAGACCGCGACGACCTGACGCCGGGCATCTCCGACCGGGCCTGGGCCCAGGTGTCGGTCTCGTCGCGGGAGTGCCTCGGCGCGTCGAAGTGCGCGTACGGCGCGGAGTGCTTCGCCGAGATGGCGCGGGAGCGGGCGAAGCTCGCCGAGGTCGTCGTCACCAACCACGCGCTCCTCGCGATCGACGCCATCGAAGGCGCCCCGGTGCTCCCGCAGCACGAGGTGCTGATCGTCGACGAGGCGCACGAGCTGGTCTCACGGGTCACCGGGGTCGCTACCGGTGAGCTCACGCCCGGCCAGGTCAACCGCGCGGTGCGCCGGGCCGCCAAGCTCGTCAACGAGAAGGCCGCCGATCAGCTGCAGACCGCCGCCGAGGGCTTCGAGCGGCTGATGGAGCTGGCGCTTCCCGGCCGTCTCGAGGAGATCCCGGAGGACCTCGGGTACGCCCTCATGGCCCTGCGTGACGCGTGCCGCACGGTCATCTCCGCCATCGGCACGACCCGTGACAAGTCCGTCCAGGACGAGGACGCGGTCCGCAAGCAGGCTCTCGCCTCCGTGGAGAACGTGCACGACGTGGCGGAGCGGATCACCAACGGCTCCGAATGGGACGTCGTCTGGTACGAGCGGCACGACCGTTTCGGTGCCTCCCTGCGGGTCGCCCCCATGTCGGTCTCGGGCCTGCTGCGGGAGAAGCTCTTCGCCGACCGCTCGGTGATCCTGACGTCCGCGACCCTGAAACTGGGCGGCGACTTCAACGGTGTCGGAGCCTCCCTGGGCCTCGCCCCCGAGGGCACCGAAGGGGACGACGTCCCGCAGTGGAAGGGCATCGACGTCGGCTCGCCCTTCGACTACCGCAAGCAGGGCATCCTGTACGTCGCCAAGCACCTGGCGCGACCCGCGCGGGACGGCGACCGCGCCGACATGCTGGACGAGTTGACGGAGCTGATCCAGGCGGCCGGCGGCCGCACTCTGGGCCTCTTCTCCTCGATGCGCGGAGCGCAGCTGGCCGCCGAGGAGCTGCGCTCGCGCATCCCAGAGTTCCCGATCCTCCTCCAGGGCGAGGAGACGCTCGGTGAGCTCATCAAGAACTTCGCGGCCGACCCCAGGACCTGCCTGTTCGGCACGTTGTCGCTGTGGCAGGGCGTGGACGTCCCGGGCCCCAGCTGCCAGCTGGTCGTCATGGACAAGATCCCCTTCCCGCGGCCGGACGACCCGCTGATGAGTGCCCGCCAGAAGGCCGTCGAGGACGCGGGCGGCAACGGCTTCATGGCTGTCGCCGCGACCCACGCCGCGCTGCTGATGGCTCAGGGCGCCGGCCGTCTGGTGCGGGCGTCCGGCGACCGCGGCGTGGTCGCCGTGCTGGACCAGCGTCTGGCGACCGCGCGCTACGGCAGCTACCTCAAGGCGTCGCTGCCTGACTTCTGGTTCACGACGGACCGGAACCAGGTGCGCAAGTCACTGTCGGCGATCGACGCGGCGGCGAAGCAGGCGGAGGGGGGCACGGAACAGGCGGAAGACGTCTGACCCTCATGTCGCGGTCTCCGGTACCGCCCGAGGGGGCGAACCAGGCCGCGACGCGTGCGGCGGAGCGTCTGGGCGGGAGAGAGCCGCGATGGGCACGCTCGAGGGGAGCCCGTCCCCGCCTCCTGCCAAGCGCAGAGCAGGGTGCTCGCCGGTGCGGTCGTCCTGCCGCCCCCGGACAGCGCAGGACCCCGGAACCGGCGCAGGGGTTCCGGGGCCCGGTCTGAGGGCGGGCCGGCCGGGCCCGTCCGATGCCGTGCGCTGGGTCAGACGCGGCGCAGTACGGCCACGACCTTGCCGAGGATGGTCGCGTCGTCGCCGGGGATCGGCTCGTAGGCCGCGTTGTGCGGCAGGAGCCAGACGTGGCCGTCCTCGCGCTTGAAGCGCTTGACGGTGGCTTCGCCGTCGAGCATGGCGGCCACGATGTCACCGTTCTCGGCGACGGGCTGGCGGCGCACCGTGACCCAGTCGCCGTCGCAGATCGCAGCCTCGATCATCGAGTCGCCGACGACCTTGAGGACGAACAGCTCACCGTCGCCGACGAGCTGCCGGGGCAGGGGGAAGACGTCCTCGACGGACTCCTCCGCGAGAATCGGACCACCCGCGGCGATACGGCCGACCAGTGGGACGTAGGAGGCGGCCGGCTTGCCCGCCGTGTCCGTGGGCTGCACGGTGGCGGCCTGGTCCGACCCGCGCACCTCGTAGGCGCGGGGGCGGTGCGGGTCGCGGCGCAGGAAGCCCTTGCGCTCCAGGGCCATCAGCTGGTGCGCCACGGAGGAGGTGCTGGAGAGGCCGACGGCCTGGCCGATCTCCCGCATCGACGGCGGGTACCCGCGCCGCTGCACCGAGTCCCGGATGACTTCGATGACGCGGCGCTGGCGGTCGGTGAGTCCGGAGCTGTCCGCCCGGATGCCCGGAGGTCGGCCCGGCAGGGAGCGCTTGTGCCCCTCAGGGTTCGTGGCTTCGTTCATCGCATGCACCGGCTCCAGTCGGCCCTGGGAGCGGTCCTGGGCAGTAATGGCGGCACTGTCTGCGGTGGTGGTCACGTCGGCCCCTCTCGATGGTCTCCCTGCTGGACAACGGTAGTTGCTTTCGAAAGGTTGCGCCAAACACACGTTCGAGTGAAAAAACGTGGATTGGTGGGCGCAATGGCGTGTCCGGGTGTATTGGAGGCCGCGCTGCCCGGCGGGCAAAAGGGCCCATTGCTGTACTCTTCACCGCCGGGGTGATCGCCTCGTGGACTGCTGCCCCAGTCTGCCATCCGGCATTCCCCAGCCTCGGGACCAGCCCTCATCTGTGCGGGAGTCCCACGCCCCCTCCCCGCGGCGCCCACGGTATCTCCGCATGTGCCGCAGCGATACGGCTGTGCAAGAAGTGCGCCCGCAGGGGCACGCTCATGGCGGCAGGGGTGTGCGGCCCGAGCGGCCGACGGGACCGGCGTGGGCCGCAGCGGCGGCCGTCACCAGGGGACACGCGTGCGACACGCGCGTGCGACCTCGATGTATGAGCCAATCCCCACATCTAGTGGTTGGATTGCTACAGCAGCCCAGAAGTTGTGGTCCCCCGGGTCTTCGCGCTCATGGTCATCGCCTATGCTTGGGGCTGCTTCGTGGGGCGCAAGAGGTCCCGCGAGGTTCTTGAGTCTGCTGTGAGGAGGGTTCGGAGTTCATGCACTGCCCCTTCTGCAGGCACCCCGACAGTCGCGTGGTCGACAGCCGGACGACCGACGACGGCACGTCGATCCGCAGGCGCCGCCAGTGCCCTGACTGCTCCCGTCGATTCACGACCGTGGAGACGTGCTCGCTCATGGTGGTCAAGCGGTCGGGGGTCACCGAACCCTTCAGCCGTACGAAGATCATCAACGGTGTGCGCAAGGCGTGTCAGGGGCGGCCCGTCACCGAGGACGCGCTGGCCCAGCTCGGCCAGCGGGTCGAGGAGGCGGTGCGGGCCACCGGAAGCGCCGAGCTGACCACCCACGATGTGGGGCTGGCCATACTCGGCCCGTTGCAGGAGCTGGACCTCGTCGCCTACCTCAGGTTCGCGTCCGTCTACCGGGCCTTCGACTCGCTCGACGACTTCGAGACGGCGATCGCGGAACTCAGGGCCCAGACGGGGCACCCCGAAGCGGGCGACGAAGACCGCGGCGACGCGGGGAGCCAGGAAGACGACCGCGGGTCCGGAGGGGCGAAACAGGTCCCCGAGCCCGCAGGCGCCGCCGACTGAGTGGCGGGCCGGCCTTGGAAGGCAGCTCCGGGCCGGCCGGACGGCGGCGATGTGAAGACCTGTTGCGGGCAGCGTGAGTGGGCGCCCGCAACATCAGACAGAACACCGTGCATCGGGAACATCGGTGCACTTCAGGGCGTTTTCGCCCGTACAGGGAGGCGGCATGACAGAGACGGCGAGCGGTCCGGCACGGAGTTCCCGCGCCAAGAGCCCCAAGGCGAGCAAGGGCCTGCGTATCGAGCGCATCCACACCACCCCCGGGGTCCACCCCTATGACGAGGTGGCCTGGGAGCGCCGTGACGTCGTCATGACCAACTGGCGCGACGGCTCGGTCAACTTCGAGCAGCGCGGCGTGGAGTTCCCCGACTTCTGGTCGGTGAACGCGGTCAACATCGTCACCAGCAAGTACTTCCGCGGTGCCGTGGGCACCCCCCAGCGCGAGACCAGCCTCAGGCAGCTGATCGACCGCATCGTGAAGACGTACCGGAAGGCCGGAGAGGACTACAAGTACTTCTCCTCCCCGGCGGACGCCGAGATCTTCGAGCACGAGCTGGCCTACGCCCTCCTGCACCAGATCTTCAGCTTCAACAGCCCCGTGTGGTTCAACGTGGGCACGCCGCAGCCCCAGCAGGTCTCCGCCTGCTTCATCCTGTCCGTCGACGACTCCATGGAGTCGATCCTCGACTGGTACAAGGAAGAGGGCATGATCTTCAAGGGCGGCTCCGGCGCCGGCCTGAACCTCTCCCGCATCCGCTCCTCCAAGGAGCTGCTGTCCTCCGGTGGCAACGCCTCCGGCCCCGTCTCCTTCATGCGCGGTGCCGACGCCTCCGCCGGCACGATCAAGTCGGGCGGCGCCACCCGCCGTGCCGCCAAGATGGTCGTCCTCGACGTGGACCACCCCGACATCGAGGACTTCATCGAGACCAAGGTGAAGGAAGAGGAGAAGATCCGCGTCCTGCGCGACGCCGGCTTCGACATGGACCTGGGCGGCGACGACATCACGTCCGTCCAGTACCAGAACGCCAACAACTCGGTCCGCGTCAACGACGAGTTCATGACGGCGGTCGAGCAGGGCGGTCAGTTCGGGCTGCGCGGCCGGATGACCGGCGAGGTCATCGAGGAGGTCGACGCGAAGGCGCTCTTCCGCAAGATCGCCCAGGCCGCCTGGGCCTGCGCCGACCCCGGCATCCAGTACGACGACACGATCAACAACTGGCACACCTGCCCCGAGTCCGGCCGGATCACCGCGTCGAACCCGTGCAGCGAGTACATGCACCTGGACAACACGTCCTGCAACCTGGCCTCGCTGAACCTGATGAAGTTCCTCAAGGACGACGGCAAGGGCAACCAGTCGTTCGAGGCCGAGCGCTTCCAGAAGGTCGTCGAGCTGGTCATCACCGCGATGGACATCTCGATCTGCTTCGCGGACTTCCCGACCCAGAAGATCGGCGAGAACACCCGCGCCTTCCGCCAGCTGGGCATCGGCTACGCCAACCTCGGCGCCCTGCTGATGGCCACCGGCCACGCCTACGACTCCGACGGCGGCCGCGCCCTCGCCGGTGCCATCACCTCCCTGATGACCGGCACGGCCTACCGCCGCTCCGCCGAGCTCGCCTCGGTGGTCGGCCCGTACGACGGCTACGCCCGCAACGCCGACGCCCACAAGCGCGTCATGAAGCAGCACTCCGACGCCAACGACACGGCCGTCCGCATGGACGATCTGGACACCCCGGTGTGGGCCGCCGCCAGCGAGGCCTGGGGCGACGTCCTGCGCCTGGGCGAGAAGAACGGTTTCCGTAACTCGCAGGCGTCCGTGCTCGCCCCGACCGGCACCATCGGTCTCGCGATGTCCTGCGACACCACCGGCGTCGAGCCCGACCTGGCCCTGGTCAAGTTCAAGAAGCTCGTCGGCGGCGGCTCGATGCAGATCGTCAACGGCACCGTCCCGCAGGCCCTGCGCCGCCTGGGCTACCTCGAGGAGCAGATCGAGGCGATCGTCGCCCACATCGCCGAGAACGGCAACGTGATCGACGCCCCCGGTCTCAAGCCGGAGCACTACGAGGTGTTCGACTGCGCCATGGGCGAGCGGGCCATCTCCCCGATGGGCCACGTCCGCATGATGGCCGCGATCCAGCCGTGGATCTCGGGCGCCATCTCCAAGACGGTCAACATGCCGGAGACGGCGACCGTCGAGGAGGTCGAGGAGATCTACTTCGAGGCCTGGAAGCTCGGCGTCAAGGCCCTCGCGATCTACCGCGACAACTGCAAGGTCGGCCAGCCCCTCTCCGCCAAGACCAAGGAGAAGGAGAAGGCGGAGATCACCGAGAAGGCCGAGGATACGATCCGTACCGCGGTCGAGAAGGTCGTCGAGTACCGCCCGGTCCGCAAGCGCCTGCCGAAGGGACGCCCCGGCATCACCACGTCCTTCACCGTCGGCGGCGCCGAGGGCTACATGACGGCCAACTCCTACCCGGACGACGGTCTCGGTGAGGTCTTCCTGAAGATGTCCAAGCAGGGCTCGACCCTCGCGGGCATGATGGACGCCTTCTCCATCGCGGTCTCCGTCGGTCTGCAGTACGGCGTGCCGCTGGAGACGTACGTCTCGAAGTTCACCAACATGCGCTTCGAGCCGGCCGGCATGACCGACGACCCGGACGTGCGGATGGCGCAGTCGATCGTCGACTACATCTTCCGCCGCCTGGCGCTGGACTTCCTGCCCTTCGAGACGCGCTCCGCGCTCGGCATCCACTCCGCCGAGGAGCGTCAGCGTCACCTGGAGACCGGTTCCTACGAGCCGACCGAGGACGAGGTCGACGTCGAGGGTCTGGCGCAGTCGGCGCCGCGCGCCCAGGAGCTGAAGGCCGTCACCGCGCCGAAGGCGGAAGAGGCGGTCAAGCCCGTCCCGCAGCAGGCCCACACCAGCGCCGAACTGGTCGAGATGCAGCTGGGCATCCAGGCCGACGCCCCGCTGTGCTTCTCCTGCGGCACGAAGATGCAGCGGGCCGGTTCCTGCTACATCTGCGAGGGCTGCGGCTCCACCAGCGGCTGCAGCTGACGCCGAGCGTCTGAGCCCATGAGAGAGGGGCACCGCCTTCGGGCGGTGCCCCTCTCGTCCGCACAGGCCGGACGCCGGCGGGCCGTGAGCGGCCGGAACGGCGTTCCGGCCTGACCCGAGCCCGCTGTTCCCGCAGTCCGGTACACCGGCTTCAAGGCCGGTGCGCCGCTCCCATCGTCCGGGTGAACTCGACCGGGTCGCCCTCGAAGCCGCGCAGACCGGGGCGGAACTCCCACGGGCCGGAGCCTTCCCGCACGAACTCGGCGACCGTGGTCGCCGTCGCCCCGAGGACACCACCGAAGTCGTCCTCCGCCAGGACGGTGTAGCCCTCGCGGATCCGCAGGCCGGGATTGATCACACTGACGAAGGTGCGCTCCGCCGGCCGCTGCTGGATGACGACTCCGACCACCACGCGCGCGTAGCGGACGTCCAGCCGGTCGAGCTCCAGCGTCATGACCTCGTCGTAGCCGAAGCCCTGCCCGTCCTGGCTGTCCCGGTTGAGGTAGATGGTGCCGTCGGGCGAGCGGCTGTCGAAGTGCACGACGTAGGCCGGGTCGCCGTGCGGATCGTCCGCCGGATAGGTCGCCGCGACCAGGTCCAGGTCCGTGGACGGCTGTCCCGCCGGACTGGGGTCCCACCGCATCGCGATCTCGATCTTGCGAAGCCCCTTGTTCAGCCCGTCCACCCAAGTCCCCTTCCCCGTACCGACCGCATGTTCGCCCCAACTGCCGGTCCATGACGACTGCTTGTCCATCCTGCCACGCGCGCGGGGACCTGCGTGGGGGAGTGGTCCGGCAGAGAGTGACCGACGCCACGCCCGGGGCCTTACCATGGCGCGGTGCTGGTCAAGTGGATTCGCTGCACCGTGGTGGACCGCCGCGGTTTCGAGCGGGGGCAGCGGAAGTGGGCGGGGCTTCTGGGGGAGCCGGGATTTCGGGGGCAGGGGGGTGGCTGGAGCCGGAGGCGGCCCGACGTGGCGCACATCTTCGCCTTCTGGGAGAGCCGTGCCTTCTACGACTCCTTCATGGCGCGCTCGCACGACCGGCTCGCGGCGGCGCAGTCGGGCACGTTCAAGGACGCCCGGGTCAGGCTCTTCGACTACCGCTTCGACGTGAAGACCGGCTTCGAACCGCGCTTCGCGGACGCCGACCTGCTGCGGGTCGCGCTGTGCCGTGTCCACGCGGAGCGGGCGGAGCACTTCGTCCTGATGCAGGAGAAGGTCTGGAACCCCGCGATGGCCGGTTCCCCGGGCATGGTGCGCGGCCTCTTCGGCGAGGCGCCCGGGCACGAGTATCTGGTGCTGTCGATGTGGCGGTCGGCCGCCGAGCACGGCAAGTACCGCACCGAACGGGTGGAGCGGCTCGCCCTGCGGGCCCAGACGGAGGCCGACGTGGCGGCGCTCACCGGGGCCGTCGTCGACATGGAGCCCAGCTGGACCGTGTGAACCGTGGAGGAGGCGAAATCGGGGACCGGCGGACGGCAGCCGAACCGTGGGAGGTGCGGCGGATGTGACCTGAGGTGCGCGAAGGGTGTGACCTACGCTGTAACCGTGCGGCATGTGTGCTCGACGGGCCGCCACTCGATCTAGGGTTTCGGCATGGCACGACCACGGCGCATCGTCCTTGTCCGGCACGGCGAGTCAACGGGCAATGTTGATGACTCCGTGTACGAGCGTGAACCCGACCACGCCCTGGCTCTGACCGAGCGGGGCAGGCAGCAGGCCGAGGCCACCGGCGAGCACCTGCGCGAGATCTTCGGCGACGAGCGCGTCAGCGTGTACGTCTCCCCCTACCGCCGCACACACGAGACGCTGCGCGCCTTCCACCTCGACCCCGGTCTCATACGGGTCCGTGAGGAGCCCCGGCTGCGCGAGCAGGACTGGGGCAACTGGCAGGACCGGGACGACGTGCGCCTGCAGAAGGCCTACCGCGACGCCTACGGCCACTTCTTCTACCGCTTCGCCCAGGGGGAGTCGGGGGCCGACGTCTACGACCGGGTCGGCGGGTTCCTCGAGAGCCTCTTCCGTAGCTTCGAGGACCCCGACCATCCGCCGAACGTGCTGATCGTCACCCACGGCCTGGCCATGCGGCTGTTCTGCATGCGGTGGTTCCACTGGACGGTGGCGGAGTTCGAGTCGCTGTCCAACCCGGGGAACGGCGAGGTGCGGATGCTCGTTCTGGGGGACGACGGCAAGTACACGCTCGACCGGCCGTTCGACCGCTGGCGAGATCCCGAACCGTACGGGGTCACCGGATAGAGTGGCAGGGCGATGACCGCTGATTCCTCCCTCGATGTGCGCCTGGACCGCGCCCTGGCCGGCCTGCGCGGGCTGTGCGTCGGGGACGCACTGGGCTCCCAGTACTTCGTGCCGGTGAACTACCCGCTCCTCAAACGCCGCGAGGTGCCGGACGGGCCCTGGCAGTGGACGGACGACACGGAGATGGCCTGTTCCGTCGTCGCCGTGCTGGCCGCCCACCACCGCATCGACCAGGACGCCCTCGCCCGGTCCTTCGCCGAGCACCATGACGCCGACCGGGGCTACGGCCCCGCGGTCGGCCGCCTGCTGCAACGCGTCAGGGAGGGCGGCGACTGGCGCGAACTCGCCGCAGCGCTGTTCAACGGGCAGGGCTCCTGGGGCAACGGAGCCGCGATGCGCATCGCGCCGCTGGGCGCCTGGTACGCGGACGACCCGGAACAGGCGACCCACCAGGCGGAGATTTCCGCGTACACCACCCACCAGCACCGGGAGGCGGTCGTCGGTGCCATGGCCGTCGCCGCGGCCGCTGCCTTCGCCGCGTCCCCCGGCGGGCCGCCCGGCGCCGAGGCCCTGCTCGACGGGGTCATCGACCTGGTGCCCAAGAGCGCCGTGGGTGCGGGGCTGCGCCGGGCCCGGGACATGCTCGACTACGGGGACGCGGCCACGGTCGCGGCGGTGCTGGGATGCGGGCGGCGCAAGACCGCCCACGACACCGTGCCCTTCGCGCTCTGGTCCGCCGCGCGCAGCCTCGGTGACTTCGAGCAGGGTTTCTGGACGACAGCCCGGGCCGGGGGTGATGTCGACACCACCTGCGCCATCGTCGGCGGCGTCATCGGCTCCGGGAAGGCCGGGGCACCGCCTTCCGAGTGGGTCAGCCGTACGGAAGCGCTCCCGGACTGGGTGCCCACGACCGCCTAGTCCGCCGCCTTCGGAAACTCTCCGTACACTCCGGGAACTCTCCGTGACCGGCCGTGCGTTGTCGTGACATCGGCTGCCTGGCTCTTGGGGTCCGGGAAGCCGGACGTCGGATGCCGGGCACGGGGTGGTGCACGAGCGCAAGGGGAGGTCATGAGGGTTCTGGTGCTGGCGCTTCTGCTGTCCTGCCGGGCCGCCTGCCGTCTTCGTGTGTGTCGTGCCCCGGTCGCCGGGAGCGGCTGGTCGCCGGTGTCGCGTGTCCCGCGAGTGCGTGGCGGTCATCCGCTCGCGCGAGCGGACCGGCCCGGCAGCCGCCGGCGGGTCTGTGTCAGACCTGCCGGCGAGCCGCGCAAGCCGGCCCGCGGTGGGTGCCGCTCAGCCGATGCCCGGTCCGGCGGAGCCGGCGAGGGCGTCCAGGTCGCTCTTGCGGACCCGGATCACCACCGCCGCGGTGATCAGAGCGAGGACGGCCATCGCGGCCGCCGGTATGAAGGCCGCGGAGATGCCCTGGGCCAGTACCTCGTGACCCCATGGCGCGGGCAGCTGGTGGGTCGCGGCGAACTCCGCCTTCTGCTCCGCGGAGCCCTCGGCCATGAAGTTCGGGAGCTGCTCCTCCGCCTCGTTCCTCGTGGCCGTGCCGAAGACGGTCGTGAGGATGGACAGCCCCAGCGAACCGCCCACCTGCTGCATGGTGTTGAGCAGGCCGGAGGCCGCCCCGGCCTCGTGCTGGGCGACGCCGGACACCGCGGTGAGCGTCAGGGTCACGAAGTTCAGGCCCATGCCGAAGCCGAACACCAGCATCGGTCCGAGCACCCCGCCGACGTACGAGCTGTCCGAGGTGATCAGCGCCTGCCAGGCGAGGCCGATCGCCGCGAGCGCGGTGCCCACCAGCATGAACGGCTTGGGACCGAGGACGGGCAGGAAGCGCTGGGACAGACCCGCACCGAGCGCGATCACGACCGTCACCGGGAGGAAGGCCAGGCCGGCCTCGATCGGGGTGTATCCGAGCACGTTCTGCACGAACAGCACGATGTAGAAGAACATGCCGAACATCGCAGCGGCCAGGCTCAGCATGATCACGTAGGTTCCCGAGCGGTTGCGGTCGGCGAACATCCGCAGCGGGGTGATCGGTTCCTTGGCCCGGGACTCGATGAGCACGAAGGCCGCCAGCAGCACCACGGCGGCGACGAAGGAACCGATGGTGAGGCTGTCCCGCCATCCCTCGTCCGCGGCCCGGATGAAGCCGTAGACCAAGGAGGCCATACCGGCGGTGGAGGTCACCGCACCCGCGATGTCGAACCGGCCGGAGTGCCGTTCGCTCTCACTGATGTACAGCGGTGTGAGCACGGCGATGAGGATGCCGATCGGCACGTTGACGAAGAGGACCCAGCGCCAGTCGAGCCACTCGGTGAGCATGCCGCCGGCGAGCAGGCCGATGGCGCCGCCGCCCGCCGAGACCGCGGCGAAGACTCCGAAGGCCCGGTTGCGTTCCGGCCCCTCGGGGAACGTGGTGGTGATGAGGGCCAGCGACGTGGGCGACGCGATCGCGCCTCCCACCCCCTGCAGGACCCGAGCCGCCAGCAGTTGCCAGGGCTCCTGGGCGAGCCCGCCGAGCAGGGAGGCCAGGGTGAACAGCAGGATGCCGGTCATGAACACCCGGCGCCGGCCCAGGATGTCCCCGGCGCGGCCGCCGAGGAGCAGCAGACCGCCGAAGGTGAGTGTGTAGGAGCTGACGACCCAGGTGAGGTCGGTGGTGCTGAACTGGAGCGCGTCTTGAATGTGCGGGAGCGCGATGTTCACAATCGTCGCGTCGAGTACCACCATGAGTTGGCAGGCCGCGATGACCGTGAGTGCGATGCCGGGGCGTCCCTCCCGGCGGGCCGCGCCCGGCTTTTGGCTGCTGAGCAAAGGAGAGGTTGTCACTATGGGTCCCCCACGAGTGCCTTAGTGAACGCTCGCGTTCACTGTCGCGTCAACCGTAGTGAGTCCCCGACAGTGAACGCAAGCGTTCACTCGCTGGGTCGTCGTCCGGCGCGTCCCCCGCTGAGGCCGCACGACGCCTTCCCCCGTCCCCGGAATCCCCGCTTCCCCTGTTCGTTGGAGAGAGTCAGATGGTCACCCCCAGCTGGGCGGACGCTCCCGCTCAGACGACCGCCCGCCGACGCGGCGCCGTACTGGAGCGCGCGATCCTCGACGCCGCTCTGGAGCAGCTGAGCACGGTCGGCTGGAACGGCCTGACGATGGAGGGCGTCGCCGCCGGCGCGCAGACCGGCAAGGCCGCGGTCTACCGGCGCTGGCCGTCCAAGGAGGACCTGGTCGCCGACGCCCTGCGCGCCGGACTGCCCCGGTTCGACGAGACCCCGGACGAAGGGGGTGTGCGTGAGGACCTCCTGGTGCTGTGCCTGCGAGCTCGCGACGCGATGTTCTCCCGGCCCGGTTTCGCACTGCGTTCGGTCATTCACGAATGCGACACCGCGCAGGCCGAGCGCTTCCATGCCGTGATCTTCGACGGGGTGGTCGAGCCCACCCTGAGGATGTTGCGGGCGGTCATCGACCGTGGCATCGAGCGGGGAGAGGTGCGCCCCGACGCCGCCAACGGCTACGTCTTCGACGCCATTCCGGCGATGATGATGTATCGCTCCAAGATGTGCGGCTGCGAATGGAAGGATCATGAAGTCGAGGAGATGATCGACCAGTTGATGGTTCCGCTCCTGCGGCCGGCCGGCGGCTGACGCGACGCCGACGAGGCGGGGGCCGGGCCGAGGCCGACCGGGGTGTCGCGTGTCGATCAGGGCGGCGTAATGTAGGGGCGCCATGCCGTACGAACCGCCTACTCACACCGTCGAGCGCTCCCTCAGGGCTACGACCGGAGCGAAGATCGTTGCAGGTGTCGACGAGGTGGGGCGCGGCGCGTGGGCCGGTCCCGTCACCGTCTGCGCGGCGATCACCGGACTGCGCCGCCCGCCCGAGGGCCTCACGGACTCGAAGCTGCTCACCCTCAAGCGGCGGACCAAGCTCGCCGAGGAACTGCGTACCTGGGTGACGTCCTTCGCCCTCGGGCATGCCTCCCCCGAGGAGATAGACGCCCTCGGCATGACGGCCGCGCTGCGGCTCGCCGCGGGGCGTGCTCTGGACGCCCTGCCGGTGCGTCCCGACGCGGTCATCCTCGACGGCAAGCACGACTACCTCGGCGCGCCCTGGCGGGTCCGTACGGTGATCAAGGGTGACCAGTCCTGCGTGGCGGTCGCGGCGGCCTCGGTGATCGCCAAGGTCCAGCGCGACAAAATGATGGCCGAACTGGGTATCGACCATGCAGACTTCGGTTTTGCGGACAACGCCGGGTATCCCTCACCCGTGCACAAGGCCGCACTGGCGGAGCGGGGTCCCACTCCCCACCACCGGTTGTCGTGGGCGTATCTTGATGCGCTGCCCCAGTGGCGGCACCTCAAGAAGGTCCGCAGCTGGGCGGACGGAAGCGTTCCGGAGATCGAGGGTCAGCTCGGCTTCGACTTCTGACCGTTTCGTTCGTGTGCACGCACCACCCGCCGACGCGGGTCGCACCAACGTTTGATAAATATCAACCCATGCCTCTCATTCCCGAGGAGCCTCAGATTCACGAGAGTGCCCAGGGTCCCCGCGCCACTCCGGCCAGTGGCCGCATCGCGCCGACCCCCCGTCCCGTACCCGGCCCCCGTCCCGCGGCACCGCCGCGTCCCGGTCGTCCAGGGCCTCTCCGGCCCGCGCCGCCGGCGCAGCGCACACCGCGTGATGTGGCCGCCAAGCCCGCTCCGGCGGGTCCCGTCCCCGGCACGGCGGCTCCCGCCGCACCGCAGATCCAGCTGATCCCCGCTTCCGCCGAAGGCGCGCTCGACGCTGCCGAGGAGGCCGTGGACCTGCTGCTGGACTCCGGTCGAGCCCCCGGCGAGGTGCTGGTCATCACGACCGGTGAACAGCATCCGTGGGCCGCTCACGAGCTGTCCTTCGGTGAAGCCTCCTACTGGGCCCAGCACGACGCCGGTGACGACGTCTTCTACACGGACGCGACCGTCGCCGCCCGTGCCGGGTCGCGCCCGGTCGTCGTGGTCGCCGTCAACGGCGGCGACGAGCCCGCCGCGGTCGGCGCCCTGTCGCTGGCGCACTCCCGGGCCAAGGCCCTGCTGATCGTGTGCGGGGACCCGCAGCGGATCAACTCCGTGCTCGGCGCCGGCGTCTGACCCGTAGTACGAGGTCCTTCCCGGGTGCCGGCGTCGACACAGAGCCGGTGCCGACGGCTTCGCACGGTGGGCGGTTCGGTGTGCCCGAACGCCGTTCACCAGGCTGGTGACGGTGCCGGGCAGGGGCCCTGAGGGCCCAGGGGCGGGACGTCCGGGCTGCAGCGCCCGGAGGGACGCCGCCGTCGCCCGGGTCAGGGCCTCCAGGTAGCCCTTCGGTCGAATCGAGGGGCCCGGCCCGGCCGCCGTGCTGTGAGCGGACCGCCGTTCCGTGCGGGCGCGCCGTGTGAGACGGGTGGCCCCGGTTCGAGCCGGGGCGGTCCGTCAGGCGGTCAGCGCGCGGCCGCGGCGCGGCGCAGTATCTCGGAGGCGGCGCCCCCGGCACGAGGTGCGGGCGGCGGTGCCTCGGACATGGCGAAGGGTTCCGGTTCCGAGGCCGAGTGGGGACGGCGCCCGCCACGTCCCTCGCCGAGAACCTGCCAGCCGTCACGGGTCAGGGTGATGTAGGCGCCGCAGCGCAGCCCGTGCAGGGTGCAGGCGTCACGCAGCCCCCACATCCACGCGCCGTCCTCCTCCGTCCAACGGGCGTCGCCCTCACGGCAGTAGAGCAGCACCGCGGTGCGTACCGGCGTACGGCGGCGCAGGTCGTGCGGAATGATCCGACGCAGTTGGGCGAGCAGCACGTTGCGGAACATCCAGCCGTCGGCGGCTGCCGGGCGGCGGACGAACGAGGCGCTGGCGCGCAGTCGTTCGTCCGGGTCGAGCACGGCGACGACCGCGGTCGCCGGCTGGGGATGGTGCCGCGCATGCAGTCCGCTGACGACCTCACGCGGGTCGCGCAGCAAAGGGATACCGGCGGCGGCCCATTCCGCGGGCTCGAGCAAGCGATTGGCGGCGGCGGGCGTCGGTGCCGCTGCCGAGGCCGGAGCGAATCCGAAGGTCACGGTCCTCCCTTCGGCTACGCGCCCACACTGCGGGCGGGGTCGGATTCCTGGGAGCGCGCACCGCGGCGAAGCCCTGCCTGAGCGGCGGACGAGCCGTGCGGGGAGCGGACCTCAATTGTTCCTGTCGAACTTGGATGCGGCAACGAGCAATTGAGGCAGCCGACCGTTATCAGATGATGCGCGGCTAATATCCCTGTCGCGTGGTGCACCGGTCCGCCCATGGGGCGTTCGAGCCCGATACGTTCGTACGCCACGGACCTGCGCGGCGTCCAGAGGTGTGCGGGTCCTGCCATGCCAAGCCGTGCGTCCTGGCGTGTCCGGTCGTGCGTCCCGCCGTTGTCGGGCCGCGCGTCCTGGCGAGCCACCCGGTGACGGCCGGGCGGCCCCGGCCGTCAGGGCGCACACCGGTACTTCCGGGCACGGCGCCGCTGGACCCTCGTCATCCCTGCACCGCCAGGACCAGGGGCAACACCGCCTGCGCGCCCGCGCGTCGGAGCAGGCGGGCCGCGACGGCGAGGGTCCAGCCGGTCTCCGTGTAGTCGTCCACCAGAAGGACCGGGCCGTGGGCCTCCGCCAGCGCGGACGCGAGGGCGGGCGACACGGTGAGAGCGCCGTCGAGTGCCTTCAGGCGCTGAGCGCTGTTGCTGCGGGAAACCGAGTGGGCGTCGCCCGTGTGCTCGACGGTGCCCAGCAACGGCAGCCGTCCGACCTCCGCGATGCGCGATCCCAGGGAGCGGATCAGCTCGGGCCGGATGCGGGAGGCGACGGTGACGACGCCGACCGGGCGAGGCTGGGCGTCCGGTGCGCCCGGGGCCCAGCCGCCGGGGCCCCTCGCCCAGTCGGCCAGGACGCCCACGACGGCCTTCGCCACGTCGTCCGGCACGGGACCGTCAGCGGCCTGGGGCGCGAACATGGGACGCAGCCGGTTGCCCCAGCCGATGTCCGACAGGCGGCCCAGGGCGCGACCGGGCGCGGCCTGCTCACCGGCCGGAATGCGGCCCTTGAGGTCCACTCCGATGGCAGGGAGACCGGTGGGCCACATCCTGCGCGGCTCCACCTCGACACCCGCCCGGCCCAGGTCCACGCGCGCCGCGTCGAGTGCCTCCTCGGACATGTCCGCCGTGAAGCGCGGCCCCGCGCAGTTGTCGCAGCGTCCGCACGGCTTGGCCCCCTCGTCGTCCAGCTGGCGCTGCAGGAACTCCATGCGGCACTCCGTCGTGGACGCGTACGCGCGCATGGCCTGCTGCTCGGCCTCGCGCTGGCGCGCCACCCAGGCGTAGCGCTCTGCGTCGTACGTCCACGGCTGCCCGGTCGCGATCCAGCCGCCCTTGACCCGCTTCACGGCTCCGTCCACGTCGAGGACCTTGAGCATCGTCTCCAGGCGGGAGCGACGCAGCTCCACCAGGGGTTCGAGCGCGGGCAACGACAGGGGCTTCTCCGCCCGGGCGAGGAGATCGAGAGTGCGGCGCACCAGGTCCTCCGAGGGGAACGCCAGCGACGCGAAGTACTTCCAGATCGCCTCGTCCTCCGCGCCCGGCAGCAGGAGCACCTCCGCGTGTTCCACTCCGCGTCCCGCGCGCCCGACCTGCTGGTAGTAGGCGATGGGTGAGGACGGCGAGCCGAGGTGCACCACGAAACCGAGGTCGGGCTTGTCGAAGCCCATGCCGAGGGCGGACGTGGCGACCAGCGCCTTCACCTTGTTGGCGAGCAGGTCCTCCTCAGCCTGCTGGCGATCGGCGTTCTCCGTCTTACCGGTGTAGGACGCCACGGTGTGCCCGCGCTGCCGGAGGAAGGCGGTGACCTCCTCGGCCGCGGCCACGGTGAGCGTGTAGATGATGCCGGAGCCGGGCAGCTCGTCGAGATGCTCGGCCAGCCAGCCCATCCGGTGGGCCGCGTCGGGGAGTCGCAGCACACCGAGACTCAGGCTGTCCCGGTCCAGCGGGCCCCGCAGTACGAGGGCGTCCGAGGCACCTCCGGTGCCGAGCTGCTCCGCCACATCGGCGGTCACACGGGCGTTGGCCGTGGCGGTGGTCGCGAGTACGGGGACACCGGGCGGGAGGTCGGCGAGCATCGTGCGCAGCCGGCGGTAGTCCGGCCGGAAGTCGTGCCCCCAGTCGGAGATGCAGTGGGCCTCGTCCACCACGAGCAGGCCGGTGGCGGCGGCGAGCCGGGGCAGCACCTGGTCCCGGAAGTCCGGGTTGTTCAGCCGCTCGGGACTCACGAGCAGGACGTCCACCTCGCCCGCCGCGATCTCGTCCTGGACGGAGTCCCACTCCTCGGTGTTGGCCGAGTTGATCGTCCGGGCGTGGATGCCGGCCCGGGCCGCGGCCTCCACCTGGTTCCGCATGAGGGCGAGCAGAGGGGAGACGATGACTGTCGGGCCGCTGCCCTGTGCCCGCAGCAGCGAGGTCGCCACGAAGTACACCGCGGACTTGCCCCAGCCGGTCCGCTGCACGACGAGGGCACGGCGTCTGTCGGCGACCAGCGCCTCGATCGCCCGCCACTGGTCCTCGCGCAGCCGGGCCTCTCCGGACGGGTCGCCGACGAGACGGGCGAGGACCGTGTCGGCCGCCGCCCGGAGTTCCGCGTTGCTCGTGTGCTCCATGCGTCCCATACAACAGGACCGCACTGACAGCGCGAGCCGGTGATGGGGGTGATTGAGACGTCGGATGTCCATACGCCGGGACCAGCGCGAGTCGGTGACGTGTACCTGCCCGCACTTATCCACAGGCTCAAGCGAAGGGTCGCATTCCGCGAGATCGTCTTCGCATGACGAACCACGGCGAAGCGACCGGATCCTCCGAAAACGGCGATATCACTGAAGACGCCCAGCACATCGGGCCCGCCGCGCACCCGAGCGGCGGACGAGAGAGGCGACAGAAGGACGGGCCCGACCTGCCCGCAGCGGACGCCCCGCACGACGTGCGCAGCGTGCCGGCGGCGGACACCGCATACGACGGCCCGGGCGAGCACCAGGTCACCCTGCGCACCCCGGCCGAGCTCGCCGACGCCCTGCCCTACCTGCTCGGATATCGCCCCGAGGACAGCATCGTCCTGGTCGCCCTGCACGACAGGGACGGACGCGGGCGGTTCGGCGGGCGGGCGCGGCTCGGGATTCCGGCGAACGCGGACGACTGGCCGTCCGCAGCCCGGCAACTGGCCCACGGCTTGGTCCGCGGCAGCGAGCGCCGGGGCAGGCGGCCCGAGTCGATGGTCGCCTTCCTGTGCCAGGAACCGGGCAGGGGTGAGACCGGTCGGCAAGTCATGGAGCGGCTGAGGCCGCTCGCGCAACGGCTGCGGACCGAGTGCGGCTCCCTCGATGCCGTCGTGGTCGAGGCTCTGTGCATCTCGGAGGGACGCTACTGGTCCTACTGCTGTGACAACGCGGCCTGCTGCTCGCCCGAGGGCGCCCGCATGGGCCTCCCCGGCACCTCCGTCCTGGCGGCCGCCGCCACTTATGCCGGCATTCAGGTGCGCGGCACCCTCCGGGAACTGCGGGCGCGGCTGCTGCCCTGGGAGAGCGCGGCCGCTCTGGAGCAGGAAGCCGCACTCGACAAGGCCAGCATGGAGCTGGTTCCGAGGATCCTGGACGACGCGGGCAGGGCCGCTGTGGCAGAGGACACCCTGGAACTGGCAGCCGCCGTTCTGGACCGCTTCGCCGAGGCCCGACCCGTGTCCGGGACACTGTTGGCGGACCTCCGCGACGACGAACTGCTGGGCTGCGACGAGGCCGCGAAGCTGCTGCTGGGACTGCAGGACCGCTCCACCCGCGACCGTGCGGCCGAGTGGATGGAGGGCGACGAGGCCGGCTCCGCCCTGCGCCTGTGGCGTTCATTGGCCCGCCGGTGCGTAGGGCCCTACGGCGAGCACGCCGCGGCGCCGCTCACCCTCGCCGGCTGGGTCGCCTGGTCCACCGGCGACGAACTGGAGGCCCGGGAGGCCCTCGCCATGGCTCTGGGCGCGGACCCCGACTATCTCTTCGCCCGCCTGCTGCACCAGGCCTGCAACGAAGGGCTCGACCCCGAATCCATCCGCAGGTGCCTGCGATCGGAGCGGACGGGTCGCGCGCCGGCCGGTGCCACCGGCATGTCACAGAAGTCGGGCGATCAGATCCAGGCGGGTGATCAGCCGCGCGGAAGCGGCCGAGCCCAGGCGAACGGCCAGGCATCGATCAACTCCGACACGATCGCAGCCGAGCCGGCACCCGCTCAGCCACCCGCTCGGCGCCGCCGACGTGCACGTACCGCTCTCGGAAGCACTGTCGGCCGCACCGTCCCGGCTGCTCGTGACCAGGGAGCTCGGCGTCCCGGCCGCACACCGGCAGAGAGCACGCGGCCCGGCCGCCGTCGCCCGACGGCGGCGGACACGGCTCGAATCCTCGGCGCGAACGCAGCCCCGCGTGCGGACATCGCGCCCCCCTCTTTGCTCAAGAGCTCGCCCGCGCCCTGCCGCGCAAGCAACGGAGAGGGCGTGGAGCCCGGCCCCGCAGCCGAGGAGAAGGAGTGACCACCAGCCGGGCGACAACCCCGTGCAGCAAGCGGCAGCCATGTGGGCGTGACTCCGAGGGCCCCCTCACCGTTCACCTGAGTGGTGGAACACCTGGACGAGGTGGGACGCCGCATCGCCCCTGCTCCGTTCGAGCCCTCCAGCGTGGATCCCGATCCAGGCGCACAGAGCGCAGAGGAAGCCTTTCGATGCACCAGCGGACTCCGTCCTCCTCGGCCCCTGACGACTCCTCTCTGCATCGGCCCGCACGCTCAACGGCGCGGTCGGTCCGGCCGGAACCCCCACGGCAGATGCATCAGGCCCCCGCCGCTCCACCCCGGGGCGGCGCGACGGCGGGGCAGCGTCGCACGGGAGACCTGCCTCCGGTCCACTCGCTCATGATCTGCGTGGCGCTGCCCGGACTGGCCATCTCGACGGAAGCAGGCCAGTTGACCGGCCGAGGGCTGGAAGGTTTCTACCGTGCCGGCCGCCGGGTGCTCTCCCGCTGCGAGGTCCGCGTGGCCGGGCAGGAACCCCTCCCGGTGCAGGCCCTTCTGGCCACGGCCGATCGCGCCCGGTTCGTCGGCACGCTCCGTACCCCCGCGCAGACGGGCCCGGACCCGGACATCTGCGTCGAGCGGAACCGCTTCGCCGACGGCACGGAGCGGATCACCCTGCACAGTTCCGCACCCCGTCCGCTGCGGGTGCCGGTCGAGGTGGCACTGGGCACGGACCTCGCCGACCTGCGGGCCATCGCCTCCGGCGAGACGGGGCCGGAACTCCCGGCCGGCGTCCACGGCTCGGGCCTGCGCTGGTCCTGCGCGGCCGGCACCGCCACCGTGACCGCCGAGCCACCGCCCGCGGACGCCCTGGCCTCGACGGGATTGCTGCGGTGGGAACTGCTCCTGCCACCTGGCGGCAGCACGAGTCTCGAACTGCGCGTGCGCCCGGACGGAGCGGGCCCGATGCGCACCGCGGGCCGTGTGGCGACAAGCCCTCTCGCCCCCGCACGTGCGGAGGGCGACGACCCCAGAGCCGCCACCCTTCTCCGGACGAGCATCGAGGACCTCCAAGCGCTCCTGCTGCGTGACGCCGCCCACCCCGGCGACGTCCACCTCGCCGCCGGCGTCCCCTGGCGATGCGGCCCGGCTCCCGCGGACGCGCTCGTGGCAGCGCGAATGGTGCTGCCGCTCGGCACCGGTCTGGCCGGGGGCACGCTGCGCGCCCTCGCCCGGACGCAACTCGCCGGCCCGGGACCGACGGCGGGGATGATCCCGGGGCCGCGACGGGACGCGGGTCCGCACCTCCCCCCGCAGTGCACGGGCACTGAGGCCACCCTGCTGTTCCCCGTGCTGCTCGCCGAGGCGCGCCGCTGGGGACTGCCCGAACAGGAGGCGGAGGAGTTGCTCCCTGCCGCCGAGCGGTGCCTGAACTGGCTGCGGAGATTTGTGGGCGACGGCCTCTACCTGCGGGACGCCCACCCGGGGGGCCTCGTCCGCTGCGAAACCCAGGCGCATGCTCACCGGGCGGCGCTGCTCGGCGCCGACCTCCTCGATGCCGGTGGCCGGCCGGGAGGGGAGGGCCTGCGGCAGTGGGCACAGTCCCTGCGGCATGCGTTCCGCGCGGACTTCTGGGTCGACGATCGAGGGGGAGGCCGGCCTGCTGCTGCCCGCACCCAGGACGGCAGGCCCGTGTCCCCCCTGGGTGCCTGTGCCGTCCACCTCCTCGACACCGGGTTGCTGGGACGCGGGGAGCCGGCCCCTGGCCTGCTCGACAAGGTGCAGACGGAGCACCTCGCCCGGCTGCTCGGAGGCCCCCTCATGGACTCCGGGTGGGGCCTGCGCGGCCTGGGAGCCAAGGAGCCCGGCCACAACCCGTTCGGCCACCGCGCCGGTGCCGTGCGGATACAGGAGACGGCACTCGCTGTGGCCGGGCTGGCCGCCGCGAACTACGAGAAGGAGGCGGTAGCACTCCTGCGCGGTGTCCTCGCCGCCGCGGAAACCTTCGCCTACCGGCTGCCCGAGATGTACGCGGGGGAGCAGCGCACCGAGGGCAGCGCGCCGCTGCCGCACCCGGCGGCCTGTCGCCCCGCCGCGATCCCGGCGGCGGCAGGAGTACTGCTGCTGACCACGCTCGCCGGCATCCGCCCGGACGCTCCGGCCGGCACGGTGACCCTCCGCCCCATGCGCAGTGCCCCTCTGGGAGAGATCGGATTCACCGGATTACGGGTGGCCGGAGCACCCTTTTCCGTACGGGTCAGTCGACTCGGTCTCGCCATGGTCGAAGAAGCGGCCGACGGACTCCAACTGGGGGTGTGACCAGCCAAGACCTGTCATCGTCGGACAACGGTCACCACGCGGCGACGCCCATACCGATCCGAAGCGGATCAATGATCGGCGGAACCGGCGAAGGGAGTGTTTATCGTCAGGCAGACGACTATGATCGCGGCATGCCCTACGACCCGTCAGCGTTCCCGCCCTTCGCCGTCACCGTGGACCTGGTCGTGCTGACCGTGCGCCGCCACGCCCTGTGTGCGCTGGCGGTACGCAGGGGCGAACCGCCGTTCCAGGGCCGGTGGGCGCTGCCCGGCGGTTTCGTACGGGCCGACGAGGACCTGGCGCAGGCCGCGGCGCGCGAACTCGCGGAGGAGACCGGGCTGCGTGTCCACGACCCCTCCGTCCCCACCCAGGACAACGGCGCGCACCTGGAGCAGCTCGCCACCTACGGCGATCCCAAGCGGGACCCCAGAATGCGGGTCGTGAGCGTCGCACATCTCGCCCTGGCACCCGATCTGCCCGCGCCCCGGGCAGGAGGCGACGCCAGCAACGCACGGTGGGCGCCGGTGGAGGAGCTGTTGCAGCAGGGCGGTATCGGACGCGACGCGGAACTGGTCGACCCTCTCGCCTTCGACCACGCGCAGATCCTCGCGGACGGTGTGGAGCGGGCCCGTTCCAAGATCGAGTACTCGTCGCTGGCAACAGCCTTCTGCCCGCCGGAGTTCACGGTGGGGGAGCTGCGCCGGGTGTACGAGGCGGTGTGGGGCGTGGCACTGGACCCTCGCAACTTCCACCGCAAGGTCACGGGCACCCCGGGTTTCCTCGTCCCCACCGGTGGGACGACCACGCGCCAGGGCGGGCGCCCCGCGCAGCTCTTCCGGGCGGGTGGCGCGACCCTTCTCAACCCCCCGATGCTGCGCCCCGAAGTCTGACCGCAGGCACGCGTACGGGCGACAGCGGGAGACGCAGCCTGCACACACGGGCCGGCAGCCACGTTGCACCATGCCCTGCGCGCATCGGTGCTGCCCGAAAAACCGGACATAGCGCGCTATCTTGCTGCGGGTGATCGAGGCCTTCGGACTGACCAGCAAGCCCCGCAAAGAGCTCCCGCCCGCAGCCGACGACGTCTCCTTCGAGGCGCGAGCAGGCCGCGTCACCGTGCTGCTCGGAGCACCGGGTGCCGGCAAGACGACGGTGCTCAGACTCATGCTCGGACTCCAACACGGCCGTGGCATCACGCACTTCCGCGGCCGCCCGCTGCACCGCATCGCCCACCCCTCACGCGAGGTCGGAGTGCTGCTGGGCGATGTGCCGGGGCACCCGGCCCGCACGGTCCGCGGTCATCTGCGCATGCTGTGCGCGGCTGTGGGTGTTCCGGTCCGGCGCTCGGACGAAGTCCTGGAGGCCGTCGGCCTGGTGAGTCTGCGCGACGAGCGTCTCGGCACGCTCTCCCGTGGCATGGACCGCCGACTGGGCGTCGCGTGCGCCCTCCTGGCCGACCCGCACACTCTCGTCCTCGACGGCCCGACCGCAGGGCTGTCGGTCCGCGAGAGCGCCTGGATGCACGACACGCTGCGCGCGCACGCCGACCAGGGCGGCACGGTCCTGTTCAGCACGGCCGACCCCAAGGAGGCCGCTCGCGCCGCAGATCACGTCGTCACCCTCGAACGGGGCCGGCTCGTGACCGACCAGGAAGCCGCGGAGTTCGCACGCACCCGACTGCGACCCCGGGTCGCCGTACGCAGTCCGCACGCGGTCCGTCTGGCGACACTCCTGGCCAAGCAGGCGCGCACCGCGCAGCGTTCCGTCGAGGTCGTGCGTGAGGGCGGCAACCGCCTTTCCGTCTACGGCAGCAACTGTGCCGACATCGGCGAGATCGCCTTCCGCCATGGCATCGTCGTGCACCAACTCGCCGACGAGGTGGGCGATATGGGGCCAGGTGCGGGCGGCGGCCTTCCCGGCGGCGCGCCGCCGACGCCTGATGACCTCACGGCCGACAGGCCTGTCACCGCAGAGGTCTTGGAACCAGAGTTGGCCGAGCCGCAGCCGGCGGTCGAGGCACAGCCGACCGCGCAGCAGCAGCCGGCCACCGAAACGCGGTCGGCCGCGAACCAGATGCCGACCTCAGAGGTGCGCCCGGCCACTGATCAGCAGCCGCTTCCCGCGCCGCAACCAGCCTCGGAACAACCGTCGGGCCCAGCAGCTCAGCCACCCACTGAATCGCCCCAGACCAGGACAGTCCTGCAGGCGGGCCACCTCTCACCCACTGGCTCCGTGCATGGGGAGCAGCCCCCGTCCACCGCCGCCACCCCCGCCCCCGAGCCCCACGCCGCTCGCACCCCCCGACCCCGGATGCAACTGCCCCCTCTACCGCCGCCCATCTCCGTCCGCCCCGCGCCCAGCCCTCTCCGCCCGCTCCGCTACGAGATCCGTCGAGCCGCCGGAGTGGGGACCGGCTTCCTCACCGGGGCCGTCGTGCTCGTCGTGTCCGCCGTGACCACCGTCGTACTGGCCCGGATCGGGCACACGCCGCAGTCGCGTCTGCTCGCCGCGTGGCCGCGGGAGCTGCCCCTGCCGCCCGCCGCGCTCGGCGCGGGACTGCTCGGCGCCCTGGCCTTCGGCGACGAGTTCCGCCATCCCGCCCTCGCGGCGGACCGCGGCACCGTGCCCCGCCGCCTGGGGCTGCTGGCCGCCAAACTGGCCGTCTCCTCGGCCACCGCGCTGATCCTGGCCGTGCTGACCGTCGGCTGCGACGCCGAAGTGCTCTACCTCGTCTACGGACCGGAGCTCGCCCGGGTGCCCGAGGACTGGCTCGCGCTCGCTGCGGGCTGGATCGGCCTCGTGGTCGGCTGCGCCTGGGCGGGCGTGCTGGCGGCGGGGATCTTCCGGTCCACTTCGGCCGGGCTCGCCGCCGTAGCCGCAGTTCCCCTCCTCGTGGTGCCGGTCGTGCACAAGCTCGTGACCGGACCGTCCGTGCGAACCGCGGCCGGACTTCCCGCCCGGCTGCGCGAAGCTCTCCTTCCGCGATGGCCCTTCGGGGGAGAGAGGTACCTGGAGGCCGCGCTCGGTCTGGTGTCCCAACCGGTCGGCGGCGCCCTGACGTTGTCGCTGGCCACCCTGCTCTGCGCGTACCTGTTCACCTCGTTGCGGAGCAGGCTCAGGTGACGACTGTCCGTAACCCTTAGTTCGGCCGTGCGCACAACTCCCCGCAGAACGCCCATTTCTTTCCGATAAGGCGTCAATTGCGACGGGGTGAGCGATCACCCTTTCGTGTGCTTTTCACCAAAGACCTCAAGGGAGTTGGGGACGACGCCGACAAAGGAAGCGTGAGTACCCTTGCGCACACCATGATGACCGCCGCCCGCTCCGCCGACTCCGGCCTCGCGAACCCGGGCGAACTCGACCGCTACCCCTACGCGGAGGCGCCCGGCGTCGACCGCGTCGGGGTTCCTGCCTGGGACGGAGCGGACCACGAGCTGGGCCGCGTGGGCCGGCGCGCCGCGGGCAGCCGCGGGCGCGGACTGCACGGCCAACTCGTCCAGCAGCTGGGTCAGATGATCGTCTCCGGTGACCTGGGGGCCGACCGTCCCCTGGTCCCCGAGGAGATCGGCCAGCGTTTCGAGGTCTCCCGCACCGTCGTGCGCGAGTCCCTCCGCGTCCTGGAGGCCAAGGGCCTGGTGAGCGCCCGCCCGAACGTGGGTACGCGTGTGCGCCCCGTGAGCGACTGGAATCTGCTCGACCCGGACATCATCGAATGGCGTGCCTTCGGGCCGCAGCGCGACGACCAGCGCCGCGAGCTGAGCGAGCTGCGCTGGACGATCGAACCGCTGGCCGCCCGCCTCGCCGCCGGCCACGGGCGCGAGGACGTCCAGCAGCGCCTGGCGGACATGGTCGAGATCATGGGACACGCGATGGCCCAGGGTGACGCGCTCACCTTCTCCCGTGCCGACGCGGAGTTCCACTCGATGCTCATCCAGGTCGCGGGCAACCGCATGCTCGAGCACCTCTCGGGCATCGTGTCCGCCGCCCTGCAGGTCTCCGGCGGCCCCGTCACCGGCTGTGACCGCCCCAACGAGACGTCTCTCGCCCACCACGGCCGCATCTGCGACGCCCTCGCCACCGGCGACGGGGCGGGCGCCGAAGCGGCGATGCGCCAACTTCTCATGGTCCACCCCGAGGTGGAACGGGTGGTGCCCGCCCCGCGCGAGCACTGACCTCGTTCCGCGGGCGGCGCGGCCGGGTGTGCCACCCCCTCCTGTGGCAGTGCCCAGTCGGTGATCCGCCCCCGGTCGGACCCCGCCGGATCCCCACGATCCGGCGGGGTCCGACGGCGCTCTGGGCTTCGCCGCGAGCGCTGCAGCCCTTCCCTACGAGCGCTGCAGCCCTTCCCTGCGAGTGCCGCGGGCCTTGCTCCCGGCGTCGCGAGACCCCCTTCGGGCGATGCGGGACCCCCTCCCGGGCGATGCGGGGCCCCCAGCAGTGCGCCGGACAGGCGGTCTCTCCCCGGGCGCCAGGCAGTCGCGCTCAGGTGCGCCAGGCAGCCGCTCCGGGCCCGATGCGGCCTTGGCTCCCCGTGCCGCAGGCCCTGCTCCGGGCTCTGTGGAGCCTTCGCTCCGCCGATCCGGCCGGGCCAGTACCCTGGATGACCTCCTGTGCCCACATCCGACCGTTTTTGTTCGCTTACGGGGTGTGACTCGGGCCACGGAGATTAGGCGTAACGCTCGCGGGAAGAACGCGATGACCTAAGAGGTGACAGCCGCGGAGGGAATACGGACGTCGTTCACGGCGCTGTGCATCTCCCCGGCCCCCGCCCGCACCGTCGGCCCATCCCCAAGCCGGCGGTCGGCTCCTGTCCCCCGTGGATGGGGCCGGAAGCCGTTTTCCAACGTTCCGAGAGGTTGTTCGTGTCGGCCAGCACATCCCGTACGCTCCCGCCGGAGATCGCCGAGTCCGTCTCTGTCATGGCGCTCATTGAGCGGGGAAAGGCTGAGGGGCAGATCGCCGGCGATGACGTGCGTCGGGCCTTCGAAGCTGACCAGATTCCGGCCACTCAGTGGAAGAACGTACTGCGCAGCCTCAACCAGATCCTCGAGGAAGAGGGTGTGACGCTGATGGTCAGTGCCGCAGAGCCCAAGCGCACCCGAAAGAGCGTCGCAGCGAAGAGCCCCGCCAAGCGCACCGCCACCAAGACGGTCGCGGCCAAGGCGGTGACCACCCGGAAGGCCACTGCCACCGCCACGCCGGCGGCGCCCGCCGAGGAGCCCGCCGTCGAGGAAGAGGCCCCCGCCGCGAAGAAGGCGGCTGCCAAGAAGACCACCGCCAAGAAGACGGTCGCGAAGAAGGCGACCGCCAAGAAGACGGCGGCGAAGAAGACCACCGCCAAGAAGGACGACGCCGAGCTCCTCGAAGAGGAGGTGCTCGAGGAAGCAGCCCCCGGCAAGGCCGGCGAGGAGCCCGAGGGCACCGAGGCCGCGGGCTTCGTGCTGTCCGACGAGGACGAGGACGACGCGCCCGCGCAGCAGGTCGCGGCCGCCGGCGCCACCGCCGACCCGGTCAAGGACTACCTCAAGCAGATCGGCAAGGTCCCCCTGCTCAACGCCGAGCAGGAGGTCGAGCTCGCCAAGCGCATCGAGGCCGGTCTGTTCGCCGAGGACAAGCTGGCCAACGCCGACAAGCTCGCGCCGAAGCTCAAGCGTGAGCTGGAGATCATCGCCGAGGACGGCCGCCGCGCCAAGAACCACCTCCTGGAGGCCAACCTCCGCCTGGTGGTCTCCCTGGCCAAGCGCTACACCGGCCGCGGCATGCTGTTCCTGGACCTCATCCAGGAGGGCAACCTCGGTCTGATCCGCGCGGTCGAGAAGTTCGACTACACCAAGGGCTACAAGTTCTCCACGTACGCCACCTGGTGGATCCGTCAGGCGATCACCCGCGCCATGGCCGACCAGGCCCGCACCATCCGTATCCCGGTGCACATGGTCGAGGTCATCAACAAGCTCGCGCGCGTCCAGCGCCAGATGCTCCAGGACCTGGGCCGCGAGCCCACCCCGGAGGAGCTGGCCAAGGAGCTCGACATGACCCCCGAGAAGGTCATCGAGGTCCAGAAGTACGGCCGTGAGCCCATCTCGCTGCACACCCCGCTGGGCGAGGACGGCGACAGCGAGTTCGGTGACCTCATCGAGGATTCCGAGGCGGTCGTCCCGGCCGACGCGGTCAGCTTCACGCTCCTGCAGGAGCAGCTGCACTCCGTCCTCGACACGCTCTCCGAGCGCGAGGCGGGCGTCGTCTCGATGCGGTTCGGTCTCACCGACGGTCAGCCGAAGACCCTCGACGAGATCGGCAAGGTATACGGCGTCACGCGTGAGCGGATCCGCCAGATCGAGTCCAAGACGATGTCGAAGCTGCGCCACCCGTCGCGCTCCCAGGTGCTGCGCGACTACCTGGACTGATCACCGGCACACGGCGCGAGGCCCGGTTCCCTGCGGGGGGCCGGGCCTTTCCCGTGCCGCCCGCGCGGGTGCGAGGGGCGACGCGGTGGACCACTCTGGGTGTCTCATCGACCCCACGGAGTGAGGAGTGCGTATGCGCCGTCGCCTTGCCCGAGCTGTGGCCCTGGCAGCCGCGTTGACCGTCATACCCATGGGTGCCGGCGCCGCCGAAGCCTCCGACCGTGTCGTCATAGGCGGCTTCCCCGTGGACGTCGCACAGAGCCCCTGGACGGTGGCTCTGGCGAGCCGTGACCGGTTCGGGGGTACGCGGGCCGGGCAGTTCTGCGGAGGCGCTGTCGTGGGCCCCACCACGGTGCTCACCGCCGCCCACTGTCTCGGCCGGGAGGCGCTCGGGGGACCGCCGGAGCGCGTGCGGGACCTCAAGGTCATAGCGGGGCGCACGGATCTGGCCGACCGGTCCGGCCGGGAGATCGCCGTGCAGCGCGCCTGGGTCAACCCGGCGTACGACGGTGCGAGCAAGTCCGGTGACTTCGCCGTACTCACCCTGGCGGAACCGCTGCCCGACGAGTCGGTCATCGGGATGGCCCCGGACGGTGACCCCGCCTACACGGCGGGTGGCACGGCGACGGTGTACGGCTGGGGCGACATCACGGGCGCCGGCGAGTATCCCAGCAGTCTGCGGGCGGCACCCGTGCGTGTCCTCTCCGACGCCGCCTGCGCGGAGGCGTATCCCGGGGGAGGGAACGGCAGCTTCGACGCCCGGACCATGCTCTGCGCCGGGGAGGTGGACGGCGGCCGCGACGCCTGCCAGGGGGACAGCGGGGGGCCGCTGGTGGCCCAGGGCCGACTGATCGGGCTGGTGTCCTGGGGGATCGGCTGCGGCCGGGCAGGCAATCCCGGGGTCTACACGCGCGTGTCGGAGATCATCCGCACCCTCGGCTGGAACCAGGCATGAAAAGGCCTGCGGGGGCGTCCGGCGGAGCCTGAAGCGCCGGGCGGTGACGAGGACGGGCGGCTGCCTCTGGATGCAGAGGCAGCCGCCCGTTCACCGGCCTGTGCCGTGCTGGCTCGTCGTCGGACGCGAGGTGTCAGCGCTCTTCTTCGGAGGCAACCGCGGGAACGGCCGTGAGCCGCTCCGTCTCGTCCTGTATCTCAGCGGCGATCTTCTTGAGTTCCGGCTCGAACTTGCGCCCGTGGTGGGCGCAGAAGAGCAGCTCTCCGCCGCTGAGCAGGACGACGCGCAGGTACGCCTGGGCGCCGCAGCGGTCGCAGCGATCAGCGGCCGTCAACTGGCTCGCAGGGGTCAGAACAGTAGTCACGTCGCCTCTTCTCTAGCTCGACGAGCTGTCGTACCAGGGTCAACATCCAACCAGCCCCAAAACGTTCCCGCTCGTGGCTTTTCCTCGAAAAAATCTTGCGAGGCGGCTGTCTGCTGCCGGTTGGCGGCGAATGTGCCGTATTGCGTGTCTATGTGTCTTACGGGGCTTCGCGTGGATCGGTGGTCGGTCCTCCCGGCTGGGTTGCCGGTTGTTCATGAGGACGTGCCCGGAGCCTAAATGGTTCATGCCTCGAAGGGAACGTGATGTGTGCTTCACTCCATCGAGGGATCGAACAAGCTTACGAGTGTGGACTAGTCTGAGTTTTCGGCGAGGGTGGCGTTACAGGGCCTCTACCAGGGCTCGGTACCCTCTCACCGGTGACAGACGCCGCGCCCTTACCCACAAGGGCCCCATCTGAAATTCAGCGAGGAGCGAACCGCGTGACCGCCGATACGTCCGTGCCGTCCACAGCTCTGCTGGCAGGAGCAGACCGGGACGGTTCCAACTACACCGCGCGGCACCTGCTCGTCCTCGAGGGGCTCGAGGCCGTGCGCAAGCGCCCCGGTATGTACATCGGCTCGACCGACAGCCGTGGCCTGATGCACTGCCTCTGGGAGATCATCGACAACTCCGTCGACGAGGCCCTCGGCGGCTTCTGCGACCACATCGAGGTGATCCTCCACGACGACGGCTCGGTCGAGGTCCGGGACAACGGCCGGGGCATCCCGGTCGACGTCGAGCCCAAGACCGGCCTGTCCGGCGTCGAGGTCGTCATGACCAAGCTGCACGCCGGCGGCAAGTTCGGCGGCGGCTCCTACGCCGCCTCCGGCGGTCTGCACGGCGTCGGCGCCTCCGTGGTGAACGCCCTGTCCGCCCGCCTGGACGTCGAGGTGGACCGCGGGGGGCACGCCCACGCGATCAGCTTCCGGCGCGGTGTCCCCGGCGCCTTCTCCGGCAACGGCCCGGACGCCAAGTTCGAGGCCGGGAGCGGACTGCGCAAGGCCAAGAAGATCCCCAAGTCCCGGACCGGCACGCGCGTGCGCTACTGGGCCGACCGCCAGATCTTCCTCAAGGACGCCAAGCTCTCCCTGGAGAACCTGCACCAGCGCGCCCGCCAGACGGCCTTCCTGGTGCCCGGCCTGACCATCGTCGTACGCGACGAGTACGGGCTCGGTGAGGGCGGCAGCAAGGGCGAGGAGTCCTTCCGCTTCGACGGCGGCATCAGCGAGTTCTGCGAGTACCTGGCCACCGACAAGCCCATCTGCGACGTCCTGCGCTTCTCCGGCCAGGGCACCTTCCGGGAGACCGTCCCCGTCCTCGACGAGCACGGCCAGATGACCCCCACCCAGGTCACCCGGGAGCTCGACGTCGACGTCGCGCTCCGCTGGGGCACCGGCTACGACACGACACTGAAGTCGTTCGTGAACATCATCGCCACCCCCAAGGGCGGCACCCACGTCGCGGGCTTCGAGCAGGCCGTCGCCACGACGATGAACGAGGTGCTGCGGGCGAAGAAGCTGCTGCGTGTCGCCGAGGACGACATCGTCAAGGACGACGCCCTGGAGGGCCTCACCGCGGTCGTCACCGTGCGCCTCGCGGAGCCCCAGTTCGAGGGGCAGACCAAGGAGGTCCTCGGGACCTCGGCGGCCCGCCGCATCGTGAGCAACGTGATCAGCAAGGAACTGAAGGCGTTCCTGACCTCCACGAAGCGGGACGCGGCCCAGCAGGCCCGTGTCGTGATGGAGAAGGCCGTCGCCGCGGCCCGTACGCGCATCGCCGCCCGGCAGCACAAGGACGCCCAGCGCCGCAAGACGGCCCTGGAGTCCTCGTCCCTGCCGGCCAAGCTGGCCGACTGCCGCAGCGACGACGTGGACCGCAGCGAGCTGTTCATCGTCGAGGGGGACTCCGCGCTCGGCACGGCCAAGCTCGCGCGGAACTCCGAATTCCAGGCGCTGCTGCCGATCCGGGGCAAGATCCTCAACGTCCAGAAGTCGTCCGTGACGGACATGCTCAAGAACGCCGAGTGCGGAGCGATCATCCAGGTCATAGGAGCCGGCTCGGGCCGCACCTTCGACATCGACACCGCCCGCTACGGCAAGATCATCATGATGACCGACGCCGACGTCGACGGGTCCCACATCCGCACGCTGCTGCTGACCCTCTTCCACCGCTACATGCGGCCGATGGTCGAGGCGGGCCGGGTCTTCGCCGCGGTGCCGCCGCTGCACCGGATCGAGATCGTCCAGCCGAAGAAGGGCCAGGACAAGTACGTCTACACGTACTCGGACCGGGAACTGCGCGACAAGCTGATGGAGTTGCAGACCAAGGGCATCCGCTACAAGGACTCGATCCAGCGCTACAAGGGCCTCGGCGAGATGGACGCCGACCAGCTGGCCGAGACGACCATGGACCCGCGCCACCGCACCTTGCGCCGGATCAACCTCTCCGACCTGGAAGCCGCGGAGCAGGTCTTCGACCTGCTGATGGGCAACGACGTGGCGCCGCGCAAGGAGTTCATCTCCAACTCGGCGGCGACGCTGGACCGGTCGCGGATCGACGCGTAGGCGCGCCGTCCGGCGGGGCGGGCACCCCGGGAACGTACACCGGTGGGCACGGCGGCGGCCGTGCCCACCGGCGTATCCCCTCCCGCATTCCTCGGGATCCCGAGGGGCCCGGCACGGCCACCGGCAGGACGAGTCACCTGATGGGGTGAAGAGCACGGGGAAGAAGAGTCGGGGATCTTCCCGTTCTGTCCATCCTTGGACATGCAGTCAAGCAAGGACCGCCACCGCGGAGTCGGGGGCGGTCAGGAGAGTCCGGTCGAGCAGCTCGACGGTCATGACCCCGAACCGGCCGAGGCGGCCGGACAGCCGAGGTACGACGACCCCTGGTACGACGCACTCGCCAGCGGGTGGGGAGAGTCGGCCGACGTCCCGGTGCAGGGGATCGTCCCGGCGGCGCGGGAGGGGCAGGCCGGCGTCGCCGCCGCGGACATCTACCTGGAGGTCCAGCGCAGCCCGGCCTTCCAGGAGGTACGGCGGCGCTACCGGCGGTTCGTGGTGCCGGCCTTCGCGGCCTTCTTCGCCTGGTACGTGGGATACGTCGTGGCCGCCACCACGGCGCCGCGGCTCATGGCGCGGCCCGTGGCCGGAGCGGTGAACGTCGGGATGGCCGCGGGGCTCGGGCAGTTCCTCACCACCTTCCTGCTGACCTGGGCCTACGCCCGGCACGCCCGGCTGCGCCGGGACCGGGCCGCGCTCGAACTGCGGTGGGACACACAGGAACTGACCCGCGAGGCGAACGGGGGTGCCTCGTGACCGGTGAGCACCAGACCTTGGCGCTGCTGCTGTTCAGCGTGTTCGTCGCGGTCACCCTGGGGATCACCACATGGGTGAGCCGCAACCGGCGTGGTTCGGCCGAGGAGTTCTACGCGGGCGGGCGGCTCTTCTCCCCCATGGAGAACGGTTTTGCCATCGCGGGCGACTACATGTCGGCCGCGAGCTTCCTGGGGGTCGCCGGACTCATCGCCCTGTTCGGCTACGACGGACTGCTGTACGTGGTCGGCTTCCTGGTCGCCTGGCTGGTGGTCCTGTTCCTGGTCGCCGAACTCGTCCGCAACTGCGGGCGGTTCACCCTCGCCGACGTGGTGGCGGCGCGGATGAGGGAGCGGCCGGTGCGGATCGCGGCGGGGACGTCGTCGGTGACCGTCTCCGTGCTGTACCTGGTGGCGCAGATGGTCGGCGCGGGCAGCCTGGTGGCGCTGCTCCTCGGCGGCACGAGCGAGGCGGCCAGGTCCTGGACCGTCGTCGGGGTCGGCGTGCTCATGGTGATCTACGTGTCCCTGGGCGGCATGCGGGCCACCACGTGGATCCAGATCGTCAAGACGGTCCTGCTGCTCGGCGGCAGCGCCGCGCTGACCGTGCTCGTGTTGCTGCGCTTCCACGGCGACCTCGACCGGCTGCTGCTCACGGCGGCCGAACGCAGCGGACACGGACTGGCGTTCCTGGCACCCGGACTGAAGTACGGCGGGGACTGGACGGCCCGGTTCGACTTCATCAGCCTCGGACTGGCCCTGGTGCTGGGGACCGCGGGGCTGCCGCACATCCTGTCCCGCTTCTACACCGTGCCCACGGCCCGGGCCGCACGCCGTTCCGTGGTCTGGGCCATCGGCCTCATCGGCGGCTTCTACCTGATGACGATCGTGCTCGGATTCGGTGCGGCGGCCGTCCTGGGACCGGACGCGGTGCGCGGCTCCAGCGCGTCCGGGAACACCGCGGTTCCGCTGCTGGCGCTCGACCTCGGCGGCGGCGCCGGGTCCACGGGCGGCACGGTGCTGTTCGCGATCGTCGCCGCGGTCGCCTTCGCGACGATCCTGGCCGTGGTCGCCGGCATCACGCTCGCCTCCTCCGCGTCCGTGGCCCACGACCTGTACGCGTGCCTGCGGCGCGAGGGCGGCAAGCCGCGCAGCGAGGTGGCGGTGGCCCGGATCGCGGCCGTCGGGGTCGGGGCCGTGGCGATCGCCCTCGGACTGCTCGCCAGGGACCTCAACGTGGCGTTCCTGGTCGGCCTGGCCTTCGCCGTCGCCGCCTCGGCGAACCTCCCCGTGCTGCTCTACTCCCTGTTCTGGCGCGGCTTCACCACCCGGGGCGCGGTGTGGGCGGTCTACGGGGGGCTGATCCCCGCCGTGGTGCTCGTGGTGCTGTCCCCGGTGGTGTCGGGCAGCCCGGACGCGTTGTTCCCGGACGCCGACTTCCAGTTCTTCCCGTTGCAGAACCCGGGCCTGGTCTCGATACCGCTGGGCTTCCTCGCGGGCTGGCTCGGCACCGTCACCTCGGCGGAGGTGCCGGACGAGGCCAAGCAGGCGGAGACCGAAGTGCGGGCGCTGACCGGGGCGGGTGCGGCGTAGCAGCATCACACGTGCGCAGCCGCCCCTACGGGTGGCTCCGCCGGAACCGCCCGGGCCGGTCGACGGGGGCGGAGCCGTCAGCCGCGGGTCGCCCACACGTAACGGTGTTCCGGGCGGCCCGCGTCGCCGTACTTCAGGGTCAGTTTGGCTCTCCCGGTGCGTTCCAGGAGCTTCAGATAGCGCTGGGCGGTCTGGCGGCTCACCCCGGTCCGTTCGGCGATCTCCTGGGCGGACAGGGGGCCGTCGGCGCTCAACAGGGACTGGCGGACGAGTTCCGCGGTGGTGGGGGAGTGCCCCTTGGGCAGGGACGGCTCCGAACCGGCCGACAGCGCCCCGAAGATGCGGTCGACCTCGGCCTGCTCCGCCTCGCCGCCGCCGTCGAGTGTGCGGCGCAGCTCGGCGTACGCCTCCAGCTTGGCGCGCAGTCCGGCGAAGGCGAACGGCTTGACCAGGTACTGCAGCGCCCCGTGCCGCATGGCCGCCTGGACGGTCGACACGTCCCGGGCCGCCGTCACCATGATCACGTCGGTGTGCAGGCCGCGCCGGCGCATCTCCCGCACCACGGCCAGCCCCGTCTCGTCGGGGAGGTAGTGGTCGAGCAGCACCAGGTCCAGCCGGGGCAAGGTCTCCAGCTGGTGCAGCGCGTCCGCCGCGTTGTGCGCCTCCCCGGCGACGTGGAAGCCGGGCACCTTCTCCACGTAGGCGGCGTTCACCCGGGCCACCCTGGTGTCGTCGTCCACGACCAGGACCTCGATCATCACGACTCCTCCTCCGGGGCCGGCCGGGACGGCGGCCCGGTCAGGGCCGGCGCGGGGCCGGCCTCGGTCAGCGCGTCGGGCAGGACGACCGTGAACTCGGCGCCGCCGCCGTGCGCCTCGCCGACCGTGGCACGGCCGCCCTGCCGCTCGGCCAGTCTGCGCACCAGGGAGAGTCCGATGCCCCGCTCGCGGTGGGCCGGCGGCTGCTTCGTGGACCACCCCTCGGTGAAGATCGACTCGCGGTGTTCGGGCGGGATTCCCGGACCCGTGTCCCGCACGCGGAGGATCGCGGTGCGGCCCTCGGCCCGCAGCTCGACCTCCACGCGCGCGTGGGGCTTGCCCGCCACGGCGTCCAGGGCGTTGTCCACCAGGTTCCCGACGACGGTGACGAGGCCCTGCGGATCGACCAGCCGGTCGGGCAGCCGGGTCCGGTCGGAGATCCCGAGGGCGACACCCCGCTCGGCCGCGACGGTCGCCTTGCCCACCAGCAGGGCGGCGACCAGGGGATCCTCGATCCGCCCGGTCACCTGCTCGGCGGTCGCCCGGTGGTCCCCGACGACCTCGCCGACGAACGCGACGGCGTCGTCGTACATCTCCAGCTCCAGCAGGCCGAGCAGCGTGTGCATCCGGTTGGCGTGTTCGTGGTCCTGGGCGCGCAGGGCGTCGATCAGGCCGCGTGTGGAGTCGAGCTCGCGGCCCAGCTGCTCCAGTTCGGTGCGGTCGCGCAGGGTGGCCACCGCGCCGCCGTCGTCCGTGGGCATGCGGTTGGCCACCAGCACCCGCTGGCCGCGCACGGTCAGCAGATCGGTGCCCGTGACCCGGCCGGCCAGCACGTCGGCGGTACGGCCGGTGCCGAGCGCCTCGTCGGGGGTGCGGCCGACCACGGTGTCCCCGACGCCGAGCAGACGCTGCGCCTCGTCGTTGACCAGCCGGACGCGGCCGGTGCGGTCCAGGGCGACGACGCCCTCCCGGATGCCGTGCAGCATCGCCTCACGCTCCGACAGCAGCGCCGCGATGTCGGAGAAGGCCAGGTCCCTGGTCTGCCGGTGCACCCGCCGGGAGATGAACCAGGCGGCCAGCGCGCCGACGGCCAGGGCACCGCCGGCGTAGGCCAGCAGTCCCGGGATGGCGTGGATCAGCCGGGCCCGGACACTGTCGTAGGCGATCCCGACGGAGACGGCGCCGACGACGGTGCCGTCACTGTCGCGCAAGGGCACCTTGCCGCGGGCGGAGCGGCCCAGGGTGCCGTCGTCGATCTCCATGACCTCCCGGCCGGCCAGGGCCTGGCCGGGGTCGGTGGAGACGATGCCGCCGATCTGCTCCGGATCGGTGTGGGACCAGCGCACGCCCCGCCAGTCCATCACTACGACGTACTCGGCCTCGGTGGCCTTGCGGATCCGCTCCGCTTCCTTCTGCACCGGGCCGTTCACCGTGGGCGGTGTCGTACGCACCTCCTGCGCGAGCCCCGGCTGCTGCGCGGTCGTCTGCGCGATCGCCAGCGCGCGGCGCATCGCCTGGTCGTCGAGCTGGTCGCCGAGGGGCGCGAGGAACAGCCCGGTGGCCAGGACGGCGACTCCCGCCGCGATCGCCACCTGCATCAGCAGCACCTGCGAGAACACCCGCCGGGGCAGGCCCAGGCGCAGGCGGCGAGCGGGGGGAGTGGGGCTCATACCCCAGACGGTACGTGCGGGCGCCGACCTGCCGTAACGGGTGTGGCATGGATCTCTTGATCAATACCGGCACCGGCTCGAGGCGGGCCGCACGCGGCAGGGCGCGGCCGCAGCGGCCGGCCCCTCCGGCCGAGCCGGTGTCGCTCCACGCCCCACGGCCGGTTCACAGACGCCGTCGTCGTCCACGCGCGCCCGAGGGCCGCCGATCACCCCGACTCGACGGTCAGCTCGCCAGCGCCGCCGTCAGTCTCTCCTCGCGCACCGCCACCACGTCCATCCGCGCGGGCGAGCCGAGGACGGCCGCCCCGCAGCTCTCCGGACGCGGCGGCAGTCCGGCGCTCTGGGCGATGTCGACCCGCCAGCGGCGGCCGTCGACGTGGGCGACCGTCACCTCCCAGCGCGGCGCCGCGCCCGCCGTCCGTACCACGCTCAGTGCCTCCGCCGCGTCCTCGCCGGTCCGGCGGCGCACGGCAAGTTCGGCCGCCTGGCCCGGGCGTTCCCAGGCCGACCTGCCCCGGCAGCCCGCCACGACGATCCGCCCCTCGCGGGCACGGTGCAGGACTTCCTTGAGGGTGTGGGCCTCCGCCCGGCCGTAGGCGTAGCCGTACGGCAGGACCAGCGCGGTCGGGGAGAAGCGGTGACCACCCAGATGGGTGACCTCCCAGACGCCCTGGACTCCGGAGGAGACGAGCTCGGTGGCCAGGGGGCGGCCGAGGAGGGCGCAGCAGCGGTCGCGCTTGCCGTTGGTGCAGACGAGGGCGAGGGGATCCCCCTGATGGGCCCGGCCGCCGAGCACGGCGTCGAAGCCGGCGTGCTCCCCCCGGCCGAGGGCGGCGAAGTCGAGGTCGAGCAGCCGGGCGGGATCGGAGGTCGTGGCGCTGTGCAGCCAGACGTTCCCCGGAACGGTGTGGGCCGCGAACACCCGGCGTGTGGCGGGCATCCTGCTGTCCGCGTGCCGTCCGGGACGGCGGATCAGGACGATCCGTACGCCCGTGTCCTCGGCGGCGGCCTCCAGGGCACGCCCCACCGCGGGGTCCAGGTGGCTCGAGGTGAGCGCCTTGGCACCCCACGGACCGGGCTGTTCCAGCAACAGCCAGGTCCTCGCGGTGGCCGCGGTTCCCGAAACGGGTTCGTCGGAGTCCCGGGAGACGCTTGAGCACGTACTCACAGAGGTGAGCCTAACCTGAGTTGCGCGTGAGCTCATGTCGGCCCCGTCTCCAGGTACTCCGGCGGTGTCCTGGTCCTACAGAGTGACCCGGGCGGGGGCCTTTACTCCGGCAGCTGCTGCGGCGGTTTCGGTCCCGTGTAGAGGCCGCTCGGGCGCATGCGCAGGGGACGCTCGCCGTACTCCTCCAGGGCATGGGCGATCCAGCCCGCCGTCCGGGCCACGGCGAAGATCGTCTCGCCCGCGCCGGCGGGCATGCCGCACGAGGTGGTGAGCACGGCCAGCGCCAGGTCCACATTGGCGTGCAGCGGCGTGTGGCGGGCGGTCGTCTCGACGATGTCCCGGGCGGCGAGCAGGGCGGGTTCGGCGCGCGGGACGTCCTCCAGGAGGGCGAACAGGGCACGCGCGCGCGGGTCCTCGCCCGGGTAGAGGCGGTGACCGAGCCCGGGGATGCGGCGCCCGGCGCGGAGTTCGTCCGCGATGACCGGCGCCGCGTCGCCCCGGTCGAGCACGTCGTGCAGCAGCCGGTGGGCCAGACCGCTGGCCGCGCCGTGCAGCGGGCCCTCGATCACGCCGAGCCCGGCGGAGACGGCCGCGTAGGCGTGGGCCCGGGCCGAGGCCGCGACGCGCACCGCGAGCGTGGAGGCGGCCAGGTCGTGGTCGGCGAGGAGGGCGAGCGCGGTGTCCAGGGCCCGCAGGGACGCCTCGTCGGGGTCCTCGCGGTGCGACAGCCGGGTCCACAGGCGGTGGGCCAGGGGGCCGTCGTCGTGTCGCTCCGGCCACACCGGGGGGAGGGCGGAGACGAGGGTGGGGACGAGGGTGCGCGCGGTGCCGAGCACGGCGTCCTCGGACAGGTCGAAGCGCAGCGGGTCGGCCGTGGCGGCGGCGATCGTCGCGACGCGCAACCGGTCGGCGGGGGAGGCGTGTTCGGGCAGGGCCTCGACGGCTCGGCGCGCGACGGCGACGGCGGCTCCGGGCGCCTCGAACGTCGCACCGCGGCGCATCCGGCCGGTCCACAGCCACTCGGCGACCTCTTCGTAGCTGTGCCGGGCGGCCAGGTCGACGGCGTCGACGCCGCGGAAGTAGTACCGGTCGCCCTCGATCAGCGTGATGCGTGTGCGAACGCCCAGTTCGCCGCCGGGACCCGGACCGGCCGCGTTCTCCCGCCGGTTGCGCCGGGCCAGCGCTTCGACCTCGGCGGTGTCGAAGGTGCTGCCCCGGCCGCCGGGAACGCGCCGGCTGCTGAGCTGCCCGCGGCTCACATAGGCGTACAGGGTCTCCGGTTTCACCCCGAGCAGCTCGGCGGCCTCCTTGGTGCTCAGCCGCCGTGCCGTGTCCGGGGAGACGGGCTCTTGATCGCGCATGGGGGTCACCGTATCCGTGCGACGTTTCATTGACTGTTGCATTGATTCAATCAATATTGACAGCCATCTAGTCAAGCATGGACAGTCGAATCAAGTGCAAGGAGGCAGGCATGTCCGTCAACAGGTCCGCGAACGCTCTTCTCGACGCACCACGAGGGCTCGCCGGTGTCGTGGTCACCGACACCCGCATCGGCGACGTCCGGGGGCGCGAGGGCTTCTACCACTACCGGCAGTACTCGGCGGTCGACCTCGCCCGGAGCCGCGGGTTCGAGGACGTCTGGTACCTGCTGGTCCACGGCGAACTGCCGGACCCGGCGCAGCGCGCGGCCTTCACGGCCGAGACGGCGGCGCTGCGGGCGCTGCCCGGCGAGGTGCGTGCCGTGCTTCCCGCCGTCGCTGCGGCGGGCGGACGCTCCGGCCCGCTCGCCGGAATGCGGACGGCGCTGTCGCTGCTGGGCGCGGCGAAGGGCTTCCGCCCCGTCTACGACATCGACGTGGAGGAACGCCGGCGGAACGCCCTCGAAGCGGCGGCCGCCGTCCCCACCCTGCTCACCGCGCTGCACCGGCTGGGGCGCGGGCTGGAGCCGGTCGAGCCCCGCCAGGACCTGTCCTACGCGGCGAACTACCTGTACATGTTGACCGGATCTCTACCCGACGAGCGGCACGCCAGGGCCGTCGAGCAGTACCTGATCTCCACCGTCGACCATGGATTCAACGCGTCCACCTTCACCGCCCGGGTCATCGCGTCGACCGGGGCGGACGTGGCGGCGTGCCTCGCCGGAGCGGTGGCGGCGCTGTCGGGGCCGCTGCACGGTGGGGCACCCAGCCGCGCCCTGGACATCCTGGACGCGATCGGCAGCCCGGACCGCATCGACTCCTGGGTGCGCGAGCGGGTGCTCGCCGGGGACCGCATCATGGGTTTCGGTCACGCGGTCTACCGCACGGAGGACCCCCGGTCGCGGATGCTGCGGGAGGTCGCCCGGTCGTTCGGCGGTCCGCGGGTCGATTTCGCGGTGGAGGTGGAGCGGCACGTCGAGGCGATCCTGGCCGAGCTGAAGCCCGGCCGCGAACTGCACACCAACGTCGAGTTCTACGCGGGTGTGGTGATGGAACTCTGCGGTCTGCCCCGCGAGATGTTCACTCCCACCTTCGCCGCGGCGCGGGTGGTGGGCTGGAGCGCGAACATCCTGGAGCAGGCGGAGGACACGAAGATCATCCGCCCGGCGGCCCGGTACGTGGGGCCGGAGGCGCCCCAGCCGGTTCCAGGTCGGATTTCCTCTGCTGATATCGGTGGATGACGGATTCTGTTCGTCCTTCTATCACTCTTCGGGATGTATGCGTGAGTCCTGTGTGGCGCCACCCTCACAGGTGATAGAAGGGACTCTGAGAGGCGCATTTATGCCCCGGAGGCGCGGGGGATGGCGGATGGCGGTGGTGTCCAGTGGGACCATGCCGCTATGCGCGCGGTAGCGGGCGCACGTCCATGCCTCGAGAGCAGAGCAGAGGGAATTCAACAGTGAGTCAGATCATCCGTCGCCTTGGTGTCGCTCCGCGCCTCAGAGGCAGCACTGGCGGTGGGACTTGTCCCGACATCTTTGAACTGTCCGATGGAAACTTCGCAGTCATCGGCACGGATGCCACCGACTCATTGGACTCGCAACTCCCCGCCGACGCCGCGCGCGCCGACTACGAACGCATCGTGGTGATCACTCGCGAAACCCTCGTGGCGGCCAAGCGGGACATCCCTGACGAGTAGAGCGGGGTGACAGGCGGCGCTGAATGCCGGGTCGGGGGTGCAGTCCGACCCTGCGTGCGCCGTCGACCCCTCCGGCCGTCCTGAGACCTTGGGCGGCGTGGGCCGTGCTGGTCCCGGACGTTGGTCGAAGTGGCCACCCGGCCCGGCCTCGTGACCCCGCAGGTCGTGGCGGTCACTCCTCTCAGTCGGGCGGCGGCGGTTCCCCGACCACCCACCACTCGTCGGTGTCGTTCTCCTCGAGTTGCAGCAGCAAGTCATCCACGAGTTGACCGAGTTCGGCCTCCTCGGTACCCGTCAGGCTCGCGCGCTGCTGCTGTGTGGCGTACCAGTACTCCTGCATGATCGGATTCTGGAACAGGCCACGGACGTGCTTGAAGAACTCGTCCCGGCCCATGTTGCCGATGCGGTAATAGCAGAGCAGGTTCGTGTACAGCGCGTTGGCGAAGAGGTACTGACGTCGCCGCTGAGGCGTGACCGGCCGCTCGAAGATGTCCAGGACCTCCGCGAGCTCGGGATTGTCTATCGCTTTGCTCAACATCTCCCAGTGCTGGCGTTGCTGTTGCAGCAGATTGGCGCTCTGCTGCTTCCGGCAGCGTTCCTCCAGTTCCTCCACGCGAGCGTGAAGGGCGTTCACCGTCCGTCGCTGCGCCGCCATGGCGGTCAGGGCGCCGGCCGCCATGCCCAGTCCGGCGGTGGCAGCGGCGCGCAGTCCCCGTACTCCGTATTTCTGTGTGGCCATGTCAATCCCCGATTCAGGCGGCCGTCCGCCGGTCGTCGGGGTGCGGGTCGACGGGAGGGGACCGGCGAGCGGTGGGCGGCGCTTGCCGTCTCCCAGGGTGCCGAGCGGCTCTGATCGGCAGGGAGGCGGAGAGGAGGCGCACGGAGGAGCGAGGGTACAAACCGGCGCCATGCCCAACGTCTGCCCAGCACGCGCTGCTAACAATCGTTCACCTCGGGGCGACTTGCGCGGCTCGTATCCTGGTGCGGCATCCCATCCTCCTGCGTGTGCCGCCAACGCGAGCCGGTGCGCGCGTCGGCGTGAAAGAGGTCGCACGGTGAGCCAGCCGAGCCCGCAACCGCAGCAGATCCCGGTCGTGGTCCTGGCCGGATTCCTCGGCTCGGGCAAGACCACCCTGCTCAACCACCTCCTGCACCGCAGCGGCGGCAGCCGCATCGGCGCGATCGTCAACGACTTCGGGGCCGTCGAGATCGACGCGATGGCCGTGGCCGGGGCGCTCGGCGACTCGACGGTCTCCCTGGGCAACGGGTGCCTGTGCTGTGCCGTCGACGCCGGCGAGCTCGACGACTACCTGGAGCGGCTCGCGAAACCCTCCCTCGGCATCGACGTCATCGTCATCGAGGCCAGCGGTCTGGCCGAACCGCAGGAGCTGGTGCGGATGCTGCTGGCCAGTGAGCACCCCGGGATCGTCTACGGCGGACTGGTCGAGGTCGTCGACGCCGCCGAGTTCGACGCGACCCGCGCCCGCCACCCCGAGATCGACCGGCACCTCGCGCTGGCCGACCTCGCCGTGGTCAACAAACTCGACCGGGCGGCGGACGGCGAACGCGTCCTCGCGCTGGTCCGGTCCCTCGCCGACGGAGCCGCGGTCGTCCCGGCCACCTACGGCCGCATCGACCCCGAGTTCCTCTTCGACTGCCGGCCGAGCGAGGAGCGCATCGGACAGCTGTCCTTCGACGACCTGCACGACCTCGGCGGGCCCGTCGGGGACGACCGGTCGGAGCAGGACCCGCACGACCACCGCGAACGCGGCCCCGTCCGCCCCGCCCAGGACGAGCACGACGAGCACCAGAAGCACGGCCGAACCCATGAGCACGCCGCGCACCTGCACGCCGCCTACGACAGCGTCTCCTTCGTGTCGCCCGTGCCCCTCGACCCCCGCCGGCTGATGGCGTTCCTCGACAGCCGCCCCCACGGGCTGTACCGGATCAAGGGCTATGTCGACTTCGGGCCGTACGACGTGCGCAACCGGTACGCCGTGCACGCCGTGGGACGGTTCCTGCGCTTCTACCCCGAGCCCTGGCCGGCCGGGGACGAGCGCCTCACCCAGCTCGTCCTCATCGGCTCCGGCATCGACGCCCCCGCTCTGGCCAAGGAACTGGAGGCGTGCAAGGACGACGCCCCACAGGCCGACGAGCACGGCATGTGGGGCGTCCTGCGGTACGTGCGCGACCCCGAGGAGGACGCTGCCGGACCGGCCTAGACCGGCCCGGCCACCACGGCCACCGTCTTGGCCAGGGACACGCCCGATCCGTCGCGGCGCGGGTCGATGTCCGGCAGTGCGGCCGGCATGCCGTTCTTCTGCGCGGCACGCGCCGGAGCCGGGCCCGCCCAGGCCAGGGACAGGCAGTCCTCGCCCTTCAGGAACCGCTGGCAGCGGACACCGCCCGTCGCCCGGCCCTTGCGCGGGTACTGGTCGAACGGGGTCAGCTTGGCCGTCGTCTGCACCGAGTCGTCCAGCGTGCCCCGCGAACCCGCGACCGTGAAGACGACCGCGTCGGCGGCCGGGTCCACCGCCGTGAAGGAGATGACCTTCACGCCCTCGGCGAGCTTGATGCCGGCCACACCGCCGGCCGGACGCCCCTGCGGGCGGACCTGGGACGCCTGGAAGCGCAGCAACTGGGCGTCGTCGGTGATGAACACCAGATCCTCGTCCCCGGTGCGCAGCTCCACGGCACCGACGATCCGGTCACCCTCCTTGAGGGTGATCACCTCCAGCTCCTCCTTGTTGGACGGGTAGTCCGGCACCACGCGCTTGACGACGCCCTGCTGCGTGCCGAGCGCCAGGCCCGGGGACGACTCGTCGAGCGTGGTCAGGCAGACCACCGTCTCGTCGACCTCCAGGGACACGAACTCCGCCAGCGGGGCCCCGCCCGCCAGGTTGGGCGTCGGGAGGGGCTCCGGGAGCTGGGGCAGGTCGACCACGTTCAGCCGCAGCAGCCGGCCCGAGGAGGTCACCACGCCGATCTCGCCGCGGGCCGTCGCCGGCACCGCCGAGACGATCACGTCGTGCTTGGCGCGCTTGGCGCCGGCCTCCTGCGCGAACGGCTCGGCGCCGGCCGTGCGGGCCAGCAGCCCCGTCGAGGACAGCAGCACCCGGCACGGGTCGTCGGCCACCTGCAGCGGCACGGCCGCGACCGGGGCACCGCCCGACTCCAGCAGGACCGTGCGCCGGTCGGTGCCGAACTTCTTGGAGACCGCGGCCAGTTCCGAGGAGACCAGCTTGCGCAGCTCCGTGTCCGAGTCGAGGATCCGGGTCAGCTCCTCGATCTCCGCGTTGAGCCGGTCCTTCTCCGTCTCCAGCTCGATGCGGTCGTACTTGGTGAGCCGGCGCAGCGGCGTGTCGAGGATGTACTGCGTCTGCACCTCGCTCAGCGAGAACTGCTCCATGAGGCGCTGCTTGGCCTGCGCGGAGTTCTCGCTGGAGCGGATCAGGCGGATGACCTCGTCGATGTCGAGCAGGGCCGTCAGCAGGCCCTCGACCAGGTGCAGGCGGTCGCGCTTCTTGGTGCGGCGGAACTCGGAGCGCCGCCGCACCACGGTGAAGCGGTGGTCGAGGTAGACCTCCAGCAGCTCCTTCAGGCCCAGTGTGAGCGGCTGGCCGTCGACCAGCGCGACGTTGTTGATGCCGAAGGACTCCTCCATCGGCGTCAGCTTGTACAGCTGCTCCAGGACCGCCTCCGGCACGAAGCCGTTCTTGATCTCGATGACCAGGCGCAGGCCGTGCTCGCGGTCGGTGAGGTCCTTGACGTCGGCGATGCCCTGCAGCTTCTTCGAGCCGACCAGGTCCTTGATCTTGGCGATGACCTTCTCCGGGCCGACCGCGAACGGCAGCTCGGTGACGACCAGGCCCTTGCGGCGGGCCGTCACCGGCTCCACCGAGACGGTCGCGCGGATCTTGAACGTGCCCCGGCCGGTCTCGTAGGCGTCGCGGATGCCGGACAGGCCGACGATGCGGCCGCCGGTGGGCAGGTCCGGGCCCGGGACGTGCTTCATCAGCGCGTCCAGGTCCGCGTTCGGGTGCCTGATCAGGTGGCGGGCCGCGGCGACGACCTCGCGCAGATTGTGCGGCGGCATGTTCGTCGCCATGCCGACCGCGATGCCCGAGGCGCCGTTGACCAGCAGGTTCGGGAAGGCGGCGGGCAGCGCGGCCGGTTCCTGCTCCTGGCCGTCGTAGTTGGGGTTGAAGTCGACGGTGTCCTCGTCGATCGACTCCGTCATCAGGCTCGTCGCCTCGGCCATGCGGCACTCGGTGTACCGCATGGCGGCCGGCGGGTCGTCGTTGCCCAGCGAGCCGAAGTTGCCGTGGCCGTCGACCAGGGGGACGCGCATGGAGAACGGCTGGGCCATGCGCACCAGGGCGTCGTAGATCGACGCGTCGCCGTGCGGGTGGAGCTTGCCCATCACCTCGCCGACGACACGGGCGCACTTGACGTACCCGCGCTCGGGGCGCAGGCCCATCTCGCTCATCTGGTACACGATGCGCCGGTGCACCGGCTTGAGACCGTCGCGGGCGTCCGGCAGGGCGCGGGAGTAGATGACCGAGTACGCGTACTCGAGGAAGGAGCCCTGCATCTCGTCGACGACGTCGATGTCGAGGATCCGCTCCTCGTACGAGTCGTCGGGCGGCGGGGTCTTCGTGCTGCGGCGGGCCATCGCTGCCGGCTCCTTGCTGCTGCGATCCAGATCTGACGCGGACCATTGTGGACCGCCGCACTGACAAGCGGGACCAGGACCCGGGCCAAGCGGCACCCTGGCCCGCGGACCGAGGCCGGCGCCGGGAACTTCACCAGGGCTTCGCGCGCTTGCATACAGTGGCAGGACCGGCACGAATCCGCGGTTGTGAAGACCGCTCCGCGATCGAAGGGACGTACATGCCCATGGGTCACACGGCCACAGCCCAGGCAGGCTCCGGGGGCCTGACAGCGACCGAGCACCGCCTGGCCAACGGCTTGCGCGTGGTGCTCTCCGAGGACCACCTGACCCCGGTCGCGGCGGTGTGCCTCTGGTACGACGTCGGCTCGCGCCACGAAGTCAAGGGGCGCACAGGTCTGGCTCACCTTTTCGAGCACTTGATGTTCCAGGGATCCGCCCAGGTCAAGGGCAACGGCCACTTCGAGCTCGTCCAGGGCGCGGGCGGCTCGCTGAACGGCACCACCAGCTTCGAGCGGACCAACTACTTCGAGACCATGCCCGCCCACCAGCTGGAGCTCGCCCTCTGGCTGGAGGCCGACCGCATGGGCTCCCTGCTGGCCGCCCTCGACGATGAGTCGATGGAGAACCAGCGCGACGTCGTCAAGAACGAGCGGCGCCAGCGCTACGACAACGTCCCCTACGGCACCGCCTTCGAGAAGCTCACCGCCCTCGCCTACCCGGAGGGCCACCCCTACCACCACACGCCGATCGGCTCGATGGCCGACCTGGACGCGGCGACCCTGGAGGACGCGCGCGCCTTCTTCCGCACCTACTACGCGCCGAACAACGCGGTGCTCTCCGTGGTCGGCGACATCGACCCCGAGCAGACGCTGGCCTGGGTGGAGAAGTACTTCGGCTCCATCCCCGGCCACGACGGCAAGCCCGCCCCGCGCGACGGCTCCCTGCCGGAGACCATCGGCGAGCAGCTGCGCGAGGTCGTCGAGGAGGAGGTCCCGGCCCGCGCCCTGATGGCCGCCTACCGGCTGCCGCACGACGGCACGCGCGCGTGCGACGCGGCCGACCTGGCCCTCACCGTCCTCGGCGGCGGCGAGTCCTCCCGCCTGTACAACCGCCTCGTGCGGCGCGACCGCACGGCCGTGGCGGCCGGGTTCGGGCTGCTGCGGCTGGCCGGGGCGCCCTCCCTGGGCTGGCTGGACGTGAAGACCTCCGGTGACGTGGAGGTGCCGGTCATCGAGGCCGCCATCGACGAGGAGCTCGCCCGGTTCGCCGAGGAGGGCCCCACCGCCGAGGAGATGGAGCGCGCCCAGGCCCAGCTGGAGCGCGAGTGGCTGGACCGCCTCGGCACGGTCGCGGGCCGCGCCGACGAACTGTGCCGCTACGCCGTGCTGTTCGGCGACCCGCAGCTCGCCCTGACCGCCGTCCAGCGGGTGCTGGAGGTGACGGCCGAGGAGGTCCAGGAGGTCGCCAAGGCCCGCCTGCGCCCCGACAACCGCGCGGTGCTCGTCTACGAGCCCGTCGCCGACGAGACCGACGATGCCGCCGGCGCCGCTGCCGCGGCCGGCGACGACAACGAGGAGGCGGCCAAGTGACCGAGCTCGCCACGATGGACTTCCACCCCCGGCCGCAGGCGGGCGAGGCCAAGCCGTGGGCCTTCCCGGCCCCGGAGCGCGGCACGCTCGGCAACGGCCTGACGGTCCTGCGCTGCCACCGCCCCGGTCAGCAGGTCGTCGCCGTGGAGGTGCTGCTGGACGCACCCCTGGAGGCCGAGCCCGCCGGCCTCGACGGCGTCGCCACGCTCATGGCGCGGGCCTTCTCCGAGGGCACCGACAAGCACTCCGCCGAGGAGTTCGCCGCCGAGCTGGAGCGCGCCGGCGCCACGCTCGACGCGCACGCCGACCACCCCGGGGTCCGCATCAGCCTGGAGGTCCCGGCCTCCCGGCTCGAGAAGGGCCTCGGCCTGCTGGCCGACGCGCTGAGGGCGCCCGCCTTCGCGGACAGCGAGATCGAGCGGCTGGTCCGCAACCGCCTCGACGAGATCCCGCACGAGCTGGCCAACCCCTCGCGCCGGGCCGCCAAGGAGCTGTCCCGGCAGCTGTTCCCGGCGGACTCGCGTATGTCGCGGCCCCGGCAGGGCACCGAGGAGACGGTCGCCGCGATCGACTCCGCCGCCGTGCGCGGCTTCTACGAGAAGCACGTCCGCCCCGCCACGGCCACCGCCGTCGTCGTCGGCGACCTCACCGGCGTCGACCTCGACGCCCTGCTGGGCGACACGCTGGGCGCCTGGACGGGCTCCCGGGCCGAGCCGCGGCCGGTGCCGCCGGTCACCGCCGACGACACCGGCCGGGTCGTCATCGTCGACCGCCCGGGCGCCGTCCAGACGCAGCTGCTCATCGGCCGCACCGGCCCGGACCGGCACGACCGCCTGTGGCCCGCGCAGGTGCTCGGCACGTACTGCCTCGGCGGCACCCTGACGTCCCGTCTGGACCGGGTGCTGCGCGAGGAGAAGGGCTACACCTACGGGGTGCGGGCGTTCGCCCAGGTGCTGCGGTCCGCCCCGGACGGCACCGGTGCCTCGATGCTCGCCATCAGCGGCTCGGTGGACACACCCAACACCGGCCCGGCCCTTGAGGACCTGTGGACGGTGCTGCGCACGCTGGCCGCCGAAGGCCTGACCGACGCCGAGCGGGACGTCGCCGTGCAGAACCTGGTCGGCGTCGCGCCGCTGAAGTACGAGACGGCGGCAGCCGTGGCCTCCACGCTGGCCGACCAGGTCGAGCAGCACCTGCCCGACGACTACCAGGCCACGCTGTACCGGCAGCTCGCCGCGACCGGCACCGTGGAGGCCACCGCGGCGGTCGTCAGCGCCTTCCCGGTGGACCGGCTGGTGACGGTCCTCGTCGGTGACGCGGCGCAGATCAAGGCACCCGTCGAGGCCCTCGGCATCGGCGAAGTCTCGGTCGTCACGGCCGAGTAGGAGCGCACGCGCGAGGAGCCCTGGTTGTCTTCCAAGGCACCAGGGCTCCCTTATGCCCGAATTGATACGGAGGTGGCCTGTCTGCCCTGTGGGATGCGCTACAAAAGCCGGGATCCGTTTGGGAATTGAAAGTGGCGCCGCTTAGCGTCGTCCGGGCTGTTCGTCAGGCAGTGCGCCGCACCCGCGGCACCGGACAGTCATCGCCGAGTCCCCGTACGGCGCGAGCCAGGGGAGCCGGGGACCCACAGTCCCTGGGGTGAATCGGACGCCCGCGCGCACCGCGAGGGGGCCCGTAGGAGACCTTCCTGCTCCGAACCCGTCAGCTAACCCGGTAGGCGAGAAGGAAGGAAAGGACCAGCCACTTCATGGCGTTCACCCGCGCCACCGGCAAGCACCGTCGTCCCAGCCGCCTCCAGCGCGGCACGGCCCGTGCGGCGGGCGTCGCGGCCCTCGCCACGACGGGCGTCATCGGCACCGTGGCCGCCCCGGCCGCCTTCGCCGCCGAGCCCGCTCCCGAGCAGACCGGTCTGACCCCCGTCGTCACCCTGGGCGACACCGTCGCGGAGCAGATCGACGCCCAGGCCGTCGCGCAGAAGCAGGCGGCCGAGGAGGCCGCCGCGAAGAAGAAGGCCGAGGAGGCCGCCCGCGAGCGGGCCGCCGAGGCGGCCGAGCAGGCCAAGGAAGCGGCCGAGAAGGCCCGCGAGGCCAAGGAGCGCGCCGCCCGTGAGGCCGAGCGCAAGCGCCTGAACACCTTCGTGTCCCCGATCTCCGGCTCGTACGTGTCCACCGGGTACCAGGCCAGCAGTGGCCTGTGGTCCTCCGGCAGCCACACCGGCGTCGACTTCCACGCCGCGACCGGCACCTCCGTCCACTCCGTCGGCATAGGCACGGTCGTCGAGGCCGGCTGGGGCGGCGCGTACGGCAACCAGGTCGTGATCAAGATGAACGACGGCACGTACACCCAGTACGGCCACCTGTCGTCCGTCGGCGTCTCCGTGGGCCAGAAGGTCACCCCCGGCCAGCAGATCGGCCTGTCCGGCGCGACCGGCAACGTCACCGGACCGCACCTGCACTTCGAGGCCCGTACGAGCCCCGAGTACGGCTCCGACATGGACCCCGTCGCTTACCTCCGCTCGCACGGCGTCAACCTCTGACGGCACCCGGCGATCGTGAAAGCCCCGGCTCCCGCCGGGGCTTTTTCGCGTCCTGGACGGCCCGGCGTCCAAAAAGTTTCCCCGGATTTACGCCCGCCGCCGGAAACTGCGGCACATTGCAATAGAGTCACATGCAATGAAGTCGCCGGCACACGTCGGCGTTTTCCGGGGAATCAGACGGAGGTCGGTCATGCGCATTCCCGCGCACTCGGTGTGCACGGCCATCCGCGACGACATCGTCGCCGGCGTCCACGCGCGGGGCACCCGGCTCACCGAGGAGCTGCTGGCGCGCCGCTACGGCGTCTCCCGCGTCCCCGTGCGCGAGGCCCTGCGCACCCTGGAGGCGGAGGGTTTCGTGGTGACGCGGCGGCACGCGGGCGCGTGCGTCGCCGAACCCACCGAGCAGGAGGCCGCCGACCTGCTGCAGATGCGCGCGCTGCTGGAGCCGCTCGGCGCCGCCCGGGCCGCCCAGCGCCGCACCGAGGCGCACCTCAAGGTCCTGCGCGGCCTGGTGCGGCTGGGCCAGGAGCGGGCCCGCCAGGGCGGCGGCGAGGACCTGCGCTCGCTGGACGGCTGGTTCCACGAGACGCTGGCCCAGGCGTGCGGCAGCCCCGCACTGACCTCGGTGCTGACCCAGCTGAGGCACAAGATCGCCTGGATGTACACGGTCGAGGCACCGGCCGGCCCGGTGGACAGCTGGAACGAGCACGGCGCGATCGTGGACGCCGTGGCGCGCGGTGACGGCGAGCGCGCGCGGGCGGCCGCGGCACTGCACATCGAGCGGGCGACCGGCGCCCACCGCCTGCGGACCGGCCCGGCGGGGGAGCGCGGCGGGCAGGTGAGGAACTCGCAACATCCCGTCAACACGCCGAGCCCGCGGAATTAACACGAGGGCCGTATACAAAGAGCGGGGAATGCCGGAGGTGCGGAAGTTTCCTTTTCCGCCGCCCGTTCCCCGGAATTCGCTGCGTCTCCGTGCGCGGATGAATTCGTCCGCGATCCCGGGAACGTGTTCCGGTAATGCCGAGGGCCCGCCCGGTCGAATCCGGACGGGCCCTTGTGCGCGCCGCTGGGGCGCTCCCGCTCAGACGGTCTCGGGCAGTTCCTCGAGACCCTCGGAGACCAGCTTGGCCAGCCGGTCCAGGGCGGCGTCCGCGCCCTCGGCGTCGGAGGCGAGGACGATCTCCTCGCCGCCCTGGGCGCCCAGGCCCAGGACGGCCAGCATCGAGGCCGCGTTGACGGGGTTGCCGTCAGCCTTGGCGATCGTCACCGGGACGCCTGTGGCCGTGGCGGCTCGGACGAAGATGGAGGCGGGGCGGGCGTGGAGGCCCTCGGCCCAGCCGACGTTGACGCGGCGCTCAGCCATGTGTTGCTGCCCTTCGGTGTTCAGGGTTGTCTAGACCAGTTTCCCACACGTGAAGACCACCGGGGAGCGGCTGTCTCGCCACCGCCCCGGGGCGGAAGTCGGATCGCGGCCTCGACCCGACTGACGCCCTCCACAGACTGCCTCGCGCCGCTGCCGGACGCGAGCCGTACTCTGGGGCCCATGCAGACCTCGCCGGACCGGCACGAGTACCCCGCCCACTGGGAGGCCGACGTGGTGCTGCGCGACGGGGGCACCGCGCGCGTCCGGCCCATCACCGTCGATGACGCCGATCGCCTCGTCAGCTTCTACGAGCAGGTCTCCGACGAGTCGAAGTACTACCGCTTCTTCGCGCCGTACCCTCGCCTGTCCGCCAAGGACGTCCACCGCTTCACGCACCACGACTTCGTGGACCGGGTGGGACTCGCGGCCACGGTCGGCGGCGAGTTCATCGCCACCGTACGCTACGACCGGATCGGCGCCGACGGAACGCCCGCGTCCGCGCCCGCCGACGAGGCCGAGGTCGCCTTCCTCGTCCAGGACGCCCACCAGGGCCGCGGGGTCGCCTCCGCCCTGCTGGAGCACATCGCGGCCGTCGCGCGCGAGCGCGGTATCCGCCGGTTCGCCGCCGAGGTGCTGCCCGCCAACACCAAGATGATCAAGGTGTTCACGGACGCCGGGTACACCCAGAAGCGCAGCTTCGAGGACGGCGTGGTCCGCCTGGAGTTCGACCTCGAACCCACCGACCGCTCCCTGGCCGTGCAGTACGCGCGCGAGCACCGCGCCGAGGCCCGCTCCGTGCAGCGGCTGCTCACGCCCGGCTCGGTCGCCGTCATCGGTGCGGGACGCACCCCCGGCGGCGTGGGCCGCAGCGTCCTCGGCAACATCCGCGACGCCGGCTTCACCGGCCGCCTGTTCGCCGTGAACAAGGCCCTGCCCGAGGAGCAGAAGGAGCTCGACGGGGTGCCGGCGCACCGTTCGGTGCGCGACATCGACGGCCCGGTCGACCTCGCGGTCGTCGCCGTGCCCGCCGAGCACGTGCCCGAGGTCGTCGCCGAGTGCGGCGAACACGGCGTGCAGGGACTCGTCGTGGTGTCCGCCGGCTACGCCGAGAGCGGCCTCGACGGGCGTGAGCGCCAGCGCGCGCTCGTCCGGCAGGCCCGCTCGTACGGCATGCGCATCATCGGGCCCAACGCCTTCGGCATCATCAACACCTCGCCCCGGGTACGGCTCAACGCCTCCCTCGCCCCCGAGGTGCCGCGCCCGGGCCGCATCGGTCTGTTCGCCCAGTCCGGCGCCATCGGCGTGGCCCTGCTCTCCCGGCTGCACCGGCGCGGAGGCGGCGTCACCGGCGTCACCGGCGTGTCCACGTTCGTCTCCTCGGGCAACCGCGCCGACGTCTCCGGCAACGACGTCCTGCAGTACTGGTACGAGGACCCCGACACCGACGTCGTCCTCATGTACCTGGAGTCCATCGGCAACCCCCGCAAGTTCACCCGCCTCGCCCGGCGCACCGCCGCCGCGAAGCCGCTGGTCGTCGTCCAGGGCGCCCGGCACGGCGCCGCCCCCCAGGGGCACGCCGTGCGGGCGACGCGCCTGCCGCACGCGACCGTCTCGGCCCTGCTGCGGCAGGCCGGGGTGATACGGGTCGACACCATCACCGACCTCGTGGACGCCGGCCTGCTGCTGGCGCGCCAGCCCCTGCCCGCCGGACCCCGGGTGGCGATCCTCGGCAACTCGGAGTCGCTCGGCCTGCTCACCTACGACGCGTGCCTCGCCGAGGGCCTGCGGCCCCACCCGCCGCAGGACCTGACCACGGCGGCGTCGGCGGCGGACTTCCACGCCGCCCTGTCCCGGGCGCTGGCCGACGACCGCTGCGACGCGGTCGTCGTCACCGCGATCCCGGCGGTGGGGGAGGGCTCCGTCGCCGACGCGGCCCTCGCGCAGGCGCTGCGCTCGGCCACGGCCGCGGCCCCGTCCAAGCCGGTCCTGGTGGTGCACGTGGAGCTCGGCGGGCTCGCCGAGGCCCTGTCGGCGGCGGCCGGCACGGCCCCGCGGCTCAAGCCGGACAGCGCGCCGCAGAACGCCCCGCAGCTCAGGCCGGACAGCGCGCCGCAGAACGCCCCGCAGCTCAGGCCGGACAGCGCGCCGCAGAACGCCCCGCAGCCGGCCGCTGACCGGCGACCGGGCCCCGCCGACCAGCCCCGCACCGCCGCGGGGGAGCACCCGGAAGCCCTCCACCCGCACCCGGCCGGCCCCGACCGGGCGCCGGCCGCCCCCGAGACGCCGGAGGGAGCGCACCTCATCCCCGCCTACCCGGCCGCGGAGCGGGCCGTCCGCGCCCTCGCCCAGGCCGTCGCCTACGCCCAGTGGCGGCGGGACGCGGCCGACCCCGGCAGGGTGCCCGAGTACGACGACATCGACGTCAAGGGCGCCGCCGCGCTGATCGACGGGCTGCTCGCGCGGGGGCAGGGCCCCGCCCTCGGCCCGGACGAGACCTGCGACCTCCTCGGCCACTACGGCATCGAGGTCCACCGCTCCCTGCCCGCCCCGACCCCCGACGCCGCCGCCGAGGCCGCCCGCGCCCTCGGGTACCCGGTGGCGCTGAAGGCCACCGCCCCGCACCTGCGGCACCGGGCCGACCTGGGCGGCGTACGCCTCGACCTCGCGGACGAGGAGCAACTGCGCCGCTCATACGCGGAGATGACCGAGATGTTCGGCACGGCCGAGGAGCTGCGCCCGGTCGTGCAGCGCATGGCACCGCGCGGCGTGGACGTCGTCGTACGGGCCGTGATCGACCCCGCCGCCGGAGCGGTGCTCTCCTTCGGGCTCGCCGGGGCCGCGTCCCAGCTGCTCGGGGACACCGCCCACCGGCTGATCCCGGTCACCGACCGCGAGGCGAACTCGCTGGTGCGGTCGATCCGCACCGCGCCCCTGCTGTTCGGCTGGCGCGGCTCCGCCCCGGCCGACACCCGCGCCCTGGAGGAGCTGCTGCTGCGCGTGTCCCGGCTGGTGGACGACCACCCCGAGGTCGTCGCGGTCACGCTGGAGCCGGTGGTCGTCGCCTCCCACGGCCTGAGCGTGCTGGGCGCCTCCCTGCGTCTCGCGCCGCCGCCCGCCCGCGACGACCTGGGCCCCAGGACGCTCCCCGCGTACTGACGGGGGGCGAGCGGTGCCTCGCAGTCAGTGGTCCCCCGTAGGATGGGCGTCATGGCCAAGACCAGTACGACGACCCAGGGGCTGCGGGCGGCGATCGAGCGCAGCGGCTACTACCCGGCCCTCGTGGCCGAGGCGGTGGAGGCCGCCGTGGGCGGCGAGCCCATCCGGTCGTACCTGGTCCACCAGGAGACCACGTTCGACCAGAACGAGGTGCGCCGGCACGTCACGGTGCTCGTCCTCACCGACAACCGCTTCATCGTCAGCCACACCGACGAGCAGGCCGCCGACAGCACCTCCCCGACGCCGTACGCGACGACGTCGACGGAGTCCGTGAAGATCGGCCGCATCTCGTCCATCGTGGTCAGCCGCGTGGTCGCCAACCCGGAGTCGTACAAGCCGGGGACCCTGCCGCGCGAGGTCGTCCTCACCATCGGCTGGGGCGCCGTCTCCCGGATCGACCTGGAGCCGGCCGCCTGCGGCGATCCCAACTGCGAGGCGGACCACGGCTACACCGGCAACTCGACGGCGGACGACCTCAGCCTGCGCGTGAGCGAGGCCGGGGACGGACCGGAGACCGTGCGCGAGGCCCTCGCCTTCGCGCAGGCCCTCTCCGAGGCGACCGCGGACACCACCCGCTGATGACCCATTCCAAGACGGCCTGGGACCCCCATCCCGAACCGCTCACCGTCGCCTCCGCCCCCGTCCCGGAGTACGGCAGCGGATCGCTCGCCGACCTCCTGCCCACCCTGGCCGCCGGCCTGGACGTGCCGGGCATGGCCGCCGCGATCCCCGAGCTGGCCCCGGCCGACCGGAACTGCGTGTTCCTGATCGACGGACTCGGCTGGGAGCAGCTGAAGGCGCACCCCGAGGACGCGCCGTTCATGACCTCGCTGCTCGCCACCTCGCGCGGAGGCACCGGACGTCCCCTGACCGCCGGCTACCCGGCGACGACGGCGACCTCCCTGGCCTCGGTCGGCACCGGCCTGCCGCCCGGCGCGCACGGCCTGCCCGGTTACACCGTGCGCAACCCGGACACCGGCGAGCTGATGAACCAGCTGCGCTGGCAGCCGTGGACCCCGCCCGCCCCCTGGCAGCCGTACCCGACGGTCTTCCAGCTGGCCCACCAGGCGGGTGTGCACGCGGCCCAGGTGTCGTCGCCGACCTTCGAGAACACCCCGCTGACCAAGGTCGCGCTCAGCGGCGGCAGGTTCCTCGGGCGGCTCTCCGGCGAGGACCGCGTCGACCTCGCGGCCGAGCAACTGGCCGCGGGCGACCGCTCCCTGGTCTACACGTACTTCGCCGAGGTCGACGGCGCCGGCCACCGCTTCGGCGTGGACTCCGACGCCTGGCGTGGCCAGCTCATGTACGCCGACCGCCTGGTCCAGCGCCTGGCCGAGCAACTGCCCCCGCGCAGCGCGCTCTACGTCACCGCCGACCACGGCATGATCGACGTGCCGTTCGACGAGCACCACCGCATCGACTTCGACGAAGACTGGGAGCTGAGCGCGGGCGTCGCCCTGCTCGGCGGCGAAGGCCGCGCCCGGCACGTCTACGCGGTCCCCGGCGCCGCGAACGACGTCCTGACCTGCTGGCGCGAGGTGCTCGGCGAGCAGTTCTGGGTCGCCTCGCGCGAGGAGGCGGTGGCGGCGGGCTGGTTCGGCCCGCGGATCGACGAACGGGTGTACGGCCGGCTCGGTGACGTGATCGCCGCCGCCCGTGACGACGTGCTGCTCATCGCCTCCGAGCGGGAGCCCAAGGAGTCGGCGATGGTCGGCAACCACGGTTCGATGACCCCCGCCGAGCAGCTGGTCCCCCTGCTCGAAGTACGCTCCTGACGTCCCGCCGCCGGATCCGTCCGGCCGGCCCCACCCGCCGAAAGGTGCTCGACCCGACATGCCCGAGCTGGTGTTCTTCTCCGGAACGATGGATTGCGGGAAGTCGACACTGGCTCTCCAGATCGAGCACAACCGCTCCGCCCGCGGCCTGCAGGGCATGATCTTCTCCCGGGACGACCGGGCCGGCGAGGGCAAGCTCTCCTCCCGCCTCGGCCTGGTCACCGACGCGGTGGAGGTCGAGGACGGCCAGGACCTGTACGCCTACCTCGTCGACCACCTCTCCCAGGGCGGCCGCGCCGACTACGTCATCGCCGACGAGGCGCAGTTCCTGTCGCCCGAGCAGATCGACCAACTCGCCCGCGTGGTGGACGACCTGAGCCTGGACGTCTACGCCTTCGGCATCACGACCGACTTCCGCTCCAAGCTGTTCCCCGGCTCGCAGCGGCTGGTGGAACTGGCCGACCGGGTCGAGGTGCTCCAGGTCGAGGCCCTGTGCTGGTGCGGGGCCCGGGCCACGCACAACGCCCGCACGATAGGCGGCGTCATGGTCGTGGAAGGCGCTCAGGTGGTCGTCGGTGACGTCACGCACTCCGCCGACGAGGTCGGCTACGAGGTCCTGTGCCGCCGCCACCACCGCCGCCGCATGACCGCGGCGTCGGCCCGAGCGGCGGCCCTGTCCCCGGACGTGCTGCCGGTCTCCTCCGCCTGACCGGGTACCGGCGAACGGGGCACCGGGCGAACGGGTGCCCGGACGGGACGGTGACCGGTCGGGGCCGGACCACGACAGGTCGGCGCACCGGGCTCACTGCCGGCCGCCGCGGCCGGCGCGGTCCGCGGCTCACCACGGCCCGACCGCGCCGCCGGCCGCACCCCCGCGCCGTCAGCCCCGAGGCTGCAGCAACGCGAAGCGCGCCCCTTCCGGATCCGCCACCGCCGCCACCCGCCCCTGCGCCGTGCCGTGCACCGGCTTGAGCACCTGCCCGCCCAGATGCACGACGTGGTCCGCGGCATCGTCCACGTCGTCCACCTGGAAGTACGTCACCCAGTGCGGTCCCCGGTCGCGGGGCACGGCCTGACCCAGGCCGTGGATGCCGGCGACCGGCCTGCCGCCCAGCTGCAGCGTCACGTAGTCGAAGTCGGCGGAGACCACCGGCTCCTCCTCGTGGCCGAACACCGTCCGGTAGAACTTGGCGACGGTCGCGGACTCGAAGGTCAGCAGCTCGTTCCAGGCGGGCGTGCCCGGAATACCGGAGACGGCCGTGCCCAGGTGCGCGGCGGCCTGCCAGACACCGAACACGGCGCCCGACGGGTCGGAGCCGATGGCCATGCGCCCGGCGTCGGCGGCGTCGAGGGGACCCACTCCGATCGTGCCGCCGCGGCTGCGCACGGTCTCGGCCGTCAGATCGACGTCGTCCGAGGCGAAGTAGGGCGTCCACGCGACCGGGAGGTGACGGTCCGGGGGCAGCCGCCCGATGCCGGCCACCTCGCGCCCGTCGAGCAGGGCCCTTACGTAGGGGCCGAGTTGCTGGGGTCCGGGCCGGAACTCCCAGCCGAACAACGCCCCGTAGAACTGCTCCGTCGCGTCAAGGCCGTGCACCATCAGGCTCACCCAGCAGGGTGCGCCGGGCGTGTGCCGATCGGGCGCTGCGCCGTTCCGGCGGGCGGACCCCCTTGCGTCGGTCATCGTCACTCTCTTCTCGGCCTCGCGGTGGCCGTGCTCTCCGCAGCCTGCGTGGGGCATGCCCTGTGGGGCGGCCCTGCCCGGGAGAATGCCCGAAGTGCGGGTCCCTGTCCCTCGCGGCGCGCTCGTCGGCACATGCGTTCAGCTGTACAGCATGTGCTTGTTCCCGTACGCGGTGTGATCGTCCGGGTCCGGCCGAGCAGAGTAGCCGGACACGGGCGGCTCGGCCACCCCCGTGCGCGAGGATGGGGCCCATGAACGCCATCATCTCCGCATCCGACCTCGCGACCGGGCTGGCGGGTCCGCGTCCTGTCGTCCTGCTCGACGTCCGCTGGCAGCTCACCGCGGCCAGAGCGGCCGGCGAACCGCCCTTCGACGGCCGGGCGGCCTACGAGGCCGGGCACCTGCCGGGCGCCGTCTACGTCGACCTGGACCGGGAGCTGGCCTCCGCGCCGGGCGAGGGCGGCCGTCACCCGCTGCCCGATCTCGCGGTCTACGGCGCCGCCATGCGCCGGGCGGGCGTGTCGGCCACGACGCCGGTGGTCGTCTACGACGGCGGCCAGGGCTGGGCCGCGGCCCGGGCCTGGTGGCTGCTGCGCTGGACGGGTCACCCGGACGTGCGAGTGCTCGACGGCGGGTTGCCGGCCTGGCCGGGTCCGCTGGAGACGTCCGTACCGGACCCGGTGGAGGGCGACTTCGAGCCCGTGCCGGGGGACAGCGGGCTGCTCGACGCCGACGCCGCGGCTTCCTTGGCACGGTCCGGGGTGCTCCTGGACGCGCGGGCGGGGGAGCGGTACCGGGGCGAGGTGGAACCGATCGACCCGGTGGCCGGGCACATCCCGGGCGCGGTGTCCGCCCCCACCACGGACAACGTGGGCGCGGACGGCCGGTTCCTGCCCGCCGAGGAACTGCGCGAACGCTTCAAGGGCCTGGGCGTGACCGGGAGTTCGCGGGTCGGCGTCTACTGCGGCTCCGGTGTCTCCGCCGCGCACGAGATCCTCGCCCTGGCCGTCGCGGGCATCCCGGCCGACCTGTACGCCGGGTCGTGGTCGCAGTGGTCCTCGGACCCGGGCCGGCCGGTCGCGACCGGGCCGGACCCCCAGTAGGACGGCATGAGCGGGGGCCGCGCCCGTACGGCGCGGCCCTCGTGTGCTCCTGCTGGCGGCCTCGTGGGGCCGGGCGGTCACTCCTGCTTCTTGCGCCGGGTCCCGAACACGATCTCGTCCCAGCTGGGGACGGCCGCGCGGCGGCCCGGGCGGACGCCGTCGGCCTCCGCCTGGCGGTCGGTGGCGCCGATGAGCCGGTCGCGGTGGCTGCCGACGGACCGCGGCATGAGGACGTCCGCGTAGGCGGAACCGGCCGAGGCGGCGGGGGCCGGGGGCTCCTCCACCTCGGCTTCGACGACAGGCTCGTCCTCGGGATCGGGCACCGGGCGCTCGGGCACCACGAGGTCGCCGCGGAAGCTCGGCACCGCCTCCAGCAGACTGGTCAGCGAGTCCCGTTCGGCCGAGGCGGTGAGGGCCGTGGCCTCCTCGTCCGGCTCGGTCACCGGCGCGGGCAGGCTCAGCCGCTCGCGGTCGCCGGAACGGTCCAGCGGCCTGTCGCGCGGCAGCCGGGCGATGCGCGGCACGAACGGGAAGCTCGGCTCGGGCGCGGCGAGGTCGTCGGACTCCCCGATCAGCGAGCGGGCCTCGTCGTCGACGGCCTGGACGAGCCGCCGGGGCGGGTCGTACGTCCAGCACGCCGAGTGCGGTTCGCCCGCGACGCGGTAGACCAGCAGGACCTCCCAGGTGCCGTCGTCGCGGCGCCACGAGTCCCACTGCACGGTGTCCTTGTCGGCGCCGCGCAGCAGCAGCCGCTCCTGCACGGCCTCGCCCAGCGGGGGGCCGGAGGTCTCACCGGGGCGGCGGACGGGGGTCTTGCGGGCCCGCTCGGCCATGAAGGCACGCTCGGCGAGCACGGGGCCCTCGAAGCGGCGCACCCGGTCGACGGGGATGCCTGCCATCTGCGCGACCTCTTCCGCGGTCGCGCCGGCACGTATACGCGCCTGGATGTCGCGGGGGCGGAGGTGGCTCTCCACCTCGATCTCGATCTGGCCGAGGCGGGGACGGTCGCCGCGCACGGCGGCGCGGAGCCGTTCGTCGATAGGAAGCGTGTACTCCGTGCTGTCCGCAGCCTTCAGCACCAGCCGTGTGCCGTCATTCGAGACGGCCACGACACGCAGTTCGGGCATGGGGACCTCCCGGGTGGTGCCTGCCGACGTCACGTGCGTCGCTGCTTCCGCTAGTCGAGTGTGGCCTGCCCGGGTGCAGCCTGCCACAACCTTGCCGAGTTGCCCGGCGTGTCGGGCACGGGCCCGGGATCGCCGTTATGGCACGGTTACCTATTCGCAACGCTAAGTGACGAACTCCGTCACCCTGTGCAACTAGCCCCCTCCCGGCGGTCCTTGACGGCTCCGGGCACCCTGACGGGAGACCGGACCCAGGGCTCGCCACAGTACTCCATTCGGGCCACGTGCGTGGATCGGCACGCCGCCCAACTTCTGGCAAGGACTGAGACTTGGCCTACTGGTGCCCGCGCTCCACGATCTTGAACGTGGGGAAGTTCACGTATCGGCCGGAACCGGAACTGGGCGTTTCGGTCGCTCGTCCCCCTTCTTGTGCAGTTGAACGGCCGTGTACGGGAAAGGGAGGCAAGGTCCGGGGATGCGTGAAAGGCCCGATGGTGACGGCGTGGTGGGCGAAACCGCGGTGAAGAAGGCGAAACGGATCGACCTGAACGTGCCCCAGGTCGCGGGCGCCGCCGTGGCGGCGGTCCTGGCCGCCAAGCTGGCCTCGTACTTCGGCGTGTACGGCACGATCCTCGGGGCCGGCGTGGTGAGCGTCGTCGCCACCTGCGGTGGCTCGCTCTTCCAGCACTTCTTCACGCGCACGGGTGAGCAGCTCCGCGGCGCGACGGCCGCGGCACCCCGGGTGGCGGCCGCCCCCGGGGCGCAGGACCCGCCGCTCCCGGGCCGGTTCACCGAGGGCACGGTGTACCGGGCCCGCGTCAGGGGCTGGAAACGGCCGGTGCTCGCGGCGGCCGTCGTCTTCGGCGTCACGATGGCCGGAATCACCTCCTACGAGCTGCTGTCCGGCCACAACCTCAGCGGCGGGCGCAGCACCACCGTCGGCGACGCCGTCACCGGCGGCCACAACTCCTCCCGGGCTCCCGGGGATTCCGTCGAGCCGGGCGAATCAGGCGAATCAGGTGAATCGGAAAAGTCGAACGTGCCGGAAACCGCCGGGAGTTCCGACGCGCATTCGGAGGGTGACACAGGAGCGACGGCCGACCCGTCCGCCGGTGCTTCCCGGGGCGGGGACGCCTCACCCGCACCCGGCGGGGACGACGGACCCGCGACCCCGAGTCCGACGCCCACGCCGACCGGCAGCGAGGACTCGGGGTCCGGGAGCAACGCCCCCGACGCGTCGCCTACGCCCCCAGGACCCGCCGCAAGTAGTCGTTCTGGAACCGGCGGTCAGGATCAAGGCGGTCCCGCAACGCGGTGAACTCGCCGAAGCGCGGATACACCGCGGAGAGGTACTCGGCGTCCCGCGTGTGGATCTTGCCCCAGTGCGGACGGCCCTCGTGAGCGGTGAAGATGCGCTCGGCGGCGGTGAAGTACCGCTGGTAGGGGGTCCCGCGGAACATGTGGACGGCGATGTACGCGCTGTCGCGGCCGGAGGCGGTGGACAGGGTGATGTCGTCGGCGGGGGCGGTCCGCACCTCGACGGGGAAGCTGACCCTGAGTCCCGAGCGGTCGACCAGCCGCCTCAACTCGCGCAGTGCGTCCGTCACGGCCGCGCGCGGGACGGCGTACTCCATCTCCACGAAGCGCACCCGGCGCGGGGAGGTGAAGACCTTGTACGGGATGTCGGTGTAGGTGCGGGCGGACAGGGCCTTGCTGGAGACCTGCGCGATGGCGGGGATCGCGGCGGGCACCGCCCGGCCGACCCAGTTGGCCACCTGGAAGACGCCGTTGGAGAGGAGCTCGTCCTCGATCCAGCCCTTGACCTGCGGCACGGGCCGTTCCGGACCGGCGCTGCGGTTATTGCGCTTGGTGGTGGTGCTGCCGGTGTGCGGGAACCAGTAGAACTCGAAGTGCTCGTTCTCCGCCCACAGCTCCTCGAAGTCCGCGAGCACCCGGTCGAACGGCATGGGCTCCTCGCGGGCCGTGAGGAGGAAGACCGGTTCGACGGCGAGGGTGATGGCCGTGACGATGCCCAGGGCCCCGAGGCCGATCCGCGCGGCGGCGAAGACCTCCGGGTTCTCCTTCTCGGAACAGGTGAGGACCGAGCCGTCGGCCGTGACCAGTTCCAGGCCCTTGATCTGGGCGGCGATCGAGGCGGAGTCGCGGCCGGTCCCGTGGGTGCCCGTGCTGGTGGCGCCGGAGACCGTCTGCTCCATGATGTCGCCCATGTTCGTCAGCGACAGGCCCTCACGGGCAAGCGCCACGTTGAGCCTCTTGAGCGGGGTGCCGGCCTCCACGGTGACCGTCATGGTCTCGCGGTCGATCCTGCGTATCCCGGTCAACAGTTGAGGGCGGATCAACACGCCGTCCGTCGCGGCTATGGACGTGAAGGAGTGCCCCGTACCGACGGCCTTCACCCGCAGACCGTCCTCGGCGGCCCGCCGCACGGCGGCGGCCAGCTCGTCGACGGAGGCCGGGGTGACCTCCCGGGCGGGGCGCGCCGAGACGTTGCCGCCCCAGTTACGCCACGTGCCGTTCTTTCCGTTCGCTGCGCTGCTCAACGGAGCCTCCCCGACCCGGTGCCGGTCGCTTGAGCCGGCGGAACCCGAGGAAACCCACCGCGACCGCGACGGCCCCGGACACCGCCGGAACCCCGTACCCGGCACGCGCCCCGGCCGCGTCGATCACCCAGCCGGCCGCGGAGGAGCCGAGCGCGACTCCCACCGCGAGCCCGGTGCTCACCCAGGTCATGCCCTCGGTGAGCTGCGCGCGTGGTACGTGCTCTTCGATGAGGGACATCGTCGTGATCATCGTCGGAGCGATGGACAGACCCGCAACGAACAGCGCCACGGCCAGAGACGGCAGGTTTCCGACCAGTAGGAGGGGGATCATACTCACGGCCATGGCGCACACGCCCAGCAGCCACCGGCGTTCCGGCGCCCCGGCGAAGTGCAGCAGCCCGAAGACCATGCCCGCCACGCAGGAACCCGCCGCGTACACCGCGAGGACGATGCTGGCCGCCGCCTTGTGCCCCTCCTCGTCGGCGAAGGCCACGGTCACCACGTCGACCGCTCCGAAGATCGCGCCGGTGGCGACGAACGTCACCACCAGCACCTGCAGCCCCGGCGCGCGCATGGCGCTGCCCCCGCCCTTGCGCTCACGCGGGTGCGGGGCGGGCTCGGTGGCGCGCTGCGCGGTCAGCCAGAAGACGCCGACGGCCAGGAAGCAGGCGGCCAGCAGCGGCCCGGCCTCCGGGAACCAGGCCGTGGACAGGCCGATGGAGATGATCGGCCCGAAGATGAAGCACACCTCGTCCACCACGGACTCGAAGGAGTACGCGGTGTGCAGCTGCGGCGTCCCGCGGTACAGCGCCGCCCAGCGGGCCCGGATCATCGCGCCGACGCTGGGCACGCAGCCGATGCCGACGCACGCCGCGTACAGCACCCAGTCCGCCCAGCCGTAGTGCGCGGCGAAGAGCAGGACGGCCGCCGCCGCGAGCGAGATCAGCGTCGCCGGGCGCAGCACCCGCCGCTGCCCGTACTGGTCCACCAGCCGGGACACCTGCGGCCCGGCCACCGCGGCGGACAGCGCGATGGTCGCCGACAGGGCGCCCGCCAGGCCGTAGCGCCCGGTGATCTGGGAGACCATCGTGACCACGCCGATGCCCATCATCGACAGCGGCATCCGGCCGAGGAAGCCCGCGGCGGAGAAACCCTTGGTGCCGGGCGCGGCGAACAGGGCGCGATAAGGGCTGGGCAACGGGGTCTCCGGAAGGCTCGGTAAGCTGCCAACGCAGTCGACACAGCTTACGTCCCGCGACCGGCGGACGCACCGGCCCGGACGAGCCGGCCCGGCCCCTGGATCCGGCCAGGACGAGCCGGCCCGGATCGAGCGGCCGGAACGACGGGCAGCCCACACCGGCCCGCCGCGCCGAAGCGCACCGGCACGGACCGCTCCGCATCGAGCGGGCCGCGCGGACCCGCCCGTCGTTTTCCGGCTGTCGGTGCCGGGTGGCAGGATCGGACCCATGCCAGACGCGCGCGATGTCAGCCCTTATGACGCCTTGCTCCTGCTGTCCTTCGGTGGCCCGGAGGGTCCGGACGACGTGGTTCCGTTCCTGGAGAACGTGACCCGTGGCCGGGGCATCCCCAAGGAGCGCCTGAAGGAGGTCGGGCAGCACTACTTCCTGTTCGGCGGCGTCAGCCCGATCAACGACCAGAACCGCGCCCTGCTGGACGCCCTGCGCAAGGACTTCGCCGAGCACGGCCTGGACCTGCCCGTCTACTGGGGCAACCGCAACTGGGCGCCGTACCTGACGGACACCCTGCGCGAGATGGCCCGCGACGGCCGCCGCCGCGTCCTGGTCCTGGCCACCAGCGCCTACGCCTCCTACTCGGGCTGCCGCCAGTACCGCGAGAACCTCGCCGACGCCCTCGCCACCCTGCAGGCCGAGGGCATCGAGCCGCCGCGCGTCGACAAGCTGCGCCACTACTTCAACCACCCCGGCTTCCTCCAGCCGATGATCGACGGGGTGCTGCGCTCCCTGGAGGAGCTGCCCGAGGACGTGCGCGACCGCGCCCACCTGGCCTTCTCCACGCACTCCATCCCCACCGCCTCGGCCGACACCTCCGGCCCGGTCGAGGGCCACGGCGACGGCGGCGCCTACGTACGCCAGCACCTGGAAGTGGCGAGGCTGATCGCGCAGGCGGTGCGCGAGCGCACCGGTGTGGAGCACCCCTGGCAGCTGGTCTACCAGTCCCGCTCGGGCGCACCCCACATCCCGTGGCTGGAGCCGGACATCTGCGACCACCTCGACGAACGGCACGCGGCCGGCGTCCCGGCGGTGGTGATCGCCCCCATCGGCTTCGTCTCCGACCACATGGAGGTCCTCTACGACCTCGACACCGAGGCCAAGGCCAGGGCCGAGGAACTGGGCCTGCCGATGCGCCGCTCCGCGACCGTCGGCGCCGACCCCCGCTTCGCCGCCGCCGTGCGCGACCTGGTCCTGGAACGCGCCGCACTGGAGCGCGGGCAGCAGGTCACCCCCTGTGCGCTGGGCTCGCTGGGGGCCAGTCACCAGCTCTGCCCGGTCGGCTGCTGCCCGGCCCGCGCCCCCAAGCCCGCCGCTGCCGGCGCCGACAGCCCCTACGCGTGAGGAACCCCGTGACCGACCCCCTGCACTCGGATCTGCTGGCACTCGCCCAGGAGGCGGCCGCCCGCGCCGGCGCCCTGCTGCGGGACGGCCGGCCCGCCGATCTCGCCGTCGCCGCGACCAAGTCCAGCCCCATCGACGTGGTGACGGAGATGGACATCGCGGCGGAGAAGCTGATCACCGGCCTGATCGCCGAGCGGCGCCCGGACGACGGCGTCCTCGGCGAGGAGGGCGCCTCCAGCGAGGGCACGAGCGGCATCCGCTGGGTGATCGACCCGCTCGACGGCACGGTCAACTACCTGTACGGGCTGCCCACCTGGGCCGTCTCCGTGGCCGCCGAGCAGGACGGGGAGACGGTCGTCGGGGTCGTCGCGGCCCCGATGCGCGGTGAGACGTTCCACGCCGTGCGCGGCGGCGGAGCCTGGGCCACCGGTGCCTGGGACGGCGAGCGCCGGCTGGCCTGCCGCCCCGCACCGCCCCTGGACCAGGCACTGGTCTCCACGGGCTTCAACTACGTCGCCGCGGTCCGCGCCCACCAGGCCGAGATCGCCCGGCGGCTGATCCCGATGCTGCGCGACATCCGCCGGGGCGGCTCGGCCGCCGTGGACCTGTGCGACGTGGCGGCCGGACGCCTGGACGGCTACTACGAACGCGGGCTGCACCCCTGGGACCTCGCGGCGGGGGACCTGATCGCGCGGGAGGCGGGCGCGCTGACCGGTGGCCGCCCCGGAGAGCGCCCGTCGGGGGACCTCACGGTCGCCGGGACCCCCGGTGTCTTCGAGCCGCTCCAGCGCCTCCTGGAGGACTTCGGCGCCTGGCACGACTGAGCCGAGCCCCTGCCCGCCCGCCGCAGGCCGTGTCCGGCGCCCGTACGCCGCCGCGGCGGCAGGGCGGACCGCAGGGGGACACCGCCGTGAACGGCGAAGCGGGCCCCGGCGCTGGATTCGCCGGGGCCCGCTCTCGTTCGCTCGGATCAGACGCTCGTCGCGCTGACGCTCGTCGCGCTGACGCTCGTCGCGCTGACCTCCACACCGTGCTCGGCGGCGAGGCGGCGCAGGTCGTCGAGCTCGCCCTGTTCCACGTCGACGAGGAACTCGTCGCCCTCGTCCCGAGCCCGGGACAGATCGGTCTCGGTCGCCCTTATGCGCTGCAGAAGTCCCGTGGTGAATGCGTCCATGCTGCGCCCCCTCGTCCTGGGTCGTGGGTCGTTGGCACGGGGGTGTGCCGGTCGGAAGGGACGATCACGCCGCATGTGGATGCCCGGTGCCCCGCGGCCGGACGGCGACGGTACCGGACACCCACGCCCCGCCCTGCGGAAGCGGATTGCACCGCACCGCATGGTGGTGCGGTGCCAGCAGAGCGTGATCGTGGGATGTAAAGCCGTCCTCCCCAAGCTCCCTTCCGAGGAAACCTAACCGCCGGTGAAAACTTCCTGTTCCCCTCCGGCCCTTGCAGCCCCACCCGCCTTACCGCCGACTTATGACCGAAAAGGGCAGGATGGAGGGCAACACCGAGACCTCGAACACCCCTGCCCGCCCGCGCCCAGCGCCGGGCGTGCGGACATCAGGAAGGACAAGGGACGTGCGCGTACTCGTCGTCGAGGACGAGCAGCTGCTCGCCGATGCGGTGGCCACCGGACTGCGCCGGGAGGCCATGGCCGTCGACGTCGTCTACGACGGTGCGGCCGCCCTGGAGCGCATCGGCGTGAACGACTACGACGTGGTCGTCCTCGACCGGGACCTGCCGCTCGTGCACGGAGACGACGTCTGCCGGAAGATCGTGGAGCTGGGCATGCCCACCCGCGTGCTGATGCTGACCGCCTCCGGCGACGTCAGCGACCGGGTGGAGGGCCTGGAGATCGGGGCGGACGACTACCTGCCCAAGCCCTTCGCCTTCAGCGAGCTCATCGCGCGCGTGCGGGCGCTGGGCCGGCGCACCAGCGTGCCCCTGCCGCCCGTCCTGGAGCGCGCCGGGATCAAGCTCGACCCCAACCGCCGCGAGGTCTTCCGCGACGGCAGGGAGGTGCAGCTCGCGCCGAAGGAGTTCGCCGTGCTGGAGGTGCTGATGCGCAGCGAGGGCGCCGTCGTCTCCGCGGAGCAGCTCCTGGAGAAGGCCTGGGACGAGAACACCGACCCGTTCACCAACGTCGTGCGCGTGACGGTCATGACCCTGCGCCGCAAGCTGGGCGAGCCTCCCGTGATCGTCACCGTCCCCGGCTCCGGCTACCGGATCTGATCACCCGTGGCGACGACCCCAGCACCCCCGCAGGCGCCCCCGAAGCCCACCTGGGACCCCAGGAGGCCGGTGCCCCCCTTCCCGTGGCTGCGCCCGACCATCCGCATACGGCTCACGCTGCTGTACGGCGGCATGTTCCTGATCGCCGGCATCCTGCTGCTGTCGATCATCTACCTGCTGGCCGCGCAGGCGCTCAACACCGGCAACGAGCCGCTGTTCAAGATCGTCGGTGGTACGGAGATCAAGGTGGCCAGTGAGAACTGCCCCGCCGTGAACTCCGCCAGCCCGACGCTGTCCGAGTTCAACGCCGCCATCAGCAGGTGCATCGACGACCAGCGCCAGGCCGCCCTCGACAACCTGCTCAGCCGCTCCCTCCTGGCCCTGCTCGGCCTGGCGGTCATCGCCTTCGCCTTCGGCTACGCCATGGCCGGGCGGGTGCTGTCGCCGCTCGGGCGCATCACCCGCACCGCCCGCGCGGTCGCCGGCTCGGACCTGTCCCGCCGGATCGAGCTGGACGGCCCGGACGACGAGCTGAAGGAGCTGGCGGACACCTTCGACGACATGCTGGAGCGGCTCCAGCGCGCCTTCACCGCCCAGCAGCGCTTCGTCGGCAACGCCTCGCACGAGCTGAGAACGCCCCTGGCGATCAACCGCACCCTCCTGGAGGTGCACCTGTCCGATCCCGGTGCGCCCGCGGAGCTGCAGCAGCTCGGCAAGACGCTGCTGGCCACGAACGAGCGCAGCGAGCAGCTCGTGGAGGGGCTGCTGCTGCTCGCCCGCAGCGACAACCAGATCGTCGAGCGCGGTCCGGTGGACCTCGCCGAGGTCGCGGGACAGGCCATCGACCAGGTGCACGCGGAGGCCGAGAGCAAGGGCGTGCGGATCCGCGGGGAGCAGAAGCCCGCGGTCGTGCAGGGCAACGGCGTGCTGCTGGAGCGCATCGCGCTGAACCTCGTGCAGAACGCCGTGCGCTACAACGTGCCCGAGGACGGCTGGGTGGAGGTCACCACGGACGTCCAGCACGGCCAGGCGGTCCTGGTCGTCTCCAACACCGGGCCGGTCGTGCCGGCCTACGAGATCGACAACCTCTTCGAGCCGTTCCGGCGGCTGCGCACCGAGCGCACCGGCAGCGACAAGGGCGTGGGACTGGGTCTGTCGATCGTCCGGTCGGTGGCCCGGGCGCACGGCGGGCACATCTACGCACAGCCGCGCGAGGGAGGGGGACTCGTCATGCGGGTCACGCTGCCCGTCTGAGATCATGGCGCCGATCCACTCGGCGACACACGGAGTTGTTCGCTTTAAGCGGAATTTCCACACCATCGCCGTGCGTGTCGGGTGTGTGATCGATCACAGCGGCGACTTTCCGGCCATCTACTCTCCGTGATCATGGGTCCTGCCGGAAAGCCGGGAAAATCCCGGTTTTCGCAGGTCGTGATCACGGGAAGTACAGGGTGAGACGCCTTTGTAGTGCGGCATTCGGACCGTGTACGGTCCCCATCGCCATCCAAGCCGATCACTCGTGAGGAGTCCGGTTGGGTGTCGATTGAGTAACAGACCTTGATGTGAGGCAAAATCTCCGCCTCAGGTCGGGCACAAGTCCGGCCTCTCACGCGTTACGTGCGCTGGAGACACCGCAGACACCCAGAGGGGGAGAGCGACCATGGCAACCGATTACGACACTCCACGCAAGACCGACGACGACGTCGACTCGGACAGCCTCGAAGAGCTGAAGGCTCGGAGGAACGACAAGTCGGCCTCCGCCGTGGACGTCGACGAGTTCGAGGCCGCGGAAGGCCTTGAACTCCCCGGCGCCGATCTTTCGAACGAGGAGCTGGCCGTCCGGGTCCTCCCGAAGCAGCAGGACGAGTTCACCTGCATGAGCTGCTTCCTGGTGCACCACCGCAGCCAGCTGGCCCGGGAGAAGAACGGTCAGCCGATCTGCCGCGACTGCGACTGAGGGCGGGTCGGCCGTGACTGGCTCGACCCCTCCCTGGAAGCGCCGTCTCTCCAAGCGGAGGGCGGACGAAGGGCCGACCGAGAGCGGCCCGCGGTACGACGCGCGTGACGACGAGCGAGGCGCCACCGGCACGGGGGCAGCCTCGCTCGAACCTGCAGCGGACCGGGACGACCTCCCGGCGTCCGTGGACGTCCCCGAGCCCGTCGCCCGGCGGCGCGCGGGGACGATCCGGCAGCGGGCCAGGGAAGGCGCCCGCAAGGGCGGCGACCGGGCCCGGGCGGGGCTGTCCTACCTCGCCGACCGGATCATCGAGATGGCCCCCCGGGTCCCCGTGCGGGACCTGGAGACCCTGCGCAGGCAGTTCCCCGGTCTGGGACCGGAGGAACTGGCCGACAAGCTCGTGGCAGGGGCCTGCAAGGCGACGGCGACGGTCGGCGCCGGCATCGGCGCGGCCGCCATGCTGCCCGTGCCGCCGGCGATGCCGACGGAACTGGCGGCGGAGGTCACCGGCGTCGCGGCGATCGAGCTGAAGCTGATCGCGGAACTCCACGAGGTGTACGGCGTCCGGCCGGCCGGCAACCTCAAGCAGCGCAGCACCGCCTACCTCAACTCGTGGTCGGGCGAGCGCGGGATCGACGCCACGAGGCCGTCGACCGTCAGCACGGCGCTGAACAGCCGCATGAAGCGTGAGCTGCGGCAGCGGATCATGAAGCGGATGGTCCGCAACATGCCGAACCTGATGCCCTTCCTGGTGGGCGCGGCCGTGGGCGCCGCGATGAACCGCAGCGAGACCAGGAAACTCGCCGGCCGGATCCGTGCCGACCTGCGCAGGATGCAGGTGCCCTGGGAGGCCCTGGAGGCCCTTCCCGCCCTCGAGCGGCCGGCCGACGCCCTGGAGATGGGCCGGATCGAGCACGACCCGCTGAACCGCCGTTCCCCGTGGCACGGCGAGGGCCGCGGGGAGGACGGCAGAGGCGGCGACGGCCACTGACCCGGCGTCCGGGCGGCCCGTCCGGGCGGCCGGAGCCCGACCGCCGTCACCCCCGGCACCCGGCCGGCCCTCGGGCCGGTGACCGCTCGCGCGGGTGTGCTACTGCGCCTTCGCCGCCGTGAGGGCCGCGGCCAGGCGTTCCGGCTCGCGCGTGGACAGGTACAGGTACGGCGTGGGGTCCTCCGGGTCCGTGACCCGCACGCGCAGCGCCGTCGGGATGTAGGCGCGCAGCAGCATGAAGGCGCGCGGGTCGGCCTTGTGCGTGCGCCAGGCGCGGGCCTCCTCGGCGTCCAGCACCTCCGCCTCGCCCAGAGCCGTCACCGGGATCCTCGCCTCGCCCGCGACCAGGAAGTCCCCGACGACGCGGATGCGCACCGAGCCGTACGAACTGGCGGCGACGGCCGCGACCGCGGTGCCCCCGGCGAGCCCGCCGAGCATCGGCAGGGTGCCGAACGGGAGCAGGACCAGGGCCAGGGAGACCCCCACGAGGAACGAGATCAGCCACCAGGTCCGCGGGGCGGTCAGGCGTTCTTCGTACGGGGCGGCGGAGAGCTGCATGGAGCCAAGCTTGGCACGGTGTCGGGAACCGGCCGACGCGCGGGTAAGGTCTGCGGCTGTGAGTGGTACTTCCGCAGCTCTTCAGCCTCCGGCCGACGCCGTGCCACCGGTGCGCCACCCGGACGCCCCGGCGCCCGGTGAGCTCCTCGGCGCGCACTACGACCAGTGTTTCGGCTGCGGGGGCGACCAGCCCCACGGACTGCACCTGGAGGCCCGGGCCGGCGAAGGCGTCTCCCTCACCGCCGAGTTCACCGTGAAGCCCGCCCACCAGGGCGCTCCCGGCCTGGCGCACGGCGGCGTGCTCACCAGCGCCCTGGACGAGACCCTCGGCTCGCTGAACTGGCTGCTGCGCACGATCGCCGTGACCGGCCGGCTGGAGACCGACTTCGTGCGGCCGGTGCCGGTCGGGACCACGCTGCACCTGCAGGCCGAGGTCACGGCGGTGGCCGGGCGGAAGATCTACTCGACCGCGACCGGGCGCGTGGGCGGTCCCGACGGGCCCGTGGCCGTGCGGGCCGACGCGCTCTTCATCGAGGTCAAGGTCGACCACTTCGTCGAACACGGCCGTCCCGAGGAGATCCGGGCCGCCATGGAGGACCCGGACCAGGTCCGGCGCGCCCGCGCCTTCGAGGTGAACCCGTGAGCAGTGAGCCCGTGAGCCGCGACTCCGCCGGCTCGGAGTTCGTGAGCCCTGAGTCCGTGAGCCCCGAGTCCGTGAGCCCCACGTTCATGAGCCGGGAGCCGGTGGAGCTGCTCGTCCGGCGCGTCGACCCGGACGTACCGCTCCCGTCGTACGCGCACCCCGGGGACGCGGGGGCCGATCTGCGGACGACCGAGGCGTGCGAGCTGGCACCGGGGGAGCGGGCCGTGCTGCCCACGGGAGTGTCTGTGGCACTCCCGGAGGGGTACGCGGCCTTCGTGCACCCGCGATCCGGTCTGGCCGCTCGCTGCGGCGTCGCCCTGGTGAATGCCCCGGGGACGGTGGATGCCGGGTACCGTGGGGAGATCAAGGTGATCGTGGTGAATCTCGACCCGCGCGAGGCCGTGCGGTTCGAGCGCTTCGACCGGATCGCCCAACTGGTCGTCCAGCAGGTCGAGAGGGTCCGCTTCCGCGAGGTGGCGGAGCTTCCCGGCTCCGTGCGCGCCGAGGGGGGCTTCGGGTCCACCGGAGGCCATGCCGCGGTGGACGGGACGAGCGGCACAAGCGGTCAGGCCGCCGTGGGCGGTCGGACGGGTGGGAATCGATACGCTTCGGTCGTATCCGACCGGGAAGGACAGTGACGTGTTCGGACGTCGCAAGAAGAGGGATGCCGCCGAGGACGCGGCCGGCGAGGCCGAGCAGGTCGTCGACGGTGTCGACACCGAGGCGGACGGCGAGGGCGAGCGCCTGAGGCTCGAGCCGGCGCCCCGCCCCGACGGGCCGTGGGACAGCTCCGAGGTCCGCGACCCGGCAGAGGGCCGCGTCGACCTGGGCGGTCTGTTCGTGCCGGGCGTCGACGGCATGGAGCTCAGGGTCGAGGTCGCCGGGGACGCGATCGTCGCCGCGACGGTCGTCCTGCGTGACAGCGCCATCCAGCTGCAGGCCTTCGCCGCGCCCAAGCGCGAGGGCATCTGGGGCGAGGTGCGCGAGGAGATCGGCACCGGCATCACCCAGCAGGGCGGCATCGTCGACGAGGTCGAGGGACCGCTGGGCTGGGAGCTGCGCGCCCAGGTCCCGGTGCAGCTGCCGGACGGCACCGGCGGCTTCCAGGTCGTGCGGTTCGTCGGTGTGGACGGCCCCCGCTGGTTCCTGCGCGGGGTGATCTCGGGGCAGGGCGCGGTGCAGCCGCAGGCCGCCGGGCTCCTGGAGCAGATCTTCCGGGACACCGTCGTCGTCCGCGGCGAGGGTCCGATGGCGCCCCGCGACCCCATCGTCCTCAAACTGCCGAACGACGCCCAGATGGTGCCCGAGGGCGTGCAGCAGGAGGAGGGCTCCCGTTTCGCCGGCGGAATGGGACAGCTCCAGCGCGGACCGGAGATCACCGAGGTCCGCTGAGACCACGTGACAGCAGGGCCGCATCCCGCAGGGGGTGCGGCCCTTTCCCGTGCGCGGAACCTTGACGGCGCAATGGTCTGTACCTACGGTCTCCGACCAACGCGCCCGTTCATAAAGGCGCTTCACGTTCACATACGAGAACGGAAGGCCTCCCACACATGCGCAGAACCGCTCTCCTCGCCGCCTCGGCCGCCCTCGTCGCCGGAGCCCTCGCCCAGCCCGCCGGTGCCGCTCCCGCCGCCCCCGCGGCCTTCGTCCACCCCGGAGTCACCGTCTCCGCAGGGCAGTTGGACTTCGCCCGGTCCCAGGTCCATGCCGGCGCCCAGCCCTGGAAGGGCGCCTTCGACCGGATGACGGCGAGCAGGTACGCCGACCTGAACCGCACCCCCAAGCCCCGGGCGGTCGTGGAGTGCGGCTCGTACTCCAACCCGAACAACGGCTGCACGGACGAGCGCGAGGACGCGATCGCCGCCTACACCCAGGCCCTCGCCTGGTACATCACCCGCGACGAACGGCACGCCCGCAAGGCCATCGAGCTGATGGACGCCTGGTCGGCCGTCATCCGCGACCACACCGGCAGCAACGCGCCCCTGCAGACCGGCTGGGCCGGCTCCTCCTGGCCCAGGGCCGCCGAGATCATCAAGCACACGTACCCCGGGACCTGGGCGAACTCCGGCCGCTTCGCCACCATGCTCCGCACCGCTTACCTGCCGGAGATCATCAACGGCTCCCACTCCAACGGCAACTGGGAGCTGTCGATGATGGAGGCGGCCGTCGGCATCTCCGTCTTCCTGGAGGACAAGGCGTCCTACGACAAGGCCATGGCGAAGTTCCGCACCCGCACGGCCGCCTACGTCTACCTGGAGTCCGACGGGGCGCTGCCCAGGACCGTGCCGAGCCAGAACCTCGACACCCGCGAGAAGATCGTCAAGTACTGGCAGGGCCAGTCGACCTTCGTCGACGGGCTCAGCCAGGAGACCTGCCGCGACTTCACCCACACCGGCTACGGCCTCGCGGCGATCTCGCACGTCGCCGAGACCAGCCGCATCCAGGGCCAGGACCTCTACGGCACGGACGTGGGGGAGCGGCTACGGCACGGCCTGGGCTTCCACGCCAGGTACGAACTCGGCACCGCCGCCACGGGCTGGCTGTGCGGCGGCTCCCTCAAGCCGGGGCTCGGACCGGTCACGGAGGTCGGGTACAACGCCCTCGCCCACCGCCTCGGCAACGCCATGACCCACACCCGGACGCTGACCTTGCGCAACCGCCCCGCCGGCTCCGACAACCTGTTCGTCGCCTGGGAGACCCTCACCCACGGCGACAACCCCGCGTGAGCCGCTGAAGGGCCGGGCGCGTCAGGGTTCCGTCAAGGACCGCCCCGGCGACGCGCCCGGCACCGCCGAGCCGCCCCCGGCGGTCGTAGGGTCGACGCTGCGAAAGCAGCAGACCGGAAGACAATGAGGCCATGGCACGCGGCAAGCTCCGTATCTACCTCGGTGCGGCACCGGGCGTCGGCAAGACGTACGCGATGCTCTCCGAGGCGCACCGCCGGGTGGAGCGGGGCACCGACTGCGTGGTCGCCTTCGTCGAGCACCACGACCGCCCCCGCACCGAGGTCATGCTCCACGGGCTGGAGGAGGTGCCGCGCCGGGAGCTGGAGTACCGGGGCGGGGTCTTCACCGAGATGGACCTCGACGCGGTCCTCGCCCGCCGCCCCCGCGTCGCCCTGGTGGACGAACTCGCCCACACCAACGTCCCCGGCTCCCGCCACGCCAAGCGCTGGCAGGACGTCGAGGACCTCCTTGCGGCCGGCATCGACGTCGTCTCGACCGTCAACATCCAGCACCTGGAGTCCCTCGGCGACGTGGTCGAGTCGATCACCGGGGTGCGGCAGCAGGAGACCGTCCCGGACGAGGTCGTCCGCCGGGCCGACCAGATCGAGCTGGTCGACATGTCGCCCGAGGCCCTGCGGCGCCGGATGGCCCACGGCAACATCTACCGGCCCGACAAGGTCGACGCCGCCCTGTCGAACTACTTCCGCCCCGGCAACCTCACCGCGCTGCGCGAACTGGCGCTGCTGTGGGTGGCCGACCGGGTCGACGCCTATCTGACGCGGTACCGCAGCGAGCAGGGCGTGTCGCGGATCTGGGGTTCGCGCGAGCGGATCGTGGTCGGCCTGACCGGCGGCCCCGAGGGCCGGACCCTGATCCGCCGGGCAGCGCGGCTGGCCGAGAAGGGCGCCGGCGGCGAGGTGCTCGCCGTCTACATAGCCCGCAGCGACGGCCTGACCTCGGCCTCGCCCAAGGAACTGGCGCAGCAGCGCACCCTCGTCGAGGACCTGGGCGGAACGTTCCACCACGTTGTCGGCGACGACATACCGGCCGCGCTGCTCGCCTTCGCCCGCGGGGTGAACGCCACCCAGATCGTGCTGGGCTCCTCGCGCCGCAAGACCTGGCAGTACGTCTTCGGGCCGGGCGTCGGCGCGACCGTCGCCCGCGAGTCCGGGCCGGACCTGGACGTGCACATCGTCACCCACGGCGAGATCGCCAAGGGCCGCGGGCTGCCCGTCGCCCGGGGCGCCCGCCTCGGGCGGTCCCGGCGCCTGTGGGGCTGGCTCGTCGGCGTGGCCGGGCCGCCGGTCCTCACGGCCCTGCTCAGCACCGTCGACCTCGGCCTCGCCAACGACATGCTGCTGTTCCTCGCGCTGACCGTGGCGGCCGCCCTGCTCGGCGGTCTGCTCCCGGCGCTCGCCTCGGCCGCCGTGGGCTCCCTGCTGCTCAACTACTTCTACACACCGCCCCTGCACCGGTGGACCATCGCCGACCCGAAGAACATCGTCGCCATCGTGATCTTCGTGGCGGTCGGGGCGGCGGTCGCCTCCGTGGTCGACCTCGCCGCCCGCCGCACCCACCAGGCGGCCCGGCTGCGGGCGGAGTCGGAGATCCTGTCGTTCCTCGCGGGCAACGTGCTGCGCGGCGAGACCGGCCTGGAGGAGCTGCTGGAACGGGTCCGGGAGACCTTCGGGATGGAGTCCGCGGCCCTGCTGGAGCGGGCCGGCGACGTCGCGCCGTGGACCTGCGCCGGACGGGTCGGCCGCGGGCGCCCCGTCGAGCGGCCCGACCAGGCCGATGTGGACATGCCGGTCGGGGACCACATGGCCCTGGCCCTCACCGGGCGCGTCCTGCCCGCCGAGGACCGCCGGGTACTGGCCGCCTTCGCCGCCCAGGCCGCCGTCGTCCTGGACCGCAGCCGGCTCCAGGAGGAGGCCGGCCGGGCCCGCACGCTCGCCGAGGGCAACCGCATCCGCACCGCCCTGCTCGCCGCCGTCAGCCACGATCTGCGCACCCCGCTGGCCGCGATCAAGGCCGCGGTGACCTCGCTGCGCTCCGAGGACGTCGACTGGTCCGAGGAGGACCGCGCGGAACTGCTGGAGGCCATCGAGGAGGGCGCCGACCGCCTCGACCACCTCGTCGGCAACCTGCTCGACATGTCCCGCCTGCAGACCGGCACCGTCACCCCGCTCATCCGCGAGGCCGACCTGGACGAGGTCGTGCCGATGGCACTCGGCGGCGTGCCCGAGGGCAGCACCGAGCTGGACGTCCCGGAGACGCTGCCCATGGTCGCCGTCGACCCCGGGCTGCTGGAACGGGCCGTGGCCAACCTCGTCGAGAACGCGGTCAAGTACGCCCCGCCCGGGACGCCCGTGCTGGTCGCCGCCAGCGCGCTCGCCGACCGTGTGGAGGTGCGGGTGGTCGACCGGGGGCCGGGCGTGCCCGACACGGCCAAGGACCGGATCTTCGAGCCGTTCCAGCGCTACGGCGACGCCCCGCGCGGGGCCGGGGTGGGACTCGGCCTGGCGGTGGCGCGCGGCTTCGCCGAGGCCATGGGCGGCACGCTGAACGCCGAGGACACCCCCGGCGGCGGACTGACCATGGTCCTCACCCTCCGCGCGGCGCACTCCCGCCCCTCGCTCCTTCCCGCAGCAGGCCCCGCGGCCTCCCCCGCGGCAGACTCCGAAAGGCAGGCCTCATGACCCGCGTCCTGGTGGTCGACGACGAGCCGCAGATCGTGCGCGCCCTCGTGATCAACCTCAAGGCACGCACCTACGAGGTCGACGCGGCCCACGACGGTGCCACCGCCCTCCGGCTCGCCGCCGCACGCCACCCCGACGTGGTCGTCCTCGACCTCGGACTGCCGGACATGGACGGCGTCGACGTCATCCGGGGGCTGCGCGGCTGGACCCGGGTGCCGATCCTGGTGCTGTCCGCCCGGCACTCCTCCGACGAGAAGGTGCAGGCCCTCGACGCGGGCGCCGACGACTACGTCACCAAGCCGTTCGGGATGGACGAGCTGCTGGCCCGGCTGCGGGCCGCCGTGCGCCGGGCCGAGCCGGCCCCCGGCGGGGAGGACGACGTGCTCGTGGACACCGGCGAGTTCACCGTCGACCTGGCCGCGAAGAAGGTCAACCGGGCGGGCAGGGACGTACGGTTGACGCCCACGGAGTGGCACCTGCTGGAGGTGCTCGTGCGCCACAGCGGCCGCCTGGTCGGGCAGAAGCAGCTGCTGCGGGAGGTGTGGGGGCCGTCGTACGGGACGGAGACCAACTACCTGCGCGTGTACATGGCGCAACTGCGGCGCAAGCTGGAGGCCGACCCCTCCCACCCGAAGCACTTCATCACGGAGCCGGGGATGGGGTACCGGTTCGAGAAGTGAGCCCGCGGGCCCTGCCGGGAGTCCGCGCATGGGGCCCTCACCACACGGATGCGGAGTTGGCGGCGGGCCCCGGTACGCTTCAGATATGAGTGCTGTTTCTCGTTCCGAGAAGCCGGCGGGGCGGTTCCGGCGCATGCTCGACCGGCTCTCCTCGTCGCAGGAGGACCTGGAGTCGGAGGAGCTGCGGGAGGACACCGAGACCACCGGCTGCATCCGGATCGGAGACTGCCAGGACCGCGAGATAGTGACGGTTACTGGTACCTTGCGCACGGTCACCCTGCGGCCGCGGGCCGGAGTCCCGGCGCTGGAGGCCGAGCTGTTCGACGGCACGGCCGCCTTGGACGTGGTGTGGCTCGGCAGGCGTTCCATCGTGGGGATAGAGCCGGGGCGCAAGCTGATCGCGTCGGGCCGGGTCTCGATGAGCCGGGGCCGCCGGGTGCTGTTCAACCCCAAGTACGAACTGAGACCCCTCGGACGGGAGTAGCCGGTGACGTCGCTCGACAAGCCGACCGAAGAGAATTCTGCGGACGACGCCCGGGCGGTGACCGAGGCCGCCCTGTTCGAGGCGTTCGGCGGCGTGCGGGGCATGGTCGAGACGGTGCTGCCCGGCCTGCTGTTCGTCACCATCTACACCATCAACAAGGACCTGCACCTGTCGGCGATCGCGGCGCTCGCGGTGTCGCTGGTGCTGGTCGCCGTCCGGCTGGTGATGAAGGACACGGTCAAGCACGCCTTCAGCGGCGTCTTCGGCGTGGCCTTCGGTGTCGTCTTCGCGATGATGACCGGCAATGCCAAGGACTTCTACCTGCCCGGCATGCTCTACACGCTGGGGCTGGGCCTCGCCTACATCATCACGACCCTGTGCGGGGTGCCGCTGATCGGGCTGATCCTGGGACCGGTCTTCAAGGAGAACCTGTCCTGGCGGACCCGCAACCCCGGCCGCAAGAAGGCTTACGCGAAGGCCAGTTACGCCTGGGGCGCGATCCTGCTCGCCAAGTGCGCGATCCTCTTCCCGCTGTACTGGTGGGCCGACACCACGCAGCTGGGCTGGGTCCTGGTCGCCCTGAAGATCCCGCCGTTCCTGCTCGCCGTGTGGCTGACCTGGGTCTTCCTGGCCAAGGCGCCTGCGCCGATCGACGTGTTCGCCGAGATGGAGGCCGAGGAGAAGGCCGCCGAGGAGCGTGAGCGGCAGGCCGCCGCCCGCTCCACCGAGCAGTGACTCCCCGGTGACGACGAAGGAGGGGCGCCCCCGGCCGGGGGCGCCCCTCCTTCGTCGTCGCGGCCGGGCGGTCAGCCCGCCGCGGCGTCCCGGCGCACCGACAGCAGGTCCTCCAGCTGCTCCTCGCGGGCCTGGGCCGCCACGAAGAGAAGCTCGTCGCCCGCCTCCAGGGAGTCCTCCCGGGTGGGGGTGAGGACGCGCGTGCCGCGGATGATCGTCACCAGGGACGTGTCCTCGGGCCACTGGACGTCGCCGACCTGCGTGCCGGCCAGGGCCGACTCCTCCGGCAGGGTCAGTTCGACCAGGTTGGCGTCGCCGTGGCTGAAGCGCAGCAGACGGACCAGGTCGCCGACGCTCACCGCCTCCTCGACCAGGGCCGACATCAGACGCGGGGTGGACACGGCGACGTCCACGCCCCACGACTCGTTGAACAGCCACTCGTTCTTCGGGTTGTTCACCCGGGCGACGACGCGCGGCACGCCGTACTCGGTCTTGGCCAGCAGGGACACGACCAGGTTGACCTTGTCGTCGCCGGTCGCGGCGATGACGACGTTGCAGCGCTGCAGCGCCGCCTCGTCCAACGACGTGATCTCGCAGGCGTCGGCGAGCAGCCACTCGGCCTGCGGGACGCGCTCGACCGAGATGGCGGTCGGCGCCTTGTCGATGAGCAGGATCTCGTGGCCGTTCTCCAGCAGTTCGCCCGCGATCGAGCGGCCGACCGCGCCGGCTCCGGCAATGGCGACCCTCATCAGTGACCGCCCTCCTCTTCGGGACCCTTGGCGAAGACCGCCTCGACCTTGTCGACCTCGTCGGTGCGCATCATCACGTGCACCAGGTCGCCCTCCTGCAGCACCGTCTGCGAGGTGGGCAGGACCGCCTCGCCGAGCCGGGTCAGGAACGCCACGCGCACGCCCGTCTCCTCCTGGATCCGGCTGATCTTGTGGCCGACCCAGGCGGTGGAGGTGTGCACCTCGGCGAGCTGGACACCGCCGGTGGGGTCGCGCCACAGCGGCTCGGCGCCGGAGGGCAGCAGCCGGCGCAGCATCTGGTCGGCCGTCCAGCGGACGGTCGCGACGGTGGGGATGCCCAGCCGCTGGTAGACCTCGGCGCGTCGGGGGTCGTAGATGCGGGCGGCGACGTTCTCGATGCCGAACATCTCACGGGCCACGCGGGCGGCGATGATGTTGGAGTTGTCACCGCTGGAGACGGCGGCGAAGGCGCCGGCCTCCTCGATGCCGGCCTCGCGCAGGGTGTCCTGGTCGAAGCCGACGCCTGTGACGCGGCGGCCGCCGAACCCCGAGCCCAGCCGGCGGAAGGCGGTGGGGTCCTGGTCGACCACGGCGACCGTGTGCCCCTGTTGCTCGAGGTTCTGGGCCAGAGCGGAACCCACCCTTCCGCAACCCATGATGACAATATGCATCGCGTCACACCGTGCTTCCTGCAGGCCCTCTGACCTTCATGAATGTCGTGCTCATGTCTCTCTTTCGGCTCGCCAGGCATCACGTCGCGGCCTGCGTGCGGGCCGCCAGGCAACATCATGCCGGTGCAATCACGCCATGATGCCCTCCGGGGCCGGTGCCGTGTCCGGCTGTCCGACTCCAACGTATCGGCAAAGCACAGGGTGTTGCCGACGGGGCCGCGAGGGCTCCGGCGGACCCGGGGACAGGGGGAAGGCCGTCGTGGACCACGAGATCGACGTACTGGTGCTGGGCGGGGCGGGGGTGGACACCATCGTGCACGTACCCGAACTGCCCGTGCCGTTCGCGGACAGCCACATGATCCGCCCCGGCATCGTGACGCGGGCGGGACAGAGCGGGGACTTCGTCGCCCTCGCGGCGAGCGCGCTGGGCCTGCGCACGCACCACCTCGACCTGCTCGGCGACGACCCCGAGGGCGACCTGGTGCGCGCCCTGCACCGCGACCGGGCCGTCCCGCTCACGGCCGTCCCCCAGCCGCTCGGCACCAAGCGCGCCGTCAACCTCGTCGGCCCCGACGGCCGGCGGATGTCCCTGTACGACGCCACGCGCGCCGCCGACACCGACCGGCTGCCCGAGGCGCTGGTGCGCGAGCTGGCCGCGGTCAGCCGGCACGCCCACGTCGTCATCACCCAGCCGTGCGCCCACGCGCTGCCCGTCCTGCGGGACGCGGGTGTCACGATCTCCACCGACCTGCACGACTGGGACGGCGCCAACCCCTACCACGAGGCCTTCGCCCTGGAGGCCGACCTGGTCTTCCTGTCCGCCGCGGCCCTGGACGACCCGGAGCGCACGATGCGCGGGATCGCCGGACGGGGACGGGCCCGGGCCGTCGTCGCCACGGCCGGGGCCGACGGGGCGTACCTCCTGGCCGACGGAGAGCTGACCCACGTACCCGCCGCGCGGCCCCCGGCCCCGGTCGTCGACTCCAACGGCGCGGGCGACGCCTTCGCCGCCGCGTTCCTCCACGCCTGGCTGCACGGCGAACCACTCCACCGCTGCGCCCTGCACGGTACCGTGGCCGGTGCCTACGCCTGCACGGTCCCGTCGACCCGCGCGGACAGCACCGGCCTGCCGGAGCTGCGGGCCGGGGTGGCGGAGGAGGAACGGCGCCGGGCCGGCTAGCCGACGGGGACGGCGGCGGGGCGCGCCCGCGGAAGGAGCTCCCGGGCGTACCGGGCAGGCGGGCAGCGGGGACGGCGGGTGGGCGGGCTCGCGGAGGGCGTGGTCGGAGGCGTGCCGGCTGGGCGAGAGGGACCCTGGCCGGCGGGCTCGTGGACGGGGTGGTCGGAGGGTGTACCCGGGCAGGCGGGGCGGGGACCGCGGCGGAGGGGTGGTGCCGGCGGCGACCGGCCGTCCCGGGCCGTGCGGCCGTGGGCTACGGCATGCCCCCGCCGCGCGCTTCCCGCGACGCGTCCTTGCGCCGGCTGATGCTCCGCACGCTCGCCACCGTGAGGATTCCGAGGACGAACAGTGTGGCCGCTGCGCCGATCAGTTCTGCGGTCGGGTGCATGGGACCTCCGGGAGGCGGGGCGGCCGATCGTGGACAAGGTCTGGCCATCTAGGCACGGCATGCACGTGACCTGCGCAGTCCCCAGCCGCACCAGCCTCTGAATTCACTCGGAGAGCAGACGGAACGCCTGTGGGGGGTGGCGGGTGGGCACCCTCGCAATCGAACGCTTACGATCCTCTGTTGTGTCCAAACTGACCGACGTGCCCAAACGGCTCCTGATCGGGCGCGCACTGCGCAGTGACCGGCTCGGGGAAACGCTCCTGCCCAAGCGCATCGCACTGCCTGTCTTCGCCTCCGACCCGCTGTCCTCCGTGGCCTACGCGCCCGGCGAGGTCCTGCTGGTCCTGTCGATCGCGGGCGTGACGGCGTACCACTTCAGCCCCTGGATCGCGGTCGCGGTCGTCGTGCTGATGTTCACCGTCGTGGCCTCCTACCGGCAGAACGTGCACGCCTACCCCAGCGGCGGCGGCGACTACGAGGTGGCCACCACCAACCTCGGGCCCAAGGCGGGCCTGACGGTGGCCAGCGCCCTGCTCGTCGACTACGTCCTCACCGTCGCCGTGTCGATCTCCTCCGGCATCGAGAACCTCGGCTCGGCGATCCCGTTCGTGGTCGAGCACAAGGTCGCCTGCGCGATCGGCGTCATCGTCCTGCTGACGCTGATGAACCTGCGCGGGGTGAAGGAATCCGGCTCGCTCTTCGCGATCCCCACGTACGTCTTCGTCTTCGGCGTCTTCACCATGCTCGCGTGGGGCGCCTTCCGCGCGCTCGTCCTGGACGACACCATGCGGGCACCGACCGCGGACTACGTCATCAAGCCCGAGCACCAGGGACTGGCCGGCTTCGCCCTGGTCTTCCTGCTGCTGCGCGCCTTCTCCTCCGGCTGCGCCGCCCTCACCGGCGTCGAGGCGATCTCCAACGGCGTCCCCGCCTTCCGCAAGCCCAAGTCGAAGAACGCCGCCACCACCCTCGCCATGATGGGCCTGCTGGCCGTCACGATGTTCTGCGGCATCATCGCGCTGGCCGCCGCGACGGACGTGCGCATGGCCGAGAACCCGGCGGAGGACCTCGTCCTCAACGGCGTCCCGCTCGGCCCCGACTACGTGCAGCACCCGGTGATCGCGCAGGTCGCCGAGGCGGTGTTCGGCGCGGACAGCATCCTGTTCGTCATCCTGGCCGCCGCCACCGCGCTGGTGCTGTTCCTGGCGGCCAACACCGCCTACAACGGCTTCCCGCTGCTCGGCTCGATCCTCGCCCAGGACCGCTACCTGCCGCGCCAGCTGCACACGCGCGGCGACCGTCTGGCCTTCTCCAACGGCATCGTCCTCCTCGCCGGCGCAGCCGCCCTGCTGGTCGGGGTCTACGGGGCCGACTCCACGCGCCTGATCCAGCTGTACATCGTCGGCGTGTTCGTGTCCTTCACGCTCAGCCAGACCGGCATGGTGCGGCACTGGAACCGGCACCTGGCCACCGAGAAGGACCCGGCCAAGCGCCGCCACATGATCCGCTCGCGCGCGATCAACACCTTCGGCGCCTTCTTCACCGGCCTCGTGCTGGTCGTCGTCCTGCTCACCAAGTTCACCCACGGCGCCTGGGTCGCGCTGCTCGGCATGGTGATCTTCTACGCGACGATGACGGCCATCCGTAAGCACTACGACCGGGTCGCCGCCGAGATCGCCGCCCCCGAGGGCCCGAGCGACGACAGCGTCCGGCCCTCCCGCGTCCACTCGGTCGTGCTGATCTCCAAGATCCACCGCCCGACGCTGCGGGCCCTGGCCTACGCCAAACTGATGCGCTCGGACACCCTGGAGGCCCTCAGCGTCAACGTCGACCCGGCCGAGACCAAGGCCCTGCAGGAGGAGTGGAACCGGCGCGGCATCGACGTACCCCTGAAGGTCCTCGACTCGCCCTACCGGGAGATCACGCGGCCGGTCATCGAGTACGTCAAGAGCCTGCGCAAGGAGTCCCCGCGCGACGCGGTGTCCGTGATCATCCCCGAGTACGTGGTGGGCCACTGGTACGAGCACCTGCTGCACAACCAGAGCGCCCTGCGGCTGAAGGGCCGGCTGCTCTTCACCCCGGGCATCATGGTCACCTCCGTGCCGTACCAGCTGCAGTCCTCCGAGGCGGCCAAGCGGCGCGCCCGCAGGCAGCAGAACTGGAACGCGCCCGGCTCGGTGCGCCGCGGCCCCGCGCAGGTGCGGTCGAAGGAGAACACCGACTCCACGTCGTGAGACCACGGCTCGTGTGAATCGGCCGGGCGGCAGCCACGTAGACTGGTGGGCTGTTGTCCGGCCGTCTCCGTGCGGCCCGTCCCCCTCACGCGTTATGGAGTCACCCCGCCATGCAGGCAGAACCGAGGAAGTCGCTGGTGGGGGAGGAGTACGAGGTCGAGGTCGGCCCCGTCGCCCACGGCGGGCACTGCATCGCCCGCACCTCCGAGGGGCAGGTGCTGTTCGTCCGGCACGCACTGCCCGGCGAGCGGGTCGTTGCCCGGGTGACGGAGGGCGAGGAGGGCGCCCGCTTCCTGCGCGCCGACGCCGTACGGGTGCTCGACGCCTCCAAGGACCGCATCGACGAACCCTGCCCCTTCGCGGGCCCCGGCCGCTGCGGCGGCTGCGACTGGCAGCACGCCAAGCCCGGGGCGCAGCGCCGCCTGAAGGCCGACGTCATCGCCGAGCAGCTCCAGCACCTGGCCGGGCTCACCCCGGAGGAGGCCGGCTGGGACGGCACGGTGCTGCCCGCCGAGGGCGACAAGGTGCCGGCCGGCCAGGTCCCCGCGTGGCGCACCCGCGTCCAGTACGCCGTCACCGCCGACGGCCGGGCGGGGCTGCGCCGGCACCGCTCCCACGAGGTCGAGCCCATCGACCACTGCATGATTGCGGCGGAGGGCGTCAGCGAGCTGGGCATCGAGAAGCGGGTCTGGACGGGCATGGACTCCGTCGAGGCGATCGCGGCGACCGGCTCCCAGGACCGCCAGGTGATCCTCACGCCGAAGCCGGGCGCGCGGCTGCCCCTGGTCGAACTCGACCGGCCGGTCTCGGTCCTGCGCGTCGACGAGCGCTCCGGCGGAGTCCACCGGGTGCACGGCCGGCCCTTCGTCCGCGAGCGGGCCGACGGCCGGACCCACCGCGTGGGCAACGGCGGCTTCTGGCAGGTCCACCCGAAGGCGGCCGACACCCTCGTGACGGCGGTCATGCAGGGTCTGCTGCCGCGCAAGGGCGACATGGCCCTCGACCTCTACTGCGGCGTCGGCCTCTTCGCCGGCGCGCTCGCCGACCGGGTCGGCGACCAGGGCGCGGTGCTGGGCATCGAGTCCGGCAAGCGGGCGGTGGAGGACGCGCGGCACAACCTGGCCGACTTCGAGCGGGTGCGCATCGAGCAGGGCAAGGTCGAGTCGGTCCTGCCGCGCACGGGCATCTCGGAGGTCGACCTGATCGTCCTCGACCCGCCCCGGGCGGGCGCCGGCCGCAAGACGGTCCAGCACCTGTCGGCCCTCGGCGCCCGCCGCATCGCGTACGTGGCGTGCGACCCGGCGGCGCTGGCGCGGGACCTGGCGTACTTCCGCGACGGCGGCTACCGGGTGCGCACCCTGCGGGCCTTCGACCTGTTCCCGATGACGTCGCACGTGGAGTGTGTGGCGATTCTTGAACCTGCACGAAAGGCTGCCTGAGCTGCGGTTTCTGGTCAGGCGGAGGCTGGTTCGACCTGCTTCCGGTTCACCACCGTGTGGAGGCCGTGATAGCCGAGCCCCAAGTCGGTGACGGGGTGATGACCTGCGGCTTCGCGGTTTTCGCCGCTGACCGAGGCATGAGCTGAGCCGCAGCACAGAGGGACTGCGTGGCGTTGTCTCGACGCTCACCTGACGCTGAATCTGGCGGTGCGTCGGCCGCTCTTGGCGACAGGGGCCGAAGGCCGCCACTACGGCCCTGTCAGCGAACTCTTCGGTGGCCGCCTTCAGGAACCCCTTGATCTCCTGCACTGGTGATCGGATCTCCGGACGCTGCCCGGGCGGCCGGAGAACCGTTGCTCTCACGCGGCTACAGAGAGCGGAGTGCCTCTGTAGGAGCGAGTCGTGAAGCTCGTAGTGCCGGGTAGAGGCCGGCCACGACACCGACCGCCATGGCGACGACGGGGCCGGTGACCAGGATGGCCGGCGGGATCACCAGAGGCCACCTCTCCCAGGTGGCATAGGCGAAGACGCCCAGAGCACCGAGCATCGCTCCGACGATGCCGCCCACCGCGCCCAGGACGGCGGCCTCGATGAGGAACTGGGTGGCGATCTGTCCCGTGCGTGCGCCGAGCGAGCGCCGTAGACCGATCTCGCCACGGCGCTCCATGACACCGACGACCATGGTGTTGGCGATGCCGACACCGCCCACGAGCAGGGCGACCGAGGCCAGGGCGATGACGAGACTGTTGAGGCCGGAGACGGTTTCGTAGCGGGCCTTGAGCAGGTCGGAGGGGCGGGAGACGGCGGCGTTCTGCGGTGCGGCCGGGTTCGCGGTGGCGCCCGCGACGTTCTGCACGGCGGACACCTTTTCCGGGTCTGCGCGCAGGTAGACGGTGTTTGCCGTGCCGTTGGACTTGAGGTCCTTGACGGCGTTGTTCCAGCTCATCAGTACCGAGCGGTCGATTTCGGGAGCGAGTTCGTTTGGCCGCAGGATGCCGATGACGGCGTACCAGCGCTCGGCGATCCACACCCGGGTGCCCGGCGTGCTCAGGCCCAGGGCTGCTGCGGCGTCGTGGCCGAGGACCGCGGTCGGCAGCTTCCGCGAGGGGGCGTCCAGCCAGCGTCCGGCTTGCAGTTCGCCGCGCAGCGCCGACAGCAGGTTGGGTCGGGCGCCCACCACCTGCAGCCCGCCGTCGCGGTCCTTGGGCATGTAGGGGGTCCGGTACACCTTGGCGTCGGTCATGGTGATCGCGGTGACCTGCTGGACGGGCCCGATGCGGGAGAGCATCTTCTCCGCTTCGGGTGGCAGCGTGGTCTCCGTGCCGTCGAGTCCCTTGCCGGGGGAGACGGTGAGCAGGTTGCTGCCGAGTGTGTCGAGCCGGGTCAGCAAGTGGGCCTTGCTGGAGGCGGACACGCCGGTGACGGCGACCAGGGCGGCGATCCCCAAGGCGATGCCGAGGGCTGAGAGCATGGCGCGCAGGCGGCGGATGCGTGGTCCGAGCGTTCCTTGCCCCAGGACGTCGCCGGGCCGGAGCCGGGCGGGTCGTGGCAGGGGTTCGACGCGCCCGGTCCGCGCGGCGTCGCGAGGAGGAGTGAGGGGAGAGTTCACAGCCAGGGTCCTCGCTTGTCGAAGGCGATGCGTCCGTCGCGGATGCCGATGCGACGGGGGAAGGACTCGGCGAGTTCGGCGTCATGGGTGATGACCACGACGGTCGTTCCCCGGGAGTTGAGGGTGCGCAGCAGCTCGACGATCTCACGGCCGGAGTGCGTGTCGAGGGCACCAGTGGGTTCGTCCGCGAGCAGCAGCCGTGGTGCGCCGACGACGGCCCGGGCGATGGCCACACGCTGCTGCTCACCGCCGGAGAGCTGGTTCGGCTTGTGCCGGAGCCGGTGGCCGAGGCCGACGGTCTTGAGCACGCCGGTGGCGCGGCGCAGTCTCTCCGAGGGCTCGACGCCCGAGTACAGCAGCCCGGTGGCGACGTTCTCCACCGCGCTGAGTCCGGGCATGAGGAAGAACTGCTGGAAGACGAAGCCGATGTCGCGGGCGCGCAGGACCGCCAGTTGTGCCTCGTCGAGCCGGTCCACCGGGTGGCCGGTCACGGCCAGGGTGCCGGAGCTGGGCCGGTCCAGGGTGCCGAGGAGGGCGAGCAGGGTGGACTTGCCGGAGCCGGACGGGCCGACGACGGCGACGAGTTCGCCCTGTTCGATGGTGAGGTTGATGCCGTGCAGGACGCGCGTCGGCGGGTCGCTGGGGAATTCGCGTACGACGTCGACCAGGTCGAGGACGGGGACGGCGGTGCCGGCGCTCACTCGGGGATCACCACCTTGGTGCCTTCTTTGAGGTCGCCCTTGGTGATCTCGGCTCGGGCGTCGGCGACGAGGCCGATCGTCACGGGCACGAGTTTGTGCTGCCCGTCGGGCTGGACGACTTCGACGCCGTAGCCGCCCTCCGCGAGGGCGAGGAGCGCGGTGACCGGGACGGCGAGCACCCGGTCGGCCTTGTGGTCGCTCACGGTCAGAGTGGCCGGCCCCGGGCCGCCCGCCTTCACGGTCTTCTGGTCCGGCAGCAAAACGGTCACCTCGGCCTGCTGTTTGGTGTCCCCGCCCTGCCCCTGCCCGCCGCCGTCCTGCTGCTGGGGGGTGATGTTCACCGCGGTGACCTTGCCGCTCACCGTGGTGCCGTCGGGAAGCGTGACCTTGAGGCGGGTGCCCGGTGAAAGGCGCGACAGCTGGTCGTAGGAAAGCTTGGCGGTGGCCACCAGATCGGTGCCGGTGATCTTGAGCAGGGCCGCGCCTGTCAGCGACGACCCCACGACGCCCACCGTCTGTGACACCCGCAGGCGCGGCATGTCGAGCATGACGACCGAGCCGGGATCGACCTGACCCGTCTGGGGGGCGCCCAGGTGCTTCTGCCACCGTTTGACTGCGGTCTCGGTGGCGGCCGTGAACGTGTCGTCGGCGGTCAGGCCCAGTCCGTCCGCGTAGCCGAGGTCGATCAGGTTCCGCTTCAGTACGCGGACGTCAGCGCCGCGTATCGCCTTACCGGTGGCGTTCTTCTTCAGCACGCGCCACAGCGGGCGGTCGCCCCGGAAGTACGGGACGCGAACCCCGTCCCGCTCCCACAGCCACTGTCCGGGGCGCACGATGTCCCCCACCTGCCGGATGGCGGTCAATGTGCCACCGGCACGGCCTACCGCGTCGGTTTCGTGCCCAAAGCCGATGGTGCCCTTCACGTCCATGCCGGTCGACAAGGACATGCGCTCGATGACGGCGGTCGCCTGCGGCTTGGCTGGGCCGTCACCCTTGCTGTCCCGGCCGCCCAGCCAGCCCTGCTGCTGCGCGGCGACCGCCACCGCGGCCACGGCCACAACGGTGACCACGGCAGCGGCGACCCGGCGGGAGCGGCCCTTGCGGCGCCGGCCGTCCCGACGAGGGCCGGTGGGCGAGGAGTCCTCGAACTCGCTGTCGCCCGACCGGTCCAGGTGCCCGGCCTCGGGAGTCGTGCTCACTGGTCATCCCCGCCGTTGACGAGGCCCACGCCACCCGACATGTATTGCTTGCACTTCTCCAGGACTCTGGTCCAGGTCTCCGGGGGCACGTCGGGCATCTTCATCTGCGGAGCGCCGTTGCTCACGCCCGGGTCGGCCATGTCAGGGATCCCGTTCTTGCGGGCGCAGGTGGCGAACTTCCGGGCGTCCTGCACGGCCTTCTCGTCGTGCTGGGCGCGCAGCTGCTGCATGCCGGGAACCTTCTTGTTGCACACCTCCATGGCCTTGTCGATGGCGTGCGCGTCACTCTGGCCGTCCGAGCCGTCACCGTTCTTGTTCGCGCCGGAGGCGCTGAGCCCCACACCGTTGTCGTCGACCTTGACACCGGAGATGCCCTGGTCCCGCAGGCAGCTCTCGTACTTGCGGTAGGTGGTCTCCTTGTCGACCGGAGGCGCCGAGGTGCCCTTGTTGTCGACGGATGCCACGTCGTCCTTGCCGCCGCCTCCGTCGGAACCGCTGCCGCAGCCCGCGACCAGCAGGACACCGGACATCACGAGGACCATGGGTGACACCCGCGTTCGCACACGCATCGAAACCTCCTACGGGAAGGGGGCGGGAGCTCCGCCCCGGACACGACAAGAGGTACGGCAGGCGCGGTGTCGGACCGGTAAGGCCACGACTCACCCATGGCTCACCTACCGGAGCAGAGACCGGACGGTAGCGGGGGCGTCGGCCCAGCAAGGGGGCCTCGGTGGCAATCTCCCTGCGCCCCCGACCGGGGTGCTGCTTCCCTGACTCAACCCATGGCTCACCGACAGGTTCCTAGGCTGGGATCCAGGGTGGCAGTCAGGCCAGGGCCACCCGACCGTCACCCGTCGCCCGCCCGGCCACCCGCGTCCCCCCGCGGGCGGGCGGCGGGCCGAAGCACAGATGCGGCATGGGTGGACCCCTGCGTTCCACTGCGGTACGAGGGGCTTGCGCCGTGCTCAGGCGGAAACGGGCCGGTCGGGCAGGTGCACGCGGACTTCCAGGCCGCCGCCCGTCCGGCACCGTGCCTCGACCGTTCCTCGGTGGGCCTCCGCCACGGCCTTGACCACGGACAGGCCGAGCCCGCTGCCTCGTGGGCCGCTCGTGCGGGGTGCGCCACGGCGGAATGGCACGAACAGGTCAGCTGCCGTTGCATCGTCGAGCACAGGACCGGTGTTGGAGACGATGAGTTGACTGCGCCCATCGGCACTATCGTGGCGGCTCGCGATGTGCACCTCTCCGTGCTGCACGTTGTGGCGGACGGCGTTCGTGACGAGGTTGCTCACCAGCTGGGCGAGCAGCGGGACGTCGCCCTCCACGGGGGCGGGATCGAGTTCCGTGCGGATGGTGAGGGAGAGCGCTTCGGCTTCCTGGCCGACGTCGGTCAGTGCCGAGGCGACGAGACGGCCCAAGTCGGTGCGGGTCGGGTGCAGGGTGCCGCTCTCTCCCTTGGCCAGGGCCAGGAGGGAGGCGATCAGTTCCTCGCTGCGGGTCGTCGCCGCGAGTGCCTGGTGCAGAGCTGGTTCCAGCTCTACGGGTACCCGGCCCTGCGCGAGAGGTACTTCCAGGGCGGTTCGTTGCAGGGTGAGGGGGGTGCGTAGCTCGTGGGACGCCTGTGCGGTGAACACCCGCTGCGCGGCGTACGCCATTTCCAGCCGGTCGATCGACCGGCCCGCGAGTCTGCGGCCGACGAGCGCCGCGCAGGCGGTCAGCAGGACCAGCGCGATGCCCGAACGCAGCAGAAGGTCGCCGAGCACAGCGGTTTCGAACGAGTCGAAGGCGTGCGAGGGCGTACTCGCCGTCGCGGGTACTGCGGCGGTGACGGTGGTGGTGGTGTCCTGCAAGGGGACCAGGATGTCGGCACGGGATCCGATGACTTGGCGGACCGAGAACCAGTTGAGGGTGAGCAGCACGCCACCGGTCAGGAGCATGGCTCCGCTGTAGAGAGCGGTGAGCCGGTTGCGCAGAGACAAGCGCCGTACGGCTGAGGTCCACGCCTGCCTGGTAGGGGCGGCCTTCACAGCCGGTATCCGAAGCGGGGCGCGGTCTCGATCAATGGGGGATCGCCCAGTTTCTTGCGCAGTTGGTAGACCGCGACCTTCACCGCTGTGGTCTCGGGCGTCAGGTACGGATCCCACACCTGCTCCAGCAGTTCCCGAGTGGTGACGATGCCGCCGTCCGCCGCGAGCAGAACCTCAAGCACGCTGAGTTCCTTGCGGGTGAGCGCCAGCGGGCGGCCGTCGCGTTCGGCGAGCCGCCGAGCGGTGTCCAGCCGGACCCCACGCCGTTCCAGCACCGTGGGCGGTCCCGGTGCGCCCCGACGGCGCGCAAGCGCGTGCACCCGGGCCACCAGTTCCACATAGGCGAAAGGTTTGGCGAGGTAGTCGTCGGCCCCCAGGCTCAGGCCCTCGACGCGGTCGGAGATGGTGCCGGCCGCGGTGAGCATGAGGAGACGGGCGGGATGACCAGAGACGACAAGGGTGCGGCACACGGCGTCGCCGCTGATGCCGGGCAGGTCCCGGTCGAGGATCACCACATCGAAGTCGGTGGCGGCGGTCAGCTCGAGAGCGCGGGCGCCGTCATGGGCGACACGCACGTTCATGCCTTCGCCGCGCAGCCCGTCGGCGAGCGTCTGAGCGAGTTCGACCTCGTCCTCGACAAGCAGTACGTCCATGGCCGCCAGTATCCGTTCGCATGGGTGAGCCTCAGGTGAGTCGTGGCCCTACTGAGCCGGAGTGGGAGATCGCGATCCACGCGACCTTCGTGCCGTCTCCCGGAACGCGGAAACCCCACGCTCCACCGGTCAGTTCGTCCACGATGAGCAGGCCGCGTCCACGCTCTCTCAGCGTGGCTTCCACGGCTTCCGGCCGGCCTGCCGGCTCGGAGCGTTCGGTGGGGGCCTCGGGCCGGAACTTCGCGACTTCCGGAATGCGTGGATCGCGGTCCCGAACTTCGCACAGCAGGTGCCGCGTGGTTTGCCGCAGCTCCAGCTCGTAGGGCCCGGGCGCGTGTTCTGTTGCGTTCGCCACGAGTTCCGAAACTGCCAGGACCGCGTCGCTCACGACGATCTCGCGCAGGTTCAGGCTCGCCAGCGCGCGCCGCAGAACGACGCGAGCGCTTCCGGCGGGCGCCGACGTGGCTTCCGTCCAAGTCAGCAGCAACGTCGGGGCTGGGTGCAGTGCCATCGAACCCACCGTCCTGCATCAGGGCTGGTGTGCGGGATCCACACTGCGAACCAACCCGTACGGGAAATATAATGCTCATATTGAGCTAGAGGGAAGCGCTTGGCTCGATTGGTTCTCATTGTGCGCAATGGACGTGGGACGGCTCCGCTGTGTCCCGACACAGCGGAGCCGCAGGGGAAGGCGGTTCAGGTGCGTACGGCCAGTACGTCGACCTCGATGAGCGCACCGGGCGCCAGCCCCGCGGTGACCGTCGTACGCGGGGGGAACGGTTCGGCGAGGACGCTGCGGTAGGCGGCGTCCATCGCGTCGAAGTCGTCGTCGCTGGCCAGGTAGACGCGGACCATCAGGACGTCGTCCCAGCCGGCGCCGTCCGCGCCGAGGATCGCCTCGAGTTGTTCGAGTACGCGCCGGGTCTGCCCGGCCGCGTCGGCCTCGAGCGGCGCACCGGTCGCGGGGTCGGTGGCGATCTGACCGCAGATCTGGAGGAAGGGGCCGATGCGGCGGCCCTGGCTGTAGGCCCCGGCGGGGGACGGGGCCGACCGGGTGGTGATGGTGGTGAAGGACACGGCGTCTCCGAGGGTTGCTGTGCCGGGCCGCCGAACCCGGCGGCCCCGGCGTTGCTGGGATCAGGGGGCGTGCGTTGCGCTCATGACGTGCTTGACGCGGGTGTAGTCGGCAAGGGCGTATGCGGACAGGTCCTTGCCGTGGCCGGAGTGCTTGAAGCCGCCGTGCGGCATCTCCGGAGCCAGCTGGCCATGGCTGTTGATCCAGACCGCGCCGAAGTCGAGCGCGGCGCTGGTCCGCTGCACCCTGCTGTGATTGCTGGTCCACACGGACGCGGCCAGACCGTAGGGCTGGTCGTTGGCGAGCCTGACGGCGTCTTCCTCTCTGGTGAACCGCTGCACGGTCAGGACGGGAGCGAAGATCTCCTCCTGGACGATCTCGTCGCGCTGGTCGAGGCCGGAGATCACGGTCGGGGCGAGGTGGAAGCCACGCTCGCCGACCCGGTGGCCGCCGGTGTTGACGACGGCGTGTACGGGGAGCCGCTCGATCAGGCCGAGCACTCGGTCCAGTTGCGCCTGGCTGTTGAGGGGGCCGTAGTCGGGGTCGGCGAGCGGCGGCGGGCCGGTGACCGTGGCCTTCGCGCGTGCCACGAGCGCGTCGAGGAGAGCGTCATGGATGGTGTCGTGTGCGAGGATCCGGGTGCCGGCGGTGCAGTCCTGCCCAGCGTTGTAGAAGCCCGCCGCCACGATGCCGTAGGCCGCCGCCTCGACATCCGCGTCCTCGAAGACAAGCACGGCCGCGTTACCGCCGAGTTCGAGGTGGGTCTGCTTCACTTCGGCCGCCGCGGCACGGGCCACTTCGATCCCGGCCCGGGTCGATCCGGTGATCGACACCAACGCCGCGGCCGGATGCGCGATGAGGGCACGGCCCGTGTCGCGGTCACCGAGCACCACGTTGACCACGCCAGGGGGAAGGAAGGCGGCCGCCACCTCGGCGAGCAGCACCGTGCTGGTCGGAGTGGTCTCGGCGGGTTTGAGGACGGTGGTGTTCCCGGCTGCGACGGCCGGACCGATCTTCCAGACCGCCATCATCAGGGGGTAGTTCCACGGCGTGATCTGCGCGCAGACACCGAGTGGTTCCCGGCGTATCTGTGAGGTGTGCCCTTCGAGGTATTCGCCGGCGGCGACGCCCTCCAGCAGCCGCGCCGCGCCTGCGAAGAATCGCAGCTGGTCGGCGCACTGAGGGATTTCCTCCGTCAGCACCAGGCGTCGGGGCTTGCCGGTGTCACGGCATTCGGCGTCCGCGAACTCCTCGGCACGCTCTTCCAGGGCGTCGGCCAGACGCAGCAACGCGGTCTGACGGTCCCTGGGCGTACTACGACGCCAGGTGACGAAGGCGTCGACGGCCGTGCGCAGCGCCAGGTCGACGTCGCCGGCGTCCGACACCACGGCGCGGCCCGTCGGCTCACCGGTGCGCGGGTCGATCAGCTCACTCGTTACAGAACCCGGGGCGAGCCTGAGGTTGCCGATGAAGTTGCCCAGCACGGCTTGTCCGGTCACGTGGTCTCCAGGTGGGTCGGGGCGAACATGTTCAGCCGCGCGGGCAGGACGACGACGCCGGGGCCGCCCGACCCCAGTGCCTCGACCAGGTCGGCCCTGAGGCTTTCCGGGGTTGTGGTGACGGCTGGGATGCCGAAGGACTCGGCAAGGGCCGCGAAGTCGGGGCGGGTCAGTTCGGTGGCGGTTGCCGCGCCGAAGGTGCCGGTCATGTACTCGCGCAGGATGCCGTAACCACCGTCGTCGACGATCAGCCAGGTCACCGGCAGGTCGTGCTGGCGAAGGGTGGCGAGTTCGGCGAGGGAGTACATGGCGCCCCCGTCTCCGCTCACCGCGAGCACGGGTGCGCCGTCGAGTGCGGCGGCCGCGCCGAGGGCGGCCGGCAGGCCGTAGCCGAGACCGCCCGCTCCCTGCGCCGAATGGAAGGCGCCCGCCCGTGGGTCGTAGGCCGACCAGGCCCAGTACCCCAGAATGGTCATGTCCCAGAAACTCGGGGTGTCGTCGGGCAGGGCCGCGCGGACGGACGCCAGTATCCCTTGCTCCAGGCCGAGTTCCTGGCCCGCGAGCCGCTTGCCCACCCGGGCCAGGACATCGGCGACGGCGGCGTGCGCCCAGCCGGCCCGGTCCCCCGTGGGCACCTCGGCGGCGAGGTGGTCCAGCGCGGTGCGGGCGTCGGCGTGGATGCCGAGGCCGTGATGGTTGGATTCCAGTTTGCCCAGGTCGGCCTCGATCTGGATGACCCGGCCCCGAGGTGTGAACGTGTGATAGTTGCTGGACAGTTCTCCCAGCCCGGAGCCCACGACCAGCAAGGCGTCGGCCCGCTCCAGGAACTCGGTGAGGTGGCGGTCCTCCAGCCAGGACTGCAGGGACAGGGGGTGCGCCCAGGGAAAGGCCCCTTTGCCGCCGAAGGTGGTCGCCACCGGCGCTTGGAGCCGTTCGGCCAGCTCCAGCAGAGCTGCTTGGGCCCCGGCGCGAACCGCACCGCCGCCTGCCAGGATGACCGGGCGCTCGGCAGCGGCGAGGATACCGGCTGCTTCGGTGACCAGTTCGGCGCGCGGCCGCAGGGGCAGCGGCGTCGCCGACAGATCGCGCACCGGCGGAACGGCCGCCTCGGCCAGCAGGATGTCCTGGGGAATCTCCACCCACACCGGCCCGCACGGTGCGGTGGCCGCCTCCCGCCACGCCTCGGCGATCGCCGACGGTATCTGCGAGGCCGCACGCGCGATCCGGGTCGACTTCACCACACCCCGGGCAACGGCCTGCTGGTCGGGCAGTTCATGCAGGAAGCCGCGCCGTGCGCCTCCCAGCCCCGGGGAGGGGATCTGGCTGCTGATCACCAGGAGGGGCGCGGAGGCGGCCCTCGCCTCCTGAAGGCCCGCCAGCGCGGTCAGCGCGCCGGGGCCGGTGGACAGCAGTAGGGGGGTCACCTGGCCGGTGACGCGGGCGTGACCGTCGGCGGCGAAGGCCGCGTTGTTCTCGACTCGGCTGGAGACGAAGCGGAGGTCGCTGCGCCGCAGGGCGTCGAACAGCCCCAGGGCGTGCTGCCCCGGGATGCCGAAGACCGTGGTGGCACCGAGTGCCTCCAGGGATTCGACGACCACGTCACCGCCGTTGCGGCGGTGACTCGTCTCGGCTGCGGATACGGTCATGCCGCCCACCCGCCCCGGCTGCGGAGAGAAAGCAGGGTCGCTTCGACGCGCTGCAAGGCCCCTTCCAGATAGGACGGCTCCAGGCCGTGCGTGATCCGGAGATGGTGCTCGACGCCGAAATCAGCTCCGGCGCCGACCAGGACTCCGCCCTCGGTGCGCAGGAGGTCGGCGACCTGTGTGGAGGGCAGGTCGAAGTGGTAGCGGATGAAGGCGAGCGCCGTGGCCTCGGGGGCGTGTGCGGACACCAGGCCGTCGGTGGAGGCCACCCAGGTGCTCAGTCGGTCCCAGCCGGAGCGGATCAGGCCGCGGGTGCGCTGCAGCAGGGCGGTGCGCGTGGGCTCGGCCAGGGCGATCTCGGCAAGCTGCATCGAGAGGATGCCGGTGGAGATCGTGAAGTACTCATGGCGGCGCCAGCTCGCCTGGACCAGCTCCTGCGGGCCGACCAGCCAGCCCAGGCGCAGGCCGGGCAGTCCGTACGCCTTGGACAGGGAACCGACGGCGATGACGCGGTCGTAGGTGCCCCAGGCCGTGCGCGTCTCGGTGTCGCTGAGGCGCTCGGTGCCCCGGTACACCTCGTCCACGATGAGCCACGCGCCGACCCTCGAGCAGGCGGCGGCGATCGCGTCGATCTCTGCGTCGGTGAGGACGGTGCCCACCGGGTTGTTGGGATTGACGACGTAGACGAGCTTGGTGTCGGGGCGCAGAACGGTGTCCAGTTCGGCGAGGTCCGGGCGCCAGTTCTGGTCGGCGCGCAGGTGGAAGGCGTCCACCTGCGCGCCGAGGTTGCGCAGAGTGCCCCACACCTGCCGGTAGCCGGGCTCCAGCACCACGGCGTGGTCGCCGGGCTGGATCAGGGTGTGCACGGCGAGCGTGTTGGCCTCGGCGGCACCCACGGTCACCAGCACATTGCCCGCGCCGGCGTCCGGATACTGCTCGGCGATCAACTCGCGCAGCCGGTCACCGCCGCCGACGGCGGGGTAGTGCAGCGGCGTCGCCAGCAGCTCCCGGACCTTTCCCTCGGTGTCGACCAGCTCGTCCAGCAGCACCGGGTCGATCCCGGAATCCGCCAGGTTGTAGGCGACGTCCGTCTCGTAGCGGGACTGCCATTCCTCCAGAGCGAAGGGCGTGAAGGGCATGGAAACTCCGTCCTCTTCCAAGGCTGGTGTGCCGGAACTCCTGCACGCCGACCAGCCTGGCTGCGCAACATAGTGCACGACATGAGCAAAAGTGAAGTGGCGGCGACCCGGTCTCCGGTAAGTGTTGTGATCGGCGGCGTCCATTCCGCCTGTCGGACAAGTTCGCTGCTCAAAGTACCTTTGGGGCGAGCGTCTCGCCCCGTCGTGAGGCACCAGAGGTGTGGTCCGGCACGGTTGCGGCCCCCCTGCCGTGAGACCTTTCTCTCCCTCTAGGTCTTCCGACGGCCCTGAAAGGGAAGTATGTTGCCCCTATTGCGCAACGGACATTCGTCGGCTGGATCCAGTGGCGTCTCGGTCCGGACGCGCCCGATGCCCAGTCCTGTACGGGTGATCACCGTCAGAGGGCTGACCGCTCCCCGCACATGCACGAGAGCGCGGCATGCCGCCCGTCATTTGTCTCAGTCCTCTCAGGAGACCGCGATGTCCTCGTTCACCCGCGCCGCCGTCCGCGGCAGCAGACGCAACCCGCGCGCCATCCCGGCGATGGCCACCGCAGCGCTGGTCCTCACCCTTGGTGCCTGCTCCAACCCGCCCGTGTCCGGCTCTGCGAGCCCGGCAACCGAATCCCCCATGCCCACAGCCGAGGCGGACCCGGCACTGCAGGCCCTGGTGCCGGAGAAGTACCGCACGGCCGGCCGGATTCACGTCGCGACCAACGCCCCCTACGCCCCGTACGAGATGTTCACCTCCGCCGGAAGCAAGGACCTCACCGGCCTGGAAATCGACCTCGGCAAGGCCATCGGCCAGAAGCTGGGCGTGCCCTTCGTCTTCTCCCAGCAGCCCTACGACGGTCTGTTCCCGGGCCTGCAGGCCGGTAAGTACGACTTGCTCATGGCAGCTCTCTTCGACACAAGGGAGCGGGAGCGGACTGTCGACTTCGTCAACTACAGCCGCTCGGGCTCGGCACTGCTCGTCCTCAAGGGCAAGGCCGACGGCATCGGGACGCTGCACGATCTGTGCGGCGTGCAGGTGGCCGCGCAGAAGGGCAGCGCTCAGGTCGTCCTGCTGCAGCAGCAGAGTGCCGCGTGCGCGAAGGCCGGCAAGCCTGCCGTCCAGGTCAAGACGTTCCCGCAGTTCTCCGACGCCCAGCTCGCCCTGAAAACGGGAACCGTCAAGGTGGTGGCCGGCGACCTGCCCGCGCTCGGCTACGCCGTCCGGCAGGACCCGGCGTCCCCGTACGAGGTCGTCAAGGACCCGAAAGCCCCCAACGGATACCAGAGTTCGCTGACCGGCATCGGCGTCCCCAAAGGACAGCCGAAGCTGCGCGAGGCCATCCGGCTGGCCCTCCAGGCACTCATCGACGACGGCACCTATGACCGCATCCTCGCCCGGTACGGCGCTTCGGGCATCGCCATCGGCAAGGCCGTCGTCAACCAGGCCCAGGGGTGAGTGCCATGTCCACCACCAACAATGACTCCCCCCTCGAACTCGTCGTCCCGGCAAGGGAACAGCTCACTGTGCGGCGGCTGCGGCGCCGCGGCCGCACCTTCGCCGCCGTCCTCGTGGGTGGTGTGACCGCGGGCATCACCTGGTCGTTCGTGGCCAACCCCAACCTTGACTGGCCGACCGTGGGCGCCTACCTGTTCGCCCAGCTGACCCTGAAGGGCGTGTGGGTCACCTTCTACCTGACCGTGATCAGCATGCTGATCGGGCTCGTGGGAGGAACGGCGCTCGCCGTGATGGCCCTGTCGGACAACTATGTGCTGCGGGCGGTCGCGGCCGGTTACACGACGCTCTTCCGCGGCACCCCGCTGCTCGTGCAGATCATCTTCTGGGGGTTCATCGGCGCCTTCTTCCCGAAGGTGACCATCGGCATCCCGTTCACCGACGTGGTGTTCTACTCAGCGCCGACGTCCGCTCTCATCTCCGCGACCACGGCCGCGATCCTCGCCCTGGGCCTCAACGAGGCCGCCTACGCCTCGGAAATCGTCCGCTCCGGCATCCAGTCGGTCGACCCCGGTCAGAGCGAAGCGGCCTGCGCCCTCGGGCTGAGCCCCGCGGCCACCATGCACCGCATCGTCCTGCCCCAGGCCATGCGTGTGATCGTGCCCCCCATGGGCAACGAGGTGGTCAACATGCTCAAGACCACCTCCCTGGTCTCGGTCATCGCCGGCAATGACCTCATGACCAACCTCCAGCAGGTGTACTCACAGAACTACAAGGTGATCCCGCTGCTGGTGGTCGCCTCCCTGTGGTACCTGCTGCTGACCGCCGTCCTGTCCCTCGCCCAGAGCCGCCTGGAGAAGCGCTACGGCCGCGGCCACGCGCCGGCCTCCACCCACCCGCGTTCCCGGAGCACCGTATGAACACCCCCATGGTCGTCGCCGACAAGGTCGGCAAACGGTTCGGCCGCACCGAGATCCTCAAGGAAGTCGACCTCACTGTGCACAGGGGCGAGGTGACCTGTCTTCTGGGGCCCAGCGGATCCGGAAAGAGCACCTTCCTCCGCTGCGTGAACCACCTGGAGCGCATCGACTCCGGGAGGCTCCAGGTCGGCGGCGAACTGGTCGGCTACCGGCAGGAAGGGAACGTCCTGCACGAACTGAACGAGAAGGACATCGCCCGGCACCGCAGCCGCATCGGCATGGTCTTCCAGCGATTCAACCTCTTCCCCCACCTCACGGCCCTTCAGAACATCACAGAGGCCCCGCGCCGCGTGCTGCGCGAGTCCAAGGAAGAGGCCGAGAGCCGGGCCCGGGAACTGCTCGCCCGGGTCGGGCTGTCCGGTCGTGAACACCACTACCCCGCCCAGCTCTCCGGTGGACAGCAGCAGCGCGTCGCCATCGCCCGTGCGCTGGCCATGCGGCCCGAACTCTTGCTCTTCGACGAACCCACCTCCGCACTCGATCCCGAACTGGTCGGGGAAGTCCTCAGCGTCATGCGGGACTTGGCCGACACCGGGATGACGATGATCGTGGTGACCCACGAGATGGGCTTCGCGGGCGAAGTCGCCGACCAGGTCGCCTTCCTGGACGGTGGCCGGGTCATTGAGCACGGCGACCCCGACGCCGTCCTCGGCGACCCCGCGCACGAGCGCACCCGCGCCTTCCTGTCGAAGGTCCTGTGAACCGGCCTGTGCACCCCGAGAAGAACACGGGCGACGCGGATGAGGTGGTGGAGTTGTGCCGCGACCTCATTCGCATCGACACCAGCAATGCCGGTGACGGACTCGGCCCGGGCGAGCGCCGGGCCGCCGAGTACGTGGCCGCCCGCCTCGCTGAAGCGGGCATCGAGAGCCAGGTGCTGGAGAGCTCGCCCCGGCGAGCCAACCTGGTGGCTCGCATTGCCGGTACGGACCCCGCACGGCCCGCCCTCCTGGTGCACGGCCACCTCGACACGGTGCCGGCCCGACGCCATGAGTGGTCGCTGGACCCCTTCGCCGGCGAGATCCGCAAGGGATGCCTCTGGGGCAGAGGGGCAGTCGACATGAAGAACATGATCGCCATGACTCTCACGGCCGTACGGAAGATGGCCCGTGAGAACACCCCTCCGTCCCGGGACCTCGTTCTCGCCTTCCTCGCGGACGAAGAAGCCGGCTGCCACCTCGGGTCACGATGGCTGGCCCAGGAGCACCGCGACCTGATAACCGACTGCAACCAGGCGGTCAGCGAGGTGGGCGGCTTCTCCGTCTCGGTGGACCCCGCGACGCGTCTGTACATGATCGAAACAGGCCGCAAGGGCGTCGCCTGGCTGCGACTCAGAGCACGGGGCGCGGCCGGGCACGCTTCCCTGACGCATCCGCGGTCCGCGGTCGCACAGCTGTCGGCCGCCGTGCACCGGCTGGCCGAGGAGGACTGGCCGCTCAGGCTCACGCCCACCTCCGCTCGAACGGTCGAGCAGATCTCCGCCCTCACGCGCCTGGACATCAGCACCGATCAGCCTGCCCTGGCCGACACCGTCCTGGCCCCGGTGGCCGCACTGCTCACGTCCTCGCTGCGCCACGTCGCCAACCCCACCGTGCTGCGGGCCGGCTCGTCGATCAACGTGGTGCCGGGCGAGGCAGAGGCCCTGGTCGACGGGCGCTTCGTTCCCGGATTCGCCGAGGAGTTCCTCGGCCGGGTCACCGAACTGGTCGGCCCGGCCGTCCAGGCGGACGTCATCGACCTCACGCCCGCCGACGAATCCGACCCCGACGACGTCCTCTTGAGCGCCATGAACGCCGCACTGCGAGCCGAGGACCCCACGGCCACGATCGTGCCGTACTGCTCCTCCGCCTCCACCGACAACGCCTCCTTCGCACCCCTGGGAATCGCCGGCTACGGTTTCGCACCCCTGCGGCTCCCCGCCGGCTTCGACTTCGGCGCCATGTTCCATGGCGTGGACGAGCGGGTACCCCTCGACGCGCTGCGCTTCGGCGCCGACGTGCTGCACCGATTCCTCCGCCACTGCTGACCACAACCGGACCCGGCTCCGGACAACCGCCACGCCTCGCCCTCGCCCGGCCGCCACACCGGCAAACCGGCCTGGCGGCCGGGTCTTTCAGCCCTCGATCAGCAAGCGTGCCACCGCCACGTCCTCGATCCCCAGGCCGACCGAGCGGAAGAACACCGGCCGCCGGCCGCTCGGCGGCGGACACCCGCCTGTGAGCAATTCCGAAAGATCACCTCGCAGCATCGACGGATCCCACACCCCGGCCTCGGCGGCAAGGACCATCTCCCCCGCAGCACCGGCCACGGTCGGGCGATGGTCGCCGTAGACATCGAGCTTGTTCAGCGCCTGCGGATCGATCTCGTGAGCACGAGGGGCGTTGGTGCTGATCGAGGTCACCAATGTCTCCGCGGGCAGAACCGCGGCATCCAGCAGCGGGCGCGCAGCGCTCGTGCACAGCAGTACGACATGGGCGCCCGACACCGCCTCGTCAACGCTGGAGGCAAGCCGCACTCCGTCGTCGAAGCCGGCGGCCCGACGGCCCTCGGCCACAGCCGGCGAATACACCCGCACGTCCGCGAACGACCGTACGGCGCGCGCGTACCGCAAATGCGCACGCGCGAGGGGACCGGCACCGACGACCGCCAGCGTGTCGGCCTCCCGTCGGGCCAGTAGGTCCACCGCGAGGGCGGTCGTCGCCGCTGTCCGCACCGCGGTCAGCTCCGCGGAGTCGACGAGCAGCAACGGCTGCCCCGTGCCGGTGCTGAGCAACAGAGTCCACGCGCTCACGACGGGACCGCCATGCGCCTGAGGGAGGTACGGCGACACCTTCACCCCGTACACGCCCTCAAGGACGCCCTGATAGGCGATGACGTCTCCGCCGCCCACCAGCGGGGTGAGCGTCTGCGCAGGCTGCACCGCTCTGCGCTGGACGAGATCGGTGAACGCGATGCGCAACGCCTCGAGTACCTTCTCCACCGGAAGGGCAGGAGGTTCTGCCATGACCGGGATATCATTGACCACGCTGAGCAATATAATACGCAAGGGTGAGATCATGCGCGTCGAGGACAGTGCGGAAGGCAAGGACGAAGCGCAGGGGCCGAGCGGCGACTTCCTGGCCAAGGTCGGCCAGCAGGTCCGCGCGCGCCGGCGGGCAGCTGGGCTGACGGTGCAGGCACTCGCCGATCGGGCCGGCCTCAGCCGACGCATGCTCACCATGATCGAGCAGGGCGGTGCCAATCCCAGCCTGGTCTCCGTCGACAAGATCGCCCGTGCACTGGGCACGGACTTCACCAGCCTGCTGGGCAATGTCCAGGGCGACCCCGTGCACGTTCCGGACCGGCCGGTGCAGGTCTGGGAGAGCAACACCGGCAGCCGCGGGCTTCTGCATGTCGGAAGCGCCCGGGTCGGCGGCCCGGAACTGTGGGAGTGGACCCTCCAGCCCGGCGACCGCTACGACGCCAACCCTGACCCTTTTGGCTCCGAAGAACTCTTCCTGGTCAAGTCAGGCACGCTCGTGCTCACCGTGGGTGACCGAATCGTCCGACTGGGCCCCGGGGCAAGCGCACGGCTGGCAAGCGACCGGGAGTACAGATACTCCGCTGAGGGTGCCGAGCCCGCAGTCTTCATCCGTGTCGTGGAGCTGGGACCCGAGACATCCTCCGGGTGATCAGCGGCCCCCGCCCAGAGGGCCGCTCGTACACCGGCAACTGGGCAAGCGGGCGCCTTAGGGGTGACGCTCGTTTGACGCTCTGAGGCTCTGACAGCCTGCTCACACGCGCCACGCATCCTGCTGACCTGGTGTTTTCCGTCGGCCGCTCTCCGTGACAGGTTTTCGATGACGCACCACGTCGAGTGCGTGGCGATCCTGGAGCCGACCGCCAAGGGCCGCTGACCTGCGCTCGCGTTGGTCTGGCGGGTTCCTTGGCGTGTTCCCTCCGTGCAGCGGTTCCAGCGAACGGATCGATCTTTCCGGCTCCACGCCCCGCGGGGCCGGGAGCGCATCCCGACCGCGCCGTTTGATACCGGCCTGGTATCAACTCTGCATGGCGATGGCACCTCGACTCCCCGACGACCTTGACGCGAAGCTCACCGAGCGGACTCGTCGGGAGGGCCGCAGCAAGCAGGAACGTGCCATCGAGGCCATCCGTGAGGCCCAGGACCGAGCCGAGCTGAAGGTCGACCACGTCCTGGCCGAGCTCATGGACAGTGATGCGGAGATCTTGGACTACCTGAAGTGAAACCCGTCCACCGGCCGTTTCCTGACCTTCGACGAGGCAGGGCGCCTCATATGGGGTGTGCGGCGATCCTGGACTGCCGGGGTGGTCATGCGGAGTCGGCGGGGCCGGGGGCCGCGCGGCGGATGCGGAGGGGGCCGCGGGCCTCTGCCTCGGTGACGGGCCGGCCGGCCTTCGTGACCTCGACCTCGCCCGCCTCCACCAGGCGCCAGGCCGCCCGGCGGGCCGGGTCCATCAGCGCCCGCCAGCCGTCGCCGTCGCCCTCGTAGGCCTCGCGCGCGGCGTCGGACGGGCAGATGGACGCAGTGGCCGCACGCCGCTGAAGCAGGTCCCTGATGGCCTGCTCCAGCCGCCGGTCGAGATGCCGGTCCGTCTCCGCCACGCGTTCCAGTCTGGCACCGCTCCCGCTGTCCGGGGCGGTGATCGTCCGGCGCGGAGCCGCGCCGGGCCGGGGGCGGCCTTGCCCGGTTCCGCGGGAGCCAGGAGTACGGTGGGGGACAGCAGCACCTCCTGCGCCGGCACCGACCGGCCCCGGACCGTCGCCTCGTCTCCGGCGCGTCCCTCTGCTCGCGCCCCTCCACAGCACGCCGACCGTCCGTACTGGTTCAGCCCGTGACCCCGGCCGCGCCATCCGCATCCTGGCCGAGGACCCACGCATGCCGTCCCTTCCGCACACGCCGACGACGCTCACGCCGTCCGCTCCGGGGCCGCCGCCCACGACGACCGCGCCGGCCGATCCCGTGCCGTCGTCCATGAGGGTCGACCGGCCGGGCGACCCGCACTCGCCGTACCGCTACGGCATTCGTCTGCGGGGCCAGTTGCGCGGTGTGCTGCACGCGCACGTCGGCCGGCTGTTCCGCAACGACCGCACACCGCCGGAGCGTTACGCCCCCGACCTTCTCGCCGACCTCGACATCCGTGCCGTCGCCCGGGCTTTCCCGGGCCTGTGCCTGCCCACGCCGGTCCTTCCGTTCGCGCTGGGCTGGGGGATCGGCGGCAGTCGGCTGTGCGGCGTGACCGCCCTGCTGTGGGCAGGCATCGTGCGCATCGCGCTGCTCCACCACGTCAGCTGGAGCGTCAACTCCCTCTGCCACCTGATCGGTGAGCGCAACTCCGCAGCCGTGAACCGCCTTCTCGAACCCGCCGGCTGGGTTCACGACGTGCGCTGGCCCAGTGCCGAGCGCGTCGCCGCGCGTCGCCTCTGACGCTTTGACGTATCCAACTCCCCGACCCACGGCAGGAGCCCACTCGTGACCACCTCGCCACCGCACCCGCTCCCCTCCCCGCCGGCCCTCCGGCTGCGCCTCGCGCCCCGCATCGGTGTGCCCCGGCCCATCGACGGGGCATGGTGGCCGCGCTCGTACGACCTGCCGGCGGAACTGCCCGCGCTGCTCCGCGGACTGCCGCGCGCCTGGGGCGACATCACGAGCGTCACCGTCAGCGGGGCGACGTGGTCCCGCGTACCCGACCGGATCCTCGTCGCCGACCGGACCGTACGGCTGCACCGGGCCCTCGCGGCGTCCGCCCCGGACACCGTCGTCCTGCTCGCTCCCGGCCAGGGGCGCTGGGATCTGCTGGTGGTGCCGCCGGACACGGCGGAGGAGACGGCGGGGTCGCTGATGGCGGCCGCGGTGGACTCACCCGGCTGACCACGGCTGACCGGCACGGCGACGGGCGGGGACCGCCCGCACGAGCGCTCCGGCGGCGGACGGCGGGGAGTAGCGTGGGAGGAGGAGGCCGTTCGGTCTCCGGTCCAGGGAAGCAGGCCATGCCATGTCCGACTCCGACCAGGCGCACACGACCGGTTCCCTGCCCGACGCCGTCCACCGGAGCGTGCGGCCGGGGTCGGCCCTCGTGCGGCTGGAGACGACACACGACCGGCACGGCACGCTCGACGGCGCGTGGTGGCCGCGGTCGCGGGACGTCGCCGCCGAACTCCCCGGACTGCTGGCCGCGTTGACCGAGCACCTCGGGCCCGTCACGCGCGTGGGCCTGGACTCCGCCGCCTGGGAGGGGCTGCCCACGCGCATGACCGTCGGGGACCGGGTCGTCCACATCGACTCCTCCCCGATCGGTGACGACACCGTGCTCATCACCCGCGGTGGGCAGGATCTCTTCTCCTTGCTCGTGGTGCCGCCGCACGCGACGCCGGAGGCCGCGCGGGCGGCCATGGCCGAGGCGGTACGCGCCGGAAGCACCACCCGGGCCGAGCAGATCCTGCTCGACACCGGCACCGGGCGAGCGGTGCGGGGACCGCAGGACGCGTAGAGGCCCCTCCGGCGCACGAGCGGGACGCCGTGCGCCGGCGACATCGCGGTGCCGTGCGCTCGCGGGAGCCGGCGGGGACGGGCCCGTGTGCCGAAGTGCCGCCGGACGTCCGGTCCGTGCGGCCTCCGTGCGGAGTAGGCTGACGGTGTCGAGGATTCTTCGCACGCCTGCTCCTGGCCGGCGTCGTTTTCGGCGATCGAATACGCCGGGCCGGTTTCGGTCGGCCCGGGGCAGGGCTCGTGTCATGACAGCGACCGTTTCCCACCCGCCGACATCCGAGACCGACGAGAGTCCGTCCTCGTCCTCCACGCGCCTGGCACTCGTCCCCGCCGGTTCCGCTCCAGCGCTGCTGGACGGTGCCTGGTGGCCCCGCTCCCGTGATCTGGCGGCCGAGCTCCCGCGCCTGGCCGCGGTGCTGGATCCGCTGTGGGGGCGGATCACCCGCGTGACGGTGAATCCCACGCACTGGCCCATCGTTCCCCGCAAGGTGCCCGTCGGCGCCCGCGTCATGAAGGTCGGCTGGTTCCAGCAGGAGCAGGACCCGCACGAACTGCTGCTGCTCTCGTACCGCGTGGGCCGGTGGAACCTCCTGGTGGTCCCGCCGCAGACGCCCCCCGACGTGGCCGAGTGGCTGATGGCCGCCGCGAGCGATCCGGGCGGTACGTCGTCTGGGAGCCGGTTGATGGCGGAGGCCGCGCGCGCCGCCGCGCCGGCCTCGGCGGTCCCGGCCGGCGCCGTGGACCGGGACGCCGCACGGTAGGACACGCGTCCGGGGCGCCGGCCCGTCCGCGCCGGAGCTCCGGTGACCGCCGCCCGCCCCGTGCACCGGCTGGGTGACCTCCTCGCGACCCGGACGGCCCGGACCGCCCGGACAGCCCGGGGACGAGGACCTCGGGCCGGTGCCGCGGACGACGGACCCGGGTGCGGGGCTGCACCGCGTCTCGGTGCGTGCGAGAAGCGCGGCCGGGTGGGTACCCGGTGCGGGCCGCCGGCGGTGGGCCGCAGGCGGTGCCCACGCACGGACGGAGGCGGATGCCCATGACGCGAGCGGCCCGGCCGGGCACCTCGGCGGACGCACGGCCCGAGCCACGGCGGTCGGCGGCCGTCTGCGCGCTGATCGGGGCCGCCGTGATGGCTGCGGTGGACGAGATCGTCTTCCACCAGATCCTCGGCTGGCACCACTTCTACGACCGCTCCACCACCAGCGTGGGTCTGCTGTCCGACGGCCTGCTGCACAGTGCCGAACTGCTGGCCCTGGTGGCCGGATTCTTTCTGTATGCCGATCTCCGCCGCCGCCGGTCGCTCGACCGGGCCCACGCCTGGGCGGGCTTCCTCCTCGGCCTGGGCGCCTTCCAGCTGTTCGACGGGATCGTCGACCACAAGCTGCTGCGCCTGCACCAGATCCGGTACGGCGTCGACCTCACCCCGTACGACTGGGCCTGGAACATCGCGGCGCTGGTGCTGCTCCTCGTCGGCGCCGGGCTGGCGGTCCGCGCGGCCCGGGGGAGCAGGGAAGCCGGGCGGGAGCGGGGCCCGGGCGGCGGGACGCCATGACCGGCGGCCCGGACACGAGTCACGAACACGGAGGATGCTGCTGACATGATCACCCCCGAGCAGATCAAGGACCTGCTGGAATCCGACGCCGACGCACCGGTCCTCGTCATGGTGGCGGGCGCCGCCGAGGTCGTCCCGGCGTCGGCGCTGGAGACCGGCGACCACCGAGGAGCCCTGGAGATCGCCTCCCGCGAGGACCTCCTCACCGAACTGGACGGCGAGGTCCCGTCGCGGCGCGTACTGGAGGAGATCGCCGCTCGTCTGGACGCCTCCGTGAACCGGCTCGGCGCCTGACACACCGCGCCGAATCGAACACGCCCAGGGGGCCGGGTGCGCGCAGACAGGTGCGCATCCGGCCCCCTGGGCGTGTTCCGCGCGAGCAAGGCGGCCGTCGACGGCGTCGTAATCGCGCCTAATTCGCGATTGCGGTCCCGCGAAGGTGAGCAAAGGGGTGGACTGTGGGAATAACCGCATCCCGGACGTGTGCGCGGCACCGCACCCCACGAGGCTCGGCACACCTCCCGGCCCTTCTCGGTTCCACCCATCCCCCCAATCGCACGTAACTACAGGCAAGTCCACTCTCGCGTCCCGTCGCGGACGCGCTCCCCAGGTGTGTTCGCACCGTCTTCAGACCGGTACCCCCACGCCGGAACGGAGGACCCGCTCATGGCCACCCCGCTCACCGCCGCCCGGCTCGTCGCCGCGCTGAAGGCCGAGGGCTGCGCCGTCCACGAGGTGCCCGGATGGCGCACCAACAACCGCAACCACGTCGGCCCTTGGGGCCCCGTGCACGGTGTGATGATCCATCACACCGTCACCGGTCCGGGCACCGACGTCGTCGGGCTGATCTACCGCGGGCACAGCGCCCTGCCCGGCCCGCTCGCCACCGGCTGCATCACCAAGGATGGCGTGGTCCACCTGACCGGCAACGGCCGGGCCAACCACGCCGGAGGCGGCGACGGCGACGTGCTCGACGCCGTCATCGGCGAGTCCTACGGCAGATACCCGCCCGCCACGCACGAGCACGACGGATCCGCCGGGTCGGTCGACGGCAACGCCCGCTTCTACGGCTGGGAGTGCGAGAACAAGGGCGACGGCAAGGACCCCTGGCCGCCCGCCCAGTACCTCGCGATGGTCAAGGCCACCGCCGCCGTCTGCCGCGCGCACGGCTGGGGCCGCAAGAGCACCATCGGCCATCTGGAGTGGAGCGACTCGAAGGTCGACCCACGCGGGTTCGACATGGCCGACTTCCGGCGCGACGTCGCCGACGCCCTGGCCCTGCCCGCGGGCCGCTGGAATGGAGAGGACCCCATGCCCCAGTACGTCAACCTCGGAGTCGCCCGGCCGTACGAACTGCGGCCCGGTGTCTGGGACTCGGTGGAGTTCACCGCCGAGTGGGCCGACGAGACCGGCGGCCACGCCTCCGGCGGCAGCGTGTTCGCGCGCGGGCCCGCCCGCTTCACCGGCACGGTCAGCCTGCATCTGGAGGGCCTGCCGGTGGGCGCGGTGGTCCAGGCGCGCATGTCGGAGTACCAGGGCGACGAGCTGCGCACCGACCACCCGATCCACGAGATCACCGGCACCGCCGGCGGCACCTTCGCCGTGGTGCCCCTGACCAAGCGGCTCGGCTCGGGGCGCGGCATGCGGGTGCGGCTGCTGAACCAGGCCGAGGTGCCGGTCACCGTCGCGGGCGCGGGGCTGACGGCGCTCGTGTGGGAGGAGCCGTGAGCGGGCGGCGCGCACGGGTACCCGGCTGACGCCCGTCGAGCTGCGGTGTGCACTCCCGGCCCGCACGCTGGAGGGACAGCACGTCACCCCTAGGGAGCACGGCATGGCGAAGAACCGCAGCGAGGGCGACAAGCCGAAGAAGGGCGACAAGGTCACCTGGAGCAGTCACGGCAGCACCACCGAGGGCAAGGTCGAGCGGAAGATCACCAAACGGACGGAGGCGGCCGGCCGGACGGTCGACGCCTCGCCCGACGACCCGCAGTACGAGGTCCGCAGCGACAAGTCCGGCCGGACCGCGGTCCACAAGCCGTCCGCGCTCAAGAAGAAGAAGTGAGGCGGCGTGGACGACGGTCAGCGCGACGCGACCTGGAAAGAGTTCCGTGAGCTGGTGAACATGACGCCGGCCGAGCTGGACACGTGGCTGGAGTCGGACGAGTCGCGCGGCGCCGGTCAGCACAAGGACGGGGGCGAGTCCACCGGGCACGCCTCCGGCCGGCGCATCGTGGAGATCCTGCGGGCCAAGAAGGGCGACCTCACGGACGACGACTACCAGCACATGCGGAAGGTCGTCGGTTACGTCCGCCGCCACCTGGCGCAGGAGCCCTCCGGGGACGTGCGGGACACGAAGTGGCGGTACTCCCTGATGAACTGGGGGCACGACCCGCTCAGCGGGTGACGGCCCGGTCCAGGAGCGTCTCCAGGTACCACCCACGCCGGGCGCCCAGCGCGCCCGGCGTCTTCGTCGCCACGGCCGGGGTGGTGAAGGGGCGGGCCGCCGCCGGACCGGGGCCGAAGGGTTCCTCCAGGAGGGGTGCCTTGCCGTGCAGGCGCGCAGGCGCGCAGGCGTGCGGGCGTGCGGGCCGGGCGGCGACGGGGGGCGAGTTCGGCCGTGTGCCCGTTGTCGACTTACGTCTACTGGTCATGCATCTCGGTGACGGTTCTGCTGGTTGACAAGACATAAGTTGGGGATAGTGTCGTCGCAACCCCGTGCGCACCCTCCCCAGGCGCTCGAGACCGTCCTGGAATCTTGAGAGGCCCACATGTCCGAGACCGCCGCCCAGGAACAACTCCTGCCCGGAGACACCCTGCAGGCCAAAGGGCCCGGCCTGCTGACACTGAGGCGCGGCGCGGCGCGGGTCCTGCTCGACAACTGGACCGGCACCTCCACCGTCCCCTCCCGCACCCTCTACCCGCACCAGTGGAGCTGGGACTCCGCGTTCGTCGCGATCGGCCTGCGCCACCTGTCCGCCCGCCGCGCCCAGCGCGAACTGGAGTCCTTGCTGGCCGGGCAGTGGGCCGACGGACGCGTCCCGCACATCGTCTTCAACTCCGATCTGCCTCACGGCGCCTACTTCCCGAGCCCCGACTTCTGGCAGTCGTCCCGGGCCGGCCGCGCCGCCGGCGCCCCCACCACCCCGGAGACCTCCGGCATCGTCCAGCCCCCGGTGCACGCGCTGGCGGCCTGGCTCGTCCACCGGGCCGACCCGGAACTCTCCGCGCGCCGCGGCTTCCTCGCCCGCGTCCTGCCCCGGCTCCAGGCCTGGCACGACTACCTGCTCACCCGCCGCGACCTCGGCGGCGGGGGCCTCGCGGCCGTCGTCCACCCGTGGGAACCCGGCATGGACAACAGCCCCTGCTGGGACCGGGCCCTGACCCGCGTGGAGCCCGCCGCGTCCAGCATGTTCCGCCGCGCCGACCTCCAGCACGGCCACCCCGCCGACCGGCCCACCGATCTGGACTACGGCCGGTACGTGCGGCTGGCCGCCGACTACCGGGCGGCGGGCTACGACGACCGCACCGCGCGGCACGCCTTCGCCCTGGAGGACCCGGCCTTCAACGCCCTGCTGATCGTCAGCGAACTCGCCCTGGCCGACCTGGCCCGCGCCCTGGACCGCCCCCACCGGCACCACCGCGAACGCGCCGGCCTCCTCACCCGCCGGCTGGTCACCCGGCTCTGGGACGGCGCCACCGGCCAGTTCCTCGTCCGCGACCTCGCCACCGACACGCTCGTCACCGAACGCGGCGTCACCGGCCTGATCCCGCTCGTCGTGCCCCACCTGCCGCGCGAGATCGCCACCCGGCTGTGCGCGACGCTGGCCTCCGAGCACTTCACCGCGCCGGGCACCCGCCTGGTGCCCAGCTACGACCTCACCGGCCGCGCCTTCGACCCCGCCCGCTACTGGCGCGGCCCCGCCTGGTTCAACACCGCCTGGCTCGTCCACCACGGACTGCGCACCCACGGCCGGCACGCCCACGCCGAGGAGTTGCGCGAAGGTTTCCTGGAGCAGGCGGGACGAACCGGCTTCGCCGAGTACGTCGACCCGGTCACCGGCGCGGGCCGGGGAGCACGCCGGTTCTCCTGGACCGCCGCCCTCACCCTGGACCTGCTGTCCACCGCACACGAGGAACCCTCGTCCTGACGGCGTCCGGCGAGGGCACGCACCCCGCCCCCTGCGTACGGCACGGCGGCGGGCACGGCAGCCCGCGTTCAGTTCCCGGCGGGCTCCTCCTCAGCGGGCACGGGGTGACCGGCGAGCGCCTGGCTCATCCGGTGCTGGGTCTCCTCGGAGACCGCGCGGGCCTCCTCGACGACATCGCCGCGCTCGCGTATGAGGCTTTCGTAGATCGGGAGTTCTTCGGTACGGGTCGTCTCGGTCGTCACCGCGGATTTCCTATCGCTGTATCGGGCGGGGTCTGAAGGGCCCGAGTAAGTCTGCGACACCTCCTTCCGGGGTGTTACCCACCCCCTTCCCGTGCAGATTTCCGTCACGGGTTTCGCACAATCCCCACATGTGTGACCCGGTGAAACGGGGGTACGGCGCCCGCCTGTGCCGTGCCGGCACGCGAAAGGCCCCGGGACCGGCTCGTCCCGGGGCCTTTCGCGTCGGGCGGTCAGAGCGAGGTGGTGTGCACGCCCGCGTGCGCGCCCGCCGTGGCGCCCTGCGGCGACAGCGCGGCCTGCAGGTCGGCGCAGGCGCCGACGGTCAGCGGCTCGACCAGGCCGGTGGACAGGCCGCCCACCAGGCTCGCGGAGGCGCCCACGCCGGCGTTGCCGCCGGAGACGTTCTCCAGCTCCGCGTCGGAGAGCTCGATGCCGGTGGCCGGGGGAGTGAAGTCCATGGGAATTCCCTTCGCGTGAATGTCGCAGGATCAAAACACCCGCCGGAGCGGAACGGCCAATCGGGCAGGGGCAGTTCGAAGTGTCATTCCCCGCCGGAATTCACCGCTGTGACCGCACGGGCACCCCATATCCGCACTCGTTCACCATTCCCGTCGATCCGGCGCGCTCCCAGGGGTTGCACCCGGAATCGCGAAGCGGGCCTTTCGGTGCCGATTCCGCGCGCGGCGCCGACCGGACGGCGGCGACCCGGCCGGGCCGGCGTCCCCGGACTTGCGATGTGCAGATCCGCGGGAGGTTCAGACCCGGGGCCCACCCCGGCACGCGCAGCGGCCCGGCCTCGCGCTCGGAGACGCGAGGGCGCCCGTCGGCGGGGAGGGCCCGCCGGGCGTCCGGTGCCCGACGCCCGGTGCCCGTTCGCGGGGAAGCCCCCTCGGCCGTCCGGCCGTGGATGCGGGGGCCTGCGGGGAGGCCTCACCGGCCGTTCGGCCAGGGACGCCGGCCCGCAGGGAGGACCCCCGTCCGTCCGGCCGTGGATGCCTGCCCGCGGGAGGTCCCGCCGGCCGTCCGGCCGTCGGATGCGGGCCCGCGGGGCCGACGCGCCGGTCGTGCGGCGACGGGTGGCCGCCCGGGGGAGCGGCCCGTCGGGGCGTCACGCCGCCGTGGCCGGTTGCATCAGGCGGGCCAGGAGGTCGTCCAGGGTGACCAGGCCGGTCAGCCGGCCCGTGTCGTCCCGGACCAGCGCCAGCGAGGCGCGGCGGCGGCGCAGCACCTCGATCGCGCCGGCCACCGTGGTGGCCTCCGTCAGCTCCGGCACCGGCCGGGCCAGTTCCCGGGCGGACGTGGCGCGCCCCCGGGCCCGGGCCACCAGGGCGTCCCGGGCGTGCACGGACCCCAGCACCGCACCCCGCTCCCGCACCAGGAGCCGCGTACGGTCGTGCTCGGCGGCCAGCCGCAGCAGCGCCTCGACGTCCGCGCCGCCCTCGACCCAGGTGATGTCGGCGGCCGGGATACTGAGCGCGGCCACCGGCGTCTCCGGCTCGGTCAGGGAACGGGTCAGCAGCTCCGAGTCGGTCGTGCTGATCAGGCCCAGCCGCTCGGACTCCTCCACGAGGTGCGTCAGCTGCTCCCGGTTGTGCACCGAGGCCAGCTCGTCGCGCGGCGCGACCCGGCACAGCCGTACCAGGCCGTTGCTCACCCGGTTCAGCAGCCGGATCAGCGGGCGCACGGCCCGCACCACGGCCCGGAACGGCGGGGACAGCAGCATGGCCGACCGCTCGGGGTGGGCGATCGCCCACGACTTGGGGGCCATTTCGCCGACCACCATGTGCAGGAACACCACCACGATCATGGCGACGGCGAACGCCACGCCGTAGCTGACGGCGCTGGGCAGCCCCAGGGCGTGCAGCAGCGGGTCCAGCTCGTGGGAGATCGCCGGCTTGGACACCGAGCCCAGGCCCAGCGTGCACACGGTGATGCCCAGCTGGGCACCGGCCAGCATCAGCGACAGCTCGCGCATCCCGGCCAGGGCCGCCCCGGCACCGCGCCGCCCCTCGGCCGCCGCCTTCTCCATGCGGTGCCGTTTGGCGGCGACGAGCGCGAACTCGGCCGCCACGAAGAAGCCGCTGCCGATCAGCAGCAGCACGGTCACGAAGACCGCCATCGGGAAACTCACGCCGTCTCCTCGGCTTCCGCGGCCTCCTCGGCCGCCACGAGCGGACGGAGCCGCACGCGGTCGGCGACGTGCCGGTCCAGCGTGCGCACCTCGATCAGTGCGCTCCCGCCGCCGGGCAGGCCGACCGTGACGCGGTCGCCCACGGTCGGGAAGCGGCCGAGCCGGTCCACGACCAGTCCGGCCACGGTGTCGTAGTCGTCGTCCTCCGGCAGCCGGACGCCGGTGGCCTCGGCCACCTCGTCGAGCCGGCGGCCGGCGTCCACCAGCCAGCCGTCGCCGTCGGCGACGGCGACCGCCGTGACCGTGTCGGACTCGTCGGCGATGTCGCCCACCAGCTCCTCGGCGATGTCCTCGTAGGTGACGATGCCGGCCACGCCCCCGTGCTCGTCCAGGACGACCGCGAACTCGTCGTCCAGCTCCCGCATCCGGGCGACCGCGTCGGGCAGGGGCAGCGTGTCGGGCAGCAGCAGCGGCCGCCGGGCCAGCTCGCCCGCCCTCGCGCCGTCGACCCGGGAGGCGGGCAGCGCCATCAGCTCGCGCACGCCCAGCACCCCGGAGACGTCGTCCGGGTGGTCACCGAGGACCGGGTAGTTGGAGTGGCCGTGCCGGGCGATCAGGTCGATGGCCTCGCCGGCACCGGCGTCCTTGCGGACGAAGACGGCGTCGGCGCGCGGCACCATCACCTCGTCCAGGGTGCGCTCGGAGAACTCCAGCGCGTGGTCCAGCAGCGCCGCGGTGTCCTTGGGCAGCGCGCCCTGCTCGTGCGACTCGCCGATCAGATGGCCCAGTTCCTCCAGCGTGGCGCCGTGGTGCAGCTCCTCGACCGGCTCGATGCCGGCCCTGCGCAGCAGCCTGTTCGCCGCGGAGTCGAAGACGTGGACGACGGGGCCGACCACCTTGAGGTAGGCCAGCGTCGAGGGGGCCAGGGCCTTCGCCAGCCGCTCCGGCACGGCGATCGCGAGGTTCTTCGGGGCCAGCTCGCCCAGCACCATCTGCACGACGGTGGCCAGCACGAACGCGAGCACCACCGAGACGCCGCCGACGGCGGCGCCGGGCAGGCCGAGGCCGGACAGGGCGGGCCTGAGCAGGGCGGACACCGACGGCTCGGCGATGAAGCCGACGACCAGTCCGGTGACGGTGATGCCGAGCTGCGCGCCCGACAGCATGAACGACAGCCGCTCCAGCACCTTCAGGGCGCGGGCGGCTCCGCGGTCGCCGGCTTCGGCCTCGCGGGCGAGGGTGAGCCGGTCGGCGGAGACGTAGGCGAACTCCTGGGCCACGAAGTAGCCGGTGCCGGCGGTCAGCACGAACACGGCGAGCAGGCCCAGCAGGGCATCGGCGGCACTCATCGAACACCACCCCGCCGTGTGCCGCGATCAGTGATGCCGTGGCGGGATGGTCGGGGACTGTGCCCCGGAGGGTCCGTCGGTCTGGCGGACAAGAACGTGCTCCTTAAGGTGCGGTCTGTCTCCGGTGCAACGTCTGCCGCCGCCCCGGTGTTCCCGGATTCTACGGTCGTGTAGATGACGGGGTCCGGGCCGAGGCAGCCGGCGGAGTCAGGAAAACCCGTTGCGCGCCGCATTGACATCGCGGAGCGTGTCGCATTGGGCCGAACGGGTGACGGTGCGCAACAATTGGCCGATGCAGACAGCCAGTGCGAGCCAGGACGGAGCATGCCGGTGAACAGCCACGATGTCACCGACGAACAGTGGGAGGGGCTCGCCCAGGTCGTGCCGCTGCGAGGCCGGGACGCCTGGCCCTCCTCGGTCGGCCACCGCGCGGTCCCCGAGGCCGCGACGGAGGCCCGGCGCCGCTTCGTCGTCCTGCGGGTGAACGTCTTCGCCGACGCCCGCGACGTCGCCGAGACGCTGATGGCGGGCGTGCCGGTGCTGCTCGACCTGACCGGCGCCGAGACGGACGTCGCCAAGCGGGTGCTGGACTTCAGCACGGGGGTCGTCTTCGGGCTCGCGAGCGGGATGCACCGCGTCGACCGCAACGTGTTCCTGCTGACACCCGCCGGGACCGAGGTGACCGGGCTGATGGAGGGCATCGGCGTCCCCGGGACGTGAACCCGGGCAGGTCCGTCCCCGCGCGGGTCGCCCGTTCGTAGGAACCCGCCGGAGGCGGAACGGTTCGGCCCGGGTGCGCAGTCCTACCGTCCGGGCATGACCCACCCCCCGCACCCCGACCGCCCCCGCGTCACCGAGCTGCGCCTGGCCGCCTTCGCCGGCCACCGCCGCGCCGTGTTCCGGCTCGGGCCGCTCACCCTCCTCGCCGGCCCCAGCGGAGCGGGCAAGAGCAGCGCGCTGCGGGCGTACGAGGCGCTCGCCCGGCTCGGGGGCGGCGCCGAACTGGGCGAGGTGTTCCCGGATCCCGCCGCCTGCGTGCCCGAGGGGGCCCGGCCCGACGCCCAGCACCGGCGCGGCTTCCGCATCGGCTGCACGGCCGACGGCCCGGCCGGTCCCGTGCGGCTCGACATCGCCGTGCAGGCCGAGCCGGACCTGCGCGTGGTGGGCGAGCGGCTGTCGGCGGGCGGGACGGTCCTGCTGGAGACCGCCCTGCGCGACCCGCGCAAGCGCACCGTGCAGGCCGCCTGGCACACGGCCGGGCCGGCCCCGGTGACCCGCGGCCCGCTGCCCGACGACCGGCTCGGCACGGCGCTGCTCCCGCTGCGTGTGGCGGGCCGGACACCCGGCCAGCGGCGGGTGCTGGCCGCCGCCGAGCAGATGGTGGTCGCCCTGCGCTCCGCCTACGCCTGCGACCCCGAGCCCTCCCGCATGCGCGCACGCGTCCCGGCCGGTTCGGGCAGGCTGCTCGGCGACTGCGCCAACCTCGCCGACGTGCTGTGGCGCACCCGCGCCGAGTGCGGCCGCCGGCACGCCCTGTTCGTGGCGGCGGTACGGGCCGGCTGCGCGGGGCCGGTGCAGGACGTGTGCGCGGAACGGACGGGTCCCGTCCCCGTCCCCGTGCGGCAGGGCACCGGCTCACCGACCGCCCGGCAGGGGGCGGGCACGCCCACCGCCGGGCTCCGGGCGGCCGGCCCCGCCCGCCCGGGCGGTCCCGCCCCCTCGGAGGGTCCCGCCTCGGTCCGCGCCCTGCTGGACCGCGGCGCCGGTGTGCGCACGGACCTTTCGCGGCTGGGCCACGGCGAGCTCCGCTACCTCGCCCTCGCCCTGGTGCTGCTGACCGGCCCCGGGGTGCTGGAGGTCGACCCGGCCGGCGAGGTGCCCGCGGCGCTGCAGACGCTCACCGTCCTCGCCGACGGATTCGACCGGGGCCTGGACCCGCGGCAGCGGCGGGAACTGCTCGACCTCGCGGTACGGATGTGCGAACGGGGGCACATCCGGCTCGTCGGGGCGGTCAGCGACGCCTCGTGGGCCGCCGGGACCGAGGGCGTGACGGTGGTAGACCTGACCCGTGACTGATCCGTCCCCCGCACCGCACGGCGAACACCCGGACCTGGCGGCCCTCCAGCGCCGGCTGGCCGATTTCGCCGCCGCGCGCAACTGGCAGCCGTACCACACCCCCAAGAACCTGGTCGCCGCCCTCAGTGTCGAGGCGTCCGAACTGGTCGAGATCTTCCAGTGGTTGACGCCCGAGGAGTCGGCCCGGGTCATGGGCGACCCGGACACCGCGCACCGCGTGACCGACGAGGTCGCCGACGTGCTGGCGTATCTGCTGCAACTGTGCGAGGTGCTCGGCGTCGACCCGCTGGCCGCGCTGGCGGCGAAGATCGACCGCAACGAACGGAGGTTCCCGGTCGAGTGACGCCGCGGTGAACGGCAGGAGTCTCACAGTCCGTTTGTACTCTGCGTAGTCGAAATGCGGCCCGCATCCGAATTGTTGTCCGCTAATTTCCGTCTTCCTCTGGCTTTTCGTCTCAGGGCACCTCACTCTGGGTAGTGAACAAGGGAGTTCGGGCAGCGGACGCGCGCGGCGCGTCGGGACAGACGGGGGCAGCGCATGGAAGCGGTGCGGCTCATCGTGACGAGCAAACGGTCCCTGGCCGCCGGCGGCGAGGTCCGGGAGATCCTGGCCGAGGTGTGGCAGGCGCAGGCCCTCGCGCAGGCGATCGGCAGCCGCCTCGCGGTCGCCGGACCACCCGAACTGCGCGGCGAGGCGCTGGGGTTGACGGAGCTGGCGGGCCGCGGCTGCGGTGTCCTGGACACGCCCGAGCTGGCTCCCGGCGAGCTGCGGGCGGGTCAGCTCACGGAGTTGGGCGACGCCCGCCACACCCTGATGCATCTGGGCGGGCTCCTCGGCGAGGTCGGCATCGCGCTGGTGGCCCTGGCCTGCGCCGCGGACGACGAGGGCACGTACTGGCAGTGCATGGAGGCCATCGACGCGGCCGACGAGTCCCGCGACCGCGTCCTGGAGATGCTCCGCCGCCTCGCCGACCGCGAGCAGGCCCTCCCGGAGAAGGAGGCGGGCTAGACCGCGCCCGCCCCGGCGACGAGACCGTCGTACGGAACGGCCCGCTGGCCGGGAGAGCACCCGCTCGGCACAAGGCCTGGGGTGCGGCGGATCCTGCGCGGCAGGTACCTGCGCGTCCGAGCCCCGGCGCGGCGCCCGAGTACGAAGTCCTGCGCGGGCGGGGCCCGGGTCGAAACCGTGCGCGGCCGGGGCCCGGCGCGGCTCCGTCCTGAGCCCGGGGTGCGGCGGATCCTGCGCGGCAGGTACCTGGGCGTCCGAGTCCCGGCGCGGCGCCCGGGTGCGAGATCCCCTGCGAGCTGGGTTCCGCCGGCTCCGCGCGGCTTCGCTCCGCGCGGCCTCGGCCTCGGCCCCGCGCGGGCCCGGGGCCCCGCGCGGCCTCGGGCCCGCGCGGTGCGGAGCCCGGAGGCAGGGGCTCGGCGCATGGCACGTCCCCGGGCAAGCGCTGCGCGCGGCCGTGCGCACGCCCCGGCGCCCAGCGGGGGAGCGGAGCGCCGCCCCACTGTGCCGGGCGGGACGAGGCCGCGGCCACGTGAGGCCTTGCCTGTGCGGGGCGTGACGAGGCCGCGGCCGCGTGGGGGCTCGCCTGTGCGGGGCGTGAGGGGGCGGCGGCCGCGTGGGGTCTCGCCGTCGGCCGACCGGCCGGAGCTGCGGCAGCCGGGGCGCGGCGCCTAAGCCGTCCGGCCGCCCTCGGCCGTCGCGTGCTCCGCCTCGCCCGCCGACCGGAGGTCCGCGTCCAGCGCCGACAGGTCCGCGTTCAGCGCCGCCATCAGCTCCTCCATCTGCTGCAGCAGCCCCTTCGGCTGCGCCCCGCCCTGCTGCGGCACGGTCTCTTCGGACATGACGGCCTCCTCGGCCCCTGGCCCCCGGGGAGGCCGACACGGTCGGCGCCCGGCGCTCACCGGCCGGTGCGGAAGCCGGCTGCTCCGGCTCCGCCCGAGCCAACGATCACCATCGGGGCCGGTCACCGGCCGGACCGGGCGCGGACCGCGGTATGGAGGTAATTTCACCCGACCGGGGACCGGCGGGGCCGGGGTCCGGCCGCGAGATCGCCCACCGCGGCGTGCAGGATGGAGGTATGGACCTGCGCATCTTCACCGAGCCCCAGCAGGGGGCCACCTATGACACGCTGCTGACCGTCGCCAAGGCCACCGAGGACCTCGGCTTCGACGCCTTCTTCCGCTCCGACCACTACCTGCGCATGGGCAGCGTCGACGGCCTGCCCGGCCCCACCGACGCCTGGATCACCCTGGCCGGACTCGCCCGCGAGACCCAGCGCATCCGCCTCGGCACCCTGATGACCGCCGGCACCTTCCGGCTGCCCGGCGTGCTCGCCATCCAGGTCGCCCAGGTCGACCAGATGTCCGGCGGCCGGATCGAACTCGGCCTCGGCGCGGGCTGGTTCGAGGAGGAGCACAAGGCGTACGGCATCCCCTTCCCCAAGGAGAAGTTCGCCCGCCTCGAGGAGCAGCTGGCGATCGTCACCGGCCTGTGGGCGACGGAGACCGGCAAGACCTTCGACTTCCACGGCACGTACTACGACCTCACGGAGTCCCCGGCGCTGCCCAAGCCGGCCCAGCGCAAGATCCCCGTGCTCGTCGGCGGCCACGGCCCCACCCGCACCCCGCGGCTCGCCGCCCGGTACGCGGACGAGTTCAACATGCCCTTCGCCTCCGTCGAGGACAGCGAGCGCCAGTTCGCCCGGGTGCGCGCCGCGGCCGAGGAGGCGGGCCGCAGCGGTGACGACCTGGTCTACTCCAACGCCCTGGTGGTCTGCGTCGGCCGGGACGACCAGGAGGTCGCCCGCCGGGCCGCGGCGATCGGCCGCGAGGTGGACGAGCTGAAGCTCAACGGCCTGGCGGGTTCCCCGGCCGAGGTCGTCGACAAGATCGGCCGCTACGCCGAGGCCGGCTCCGCCCGCATCTACCTCCAGGTCCTCGACCTGCACGACCTGGACCACCTGGAGCTGATCTCCGCGCAGGTGCAGTCGCAGCTGAACTGAACCGGCCCGGTACCGGCCGGGCCCGCCGGCCGCCTCGATAAACGAAGGCGCTGGTGGGCACGGGTGTGCGAAGCTGTGGGCGTCGTCCTGCCGAGCCCCCGGGAGCACCCCTCCTGGGGGCTCCTGCGCGCACGGCACCCCAGACGTCCACCCGGCCGGAGAGGCCCTCCGCATGTTCCTGACGATCACCACCACCGGCACGCCCGAACGCCCCGCGACCGACCTCGGCTACCTGCTGCACAAGCATCCCGGCAAGGCCCAGGCGTTCTCCACCTCCCACGGCACGGCCCACGTCCTCTACCCCGAGGCCGACGACCGGCGCTGCACGGCGGCGCTGCTGCTGGAGGTCGATCCGGTGGCCCTGGTCAGGAAGGGCAAGGGCAAGGGCCGCGGCGGCGCCCCGGACGCGGCCCTCGCGCAGTACGTCAACGACCGCCCGTACGCGGCCTCCTCGCTGCTCGCCGTCGCGCTGAGCACCGTCTTCTCCAGTGCCGTCAAGGGTGTCTGCAACGCCCGCCCGGAACTGCCCGGGCAGACCAGGCCGTTGCGTGTGGAGGTGCCCGCGCTGCCCGCCCGCGGCGGCCCGGGCCTCGTGGCGGAGCTGTTCGAGCCGCTGGGCTGGACGGTCACGGCCGAACCGGTGCCGCTGGACGCCGAGTTCCCCGAGTGGGGCGACTCGCGGTACGTGCACCTGGTCCTGGAGTCCGACGCGCTCACCCTGGCCGAGGCCCTGCGCCACCTGTACGTGCTGCTGCCGGTCCTCGACGACGCCAAGCACTACTGGGTCGCCCCCGACGAGGTCGACAAACTGCTGCGCGCCGGTGAGGGCTGGCTGCCCGGCCACCCGCAGCAGCGGCTCATCACCAGCCGCTACCTGACGCGCCGCTGGTCGCTGACCCGCGCGGCGACCGAGCGGCTGGAGCTGGTCCGGCTCGCCGAGACCGACGACAGCGAGGTCGAGGACATCGACAACGCGGTCGCCGAGGAGACCGAGACGGAGGAGAAGCCGACCCCGCTGGCGGTGCAGCGCCGCGAGGCGATCGTCACCGCGCTGCGGCGGTCCGGCGCCGCCCGGGTGCTCGACCTGGGCTGCGGCCAGGGCCAGTTGGTGCAGGCCCTCCTCAAGGACCCGGTGTTCACCGAGATCGTCGGCGTCGACGTGTCGATGCGCGCGCTCACCATCGCCTCCCGCCGTCTGAAGCTGGACCGCATGGGCGAGCGCCAGGCGTCCCGCGTCACCCTCTTCCAGGGCTCGCTCGCCTACACCGACGCCCGGCTCAAGGGCTACGACGCCGCCGTGCTCAGCGAGGTGATCGAGCACCTGGACCTGCCCCGGCTGCCCGCCCTGGAGTACGCCGTGTTCGGCTCGGCCCGGCCGCGCACGGTCCTGGTGACGACCCCCAACGTGGAGTACAACGTCCGCTGGGAGAGCCTCCCGGCCGGTCACGTCCGGCACGGCGACCACCGCTTCGAGTGGACCCGCGCCGAGTTCCGCGCGTGGGCTGACGCGGTGGCCGCACGGCACGGCTACGGCGTCGAGTTCGTCCCCGTCGGCGCCGACGACCCCGAGGTCGGGCCGCCCACACAGATGGCCGTGTTCACGATGACCACCCCGAAGGAGGCGAAGGCGGCATGACCGACGAGACGCAGGGGCGCGTGCTGCCCGTCACCGACCTGTCCCTGGTGGTGCTCATCGGGGCCTCCGGCTCCGGCAAGTCCACCTTCGCCCGCAGGCACTTCAAGCCCACCGAGGTGATCTCCTCCGACTTCTGCCGCGGCCTCGTCTCGGACGACGAGAACGACCAGAGCGCCACCAGGGACGCCTTCGACGTCCTGCACTACATCGCCTCCAAGCGCCTGGCCGCCGGCCGCCGCACCGTGGTGGACGCCACCAGCGTGCAGTCCGAGGCCCGCCGCCAGCTCGTCGACCTGGCCCGCAAGCACGACGTGCTGCCCGTCGCCATCGTGCTCGACGTGCCCGAGGAGGTGTGCGCCGCGCGCAACGCGACGCGCACCGACCGCGCCGACATGCCCCGCCGGGTCGTCCAGCGCCACACCCGCGAACTGCGCCGCTCCCTGCGCCACCTGGAGCGCGAGGGCTTCCGCAAGGTGCACGTCCTGCGCGGTGCGGAGGAGGTCGAGCACGCCACCGTCGTCACCGAGAAGCGATTCAACGACCTCACCCACCTCACCGGCCCCTTCGACATCATCGGCGACGTCCACGGCTGCTCCGCCGAACTGGAGGCCCTGCTGGGCAAGCTGGGTTACGTCGACGGGGTCCACCCCGAGGGCCGTACGGCCGTCTTCGTCGGCGACCTGGTCGACCGCGGCCCGGACAGCCCGGGCGTGCTGCGCCGCGTCATGGCGATGGTGGCGTCCGGCAACGCCCTGTGCGTGCCCGGGAACCACGAGAACAAGTACGGCCGCTACCTGCGCGGCCGCAACGTGCAGCACACGCACGGGCTCGCGGAGACCATCGAGCAGATGGCCGGCGAGAGCGAGGAGTTCGTCGCCGAGGTGCGCCGCTTCCTCGACGGGCTCGTCAGCCACTACGTCCTCGACGGCGGGCGGCTCGTGGTCTGCCACGCCGGTCTGCCCGAGAAGTACCACGGCCGCACCTCCGGCCGGGTCCGCAGCCACGCCCTGTACGGCGACACCACCGGGGAGACCGACGAGTTCGGCCTGCCGGTGCGCTACCCGTGGGCGGAGGACTACCGCGGCCGGGCGGCCGTCGTCTACGGGCACACCCCCGTCCCCGAGGCCACCTGGCTCAACAACACGATCTGCCTGGACACCGGCGCGGTCTTCGGCGGCAAGCTCACCGCGCTGCGCTGGCCGGAGCGCGAGCTGGCCGAGGTGCCCGCGGAGCGGGTCTGGTACGAGCCGGCGAAGCCGCTGCGCAGCGAGGCGCCCGGCGGGCAGGACGGCCGGCCGCTGGACCTGGCCGACGTGCGGGGCCGCCGGGTCGTGGAGACCCGGTACCAGGGCCGGATCACGATCCGCGAGGAGAACGCGGCGGCGGCGCTGGAGGTCATGAGCCGCTTCGCGGTGGACCCGCGGCTGCTGCCGTACCTGCCGCCGACGATGGCGCCGACGGCCACCAGCCGCGTCGAGGGGTACCTGGAGCACCCGGCCGAGACGTTCGCCCAGTACCGGGAGGACGGTGTCGCGCGCGTCGTGTGCGAGGAGAAGCACATGGGCTCCCGGGCGGTGGCCCTGGTGTGCCGCGACGCCGCGGCGGCGGCCCGGCGCTTCGGGGTGGACGGTCCGACGGGCTCGCTCTACACCCGGACCGGCCGTCCGTTCCTGGACGACGAGGCGCTCACCGAGCAGATCCTCGACCAGGTGCGCACGGCGGCCGGCGAGGCGGGCCTGTGGGACGAGCTGGAGACGGACTGGCTGCTGCTGGACGCGGAGCTGATGCCCTGGTCCCTGAAGGCGTCCGGGCTGCTGCGCTCGCAGTACGCGGCCGTGGGCGCCGCGTCCGGCGCGGTGCTGCCGCAGGCGCTGCGGGCGCTGCGGGGCGCGGCCGGCCGGGGCGTGGACGTGTCCGGGCTGCTGGAGCGCACCGGTGAACGCGCGGCCGACGCCGCCGCGTTCACGGCGGCCTACCGGCGCTACTGCTGGACCACCGACGGACTGGACGGCGTCCGCCTGGCGCCGTTCCAAATCCTCGCCGTCCAGGGCAGGAGCCTGGCCGCGCTGCCCCACGACGAGCAGCTCGCCCTGCTGGACCGGCTCGTCGAGCACGACGGCAGCGGCCTGCTGCAGACCACCCGGCGGCTCCACGTCGACACCGGCGACCCCGAGTCCGTGCAGGCCGGTGTCGACTGGTGGCTGGAGATGACCGGCCGCGGCGGCGAGGGCATGGTCGTCAAGCCGGTGGGCGCGGTGGTGCGGGACGGGCAGGGCCGCCTGGTGCAGCCCGGGATCAAGTGCCGCGGCCGCGAGTACCTGCGGATCATCTACGGTCCGGAGTACACGCGTCCGGAGAACCTGGCCCGCCTGCGCTCGCGGTTCCTCAACCACAAGCGGTCCCTGGCGCTGCGCGAGTACGCCCTGGGTCTGGAGGCCCTGGACCGCCTGGCCGGGGGCGAGCCGCTGTGGCGGGTGCACGAGGCCGTGTTCGGGGTGCTGGCCCTGGAGTCGGAGCCGGTGGACCCGAGGCTGTGACGGCGGCGGGGGGGGGGGGGGCCCCCCGGGGGGCCCCCCCCCCCCCCCCCCCCCCCCCCCCCCCCCCCGCCCCCCCCAACCCCCCCCCCCCCCCCGCCGCGCCCCCCCCCCCCCCCACCCACCCCCCCCCCCCCCCCCCGGGC